>CAVRYH010000013.1:0-643287 GCA_963725395.1 uncultured Acidimicrobiales bacterium | reverse complement strand
TGGGCCCGGAACCCCGATGCGCCATATTCGGGCCCGTTGTCCGTGAGCACAGCCCGAACGCCCACTCCGAGCCGTCGGAAGTGCTTGAGCACCTGGTCGAGAAAGCGAATGGTGTGGGTGGCGTTCACCGGTCCGAGCACGATGGCGACGGTCGCCCACCGGGTGAAGACGTCGATGGCGGTGAGTTGGTAGACCTTGCCCACGCCTTTGAGGTTCCCGACGTAGAAGCTGTCCAGGCAGAGGAACTCCCCTGGGCAGCCAACGGCGAGGCAGAACCCGAAGGGATCCTCCTCCCGGGCCGCCTCGGTCACGAGGCCGGTGGTCATCATGGTGATGGCGGCCGCCCGGGCCACCCGCTGGGACCGCTTCCCCGAGTCCGTGGGCCACCAGGTGTCGCTGCACGGTCGAGGGGGCGATGGAATAGCCCTGGTCATCTAGCCGGTCGGCGTATTGGCGGCACCCGATGGTCGGCTCCACCACAGCCAGGGTGAGCAGCTCGGCCACCACGTGGGTGGGAGTGGCGTTGGGTAACTGGGGTGTCCGTCGGGCCTTGGGCATCAAAGCCTCGAGTCCATAGCGTTCGGCCAGGGACCTCCACTCGTAGAAACGGGTGCGGGACACCCCGAAGTTCCGGCAGGCCTCGGCCACGTTGCCGGTCTCTCGGGCCAGATCAAGCAAACGGACGCGTCGCTGATAGATGATCTCTGCTGGGGTCACGGTGATGGGCTCCTTGATTCTTTGGTAGGAACCAAAGCGTCCATCGCCGGACCCCATCATGGGGTGGATGTGTAACGTCAACCCTCGGTCAGGAAGCCCTAGGCGACGTCGGGACCCTGCTGTCGCACCGACTCGACGGCCTCCATGGCCGTGCGCAGGTCCTGTAGCCACGCATCGGTGTTGGCGGCCACGAGCTTCACGCACCAGGCGAGAGCATCCGAGCGACTGCGGGCCACCCCGCTGTCCACCAGGGTGTCGAGCACGAGCCGCTCGGGCTGACGCAACCGGGTCATGACCGGAACCGACAGGTTGGTGAACAGCGCCGTGGTCCCCCCGACCCGCGCCCCCCAGGCGATGCTCCGACCGAAGCGGTGTTGGGCCTCACGGTCGATGGCCATGCGCTCCTCGCGGGTGTCCTCGCGGAAGCGGGTGATCCGGCCCGCCTCGGCCGCCGACCGGGTCACCTCGTCGGCTTCACCGGGCACCCCCGGGGCGGCCAGCGGCCCGATGACCACGATCTCGTCGCGGTCGACGCTCACGCTCGGCGCAGCTTCGAACCAGTCGTCGGGCAACCGCCCGGTTAACCAGCCCTCGAGCCCCTCGGTCGGAACCCGCTCCTCGGCCGCTCGGCCTGGTCTTCCTCGAGGTCCCATGTCGGTGCTCCCTTCCCTCGGTTTGATTACACAATTACTATATCACACTAATTACCGAGCGAGCACAGACGGGAATGGGGACCCGGCCTGCGGGGATCGGGTGGGACGGCGGAGCGGTGGCGTTCCAGGGAGGGATGGCGGTCCCCGGGGCGGCTGACCCGGAGACCGATCGGCGCGACGCACCGCCGGCGCACGGCGGAGCGACGCGGTCGGGGCAGGCCGTTCAGTCGCGAAGCGCGGTGGCCACGAGGTGCCCGACCTGGTCCATCTCCAGGAGGAAGCCGTCATGGCCCGACGCCGAGGTGATGGTGACGACCGGTCGGCCCCCGAGGCCCCGGGCGATCTCCTCCTGGAGGGAGATCGGGTAGAGCCGGTCGGAGTCGATACCGGCCACCGTCACGTCAGCGGCCACCCGGGCCAGGGCCTCGTCGATCCCGCCCCGCCCGCGACCCACGTCGTGCTGGTTCATCGCCTCGCTGAGGACGATGTACGCGTTGGGATCGAAGCGACGGACCAGCTTCTCCCCCTGATGTTGGAGGTACGACTCGACGGCGAACCTGCCTCCCTTGAGCGGATCCTCCTCCGCCTGGGCCCGACGACCGAACCGGGTCGCCAGCTCGCGTTCGGTCCGGTAGGACACCTGGCCGAGCCCACGGGCCAGTGCCAGTCCCTCGGCGGGACGGGTGCCGGTGAGGTAATAGTCCCCGCCGGCGAAGGCGGGATCCGAGCGGATGGCCCTGATCTGCAGCGCGCACAGTGCGATCTGCTCGGCGCTGGCCGCGGCGCCCACGGCCAGGACGACGGCCCTGTGGACCCGGTCGGGATGGCCGACGCACCACTCGAGCGCCCTCATCCCGCCCATCGACCCCCCGACCATCCCCGACCAGGCTCGGATGCCCAGGTGGTCGGCCAGCGCCACCTCGACCGCAACCTGGTCACGGACCGTCACCAGGGGGAACCGGGATCCGTAGGGCGTCCCGTCGGATGCCGCCGACGCCGGGCCTGTGGTGCCCGAACAGCCACCCAGCACGTTCGGGCACACCACGAAGTACCGGTCCGTGTCGATGGGCGCCCCCGGACCGATCATCGCGTCCCACCAGCCCGGCTCCACATGGCCGGGCCCCGGTGGCCCGGCGGCGTGCGAGTCACCGGTGAGGGCGTGGAGCACCAGCACCGCGTTGGTGGCGCCCGCGTCCAGTTCGCCCCAGGTCTCGTAGGCCACGGTCACCTCACCGAGGCGCCCACCGGCCTCGAGCGGCAGCGGCTCGTCACCGGCCGACACCAACGTGGCGAACCGGCGCCCTCCCGGAGGATCCCCGGGTTGCCACACCCCGGCGATCGCCGGCTGCGTCACGCCCCCTTGATGGCGCGGAACCCGGCTTCGAGGTCGCCGATGATGTCCTCGATCGACTCGAGGCCGATGCACAGGCGCACCAGGTCGGGGGTGACACCGGTCGTGAGCTGCTCCGCCTCGCTCAGCTGGGAGTGGGTGGTGGACGCCGGATGGATAGCCAGGCTGCGCACGTCACCGACGTTCGCCAGGTGGCTGAACAGCTCGAGCCCCTCGATGAAGGTCCGGCCCGCCTCGGCCCCCCCGTTGATCCCGAAGGCCAGGATCGCCCCACCGCCCTTGGGCAGGTAGCGCTCCTGTCGATGGTGCCACGGGCTCGACTCGAGCCCCGGGTAGGTGACCCAGCGAACGTCGTCGCGGGCCTCCAGCCAGTTGGCCACGGTGGTGGCGTTCTGGACGTGGCGCTCCATGCGGAGACTCAGCGTCTCGAGCCCCTGGAGGAAGAGGAAGGAGTTGAGGGGGGCGATGGCCGGCCCGATGTCCCGCAGGTACTGGAGCCGGGCCTTCAGGACGTAGCGGGCGGGGAACAGCGCTTCGGGAAGTTGGCCGAAGACGAGCCCGTGGTAGCTCGGGTCCGGCTCGGTGAATCCGGGGAAGCGCCCACTGCCCTCGTAGTCGAAGGTCCCTCCGTCGACGATGATCCCCCCGATGGAGGTCCCGTGCCCGCCGATGAACTTGGTGGCCGAATGGACCACGATGTCGGCCCCGTTGAGGAGGGGCTGGGCCAGGTACGGCGTGGGCAGCGTGTTGTCCACCACCAGTGGGATCCGGTGCTCGTGGGCGATCGCCGAGACGTTCTCGAAGTCCAGCACGTCACCCTTGGGGTTCCCGAGGCTCTCGGCGTAGAAGGCCTTGGTGTTGGGCCGCACAGCGGCCCGCCACGCGTCCAGGTCGTCGGGATCCTCGACGAAGGTCACCTCGACCCCGAACTTGGGCAATGTGTAGTGCAGCAGGTTGTAGGTGCCCCCGTAGAGCGAGGCCGACGACACCACGTGTCCGCCGTTCTCGGCCAGGTTGAGCAGCGCGATGGTCTCCGCCGCCTGACCACTGGCCACGGCCAGCGCCGCCACACCGCCCTCGAGCGCGGCGACCCGCTCCTCGAACACGGCCTGGGTCGGATTCATGATGCGGGTGTAGATGTTCCCGAGCTCTTCGAGCCCGAACAGGGCCGCCGCGTGCGCGGTGTCGCGGAAGGTGTAGCTGGTGGTCTGGTAGATGGGCACGGCCCGGGCACCCGTGGTGGGGTCGGGCGATGTACCGGCATGGATCTGGCGTGTCTCGAATCCCCATTCCGACATGGCATTGGCCTCCTTCGGACAACCCCTGGCGTCACTCGCCGAGCGGGGACCGCGTCCGTCAACCCCGATCCTTCCAAATCCGACTGATTTGGTCAACTACTAGGCGGGAGTGTGGCCCGGCGCGACCGGACGTCGGGAGGGCCGATCGGTAGGGTGGCCACCGACTGTGAGCCTCCCGCCCGACAATCCGCAAACCACCCGTCGTGACCCCGATAGACGGTTCCGGACAAGAAGGACGTGGCTGGTCCTCGGCGTCGTCGCCTTCGCCGCCTTGGTGGTGCTCCTGGCGCGCAGCTCGGTTCCGACCGGTGTCGTCGGCGCGGTGGCCGGGTCGACACCCGCCCCGTCCGCGGTGCCGGGAGCGACCGCGACCGCTGACGTCACCACCCAGTGCCCGTGGCTGGCCTCGGCGATGAGCCGGCACGAGTCCGATACCGCGTTGGCCCGGCTCGTGGTGGCCAGGATGACCCTCGGCGAGAAGCTCGGTGAGCTCACACTGCACGAGACCGACGAGTTCGAGAACATCGACGCCGGCGTGCCGCGGCTCTGCATCCCGGCGCTCACCCTGCAGGACGGGACCCAGGGCGTCGCCTTCGGTGCCGTCGACGTCACCCAACTACCCGCCCCGCTCGGCATCGCCGCCACCTTCGATCCCCCGATCGCCAGGACCTATGGCCAGGTCCAGGGCGACGAGGCCACCGGGCAGGCGATCGACGTTGTCCAGGGCCCGGACCTCAATATCGATCGGGTGCCCGAGAGCGGCCGGGCATTCGAGGGATTCGGCGAGGATCCGACGCTGGTGTCGGCGATGGGCGTCGCCGACATCGAAGGCATCCAATCGACGGGGGCAATGGCCATGGCCAAGCACTTCGCCGTGTACAACCAGGAGACGGACCGGGGGGTGCTCGACGACGTGGTGTCCGAACGCGCCCTCCAGGAGATCTATCTCCCCCCCTTCAAGGCTGCGGTCACCGAGGCGCACGTAGCCACGGTGATGTGCGCCTACCCGCAGCTCAACGGGATCTACCAGTGCCAGGACCCCCAGTTGCAGGCGATCCTGTCCCAGTGGGGGTTCACCGGACTGGTCCGATCCGACCTCGGCGCCGTGCACGACCCGGCCGACGCCCTGATCTCGGGGACCGACGCCATCAAACCGGCCCGGGTGGGTGAGTTGTCCGCCCTGGTCCACGACCGCGAGCTGCCCATCGCCGCTGTCGATGCCGCCGTGACCCGGATCGTCACCCTGCTGTTCGCCGGCGGCCTGGTCGGCCAGCCGCCGAGCGGGTCCCCCGGGGCCGATGTCGCCACCGATGCGGACACGGACTTCGCCCTCCGCGCCGCCGAGCGATCAGCAGTGCTCCTCAAGAACGCCGGCCCGGTGCTCCCCCTCGATGCCTCACCGAGCCGGTCGGTGGCCGTCATCGGCGCCGACGCCGCCGACGCGCCGGTGACCACCGGGTACGGGAGCTCCCACGTCGTCGCCCCCTTCGTCTCGAGTCCCCTTGCCGCCATCCGCCACCGGATCGGGACGGGCGCGGAGGTGACCTACGTCGACGGAGGGAGCACCACGAGGAACCTGCCCCCGGTGCCCAGCGGGCTGCTGACCCCGTCGTCGGGCGGCGGGCACGGCCTCACCCTCACCCTGGCCCGAACCCTCCCGGGAACGGCGACCACGCTCGCCACCACGACCGGACAGTCGGTCCGGACGGTCGAGCCGACCGTCGACCTGTCGCTCGGCCCGCGACCGGTGACGAACCGTCGACTGCCCGGCTCGCTCCTCCCGTCCTCACCGGTCGACCTCGCCCATCGGCCGCTCGGCCAGGGCACGGGGAGCCTCACCCTCGGGCCTCTCGGGTCCCGGGTGTCGTCAACCCGGTCTGCGATCGAGCTCCCCGCCGGCTGGTCCGGCGCCGACGCCACATTCACCGGGACGCTCACGCCGAAGCGGTCCGGCCTCTATACCGTCGCGCTCCAAGGCGACGGTGCGGCGAGCCTCACCCTCGACGGGGCGCCGGCCGTCTCGGACCCGCTGGTCCACGGTGCGGGGCGGTGGTCCCAGACGGTGTCGCTCACCGCCGGACACGCCTACCGGTTGGACCTGACGTGGGACCCTCTCGACAAGACCACGCCGACCGGAGAGGCGGCGGTGGTTCGGAGCAACCTGACCCTGGGCTGGGAGTACGCCACCCCCGAGCTCGCCCGGGCGGCCAGGGTGGCCGCCCGGGCCGACACCGCCGTCGTGTTCGCCGGCGACTTCAATTCCGAGGCCTTCGACCGGCCCTCGCTGTCGCTGCCCGGTGACGAGAACGCGCTCATCGAGAAGGTGGCGGCGGCGAACCGACACACCGTGGTGGTGCTCAACACCGGCGGACCGGTCGTCATGCCGTGGTTGGGTCGGGTGGCCGCGGTGATCGAGGACTGGTACCCGGGCGAGGAGGACGGCGCGGCCGTCACCTCGCTCCTGTTCGGCGACGTCGACCCCTCGGGCCGCCTGCCGGTCACCTTCCCGCAGAGCGAGGCGACGAGCGCCATCTCCACGACGAGCCAGTGGCCCGGCACCGACCTCGTGGCCACCTACTCCGAAGGGCTGGAGGTCGGCTACCGCTTCAACGACGCCACGGGCGTCAAACCCCTGTTCCCGTTCGGCTTCGGCCTCACCTACACCCGGTTCCGACTGAGCGGTCTGACCGCCCGTCGAACCCGTGACGGCGCCACGGTCAGCCTCGTGGTCACCAACACCGGGAGACGATCGGGCACCGCCGTGCCCGAGGCCTACGTGACCCAGCCCCCGGCGGCAGGCGAGCCACCGGACCAGTTGGCCGCATTCAGGGCGGTCGAGCTGGCCCCCGGACAGAGCCGCACGGTCTCGCTGACCATTCCGTCCTCGTCGTTCACGGCGTACCTGAACGGGGCGTGGACCTCGGTGCCCGGCGACTACACGGTGTCGGTCGGGCAGTCGTCCTCGAGCCTCCCGCTGTCCGCCTCCCTGGCCGGTCCCTGACCTCAGACCGGTTTGCCGCCCTGGCACCAGGCGTTGGCCGGAACGCCCGTGCAGGGGTCGGCCATGGTGGGCAGCCCCTGTGGCAACGGGTGCATCACCACGCCGGTGCGGGCCGGGTAGTTGGCGCCGGCCGGACATGTGCCGAAGCCGGAGTCACACAGCACCTGTCCGAGCAACGGGCCGCCCGTGTTGGAGGCCGTCGTGATCTTCCCGCACGTGGGCTGGGTCTGCTCGAGGTCGGCGGGGATGCTCCCGTTGGGGGCGGTGTTCCCCGAGAAGCAGTTCTGCGGCTGGCCGGCGTCGAGCACGATCTGCCCGTAGTCGGCGTTGCCAGGGTTCCCGAAGTAGGCGTTGTGACTGAACGTGTTGTCCACCAGCGCGTCGCCCATCGGGTCGTAGACGCAGCCGAAGCCGGCCGTCTCGACGCCACCGGTGCCCGGGCAGGACTGGTTGAGCGACGGGGTCCCCGAGTCGGGGTACGGGACCATCAAGAACCCCCAGGCCCCGTTGTTGGAGAACGTGTCGTCCATCACCGTGTCGTTGCGACCCCCCGACAGCGTCATCCCCGTGCCGGTCGGCCCGGCGGCGGCATTGCCGGCTTCGGGGACGTCCGGGTTGTTGTTGTCGTGGAAGTTGTCGTGGATCGCCACCCAACAGGAATGGGTGTGGGTGATCGGGCTGATCCCCCCGTTCGGGCATGCACCGTTCTGGGGGGCCGGCGGATCCCCGTCGATCTGGGTGTTGGTGTCCATCCCGTCCTGGTTGTTGTCGAACTGGGAGTTCTCCACCACAACCGCCCCTCCCGAGTTGGTCCCCGAATAACCGAGGGCGTTGAACTCCATCCACGCGTGGTCGATGGTCACGTCACACAGCTGGTGGCAGGCACCCACGTACATCCCCGAGTCGTTGAAGTTGCTGGCGTAGAGCTGGTTCCACGATCCGGGTCCCTCGGCGTTGGAGGAGAAGATGCCGTACTGGGCAGCGGAGGACTCCTGTTGGTCGGGCGTGCCCTCGCTGCTGAAGAAGGTCGAGGTCGCCGTGAGATAGCTGCCCGAATAGCCCTTGAGCCCGATCTTGCCGCTGTCGGCGCCTCCGTTCCACCAGATCTCGTTGCCCGAGTCGCCTGTGCCGGCGAGGAAGTTGCAGGCGGTGAGGTTCTGGACCGAGACGTCGTCGGCCTTCCACACCAGGATCCCGTTGCGTCCGACGGTCTGGCCGTTGGTGCCCTTGGCCCCGTAGTTCTGCGCGCTCGGTGCCGAACTGCAGGGGCCGGACGAGCTCGGATCGGTGCCGTCGACAATCACCGTCGAGCGGTCCATCCCCCGCAGGTGGAGGTCCGAGGTCGTGATCATCACGCCCCCCATGTCGCCGGCGGCCGGATCGGTGTGGACCCCGGACTCGTCAGCGTCCTCGTGGTAGTCCCCTGGGGCCACGAGGATCCAGTCACCCGGCTTGGCGGCGTCGACGGCCGACTGGATCGTCTTGTAGCCGCCGGCATGCCCGTGGAACGTGCCCACCAACAGGACCGCCCCGCCCGCCGTCGAGGTCGTCGCCGATGAGGACGATCCGCAGGCAGCGAGCACCCCGCCACCGAGGGTGACGGCCGAGATCAGTGCGGCGGCGGCCCACCAGCCGCCGCCGGCCCGGCGCCGGCCTCCCCGTTCGCCGTGCAGGCCAGTGTGGTCGCGTCCGTCGGTCATCCTCATCCCCCGCTCCTGGCCGCCCGTTGAACCAGTCTGGGTGGCCAGTCCCGATGGTAGCGGTGGGCGGCGGCAGGCCCGAGGATCGCGGCACCGGCACGCCTCCCAGCCGGGAGCCCTTCGTCCTCGTGGGGTACCATGCACGTGCCGATATCCACGGTGCGTCCCATCCGGCCCCGTCGGTCACGCCTCGGACACGGCCGCCACCCTCGTGTGGCACGTGTGCGCACGATCCCCCGGCACTGACGGTGACCGGGCCCAGCGAAGGAGATCCCATGACCAGCGAGCACCGCCACAACGACTTCAAGGTGGCCGACCTCTCCCTCGCCGAGTTCGGACGCAAGGAGATCGAACTGGCCGAGCACGAGATGCCGGGTCTCATGGCCATGCGGGCCGAGCACGCCTTAGAGCAGCCGCTGCGCGGGGCCAAGATCACCGGGTCGCTCCACATGACCATCCAGACCGCGGTGCTCATCGAGACGCTGACCGCGCTGGGCGCCGAGGTGCGCTGGGCCAGCTGCAACATCTTCTCGACCCAGGACCACGCCGCCGCCGCTGTGGCCGTCGGCCCGCACGGGACCCCCGAGGCCCCCTCGGGCGTCCCCGTCTTCGCCTGGAAGGGCGAGTCGCTGGAGGAGTACTGGTGGTGCACCGAGCAGGCGCTGCTGTGGCCCGAAGGCGGGCCGACCATGATCCTGGACGACGGCGGGGATGCCACCCTGCTCGTGCACAAGGGCGTCGAGTTCGAAAAGGCCGGGGCCGTCCCCGATCCGTCGACCGCCGAGTCCGAGGAGTTCGCCGTCGTACTGGGCGTACTCGCCGCCGGGCTGTCCGAGGACCCGGGTCGTTGGACCAGGATCGCCCAGGGGATCAAGGGCGTGTCCGAGGAGACGACCACCGGGGTCCACCGCCTCAACGAGATGGAGCAGGCCGGCGAGCTGTTGTTCAGCGCCATCAACGTCAACGACGCGGTGACCAAGTCCAAGTTCGACAACAAGTACGGCTGCCGCCATTCGCTGATCGACGGGATCAACCGGGCCACCGACACCCTCATCGGGGGCAAGGTGGCCGTGGTCTGCGGGTTCGGGGACGTGGGTAAGGGTTGCGCCGACTCACTCCGCGGCCAGGGGGCCCGGGTGGTGGTCACCGAGATCGACCCGATCTGCGCCCTGCAGGCGGCCATGGAGGGGTACCAGGTGGCGACCCTGGCCGACGTGGTGGCCACCGCCGACATCTTCGTGACGACCACCGGCAACAAGGACGTCATCACGGCGGACGACATGGCCCAGATGAAGCACCAGGCCATCGTGGGGAACATCGGCCACTTCGACAACGAGATCGACATGGCCGGGCTGATGAAGATCGACGGCATCGAGCGGGTCAACATCAAGCCCCAGGTGGACAAGTGGATCTTCCCCGACGGTCACACCGTCATCATCCTGTCCGAGGGGCGGCTGCTGAACCTGGGCAACGCCACCGGACACCCGAGCTTCGTGATGTCCAACTCGTTCACCAACCAGACCATGGCCCAGATCGAGCTGTTCAACAACGAGGGCCACTACCAGAACAAGGTCTACGTGCTGCCGAAGCACCTCGACGAGAAGGTGGCCCGCCTCCACCTCGACGCCCTCGGGGTGCGGTTGACCACGCTGACCAAGGAGCAGGCCGAGTACATCGGTGTGTCGGTGGACGGTCCGTACAAGCCGGACACCTACCGCTACTGACCAGCGGCTGAGACTGACCGGGTCGACGATGACCACAGCCGGTCCGGCCGCGGGCTGATGGCATCGTCGGCGCCCATCGCACTGGAGGCCACCCGCTACGCCGTCGAGCAGCGGGTGGCGACCATCACCCTCGACCGTCCCGAGCGCCTGAATGCATGGACGTCCCAGATGAACTCCGAATACCGGTCCCTGCTGCGGCGGGCGTCGGACGATCCCGAGGTGAGGGTGATCGTGGTCACCGGGAGCGGACGCGGCTTTTGTGCCGGAGCGGAGTCAGACGACCTGGCCGGCCACGCCCACCGCGGCGCCTACGAATCGTGGGACTCCGACGACCTTGACCGGCCCGGCTTCGGCGTGCGGCCCGAGTTCGACGCCGAACTGGCCTACCACTTCGGGATACCAAAACCGATCATCGCCGCGGTGAACGGGCCGGCGGCCGGCATCGGGTTCGCCCTCAGCTGCTACTGCGACGTTCGCTTCGCCGCCTCGGGCGCCAAGCTGACGACGGCCCACGGGAGGCTCGGGCTGCCCTGCGCCTTCGGCCTGGCCTGGCTGCTCCCGAGGCTGATCGGCCAGGCCCGGGCCCTCGAGCTCATCCTGTCCAGCCGCACGTTCGAGGCCGAGGAGGCACTCACCCTCGGCCTGGTCAGTGCCGTCGTCCGCCAAGAGGAGCTGGCCGAGCACGTGGGTGAGTACGCCCGGATGCTGGCCACGACCGTCTCCCCCGCCTCGATGGCCGCCTCCAAACTCCAGGTCTACGAGGCCTTCCACCTCACGGCCGCCCAGGCCGTGGCCAACGCCGAAGCCCTCCTCGACCCAATGATGGCGGGCCCCGACTACCGGGAGGGGGTGGCCGCGTTGCGCGAGAAGCGACCGCCCCGGTTCACCGACCTGCCGGCCTGAGCGCGCACCCTCGGGCGATCCGGCTCAGCGGTCGGCCGTCTCGACGTCGAGCAGGTGGGCGAAGCGCCTCTTGGCGTCGGCGCGACGGGTCGGCACGTGCTCGCTCGGGACCTCGACCGGCTTGTAGGTCTTCAGGGTCTGGCGGGCCACCGTCACCCGGTGCACCTCGTCGGGTCCGTCGTAGATGCGCGCCGCCCGGGCGTGGCGGTACATCGACTCGAGCGGGAGGTCGGTGGAGAAGCCCAGGGCACCGTGGACCTGGATGGCGCGGTCGATCACGTTGTAGAGGACCTCGGCGCCGTAGTACTTGATCATGGCGATCTCCACCCGGGCGGCCGAGGCCCCCTCGGTGTCCATCTTCCACGCCGCGTAGAGCGTCATGAGCCGGGCGGCGGTCATCTCGGCCAGGGAGTCGGCCACCCAGTTCTGGATGGTCTGCTTCTCGGCCAACAGGGAGTGGTGGGTGGTGCGGGAGACCGCCCGCTCGCACAGCATGTCGAAAGCCCGTCGGGACTGGCCCAACCAACGCATGCAGTGGTGGATCCGGCCCGGTCCCAGCCGCTTCTGGGCCAGGAGGAAGCCCTCGCCCTCCTGGCCGACCAGGTGGTCGTAGGGCACCCGCACCTCGTGGTAGCGGATCTCGGCGTGGCCGCCGAACTTCCCGAAGTGCTCGACGGGGTCCTCCATGGTGGCGACGTCGCGCACGATCTCCACCCCCGGGGTGTCGGCCGGCACCACGATCATCGAGCAACCCTGGTAGGGGTGGACGTCAGGGTTGGTCACCGCCATCACGATGAGGAAGTCGGCCACCGAGCCGTTGGTGGTGAACCACTTGTGGCCGTCGATGATCCACTCGTCCCCGTCCCGCACCGCCGCGGTCGAGATCATCGTCGGGTCGGCCCCTGCGCCCGGCTCGGTCATGGAGAAACCGCTCCGCATCCGCCCGTCGAGCAGTGGGAGCAGCCAGCGTTCGCGCTGGTCCTCCCGACCCGAGGAGTCGATGCCGATGGCCAGCAGCTCGGCGTTGCCCGAGTCGGGGGCGTTGTTCCCGAACACCACGGGACCGTAGGGGGTCTGGCCGAGGATCTCGTGCATGAGCCCGAGCTTCACCTGGCCGAAGCCACCACCGCCCAGTTCGGGCGGGAGATGGGACGCCCAGAGGCCCCGGCTCTTGACCTCCTCCTGCATCGGCTTGACCGCCTCGAGCAGGGCACCGTGGCTCAGGTCGAGGGTCTCGAGAGGGAACACCTCGTCCCGGACGAACTGGCGCATCCAGCCCAGTTGCTCCTCGAACTCGGGCTCGGTGGAAAAGTCCCATGCCACGGCGGTCTCCCTGTCGTCTTTTTCCCGGTTGGCCCGGGCCAACTACCGTAACGGCATGCCCGGCGACACCGCTGACACCCCCATCCGTACCACCGTCACCCTCTCGGCGCCCAACCGCACCACGGCCCGGAGGGCGCCGGTGCGACCCGAGATCGATTCCCAGACCGCCCGGGCCCGACTGGCCGCTGCCGAGACCGCGCTGCTCGACGAGAGGCGCCTGCTGAGCGGCGGGGAGCTGACCGGGTTGGCCGAGCTCCCCGACGAATGGGTGACCTCGCTCGCCGCCCTGGCCCACCAGGTGCGACTGTCCTGGTGCGGACCCGAGGTCGAGGTCGAGGGCATCCTTTCGGCCAAGACCGGCGGCTGCCCCGAGGACTGCCACTTCTGCTCCCAGTCGTCGAGGTTCGACACCCCGGTCAAGGCCACCCCGTTCCTCGACGCCGGTGAGGTGCTCCGCGCCGCCGAGGAGACGAGGGCCGCCGGCGCATCGGAGTTCTGCATCGTGCTGGCCGTCCGCGGCCCCGACGAGCGGACGGTCCTGCGGATCCTCGAGCTGGTCCCGATGATCCGGGAGAGGACCGGGCTCAATGTGGCGGTCAGCGCCGGGCTCCTCACCGACGACCAGGCCCGCCGCTTCGCCGAGGGTGGCGTCCACCGCTACAACCACAACCTCGAGACGGCCCGCTCCTTCTTCTCGAACGTGGTGACCACCCACACCTGGGAGGAGCGTGAGGCGACCTGCCGGCTGGTGCGCAGCCACGGGATGGAACTCTGCTGCGGCGCCCTGATCGGCATGGGCGAGTCCGACGGGCAGCGGATCGAGCTGATCCTCCAACTACAAGAGCTCGACCCGACCGAGGTGCCGCTCAACTTCCTCAACCCCCGTCCGGGCACACCGCTCGGCGACGAGGAGCCGGTCGCCGCCTGGGAGGCCATCCGCTGGATCGCCCTCTTCCGACTGGGCCTGCCCGGAGTGATCCTCCGCTACGCCGGCGGCCGCGAGGTGACGTTGCGCGAGCTCCAGGCGATGGGGATGACCTCCGGCATCAATGCGCTCATCGTGGGCAACTACCTGACCACCCTCGGTCGTTCCGCCGACGAGGACCTCCGGATGCTGTCCGACCTCCGGATGCCGGTCGGGGCGCTGACCGGTGTCCTCTGAGGGTGTCGCAGGCACCGAGCACGCCACGCAGTCCCGGTTCTGCCCGGGGTGCGGGGCCGACTCGGGCTCGTGCCCCGGGTGCACCCGGCCACTCGACCCGCCACGGTTCTGCCCGGACTGCGGAGTGCGGTTGACGGTGCTGGTGACGCCCGGAGGCTACCGGGCCCGGTGCCGCGCCCACGGCGAGCTGCGGCCCGACCCCGGGCGGGGGTGATACCTCAGTCCCGACGGCACCCCGGGCTACGTTGCGTCCATGGGAGCTCTGCTGGCGTCCACGCTCCCTCTGGCCCTGGGGGCGGCCGTCAGCCCGACATTGTTCGCCCTCCAGCTCATGGTGCTCTCGGGGCCGACCAAGCGGCTGGCCCGGGGTTGGGCCCTGGCTGCCGGATCGGCACTGGTCCTCGGCGCCCTCTCCGTCCTGGGCGCCACCGTCCTCAGCCACCTGCGCCACGGCGCCCACCACCACTCGGTGCACGACGCCGTCATCGACTTCGTGGCCGCCGGGCTGCTGGCTGCGCTCGCCGCCCGGTCCCTGCACCACCACTCCACGACCGGTGAAGAGCACGAGCAGCGGACGTCGGGGCGGCTCAGCACCGCCCCCACCTGGTGGTTCCTCGGCGCCGGGGCGGTCGGTATGGTGGTGAACTTCTCCACGCTCGTGCTGTTCCTCGCCGCCCTCCACGAGATCACCCGGTCGACGGCCGGGACCGCGGCACGGATCGTCGACTTCGCCGTCGTCTTCGTGATCACCCTGGCACCGGTGGTCGTGCCCGTCGGGCTGGTGGCCGTGCTCGGCGAACGGGCTGATGCCCCCCTGGCCGCCACCCACACCTTCGTGGGCCGGCACTCGCGGGCCATCGCCGTCACCGTCGAGCTGGTCTTCGCCGCGTATCTCGTCGTGAAGGGCATCGGCACGCTGCCGTAGTGAGGCGGAGGGGGCCCGGCGGGGGGCCTCAGTCAGCCGGCAGGGATCTTCCATCCCCTGGACTCGGCGATCTCCTTGCAGGTGGGGCACAGCGGGTAGCGCTTGGGATTGCGGCCCGGAACCCAGATCTTCCCGCACAGCGCCTTGACTGCGGTCCCGTTGACCATTCCCTCCACCACGGACGGGCCGGCCGAGACGAAGTCGCCCTTCTCGGGTTTGAAGCCCTCCAGCACGATGTGGGACATGCGCTCGTGGTCCCCGTCGAGTTCGGGGTCGACCCTGGTGGGTGCGACGGTGATGCCGGTGTCGGTCATGCCACCAGGATCGCGCATCTCCCGCCCTCGGCGCGATCCTGCACCGCTGGGCCGCCCCTACGCTTGTGCCATGGCCGAACGTGCACTCGTCCTCGCCTCGGGCTCTCCCGCCCGCCGGCGGCTGCTCGAGGCTGCCGGCTTCGAGCCCCAGGTGGTGGTGAGCGGGGTGGCCGAGGACGATGTCGGCGGCGGGACCCGGGCGATGGTCGCCACCCTGGCGGAGCGCAAGGCGGACGCCGTCGCCCGTCCCGGCGGTGGCGCCGTGGTCATCGGGTGCGATTCGATGCTCGAGTTCGACGGACGCCCATTCGGGAAGCCCTCCTCGTCGTCGGAGGCCCGGAAGTGGTTGACCGCCATGCGGGGCCGCTCGGGCACGCTCCTCACCGGACACTGCGTGATCGACGAACGGACAGGGGCCCGATCGTCAGGCGTGGCGGCGACCCTTGTCCGCTTCGGGGTCACCACCGACGCGGAGCTCGACGCCTACCTGGCCACGGGCGAGGCGACGGCGGTGGCCGGCGCCTTCACCCTCGACGGGCGGTCGGCACCGTTCATCGACGGGGTGGAGGGAGATCCCGGCAACGTCATCGGGCTGTCCCTCCCGCTCTTGCGCTCGCTGCTCGCCGAGCTGGGCATCCAGATCACCGACCTGTGGGCGGCCGCACGCCCATGACCGCCCTCACCGTCGGCCCGGGGTCCCGAGGCGCCCCCTCGCGCACCACCGCCGCTCCCGCACCCGCCCTCAAGCTCGGGACCCTCGCCGTCGACCCCCCGGTGGTGCTGGCTCCGATGGCCGGGGTGACCAACGTCGCCTTCCGCCGCCTGTGCCGGACGTTCGGGGCCGGGCTCTACGTCAGTGAGATGATCACCGCCCGGGCCCTGGTGGAGGGGAATGCGAAGACCCTCGGCATGGCCGCCTTCGGGGAGGACGAACCGGTGCGCAGCGTCCAGCTGTGCGGGGTGGACCCCCGGGTGATGGAAGAAGCGGTGCACCGGCTGGTCGGCACCATCGGCGTCGACCACATCGACCTCAACTTCGGGTGCCCGGCCGGCAAGGTGACCCGGCAGGGGGCGGGGGCCGCCCTCCCCGCCCACCGGGCCCTGTTCCGCGCCATCGTGGCCGCCGCGGTGGCGGCGGCCGGGTCGGTCCCGGTCACCGTGAAGCTGCGCATCGGCATCGACGACAGACGGGTGACCTTCCTCGAGGCAGCTCGCATCGCCGAGGACGAGGGTGTCGCCGGCGTGACGCTCCATGCCCGCACGGCCGAACAGCTCTACTCCGGGGGGGCCGACTGGCAGGCCATCGGCCGGCTGAAAGAAGCGGTGACGTCGATCCCCGTCCTCGGGAACGGCGACCTGTGGGAGGCGTCCGACGCTCTGGCCATGGTGGCGGAGACCGGGTGTGACGGCGTGGTGGTGGGACGGGGCTGTCTCGGACGTCCGTGGCTGTTCCGGGATCTGGCCGACACGTTCGCCGGCCGGCCGCTCCAGGCGCCGCCCGCACTGGGCGAGATCGCCGCCATGATGCGTTCCCATGCCGCGTTGTTGGGCCAGGCGTTCGGAGAGGACATCGGTGTCAGACAGTTCCGCAAGCACTCCGGTTGGTACCTGACCGGATTCCCGGTCGGCCCGGTGGTCCGGCGGTCGCTGGCCCAGGCCCGGTCGCTGGCCGAGGTGTACGACCTCGTCGACGCCCTCCCCCCGGAGCTGGCGTTCCCGACCGAAGCACTGCGCATGGCCCGCGGGCACACCAACGGGCCGAGGCCGGTGCGCCTCCCCGAGGGCTGGCTCGACAACGTGGACGACCCCACACCGCCGGCGGGCGGCGATGTGCTGGTATCGGGCGGATGACCGGGACGGGACCTCGGGAGCCGCGGGCGAGGGTGGCGGTGGTCGGGGCGAACGGCTTCGTGGGGAGCCAGCTGGTGCCCCATCTGGTGTCGGTGGGCCACCCGGTCAGTGCCCTGGTGCGCAACGAGGCGACGACGGTGGGCGGCCCGGACATCGACGTCCACCCGGTCGACCTCTCCGGCACCGGTGCGGTCGTCGGGGCCCTGTCTGGTTGTACGGCCGCCTACTACCTTGTCCACGCCATGGCCGGGGGCGCCGGCTTCGCCGACCGGGACCGGCACCTCGCCCGCTCGTTCGCCGAGGCGGCGGCCGAGGCCGGCGTCGAGCGCATCATCTACCTCGGCGGCCTCGGGCACGGTCAGCTCTCCGAGCACCTGGCCAGCCGCCAGGAGGTCGGGCAGGTGCTCGCCTCCACCGGCGTGCCGGTCGTCGAGCTCCGTGCCGCCGTCGTGCTCGGGGCCGGGAGCATCTCGTTCGAGATGATCCGCTACCTCACGGAGCGGCTGCCGATGATGGTCTGCCCGAGGTGGGTCAACACCCGCGTGCAGCCCATCGCCGTCGGCGACCTCCTCGACTTCCTGACCGAATCCCTCAATGTTGCCGCCGGCGTGTACGAGATCGGCTGTCCGGAGGTGACCACCTACCGGGAGATGATGGACGCCTACGCTCGCGTCCGGGGGCTGCCCCGGCGGCTCATCGTCAAGGTCCCGGTGTTGAGTCCTTCCTTGTCGGCGCACTGGGTCGACCTGGTCACGCCGGTGGACAGCGTGGTCAGCCACTCGCTGATCGAGAGCCTCACCAACGAGGTGACGGTGCGCACCGCCGAGCGCACCGCGGTCGCCTTCTCCGTTCGGCCGCTGGGGGTCGAAGCGTCGATCGCCGCCGCCCTCGACAAACAGGCCGACGGTGTGGCGGCGACGCTGTTCCAGCGACGGCACGGGCTCGAGGACGGGATCTACACCGACCGCTCGTCGGCCCGGGTCCGGGCGGCTGACGTGTCGGTGCTGGGCGAGGTGGCCGGGGTCGAGGCCGACCTCGACGACCTCGGGGGGCAGCTCGCCTGGTACGGGTGGCCCTGGGCCTGGCAGTTGCGTATCGCACTCGGCCACCGCTTCGGCGAGGACCTGCGTCTCGGGAGACCACCCCGAATCGAGGCGGGCGCCCACGTCGACTGGTGGACGGTGGAGAGACGGGAGCCCCAGGCGCTGGTGCTCAGCTCGCGTTCGTGGTTCTGCGGTGAGGCGTGGCTCGGCGTTCGGGTGTCGTCCACCAGGCCCACCCGGATCGAACAGGTCGGATCGCTGCGCACCAAGGGACTCGTCGGCCTGGCGTACTGGTGGGTGTTGTTCCCTGTCCACCAGTTCGCCTTCCGGGCCATGGTCCGCCACCGGGCGGTCCGGGCCCGGCGGATCGCCGTCCGGTCGTCCCGGCGGATGAGGGCCCCGTCGCCGACGGCGGACCGGGCTGTGGGACACTAGAAGCGGTTGACCACGTCTGGGTGTCCCGACGTCGACACGGAAGTCCGCTCCGTTCGTGACCAGGTCACCCCCTCCCCCAGATGATCGTCGGTTCCTCCCTCACCATCGAAATCGGCGACCGGACCCTGCTCAGCGACGCCTCCTTCGTCGTCGGTGCCGGTGAGAAGGTGGGCCTGGTCGGCCGCAACGGCACCGGCAAGTCGACGTTCATCTCGGTCATCATCGACGACCCGGGCCACAACGTCAGATCCACCGGCAGCGCCGCCATCCGGGGAACGTACGGCTACCTACCCCAGGTGCCGGTGCCCCACGGTCTCGGACTCGAGCCGAACGGCTTCTCCCACGTCCTGTCCGGTCGCGGTCTCGACGTCCTCGACGACGCCCTCAACAAGGCTCGCGACCAGATGGCCAAGGACCCCTCCACCGAGAACATCGAGCTCTTCTCCGACCTCGAGGAGCAGTTCCGCGAGAACGGCGGCTACGAGGCCGAGTCGACAATGGCCCGTCTCGCCGACGGGCTCGGCCTCCGCCAGGAGCTCCTCTTCGAGGACATCGAACGCCTCTCCGGCGGCCAGCGTCGCCGGGTCGACCTCATCCGGATGCTCTTCCAGGGCCCGGACACCATGATCCTCGACGAGCCCACCAACCATCTGGACCTTCCGGCCAAGCGGTGGCTCATGGAGGAGCTGGAGCGGTTCCCCGGTGCGATCCTCGTGGTCAGCCACGACCTCAAGCTGCTCGATCAATCCATCAACAAGGTCCTGCACCTGTCGGACGGGCGGCTCCACGAGTTCAAGGGCACCTACTCCTCGTACATGGTGCAGCTCGAGGCGGACCAGAGCCAGCGCGAACGCGCCTCGCTGCTCGAGGGCCGGGAGATCAAGCGGCTGACGACCCTGGCCGACTCCATGCGGGGCAGCACAAACCGCCGGGCCCGCATCGCCAAGTCACTGGACAAGCGGGTCGAACGACTGGAGTCGGCCAAGACCGAGGTGCACCGACGCGAGAAGAAGAGCTCGTTCCGCCTGCCCACCCCCCGGCGGTCCGGTGAGGTGCCGCTGCGGGCCAGCGGCCTCGGCGTCCGCTACGGCGACGCCACCGTGCTCGAGCACGTGGACTTCCATTGCCGACGGGGCGACAGGATGGTCATCATCGGGCGCAACGGCGCCGGCAAGTCCAGCCTGCTGCGTTGCCTGGCCGGAGTGCAGGAGCCGACCGACGGCCGGGTCGAGGTCGGGGCCAACGTGACCCTCGGTTACTTCGCCCAGGAGCACGAGCAGGTCGACCTCGGCATCACCGTGCTCGAGAACATCGACGACACGGTGCTGGTGCAGGAGACCGAGCGGAGGGCCCTGCTCGGCATGTTCGGGATCGCCGGCAAGGCGGCCCACCAGATGCCCAAGACCCTCTCGGGAGGCGAGCGGGCCAAGCTCGGACTGGCCATGCTGGCGGCCGGGCAGGCCAACGTGCTGCTGCTCGATGAGCCCACCAACAACCTCGACCCTTCCTCCATCGAGGCGGTCGGCACCATGCTGAGTCGTTGGCCGGGGACCATCGTGGTGGTGAGCCACGACCGCGCCTTCGTCCAAGCCCTCGAACCAACCCACGCCCTCAAGCTCCCCGACGAGGTGTTCACCCACTGGAGTGACCGGTACCTCGACGAGGTCGAGATGAAGTAGGCCACCCGCACTGTCCCTGGGCCTCATCCGGAAGTGGCCATGGCGGCATGCGGTCGGCCAGAATGACGGCCGTGGGGAGATCCAGAATCGCCGACGCGGTCGACCTCGCGGTCAAATGCCGCTCGTTCTGGCGATCCCTTTCGTTCAGCCTCCTCGTCGGGCACAACGGCCGATTGTCCGTCCAAGGAATGGCCCCCGTCCTCTACAACAGGGGGCCCATCCATATCGGCCGAGGCTTCGTCGTGAGGGGTTGCCAGATCCGTAGCGAAATCGGTGCCGTGGAGGACGGCGAGCTCGTCATCGGTGACGACGTCTTCGTCAATCAGGGCTGCAGCATCGTCGCGCTCCACCGGATCTCGATCGGCGACAACTGCCTGATCGGGGAGTTCACGTCGATTCTCGATACCGACTTCCACGAGCTCGCCTCGGGAATGGGCGTGCGGACCGGGGCGGTGGAGATCGGCCGGAACGTCTTCATCGGGAGGAACTGCATCCTCCTACCCGGGGTGTCGATCGGCGACAACTCGGTGATCGGCGCCGGCTCCGTCGTCACCAGGAGCGTTCCGGCCAACTGCGTCTTCGCAGGCAATCCGGCGAGACAGATCAGGGAGCTCCCGGTCGTGGAGGGCTGGATCCGCCGGTAGGCGTCACAGCAGCAACCTGCGGGCCGAGCCGCCGGGCGAGGGTGGGGGCGTCAGACCGCCTGAGGCGACCGCCCGTTCCCGTTGCCGGCGACGTCGGGCTCACCGGGGGCACCGGCGTCCTTCATGGCATCGACGAGTACCTGGGCCGCACCCACCAGACCGGCCGCCTCGTAGGGAACCACGACCTTCGAATTGGGCGCGGCGGCCACGGCCTGCAGGGCCCGGAGCTGCATGACGGCGAGGGTGTTCGGATGGATCACCGAGGTGTCGATGGCATTCAGCGCCGCCGCCTCACCCTCGCCCCGCAGCTGGGTGGCCCGCTTCTCGCCGTCGGCCCGGAGCTCGAGCGCCTGCTTCTGGGCTTCGGCGGCCAGGATGGCCGCCTGCTTCTGGCCCTCGGCTTCGAGCACGTTGGCCTGCTTGCGGCCCTGGGCACTGTTGATGGCGGCCTGCTGCTCACCCTCCGACTTCAAGATGGCGGCCCTTTTGTGCTGCTCGGCCTCCTTCTGCTCGGACATGGCCTGGAGCACGTTGGTCGGCGGGGTGATGTCCAGGATCTCGATCCGGTTGAGGCGGACCCCCCATTTGAGGGTGGCCTCGGCCATATGGTCCTGCATCTTGGAGTTGATGGTCTCGCGCTCGGAGAGGGACTCGTCGAGGGTGAGCTCGCCGAAGACCGCTCGCAGCGCGGTCCGGGCCATCTGGTCGATGGCCAGGCCGAAGTCGTTGACCTCGAACAGGGCGAGCTTCACGTCGGTGACCTGGCAGAAGATGGTGGCACTGACCCACAGCGACACATTGTCCTTGGTGATGACCGCCTGCTGGTCACCGGTGCGGGGGAATTCGCGGACGTCGACCTTGTCCATCCGGTCGGCCAGCGGGAGGAGCACGTGCAGCCCGGGTTGCTGGATCTTCTTGAACTCCCCGAAACGCTTGACCACGCCGACGCAGCCCTGCTGAACCACCTTGAGGCACGACTTCAAGAAGACGACGATGAGGGCGAAAATGGCGACCGCCACCACCGCCAGCGCGATCGACGACCCAACGGAACCGATGATCATGGCGACCACCTCCTCCTCACCACTGTAGGCACTTCTGGCCACGTCCGTGCACCGGGTTGAGAGGCCCCGACACGTCAGCCGGCCGGGTAGACCACCAGAAGACCCCGCTCGACGTCGGCAACCACCACCGTGGTCCCGGTCTCGATGGTCGTGCCGGGGAACAGAGGCACCGCGTACCACTCCTCGCCCCGGCTGAACACCGAGCCCGGCTGATGGCTGTCGGACACCACCTTCTTCACGACCGCCGTCTCGCCGATCATGCCCGAGACACCGTTCAACATCGCCGACTCCGTTTCCGACCTCGAGTTCGAGCGTGTACCCAGCTCTGCAGCCTGTTCCTACCCGGCACTATACGGCGTCCTCCCACCGGCCATCCGCTCGGACACCGGACACGTCCACCCCGGGTGTCGACGTCCGGCGAGCCGCGCCGCCACCGGGGACACCGGCCTCGGCGTCGGCCCGGTGCCCGGGCGGCCGGGCCTGCCGTTCCGTTACCGTGGTCCATGGCCATCAGACCCGGGGGCACCGCCGTCGACCCCCTCACCGCCCGCAAGACGTGGCGCACCCTCGAGCCCCTCCACGGGATGATCTATTTCGCCCCCGAGGCGTCCGCCTCCTATGCCCGACTCGGCCTGCCCGAGGGGGCGGGATACTTCGCTTCCCGGGCCGCGGCACTCGGAGCCGTCGGGGCCGACACGGTGACTGCCGCCTTCTTCAACTTCAATCCGGCCCTCGTGCGGTCGGCCATCCCGGCGGCATGGCAGCTGGCGTCGCCCGAGTCGGTGCTCGACGCGCGCCTCGACGCCGCGGACGCCGCGCTGTCGAGGATGCTCGGCGATGCGGTCCGCTCGCCGGAGATGGACCGGGCGGCGTCATTGGCCCGACGGGCCGCCGAGCGCGCCACGCTCCGCTACGAGGGTCGTCCCCTCTTCGCCGCCCATGCCGGGTTGGCATGGCCGCGCCCTTCCCATCTCGTGCTGTGGCATGCCCAGACACTGCTCCGCGAGTGCCGCGGCGACGGCCACATCGCCGCACTGGTGCTCCACGACCTCGATCCGGTGGAAGCACTCGCCCTCCACCTGGCCACCGGCGAGCTCCCCGGTTCGTTCCTGAAGGACACCCGGGGATGGTCCGACACCGACTGGGAGGCCGGGGTCGACCGGCTCGGCGAACGGGGGCTGGTGCGACGGGTGGAGCCCCCCGAGTCCGACCGGGCGGCCGTGGTTCTCACCGAAGAGGGTGCGGCGGTCCGCAATGTGATCGAAGAGACGACGGACCGGGCGGCCGTCTTCGCCTACGAGGCCCTGGGCGAGGACGGGTGTGCCGAGCTGAGGAGCCTGGCGCGGCCGTTCAGCCGCGCCGTGGTGGACGCCGCCGGCTTCGGGGTTTGAGCGGGTGCCGGCGGCCGTCGGGACCGGTCACGCCTTCCAGACGAGATCGGCCAGCCGCTGCTCCTCACCCGGCAGGGTCACCACCTCGTAGCCGTCGCGCTCGGCCAGCCACTGGCGATTGCGTCGGTGGATGTCGTGATGACCGTCGTAGCGGTCGAGCACCACCACCACCGGACGGCCCGGGTCCCCGTCGACGGCTGACGCGGTGAGCGCCTGCATCGACAGGCGGACCGCGTTGATGGTGCCGAGACCGGCGTCGGCCACCAGCACGATCACCTCGGGTTCGAGGGCGCTGACCATGTCGGTGGTGTCGCCGTCGGATGCCTGGGGGGAACGGACACCACCGGCCATCTCCACGATGCCCACGTTCACCTGCTCGGGTGGCCACACCATCTCGTCGATGAGGTCGGCCACCGAGAACGGGGGCAGTCCCAACGCCTCGGCGGCCATCGGTGGGGCCATGGCCCGCCGGTATGACCGGAACGAGTGGCAGACGGCCCCGGGGTGCTCACCGGAGGCCGCTCCCAGCACCTCCGCATCGGTGGCACCACCCAGCCGGGCCCCCTCGGAATCGATGTCGAACGATTGGGCGGGCTTACGTGCCGACACCGACAGCCCACGGCCGGACAGCTCGGTCAACAGGCGCGTGCACACCCAGGTCTTGCCCACCTCGGTCCCTGTGCCGCACACCAGGACCAGTCGCTCAGGACGCACGGGACCCCCCTTGGACCACGGACCCGAGCACGTCGACCAGGCGGTCGATCTGATCCTCGGTGTGGGCGGCCGACACCGTCACCCGCAGGCGTGAGGTGCCCCTCGGCACCGTCGGCGGTCGGATGGCGGGGACCCACAATCCCCTGGCCAGGAGGGTCGCCGACGCGTCGACCGCCTCTCGTTCGTGGCCGATGATCACCGGGACGATGGGCGAGGGGTGGTCGGCTCGGCCGACGGCGCCGGCCACCCGGGCCACATGGCCGGCCAGCCGACCGCGGAGCGCCGCGCCCTCGTCCGATCGCACGATGCGAACGGCGGCCAGGGCGGCGGCGGCATCGGCCGGGGTGAGTGCGGTGGTGAAGATGTAGGGGCGGGCCCGGTTGACCAGCAGCTCCACGAACCGGGAGGACCCGGCCACGAACCCCCCGAGCGACCCGAGGTGCTTGGACAGCGTGCCCACCCGCAGGACGTCCACCCCCTGGCGGTGCCGCGCCGAGAGCCCGGGCCCGAGGACGGCGTGGGCCTCGTCCAGGACCAACAGTGCGTCGTGGCGCCGGGCCACGGCCACGAGTCCCTCGACGTCGGCGACGTCCCCGTCCATGGAGAACACAGTGTCCGAGACGATCATCGACCGACCGGGGCTCGACGCCAGTGCCCCGTCGAGGTGGGCCAGGTCGCCGTGGGGATAGACCGAGACGCGGGCGCGGGCCAGCCGACAGCCGTCGATCAGCGAGGCGTGGTTCAACGCGTCGGAGAACACCTGGGATCCCTCGGTCCCGAAGACCGACAGCACCGAGAGGTTGGCGGCGAAGCCGGTAGGCAGGACCACCGCCTGCTCGGTGCCCTTCCACGACGCCAGCGCCTCCTCGAGCTCCTCGTGAACGGGGCGAGACCCGGTCACGAGGCGGGAGGCACCCGATCCCGTCCCCCAGCGGTCGATGGCACGGTGGGCCGCCTCGGCCAGCGCCGGGTGGCACGAGAGGCCCAGGTAGTCGTTGCCGGCGAACGAAACCGCGTGGAGCGGAGCGCCGGCGTCGCCACCCTCCACCCGGCCGGCCGGGCCTCGGGCGTCGAAGGTCCGCGGACGCCGCCACTGGCCGGCTGCCTCGACCATCCGGCAGGCCTCGTCCGTCCACGTCGACCACGGCGTCGGGCTGCCCAGCCCGCGGTGATCGGCCGCGGTCGCGGGCTGGAGACCGCTCACCGGAGGTCCTCGGCGGCCACCGACGCGATCGATGCGGCCAGGACGTCGACGACCCGGTCCACCTCGGCGCCGGTGGTCGTGAGCGGCGGCATGACGACCACCACATCGCCGAGCGGCCGGAGCAGCACCCCGCGATCCACCGCGCCGGCGCAGACCCGTCTGCCCCAGCGCTCGGCCCCGGGCGGGGGATCGAGCTCGATCCCGGCCATCAGACCCCGCTGGCGGACGGCCCCGACCCCGGCCATCCCGGCGATCGACTCGGCCAGGCGTTCCGACAGCCGCTCGGCCGAGACGGCCACGTTGGCGAGGACGTCCCACTCGTCGATGAGCCGCAGGTGCCTGAGGGCCACGGCGCAGGCCAGCGCGTTCCCGCCGTAGGAATGGCCGTGGTAGAAGGTGGTCGCTCCGAGGTCTGGGCCGTCGAACGCCTCGAACACGGCACCCGACGCCACCGTCGCCGACAGCGGCAGGTAGCCGCCGGTGATCCCCTTGCCCAGGCAGAGGAGGTCGGGACGGAATCCGGGCCCGGCCCACTCGGAGGCGAACAGGCGGCCGGTGCGTCCGAAGCCGGTGGCCACCTCGTCACAGATGAGGAGCACCCCGAGCGATCGGCAGGCGTCGCCCACCCGGGCGAGGTCGGACGGCTCGGCCACCAGCATGCCCGAGGCCCCTTGGACCAGCGGCTCGATGACCACGGCGGCGAGGGACGCGGCGTTGGCCTCGATGCAGGCGATCAGCTTGTCCCCCCAGTCCCCGGTGGCATAGCCCGGCGTGCGGATCACCGGAAACCGGAGGGGGTCGAACAGGGTCGTGCCGAAGCCACCGTCACCGAGCGAGAGGGCACCGACGGTGTCACCGTGGTAGCCACCGGCCAGGGCGATGAACCGATCGTGGCCGGGCTCCCCCCGGTTGACCCAGTACTGGAAGGCCACCTTCAACGCCTGCTCGACGGCCACCGCACCGTCCGAGGCGAAGAGCACGTGGGGCTGGTCGACCGGGACCACCTCGGCCAGGGCCTCGGCGAACTCGATGACGACCCGGCTCCCGTTCCCGAGGAGAGTGGCATGGGCCACCCTGCCCAACTGGTCCACGACCGCCTCGTCCAGCTCCGGGACGCGGTGCCCGAGGGTGGTCACCCAGAGCGAGGAGATGGCGTCGAAATAGCGTCTGCCGTGGACGTCGATGAGCTCGCGCCCTTCGGCCCGCTCGACGGTCACCGGCGAATTGTCCGGGTAGGAGGCCATCTGGGTGAAGCCGTGCCACACCACGGCCGCATCCCTCGCCGCCCACGGGTCCCCGGTCCCCAGGACGTCGAACGGGTCGCTCATCGCCCTGAGTCTTGTCCACGGCAACGCCCGGGTCGAACCGGCGCCGGGCGTTGCCGCCCCGGTCCGTCGGGCCTGGACGCCGGGCCACGGCGGTAGGATCCCCGGTATGGACCTGATCGGGGTGGTCGACACCATGTTCGCCCGCTACGACATGGGCGCCGAGGCGGTCGACGAGCTCGGGGGCTGTCCCGGTTTCGGGACGACCTTCGGCGTCGTCCACAGGACCGTCCCCGGGTTCAAGGACCTCGCCGTCGAGTGCAAGCGGCTGATCGAGAACGAGGGGTGCCTCATCGTGGTCGCCCTCGGGATGCCCGGTAAGGCCGCCATCGACCAGGTCTGTGCGCACGAAGCCTCCCAGGGGCTCATGCAGGCCCAGCTGATGACCTCGACCCACATCCTCGAGGTGTTCGTCCACGAGAACGAGGAAGAGGATCCCTCGCAGTTGGCACGGGTGTGCGTCGACCGGGCCCGCAAGCACGCTCGCAACGCCTACTGGATGCTCTATGAGCCCGAACAGTTGTCTCGGCGGGCCGGCCGGGGCGTGCGCCAGGGCTACGAGGACGCCGGGCCGATACCGGTCGCTTGAGGCCCGGGGCCGCCGGCGGCCGATGAGGACGAGCCGCCCCGGCGGCTGGCTCGGTCCGGCTGGTGCTCAGGCCGGGGGGTCGTGAGGCAGGCCGAGGGTCCGCTCGGCGATGATGTTGCGCTGCACTTCCGACGTACCGCCACCGATGGTGAGTGCCGGGGAGAACAGGTACCCGAAGCTCCACATCGGGTCGGGCCACGACCCGGGACTGACGACCGGGTCTCCCGATGGCCCCGCGCCCTGCAGCATGCCGCGCGCCCCGGCCAGATCGTGCGCCAGGCCCATGACGTTCTGGCCGTGCTCGTCGGCGAGCGCCTTGCGGACCGAGGCCTCGGGTCCGGGCTCCATACCGGCCAGGGCCGCCGAGACGGTGCGCAGGCGGAGCAGTCGGAGGATCTCGCCCTCGGCCCACACCCGGGCCAGCCGCTGCCGCCCTAGCGGATCGGCACAGCCTCCGGCTCGGCGGACCACCTCGATCAAGTCGGCGGCCGTCGGCCCCATCCCCCACAGGGCGCCCGCCCCCGAGAGGGAGACCCGCTCGTTGCCCAGGGTCACCTTGGCCAGGGACCAGCCCTGGCCGCGCTCGCCCACCAGGCATGACGCCGGGAGCCGCACCTCGTCGAGGAAGACCTCGTTGAAGCTGTGGGCCCCGGTCATGTCGACGAGCGGGCGGATGCTGATCCCGGGTGCGTCCATCGGGCAGATGAAATAGGAGATCCCCTGATGCCTGGGTGCCTCCGGCTCGGTGCGGGCCAGCAGGATGCCGAACTGGGCCACGTGGGCGAACGACGTCCACACCTTCTGACCACGAACCACCCACTCGTCGCCGTCCAGCTCGGCCCGGGTCGCCACCGACGCCAGGTCGGATCCGGCCCCGGGCTCGCTGAAGAGCTGGCACCAGATCTCTTCACCGGCCAACAGGGGCATCAGATAGCGATCCCGCTGTGCGGTACTTCCCGCCAGCACGATGGTGGGGCCCGCCCAGCCGATCCCTATGGTGTTGGTCGGCCTGCGCACCCCGGCCCGGCCCAGCTCGTCGTCGATGATCAGCTGATGGGTGGGATCGGCCGCGAGTCCCCACGGTGCGGGCCAGTGGGGCGCCACCAGCCCAGCTTCGGCCAGCTCGCGGCCGGTGGGGGTGGGGTGCGCACGCAGCCACTGGCGGAGGGACAGACGGCGCGGGTCTTCCTCGGTCGGCAGTGCGAAGTCCATTCCGACCAGCGTAGGCTGCAGCGATCCGGGTGGGGCGTTCGGGGACGGGGGATGTCGGGGATGAGGAGCAAAGGGTGAGCAAGTGGAACTACGCCGACGTCTGGGAGACCGTGGCGGACCAGCAGCCGGAGGCACCGGCCCTCACCCATGGAGGACGGACCCTCTCGTGGGGTGAGCTCGACCGGCGGGCGGACAACGTGGGCCGGTGGCTGCTCGGTGCCGGGGTCGCTCACCAGGACAAGGTGGCTCTCTACCTGTACAACTGCTCCGAGTACCTGGAGGCCAGCTACGCCGCGTTCAAGATCGGCCTGGTGCCGATCAACACCAACTACCGGTACGCCGACGACGAGCTCCACTACCTGTGGGAGAACGCCGACACCAAGGCGGTGATCTTCCACGGCGTCTTCGTCGAGCGGATCGAGGGGATCCGCCATCGGGTGCCGGGCATCGAGAGCTGGCTGTGGGTCGACGACGGGACGGCGAGCTGCCCGGCCTGGGCCACGCCCTACGAGGAGGCGGCGGGCACCACCGGGGTCGCCGAGCCCGGGACCCACGAGCGGGTCCGGGCGCCCTGGGGGCGGGGTCCCGACGACCTCTACATGCTCTACACCGGCGGCACGACGGGGATGCCCAAGGGTGTCATGTGGCGCCAGGACGATCTCTTCGTCCGCCTGAACAGCGCCGGCTTCCGCCGCTATCCCGAAGACGGGGGCGTCGACGACGTGAGGAACGAGCTCAGTCGGAGCGGACCGGGGATGACCCTGCTCCCCGCCTGCCCCCTCATGCACGGGACGGGCGGCTTCACTTCGCTCGAGTGCCTGAGCGAGGGCGGGCGCGTGGTCACCCTCCCGTCGCGCCAGTTCGACCCCACCGAGCTCCTCGACACGGTCGAACGGGAGAAGGTCAACGGTCTGATCATCGTAGGTGACGCCTTCGCCAAGCCCATCCTCGCCGCCCTCGACTCCGAGCCGGACAGGTGGGACCTCTCCAGTCTCGTCGGCATCATTTCCTCGGGCGTCATGTGGAGCGAGGAGACCAAGCAGGGGCTCCTCCGCCACCATCCACCCATGCTGCTGGTGGACGCGTTCTCGTCGTCGGAGGCCATCGGCATGGGCAACTCGGTTTCGTCGGGCGCATCGGCGGCGGCGACCGCGGAGTTCAGGCTCGGTCCCGACGTGCGGGTCATCGACACCGACGGAGCCGACGTCGAGGTGGGTTCCGGACGCATCGGCGTGCTGGCGCTCGGTGGAAGGATCCCGATCGGGTACTACAAGGACGAGGCGAAGACCGCGGCGACGTTCCGCGTCATCGACGGGACCCGGTACTCGGTACCGGGCGACTTCGCCGAAGTGGGCGAGGACGGCACGATCCACCTCCTCGGCCGCGGCTCGGTGTGCATCAACACCGGCGGAGAGAAGGTCTACCCCGAGGAGGTCGAAGAGGTGGTCAAGACCACCGGGGGCGTCATCGACGCCGTGGTCGTCGGCATCCCGAACGAGCGGTTCGGCGAGGAGATCGTGGCCGTCGTCGAACTGGGCGAGGACACGCCCGAGGGGTCGGTCTCCGACCAGACGGTGATCGCCCATGTGAAGTCGACGCTGGCCGGGTACAAGGCGCCGCGCCGGGTGCGGTTCGTCGACACCATCGGCCGGTCCCCTTCGGGCAAGGTCGACTACGCCCGCCACCGGTCCGAGACGGCCGAGTGGGCGGGGGTGTCCCTCGAGTGACCGGGGTCGCCCCCGAGATCCGGGAGGGGGTGTCCCTCGAGGTCAGCCCTTGTTGGCCCCGTGGGTGCGCACGAAGTCGTTGACCGCGTAGTACGCGTCGATCGACTCGCCGGCGTCTCCCCAGAACCCCTCGAGGACGTCATAGGCCATCGTGCCCTCGGCGATGTAGTGGTTGTTCACGTCGGTGATCTCGAGCTCACCGCGCCCGGACGGCACCAGGCTCGGGATCACGTCGAAGACGTCGGCGTCGTAGCAGTAGATGCCGGTCACACCAAAATGGGAGTCGGGATGCTCCGGCTTCTCCACGATGCCCACCACGCGCCGGTCCTCGTCGAACGTGGGCACGCCGAGGTGGCGTAGGTGCTCTACCTCCTCCACCGGCGTGAGGAGGATCCGCCCCCCCTGGGCTCGGCCCGGAAGGCGTCCACCATCGGCTTGATCGACCGCTCGACGATGTTGTCGGCCAGCATGACCAGGACGGGCTCACCGTCGACGAACCGGGCGGCTAGCCCGAGAGCCTCGGCGATCCCACCGGGCTTCTCCTGGTAGCCGTAGCTGAGCCGGTCGATGCCGAACTCGTGGCCGTTGCCGAGCAGCCGGAGGAACTCACCGGCGTGAGTACCCCCCGTGACCAGCATGATCTCGGTGATACCGGCGTTCACCAGGGCCTCGATGCCCCAGTTGATCATGGGCCGGTCGTAGATCGGCAGCAGGTGCTTGTTGGTGATCCGGGTCAGCGGATGCAGGCGCGAGCCGGTTCCGCCGGCGAGGATGACACCCTTCATGCCGCGCAGCCTAGGCCCGATCACCCAGGGGCGCTCGACACGAGGCTCCGGCCGGGGAGCGCCGAGATGGCCTAAATCGTGGGAGTTATGTCGTTGACGCCACACCATGGCGCGTGCACGCTGGAGTCATGGAGTCGCGCCCCGTGATCATCGTCGGGTTCCCCGGCGTGCAGCCGCTCGACGTGACCGGGCCGTTCGAGGTGTTCCACGGGGCCACGAGGGCCGTCGAGGCGCTCGGGCGCTCGGGCGGGTACCGGGTCGGGCTGGTCTCGGTCGGCGGGGCACCGGTGCGGTCCGAGAGCGGGCTGGTCCTCGGCACCGGGCCGCTACCCGGGGTCGGGGAGCCGATCGACACCCTCGTCCTGCCCGGCGGACGAGGGGTCCACAGCGCCCGGCACGACCCGGAGCTGCTCTCGTGGATCGAGCGGGTAGCCCCTCGGTGCCGCAGGGTGGCCACCGTGTGCACCGGCGCGTTCCTGGGCGCCGCGGCGGGGCTCCTCGACGGACGGCTGGTCACCACCCACTGGGCTCAGGCGGATCGGTTGGCCGCCGAGTTCCCGGCGCTCGAGGTGGACGCCGACGCGATCTACCGCAACGACGGACCGTACTGGACCAGTGCGGGGGTGACCGCCGGGATCGACCTGGCGCTGGCGCTGGTGGAGGACGACCTCGGTGTCGAGGTGGCCCAGACGGTGGCGCGCTGGCTGGTGATGTTCCTCCACCGCCCGGGTGGCCAGACCCAGTTCGCCTCGCCGGTGTGGGTGCCCCGGGCCGGCCACTCGGCGTTGCGGTCCCTCCAGGAACAGGTGGAGTCGGATCCGGGTGCCGATCATCGGGTCGAGTCACTGGCCCGTGAGGCAGCCATGAGCGTGCGCAATTTCACCCGTGTCTTCAGCCGGGAGGTCGGAGAGTCTCCGGGCCGCTACGTGGAACGGGTGAGGGTCGAGGCGGCCAGACAGCGCCTCGAGACCACGGACGAGAGCCTCGAGGTGATCGCCAAGCACTGCGGCTTCGGCACGGCCGAGACCCTCCGACGGGTGTTCCGTCGTCGACTGGCGGTGACCCCCGACGCCTACCGTCGGCGGTTCCGGGTCGTCGACGGACAGGGGACACGATGAGCGGGCGCGACGACCACGTCCAGATCGTGGTCCCGCTGTTCCCCGGGTTCACCGCCCTGGATGCCATCGGCCCCTACGAGGTGCTGCAGCGGATCCCCACCTTCGACCTCACCTTCGTCGGTCACGAGCGCGGCGAGGTGCGGAGCGACAACGGGAGGCTCGGCCTGTCGGTGGACGCGACCTTCGACGACTGGCCCACGCCCGACGTGATCGTCTTCCCCGGTGGCGTCGGGACCAGAGTGCTCGCCGCGGACGGCGCCGTGCTCGGGTGGCTGCGCCGGGCCCACGCCTCCAGCGTTCTGACCACCTCGGTGTGCACCGGCTCGCTCGTCCTGGCAGCAGCCGGGCTCCTCGAGGGCCTCACCGCCACCACCCACTGGTCGTGCGTCCGTGAGCTCGCCGCCCTCGGGGCCGTACCCGTCGCCGGCCGGGTGGTGGAGAACCTCGAGCACCGCATCATCACCAGTGCGGGGGTGTCGAGCGGCATCGACATGGCGCTCCGCATGGTTGAGCTGCTGGTCGACCGCACGGCGGCCGAGGCCGCCCAGCTGATGATCGAATACGACCCGCTCCCACACTTCGACGCCGGTACCCCGGCCAGGGCGGGCCGCGCCGTGATCGAGCGCGCTGCCGAGTACGCCCTCGTCCGGGACTAGTCACCCGTTCCTCGGCGTCGGCCCTCGAGTTCGGCGAGCACCGCGTCGGAGAGGCGGGGCCACGACCGTGCCGCCCACAGCCCGAACGGCCGGTCGCTGAGTCCACCGCAGACCACGCGGGCAACCGGGTCCACCCACAGGAACGAGCCGCTCTGACCGAAGTGGCCGAAGGTCTCCCCCGAGTTGGCCATCCCGGTCCAGTGGGGCCACTTGTCCCCCCGTATCTCGACACCGAGCCCCCACGGGCACGGGTCGAAGCGCCCGAAGCCGGGGAGCACCCCGGCCAGGTCGGGGAACTGGACGCCGGTGGCCGTCCGGTGGGTCTCCTCGTCGATCAACGTGGGCAGCGCCCACTCGGAGCCGAGGGCCACCAGGTCGTCGAGGGTCCCGGCCAGCCCCGCGGCCGCCATCCCCGACCAAGCGGCGGCGGGATCGAATCTCGTGCCGGTCATCGCCAGCGGCTCCAGGACTCCCTGGCGCACGTACTCCTCGAAGGACATCCCCGACCGGTCGGCCAGCACCGAGCCGAGCACCGCGTACCCGGCGTTGGAGTAGATGCGGCTCCGGCCCGGAACGGCCGGCGGTGGGCCGGACTCGGGACCCAGGCCCGACGCATGGGCCAACAGGTGCCGGACGGTCGAACCGGAGGGCCCGGCCGGCTCGTCGAGACCGAGCGTCCCCTCCTCCACCGCAACGAGCACGGCGAGGGCGGTCACCATCTTCGTCACCGACGCCCAGGCGAACACCCGCTCCGATGGACCCACAGTAGTCACACGATCACTCTGTGAGTCGAGATCGACCACTCCGACCGAGGCGTTTTCGACCGGCCACCGCTCTACCAGCCTGAACGCGTCCATTCGGAAAAATCGTAGATGACTGGTGCGCGCACGCGTTGTTACTCTGAACCGGGATGGTGGCGTTGAGCCCCAGGGGCAGGGAACAGGGATCGGCACACGCCTCCATCGCGATTCGGCGATGGTCGGCCGTGAGCGTCGCGCTCGTGGCGATCGTCACCCTCTCCGGCTGTTCGTCACTCACGGGAGCGGCGACCACGACGACCGTGGCGCCGACGAGCGGCATCGCAGCCCGCACCGCAGCAGATCCAGCCACCGGAACCGGCCTGTCCGGAGCCGAGCCGTCGGGAGTGAGCCTCGCCGCCTTCTACCAGCCGCCGTTCCCCCTACCACCCGGGCCGGCCGGTTCGATCATCCGGTCGATGGTGATCCCCTCCGACGGTCAGTTGCCACCGGGTGCGGTCGCCTACCGGGTGCTCTACCACTCCGAGTCGATCACCGGTTCCGACATCGCCGTCTCGGGCATGGTCGTCGTCCCCGGGGGCACCGCGCCGAAGGCCGGCTTTCCTGTGGTCTCGTGGGCCCACGGCACCACCGGACTCGCCGAGCAGTGCGCCCCCTCCCTCGACGGGTTCACCTCGATCCCACTCCTCGACTCGCTGCTCGATCGCCGGGTCATCGTGGCCGCCACCGACTATCAGGGGCTCGGCGTCCCGGGTGTTCATCCCTACCTGGTCGGACAGAGCGAGGCCCAAGGTGTCCTCGATGCGGCGCGGGCCGCCCGGAGTCTCGTGGGGACCGAGGCGTCCAACTCGGTGGTGATCCTCGGCTATTCCCAGGGCGGGCAGGCCGCCCTGTTCGCGTCGCAGATCGCTTCGTCGTATGCGCCGGAGCTCTACGTGGCCGGTGTGGCCGCGGCCGCCCCGGTCACCTCCCTCGACGAGTTCGTCCCGGTGACCCCCGGCTCGACCGACGACCAGTCCGCCGTCTACGCGGTGATGGCGTTGGCGGCATGGTCGCAGACCTACGACAACCTGGCGCTGTCCTCGGTGCTCACACCCACCGCCCTCAGCCTGGCTTCGGGCATCACCTCGGAGTGCAGCGGCGCGCTGGCGGCGACGTACGACTCCATCGAGTCGGGCCGGCTGTTCACCCCGGGATGGACCCTGAGCCCGGCCCTGCGGGTGGACATCGCCGACAACGAGCCGGGGAGGGACCCGACGACCACGCCGCTGCTGGTGGTCGAGGGCAGAGAGGACACGCTGACGCCGTATGCCACCGTGTCGGCCTTCGTCAGCGGCACGCTGTGCCGGTCCGAGGGCGACAGCGTGGACTACGTGCCCATCGCCGGCTCGGATCACAGCGACGTGGTGCAGAGTTCGGCGGCGGTCCTCCTGCAGTGGATCTCGGCCCGGTTGGCCGGCCTGCCCATCCCCGACACGTGCACCCAGCCGGGGCGTGACCGGACCGGCTGATCCCTCGGGGCCAGCTGGCCGTCGGACGGTGCCGGGCGATCAGACGTCGAGGAAGCGGCGCACGGCGAGGGCGGATCCCACCACGCCGACCACCACGCCGACCACGGCGACCAGGATGCAGGTCCCCGCCACCTCCCAGCCGTCCAGTGACATCTGGGCGATGATGTTGCCCTGGTTCTCCGCGGTCTTGACGGTGTCCAACCCGATCCCCCAGTAGAGGGCCAGCACGACCAGTACCGCGACCGCCGCCCCGAGGAGCCCCTGGATCAAACCCTCGGCCATGAACGGGAGTCGGATGAACCAGTTGGTGGCCCCGACCAGCTTCATGACCGACACCTCGCGCCGACGGGCGAAGATCGCCATGCGGATCGTGTTCAGGATCAACACCGAGGCCGATAACAAGAGCACCACCGCCACCGAGAGGAAGACCCACTGGAGGATCCGGATCACGCTCTGCATCGTCTTGATCTGCTGGCCGGGGTATTTGACGTTGAACACACCCGGCTTCCCGATGAACTGTTGGTAGACGGCTGAGGCCTGCGACGGATCGTTCAGCACGCACCGGTAGGACTCGGGGTAGTTCGATTCCGTGGTGGCGGCGAACTCGTCGGCCGGCTCGATCTGCCTGGCCTCGTTGTAGTCGTAGGCCTGGGACCGGTAGACGCACGACTTGATGTAGGGGGACTGGCCGAGTTCGGTGCCGATTCCCTTGATCTGGGACTGGTGCGCCCCGGGGTTCACCCAGACCACCGCGTTCACGCCGTTCTGCCACTGGATGGTGGCCTTGGACGCACCCTGCTTGAGTAGGAGGGACGATCCGACGAGGGCCAGCGAGACCGCGACGGTCAAGATGGCGGCCACCGTCATCAGGCGATTGCGCCAGAGATTGGTCGCGGCCTCACGCGACACGTACGAGGCGGAGAGTGGCATCAGGCTCTGGTGGCGAAGCTGCCAGGATGCTCGTCGGACGTCAACCCGGAGGGGGCCTGCTCCGCCATGGCTCCGGTGGGCGATCCGGCACCCGCGGCGGCCGTGGCGTTGTCGATGCCGTACACACCGTGGGCCTGGTCCCGGACCAGCATGCCGCGGTCCAACTCGATGACCCGTCGGCGCATCTGGTCGACCATGCCCGCGTCATGGGTGGCCACGATCACGGTGGTCCCCGTGCGGTTGATCCGGTCGAGCAGCCGCATGATCCCGAGACTGGTGGTGGGGTCCAGGTTGCCGGTCGGCTCGTCGGCCAGCAGGATCAGGGGCCGGTTGACGAACGCCCTGGCCACCGCGACCCGCTGCTGCTCGCCACCGGAGAGCTCGTGGGGAAGGTTGTCCCGCTTCTTCGTCAGCCCGACGAGATCGAGGACCTGGGGGACCTGGGCGGCGATCACGTGCTTGGGCCGGCCGATCACCTCGAGGGCGAAGGCCACGTTCTCGAACACCGTCTTGTTGGGCAGGAGCCGGAAGTCCTGGAAGACGCAGCCGATGTTGCGACGCAGGTAGGGAATCCGCCATTTCGGCAGATGGCCGATCTCCTTGCCCGCCTCCCAGATGCGACCCGAGTCGGGAGACTCCTCGCGCAGCAGCAACCGGATGAAGGTGGTCTTGCCCGAGCCCGAGGGACCGACCAGGAAGACGAACTCGCCCTTGTCGATCTCGACGGTGCAGTCGTTCAACGCGACGGTCGAGCCCTTGTACGTCTTGGTGACGTTCTGAAATTTGATCATGAGTAAACAGACATCAAGCGACGAGCACTGAGGAGGACGTTCTCACTCCGGACAATGCTACCTCCCCCACGCCGCCGGTTGGTTCAGCCCCCCTGACCTCCCCGGACGCTCCGGGGTTCCCGCACCGCTCCCGTGCACCGCCGCTCCGGTGGGCAGTGGCGCCGTCAGTCACCGCGGCGCTGCTCGGCCCGTCGGCGCAGCTCGGCTTCGATGAACGCGTCGAGATCGCCGTCGAGCACCGCCTCGACGTTGCCGGTCTCCTCGTTGCTGCGGAGGTCCTTCACCAACTGGTAGGGGGCCATCACATAGGAACGGATCTGGTTGCCCCACACGTTGTCGGTGCGGTCGCCCGACAGCTGGTCGAGTGTCGCCTGGTGTTCCTCCCGCTGCCGCTCGGCCAGCTTGGCTCCGAGGACCTGCATGGCCTTGGCTTTGTTCTGGTGCTGGCTGCGCTGGTTCTGGCACGACACCACGATGCCCGTGGGCAGGTGGGTCAGGCGCACCGCCGAGTCCGTCTTGTTGACGTGCTGGCCACCGGCACCCGAGGAGCGGTACGTGTCGATCCGAAGGTCCTTCTCGTCGATCTCCACTTCGTCCGACACATCCTCCAGGAACGGCACGACATCGAGCGAGGCGAACGAGGTCTGACGTCGGTGCTGGGCGTCGAACGGGGAGATCCGCACGAGCCGGTGCACGCCTCGTTCTGCGGCCAGCAGTCCGAACGCGTAACGGCCCTTGACGATGAACGTGGCTGACAGCAGTCCGGCCTCCTGGCCGGGCGTCGCCTCCTCCACCTCGATGTCGAAGCCCCGGCGCTCGGCCCAGCGCGTGTACATACGGAGCATCATCTCCGCCCAGTCCTGCGCGTCGGTGCCACCGGCACCGGCGTGGATCTCGGCGACGGCGTCGCCGGCGTCGTGGGGGCCGACGAACATGGAACGGAGTTCGAGCACGCCGAGCCGCCGATCGAGTGACGACAGTCCGTCCTCGATCTCGGGCCGCAGCGAGTCATCGCCCTCCTCCTCCATCAGTTCATTGAGGGTCTGGGCGTCGGAAAGGTCCGCAGCCAGGCCCTCGAGCAACTCGATGTCCTCATTGACCCGGCCCAGCTCCGTCGTCACCTGGCGGGCATGGTCGGCGTCGTCCCACAGGTCGGGCTGGGACGCCTCCTTCTCCAGTTCGGTCCTCCGGTCGTAGAGGCGGTCGACGGCCAGGAACCGCCGGGCCTCGTCCAGGCGCGAGGCGAGACCGGAAAGCACCACCGGTATGTCGGCGCGCTCGGGCTCGCCGGAACCCCGCCGGGGGGCGTCGGGCGCGGCCATGTCAGTTGGCGCCGTGGCAGAACTTGAACTTCTTGCCGCTCCCGCACCAGCACGGCTCGTTCCGGCCGATCTTCTCGCGCTCGGACTTGACGATCGGGGCCTGGGTCTCGCCGTCATCGGCCACCCTGTTGGTCACCCCCGTCGCGCCACCACCGTTCCCCGCGGCCATGACCGCCTGGGCCTGCTCGATCTCGGCCGGCGAGGCGGCGGCGAAGGCCGCCGATATGGCGGTGTCGCCCTGCACCGGGTCGTCGGCCGCCAGGTAGCTGGCCCGGTCCAGGTCGGGCTCGGCCGCCGGCTCGGCCAGGACCTGTACGTGGAACACGTAGCGCAGGTAGTCGTCGTTGATGCCGTCCATGAGCTTGCCGAACATGGCGAATCCCTCGCGCTGGTAGGCCACCAGGGGGTCCTGGTTCCCCATGGCCCTGAGGTTGATCCCCTCGCGCAGGTAGTCCATGTCGGCCAGGTGGTCCTGCCACCGTTGGTCGATGATCTGGAGCATGATGTCCCGCTCGAGCTGCCGGGCCGTCTCGGCTCCGCCGGGGATCGTCTCGTCCCGCTCGGCGTAGAGGTCGAGGGCTTCGGCCAGCAGGCTCTCGGAGATCTGGTCGGCCGTGCTGGCCTCGACCAGGTCGTCGACCACGAACTTGGTCGGGTAGTACTGCGTCACCTCGGTGACGAGTTGGGCGAGATCCCACTCCTCGGGATAATCCGACGGACACGAGGAGGCCACCAGCGCGGTGATGGCGCCCTCGAGGAGTTCGATGGTCTCGTCGTGGAGGTCCTCGCCCTCGATGATCTGGTAGCGGCGCCGGTAGATGACCTTGCGCTGCTCGTTCATCACGTCGTCGTACTTGAGGACGTCCTTGCGGGACTCGGCGTTGCGCCCCTCCACGGTGTTCTGGGCCCGCTCGATGGCCTTGGTGACCATCTTCGCCTCGATGGGAACGTCATCGGGAAGGGCCCTGCCCATGACCCAGTTCATCGCGCCGGTGGCGAACAGGCGCATGAGGTCGTCCTCGAGCGAGAGGAAGAACCGGCTCTCGCCCGGATCACCCTGCCGTCCCGAGCGGCCCCGGAGCTGATTGTCGATCCGTCGGCTCTCGTGGCGCTCACTGCCGAGGACGTAGAGGCCACCGAGGTCTCGGACCTCGTCGCCCTCCCGTTCGCACACGGTCTCGAACTCGGAGCGCAGCCCCTCCAGCTCGGCCCGGCCCTCCTCGGTGGAGAGGTCGATTCCCCGAGCCTGCGCCTCGCGGACGGCCAGGCCCTCGGGGTTGCCCCCGAGGATGATGTCGACCCCGCGCCCGGCCATGTTGGTGGCCACGGTCACCGCTCCCACCCGGCCGGCCTGGGCGACGATCTCCGCCTCCCTGAAGTGCTGCTTGGCGTTCAGGACCTCGTGGGCGATCCCCTTCTTCTCCAACAACCGCGACAGGTGCTCGGACTTCGACACCGAGGCCGTGCCGACCAGCACCGGCTGGCCCTCGGCGTGGCGCTCGACGATGTCGTCGACCACCGCGTTGAACTTGGCGTCCTCGGACTTGTAGATCAGGTCGGGGTTGTCGGCGCGTACCAGCGGCTTGTTGGGCGGGATGGGCACCACCGGCAGCTCGTAGGTGTTGGCGAACTCGGAGGCCTCGGTCTCCGCCGTCCCGGTCATGCCTGACAGCTTCTCGTAGAGCCGGAAGTAGTTCTGCAGGGTGACGGTGGCCCAGGTGTGGTTCTCTTCTTTGATCCTCACCCGCTCCTTGGCCTCGACCGCCTGGTGCAGGCCGTCGGACCAGCGCCGACCGTCGAGCGTCCGGCCGGTGAACTCGTCGACGATCTTCACCTCGCCCTGAGCGACCAGGTAGTCCTTGTCCCGCCGGTACAGCTCCTTGGCCAACAGGGCCTGGGTCAGATGGTGGACGTAGTTGACAGCCACCGCGTCGTAGAGGTTGCTGACCCCAAGCTGACGTTCGACCTTCTCGATGCCCGCCTCGGTGGGCACCACGATGCGCTTCTCCTCGTCGACCTCGTAGTCGTCCTCAGCCCGGAGCGTGCGCACGATCCCGGCGAACTGGTAATAGAGCTGAGCGGACTCGGCGGCCGGCCCCGAGATGATCAACGGCGTGCGGGCCTCGTCGATGAGAATGGAGTCGACCTCGTCCACGATGGCGAACCGGTGGCCGCGTTGGACCATCGCGTCCTTCGAGCGGGCCATGTTGTCGCGGAGGTAGTCGAAGCCGAACTCGGTGTTCGTCCCGTAGGTCACGTCGCTGAAGTAGGCCTCGCGCTTGGCGGCCGGGTCGTCGACGTCGGGCCCGACGCGCCCGACGGTGAGCCCGAGGAACCGGTGCAGCTGCCCCATCCACTCCGAGTCACGTGTCGCCAGGTAGTCGTTCACCGTCACCACGTGGACGCCGTTGCCGGCCAGCGCGTTGAGGTACACCGGGAGCGTGGACACGAGGGTCTTGCCCTCGCCCGTCTTCATCTCGGCGATCCACCCGAAGTGGAGGGCCATCCCACCCATCAGCTGGCAGTCGAAGTGGCGCTGCCCGAGGATCCGCCATGCGCCCTCACGGACAAGGGCGAACGCCTCGATGAGCATGTCCTCGAGGCTCTCGCCGTCGTCGAGGCGCTGCCGGAAGATCGCCGTCATGGCCTGCAGTTCCGCGTCGCTGCGGGCCTCCATCTCCGGCTCGAGGGCGTTGACCAGCGGGACCAGCTCGGCCAGCCGTCGGACCTTCTTGCCCTCGCCGGCGCGAAGGACTTTCGAGAGCACGCTCATGGGTGCCCCACTCTACTGTCGGGAGTGCGGACGACTGGTCGCCGACCGGCTCGGGGACCCTCCGCCGCCCGGGACCCGCCCCGGTCCCCGGCGGACACGCTCAGGCGGTGCGCACCCGCTCCCGCAGCATGGAGACCGAGTTGAGCGGGCGTCGGCGGGGGTGGGACCGTCCGACGAGACGGCCCTTGGTCTTCTCCAGCTGGTGTTCGAGCTTCTCCACCACCAGGTCGACCGCCACGAGAGGCTGCGGACCGGCGGCGTGGGCCCGAATCGAACGTCCGTGGCCAAAGATGATCACCTCGCAGCACTCCTTGTCGGCGATCCTCGGATTGCGCTCCTCGGAGAATCGAACCTCGGCTCGGTCGAGGCCGGGGCAGAGGTGTCCGAGTCGACCCACCTTCTCCTTGGTCAGCGACCTCACCTCGTCGGGAACGATCTTCCTGCCGTACGCAATGACCACGTCCATCTGCTCGCCCTCCTGGTTGTGCTGGTGTGACACTCAGTGCTGTCGGCCGGTCCTCCTGATCGGTCGTCGGGAAACGGTTGTGAGCTGCGTGCGGCTGACCTGGTCTTTGACCCCACACTCGCCTGCCGGGGGAGTGACGGCCTGACTCCGGCAGCGCCGACCGTGACCGGTCGGCGTCCCTACGGAGGCATTGGTGGCACGCGTCATCCCCTCTCCGCCCGCCCCCGACAGCCGGGGACGCCACGGGCAGGTCTTACTCCTAAGCCGCACCATGCTCAGCAACCACAAGTTGCCTTACGTGGGTCGTTTCGCCTGCGACTGGCTTCGACTTGCAACCACAGACCCGTACGCAGCTCACCCCAAGAGTGTACGCCCCTCCGCGTCGAAAACCAGGGGCCGATCGGCCGGATTCACCAGGTTGTGACCCGCCCGTCACACGACGGCAACACGCCACCGGGCCACCTACCGGTCGGGGGGTCGACAGAGTAATTCCAGCTCACAGCCCTGCGGCGTCGACCGACCGTCCCCGGTCCGCCGCTCGCCGGCAGGCCTCAGGCGACGCTGCCGGTGGCGAGATCCCGCTTCAGGTCGACCAGCACCGGGATGGGACCGGGGTCGATGCCCTCGTTGGCGGCCAGGTGGAGTGAGACGAAGTCGCCGACCATGGCCAGGTCGAGGAGCTGGGCCAGATCCCCCTCGCCCCCCGCCCGGACCTCGATCACCTCGGCCACCACCTCACGGAGCACCTCGGCCACCAAATCGAATCGGCGGCTGACCTGGGGATGCTCGGCGTCGTGGCGCAGGTTCACCAGCGTGATCAGCTGCCGGGTGACGTCGCCGTGCTGGCCCCATCCGGCCAACTCGTTGTGGCAGAGCTCGGGGTACACGTTGAAGAAGGCCGGGCTCTTGGCGTTCTCGTTGATCTGGGCCTTCCACCGGAGAGCGGCGGCCGCGCCGAGGTCGCCCGAGCTGTGCACGAGCGGAATGGTCCGCCCGATCTGTCGGGCCAGCTCCTCGGCCGGATTGCCCGGCCGGACCAACTGATCGCGACGCACCCGGAGCTGGCTGACCGCCTGGTCGACCCACTGCAGCGCGCCGGGGAACAGCCCGATCTCCTCCAACAGGACCAGTGGGGGGACAGCCATCGCCCCCAGGGCGGCGCGCGGGCTGGGGGATGTCGGTGGGGACCGGCACCACCGGGACGTCCCAATCACCGGCCAACCGGGCCAGCTCCCCGCCACCGGCCACCACCACCAAGGAGGCACCGGCCTCGTAGGCGCCGGCCGCCGCCTCCACCGTCTCCTCGGTGTCACCGGAGAACGACATGGCGAACACCAACGAGCCGGTGCCCACGAAGTCAGGGGGCTCGTAACCCTTGACCACGGTCACCGGGACCGGCATGAACGGTGCCGCCGCCGCCACCAGCACGTCACCGCTGATGCCACTACCACCCATGCCCAGCACCACCACGTTCTCCACCCGGTCGTGCCGGGGAAGATCGCCGATGCCGCGCGTCGCGGCCACCGCCGCCTCCACCTGTTCGGGGAGTCCCGCGGTGGCCGACCACATGTCGAGCGAGTCAACCGGTAGTGGCGAGCCGCCGGTGCCCACCGACCCGCCACGGGCCGCGGTCACGAGGACGACGCCTCACTGGTGGTCACCGCACCGCCGGCGTCGGCCTTGGCGGTGAGGCGGGCGTGCTCGGCGTCGTCGACCGCCGTCGCTTCGTCGATGAGCATGACCGGGATGCCGTCGCGAACCGGATAGCTCCGGTGGAGGCGGGGGTTGTACAACAGATCCTCGTCGGCGAAGTAGAGGAGCGGGCCCTTGTCCTCGGGACACGCCAGCACCTCGATCAGGAGCGGGTCGAGCGTCATGGTGCGGTCCTCTCTGGTGGAATCGGTCGGGTGCTGGTCGCCAGGCACTGTAGGCGTCGGCGGACCACCGGTCATGTGCGCAGCAATCGTGCGATGTCCGCCTGCACCTCGACCACGTGGGCGGCGCACGCGGCGGCATCGGGTGCTTCTACGTTGAGGCGCAGGAGGGGCTCGGTGTTCGACGGGCGGAGATTGAACCACCAGTCGCCCCGGTCCACGGTCAGCCCGTCGAGCCGGTCGCCCGTCCCGAGCCGACCTCCGGCCTCTTCCACCTCTTCCGCCATACGCTCGACGGCACCGGCCGGGTCGTCCACCACCGTGTTGATCTCGCCCGAGTCGGCGTAGCGCCGGAACGGCTGGAGCAGCTCGGAGAGCGGCTTCCCGGTCACGCTCAGGAGCTCGAGCACGATCATGGCGGCGATGATGCCGGAGTCGGCCCGATAGTTGTCGCGGAAGTAGTAGTGGCCCGAGTGTTCGCCGCCGAAGACGGCCCCGGTCTCGGCCATCACCTGCTTGATGTAGCTGTGCCCGACCTTGGTCCGGACCCCGATGCCGCCCCGTTCGGCGATGACCTCGGGCACCACGCGCGAGCAGATGCAGTTGTAGAGCACGGTCGAACCGGGGTACTTCTCCAGCATCGACGACGCGACCAGCGCCGTGGTCAGCGATCCCGACACCGGTTCGGCGCGCTCGTCGACGAGGAAGACGCGGTCGGCATCGCCGTCGAAGGCCAGTCCGACATCGGCGCCGGTGGCCAGCACCTCCTTGTTGAGCGACACGAGGTTCTCTGGCTGGATGGGGTCGGCCGGGTGGTTGGGGAAGTTCCCGTCGAGCTCGGGGAAGAGGATGTCCACGTCGAAGGGCAGGCCCTCGAACACCTTGGGGACGACCAGTCCCCCCATGCCGTTGGCCGTATCGGCCACGACCCGCAGCGGTCGCAGGGCGGAGACGTCCACGAACGAACGGACGTGCTCGGCGTAGGCGTCGAGCACCGAGCGCTCGTCGATCGGGGCCAACCGGTCGGGATCGAGCGGCGGCGGACCGGAGACCGCCCACTCGTCGAGGAGAGCCTCGGCGATGGCCTGGATCTCGTCGAGTCCCGTGTCGCGCCCGATGGGTCGGGCTCCCGACAGGCAGAGTTTGAGCCCGTTGTACCGGGCCGGATTATGGGATGCCGTGAACATGGCCCCGGGCGCATCGAGGTCGCCGGCGGCGAAATAGAGGAGGTCCGTGGAGGCGAGGCCGAGGTCGGTGACGGCCACACCCTCGGAGCGAGCGCCGTCGGCGAAGGCCCGCGCCAGTTCGACGCCGGACTCTCTCATGTCGCGGGCCACGAGGAGACGGGGCCCGCCGGTGAAGCGGGCCACGGCCACGCCGATGGCCCGGAATTGCCGGGCGTTGAGCTCGTCGGGCACGACCCCCCGGATGTCGTACGCCTTGAATACCGTCGAGAGGCTGCCCATGGACGGGCCATCCTAGCCAGCCCACCCACACCCGGAGAGGGCCGGTCGGGCTCCGCACCGCGGTCGGGCCGCGACGAACCGGCGGTTGTCGGCCCGAACGGAGTTATCCGTCCGGCCCGCCCCCGGCCAGCAGGCCGACCACGTCCTCGGCCATGGCGTCGCACAGGCCGGCGAGCAGGGCCATCTGATCGTCGAGCCGGTCGCTGGCGAGGAGTTGCTGGCGATCGACCAGGTTCAACGGCGCCAGATCGCACAACGTCCAGGCCACCACCTCGGCCGGCCCCGAGAGGTCCAGGTCGTGGCGGAGGGCGGGCATGTCACCCAGTTCGGAGAGCAGGGAGCGGAGCCGCCGGACCGCCAGTTCGGCGGTGGCGGTCGCCCCGCGATCGTCGGCACCGAGGCGGGGGAAGTCCTCGACTTCGGCCCGTGGATAGGGGGAGTCCTCCAGCCACGAGACGATCCGCACCCTCGCGGTGCCGTGGGCGACGACCAGCATCCGACCGTCCTCCAACTCGTGCACCGCCGAGACCCGGGCCACCGTGCCGACGTCGACCCGCTGATCGCCGCCACCGACCTCGGACCCCCGGGCGATCAGGACCACACCGAACTCGCCGTCGGTCGCGAGACACTCGGCCATCAGCGTGCGGTACCGGTCCTCGAACACGTGAAGCGGCAGGGCGGCCCGCGGGAAAAGCACCGTCGAGAGGGGGAACATCCCCAGGGTGCGGCTCACCGCGTGGGGGGGCTCACCCTCGGCGGGTCGGCCGATGTGCGCCTGCGCCGCCGCGCCCGGCGTCCGCTGATCGCCACGGCCGCGGCGGCCGCCAGCGCCACGAGGGTGATCAACTCCCCGGCCCGTTGCGGTCCGGACGTGCCGTAGGTGAGCGTCACGTCGTGACTGGTCGGCACTACCACCATGAGGTTGGGGGCCACACGCCACGGACCGTCTGCCCCCGAGGCCGTCCAGTTGGGGAAGTACGACACCTTGACCTCGACGGGCGTGCCCACCCGGTCGACATGGAACGAGACCGAGCTGTCGGTCTGGACCACGTCGGAGACAACGGTCTTCGGCTCGGGCACCACGCTCGGCCGAGTGACCGAGGCCGCCACCCGTGGCCACGAGGCCGGGCCGCCGGCCGCCGGCACCACGTCCCACCGGGTCGGATCGTCGTACCAGCTGACCGCCGGGGAGAGCCAGCTGCTCTGGGCGGGCTCGACGCCCTTCCACACCACCGGCTGATCGGGCAGCGGCTGGACCAACGACGAGTCCGACACCGCGTAGACCTTCCACGTCGTGTCGAGCGTCTCGCCGTTGTAGACGGTGTCCCAGGGTCCGCTGGAGGCGATCTGGGTGAGGTTCGGGTCGGCGGCTGCGGCCTGCTCGACCGTGCTGGAGGAAGCCAGGAAGTACCGCACGCCGAGCTGTTGGAGATGCTCGATGCCCAAGGGGACGTTGAGCCCCCCGTAGGGGAGCCCGACGACGGCGTCCGACGGGTTCACCGATAGCTCGTTCTGGTTGATGAAGTGGAAGGGCGTGGTGGTCGAGGATTCGAACAGCAGGCCCTCCATCGAGTCGACGCAACCGTTGGTCCAGTAGGGCAGCAGCATGAGGGACATGGTCGTGCCGAACCGGTTGAGCGAGGGGTCGTACTCCCACATGGCCCGGCCACAGCCGTCGGTGGCGCCGACCCGGGCCATCATCTTGATGACGGCGTTGTACTCGGGGTAGTCCGGCTTCTCCTGGTAGCCCGAGTAGTTCCACTCCGCCCACGCGCTCGGCTGGTCGGCGCCCACGGTCACGCCCACCGAGGAGAGGGTGGATACCGACAGCACCATGGGCGGCACGACGGCGAGGCAGATCGCCGCCAGGGCGACGATCGGGCCGACCACCGCGCCGGGCGGATTGCCGTCAGGTGTCGGTCGGCGGAAACGGCTGATCCGGTCCCCGGGGCGCCAGGACATCCCCCGGGCCGCCATGACGCCGCTCGCGGACCACCGTCACCCAGAGCTCGAGCCGGCGGCGGCGGTTCCACCGGGCCACCGCGGCCACGGTCTCGGCCAGCGCATAGCCGGCCATGAGATAGAGGCAGAGGAACCAGAAGGGTAGGAACCGGGCGTTGTAGAGCTTGTTGGCCGGATCAAAGCACACCGCGGCGGCGGAGACGCCGGCCATCAGCGCGATGAAGAGCGCGACCCGGTTGCGCCGGATCACCATGGCCACCAGTCCCACGGCATCGGCGGCCAGAACCCAGTGGGCCGACCCCGGGAACAGCAGATGGGGGAAGCCGAGCACCTTGGTGTACCCCATGTTGGTCGTGTAGGCCTCCTCGGTGGCGAAGGGGACCAGCCACCAGGCAGCCAGACCCGCCCCGATCGCTCCGACCACCACCGCCCAGGTCAGCCTCCGCGACCACCGCCGGCGGGCCACTGCCGCGGCCCGCCCGAGGCGGGCGCCCCGCAGGACGTCGGCGTCGAGCAGCAGGAGCACGACGGCGCCGGCCGCGGCGAATAGGGCAGGGAGCAGGTGGCAGAGCAACGTGACCGCGAACAGCACGGCGGCGAGGACGCGGTACCTGCCGGTCCGCAGTCCGGCGGCGAACACCCCGAGGAAGAGCAGGGCGAACGACAGGCTGAGCGAGAACGAGTACTCCCCCGCCAGCGTGGACAAGATGTTGCCCCCGTAGATGGAGAAGCTGGGCTCGAAGAGGAAGCCCAGTGTGGCGGCGGCCATGCAGGCGGGGGCCGGGTCGCGCAGCCCGGCCAGGCGGCCGAACGCCCAGGTGCAGACGGGCAGGGTGAGCGTGCCGAGCACGGTCACGAGCTTGAAGGCGATGTCGTAGGAGACGAGTGCGTGGAACAGGACCGTGATCAGTCCGGGCAGCGGAAAGTAGAAGGTGTAGAGGGGGAAGCCGTCGTACCAGTCCGGATCCCACCCGGTGAGCTGGCCGTGGGTGAGCAGATGGGATTCCATGTACGCGGGCAGCATCACGTGGGCCCCGGTGTCGCCGCCGGCGGTGGTGGTGTTGGCGAGCAGCAAGGAGGGGTGCAGCTGGCTCAGCGCCACCAGGGTCACTCCGGCTACGGCCACCAGGTTGGCCCAACCCGGCCACGCCGACCGGCGGCCGAGGCGGCCGAGGAGGCCCGGCCGGCTCTTCGACGCGGTCGCCCCGACGACCGGTTCCGCCGACTCCGCCGGTGCCACGGCGACGGGAGCGCTCATCTCAGAACAGGATCCCGTTGCCGAAAGCCAGCGGCCACATCACGGCGGCGGCCACGGCCACAAGGTTGAACGAGGCGTGGGCGACCATGTTCATCCCCAGGCGACCGGTCCGGTAGGAGACCACCGAGAGGATGATCCCGAACAGGGCCAGGCCCAGGAGCTGGAGCGACTCGGCGTGCGCCAGGCCGAAGAGGATCCCGGTCACCACCACGGCGAGGGTCGGCCCGACCCAGCGGCCGACCCGCCCGAACAGACGGGCCAACGAGCGCAGGAGCACGCCACGGAAGAACAACTCCTCGAAGAACGGGGCTCCGACCACTGTGAGGAGGGCGATGATGACGAACGAGGTGCCGTGGGAACCCCCGGTGAGCCGCTGGCTCGGAGCGTCGAACTTCTGGTTGAAGTCGTGCACGTGGTGGGAGATGGGGATGTAGATGAGGGCCACGAGGAACTGGCCGCCCACACCGATCGGGATTCCCACGAGGTCGATCCACCGGAAGCGCAGCCCTAGGTCGCGCCGGAAGCTCTTGGTGCCCTTCACCCCGGTGGCCAGCCACGCGGAGCCGAAGAAGCCGGCCCACAGTCCGAGCAGGGTCGAGACGATGTACCAGGTGGGCGGCTCGCTCAGCTTGGCGATGGCGGTGAGCGAGCTGGTGTTTCCGCTGACGGCCGCGGCGATCCCCGCGAATACCGCGGCGACCACCTGTCCCCCGATGAACCCGAGCGCGGCGAACAACAACCACATCCAGGCTGACGACCTGGTGTCCGGCGCCGCGCCGGCGTCGAGCTGGAGGCCGAGGGACACGTCTCGGTCCCCGGCTGGCCCACCCTGTTGCGGTCCCTGCCCCTGGTTTGGTTCCGCCCCCCGGGGCATCCACCCCGGCGGGGGGGTCGTGGGCGGCGGCGGGGCCCATCCGGTGGGTGGTCGGCCCGCCACCGGGACGGGCTCGCCGGTTGACCCGCCGGAACCGGGGACGCGGGGGCCCGCTTCGGATTCGGACCGCTCGATCACCCTCCTACGTTACCGAGGCCAGGGTCACCCCAGGCGGCGGGCCGGGCGCGGTGGGGCACCGATGCCTCAAACGTCCCCCGGGGCGAATAGCATGATGGGGTGACTCCGCCAAACCCCAACGTGCCTGGCGGCCCGCCGGCCACCGGTGGCCCCGGGCAGGAAGCGCCCGGCCAGAACAAGAACCGCATGCTGCTCTATGTGGTGATCCTCGTGGCGGTGCTGGCGGTGCTCATCGTCCCGAGCCTGGTGAACAAGGCGAAGACGAATACGCTCACCTACAACACGTTCCTCTCGGACATCCAGAGCAAGCAGATCAAGAACGCCACCGTCGACCTGTCCACCGGGGTGATCACCGGCGACCTGTCGAACGGCGGCACCTTCACCGTCAACGGACCCAACCCGATCGTCGACTCGGAGCTCAACGCGCTCAAGCCGCTCGGCTCCAACTACCACCTCAGCCCCGGAACCACGAACCCGCTGGTGGGCATCTTGTTGGAGTGGGTCCTGCCCTTCGCCATCCTCGGTGGGATCTTCTTCTACATCAGCCGAAAGGCGCAGGGTCAAATGGGAAGCATCATGTCCATCGGCCGATCGAAGGCCAAGCTCTACTCGACCGAACGTCCCTCCACGACGTTCGACGACGTGGCCGGCTACGACGGGGTCAAGCTGGAGATCAGCGAGGTGGTCGACTTCTTGAAGACCCCGGCCCGGTTCAAGGACATCGGGGCCCGCATCCCCAAGGGGATCCTGCTGGTCGGCCCCCCGGGCACGGGGAAGACCCTTTTGGCCCGCGCCGTCGCCGGCGAGGCCGGGGTCCCCTTCATGTCGGTCAGCGGATCCGACTTCATGGAGATGTTCGTCGGCGTGGGGGCCAGCCGTGTCCGTGACCTGTTCGCCACCGCCCGCAAGCAGGCCCCGGCCATCGTGTTCATCGACGAGATCGACTCCATCGGCCGCAAGCGCGGTGCGGGGCTCGGGGGCGGCCACGACGAGCGCGAGCAGACCCTCAACCAGATGCTGTCGGAGATGGACGGGTTCGACCCCACCGAGGGCATCGTGGTGATGGCCGCCACCAACCGCCCCGACATCCTGGACGCGGCCATCCTCCGGCCCGGCCGCTTCGACCGCCAGATCGTGGTACCCCTCCCCGACCTCGACGAACGGCTACCCATCCTTCAGGTGCACTGCAAGGACAAGCGGGTCGATCCGAGCGTCGACCTCGGCACGGTGGCGCGGGGGACCCCGGGCATGAGCGGTGCCGACCTGGCCAACCTGGTCAACGAGGCGGCTCTGCACGCGGTGCGGCGCGGGTCCAAGGTCATCCAGAACGTCGACTTCGAGGCGTCACGGGACCGGGTGCTCATGGGCCAGCGGCGCGAGAGCCTGGTGCTCTCCAATGCGGAGAAGGAGCGCGTGGCCTTCCACGAGGGCGGCCACGCCGTGCTCGCCTACGTGCTGCCCGACGCCGACCCCGTGCACAAGGTGACCATCCTCCCGACCGGTATGGCCCTCGGGGTGACCATGCAGCTCCCCATGGAGGAGCGCCACATCCACCCGCGCCAGCACATCGAGGACTCCCTGGCCGTGCGTATGGGCGGTCGTGCCGCCGAGCTCCTCGTGTACGGCGACCTGTCCACCGGGGCCAGCAACGACCTGGTCGGCAACACCGAGCTGGCCCGCAAGATGGTGCGCGAGTGGGGCATGAGCGACAAGATCGGCCCGATGGCCTGGGGGTCCCAGGGCCAGGTGTTCCTCGGCGAGGACCTCATGCACACCCGCGACTACTCCGAGCACACCAGCCAGATCATCGACGACGAGGTCGAGATCATCCTGCGGGAGCAGGAACAGCGGGCCCTCGAGGTCCTGGCCCGGCACCGGGGCGGTCTCGACGCGGTGGCCCGTGCGCTCCTCGACGAGGAGACCATCGACGGGGAGACGGTGGGCCGCCTGGTCGACACCGCCTACGGTCGACCGGTCCACGAGCACGGGGTCAAGTCGGTGCCACCTATCTTCGTCGCCGCCCAGCACGGCCCGACCGGATCGGACGATGCCGACGGCCCCCCCGACCAGGCCGACGGCTCCTCGGGTAACGGTGCCCCCGCCGGTTCGGCCGAGCAGTCCGGGGCGACCGAGGCAGAGGCACCGGTCGACTCCGGGGTGTCGGGAGCCAGCCATACCGCCGACCAACCACCGGATGGTTCCGCACCGCCGGTCGACGGGCATCCCGGCACCGAGCCGTGGCCCCCTCCCCCGCCGAACGGGCACCGGCCCCAGGCTCAGGCTCCGACGCCGCTGCCGGCCAAGCCGGCACCGGCCCATTGGCCGAAGCAGTCTCCCTGGCCCCCGCCCCCGCCGCCCCCGGCGTCGCGCTGACCGGTCGATCGACGGGCACCGGGCGGTGCCGCGTTCTGGGCGCCCGCCGTTAGGACCGCCCGTCAGCGCCGATGACGGCCTCCACCACGATGCCCGGGTCGCACGCGTGGTGGGCCACCCTCAACTCGTAGCGCCCGGGGGGGACCACCATGGAGTGGGACCGGACGTCACGCAGGGCGAGACCCGGGAAGGGAATGGCGATGTCGACGCTCGACGCCCGACCGGCGTCGAGCTCGATCCGGGAGAAGCCCGCCAGGCGGGCCGGGCGCCCCGAGTCCGATCTGCGGGCATAGACCTGCACCACATCGGACCCGTGACGACCACCGCGGTTGGAGACCTTCACCCGCAGGTTCAACTCCCCGTCGACCATGGTCGCCTCGGCCTCATGGAGGACGAAGTCGGTGTAGCTGAGCCCGAATCCGAACGGGTAGGCGGGTTGGGTCCCCCGGTGTTCCAGGTGCCAGTAGCCGTGGAACGCGCCGTAGGTGAACGACGTGGCCGAAGCCTCGAACTCGGGCAGGTCCGACTCCCGACGCGGCACGCTGAACGGGAGCCGGCCGGCGGCGTCGGTCCGGCCGCACAGCACGTCGGCGAGGCCGTGGCCTCCCTCCATCCCCGAGTACCACGACTGGACCACGGCCGGGACGCGCTCGTCCCATTCGGAGACCACGACCGCGCTCCCGGCCACCAGGGCGACGACGGTCCGCGGGTTGGCCGCCGCGACGGCCCCGATGAGGGCGACGTCGTCGTCGTGCAGGCGTAGCGAGACTCGGTCGCCCCCCTCGGCGAACCCCCCCGGTCGGGACCGCTCGACCACGTGGGCCGGCGGCTCGACCAACCGCTCGGTGGCGATCCCGGCCTCGAAGGTGGCCACGAGCCCGGGATCGTCCTCGGGAGGGAACAGGTCCACGAGTTGGGCGCTGGCGAACTCGCCGATGAACTCACCTTCGTCGTCCCGGGTGTAGCCCACCACCACCAGGGCCACGTCGGCGTCGGTGGCCCGTGCCGCCGCCCGGGCGGGGTCCGAACCGTCGTCCACCACCACCGTGGCCCCGGGGATGGCGGCACGAATCCCATCCGCCACCGTCGCCACCTCCGGTGCCCAGACGTCGCTCGAGCCGCCGTCACCCAGGTTGACTGCCGCGGCCAGTCCGCCGAACAGGGCCACCGATGACAGCACCGCCGGGTCGAGGGGTAGAACCGGTCGTCCGTCGACCGGCTGGTTGCGCAGGAGGACGACCGACTTGGCCGCCGCCTCGCGAGCCAGGGCACGGTGCTCGGCGCAGGCCAGGACGCTCCGGTCGCCGACGGGGCGGGACAGGACCTCGTCGAAACGCAGCCGGGTGGCCACGACCCGTTCGACCGACCGATCGACCTCGGACCAGGACACCTCGTCCCCGTCCAGCGCCGCCGCCAGATGCTGGGCCCGGATCATCCGGTAGGGCATCTCCACGTCGAGCCCGGCCCGGACCGACCGGGCAGCGTCGCGTATCCCGAAGATCCAGTCGCTGATCACGAAACCGTCGAATCCCCATTCGTCGCGCAGGACTCGGGTCAACAGGGTCCGGTTGTCACCACACCAGTCGCCGTTCACGCTGTTGTAGGCGCTCATCACCACGGCGACGCCCTCGTCGACGATGCGCTTGAAGTGGGGCAGGTAGACCTCGTGGAGGGCGGCCTCGTCCACGGTGATGTCGACCTGGAACCGGGCATTCTCCATGGAGTTGCAGGCGAAGTGCTTGACACAGGCCATGGCGTGGCGTTGGACCCCTCGGGTCAGTGCCGCGCCCATCTCCCCCACATGGTGGGGGTCCTCGCCGTAGGTCTCCTGTGCCCTCCCCCACGCCGGGTGCCGCAGCACGTTCACGCACACGCCGCCGAACAGATCGGCACCGACGGCTCGGAGCTCCTTCCCGATGGCGTCGCCGATGCGTTCCTCCAGGTCGACGTCCCAGGTCGCCCCCCGGGCCATACTCACCGGGAAGCACGTGGCCTGGTCGACCACCACCCCACGGGGGCCGTCGGAGAACGCGAATCCCGGCAGACCGAGGCGCTCAACCTGGGCCGCACGGAAGGGACTCTTGTGGTAGCCGTCCTCCCCGAGATAGGTCAGCCCGGCCCAGAACGGCGCGTCGCCGTCCAGGCACCACAGTTTCTCCTCCGGTGTCATTGCCGCAACGACGGAGCGGGCCCGGGCCCGCCATCGGTCCTCGGACGGGGGCACCTCGTCGGCGTTCATGCGGTCATTCTGGCAGCCGGCGGTGGGGTCGGTCCCGGGCCGACGGGGGTGGCGCCGGGCTCAGCCGGCCTGGTAGGCGACGGAGAGGTTCTTCACCTTGGTGCGCCCGGCCACCAGCGTCACCTTGGTGGCCGTGGTGGCAGTCACCTCGTTGAGGGAGGCCGTCTCGTACCCCGGGTAGAGGAGCCACTTGCCGGCGGGAAGCGTGGCGATGGTGTTCGGTTCACCCGCGGGACTGAAGCTGTCGACGCACTCGATGGGTTGGACCCCGCCGACGTCGGGGAACTCGCTCGGGCAGGCCGTCAAGGTGGTGGCCTCGACGGTCTGGCCGGCGGGGACGCCGGTCACCGTCACCGTCGAGGTGATGGTCGCCGGCTTCTTGTAGGGCACCTTGAAGTTGAGCGAGACGATGGTCCCGCCCACCAGCTTGACGCCCTGGGTGGCACTGAGGAACTGACCGCCGAAGGGGGCCAGTTCGTAGAAGCCGGCCAGGTCCCACTGCCCGGCCGGGACCACCAGCTCGTAGCTTCCGTCGAAGGCGAGCGTGTAGTAGGGGTTGCCGCAGAGGGCCGGCGAGCCGCCGACCGCCGGGCAGCCACCGACGCCGACCAGCCCCGAGAATCCGGATGGCGCTCCGGCCACCGTGACCGAACCCTCGACCAGGGCGTTGGCCGGCCTCTGGTAGCGGACGGTGAGATCGTCCGTGCCCGAGGTGTCCTTCTTGATGGTGACGGTGAGCGGGTTGGACACGATCGTCAGCCCGAACAGGGTGTAGTAGCCGACATAGAGCAACCACGTCCCCTTGTACAACGTGGGGAGGGAGTACTGGTCCGATCCTTGCGCGAGGTAGTCGGTGGCGCACAACGGCGAGGGCGCCTCATCGACCAGCGGCGTCGACGACGGGCACGCCGTCACCTGGACCTGGTCGATGGTCACCCCCGAGGGCACGCCGGTCACCGTGGCCGTTCCCGCCAGGCTGCTCGGCACCTGGTAGTGGACGGCGACGTTCAGCCGGACCGTCGCCCCGGGGGCGACGGCGACGGTGTGGGGCCTGCCGACGAAGGCGCCCCCCTGCGGGCCGGCGACGTAGAAGGTGTACACCGTCCAGGTGCCGGCGGCCAGGGTGAGCGTGTAGCTGCCTCCGGAACCGGAGAATGTGTACTGGGGAGACGGGCACAGGCCGACCGAGGGTGTGGTGCTCGGGCAGGCCACCAAGCCGACCTCCCCGGTGAAGCCGACTGGCGCGTCCTGGATCACGACCGTCCCGGTGATCTGCCCCGTCGGGACCGGTGCGGCCCCGGCCGGTCCGGCCCCCCCGACCAACGCCGAGGTGGCCACCAGTCCGACCATGACGGTGAGGGATGCGGCGGCGGCGAGCGCCCGGCGCAGGTGCCGACGCCGGGGCCCCGTGGTCCCATCGCCCGGGCCGAGCGGTCTCGGGGGCGAGCCGCCGGTCCGCTCACCGCAGGTCCACGATCGTGCCGCCGTACGCAGGGCCATGGCGACTCCTCTCTGGTGCCGTCAACAGTACACACCGCGCGTCATCGCTGTCGGGTGCGGCGACCGTCAGTGCCGCCGCACACGGCTGGCGATGTCGCCCCTTTGGTTCGACCGTGCGACCGTGCGGGGGCTAGCCGACGAAGGGGAACCCCGAGCTCGACACCACGCCCGGGGAGCCCGAGGGCCCACTGTCCAGCTCGACGGTCACGGGCACGTCGGAGGACACGACGTGGACGGCCAGGCCACCCACGACGGCGGGTCCGAGGACCGTCAGACGACCGGCGGCGACCATGACCACGGCGGCGGGCCGGGCCGAGCCGAGCACGCCCACCACCACCCGCGCCACCGACGGCCCGGGATTGGCCACCGCCAGGCTGGTCACCGTGGCGTCGGCCGTCCCGGGGGCGCTCGGGACGCCGGGACCGGGCACCAGCCACCGGTCGGCCAGGGTGCTGGCCCCCGGGGAGGATCCCCACAGCGGTGGGGTCGCCCCCGGGGGCGCCTCCACCGAACGCCCGACGTCGATCGGGGCGCTGGACGTGACGGTGACCGAGTAGGGGACCTGCTTGGGCAGCCCCGGCGAACCCGACGCCTCGAAGACCGCTGTCGAGAGCGGCGGAACGACCAGCCGCCTCGGGACCACCGTGCCCGCCACGAGACCCAGGGAGATGGTGGCGCTCACCGCCGTGCTCGCCGGGTTGGCCAGCGTGAAGGCGACGGTCGACGTGGGCAGCACGGTGGTCTGGGCGAACCGCCAGGTGGAGGCCAGCGCCGGCGAGCCCAGCTGGAGGGAGAGGCCGGCGGACGTCCCCGTGGACCACTGCTGGAACTCGGTGGAGACCACCGTGCCCGACTGGGAGGCCACAAGCGTCCCGATGGCCGAGTCGTTCTGCACGTAGTCGCCCACGTTCTCCTCGACGAGCTGGCCGGGCGGCACCACGAGCCCCTGATAGGTCTGGGGCTCGACGATTCCGTCGGCGGTGAGGAAGGAGACGTTGACCACCGCCTCGGTCCCGCTGGGATTGAACAGCGAGAGGGTGAGCGTGTTGCCCGAGGTGGTGGAACCGCCGGCGAACGACCACTGGGTCGAGGTCTCCGACGCACAGGGGGCCATGGACCAGCCGGTGGGACCCGATACCACCTGGTCGGCCACGACGCCTCCGCCGGCGAACACGAACGAGGTGGCGTCGTCGCCCGCGGGTAGCCCGGACGCGGGGTCGACGGCCGCACTGCCGAGAGCCGGGACCGAGACGGTACGCGACACCGTCGGGACCGCGCCCGACGACGGTGCCGGCGCCACCGAGGTCATCGTCCCGGTCACCGGGTGGGGGGTCGAGTTGGTCAGGGTGATGGTGGTCGCCGCCGCGGTCCCCGATCCCGCGGCGCAGAAGGCTGACGACGAGTAGGCCCCACCGGGGGGGACGGCCACCCCGTCGAACACCCCCGGGGCGGGGGCGGCCGACGAGGGCGGAAACAGGGCGGCGATCACCGCCACCACGACCACGACGGCCACCGGGGTAACGACGGCCACGACCCGCCGAGGGACCGGGTCCTCGGTGGTCCGCCGCAACCGGCCCGACGGTGGCAGCGCACGGCTCGGACCGACCGGGGTCACGACCCCCTCCTCTCCTGTGGGCCCAACTCGGGGCTCGTCGGGTGCCGTCACGGGCGCACCCCGACATGGTCGGCGGACGGGGCGGTCTCCGCCGGCCCGACGACCGGTGGGTCGGTGGGCTCGGTGGCGTCACCGGGTCCGGCCGCTGACCGGTCCCGGCCGATGCGCCGGCGCCACCAACCGGCGGTCGGGCGACGGCCGAGGAGCAGGGCGACCGCCACCAGCCAGATGGCGACCGTGTAGAGCCAGGTGAGCGGCACGAGTGCCCCGCCTCCGAAGCGCAGGGTGTTGACGCCGGCAGCTGTGACTCGGTAGCTGCCGGCCCATCCGAACGACGCTCGGCTCGGGACGGTCGCGCCGTCCGGTTCCACCAGGGTCCAACGCCCGGCCGGGGCCAGTGCGGTGAGCACTGTGCCCACCGGCACCGGGCCGCGGTAGGAACGTGAGGCCGGTGCACCCGCCAGCACGGGGACGGCCCCGGGGACGATGGGTGTGCCCGGGGTGCCGGCCAGGGCACCGGGTGTTCCACGGGCGGTGACCACCGGTGACTTCCCGGGCACCACGGCCCGCTCCGGGATCCAGGCCGTGTTGGCGTAGACGGTGATCCCGCTGCCCGACACGACGGGCTCGAGGTCGAGTTGGTCGGCCAGCGCCAAGGCCAGCCCGGCGGGGACCGGGTACTGCTCGGGACTCTGCTCCCCGCTGATCTCGGGGGCGAGCGAGGTGAGGAGGGCGACGTAGCGCACGCCCGCCGGGGCCAGCATCCTCCCCAACTGGTTGGTCCGGCCCTGGATGGCCTCGTTCACCGACGAGGCCAGCCCGTCGGCGGGGCCGGGGCTCGCCGCGTTCCACAGCCAGCGGGCGTCGGGTGCACCGTCCTCCGAAGTGGCATAGGCCAGGCCGTCACCGGCGCTCCAGGAGCCCTGGTTCAGCGACCGGGTGTCCCCGAGCCACAGCACCCGGAACGCCCCCGAGGACGCCTTGGCCGGCATCCACGACACGGACTGGCTGAAGTCGTTGATCGGGAGGTCCCACCGGCCCGGTAGCGCCGAGACGAGCGTGGGGAGAGAGCCGGCGATAGCCATGATCGACGCCAGCACCACCACGATCTGGCGCCACCCGAAGGTGACCGTCCGCAGGTCCTCCTCGAAGGCGGCGATGCCGAGGCCGATCGAGGCGGCGATCGCCACCGCGGCGGGGCCCAACAGCACCAGTGGGTCGATGGCCAGACTGCCGGTCCACCCCCGGCCGGTGGCCCAGGCCATGATCCAAAAGACCAGCGCGATCGTCCAGAGGCGGACCGCCCAGGAGAACCGCTCCCCGCGGGCCAGGAGTAGAGGGACCAACGCGGCGACAGCGAATCCCCAAGCCAGGGGCGAGGCACCGATCGGCCCGGCGGCGAAGCGCAGGAGCGATCCCCACGACGCCGCTTGCGAGGCGGGGATCGGCACCCCGAACACGGACACGGCACCGCCCCCGGCCCAGACCACGCCGATCAGCCAGGGCAGGCAGAGAACAGCCGTCACCAGTGTGGACCCGACCGCCAGGCCGACGGCCCGCCGTGTGGAGCGCCAGTCCCTGCCGATCGCAGAGGACACCAACAGGGCGAGCGCGGCCACCACGACCACGATGGCCGCCGCCGGCACGAAGGAGACAAGGACCGCCTCGATCACGCCGAGTGCCAGCATCGCCCGGAGGACGGGGTGACCGCCCCGGGCGGCGTCGGGCCGAGCGTAAGGGGCGGTGCCGGTAGCCCGGAACAGCCGGGCCAGGATCCACGGCGCCCCGGCGTACACGGCGAGGGCCCCCCAGCGTCCGAGCGCGATTGCGTTGTACGGCAGGGCCATGGCGAGGTAGGCCAGGCCGGTGACCAGGGCGGCGCGCTCGGGAGCCGAACGGCCGCAACAGGCGTGCCGCCCCCCACGCCCCGAGGGGGACGCAGGCGAAGACCAAGAGCTTCTGGGTCAATCCCATCGCACCCAGCAACACGGTCCCGACCAGACCGGACAGGGCGAGGGCCGGTGTGGCCGGTGCCGTGGTGCCCACCCCCGAGGGGTGCCACCCTCCGAAGAACTGCGACCAGGTGGCGACCCACCCCGGGAAGGGGGTGAACTGGCCCACCGCGGGGAGTCGCCCACCGATGACCCCTCGGGACCCGATGGCCACGATGACGGCGGCGACGACCCAGGCCCCGACCCGGACTCTCCCGCTCACCCTGCCCCGGGCCCGGTCGGCCGGGGCCTGGTCGGCGGCGATGGCGGCGGACGCGGCGGGTACCCACGCCTCGTCGTCGACCAGTTCATCGTCATGGGCACCGTGGAAGCCGTGCTGGAAGAACCGTCGGCCGTAGGTCGAGAGCCGGGCACTGCCGCCCACCTGGAGCAGCCTGATCTCCTTGTCGGCCAGGCGGCGATGGGCCTTCAGTACCTTGCGCTGGGCCCTGATCACCCCCAGGCGACCGAGGTTCCACCGCCACGCCCGCACCACCGCCCGGGAGCGGGACCGGTTGCCGGCGAGTTCGGCCACGACCACCTCGCCGACAGCCAGCACAAACACCTGGGGGACGATCCACAAGAGGTGGCCCGGGCCGTAGCACTTGAGGACGGCCAGGAGCTCATGGCGCCGCTGGAGCTCCTGGAGTGTCGGGGTGCGGGTCGAGCCCGCCGACCCATCCGCGCCGATGAGCGACGGATCGACCGGGCGGGAGCCCCCGGCCAACTCCTCCCGGTGACGGATCCGGGCGTCGGGGGCCACGATGATCCGTGCGCCCACCACCTGGGCCCTCCAGCTCAAGTCGAGGTCCTCGCCCATGGCCACGATGGCCGGGTCGAAGCCGCCCAGCTCGTCGAACAGGTCGACCCGAACCAGCGTGGCGCCGCCCGGCGCGACGAACACGTCGCGCACCGCGTCGTGCTGGCCGTGGTCGATCTCGTCGGGTTGGACGCGGTCCACGACCGAGCCCCCCTTGTCCACGGTCATCCCCACGTGGATCAGCCGCTCGGGGTCGTCCCAGCTGACCTCCTTGGGCGAGACGATGCCGGCATTGGAACGGAACGCCTCTTCGACCAGGAGGGCGATCGTGTCGGGGTACAGGGCCACGTCGTCGTGGCAGAGCAGGTAGTAGGCGGCACCGTCCACCATCTCCCCCACCTCGTTGACCGTGGCGGCGAACCCGCGGTTCTCCTCGAATCGCCGTACGTACGCGGTGGGTAGCACGGCCGCCACCCGTGGTGCCAGCTCCTGCTCGCTGGCGGCGTCGAGGACCAGGATCGAGAGCTCCGCGTACTCCTGTGTGGCGAACGAAGCCAGCGTCTCTTCGAACCACGGACCAGGATCGTGGGCGACGACGACGGCGACGACCGGCGGTGCCAGTGTGTCCATCAGGGGTCAGAGGCTATCGGGCCGAAACCGCCCCGCGGTGTCTTCCCAGCTCACAAGGGGCGACTCTGCGGAGGCGACGTGGTGCTTGCAACTGTTTAACAGAAGGAATACAGTTGCACTCAACGACGTTGACCAAGACGAGTCGACCACCGGTTCCGGCCGGGGGCCGAGCGAGCAGATCACCGAGACCGGGTCCCCCGGCAGAGGAAGCACAAGGAGAGACCATGCCAACCATCAAGAAGCCCGAGGTGAAGGTGCCCGAGATCAACACCGACCTCACCAAGGCGGCGAAGGACGTCAGTGCCGTCGCCAAGGATGCCGCCTACGTGGTCATCGGGGCCGGCGTGCTCGGCTACCAGCAGATCCAGGTGCAGCGCCAGGAGCTGCTCAAGCGCCTGTCGGACCCCAAGTCCGAGTTCGACACCCGGGTCGCCTCGGTGCGCACCGATCTGAGCGACACCCTCCGGACGGTCGACACCACCGTCGAGAATCTGATGGAGCGGTTCGAGGAGATCATCGAGCGCCTGGAGACGGCGGTCGCCCCCCTGGAGGACCGCCTGCCCACCCAGGCTCGTGACCTGGCCAAGCAGGCTCATGTCCAGGCCAAGGAGGCCCGGGCCCAGATCCGGAGCCGCAGGCCCAGCGCCGTGGCCTGACCGGCGGGCCGCACCGCCTCCCGCGGCGGCGTCGGCTCGGATGCGGCCGGATCGGTCGCGCAAGACCAGTGAAACGAGGATCGGTCCGCTTCCGGCGGGCCGATCCTCGTTTCGGGACCGGGCCGCTGGTCAACCCGTCTCGCGGCGCCAGTAGGCGAGCACGTCGGCCAGAGTCTGCTCCAGCGGCACCTCGGGCCTCCACCCGGTGGCCTTGGCCAGTCGGCCCGGGTCGCCGCGGAGCACCGGGACCTCGACCGGTCGGACCAGGGCGGGGTCGACCTCGAACTCGAGGGAGGTCCCGGCCAGACCGAGGAGCCGGTCGGCGATCTCGCGGATCGACACGTCGAGCCCCGAGCACACGTTGTAGACCGTGCCCGCCTCCCCCGACTCGATGAGGAGCCGGTAGGCGCGGACCACGTCCCGCACGTCGGTGAAGTCACGGCGGGCCGACAGGTTCCCGACCTTGATCGTCGGCGTCCCGCGGACGTCGGCCTCGACGATCCTCTTCGCCAGGGCGGGCACGGCGAAGTTGGGGCTCTGACCGGGACCGATGTGATTGAACGGGCGGACGGTGATCACGTGTTGGCCGTGGCCCAGCCAGGCCTGGGCGATCAGGGCCTCGGCGGCCAGTTTGCTGGCCGCATAGGGCGTCAGCGGGGCGGTCGGCGACTCCTCGGTGAGCGGGAGCCGGGCCGGGTCGGTCACCGCTCCGTAGACTTCGGCCGAGCTGGTGACCAAGACCCTCGGATCGGTGCCGCACCGCCTCGCTGCGGCCAGGACGGCTCCGGTGCCGATGACGTTGACCTCGAGGACCCGGAGCGGTTCGTCCCACGACTGGCCGACGTGGGTCAGGGCCGCCAGATGGTAGATGGCATCGGGGGCGGCGGCGGTCACGGCCACCAGCAGGGCCTCGGGATCGGTGACGTCGACCTCCCGGTCGATCACGACGACCTGGTCGCCGGACTCACGGAGATGGTCGGCGAGCCAGTTGCCCACGAACCCACGGCCGCCGGTGATGAGGGAGCGCACGACGGGTCACCCTACTGGCTGGTCGAGGGGGCATCATCCTGGTCCGCTCGAGCGTCCCCGGCGGCGAACCGGTAGGCCTCCATGTGCCGTTGCGCACTGGCGGCCCAGGTGTGGGCGGCGGCGATCTCGAGGCCCCGCCGGCGTCGCCCTTCGGGTCCGGGAGACACTTCCTCGGCCAGTGCCGCCTCGACCGCCCCGGTCAGGCCGGCGACGTCCCCGGGTCGCACCAGCACCGCGGCGTCGCCCGCCACCTCCTCCATGGCCGTGCCCGAGGTGGTGATCAGCGGGGTGCCGCAAGCCAGCGCCTCGAGGGCCGGCAGGCCGAACCCCTCGTAGAGCGCGGGGTAGACGGCGGCCCTGGCCGACCGCAGCAACGCGGGGACGGCACCGTCGGGGACGTAGCCGGTGCGGACGACGCGCGAGGCGGCCCCCGAGGAGGCGACGGCCCGGTCGACATCGGGCCCTCCCCAGCCGGCTCCCCCCACCAGCACCAGCAGCGCGTCGTCGTGGCTCCGGGAGGCCCGGGCGAACGCGGTGACCAGCGACGGCACGTCCTTCCTCGGTTCCATGGTCCCGACGAAGACCAGAAAGGGTCGCCCGTCGACCAACCGTCGGTCGATCCCGGCCAGCAGCGGGGTGTCGGTGCCGGGCTCGGGCTCGTAGGGCCGGAACCGATGGGTGTCGACGCCGTGGTGGGCGACGAAGACCTCGGCGGTCGGCTCGCACCAACGATGGAGCTCCTCGGCGGTGACGCGACTCGGGCACACCACCGCCGCCGCCCTCCGGGCGGCCACGGCGATCGCCCGCCGGAACAGGAGCACCTTGGACCGTTTGTGCCAGTCCGGCGCCTCGAAGAAGCTGAGGTCGTGCACGGTCACGACGGCCGGGACGGAGGCGCGCTCGGGCATGGTGTAGTGCGGACCGTGGTGGACGTCGACCTGACGGGCGGCCAGCAGGGCGGGCAGACGGGCCTGCTCCCAGAGCAGCCGCAGCGGGCGTGGCCCGGGCGCCACCGCCTCCAACGCCGCCCCCGGCGCCACCGCCCGCCAGCGCCCGGCGTCGGCGGTGCGGGCCACAACGACGAGATCGACATCCGGCCGTTCGGCGAGGGCGGAACCGAGCTGCAGCGTGTACTGGCCCGCCCCGACCGGTCGGGCGGGGACCGCCGTCACGTCGAGGGACAGCACCAGGCGGTCCTCAGCCATCCCTGGCCCCCCGCGCCGAGGCGGCGGCCTCGTTCCAGACGGCCAGGTGCCGGCGGGCGATCGACGCCCAGGTCAGCTGGTCCGACCTCTTCGTCCCCGCCGCCCGCAGGCGGTTGCGCACCCCCTCGTCGACCGCCACCCGGAGGAGCCCGTCGGCGATGGCGTCCACACTCCGGGGATCGACTTCGAATGCCGCCCCGGCCGTGCTCGGCAGCGGACTGGCCACGACCGGCGCACCGAACGACATCGCCTCCACCGGCGGCAGCCCGAACCCCTCGATCAGCGGGACATAGGCCAGCAACCGGGTGGTGGTGTACAGAGCGGACAACTCGGTCGGTGAGATGAGCCCGGTCATCACCACCCCGGGGTGGGGTTCGATCCGCTCGCCCCACCCCGACGGCCCGACCAGCACGAGCGGCCACGGTTCAGGCAACGCGCCCCGGATGTGGCCGTAGGCCTCGATCAGGCGGGTCAGGTTCTTGCGCGGCTCGCGTGTCCCGACGCTGAGGAGGAACGGGCCGTGGACCCCCATCCGCTCGAGCAGCGCCGCGCCGGCGTCGAGGTCCGGCGGCGGAAGGTGGTCGGAGCCCATCGGGATCACCGTGATGGCGTGCTGGGGTGCACCGGCCTGGCGGAGGTCGTTGGCCACCACGTCGGCCGGGACCACGAACCGGTCGGCGCGCCGGAGCGCGCGCTGGAGGGCCGCCTCGTGCCACTTCCTGCCCCTCGCCGGATAGGCACCGGGGACCCGTCGCCACAACAGGTCGTGGATGGTGGCGACCAGCGACGCATTCCCGGGCTCGAGCGTGGCCACCGAGGTGGAGTGGACGACGTCGAACCCGGCCCCGGCTCGCACCAGTCCGTGGTCCCAGGCCCGGGTGAGCATGGGCCCGGGCAGGGCCGAGCTGTGCAGGGGGAAGCCGAGGGCTTCCAGCGGGTCGGGGCCGCTCCGGGCCGGCGGCGGCCGGCTGGCCACCATCTCCACGTGGGGACGCTCCTCGGGGTCGAGGGCGTGCAGTCCCTGGATCAGTCCCTGCACGTAGGTGCCGATGCCGCCCGACGCCTTCCGGCGCAGCTGTTGGACCATCAGCTCCACGCGCACAGGCTCAGCCTCCACGGCTCACCGGGCCCGCCGTCCGGCCGGGGCCCGCCGCCCGGGCGTCACCGTAGAGGGCGACCAGGCCTGCGGCGCACGATTCCCAACTGAACGCCCTGCTCCGCCGGGTTCCCCTGGCCACCAGATCGTCCACCGACGTCCCGTCCTCGAGCACAGCGCTCAACGCCGCGGCCAACCCGTCCGCGTCGGTCGGGTCGACCAGGACGGCACCGTCCCCGACCACCTCGGGGATGGCGCCGGCGGCGGTCGCCACCACCGGGACGCCGGCCGCCATGGCCTGCAGGGGCGGGAATCCGAATCCCTCGTAACGCGACGGGTAGGCGAGCACCGAGGCCCCCCCGAGGAGGCGCGCCAGTGCCCGGTCGTCGACGTAGCCCTCGGGTCGGACGATCCGGGCGCGGACCGGCGAGGCCTCGACGGCGGCGGCGAACCGCTCGGCTCCCCACCCGTCGCTACCTACGACGACCAGGGCCACGTCGGGATGGTGCTCGGCGACGGCGGTGAAGGCCGCCACCAACAAGGGATAGTCCTTGCGCGGCTCGATGGTGCCGACGGCCAGGACGTACCGGCCGCACCCCTTCGGCAGGGGGATCGGCGTCTCACCCGGGACCTGTAGCTCGGGGAGAGGGGGGATGCCGTGGTGCACGGCACGGACCCGTTCCGGGTCGACACCGAACTCGGCCACCACCTGGTCGGCGACGAACCGAGACGGTGTGTGCACCCACGCCCCCTCGTCGACGGCGTGACGGACGAGGGAGGGGAACTCGAGGGTGGGTGGGTCGCACAGCTCGGGGTACAGCACCACGGTGAGGTCGTGCACGGTCACCACCCGGGCCGCGTCCCTGGTCGGGGGCACCACGAAGTTCGAGCCGTGAACCACGTCGTGGCGCCCGATGAACCACTCGACCGGCGGGAGGGAGGAGTGTCGCCAGGCCAGGTGCAACGGCCGGGCCGGCATGGCGCGTTGGCCCGTCGACACCCCTGCAGGCACCAACGCGTCGATCCCCCGGCGGCGACGCCAGCTCACCGCGTAGGCGGACACTTCCACCGAGCCGCAGTCGGACAGCCCAGACAGGGCGCCGGCGCAGAAGGCGCCGACACCGGTCGGGCGACCCAGCAGGGGCGTGGCGTCGAACCCGACGGACAGGCGGCCCTGGTCGGAGGGTGCAGATCGCTCCGGCACGCAGCGAGCCTTGCACAATGCCGGTGGAGGCCGGGACCACCGGGCGGGACAGCTAGCCTGCCCCCGATGACCGCAGCCCCTGGCCAACGTCCCCGATGATCGTCGCACTGTGCGGGGGTGTCGGGGCGGCGCGGCTCCTGCGGGGCATGGTCGAGGTGGTCTCACCCGACCGGATCACCGCCGTCGTGAACACGGCCGACGACACCGATCTGCACGGGCTCCACATCTCGCCCGACCTCGACACCGTCATGTACACGCTGGCCGATGTCATCAATCCCGACACCGGCTGGGGACTGAAAGGCGAGACGTGGCGGGTCATGGAGTCGCTGGAGCGGTTGGGAGGGATCACCTGGTTCAACCTCGGAGACCAGGACCTGGCCACGCACTGCTACCGGACGCAACGGCTGAGCGAGGGTGCGACGCTGGGCCAGGTGACCGCGGAACTGGCCCGTTCATTCGGCGTGGGCGTCCGCCTGGTCCCGGTCACCGACGACCTCCTGCGTACCCGGGTCCAGCTGTCCGACGGCCCCGAGATCGGCTTTCAGGAGTACTTCGTGCGCCTGAGGCACGAGGTGGCGGTGACCGGCGTCAGGTTCGTCGGCGCCGACTCGGCGCGACCGGGCCCCGGAGTGCTCGAGTCCCTCGACGCCGCCGAGTCGATCGTGGTGTGTCCCTCCAACCCCGTGGTCTCCATCGGGCCGCTCACCGCCGTCGACGGTGTCCTCGACCGGCTCGTCGCTCGACGGGACCGGGTGGTCGGGATCTCCCCCATCGTCGCCGGAGCGGCGCTGAAGGGGCCCGCGGACCGGCTGCTACGTGAGATGGGGTTCGAGTCCTCGGTGGTCGGGGTGGCCCGGTGGTACGCCTCGTGGATGGGCACGCTCGTGATCGACGAGTCCGACGCCCACCTGGCCGCGTCCGTCGAGGCGGAGGGGGTCCGATGCGTTGTCGCCCCCACCATCATGTCCACGATCGGCCGCTCCTCCACACTGGCCCGGGCGGTGCTCGATGCCGTCGGGTGAGTCCGCCGGGCCGCCGGCCGGCGGCCTCGCCGTCTTCGCCGTGACCGGCCTCGGGGAGGTGAGGTCGGGGGACGACCTCGCCGGCATGCTGGCCGAGGTGCTGTGCGGACGGGACCCGACGGCGTGTCCCGTCCCGGGCGGACTGGCCCACGGCGATGTACTGGTGGTGACCCAGAAGGTGGTGTCCAAGGCCGAGGGCCGCATTGTCGCCATCGACGCCGACGACCCGGCGGCCAAGGCAGCCGTGGTCGAGGGGGAGTCTGTCCGGATCGTGCGCCGGCGGGGCGACCTGTTGATCACCGAGACGGCCCACGGCTTCGTGTGCGCCAACGCCGGCGTGGACCTGTCCAACATGGAGGCCGGCACGGCGGCCCTGCTCCCCGTCGACCCCGACCGGTCGGCCCGGCGGATCCGTGAGGCCCTCGAGCACCGACACGGGGTGTCGGTGGGGGTGGTCGTCTCGGACACGTTCGGGAGGACGTGGCGCCGGGGGGTCACCGACGTGGCCATCGGCGTCGCCGGTGTGGCGGGCATCGTCGACCTCCGGGGGACCGCCGACGCCAACGGGCGCATCCTCGAGGCGACGGAGGTGTGCGTGGCGGACGAACTGGCCGGAGCGGCCGACCTCGTGATGGGCAAGGACCGGGGTGTCCCCGCGGCGGTCGTGCGCGGCGCCGACCCGAGCTGGCTGCGCCCGGGGTCGGTGGCCGCCGAGATCGTGCGGCCGCCGTCCGAGGACCTGTTCCGCTGACGCCGGACGGCCTCCGGCTCGCGGGTGGACCGTGGGGGCCGATCTAACCCACGTCGTAGAGGTCGACCACGAAGACCAGGGTCTCGTTCGGCCCGATCACCCCGCCGGCCCCGCTCTCGCCGTAGCCGAGATGGGGAGGGATGGTCAGGCGACGCCGGCCCCCAACCTTCATCCCCGCCACGCCCTGGTCCCACCCCGGGATGACACTGCCCTTCCCCAACGGGAAGGCGAACAGCTCGCTCCGGCTCCATGACGAGTCGAACTCCTCGCCGGTCGACCACGACACCCCGACATAGTGGACGTTGACCGGCCGTCCGGCGACCGCCTCGGGACCGTCCCCGATCTCGATGTCCTCGATCAGCAGCTCGCTCGGAGGCGGCCCGTCGGGGATGGTGACGTCTGGTTTCGTAGCGGAGGCCATGGGAGGACTGTAGATGGTCCGTCCGGCACCAGTGGTCGGGACGCCGTCGGAGGCCTGGATCAGCCGCCGCGGCGGGACCCGCCGGCGCCTCGCCCACCGGCCCCGTGCTTGGCGCCGACGGGGGCGCCCCGCCGCTGCTCACGGCCGACCTTCGCTCCGCCGGCCCGGCCGGTGCCGCCACCCGTCCGCCCCGACTTCGACGATCCCGCCGAGGGCTTGCCGGGTCTGGCCAGCCGTCCGGACTTGTCCCGGTGCTCCCAGGCGCCGTTGGCCGGTCGCTTCTTCTTGTGACCGTCGGCCTTCGGTCCGGCGACCGACGGACGGTCGCCGCCCGTGGCACTGCGCTGCCGGCCTTCCGACGATCCGTCACGGCCCTCAGCAGGGCGCGCCTTCCAGGGTTTGGAGGACCGTCGGGGCCCACCGGGCCGCCCGCTCCTCGGCTGGGCACCCCCCCGCAACGCACGGTGGCCGGGAAGGTGGTCGGCGCTCGGACGTCGAGCCGGGGGCTCCCCGATCACGGCGGTGATGGCGGACGCGTCGGGCGCCGTCGTCCCGACGGGGACGCCCAGGTCGCGTTGGAGCCGCTTGACGGCACCGGCCTTGTCGGGGGTGACCAGCGTGACCACCACGCCCGTGGCACCGGCCCGGGCCGTACGGCCCGACCGGTGGACGTAGTCCTTGGCGTCCGCCGGAGGGTCGAAGTGGACCACGGCATTGACGCCGTCGACGTGGATCCCCCGGGCGGCGACGTCGGTCGCCACCAGCGCGTCCACCGCTCCCCGCATGAACAGGTCGAGGGCCCGCTCCCGCTGCTTCTGGCTTCGGTCGCCGTGGATGGCCGCGGCCCTGATTCCTCGCTGTTCCAGCTGGCGGGCGATCCGGTCGGTCGCATGCTTGGTCCGGCTGAACACGATGGTCGGTCCGACGGCGGCGGCGATGTCGGCGGTGACGGCTACCCGATCGCCCGAGGAGGCCCTCCAGAACAGGTGCACCGCAGCACTGGTGTCGTCCTCGTCGACCTCGAGTTCGTGACGGGCCGGGTCGTGCTGGTAGCGACGGACCAGCACGTCGATGTCCCCGTCGAGGGTGGCGGAAAAGAGCAGGGTCTGGCGCGTGGACGGCGTCAGGTCGAGCAGGCGTTTCACGTCGGGCAGGAACCCCATGTCGGCCATGCGGTCGGCCTCGTCGAGCACGACGATCTCCACTGCGTCGAGCCGGATGCTGCCCCGTTCGATCAGGTCACCCAGCCGGCCGGGGCAGGCGACCACGACGTCGACCCCGCGGGACAGGGCTTTCAACTGCGGTCCGTACCCGACGCCGCCGTAGAACGAGTCGACCCGCAGGTTGCGCGGGGTGGCCAGCACCTGGAGCTCGGACGCCACCTGGGCGGCCAGCTCCCGGGTCGGGGTGAGCACCAGCACCCGGGGGTGCTTCGGTCGGGACGGCTTACCGGTGAGCCGGGCGACGGCACCGATGCCGAAGGCCAGAGTCTTGCCCGACCCGGTGGGAGCCTTTCCGCAGACGTCCCGGCCGGCGAGGGCGTCGGGGATGGTCATGGTCTGGATGGCGAACGGCTCGGTGATCGATTTGCGGTCGAGCGCGGCGACGATATCGGAGGGCACGCCGAGGGAGGCGAAGGAGGGCTGCAAGGGGGGCATGGGGCGCTTTCGTGCGACAGGGACGGACACGGGGGTGTATCCGTGGGATGGCCTGTCGCCGACTCGGCGCACCAGGACAAGGCCAGGATAGTGCCTCGGGGGCACCTTTCCTGCGCACACCCCCTGTCGCACCCTCATGAGCCGGTCTCGGCGGTGGCCGACGGCGCCACCCGGTTCGGATGGCGGTCCCCGCCCGGAGGGTCCGGCGGTCGCCGACGACGAGGAGATCGGCGGTGCGATCAGCCCCCGTCGCGTGCCCGGCGGGTCCGGACGAACTCCAGCACCGCCGCCGTGCCATCCCCCAGGGTGGTCCACGGCTTCCATCCCAGCTGGATGCCGGCCCTGGTCGGGTCGACGCAGTTGCGGAGCAGCTCTCCGGCACGGAGCGGTTTGAGGACCACGTTGGGCTCCACGCCCGCCTGGGCGGCCATCTCGCCGTAGAGGGTGTTCACCGAGGTCTCGTTCCCGGTCCCGATGTTGCAGATCAGGCCGCCCCCCTTGGTCGCCGCCCTCACGAAGGCATCGACGACATCGTCCACGTAGACGTAGTCACGCGTCTGCTCACCGTCGCCGAAGATGGTGACGGGCTCCCCCCGCAGGATCCGGTCGGCGAAGATGGCCACGACGCCAGCCTCACCGTGAGGGTCCTGGCGCGGTCCGTACACGTTGGCCAGAGCCAGTGCGGCGAACTCGAGCGAGTGGAGCTCCCGGTAGGCCACCAGGTAGTCGATGGCCGAGTTCTTCGACACCCCGTAGGGCGACAACGGGCGCCGGGGCAGCGATTCCTTCAACGGCAGCTCGGAGGGATCGGGCTCGCCGTAGATCGTCCCACCGCTGGCGGCGAACACCACCCGATCCGACCGGGCCTGGCGCGCACCCTCGAGGATGCGCAGGGTACCGATCAGGTTCACGTCGGCGTCGAAGACCGGGTCGGCCACCGACCGTCGCACGTCGGCCTGGGCGGCCAGATGGAAGACCACTTCCGGGCGGCGACGGACAACCAGGTCCACCACCTCCGCGGAGCGGATGTCCATCTGGTGGACGGTGAGCTGGTGGCCCGCCGATGCCCGGGCGTCGGCCAGGTTGGACAGCGAGCCGGTCGAGAGGTCGTCCACCACGTCGACCGTGTGGCCCTCCGCCAGGAGTCGGTCCACGAGGGTCGAGCCGATGAATCCCGCTCCTCCGGTCACCAGGGCCCGCATGCTCAGCTGCCCGCCGGAACCCGTTCACCGTCGATAACGGTCCCCGACGCCGTGATGGCACCGGCACCCACCACGGAGATGCCGTGGATCACGCACCGCTGGCCCACGATGGCTCCCGGGCCGATGATCGATCCCTCGACGGTCGCCTTCGACGCGACCCGCGCACCGGGGAGGAGCACCGACCCGATCACCGAGGCGCTCTCCTCGATCACCGCGCCGGCCCCTACCACCGACTCGTCCACGACGGCACCGGCGGCCACCGAGGCGCCGACGCCGAGGAGGGAGCGGGCGACCGAGGCCCCGTCCGCCTCGACGTCGCTGAGGCACCAGACGTCCGGCCCGATCGTCGGGTCCAGCCGTGCCCCCGGTGACGGCGGCCCGGCGCGGCGGCCGAGGAGCAGGTCGCGGTGGGCCCGCAGGTAGGCGTCCGGCGTGCCCGTGTCCAACCAGTAGGCATCGGACCCGAGCGCGAACAGCGACCCCTCCTTCACCAGATCCGGAAAGGTCTCACGTTCGATCGACACCCGGCGCCCGTCGGCGATCCGCTCGAGGACCGAGGGCTCGAACACGTACATTCCCGCATTGATGAAGTTGGTCGGAGCCTCGTCGCGGGCGGCTTCTCGATGAAGGCCTGCACCCGCCCGTCCTCGTCGGTGGGCACGACCCCGAACGAACTCGGGTCGTCCACGGGCGTCAGACCGATGGTCGCATCAGCGGATCGCTGGCGGTGGAAGTCCACCAGGGCCGAGAGGTCGGAGTCGGTAAGCACGTCCCCGTTGACGACGACGAAGGTCTCGTCCATGTCGGCGTACCGGGCGGCGAACCGGATGGCACCGGCCGTATCGAGGGGCGAGGGCTCCACGGCATAGGTGAGACGCACCCCGGCGATGGTCCCGCTCGGGTAGGCGGTGATGAAGGCGTCGGGACGGTACCCGAGGGACAGCACGGCCTCTTCGATGCCGTGGTCGGCCAGATGGCCGACCACCCGCTCGATCATGGGCTGTTCCACCACGGGGAGCATCTGTTTCGGAGTGGTCAGCGTCAGCGGACGCAAACGAGTGCCCTCGCCTCCCACCAGGACGACTGCCCTCACTTGGTGGTTCCGCCGGAGCTCTTCGTCGTTGTCGGGGTGGCGGGGGCCGTCGTCGTCGGCGCCGCGGTGACGGGGGTGGTCGCCGGCGTCGCGGCCGGAGTGGTGGTGGCTGTGGACGAACCGGTCAGTGCGCCGAGCAGGGCGGTGATCGCCGAGGCCGGGGGTTTGGGGACGTTGGCGGTGGCCGGCACGAAGGCCATGGTGATCAGCTGGCCATTGGTGAACAGCAGATCCTGGGGGTCCCCGCTCGTCTCGGTTCCCTTGCCGTTCGACTCCGGGCTCGACCAGCTGTCGACGATGACCACGCCGGGCTTGCCGGCGTCGGGGGTGCCCTTGGCGCAGACGTCCCCATTGGCGTACAGGGTCTTGCCCGGGTACTGGAGGGTGGATGAGGTCAGGACCAGGCCGTGGTAGCCGGAGACGAACTTGCCCAGGGTGGCGTTGGCCCCCGACTCGGAGCTGTTCTTCGGGGCGACGGTGAGCACGCCGTCGCCATTGGCGGTCAGGCCGGTCGACGCCGTGTTCGTGCTGGCCGGCAGGTCGGGCTCGATCTTGCCGCACACGTCGATGCCCAAGGCGGCGTGCCAGGTCTGGCTCGTCGTCGGCGGACCCGACGACGAGGCGACCCGGTGCGTGTTCTCGTAGCGGCTGAAGGCGATGAGGGCCAGGCCCACGATGCAGATGAGCGCGAGGCTCGCGTACCAGTTGACCGGCATCTGGCCGCGGTAGGTTCGCCCACCACCGGTGGTGGCGGCTCGCTCCACCCATTTGCCCGTCTGATTGCTCGGCATGATCGGAGGACACCCTACAGCCTGGGCTGGAGCCCCCTGTGACGGCCGGTCAGCCGGCCGTGGCCCGGGCCACGCAGGCCATGACGGCCCGGACGGCGATCCCGAGTGCTACCGCGGGGAGCAGGGCCCGCCTCCACCCGCGGGTCGAACGGAACGCGAACCGGAACAAGGATCGGTGGTGCTCGGCGATCATTCGGTAGGGGTGCCGGTCCGTCGACACCCCCTGGACGTGGGTCACCTCAGCGGTGGTCGCGTCAGGAGACGCGCCAGCCGGCCCGGCCGAGGCGCCAACAGAGGTCCACGTCCTCGGCGTACATGAAGTAGGCCTCGTCGAAGCCGCCGACCTGCTCGAAGGCGGCCCGGCGGACGAGGAAGCAGGCCCCCGAGACCCAGTCCACCCGCTGGGGACCCCCGGCCGCATCGTCCAATCCTGCCTGCTGGTAGGAACGGGTGAACCGGTTGTCGGGCGCAAAGATGCCCAAGAGGGCGTGCCCCGCGGCGTCGACCATCGAGGGGAACCGGCGGGCCGACGGGTACCGGTCACCCTCGGGGGTCCTGATCAGCGGGCCCACCAGCGCGCAGCCGGCGTCGTCGGCCATCACCTGCGTCAGGGCGGCCAGGGCGCCGGGCCGCACCTCGACATCGGGATTGCTCACGAGCACCAGTGGTGCGGTGGTCGCCGCCACCCCGCGGTTGGCCGCGGCCCCGTAGCCGAGGTTGCGCCCGGCGACCAGGAGCCGGACGTCGGGGTCGGCGAGGTCGATCTGTCGGGCGGAGCCGTCCGTGGAGCCGTTGTCCACCACTACCAGCTCACGGGGTCCCTCACCCCGCCAGGCCTCCACGCACGCCGACAGCGCCGGGCCGGACTCGTAGTTCACGATGACCACGGCGACGGCCGCGGCAGTACCGGCGGCGGGCCGGGAAGGCGGACCGAGGGTGTCGCGCCTCTGGGCGCGCCCGTTCACGTGTCGAGCCGGGCGAAGCGGTACTTGACCAAGGCCTTGAGGGCCCCGAATCCGTCCCGCCAGGTGATCTTCTTCCCTTCGTCGACCTCACGTCCGGCGTAGGAGATCGGGACCTCGTAGATGCGGTATCCCCGGCGCAACACCTTGGCGGTGATCTCGGGCTCGAACTCGAACCTGTCCGACTCGATGGTGATGCCCTCGAGGACACGCCGGTCGAACAGCTTGTAGCACGTCTCCATGTCCGAGAGGGTCGACGAGTAGAGGAGGTTGGTGACGAGGGACAAGAAGCGGTTCCCGATCCAGTGGAGGGGCAGCATGTTCTTGCGCTCGCCGGTGAACCGGCTTCCGTAGACCACCCGGGACTTGCCCCGGAAGATGGGGTCGAGCAGCTTGGACCAGTCCTCGGGGTCGTATTCGAGGTCGGCGTCCTGCACGAGGACGAGGTCGCCGCGCACGGCCTCGAGGCCGGTCCTCACCGCCGCCCCCTTGCCCCGGTTCACCGGGTGGTTGATCACCCTGACCGTCGAGTCGCCCAGGGCGGCAAGGACCTTGTCGGTACCGTCGGACGAACCGTCGTCGACCACGATCACCTCGATGTCGACGGGGAGCTCGACGGCGCGGATGCGACGGATCACCTCGGCCACGGTGACCCGCTCGTTGAACACGGGGACGATGACCGAGAGCAGCGAGTACCGCCGGGGTTCGTGCTCCGATGGATCAGGCGTGTCAACCTCGGCCATGACGTCGGTCTCCTCTGTCGGTCCGTTGGGACCGGTCGGACTCACTTGCTACCACGCTCGCTGCCCTCCGGCCCCGCCGTCGCCGGGAACGGATCGGGAAGGCTGGTGTCCTCGGCCAGGTACGCCGCCGTGGCGGCCAGGCCCTCGGCCAGGTCGGTGCGGGGCTCCCACCCGAGTGCCGCCCGGGCCAGGGAGATGTCCGGCCGGCGGCGGGTGGGGTCGTCGACGGGCAGCGGGAGGTGGACGACCTCCGAGCTCGACCCCAGCAACCCGATCACGGTCCGGGCCAGCTCGAGGACGGTGTACTCGTCAGGATTGCCGATGTTGACCGGACCGGTGAGCGTCGAGTCGAACAGGGCGATCAGACCGCGGACCTCGTCGTCCACGTAGCACAGGCTCCTGGTCTGACTGCCGTCGCCGTAGACGGTGATGGCCTCGTCCCGCATCGCCTGCAGCAGGAAATTGGACACCACCCGGCCGTCGTCCGGCCTCAGCCTCGGCCCGTAGGTGTTGAAGATCCGGGCGATCCCCACATCGGTGCCGAGCGTGCGGTGGTGGGCCATGGTCAGGGCCTCGGCGAACCGCTTCGCCTCGTCGTAGACGCTGCGGGGGCCCACCGGGTTGACCCGGCCCCAGTACTCCTCGGACTGGGGGTGGACTTCGGGGTCGCCGTAGACCTCGCTCGTCGAGGCCAGGAGGAACCGGGCATCACTGCGCCGGGCGAGTTCGAGACCCCGACGTGTCCCCTCGCTCCCCACCGCCAGGGTCTCAAGCGGACGGGCCAGGTAATCGGGAGGGGAGGCCGGGCTGGCCAGATTGAGGACCCCGCGCACCGGTGCCTCGACCGGGAGCTCCTCCGACACGTCGGCCTCCACGAGGGAGAACCGGGGGTGGTCGAGCAGATGGGCCACGTTGGAGCGGCGACCGGTCGAGAAGTCGTCGACGCACAGGACACGGTCGCCGCGGTCGATCAGCTGGTCGCACAGGTGCGAACCGAGGAACCCTCCGCCGCCCATGACCACGACGGCGTCGCTCATCGGCGACCGATCCCCGTGTAGACGAAGCCGAGGCGGCGCAGCTGGGCGGGATCGAGCAGGTTCCGGGCGTCGACCAACACCGGCTCGCTCATCTTGGACAGCACCGTGGTGAAGTCGAGCCAACGGAACTGGTCCCACTCGGTCAGCACCACGGTGGCGACAGCACCCTCACACGCCGCGTAGGCGTCCGGGTAGGCGCGGACCGCGCCGTGCGGGCCCAGCCCTCCGATCTCGTGGGCGAAGGCCGGATGCTCGGCGACCTCGATCGACGACTCGCCGTCAGGAACCACCAGCGTGGGGTCGAACACCCTCACGACGGCGCCGTCGGCGACCAGGCGCCGAACCACTTCGACAGCTGGCGAATTGCGCAGGTCGTCGGTGCCGGCCTTGAAGGTGAGGCCCCACGCGGCGATCACCGCACCGCTCAGGTCACCCCCCGCCGCCGTCCTGACCTTCTCCACCACACGGACGAACTGTTCGTCGTTGGTGGCGATGGCTCCCTTGAGGAACGAGAAGTCGTACCCGGCTTCCTCGGCGATGTGCACGAGCGCCCTCGTGTCCTTGGGCAGGCAACTCCCGCCCCAGCCCGGACCAGGACGCAGGTACTCGAACCCGATCCTCTTGTCGTACCCCAGCCCCAGGATCACGTCACGCACGTCGGCACCGACCGCCTCGCAGAGTCCGGCGACCGCGTTGACGAAGCTCAGCTTGGTGGCAAGGAAGGCGTTCGAGGCGTACTTGATGGTCTCGGCCGTGGCGGCATCGGTGATCAGCAGGGGGGCGTGGGTCCCGGCGAAGAGGTCGCCGACCCTGGCGGCAGCCGCCTGGTCGTCGGCGCCGACCACGATGCGCTCGGGATGGAGGCTGTCGGAAACTGCCGTCCCCTCGCGGAGGAACTCCGGGTTGGACACCACCTTGATGTCGTGGCGGCCGAGCACCCGCTCGACCACCAGCGTCGAGCCCACGGGCACGGTCGACTTGTTCACGATGACCGTCCCGGGCACGAGGTGGGGCCCGATCTCCTTCGCCACGGACTCCACGTAGGACAGGTCGGCCGATCCGTCGTCCCCCTGCGGGGTCGGGACGCAGAGGAAGACGAACTCGGCGCCCTCCACGGCGGCGGTCGCCCCCGTCACGAACCGCAGGCGTCCCGCGGCCTGGCCCTCACGCACCAGCTCCTCGAGATGGTCCTCGACGATGGGCACCCGCCCCTGTTGGAGCATGGCCACCCGGGCCGGGTCGGCGTCGCCGCAGGTGATCTTGTGCCCGAGGTGGGCGAGCGTGGCGGCGGTCGGGAGGCCGACATAGCCGACGCCGATCACGGCCACGGTCCGGCCCTTCCCGTGGGGGAGCACCCGCACAGCTGCGCCCCCGTGCCCGAAGTAGGCACCGTGGGGGCCCTCCCCGGATGTCCCGGCGTCGACCGCGGGGGGCGTGCCGCCCGATCCACCTGGATTCTTCGCCATCACTGACCGGTCCCCGTCATGGTTGCAGCTCCGTCCCGATCGTGCCGGGCCGTTCCCATCTCGGCTCGTCCCCCAGGATTCTGAAGTGATTCCGCCCGGCGGGAGGAACTCCGACGGATCTCATGCCCCGTTCGACAATGTTCGCACGAGTCGCCCCAAGGAGTCCGTCCACACCGGGAGCAGGGGCAGGCCCGACAGACGGAGCGCGGCGTTGTCGAGCCTCGAGTTCGCCGGACGGGGTGCCGGCCGCGGCGGGTCGAGCTCGGAGGTGGAGATCGCCTCGACCCGTCCGGGATCAAGGCCGGCGGCGTCGAGCGTGGCCCGCGCGAACCCGTACCAGGTGGTCTCCCCCTGGTTGGTCACGTGGAACGTGCCCGGGCGCCGATCGAGGGCCAGCCTCACCACCGCCCGGGCCAGATCGGCCGTGAAGGTCGGACTTCCGTGCTGGTCGTCGACGAAGCGCAGCGTGGCCTGCGGATCGGCGGTGGCCAGTCGGAGCACCGTCTTGACCATGTTGGCGCCGTGGGCGCCACTCACCCACGCCGTGCGGACGATCGTGCCTGCTCCTCCTGAGATGGCCCGCACCTCGAGTTCGCCCCCCAGCTTGCTGTGGCCGTAGACCGAACGCGGATTGGGCTGGTCCCATTCGACGTACGGACGTTCCGCGGCACCGTCGAAGACATAATCGGTGGAGACGTAGACGAGGTGCGCTCCCACGGCTGACGCGGCCTCGGCGACGTTGCGAGTGCCGAGGGCATTGACGGCGAAGGCCGTGTCCGGCTCCGACTCGCAGGCATCGACGGCCGTGAACGCCCCTCCGTGGAGCACGAGGTCGGGCCGGAACGACCCGACCGCGGCGCGCACCGCGTCGCGGTCGACCACGTCGAGGGTGTCGATGTCGGTCGAGAGGACGTCGAACGACCCGGGGGTGACCCTCGACAGGATGCCGGGCTCGCCAGCATCGACACCGCCGTCGGGGACCGCACCGGACAGCACGGCGCGCAGGTCGCGCCCGAGCTGACCGTGTCCGCCGGTGACCAGTACCCGCAGTGGTGCCCTCACGCCGAAGGCGTGGAGCCCGGTGCCCCCCCGGTCGCCGCCCATGCGCCCTCGACCACCGGTGCCCGGTCCCGCAACGGCTCCCACCAACTCCGGTTGGCCGCGTACCACGCCACCGTGTCGGCCAGTCCCCGGGCGAAGGGCACCGTCGGCTCCCAGCCCAACTCCCGGCGGATCTTCCCCGAGTCGAGCAGGTACCGGCGGTCGTGGCTCGGACGGTCGGGGACGATCTCCTTGAGGCTCTGGGGCTTGCCCGTGGCCTCGAGCACCGCGTCGGCGATCTCTTCGATACTGGCCTCGACGCCACTGCCCACGTTGTAGGTCTCGCCCACCACGCCGGACTGGAGGACCAGCTCGATGGCCCGGCAGTGGTCGTCGACGTGCAGCCACTCCCTCCGGTTCTGGGTGGAGGCGTAGAGGGGGAGCGGCTGGTCGTCGAGCGCCTTGGCGGTGAACAGCGGGATGACCTTCTCGGGGAACTGGTAGGGCCCGTAGTTGTTGCAGCAGTTGGTGATCGTCGCCGGCAGCCCGAAGGTCTCCACGTAGGCCCGCACCGCATGGTCGGCCCCCGCCTTCGACGCGTTGTAGGGGGTCCTCGGACGGTAGGGGGTCGACTCGGTGAACACCTCGTCGGAGTCGAGGGGGAGGTCGCCGTAGACCTCACAGGTCGAGATGTGGTGGAACCTCGAGACGCCCTGGCGTCGGGCGGCCTCGGCCAGGGTCTGGGTACCGAGCACGTTGGTCCGGAAGAACCGGGACGGGTCCAAGATGGCCAGGCTGTTGTGCGACTCGGCAGCGAAGTTGACGATCACGTCGATTTCGTGCTCGGCCAGTGTCTTGGCCACCGTCTCGAGGTCGCCGATGTCCCCTCGGACGAATTCGATCCGACCTTCCAGATCGTCGAGGTTGGGCAGGTTGCCGGCGTAGGTCAACACGTCGAAGGCCACCACCGCATCATCGGGATGATGGTTGACCCAGTACCGGACGAAGTTCGAACCGATGAAGCCGGCGCCGCCGGTGACGAGTAGTCGCATAATCGGGGAATCCTAGCCGGACCAGGGAGGATTCCCCGGAGTGCCCCTGGTCAGGGCCCGGATCGGGCCCCCCGATCCGCCTCCGGCCGCACATGCACCACGTCGCCGGCCACCACGGTGCGGTCGGTGCCCCCGCTCGCCACGACGAGATGGCCCTCGTCGGTCACACCGCTGGCGGTGCCTTCGAACCGGTCGTCGGCCAGCTCGATCCTCACGCGGGTACCGATGGTCGTGCACCCCGCCCGCAGGTCGCTCGCCTGGCGGGCCTGGCCCGCCGGCGTGGCCAGTTCGGCCGACCGGGGGCCCAACGCTACGAGAAACGCCTGGAGCAGCTCCTCGACGTCGACGGCGCGGCCGGCCTGCTGTCGGAGGGACGTGGCCACGCCCACCAGCTCCGGTGGGAGTTCCGCATCGGTGGCAGGCCAGTTGGCGTTGACCCCCACCCCCACCACGATGGGTGGCGGCACCGACGGCACCACGCTGGCCAGGTCGGCCTCGGCCAGCACGCCGGCCAGTTTCCGGCCGTCGGCGGCCACCAGGTCGTTGGGCCATTTGATGCCCGGTTCGACGCCGGTTGTGCTCGCCACGGCATCACCGGCGGCGAGGGCGACCACCGCGCTGGCCAGGTGTCGCCGCTCGGGTGCGAGGTCCGGGCGCAACAGGACCGAGACCAAGAGATTCGACCCGGGTGGGGCCTCCCAGCCACGGCCCAGGCGACCACGGCCGGCGGTCTGGTACCCGGCGACGGCGACGATGCCCTCGGGCGCTCCCGAGCGGGCCTCGTCGAGCAGGTACCGGTTGGTGGAGTCGATGGAGTCGAAGCGCCGTATGTCGGTGAATCGCGGCCCCGGCATGGCACATACCCTACGGGCCGTGACAGTGTTGTACGGCCCCGGGGCGACGACGCCCCTGGTCCATGGCCGACCGATTCGAAAGGCGCAGCGTGCTGAAGAAGGTTCTCATCGCCAACCGGGGAGAGATTGCCGTCCGGGTCATACGGACCTGCCGCGAGCTCGGGGTGGCCACCGTGGCCGTGTACTCCGACCTCGACCGGGACGCGCTCCACGTCCGCCTGGCTGACGAGGCCTACGCCCTCGGGGGGCAGACGGCCGCCGAGAGCTACCTCAACACCGAGGCGATCCTGGACGTGATCGAGCGGAGCGGGGCCGACGGCGTCCACCCCGGCTACGGGTTCTTCTCGGAGAACACCGACTTCGCCCGGGCCATCACCGAACGGGGGGTGACCTTCATCGGCCCGCCTCCCGGGGCGATCGAGATCATGGGCGACAAGATCAGCTCGAGGCATGCAGCGGAGAGGGCCGGCGTGTCCGGGGTGCCGGGCCGTTCCGAGGTGCTCACGTCGCCGGACGAGGTCATCAGCTTCGGCGAGGAGTTCGGCTGGCCGGTGGCCATCAAGGCCGCGTACGGCGGCGGGGGTCGGGGCATGAAGGTCGTGTCCGCTCCCGAGGAGGCGGCAGACGCGGCTCGAGTCGGCCATGCGTGAGTCGCTGGCGTACTTCGGCCGGGACGAGTGCTACGTCGAGCGCTATCTCGCCTGGCCCCGGCACGTGGAGATGCAGGTCATCGCCGACACCCACGGAACGACCCTGTGGCTGGGCGAGCGGGACTGCTCCGCACAGCGTCGGCACCAGAAGCTCATCGAGGAGAGCCCGGCGCCGGACTTCCCCGATGATGTCCGCCAGGCCATGGGGTCCGCCTCGGTCCGGGTGGCCGAGGCCTGTGGGTATGTGAACGCCGGCACCGTCGAGTTCCTCTACCAGGACGGAGAGTTCTTCTTCCTCGAGATGAACACCCGGCTGCAGGTGGAACACCCGGTCACCGAGCTCGTGACCGGGCTCGACCTCGTGGAGTGGCAACTGCGGGTGGCCTCGGGCGAGCCGCTCGGATTCTCCCAGGACGAGGTCCGACGGGACGGGCACGCCATCGAGGTCCGGGTCAACGCGGAGAACCCGGCCGGAGGGGCCTTCACCCCCTCACCGGGCACGATCACCCAGCTGATCGCCCCCGGGGGACCCGGCGTACGCCTCGACGCCGGGTACGCCTCGGGCGACACGGTCAGCCAGTTCTACGACAACCTGGTGGCCAAACTGGTCGTGTGGGGCCACGATCGTGAGGCGGCTCGGCGGCGGATGCTCCGCGCCATCGACGAGATGGTGGTGTCGGGCGTGGCCACCACCCTCCCCGCCGATGTGGCCATCCTCTCCCACCCCGACTTCGTGACGGCCGAGCACTCCACCAACTGGGTGGAGCAGGTCCTCGACCTGAGCGGGGTCACCGCCGAGATCGAGCCGTCGGCGCCCGCTCCCGATTCCGAGGAGACGCCCAGGGTGCTCCGCGAGGTGACGGCCGAGGTGGACGGTCGCCGCTACCAACTCAAGCTCTGGGTGCCCGATCTCGGTGAGACGGTGGTCGCCGCCGGGGCCGCCGGCGCCCGGGGTGCGGGTCCCAAGCGCCCGAAGGCGGCGGCGTCGGGCGGGGGCTCGGGAACCGTGGCCGTGCCCATGCAGGGCACGATCGTCAAGGTGCTGGTGACCGCCGGCGACGCCGTCGAGGTGGGCCAGACGATCTGCGTCCTCGAGGCGATGAAGATGGAGAACAACGTCAACGCCGAGAAGGCCGGCACCGTCAAGGAGGTCAGGGTCGGGGCCGGAGAGTCGGTCGGCCCCGGAGACGTCATCGCGGTCATCGAGTAGGAAAGGCGCGGACCGATGGGCGACTCCACCAGCCTGAAGCAGGCCGCCCGCGGCGTGATCGACACCGAGCTCGCAGGGCTCGTCGCCCTGAGCCACAGGATCCACGACCACCCTGAGACCTCGTTCGAGGAACAGCGGGCCTCCGGGTGGACCGCCGAGGTCCTGGAGAGCGCCGGGTTCGTCGTGACGAGGGGCATCGCCGGCATGCCCACCGCCTTCAGCGCCGAGGTCGGGACCGGTGATCTGGTGCTCGCCGTGTGTGCCGAGTACGACGCCCTGCCGGGGGTCGGTCACGCCTGTGGCCACAATATCATCGCGGCCTCCGCCGCCGGAGCGGGCATTGGACTGGCCGGACTCGCCGACGATCTCGGATTGACCGTCCGCGTGCTCGGTACGCCGGCCGAGGAGGGTGGCGGCGGCAAGATCACCATGTTGGAACAGGGGGTGTTCGACGACGTCCACGTGGCGATGATGATCCACCCCTGGCCCACCGACCGGCTCGAGGGAACGTGTCTCGCCGTGTCCCATTTCGATGTCGCCTTCACCGGAAAGACCGCGCACGCCTCGGCTGCACCGTGGGAGGGCGTCAACGCCGGCGACGCCATGACCATCGCCCAGGTCGCCATGGGCCTGTTACGCCAGCAGTTGAGATACGGCGACCAGGTTCACGGCGTGGTCACCAGCGGGGGGCAGGCGGCGAACATCATCCCCGAGGTGGCCACCGGACGCTTCATGTGCCGGTCCCTCTCCCTCGAAGGTCTGGGGGCGCTCGAACCACGGGTGATGGCCTGCTTCGAGGCCGGGGCGTTGGCCAGCGGATCGACGTTGAGCCGGACGGACCTGGCGCCCGCCTACTCCCACATGCAGAGCGACCGGGCCCTCCTCGCCCTGTACCGGACCAACGCCGAAGCGCTGGGCCGTCGGTTCGAACTCGACGACGAGGATGCCCCCCGACCCACCTTCTCCACCGACATGGCCAACGTCTCCCTCCGGGTGCCCACCATCCACCCCCTGGTGGGCCTCGACGCCGCCGGGGCCGTCAACCATCAGCCGGAGTTCGCCGCCGCCTGCATCACGCCCTCTGCCGATGCCGCCCTCCGCGACGGTGCCGTGGCCATGGCCTGGACGGCGATCGATGCCGCCGGACCCGGTGAGGTGCGCGAGCGGCTCCTCGCCCGCTGATCCCCGGCCGGAGCGCGCGCCGGCCGGTGGACCATCCCCACTTCGGGTGACGTTGCGCTGCCACCAACGCCGAGACCCCCCGAGCGGTCAGCCGTTCGGGTGGAATTCGCCGAACACCCCCCGGAGCACGTCGGACACCTCGCCGAGCGTGGCCATCCGGGCCAGGGCCGTCTTCATGGGGACGAGCAGGTTCTGCGTGCCCCGGGCGGCGGCCTCGACGTCGGCGAGGGCGGCGTCGACGCCACCCTGGTCGCGCTCGGCGCGCACCCGCTTGAGCCGGGCCACCTGGGACCGCTGGAGCTCGGGATCGATGGGGAAGACCTCGGTCGCCTCGACCTCCTCGTCGACGAACTTGTTCACCCCGACGATGATCTTCTGGCCGGCGTCGATCTCCTTGGCGTACGCATAGGCCGCCTGTTCGATCTCCTGCTGCATGTACTGGGCCTCGATGGCATCCACTGCTCCGCCGATGGCGTCGATGCGCTCGAGGTAGTCCCAGGCGGCCTTCTCCACCTCGTCGGTGAGTGACTCCACGAACCACGAACCGGCGAGGGGATCGACCGTGTCGGCCATCCCCGATTCGTAGCCGACGATCTGCTGGGTGCGCAGGGCGACCTTGGCCGCCCGCTGGGTGGGAAGACCGAGGGCCTCGTCGAACCCATTGGTGTGAAGGCTCTGCGTACCGCCCAGGGCGGCGGCCAGGGCCTGCAGGGTCACCCGGACGATGTTGTTCTCCGGCTGCTGGGCGGTGAGCGTGGAGCCCCCGGTCTGGGTGTGGAAACGCAGGAGGGTCGACCGCTTGTCCTTGGCCCCGAACCGCTCGGTCATGATCCGGGCCCACATCCGACGGGCGGCACGGTACTTGGCCACCTCCTCGAACAGGTTGTTGTGGGCGTTCCAGAAGAAACTGAGGCGCGGGGCAAAGGCGTCGACGTCCAGACCGGCGGCCAGGGCGGCCTCCACGTAGGCGATCCCGTTGGCGATGGTGAATGCGATCTCCTGGACCGCCGTCGACCCGGCCTCACGGATGTGATAGCCCGAGATGGAGATCGTGTTCCACGCGGGCAGGTGCTCGGCACAGTAGGAGAAGGTGTCGGTGACCAGCCGCATCGAGGGGCGGGGCGGATAGATGTAGGTGCCCCTGGCCACATACTCCTTCAGGATGTCGTTCTGGATGGTTCCGCCGAGGAGGGTCGGATCCACGCCGTTCTCTTCGGCGACCAGTTGGTAGAAGAGCAACAGGATGGCCGCCGTGGCGTTGATGGTCATCGACGTGGTGACCTTGTCGAGCGGGAGGCCCTCCAACAAGAGCCGCATGTCGGCCATCGAGTCGATGGCCACACCGACCTTGCCCACCTCTCCCTCGGCACGCGGGTGGTCGGAGTCGTAGCCCATCTGGGTGGGGAGGTCGAAGGCGCACGACAGCCCGGTCTGGCCGGCGCCGAGCAGGAACTTGAAGCGTTCGTTGGTCGCCTCGGCCGTTCCGAACCCGGCGTACTGGCGCATGGTCCACAGACGGCCCCGGTACATGTCCGGCCGGATCCCCCTCGTGAAGGGGTACTGCCCGGGCTCACCCAGCTTGCGATCGGGGTCCCAGCCCTCCAGATCGGCGGGACCGTAGACCGGACGGATCTCGATCCCCGAATCGGTGAGGCGCTTGGACTCCTGCCCCTCGTGTGCGCTGTCGATTGCCATGGCCACCAGGTTAGGGTCTCGGGGACCGGCCGGATAGAAGGCCGACGGCCCGCTCAGCCGGTCAGGCGGGAACCACCGCGTGCGGCATGCACAGGTCGTCGTACTCGGCGATGACGATCGGGGCGGCGTCGACGCCACAAGCGGGGCAGGCGGGATCGCGGTGCACCTTGAAGCTCCGGAAGCTCTGCTCGAGCGCGTCGTAGGCCAGGAGCCTGCCCTCGAGCGTGTCCCCGATCCCGAGCAGGATCTTGATGGCTTCGACGGCCTGGATCGAACCGATGATCCCGGGGAGCACACCGAGCACTCCGGCCTCTGCGCAACTCGGAGCCAGCTCGGCCGGGGGCGGCTCGGGGATCATGCACCGGTAGCAGGGCCCCTCGTAGGGGGTAAACACGGTGGCCTGTCCCTCGAACCGGAAGATCGAGCCGTGCACCACCGGGATCCTCTTGACCAGCGATGCATCGTTGACCAGATAGCGGGTGGGGAAGTTGTCCGTCCCGTCGATGATGACGTCGTAGCCGTCGATGATGTCGAGCACGTTGTCGGCCCCGAGACGCACGTCGTAGGTGACCACGTTCACGTCCGGGTTGAGCAGCGTCAGTGTCTTCTTGGCCGAATCCACCTTGCGCTCGCCGATCCGGTCGACGTTGTGGAGGATCTGGCGCTGGAGGTTCGAGGCGTCCACCACGTCCATGTCGATGATCCCGATCGTCCCGACACCGGCGGCGGCGAGGTACAGCGCGGCCGGCGAGCCCAACCCACCGGCGCCGAGCAGGAGGACGCTGGCGTCGAGCAGCTTCAGCTGTCCGGCCTCTCCCACCTCGGGCAGGAGCAGGTGCCGCTGGTACCGGTTGCGCTGCTCGGGGCTCAGTGACCGGGGGGCGGACCAGGCGCGACCTTCGTCCTTCCACCGGTTGAAACCACCGACCACCGAGGCCACGTCCGTGTAGCCCAGTTCCTGCAGCGTCTGGGCGGCGAAGGCGGAGCGCGTACCCCCGGCGCAGTAGACCACAACGTGGCTCGACTTGTCCGGGATCCGGCCCTCGATCGAGGTCTCCAGGGTTCCCCTGGGGATGTGGAGTGCCTCGGGCAACGCCCCCTGCTCGTACTCGTCGGGCTCGCGCACGTCGAGGACCACGGCGTTCCCGGTGGCGATCTCCTGCTCCGCCTCGGCCGGCTCTATCTCACGGACCGCGGCCTTGGCCGCGGCGAGCATCTCTCTGAAGGTGGGCACGTTCTTCACGATCCTTCCGGCACGCGTCGGGACGGCCGCTCGGGCCCCGACTCATCGATCTCGACAGGGCAAACAACTCCCGAGAGGGTAAACACTACCAGGAGGGTCAGCATTCCCGGCCGGCCCGGAGGGTCCCCGGCGCTGACGGTAGCGTGCGGGCCGTGGAGCAGTCGTGGAGCTGAGCGAAGCCCTGAGGCGGCGGAGGATGACCCGGAACTTCTCCGGGCGCCCACCGGCGCCCGGCGAGGTCGACCGCCTGTTGGAGGGTGCCCTCCGGGCGCCGTCGGCCGGGAACACCCAGGGGCGCGCGTTCGTGGTGCTCGAGGGCGTCGAGGAGACCTCACGCTACTGGACGGCCACCACCGACCGGGCCTGGCGGGAGCGCTCCGCCCGGTACGTGGGGCTGGCCCGGGCCCCGGTGATCATCCTTCCCTTCGCCGACCCTGATGCCTATGTGGCCCGGTACCGCGAACAAGACAAGGCGGTTCCGGGTGCCGCCGACGTCGAGTGGGTGGTCCCCTTCTGGCTCGTGGACGCAGCGTTCGCCACGATGGCCGTGCTGCTCGGGGCGGTCGACCGCGGGCTCGGCGCCGCGTTCCTCGGCAACTTCCGCGGAGAGGACCGGCTGCGTACCTCCCTCGGGGTCCCTGAAGGGATGCGATGGCTGGGCGCCATCCTTGTCGGGGAGCCATCGGAGCCCGATCCCCCGTCGACGTCGGCCGGCCGGCCGCGCCGGACCCTCGGCGACAGCGTGCACCGGGGAGGTTGGTAGGCGGAGCGGGCCGCGATCCGTGCCCGTTGAACCGGAGCGCCGTGCGGCCTACTATGCCGAGGTCACCGATCCGATCGGGCGTGGGCGGATCCGTCCGGCCGACCAGACCACGAGGAGGCAACCATGGCGGATACGGCGGTCAGCGTCGGGACTGCACCTGCCCCACCCGGAGCGGGGACCGGTCCTCCTCCACCGCTCGAGTTCTCGATCGTGCCGGTGAGGGGCATTCCGATCGCCGCGGCGTTGCTGGTGGGGCTCATCGTCGCCATCTCCACCAACAACCTGTGGGCGCTGATGTTCTTCCACGTGGGCGGCGGGGGTCTGTGGACCAGCATCGACCTGTTCCTCGGCCTGATCATCGGGCCGATCCTCGGCCGTCTCTCCATTCCCGCCCGTGTCGAGTTCACCGTCCGGTTCATGCCGAAGATGGTGTTGATCATGCCCACGCTGGTGGCCATGACGCTGGGGGCGGGATTCCAGCTCGCCCGCCATCTGGGCAACCTCGACGCCGCCTATCCCCACCACGGGTGGCTGGTCGCCTCGTACATCATCGTCGGCGTCATGGCCGTCATCGCCCTCGGGCTCCTCGAGCCGGCCAATCTCGCCGTGCTCTTCGAGCTCAAGAAGCCGCGCCCCAACGGCGAGCGGATCGCAAGGTTGATGAAGATCTTCGTCTACACGGCCGGGATCACCGGCCTCATGCAGATCGCCACCATCGTCATCATGACCTTCCTGGCGAGCCGATGACGAGCGCCCCGGACGTCGCCCGTCCCGAGCCCGACGAGATCGACCTCAGACAGTCGACGCTCCCTCCCGTTGCCCGCCTGTGCACGCTCACGCTGGCGTTGGTGGTGGCGGGAGGGATCATCATGGCCGCCCACGTCGGGCGGTCCTCCTCGCTGGTGGCGCCCCTGGTGCTCGCCGTCGCCGGTGCCGTCGTGCTCCTCGTCAACCTGGTGCTCCTGGCCCGGATCCGCGAGTTCGCCTGGGACAAGTTCTTCCTGGTGTTCCGCTGGGCCCTGCTCGCCTACCTGGTGTTCGCCGGGATCCTCGAGTTCGTGTTCGTCTTCGACCACACCCCGGGCCACCAGCTCGCCCTCTTCAGCGTCATGCTGGCCATGTTCGCCGTCGACGTCCCGCTGCTGCTCGCCTTCTCGGTGGCCCGCTACCAGCCGGTGACCACCTGAACCGTCCGGCCGGAGACGCCGAGGACCGTTCTCGTGCCCTCGGGGAGGCATCACCTCGGAGACGGCTCGGGTCGCTCACGCCGCTGTGCGGCGTCTCCTTCTGACCGAGAGCAGACCGACGAGCGGCCGGGTCAGGAGCAGGACGAGCAGGGACCACAGTCCCACGCTCGGCACGAGGACGGTCACCACCAGGGCGACGGCCATCAAGACGGCCGGGACCAGAGCGTCGTCGATCGTCGCGGTGCCGCGGTGAGCCTCCTGCTGGAGCTCGGGCCATCTGACGATGGCCCACTGCTGGATGAACGCCGCCCATGAGGTCACCAGCATCGTGCCGATGTAGATCGCATGGGTGGCGGTGCCGGACCGCCTCGCCGAACTGAGCAGCTCCGTCGGGAAGGGCAGGAACACGATGCTGAACAACCAGAAGAACATGCCCCACACCAGGACGGCGTTGTAGGACCTGGCGCGCTCGAACGTCTGGTGCTGCGCCCACCAGAAATTGCCGATCACGACGAAGCTCAGCGCGAACGCGAAGAGCTGGTACCTGTTGTCGGTGAGGAACCGCCCCGTGCCGGTAGAACCGACCGAGCGCGCCGCGTCGACGAGGGGCAGGACGAGCAAGGTGATGGCGATCGCCACCACCGCGTCACTGAAACTGACCAGCCGGTGGAACCCCTTCTCGCTGGGCATACCTCATTGTGACAGTTGTCCTTCCGCTCTTGCGGTGAACGGACCTCCGCCGCCCGCCGGCCGAGCAAGCTCCCCGGAAAGGTGATGGGCAAGCACCGAGAGGAACGCTACGAGCATCCGATCCGTCCGTGACGGTCCCACGGCCCCACCACCAGGAGAACACCATGCCCCCGACGACCGCTCTGCCGACACCCTCGGAACTCCGCACCCGAGGCCGGTCCCGGCCGGCACCGCCCCCGCAGGCCGAAGAAGTGAAGCTGCACATCGTGCCCTGGGTCGACCCGGTCGCCGACCCGCACGGTGTCACCCCGTGCAGCCGCTACGTCGAGTTGTTCTGGCTGCCGACGATTGGTCCGTCGACCACGTGGTTGCTCAGACGGCTCTCCTACGGGCTGGAGGTCCGGCGCGACGGATTCGACCTCGAGCTGTCCGAGGCGGCGAGGTCCCTCGGGCTCGGGTCGCGGATGGGCAAGAACTCACCGTTCCGCAGGGCCCTCCAGCGCTTGTGTACCTTCGAGCTGGCCCGGGGCCACGGCCCTGGTGGACTCGCCGTCCGCACGGTCGTCCCACCGCTCCCCCTCCGCCATCTGAGCCGCCTACCCGCTTCGCTCCAGAGCAGTCACCGCCGCTGGGCCGGCGAACAACGGCTGCCCGAGGCCGAACGGATGCGTCGACGGGCCGGGCGGCTGGCACGAGAACTCTCGGGGGAGGGGCGGAGCAGGGAGGACATCGAACGTCAGCTGGGGGCGTGGCACTTCCATCCGGCCGTGGCCTTCCGGGCTGCCGAGGACGTAGGGGCCCGGGCCACACCGGGTGCAGCTGAGGGATCCGGTCAGCCGGGGTCGTCCTCGTGTCCGGCCGGCGTGAGCCCCCAATAGGCGTGGAAGGGCTCGATCTCGCCCTTCACCACCTTGTCGATCATGGTGCAGATGGGCAGGTCCAGCTGGTGGCGCCCGGCGAGCTCGAGGGCGACGGTGGCCGTCCGCACTCCCTCTGCCACCATGTGCATCTCAGCCAGGATGTCCTCGAGCCGACGACCCTTCCCCAGCTGCTCACCCACCCGACGGTTCCGGCTGTGCGGGCTCATGCAGGTGGCGATGAGGTCGCCCATGCCGGCCAGGCCGGCGAACGTGGTGGGGTGGGCGCCCATGGCCACCCCGAGTCGGGTCAGCTCGGCGAGGCCACGCGACATCACGGCGGCGCGGGTGTTGTCCCCCACCCCCAGACCCTCACCGATGCCGGCGGCGATGGCGATGATGTTCTTGAGCGCACCACCCATCTCGCACCCGATGACGTCGTCGTTCAGGTAGACACGGAACACGCCCCTCGTGATCACCTTCTGGATGGCCCTGGCCACCTCGAGGTCCTCGGTGGCGATCACGGCGGCGGCGGCCTTGCCGGACATGATCTCGTTGGCCAGGTTGGGCCCGGTCAGCGCCGCGACCGGATGACCGGGCACCACCTCTTTGATCACCTCGGTCATCCTCAGATTCGTGCCCTTCTCCAGCCCCTTGGACAGGCTCACCACCGGGATCCAGGGCCGCATGCACACAGCCGCCTCCTCGAGCACGGAGCGGAAGCCCGATGTCGGCACACCCACGATGACCAGATCGGCGTCGCAGACGGCGGTCTCGAGGTCGGATGTGGCCGCCAGCTCGTCGGGGAGGTCGAATCCGGGGAGGTACGCGGCGTTCCGGTGCTCGGTGTCCACGGCCTTGGCCACCTCGGGATTCCGGGCCCAGAGGATGGTGTCGTGGCGCGGGGCTACCAACGAGGCGACGGTGGTCCCCCACGACCCGGCTCCGAGGACGGCTATCCGCACCAGTCGAACCTACCGCGACCGATGACGCCGTGCCGGGTGCGGCGGACGAGCCCGCCTCAGGGCCGGCCCGGTGCCACCAGGCCCCGGGCGAACTCCTCAGAGGTGACCAGGGCCGCGAGCGTCCGGACCCCGAAGCCGGTGCCCCCCTTGGTCAGGTACCGGGTCGACTCTTCTGCACGGGCCGGGCCGGCGATATCCAGATGGGCCCACGGCACGTCTCCCACGAACTCCCGCAGCAGCATGGCCGCGGCGATGCTGCCGGCCTGACCCGGCCGGCCGACGTTGCGCATGTCCGCCACCTCGGAGTCGATGTGGCCCCGGTAGTCGTCGGGCATCGGTAGCCACCAGTTCGGTTCGCCCGCCCGCTCGCCGGCGGCATGCACCTCGGCCACCAGCTGGTCGTCGTTGCCGAGGAGCCCGGCGATCTCCTTGCCCAGCGCCACCACCGCCGCACCGGTGAGGGTGGCGAGATCGACGATGGCGTCCGGCCCCGACTCCGATGCGAGGGTCAGCCCGTCGGCGAGCACGAGACGACCTTCCGCATCGGTGTTCAGCACCTCGATCGTCTTCCCGCTCCGGGTGGTGAGCACGTCCCCCGGCTTGATGGCCGAACCGCCCGGCATGTTCTCCGCCAGGGGTGCGATCGCCGTGATCCGGATGCGGGCACCGAGGGCTGCTGCGGCATCCACCGCCCCGACCACGGCTGCCGCCCCTCCCATGTCCGTCTTCATCGTCTCCATCCCGGTGGCCGTCTTGAGCGACAGCCCACCCGAGTCGAAGGTGATCCCCTTGCCCACCAGGGCCAGGTGCGGCACACGACCGTCGACCTCCAGTGGATCGGCCGGCTGGTAGACGATCCGGACGAGCCGGGCCGGCTGGGTCGAACCCCTAGCCACACCGAGCAGACCCCCCAGATGCTCGGTGGTGATCCGGTCCTCGTCCCACACCTCGACGCCGACTCCGTCGACACCGGCGAACCGGTCGACGACGACGTCCGCGAACCGCTCGGGGGTCAACGAACTCGGGGGCTCATTGACCAGGTCGCGAGCCAGGTTGACCGACTCCCCGATCCGGGCGCCGCGCCCCGCACCCGCGACCGCCTCGGCGCCGTCAGCGAACGGCGCCACCGCCACGATGACCGTGGCCAGCTCCCTCTGGTCTTCGGAGGTCCGGAACGCCCCGTACCGGTAGGAGGCCAGCACGGCAGCCTCGGCCACGCCGGCCGACCAGTCGGACACCGACCCCTCCCCCCCCTCCGGCAACAAGAACGCAGCCGCGTCGCCCTGACCGACGGCGCGCACGAAGGCGGCGGCGGCGCGGCGCAGCACTTCGGTTCCCCGGGCCCCCGACAGTCGGGCGACGTCGCCCAGACCCACGAGCACCGTGTCGACGTCGCCCGGGGCCGCCGATCGCAGGACGAGGGTCTGTCCCACCTTGGCTGAGAAGCCGTGGCGCTGGCACCACTCGGGGTCGAGAGCGGAGGGGACCGAGGCCGGGACACCCTCCCGCGGGGCGACCGGCCGAGGGCCTCCCGGTCCGCTCGCCACCGGCACGCCGATAGCGACGAGGTCGCCGGGAAGGGCGTCCACCGCCAGGACCTCGACGTTCACGACCCCGCCTCTTCGTCGTCGGGACCGACGGGCGGCAGCCGTCGGTCGGCCGACCGCGCCCCGGCGCCCCGGGGTCGTGTCCGGGCCAGGAGATGGAGTTCGCCCTCGGTCCAACGGGCCATGGCCCACAGCAGGTCGGAGAGCCGATTGAGGTAGGTACCGACGAGCGAGCCCTCGAGCGGGGAGGACACGACGAGCCGTTCGGCCCGGCGGACCACCGTCCGGGCCAGATCCAACGAGGCTGAGGCCCGGTTCGCCCCGGGCACCACGAAGTCCGTCGGCATGTCGATGCTGGCGATGAGGTCGTCGATCTGGCGTTCGAGGGCGCCGACCATCTCGGGGGTGACCAGCGTCTTCCCGGCTTTCAGGTTCGACCGTTTGGCCGGATCGGTGGCCACCTCGGCCATCAGCACGTACAGGTCACGCTCGAGCGCGGTCAGCAGCCGGTCGAGTTCGGATCCGGCCTCGGCCTCGGCCCGGGCGATGCCCATCACCGCCTGTGCCTCGTCCACCGCCCCGTTGATCTGCATGGTCGGGGAGTCCTTGGGAACCCGACCTCCGTAGAGCAGATCGGTCGTGCCGTCGTCCCCCGTCTTGGTGTAGATCTTCAGCACCGGTTCATCACCGGTCCGATGCTAAACGACATCGGCGGTGACCCCGCTCAGCGAATATGCTCACGACCACCGGGGGCGTCACGAGGATGGGATCCGTACCGCCCGCCCGCCCCGGTAACCTGGGGGGTTCATGAAGACCGGCAACGCCTCGCCCGATTCCGCCTACCTCGAGGCCGCCTCCCGCCGGGTGGTGATCTTCGACGGTGCCATGGGCACCAATCTCCAACTGGCCAATCTCACGGCCGACGACTTCGGTGGGCCGGAGCTCGAAGGTTGCAACGAGCTGCTCGTGGTCACCCGCCCCGATGCCGTCGATCAGATCCATCGGTCCTTCCTCGAGGTGGGATGCGACGTGGTGGAGACCGACACCTTCGGGGCGTTCGCACCGGTGCTCGCCGAGTACGGACAGGGACACCGGGTCCGGGAGCTGAACCTGGCCGCCGCCGGTCTGGCCCGGGGGGCGGCCGACGACTTCTCGACCCCGGAGCGGCCCCGGTGGGTGGCGGGCAGCATAGGGCCGGGTACCAAGTTCCCGACGCTCGGACAGATCCGGTACGCCGACCTGCGGGACGCCTACGAGGAGCAGGCCTCGGCCCTGGTGGAAGGGGGCGTCGACCTGATCGTCATCGAGACGGTCTTCGACCTCCTGCAGGCCAAGGCGGCCATCAACGGTGCCCGCCGGGCCATGAGGACGGCCGGACGGCTCCTGCCCGTCCAGGTCCAGGTGACCATCGAGCTGACGGGCACGATGCTCCCCGGCACCGAGATCGGTGCCGCACTCTGCTCCCTCGAGGCGATGGGCGTCGACCTGATCGGGCTCAACTGCGCCACCGGGCCCGCCGAGATGTTCGAGCCTCTCCACCACCTTTCCGCCCAGGCACCGATACCGGTGACCTGTCTGCCCAACGCCGGGCTCCCCTCGGTCGTGGACGGGGCCATGCACTACGACCTGACTCCGTCCCAACTGGCCGACTACCACCGCCAGTTCGTGAGCGAGCTGGGTGTGTCGGTGATCGGTGGATGCTGCGGGACGACGCCGGGGCACCTGGCCGCGGTGGTGGAGGCGTGCGCCGACCTGGCTCCGGCCGGGCGTCGACCCGAACCCGAGTACGGCGCCGCCTCCATCTACACGCAGGTCCCGTTCGAGCAGGACAGCTCGTTCCTCGTCGTCGGGGAACGCACCAACGCCAACGGGTCCCGACGGTTCCGGGAGGCCATGCTCGAATCCGACTGGGACACCTGCGTCGCCATGGCCCGGGACCAGGTCGTCGAGGGGTCCCACCTCATCGACGTCTGCGTGGACTACACCGGCGCCGACGGCGTCGCCGACATGGAGCAGGTGGCCTCCCGGTTCGCCACCCAGTCAACCGTGCCCCTGATGGTCGACTCCACCGAGGCGCCGGTCGTGGAGACCGCGCTGTCGTGGATCGGCGGCAGGGCCGTCATCAATTCGGTCAATCTCGAGGAAGGTGACGGACCGGGCACCCGTCTCGACTCGTTCCTCACGCTGGCCAAGGAGTTCGGGGCGGCGGTGGTCTGCACGTGCATCGACACCGACGGCCAGGCCCGGACGGCCGACTGGAAGGTCCGGGCGGCCAGGGCCATCCACGACATCGCCGTCGAGAGGTACGGCCTCCGGCCACACGACCTGATGTTCGACCCGTTGGCCCTCCCCCTGTCCACGGGAATGGAGGAGAGTAGGAAGGACGGCATCGAGACCATCGAGGGCATCCGGCGGATCAAGGCCGAACTGCCCGGGGTGACCACGGTGCTCGGCCTGTCCAACGTGTCCTTCGGGCTCAACCCGGCGGCCCGCCAGGTACTCAACTCGGTCTTCCTGCACGAATGCGTCGAGGCCGGTCTGGACGCCGCCATCGTGCACGCGTCCAAGATTCTGCCGCTCTCCAAGATCGACGACCGTGCCAAGGAGGTCTGCCTCGACCTCATCTATGACCGTCGCCACGACGGGTACGACCCGCTCACCGAACTGCTCTCACTCTTCGAAGGGGTCTCCTCCTCGGTGGGGACGCAGAAGGAGGACCGGTCGGGTTGGCCCGTGGAGCGGCGACTCGAGCACCGGATCATCGATGGCGACCGCAACGGGATCGAAGCCGACCTCGAAGAGGCGATGGCCGCCGGGCACACGCCCCTGGTCATCATCAACGACTTCCTCCTGGCCGGGATGAAGACCGTGGGGGAGCTGTTCGCCTCCGGTCAGATGCAGCTGCCCTTCGTCCTCGGGTCGGCGGAGACCATGAAGACGGCTGTGGCCTACCTCGAGCCCTTCATGGAGAAGGCCGATCAGGGCGGCAAGGGCGTCATGGTGCTGGCCACGGTGAAGGGCGACGTGCACGACATCGGGAAGAACCTGGTCGACATCATCCTCACCAACAACGGGTACACGGTGAAGAACCTCGGGATCAAGGTGGGAATCGCCGAGATGGTGAGCGCGCGCTCGAGGAGTCCAACGCCGACGCCATCGGCATGAGCGGCCTCCTGGTCAAATCAACGCTGATCATGCGGGACAACCTGGAGGAGCTCAATCGTCGGGGACTCTCACACATCCCGGTCATCCTCGGCGGCGCCGCCCTCACCCGCACCTACGTCGAGCGCGACCTCCGGAAGATCTACGACGGCCGGCTCTTCTACGGCAAGGACGCCTTCGAGGGCCTGCGGACGATGGACCGTCTGGTGGAGTTGACCAGGTCCGGAGAGGACGATCCCGACTTCGGGACGGCTGTGGGCGGACGCGATCTCGGACCGCGCAAGAGCGAGCTGCGGCGCCAGGCGGCAGCCGAGGCCCTCGAACGGGGAGAGACGCTCCCGGCGCGGTCGCCCGAGGTGGCCACTGACAACCCCGTCTTCAAGCCGCCGTTCCTCGGCAACCGCGTGGCCAAGGGCATCCCCATCGACGACATCGCTACGTACCTCAACGAGACGGCGCTCTTCCGCAACCAGTGGGGGTTCCGCCCCGAGCAGGGCGAGAACGACCCGGCGTTCAAGGACCGGGTGCGGGGCCTGCTGCGCGAGCAGCTGGCCGTCGCCAAGTCCGAGCAGCTGCTGGTCCCCCAGGTGGCCTGGGGTCACTTCGCCGCCAATGCCGACGGCGACGACCTGATCGTCTTCGAGGACGAGAGCCGGACCAAAGAGCGGATGCGGTACTCCTTCCCCCGCCAGACCGAGGAGCCCTGGCTGTGCATCAGTGACTTCTTCCGTTCGGTCGAGTCCGGTGAGCCCGACTGGGCGAGCTTCATGGTCGTGACCATGGGATCCCGCGTGACCGAGGAGGCGTCGCGCCTGTTCGCCGACAACGAGTACCAGCGGTACCTCTACCTCCACGGCCTCGGGGTGGAGATGGCCGAGGCGCTGGCCGAATACTGGCACCACCGGATCCGCGAGGAACTGGGGTTCGCCGACGAGGACGGACCCACCCTGACCGGTCTCTTCCGCCAGAAGTACCGCGGCGGGCGCTACTCGTGGGGCTATCCGGCCTGTCCCGATCTCGAGGACAATGCCAAGGTCGTCGACCTCCTCGGGGCCGATGTCATCGGAGTCGAGGTCAGCGAGGGGTTCCAACTCAACCCCGAGCAGTCGACCACGGCGATCATCTGCCACCATCCCCAAGCCAAGTACTTCGTGGCGTAGGACGTGGCCGCGCCGACCCATCCGCGGGGCACCACAGGCTCCCGAAAGGCGACCGGCCGGGGCCCCGTCCCTCTGCGCATCGCACTCGCCGTCGCGTCCCTGGCGGTCACGGTGGCCGTCGGACTGTCGTGCACCGCCGGCGCCGCCACCGTCCGGGCCTCCGACCCGCCGCTGCAGTCGACGGTCCTGACCGCTCCACTGCCGGGCTTCGTGGCCGCACCGGTCGGCCCCACCAACGGCCCGCTCACCGCCACCGAGTTCGCGTCCCAGTCGTCGGACCCCGAGCAGGCCGAGACGCAATTCGCCGCACTCGCCTCCCAGCCGGGCTTCGGTTCGTTCATCCGGCTGTGGACGGACAGGGACGGCTCGGGCAGTGGCGCCAACGACCTGGCCGTGCTGCTGTTCCGCATTCCCGACACCGCCCAGGCTGCGGCCTTCACGTCCGGGCTCCGGGTCCCGTTCCAGGGATCGAGGGCCACCATCCCGTTCGTCGTTCCGAGCGTTCCCGGCGCACAGGGCTTCTCGATCAAGGTCACCACACCGGTGGACGCCACCGAGCAGGTGGTGGTGTTCCGGGCCGGGCACTACGTGTCGATGATCCAGCTGGCCTCTGTCACCTCGCCCACCAACACGACGCCTCTCACCACCTCGCAGGCCATCACGGTGAGTTACGAGCAGTACCAGCTGCTGGCCCAGGCCGACCCGGCCGGTGCCCATCCGAAGGCGACTGCGCCCCCGGCCCGTGCACCGGTGCACAGCGCGACCACCGCACCGGGCGTCGCCAGCACGAGTCCCCGATCCGGGGGCGCCCCGTTGGTCACGCTGCTGGTGATGATCGCCCTGGTCGTGTTCGCGGCCGGCGCGGCGCTGGTCGTCTATCGCCGCCGCCACCGCGACGACGCGGTCCCTGCACCCACCACCGACCCTTGGGGGCCCGACGGCGTATTCGCCTCGTTCGGAGCCTTCGACACCCGGCCACTCGACGACCACCCCGGTGGACCCGACGAGGTGGGGCGGCGCGGTCCAACGGGTCAGCATCCGGTCCAGACGGTGCCCTCGCTGGTCCCGTCCGCTCCCCTCGAGTCCGCCGGCCGACCGGCTCGACACTCCGAACCGGCGCGCGCCTAGCGTCGGACACGGCCGACATCAGCGCGTTCGCGCGCCCATGTCAGTACCATGGTTGGGGATGCAGGCGTTCGCACCAGTCCCTGTGGCGCTCCTCTCCTCGAGTAGCGGCGAGACGACCGTCGAGTTGGCCGTCGTGGGGGTGGCCGTCGTCCTGCTCGTCCTCGTGCTCGGCCTGCGGGCCCAGCGATCCCGCCGCCAGATGCTTCGCCGGGGGGCAAGCGTCGGCTACTACGACCGAGATCTGGCCCATTACACGCAGGGCGGTGGCTCGTCGGTGGCCGGTCCGCCGGTCGACCCGTCCCAGCTGCCGGTATCCCCGTCGTTCATGTCCGCGCCGAAGACGTCGAAGAAGTCGAGGGGCAAGCCCGCCGCCCCGTCGGTCCCTCAGCCCATCCCGTCGTTCGGGTTGGCAGACCTGACGGGCGCCGACCCCATCCCCTCGTTCGATCCGGCCGTAGCGCAGAGCCTCCGGCCGATCCCGACGATGCCCCCTCCACCGTCGGCCGTTCCACCCCCTCCCCCTCCGTCGGCCGTTCCACCCCCTCCCCCTCCACCGTCGGCCGTTCCGCCCCCTCCTCCGCCACCGCCGGGGGCTTCACCGGAATCGCCGCTCCCCAAGCTCCCCACGCTGCCGCCTCTGGCGCCGCCCGGACCCCCCACCCCGTCCCCGAGGGAGGACCCACCGAGTTCGTGACGTCGTCGACCTCGGCGACGTCGTCGACGACGGGGCGTCGAGGGTGCGCCTGTGAAAGTCCTCGACCCGGTGGCCAAAGCCGGCACCGGCGTCGCTTCTCGCCGCCGAGTGCGGTGCAGCGGACCCAGGTCGGGCGCGGTGGCCGGCATCAGGCCCCGTGGCGACCACAGAGGCACGGTCGCCGCCGGACCCACGGGTGACCTCGACCCCGGCCGTCCGACCGGTCCGCCACCGGTCCTCGGCGATGGGCCACGCGGCACCGGTCATGACAGCGCACCACGAGCCGGATCAGGAGGCACATGTACCACATCCGCTTGGGTAGCCCGACGGACGCCACCTCCCGCATCGTCCAGATCCTCGGGGAGAGCACCGGTGCGGTCAATGTCACGGTGATGCCCGGAGCTGCCCGCTTCCCCGACGGTGACATGGTCGAGTGCGATCTGACCCCTGAGGTGGCCGGTCAGGTGATCCACGAGCTCCGAGAGCTCGGGCCGCGCCAACGGGGGGCCATCTCGGTGGAGCGGGCGGACGCCGCGGTCATTCGGACGCACCGGGAGATGATCAAGCCGATGCAGAGCGATCGCGAGATCGCCCCGGTCTGGGAGGTCGTCGACGCCACCATCCGGGCCAACGCCGTCTACCCTGTCAGCTTCTTCTTGTTGCTCGTGGCCGCCGGGCTGCTCGCCGCCGTGGGGATCCTCACCAACTCCCAGATCCTGATCGTGGCGGCGATGGTCGTCGGGCCCGAGTACAGCGCCATCCTCGGTGCCGCCCTGGGTGTCACCGAGCGAAGCCCGCGCCCGGTGAGGCGGGGGCTTGCCGCCCTCGGCGCCGGCTTCTCGCTCGCCATCGTCGCCTCGCTGGTGTTTTCGCTGGCGATCCGCTTCACCGTCGGGGCGCCCCACGACTACCGGATCGGCATCCTGCCGGTGGCCCAGCTCATCAGCAGGCCCGACCTGTACTCGCTGGTGGTGGCGTTCATCGCCGGCGTGGTCGGGGTCGTGTCGATCCTGCAGGCCCGGACCAGCGCCCTCATCGGCGTGTTCATCTCGGTGACCACGATCCCCGCCGCCGCCGACATGGGGGTGTCGGCGGCTTTCGGCCACTGGAGCGAGACGCTGGGTGCCGCCGAACAGCTCGTGTTGAACGTGGTGATCCTTCTGGTGGTCGGTGTGGCGACGCTGATCCTCCAGCGGAGGTTCTGGGCCGCCCGCGCCGCCCGGTCGGGGGCACAGCCCTGATCCGGGGCGACCGGTGCGGTCGGTGGTGCCGGACCCCGGTCATCGGGGCGCGCGGCCAGAACCCTAGAGGGCCAGGGTGGCTCCGCCGTCGACCACGATCGCCGCACCGTTGACGAAGCGGGCCGGTTCCGAGCAGACGAAGGCCGCCACGCTGCCGAAGTCGGACGGGTCGCCCATCACCCCGCCACCGCCCAGCTCCCGCATCCGGTCCGTGGCGTGCGGCCCCGGGCACAAGAGGTTGAGGGTGATGCCGGATCCTTCGGCGGCCAGGTCCTGGGCCGCCGTCTTCGCCCACGCCCAGAGCCCGGCACGGGCGGTATTGGACAGCGCCAGGGTCGGTACCGGCTGGACCACCGAGTAGGACGTGATGCAGCAGATCCGTCCCCAGCCGCCGCTGCGCATGAACGGGACCGCCTCGCGCACCAGGCGGATCGCCGACAGCAGGTTGGCGTTGAGGGCCGAGGCGAGCTGTTCCTCGTCCACATCGAGGGCCCGACCGGGCGGCGGCCCCCCGGCATTGGCGATGACGATGTCGACCGTTCCGAACCGCTCGACCGTGGCCCCCACCAACCGAGCCGGTGCGGCGGGATCGGTGATGTCGGCGGCAACCGTGGCCACGTCCGCCCCGTTGGTCCGCAGGGCGGAGCCGAGCTCGGCGAGTGATTCGCCGTCACGGGACGACACCATCACCCGCGCCCCCTCGGCGGCCAGGGCCTCGGCGGTGGCGCGGCCGAGCCCACGGGAGCCGGCCACCACCAGCGCCACCTTTCCCTCGATCCCGAGGTCCATCTAGGAGTCCACGACGACCAGGCCGTGGTCCACCGCGTTCAGCGGTTCGGGTCCTCCGTCCTCACCGATCACCACGATGTCCTCGAGCCGCATGCCGAATTCGCCGCTGCGGTAGATGCCGGGCTCGATCGAAAAGGCATGGCCGACCAGAAGCGGGGCGTCGTTGCCTGACACCAGGTAGGGGTCCTCATGCTCCTCGATCCCGATACCGTGCCCGGTCCGGTGGACGAAGCACTCGCCGAGACCGGCGGCAGCGATGATGTCCCTCGCCACCTTGTCCACGTGCTCGGCGGTGACGCCGGCACGCGCCGCGTCCACCGCCGAGCGCTGCGCCTCCTCCAACACCCGGTAGCACCGCGCCACCTCGGGGGCGGGCTCGCCGGTCACCACGGTCCGGGTGATGTCCGAGCAGTAGCCGACGTCTCCGTCCAACGAGAAGGAGCCGCCGAAGTCGCACACCACCGTCTCGCCCGGTTCGATCACCCGCTCCCCGGGCTCGTGGTGGGGACTGGCGGCGTTCGGACCACTGCCGACGATGGCGAAATTGACCTCTTGATGACCCTGGTCGACCAACAGTGCGGCCAGGTGCTTGGACACCTGCGCCTCGGTGCGACCGATCAGCGGCACCTGGCCGGCCTGGAGAGCCGCCGCCACTTCGTCGGCTGCCGCCCCGGCCCTGCGCAGCGCCTCGATCTCCGAGGCGTCCTTGACGGCACGCACCGGCGAGGTGACCCGCGAGGCCTCCGACCAGTCGGCTCCCGGCAACCGGTGCTGGAGGGCGAGCAGTGAGGCGGCCCACGCCCGGTCGGATACCGCCAGGCGGAGGCGGGCGGTCCCCCTCCCCGGGTCGAGCAACGAGACGACCAGGTCGACGGCGTCCTCGCCGTCCGACCAGGGGTCGAGGGTGAACAGGTCGTCGGCTTCGGCCACGCGGGGGGCTTCGAGGGTGGGCACCACCAGGTGGGGGTCCCCGCTCGCCGGCAGCACCAGCATGGTCAGGCGCTCGAGGGGCATGGCCCGGTACCCGGTGAGCCACGGGAGGTCGGCCCCGTGCGACAGCAGCAGCGCATCGACGCCCAGCTCCTCCATCCGCCGCCGGACGCGGGCCAGCCGCTCGTGCCGGGCCGCCCGGGCTGTGGCCGGGAGCGAGCTCACGATACCGTCACGGTTCGGGCCGGGTCCGCGACCCTGACCGGATCCGAGGCTTCAGCCGCCTGGCGGGCGTGGTAGCTCGACCGGGTGAGCGGGGATGCCTGGACGTGGGAGAAGCCCATGGCCATCCCCGTCCGCCGGAGCGACTCGAACTCCTCGGGCGCCCACCACCGGGCCACGGGGAGATGCCGGCTGGACGGGCGGAGGTACTGGCCGATGGTGACGATGTCGACCCCCACGCCGCGGAGGTCGGCCAGGGTGGCCACGACCTCGGCCGCATCCTCCCCCATCCCGACGATGATGCCGGACTTGGTGGTCAGGCCGGCGTCGTTGGCCCGCGCCAGGACGGCGAGGCTCCTGGCGTAGCCGGCCGACGGGCGCACCGCCCTCTGCAGCCGGGCGACGGTCTCGATGTTGTGGTTGAGGACGTCGGGTCGGGCGTCGAAGATGGCCCGGAGCGACGCCTCGTCTCCCTTGCAGTCCGAAATGAGCACCTCGACCGTGGTCTGCGGCGTGCGGCGGCGGATGGCGGCGATGGTGTCGACGAACCCGCCCGCCCCCCCGTCGGCCAGGTCGTCACGAGCCACACAGGTGATCACGGCATGGGCGAGACCCATGCGCTCGACCGCCTCGGCCACCCGGTCGGCCTCCCCGGGGTCGACGGGCAGGGGATGCCGGGTGTCGACCTGGCAGAAGCCGCAGGCCCGGGTGCACCGGGACCCGTTGATCATGAAGGTGGCCGTGCCGTCCGACCAGCACTCGTAGATGTTCGGGCAGCCGGCCTCCTCGCAGACCGTCACGAGCGACAGGTCTCGCAGTCCGTGCCTGAGGGCTCGGTACTCGGTCCCCATCGAGGAGCGCACCCGCAGCCACGGGGGCTTGCGCTCGCGCAGCGCCACGCCGGCCTCCGGGTCGACGCCGGCACGGCGCAACCGCCGGTCGAGGGCCCGGCCCGGGCCCGGGCCGCTTCCGAGCACGACGGGGACGGGCGCCGGCCCGCTCGGGGCCCCGGGCCCCGGGTCGGGCGGCGTCATGGCGACCGAGGGGCCGTCGGTGACCCGCTGGATCTCCTCGTGCGGCCCCCAGACGCCACGCGCGCGGCACCGATCACGGCCCCGAGGGCCCGATCCATCGTCGTCCCCCAGCCCTCCGCCCGGAGCGAGGTCACCGGCTTGTCGGCGATGCCGCAGGGCACGATGTGCGCGAACATCGAGAGATCGGTCGCCACGTTGAGCGCGAAGCCGTGGGTGGTGCGGCCGCGGGACGTCCGGACCCCGACGGCCGCGATCTTGCGGGGGCCGGTCGATCCCGGATCGCCCGTCTCGTCGAGCCCGACCCAGACTCCGGGGTAGCCGTCCAGACGCCCGACGCCGGACGGAGGGAGGCCGATAGCGACCAGGGCGTCGATCAGGAGCTGCTCGACCCGGTGCACGTGCTCGGGCCCGTGGTGGGGGCCGGGGCCCACGCTCGTCACCGGATACCCCACCAGCTGACCGGGTCCGTGGAACGTGACGTCACCGCCCCGGTCGACGTGGACGAGATCGGCACCGACTGCCGCCGGGTCGACCAGGACATGGTGGGCGTTCCCGTGGGTGCCGATCGTGTACACGTCGGGATGCTCCATCAAGAGCAGGTACTCCTCGGTGGAGTGCCGGGCGAGGCTGCGCTGGAGCGCCCACGCCTCGCGGTAGGGCACCCGGCCCAGCCAGCGGATCCTCACGGGAGGTCGTCGAGAAGGCCGCGGGCGGGCAGGAGGGGGAGGGCGTTCATGAGGCCGGGTCCTAGAGCTCGCCGGCCCAGTCGCGCTCGTTCAGGATCTCCGACATCCGGGCGAGGAAGCGGGCCACATAGGCACCGTCCACGGCGCGGTGGTCGAAGGTCAGGGCGGCGAGTCCCACCGAGTGGATGGCGATCGACTCGGAGCCGTCGGGGAGCTCGACGACGACCGGCTTGCGAGCCACACCGTCCGTCGACAGGATGGCCACCTGGGGCTGGTTGATGACGGCGCCGGTGAGGAGGGTCCCGAACGGGCCGGCATTGGTGATGGAGAACGTCCCACCGCTGATGTCGTCGAGGCTGAGCCGCTTGTTGCGGGCCCGATCGGCCAGCTCGCGGATCCGTCGGGCCATGCCGAGGAGGTTCAGCTCCTCGGCATTGTGCACCACCGGCACGATCAGGCCCTCGTTGTCGAGGTCGACGGCGATGCCCAGGTTGATGTCGTGGTGGACGATGAGCACGTCGTCACCGACCGAGGAGTTGAGGTGCGGGAACTCGGCGAGCGCCTCGACCGTCGCCCGGGCGGCGAAGGGCAGGTAGGAGAGGGTGAAACCCTCCTCGGACCGGAACCGCTCGCCGTGGGCCCGCCGGATCTGCTCCACCCGCTCGTAGTCGACCTCCTTGACCATCAGTGTGTGGGCCGACGTCGCCTTGGAGCGGACCATGTGCTCGGCGGTCCTGCGGCGGATGTTGGTGAAAGGCACCACCTCGTCGCGGGTGCCGTCCGACGGCCGCCCGGCCACCGGCTCCGGCACCGTGGGGGCGGAGGGGGGTAGAGGAGGCACCGAACCGGAGCGGTCGGCGATGCTCGGGACGGGCGACGGCTCGTTGGACACGTCGGCGGCCTTCCCCGGGGCCGCGGCGATGGACGCCTCCACGTCGGACCGGGTGATGCGCCCACCGAGCCCGGTCCCCTGGACCGTCGCCGGATCGAGGTCGTTCTCGTTGAGCAGCCGCCTGACGACGGGGGACAGGACCATGCCCTGTCCTGTCGCCCGACCGGGTGGCGGTGGCGCGGTCGCCGGTGTGGGCGACGGGTCGCCGCTGTGGTCACTCGCCGGCAGACGTTCGGCGTCGGATGTGTCCGCCCCGTCCCGGAGGGGCACAGGTGTCGTCGGCGCCTCGGTGACGACGTCGGCCGATGACCCCCCGGCCGCCGCCACACCGGTCGAGTCGGGCTCGTGGCCGTTGGACGAGGTGCCGTCGGTGATCTCGGCGAGCTTCACCCCGACGTCGACGGTGTCGCCCTCCTCCACCAGGATGGCGGAGAGCACCCCTTCGGCAGGGGACGGCACCTCGGAGTCGACCTTGTCCGTCGACACCTCGAAGAGCGGCTCGTCGCGGGAGACCTGATCGCCGATGGACTTGAACCACTTGGTGACGGTTCCCTCGGTGACCGTCTCGCCGAGCTGCGGCATGGTTACGTCAGCCAACGTGCAGACCCCTTCCGGTGAGCGCCAGCACCGTCTCGCCGAAGGTCTCCGACAACGACGGGTGCGGCTGGATGAACTGGGCCACCTCGTCGGCGGTGGCCTCCCAGTTGACGGCCAGGTAACCGGCCCCCAGTTGCTCGGTCACCCAGGGACCGACCATGTGGACCCCGAGGATTCTGCCGGTGGAGCCGTCGCGCAGCCGCTCCGCCACCACCTTCACCAGACCCTCGGTGTCGCCGATGATGCGGGCGCGGCTGTTGCCGCCGAACGGGTCCTTCTTGACGACGACGTCGTACCCGGCCGCCTTGGCCGCCTCCTCGGTGAGCCCTGCGAAGGCCACCTCGGGATGGCAGTAGATGGCCCAGGGCACCCGCTCGTAGTCGACGGGGACGACGGGCTCGCCGAGGATCCCCTTGACGGCGACGATCGCCTCGGCGAAGCCGACATGGGCGAGCTGGGGCGTTCCCGCCACCACGTCACCCACCGCCCAGACGCCCTCCGCCGCGGTCCGCATGGTGGCGTCGGCCACGACGAACCCCCGCTCGTCGACGACCACACCGGTGTCGGGGGCGAGCAGGCCCTCGGTGCGCGGTCGCCTCCCCACCGACACGACCACCGCGTCGACGGCGAGCTTCTCACCGTCGCCGTAGAGGACGACTGTCCCGTTCCCCGACGGGTCGGGCGTATGGCCCTGGAGTTGGGCGCCCGCCTTCACGTCGATGCCGCGCTTGCGGAACGAACGGACAACCGTCTTCACCACGTCCTCGTCGCAGCCGTTCAGGATGGACGGCAGCGCCTCGAAGACAGTCACCGTCGAGCCGAGGTCGCTCAGCATCGAGGCGAACTCGCAGCCGATGGCGCCGCCTCCGATGACGGCGACGGAGCCGGGGATCTCCTCGAGGGCGAGCACCTCGTCCGAGGTCATCACCACCGTGCCGTCGATGTCGAACCCGGGGATGGTCCGGGGGACCGACCCGGCGGCGAGGACGACGTCCCTCCCCCTGATCTCGGCGTTCGATCCGTCGTTGCCGGCGATCCGGACACGGTGGTCGGGGAGCAGGGTGCCGCTTCCGCTGAACACCGACACTCCCCTGCCCTTCAGGAGCCCGGCCAGCCCCTTGAAGAGCACCTCGACGACCTCCTGCTTGCGGGCCTGGCTGATGGCGAACTCGAGCGAGGGCTCGGCCCCGTCCGGCACGGCGGGGCCCACTCCGAACCGGCGCGCCCCGGCGACGGTCCGGAACACCGCCGCCGTCTCCAGGAACTCCTTGGCCGGGACGCACCCGCGGTGGAGGCACGTGCCACCGACCTTGTCGAGTTCCACGATGGCGACCGACAGACCGGCCGCGGCACCGTACAGGGCGGTCGCGTAGCCGCCGGGCCCGCCACCGATCACCACCACGTCGAATTCGGTCGTCCCCCCTGCTCCCCCCGATGCGCCTTCCTTCGTCGCCTCCTCGGGTGCCGTGGGAACCACCTCCATCGTGTGCTCGAACCCTCTGTCGCCGGTCCGACCAGCCTACCGGCCCGACCACCGACCCCGGCCCCCGGCACGGACGCGCCGGGGCACCGTCGACCGGTCACCACCGGCACGGACAACCGGGGCGGATCAGCCGTCGGCCGGTGCGGTCAGGAGAGCACCCGGCGCCGGAAGTTCCGGAGCCCGAGGCCGAGGAAGAGGGCCAAGAAGCCGGTCAGCACCGGGTAGACGACATAGAGATGCATGTGGGGCGCGTCGGTGAACGCGGCCCGCATCCCCTCGTTGACGTAGATCAGCGGATTGACGAGCACGAGGGTCTGGAGCCAGTGCCAGCCACCGGCCTCGATGGGTGCCAACCGGGTCCACTGGTAGTAGGTCCCGCCGAGGAAGGTCACCGGGAGGATGATGAACCCGAACATGAGCCCGATGTTGCGTGGCTCGAAGCTCGTCCCGAGCAGCAGTCCCAAAGAGGCCATGGTGACGCAGGCCAGCGGGACGATGGTGACGATGATCCACCAATGGAAGCTGAGCTGGGCCTCCACGCCCTTGGCGTGCACCACCGAGGCGATGGGTAGCACGATGGCCGCCGAGATGAGGCCCTGGACCGCGCCGGACAGGACCTTGGCCATGGCCACCAACCAGATGGGGCACGGGGCCTGGACCCTGTCCTCGATCTCGCGGGTGAAGCCGAACTCCTGGGACATGGTGAGGGCCACCGACTGGACCCCCTGGAAGAGGATGGAGATGCCGACCACCCCGGGGACCAGCACGGTGGCGAACGCCGACTCCTCCCCCGGCCTGCTGCCCCCGCCGATGCCCTGTCCGATCTTCGGGAAGACGTAGAGGAAGACGAAACAGAGGAGGAAGGGCTGCACGAGGGTACGCACCACGAACTCGAAGAGGTGCTTGCGCAGGACCACCAGGTCGCGCAGGATGAGGGCCCACAGGGCGATCCGGCCGGCCGCCATCGAGGAACGCACCGGCGTGGTGTGGACGGCATGGGGGCGTGCGACGGCATCGACGGAGCTCATCCCTCGCGCAGCTCCTTGCCGGTGAGGTTGATGAAGACCGTCTCGAGGGTCGGCTCGGTGACCGACAGGTCGAGCACCGGGAAGCCGGCGGCCTCGGCCACCGAGACCACCGAGGGCAGCAGCCGGTCCTTGCCCTTCACGTGGAGCTCCACACCCCCGTCCACCGGGCGGGTCCGGGTCACGCCGGCCACGCCTTCGGAGAGGGCCCCGGCCAGACGCGTCTGATCGCCGGTGGCGGTGACCGTCACGATGGTGTCGGCATCGATCTGCTGCTTGAGGGCGGCCGACGTGTCGAGGGCGAGGATCTTCCCGCCGTCCATGATGGCCACCCGTCCGCAGAGCTGGTCCGCCTCTTCCATGTAGTGGGTGGTGAGCAGGATCGTCTGCCCGTCATCGTTGAGCGTGCGGAGCGTGTCCCACAGCGCCAGGCGGCTCTGGGGATCCAGTCCGGCCGTCGGCTCGTCGAGGAAGAGCACGGCCGGGCGGTGGAAGATCGCCCGGGCCACCATCAGCCGCTGGGCCATGCCGCCGGACAGGGCGTAGACCGAGGCGCCCGCCCACTTCTCCAGTTGGAACTGGGCCAGCAGCTCGGTGGCCGTCCGGCGCGACTCACGGGCCGGGATACCGAAGAGGCGACCATGGAAGTAGAGGTTCTCCCAGACGTTCAGCTGACGGTCCAGGGTGTTCTGCTGACTGACGATGCCGATGATCTGCTTGGCCAGGGCCGGGTGGGCGACAACGTCGATACCACCGACGAAGGCCCTCCCCGACGTGGGGATGACCCGGGTGGTCAGCATGCCCGCCGTGGTGGTCTTGCCGGCGCCGTTCGGCCCGAGCAACCCGAAGATCTCCCCCGGCTGGACGTCGAGGTCCAACTCGTCGACGGCCCGGAAGTCCGACCCGGCGTAGACCTTGGTGAGGCGTTCGGTGTGGATGATGGCCCCACCGGCCGCGGGCTCTCCGGTTCGTGGCGTCGAGACGGTCGTGGTCATGGCGATCACGCCACCCTACTCTCCGGTCCCCCCGCCGGTAGCGCCGTGCCCGCCCGACTCGGTGGGTAGCCGCAGTTACTTGGGGGGCATCCGGATCCCGCCGTCGAGCCTGATCACCTCGGCGTTCAGGTAGCTGTTGGCGGCGATGTGGGCCACCAACTCACCGAACTCCGCGGGGTTGCCGAGACGCTTGGGGAAGTTGACCGACTGGGCCAGGGCGTCGCGCGCCTCGTCGGGCAGCATGGCCAGCAGCGGTGTGTCGAACAGGCCCGGGGCGATGGCCAACACCCGGATCCCCACGACGGCCAGGTCGCGCGCGGCGGGGAGCGTCATGCCGACGATCGCACCCTTGGAGGCCGAGTAGGCCAACTGGCCGATCTGACCGTCGAAGGCCGCCACCGAGGCGGTGTTGACGATGACCCCGCGCTCGCCGTCGGCCTGGGGCTCGACGGTCGAGATCACCGACGCGGCCTTGGTCATCACGTTGAACGTGCCGATCACGTTGAGGTTCTGGATGAACTGGAACGGTTGGAGGTCGTGCGGCGAACCGTCACGGTTGATGACGCGCCCGACCCAGCCGGTGCCGGCACAGTTGACGGCGATCCTGAGGACGCCACCCTCGGCGGCCTGGTCGACCGCCCGCTGGGCATCCTCGGGGTCGGTCACGTCGCCGGCCACGAAGTTGGCGCCCGAGCCGACGGAGGCCACCACCTCTTTGCCCCGCTCTTCGTTCCTGTCGAACACGGTGACCCGGGCACCCAGGGTGGCGAGCTTGCGGGCAGTGGCCTCACCGAGCCCGGACGCACCGCCGGTCACGATTGCTGAACTTCCGTTGATCTCCATGCCGCCAGGTTACGTGGCCCGGGCAGGGGCCGGGAAACCGGAGACGCCCGGCCTCGATGGACGCCCGGAGGCCCGACGAGCCCGCCCTACTGCTCCGCTGCCGCCTGGGTGGCCAGCAGGTCGACCAGGTCGTTCATCGAGTGGCCCGAGTGGCCTTTCACCCACTCGAAGCTCACCGGTCGACCCGACTCGAGCACCAGCGGGAGCAGCTCCCGCCACAGATCCTGGTTGGCCACCGGCTTCCCCTGGGAGTTCCGCCAGCCTCGGCGTTGCCAGCCGGCCCACCAGTTCTGCTTGAAGCAGTTGACGACGTAGGTCGAGTCACTGACGACGTGGACCGGGCCGTCCAGGGCCCGGAGGGCCCGGACCACGGCCGTCACCTCCATCCTCTGGTTGGTGGTCCGTGGCTCACCGCCACTGTCCGAGGGACCGCCCTCGACGGCCCAGGCCCACCCTCCGGGCCCGGGGTTCCCCAGACACGAGCCGTCGGTGTACACGACGGTCGTGGCGGGTTCGACGGTCGGCGGCGCTGGGCTCATCGGCACAGCATGCCCGCTCGGGGGCCGTTCGCCGTGCACCGGCCCGTGCACCGTGTTCGGAATGGTTCCCCACCGTCGTTCCGAGTGCAAGCATGGGACCATGCTGTTCGACGGTGTGAGCCACCAGCTACCCGACCGTGACCCGTCGGAGACGGCCGAGTGGCTCGACGCGTTCGACGACGTGGTGGACACCTACGGCAGGACCCGGGCCCGATACCTGCTGATGAGGATCCTCGAGCGGGCGGGCCAGAAGCAGGTGGACTTCCCCGCCACCGTCTCCAGCCCCTACGTCAACACCATCCCGACCGACGAGGAACCGGAGTTCCCCGGCGACGAGTACCTCGAACGGCGGATCCGGGCGTTCATCCGGTGGAACGCCGCGGTGATGGTGCTCCGGGCGAACAGTCGGTCCGAGTCCATCGGGGGCCACCTGTCCACCTACGCCAGCTCGGCGTCCCTCTACGAGGTCGGCTTCAACCACTTCTTCCGGGGCAAGGACGACGGGGCCCCCGGCGACCAGGTCTACTTCCAGGGCCACGCCTCGCCGGGCATCTACGCGCGGGCGTTCGTCGAGGGCCGGCTGTCCGAGGACGAGCTGGACAATTTCCGGTTCGAGGTGGGGAACGGCGGCCTGTCCTCCTACCCCCACCCACGGCTGATGCCCGCCTTCTGGGAGTACCCGACGGTGTCGATGGGGCTCGGGCCCCTCAATGCCATCGCCCAGGCCCACGTCAGCCGCTACCTCGCCGCCCGAGGACTGGTCGACACCGGCCACAGCCGGGTGTGGTGCTTCGTGGGCGACGGTGAGCTCGACGAGCCGGAGACCCTCGGTTCGCTGGGGATGGCGGGGCGTGAGCACCTCGACAACCTGGTGTTCGTGGTCAACTGCAATCTGCAGCGGCTGGACGGACCCGTGCGCGGCAACGGCAAGGTCATCCAGGAATTCGAGGCGCTGTTCCGGGGCGCCGGGTGGAACGTCATCAAGGTGATCTGGGGGAGGACGTGGGACGACCTGTTGGCCAAGGACGTCGACGGCGTGCTGCTCAACAAGATGAACTCGACCGTGGACGGCGAGTTCCAGAAGTACGCCACCGAGTCGGGCGCCTACATCCGTGAGCACTTCTTCGGACCCGACCCCCGGCTCAGCCAGCTGGTGGCCCACCTGACCGACGAGGAGCTGCAGTCGCTGCCCCGCGGAGGACACGACTACCGCAAGCTGTACGCGGCCTACCGGGCGGCCACCGAGCACGTCGGGGCCCCGACCGCCATCCTGGCCAAGACCGTCAAGGGGTGGACGCTCGGGCCGGAGATCGAGGCCCGCAACGCCACCCACCAGATCAAGAAGATGACCAAGGCCCAGCTGCTCACCCTGCGCAACCGGCTCTTCCTCCACGACGAGATCCCCGAGGAGGACCTCGACGCAGATCTCCCGCCCTACTACCGCCCGGCACCGGACTCGAAGGCCGGCGCCTACCTGGCCGAACGTCGCCGGGCGCTCGGGGGCCCACTCCCCCGTCGGGTCGTGCGGGCCCTGCCCCTGTCGGCACCCAGCGAGGGCCCGTTCACCGAGCTGATGGCCGGATCGGGCAGGCAACAGGTGTCCACCACCATGGCCTTCGCCCGGCTCCTGCGATCCCTGGTCCGGGATCCCTCCCTCGGGCCGAGGGTCGTCCCCATCGTCTCGGACGAGGCCCGCACCTTCGGGTTGGAGTCCCTCATCAGCGAGGTGCAGATCTACGCGCCCGAGGGTCAGCGCTACACCCCGGTGGACGCCGGGCTCGCCCTCCACTACGCCGAGAGCGAGTCGGGGCAGGTGCTCCAAGAGGGCATCAGCGAGGCGGGGGCCATCGCGGCGTTCACCGCCGCGGCGACCTCGTATGCCACCTGGGGGGAGCAGACCATCCCCTTCTACCTCTTTTATTCGATGTTCGGGTACCAGCGGGTGGGGGACCTCATGTGGGCTCTCGGGGACAGCCGCGGACGAGGTTTCCTCCTCGGGTGCACGGCGGGCCGCACCACGCTCAACGGCGAGGGGCTCCAGCACCAGGACGGCCAGTCGCTGCTCCTGGCCTCGGCCATCCCGAGTGTCGTCGCCTACGATCCCGCCTTCTCCTACGAGTTGGCGGCCATCGTCCGGGACGGCATCCGGCGGATGTCGGGGCCGAATCCCGAGGACCGGGTCTGGTACCTCACCCTGTACAACGAGAACTACCTGATGCCGGCTCTGCCCCCTGACCCGGCCGAGGCCGAGCGGGTGTCCCGGGGTGCTGTGGCCGGCCTGTACCGCTTCGATCCGGCCCTCCTCGGCGACGATCCCGGGACGGGCCCGCCCGTCACCGCGCCGTCCGACGGTCGAGAGGACGAGCCGGGCCGGCTCCGGGCGACCTTGTTGTTCTCCGGTTCAGCGTGGCAGGCGGCCGTGGGTGCCGCCCGGCTGCTCCGCTCAGACTGGGCCGTCGACGCCGACCTGTGGTCGGTCACCTCCTACAAGTCGCTCCGTGACGAGGCGATCTCCGTGGAGCGATGGAACCGGCTGCACCCGGGAGACGCCGACCGGGTCCCGCTGGTGACCGAGCAGCTCAATGTGTCCGGCGGCCCGATCGTGGCCGTCACCGACTTCATGCGGGCGGTCCCCGATCAGGTGTCGCGCTGGATGCCGCGCCGTTTCGTCTCACTCGGCACCGACGGGTTCGGGCGATCGGACACGAGAGACGTCCTCCGGCGGTTCTTCGAAGTGGACGCCGCCCACGTGGTGGTGGCGGTGCTCGGCGCGCTGGCCGCCGACGGACTGGTCCCGACGCGGTACGCCGTCGACGCCATCGAGCGCTACCGGATCGATCCGGGCAGTCCGGACCCCTGGTCCTCGTGAGCACGGCTCCGAGGCGCCACCCCGTCGACCGGGGCGGCCGGGTGGTCGCTACGCCCCCACGGGAGGGCGGTTGCGCCGGATTGTTCGTTTGGGCAGGCTGACAGCATGAAATCGATCCTGGTCACTGGCAGCGTCGACCGGGATCGGTCGGGCCTGTGCCCTCACCATCGCCAACGCCGGGCACCAGGTGTTCGCCGGGGTCAGGAGCGAGTCGGACGGTGATCGGCTGGCGAAGCAGGGTCCCTCCTCGTTGCATCCCGTCATCCTCGATGTGACCGACCCGGGCCAGATCGATGCCGTCGCCGACAGGATCGCCGGGGAGGCGGGGGGCCTGCACGGTGTGGTCAACAACGCCGGCGTGGCTCTGGGCGGCCCGATCGAGTACCTGCCGGTCGACGTGTGGCGTGACCAGTTCGAGGTCAATGTCTTCGGACAGGTGGCGGTCACCCGGGCGATGCTGCCGCTGATCCGGGAGTCCAAAGGGCGCATCGTGTTCATCGGCTCCATCGGGGGCAAGCTCGCCACGATGCTGATGGGCCCCTACAACGCCTCGAAGTTCGCCATCGAGGCCATCGGTGAGGCGCTCCGCCAGGAGTTGCGGCCCTGGGGGATCGGCGTCTCGGTCATCGAGCCGGGTGCCGTCAAGACCGAGATCTGGGAGAAGGGCCGGGAGACGGCCGACCACCTCGAGCGCGACCTCCCTCCCGAGGCGATCGACCGCTACGCCGCGCACATCGCCGCCATCCGCAAGGGGATCGACATGCAGGACAAGACCGGCGTCGCGCCCGAGAAGGTCGCCGAGGCCGTCGACCATGCGCTGTTCGCCCCCCGTCCGAAGACGCGCTATGTCGTCGGGACGCCGGCCAGGGTGCAGAGCGTCATGGTGCGGGCCCTGCCCGACCGGTCGCGGGAGGCGATCCTCAGGCGGTTCGCCGGGCCCTGACCGTCACGACTGCTCGCGGGGTCGGGTCGTGGTCGGCCCCAGCACCGCCCAACCCCGGCGCTCGAGTTCTTGGGCCAGCTGTTCGGACGGTGCGGTCCGGATCACCCGGTCGGAGCGGGCGTGGGCTTCGGGGGGAGCCGGGTCCGGGCCGTCGGGCACGGCCGTCTCGGCGGCATCGTCGGGTCGACCACGATCGGATTCCTCGCCGTTGAGCCGGGCGATGAACGCGTCCGCCTCCTCCCGGGTGAACTTGCCCGCCGACTGACGTTGCGTGAACCCCATCGGCCCCCGGGCGTCACGGAAGTCGCGGTGACCGGCGCCGTGGAGGAGCGCGGTCAGCTCCTCGAGCTGGCGAAACGAGGCCGGAGGCCCGGCGGGTTGGCCGAAGGACACCTGAGGAGTCTGGCCCAAGCGGCGTTGCGGGACCCATTCGGCGACACCAGACTGTCACCGGGCGCCGGAGAGACGCCCCGGAGAGGACGTCGACATGGCTGGGCTCACGGCCTACGAGTTGGATCAGATAGACCGGGCGAACACCAGCGGCCGCAAGCCGGTGCTGTTCGTCCACGGGCTGTGGCTCCTGCCCGGCAGCTGGGACCGCTGGCGGGCCCGCTTCGAGGAGTCCGGCTACACGACACTCGCTCCGGGATGGCCCGACGACCCCAACAGCGTCGACGAGGCCAAGCGGCACCCCGAGGTCATGGCCCACAAGACGATCGGCCAGATCGCCGACCACTTCGGCGAGGTGGTCGAGCGGCTGAGGCGCAGACCGGCCGTCGTCGGGCACTCCTTCGGCGGCCTGTTGACCCAGATCCTGGCCGGACGGGGGCTGTCGGTCGCCTCGGTGGCGATCGCTCCGGCCCCGTTCCGCGGGGTCCTTCCCCTCCCCGTCTCAGCGCTCAGGTCGGCGTCGCCGGTCATCGGCCACCCGACCAACCATGCCCGGGCGGTCCCGCTCACCTACGAGCAGTTCCGCTATGCCTTCGCCAACGCCGTGCCCGAGGAGGAGGCCAAGGAACTGTTCGCCACATTCGCCGTGCCCGGCTCGGGGGCGCCCCTGTTCCAGGCGGCCACCGCCAACCTGAACCCGTGGACCGACGCCAAGGTCAGGACCAAGACGGCCGACCGGGGGCCGCTGTTGATCATCGACGGAGCCAGGGACCACACGGTCCCGTGGTCCGTGGCCAAGGCCGCCTTCAAGAAGCAGCGACGGAACCCCGGGGTGACCGAGATCGTCAAGGTGCCCGACCGGGGCCACTCCCTCACCATCGACCACGGTTGGAGGCAGGTGGCGGACATGGCGCTGGCGTTCGTGCAGCGCTACGCCAAACACTGAGCGGACCGCCTCAGGCCGGCTGGTCCGATCGGCGTCTGCGACCGAGGACGAGTCGGGGTCCCCACACGGCGATCCCGATCGACAGCACCAGGACGACCGAGGCGGCGAGGACCGTCCCGTCCGCCGACGCCTGGCATTCGCCGACGAAGGCAAGCCACTTGTCGTAGCTGGACGTGTCGCCGGCCGGCGGCTCGGTTCCGGCACCGATCGACACCGGGTCGAGGACCGCGACGATGGGCGACTCGGACGCCGTCCCCGGTCCGCAGGTCCCACCGACCGCGGGCTTGGGAAGGGCGATCAGCAGGCCCGAGATGGCGAACGCCGCGCCGAAGACGCCGATGGCCACCAGCAGCAGTCTGATACCCGGGCGAAACGAGTCGGTCACGTGGGAACCCTTCCGATCGATCTGGATGTTAGACGCCGGTCCGGGTGGCCGGACTTCGCGCCGTGGCCGTCCCCGTGTGTGCGCCGTGAAGTGCCGGGGCCGGCGCCCGGCCCTGGTTCATGTGCGATTCGGCGGTGGATCGAGTCTCGCATACGCTGGGACGATGGCTCTCTACCTGACCGGCGACCCCGATGCCGACGCACTGCTCTCCGATGATCCCCTCGCCCTCCTGATCGGTATGGTCCTCGACCAACAGGTCCCGTTGGAGCGGGCCTTCCACTCCCCCTACGACCTCGAACAGCGGCTGGGCACCGGGCTCGACGCCCATGCGCTGGCGTCGATGGACCCCGAGGCCCTCGCCGCGGTGTTCGGGGAGAGGCCGGCGCTGCACCGCTTCCCCACCTCGATGGCGGCCCGGGTCCAGGAGCTGTGCGCGGTCATCGTCGACACCTACGGCGGGGACCCGGCCGCGGTGTGGACCACGGCGGCGGACGGCAAGGAGCTTCTGGCCAACGTGAAGGCGCTGCCCGGGTTCGGGGAGCAGAAGGCCCGGATCTTCGTCGCCCTGCTGGGCAAGCAGTTGGGGGTCCGTCCCGAAGGATGGGAGCGGGCAGCGGGACCGTTCGGCGCCAAGGGCTCTTTCCGGTCGGTGGCCGACATCGACTCCCCCGAGGCCCTGGCCAAGGTCCGGCGCTACAAGCAGAAGAAGAAGGCCGAGGCCAAGGCGGCGGCCGCCACCTGAGCGGTCACCCGGCTGGGCGCAGCCGTCGGGTCACGTACCCGGGCTCGTGGTGCTCGGGGCGACGACGATCCTGGCACCGGCAGGCAGCTTCACCGGCGGCGACGACCCCACGCCGGAGATGTCCAGCTGCACCGACGCACCCGGCTCGGTCAGATCGACCTCGGACACGTAGGGGCCGTTGACGGTGAAGACGAACTTGATGGCCACCGGGGCGCCGGTCGAGGACGCCTGGGTGAGGGTGAACGAGTAGGTGTTCCCCGACGAGGTGATGTGCTTGGCCTGGGCGACGGCCTGGAGGTAGTTGCGCGTCGGGTCGGCTGCGGAAGCCGGCGAGTTCGCCGCCTGCCGGTAGAACACGAGATGGGCCGTCGAGGCGTTGACGGCGAGCGGCTTGGTCTGGTACTCCACCGGTCCCGCGGCGCCCGGCAGGATGTAGGCATAGCTGCGCTGGTTCGCACTCTGCACGTACCCGCCGAGGCGGTCCGGGGACTGCCACACGAGGAACTCCGACTGCGCGCCCTCGGACGACTTCCCGTTCAACACCTGGGTGTAGCCCGACGCGGCCAGGGTGTTGGCGACCGCCTTGTTCAGTGGGGCGTTCTTCGGTGCGAGGGAGATGCCGAGCACGGCACCACCGAGGCCGACCACGGCCACGAGGACCAGGAGCAGCCAGCTGATCGTTCGTCGGAGATCGCTCATCGGGGAGACGCTAGGCCAGATCGGGGGCGGGGCGGCACACGGCGGCCATCGATCCCTCGATCAGATGCCGATGCGCTGGGCCAACAGCTCACGATGGTAGGAGGGATCCCCGAGCATCAGCTCCGAGGATTTGGCCCGCTTGAAGTACAGGTGGGCGGGGTGCTCCCAGGTGAAACCGATGCCCCCGTGGATCTGGATGGTCTCGGCGGCGGCATGGAAATAGGCCTCCGAGCAGTATGACTTGGCCAGGCTGGCCACCACCGGCAGCTCGTCGGAGTCCTCGGCCGCCGCCCAGCCCGCGTAGTAGGCGGCGGACTTGGCCGACTCCACCTCCAACAGCATGTCGGCACACTTGTGCTTGATGGCCTGGAAGCTCCCGATCGGTCGTCCGAACTGGATCCGGGTCTTCGCGTACTCGACCGAGCTGTCGAGGCACCGCTGGGCCCCGCCGACCTGCTCGGCGGCCAGGGCCACGGCGGCCAGGTCGAGGGTCTTCGACAGTCCCGGTTCGGCGCCGCCCTCGGAACCGATGAGCCACGCCGGTGTGTCGACGAATTCCAGTCGGGCCTGCTTGCGGGTCTGGTCCATGGTGGCCAGCGGCGTGCGGGTGAGTCCCTCGGCGTCACCCTTCACCCCGAACAGGGACAGCCCCGACGACGTCCGGCCGACCACCAGGACGAGATCCGCCGTGTGCCCGTCGATTACGAAGGACTTGTGACCGTTGAGCGCCCAGCCCTCCCCCGACGGGGTGGCGGCTAGGGTGACCCCGGCGGCGTCCCAGCGTCCCGAGTCCTCGGTGAAGGCCAGCGTGCCGATGGTCTCGCCGGCGGCGATGCCGGGCAGCAGGTACTCCTGGGCCTTGCGGTCGCCCGAGGTGAGGATGGCGTTGGCGGCCAGGGCCACCGTGGAGAAGAACGGGGCGCACAGCAAGGCGGCACCCATCTCCTCGAGCACCACGATGAGCTCGACGTAGGAGAACCCCGACCCTCCGAACTCCTCGGGGATGGTCAGGGACTGGAGCCCCAACTGGTCGGCCATCTGGGTCCACACCGCCGGGTCGTAGCCCTCGGTGGTCTCCATCAGCCGTCGCACCTCGGTCTCGGGCGACTTGTCCTCGAGGAAGCGCTTGACCGATCTGCGGAGCTCGTCTTGCTCCTCGCTGAAGGCGAAGTTCATCGTGTTCTCCATCTCTGGACGTGCCCCGAGCAGGGACGCCGTGCCCCGTTTGTCTACCAGAACCGGACCCGTGGTGACCAACAGGCTCGGTCGGCCCGCTACGCTCGCCGGGCGAGGAGGTCGAGCCATGGTCGCCACCATCATCGACTATCAGGACGCCGCCATCGAGGTGCACCGCCTGGTCGTCGGCCCGGTCGACAACAACGTGTACATCCTGCGGTGCCGGTCGACGGGTGAGTCCCTCCTCATCGACGCGGCCAACGAGCACGACAAGCTCCTCGAGCTGTGCAAGGACCTCGGTGTCCGGCACGTGGTCGAGACCCACGGGCACTGGGACCACATCCAGGCCGTCGAGGCGGTCCGCGACGCCGGCATCGACGTGTCGGTCACCGAGGCCGACGCCGGGATGCTGCCCTCCTACGACCTGCTCTTGGAGGACCGGTCGACGCTCGAGGTCGGGCGGCTCCGTGTCGCCACCATCGCCACCCCGGGCCACACGTGGGGGTCCATGTGCTTCGCCGTCGAGGGCACGCCGCTCCTGTTCACCGGGGACACGCTGTTCCCCGGCGGACCGGGGAACACCTCGTTCGAGCACTCGGACTTCCCCACCATCATCACCTCCATCGAGAGCCGCCTGTTCGGGGCCTTCGGGCCGGACACCCTCGTGCTCCCGGGTCACGGGGCGGCGACCACAATCGGCGCCGAAGCCCCCCACCTCCAGGAGTGGGTCGACCGCGGCTGGTAGCCCGGCCGCTCCGCGGGGGCGGAGGGTTCAGACCGCGGTGGAAGGTCGCCGGGGCTCGCGCACCAGCTCGATGGAGGGGGGCAGCCCCCGGACCGCCACCCCGCCGGGGACCTCGGATCCGACCTCGATGGTGACCCGCGATCCGGCCAGGGGGATCCCGTCGACCTTCAGATAACCGATCCAGTCGGGCAGGTTGGGACAGAGCCAGGTCTTCCCGTAGGGGACCCAGGGGTCGAGCCGGAGCAGGGTGCGCAGACACAGGAGGGGCGACGCCGCCGCCCACGCCTGGGGTGAACACGAGGTCGGGTAGCCCACCGGGATCGACAGTTCGTCGTGGTCGAGACCGCTGAACAGCTCGGGGAGCCGCCCTCCCTGCGCCCGGGCGGCGTCCATCAGGCCGAAGATGAGCTGCTGGGCGGCACCGTCGAAGCCGTACCGGGCCAGGCCGGCGGCGACGATCGCCGTGTCGTGCGGCCAGACCGAGCCGCAGTGGTAGCTGATGGGGTTGTACCCCCCGCTGGCCTTGGACAGGGTGCGCACACCCCACCCCGAGAACATGGCCGGTGACATCAGCGCCTCGGCCACCCTCCGGGCCTTGTCCTCGTCCACGATGCCGGTCCACAGGCAGTGGCCGATGTTGGAGGTCAGGGAGTCGATGGGGCGCTTGTCGGCGTCGAGGCCCACGGCATACCAACCCTTGTCCTCCAGCCAGAAGTCCCGGTTGAAGGCCGCCTTCAGCTGGGTGGCCTTGGCCCGGAAGCGATCGTAGGTGACGGTGTCACCCACCTCGAAGGCGAAGTGCGCGGTGGCCAGGTAGGCGCCGTAGGTGTAGGCCTGGACCTCGCACAGGGCGATCGGGGCCTCGGCCACCGTGCCGTCGCCGTAGCGGATCCCGTCCCAGCTGTCCTTCCAGCCCTGGTTGGCCAGGCCCCGGTCCGAGGACCGTTTGTACTCCACGTACCCGTCTCCGTCGGCGTCGCCGAACTGCTCGATCCACTCGATGGCCCGGGCGGCGTTGGGCAGCAGTTCGTCGACCATCTCCCGGGCCACGCCCCAGCGCCTCATCTCGCCGAGCAGCATCACGAACAGCGGGGTCGCGTCCGCCGTGCCGTAGTAGATGCTCCCTCCGCCGAGGGAGAGCGACGCCGCACCGCCGAAGCGCATCTCGTGCAGGATCCGACCGGGCTCCTCCTCGTGGCGGGGGTCGACGTCCTTACCCTGGAAACGCGCCAGGGTCTGGAGGACCCCACGGGCCAGGTCGGGATCGACGAGCAGGGCCATCCACGCGGTGAGGAGCGAATCCCGGCCGAAGACCGTCATGAACCAGGGGGCGCCGGCCGCCACCACCACCCGCTCGGGATAGTCGGGATCGAAGATGCGCAGGGCACCGAGGTCCTCGTTGCTCCGGTTGATCACCTCCTTCAGGCCCGGATGGTCGGTCTCGACCTGGGGGACCAGGCGCCGCCACTGGGCCAGCCGCTCGCTGGGCGTGGCCAGGTCCACCGGGACACCGCACCGGTACCGGGGATCGAAGGACACCTCGTCGATGACCGGGGCGAACTCGACACACGTCGACCATTCGCTCCTCGGCGGGACGACCACGGCGAAGGTGGCGACGTCGCCGGTCACGTCGGTGGGTCCGTTGAACCGGATCTCCATCCCCCGCACCACGCTCCCCCGCCGGTGCGAATAGGTCAGTGTCGTCCGTTCGCCCTCGGTGGCGGTCCCCTCGGGCGGATTGCGCGTGCAGACCACCTGGTCGGCCGCGGGGTCGGGCCCCAGGCGACCCTCCTTCACGGCGAACAGGTCGGCGAAGTCACACCCCACCTTGAGCTGGACCGTGCAGGCGGCGGCCTCGTCGGCGAAATTGCGGATGGTCAGGTCCTCCCGCATCCCCTGGCCGACATAGCGGGAACGGAACACCATCAGGGTGGAGTCGGCCCGCCCGGGCGGCGGCTGGCAGCGAGAGACGAAGGTGGAGGAGAAGGGGTTCTCGGTGACGGCGGCCAGTGGCTCGGTCCGGACCCCGTCCACCAGCACCTCGAAGCGGGACAGGATGCGGGTGTCCCGGAAGAACAGCCCCTGCGCGGCCCCGTGGCTGATGTCGCCCGCCCCTCCGCTGATGGCGAAGGTCGACTCGTCGACCAGCGTGACGACGCCTGCACTGGAGTCGAGCTGGGCCACCGGCCCAGCGAAGTTCCACGGGTCGGCCATGCGGTTACCGTACCGGAGTGCCGTGGACCTGCGTAATCAAAGCGTCCGACCACCTGCGCTCCAGATTGCCCCTATTCCCGTAGGGGAAAATACGGATTCCGGGCTAAGATCGGTGTCGTGCCCACCGGACCCGCCGACCAGCCCGGAGCGAAGGCTCCCCTGCTCCAGATCGAGGATCTCCACGTGTCGGTGGAGGGCTCGCCCATCCTCCGTGGGCTCGATCTCACGGTGGAATCGGGGCAGGTGCACGCCCTGATGGGCCCGAACGGGTCGGGGAAATCCACGCTGGCCAACGTGCTCTTGGGGAACCCGGCCTATGCGGTCGACTCGGGGACCATCCGGTTCCGGGGCGAGGACATCACCTCCTGGTCGACCGACGTGCGGGGCAAGGCCGGCATCTTCCTGGCATTCCAGGAACCCGAGACGATCGCCGGCGTGCCGGTCATCCAGTTCCTGCGCCAGGCCCTCTCCGCGCGCAGGGGGCTCGACCTGTCGGTGCTCGAGGTGCGGCTGATGATGATGGAGTGGATGGACAAGCTGGGGATGGATCCCGCCTTCGGAGAACGCCATCTCAACGACGGATTCTCTGGCGGGGAGAAGAAGCGCAACGAGATCCTCCAGATGGCCATCCTCGAGCCCGAGCTCGCCGTGCTCGACGAGACCGACTCGGGACTCGATGTCGACGCCCTCCGGACCGTGGCCCAGGGGGTCCAGACCGTGCGCGAGGCGCGCCCCGAGCTCGGTGTGCTCGTCATCACCCACTACCAGCGCATGCTGGATGAACTGGCCGCAGACCGGGTACACCTGCTGGTGGACGGGTCTATCGTCGCCGAGGGTGGGCCCGAGTTGGCCCGGAGGCTGGAGATCGAAGGGTACGACGCATGGCGCAGCTGAACGAGACCGCCCGGGCTCAGTCGCCCACGGGAGCCGCTCGGTCGCCGGGCGAGTTGGATGTGGCCACCCTCCGCAAGGACTTCCCGCTCCTGGCCCGCGAGGTGAACGGGCACCCGATCGTCTACCTCGATTCGGCGGCATCGGCCCAGCGGCCGACGCAGGTGCTCGACGCCATGCGCACCTACGACGAGACCACGCACGCCAACGTGCACCGCGGCGTGTACTCCATCGCCGAGGAGGCCACCCGGCGCTTCGAGGCGGCCCGCCTCGACGTGGGGCAGTTCATCGGAGCGCGGTCGCCGGCCCGGGAGATCGTCTTCGCCAAGAACGCCACCGAATGCCTCAACCTGGTTGCCCACACCTGGGGGCGCACCAACCTGCACGCCGGGGACGCCATCGTGCTCACCGAGATGGAGCACCACGCCAACATCGTGCCCTGGCACATGCTCGCCGAGGAACGCGGGCTGGTCATCCGGTGGATACCCACCGACGACGACGGACAGCTGATCCTCGACGACCTCGGCCCGCTTCTCGACGGGGCCAAGCTCGTCGGCGTCACCTGTATGTCCAACGTGCTCGGCACCCTGAACCCCATCGAGCACATCGCGGAGCTGGCCCATGCGGCCGGCGCGGTCGTGGTGGCGGACGGGGCCCAGTCGGTTCCGCACTTGCCGACCGACGTGCAGGCGCTCGGAGTGGACTTCCTCGCCTTCAGCGCCCACAAGATGTTGGGTCCCACCGGCATCGGCGTGCTGTGGGGACGCGAGGACCTGCTCAATGCCCTGCCCCCCTTCCTCGGTGGGGGGGAGATGATCCTCGACGTGCGCAAGGACGGGTTCGTGCCGAACGACATCCCCTGGCGCTTCGAGGCCGGCACCCCTCCGATCACCGAGGCGATCGGCCTCGGTGCCGCCGTGGACTACCTGCGGACCGTCGGGATGAGCTCGATCCGGGCCCATGAGCTCGACCTCACCCGCTACGCCATGGACACGCTGGTGGAGCGGTTCGGCGACGACATCACCATCTTCGGTCCCCCGGACCCGACCGCCCGGGGCGGGGTGGTGTCGTTCGCATACCGCGACGTGCACCCCCACGACATCTCCCAGATCCTCGACCAGCACGGGGTGTGCGTCCGGGCCGGCCACCACTGCGCCAAGCCCCTGATGCGGCGCCTCGGTGTCAACGCCACCGCCCGAGCCTCCTTCGGCCTGTACAACGACGAGTCGGACGTGGACGCCCTCGCCGACGCTCTGGCCGAGGCGGGGGCGTTTTTCGGATGAACCCCGGGCGGTACGCTGGACCAATGACTCGAGGCGACTGGGACGATCACGGTCGGGACGCCACCCAGGGGGTGGGCGCCTGATGCCCGGCTTGGAGGACCTCTACCGTGAGATCATCCTCGACCACTACCGGTCGCCGCGGAACCGGGGCGAGCTCGAATCACCCCCGGCCCAGCGGGTCGAGGGCTTCAATCCGCTGTGCGGAGACGAGGTGGTGGTCACGATCGACGTGAGGGACGGGGTCGTGTCCGACATCAAGATCGCCGGCACCGGTTGCTCGATCAGCCAGTCGTCGGCGTCCATCATGTCCGCCGAGGTGAAGGGGAAGCCGGTCGCCGAGGTTCGGCGGCTGATCACCACCTTCAAGGGGATGATGTCCATCCACGAGTCCACGCTCCCGGCCGGTGGCAGCGCCGACGGTGACGGCATCGCCGGCTCCGTCGAGCCGGCCGAGCCGGAGGCCATCGACATCGACGCCCTCGGTGAGCTGGCCGCCCTCCAGGGCGTGGTGAAGTTTCCGGTCCGCATCAAGTGCGCGACCCTCAGCTGGAACACGCTGGCCCAGGGGCTCGACGAGGCCGAGCAGACCGCCTGAGACCGGGCGGTCGCATCAGCAGGGCGTGGGGTCGAAGTCCGTCTCGATGGAGGTCGTGGTCTCCGACGACGCGCTGGTGGCCGGCGTCGAACCCGCGATGGAGCCGGCCGGTGCCGAGGTCGTCGTGGCGCTCTCCGGTTCCCCGTAGGGGTCCGGCGGAGGTGTCGTCACCGGATCGGGAGGGCCTCCGAGGAACTGGGTGATGACCTGGGCCGCCTGGGGCTGCTGGACGTAGAGCACATCGCCGAGTTCGCTGAACACCGAGGAGTCCTGGGAGTAGGTCGGCAAGGTCGCGGTGACCAACGACTGGGACGCGAAGCTGTGGAACTCCCGGGCCAGGGACACCAGATCGCTGACGGTGAACGTCGAGTCGATGGTGACCCCCTGGACCACCGATCCGATGAAGGCGTTGAGCGTCAGCGGGTTGTACTTGGTCTCGGCCTGGTTGATCATCGCCTTCAGGAATGCGTTCTGGCGCTGGATGCGCCCGAAGTCGCTGGTCCCGTCGTACTGCCAGTAGCCGTTCTCGAAGTACTGGTAGTGGCGGCTGCGGGCCAGGGCCAGGGAGTAGCCGCCGTTCAGCAGTTGGCAACCGGGTTGCGTGACGTTCAACCCGGTATAGGTGTCCTTGGCCGGGTAGGGGAAGTCGACCATGATCCCACCGATGGCGTCGACCGCACCCTCCAAGCCGTCGAAGTCGATCTGGACCACATGCTCGATGGGGATCCCGAAGTTGTCCTCGATGGTCTGGACCAACTGATCGGGCCCCGAGGCGTAGGTGGCGTTGATCCGGTTGTACTGCCCGGTCTGGCTGGTGTCGCCGGCCACGGTGATGATGGTGTCCCGCGGGATGGACAGCACACTCACCTGTCCGGTGGCCGGAACCACGTGGACGATCTTGACCACATCGCTCCGCTGCCCCCCGGCGTCCGACTCGCTGCCGAGGTACGCCTGCTGGGCGGGCGTCAACCCGGCGCGCGAATCGGAGCCGATCAGCAGCACGTTGAAGGGTTGGCCCACCGGGGCCTTCTTCAGGTGCTTCACGGTCACCTTGGCGACCTGGTTGAACCGGTACTCGACGTAGAAGTAACTGGTGACCACGGCGATCAGGCCGAGCGTCACCACGACCACACCGGCCAGGAGCACCCGATCGAGCCAGGGGTGCTTGGACCGCTTGGCGCGTGGCGTGGCCGGAGCGTCCGTCGATCGTCGGCGGGCTCTCCTCTGCTCCCGCCGGGAGAACCGGACCCCGGGGTCGGCTGGCACGCCTGCCTCGGCTGTCGTCGCACTCGCCGCGGTGAACGCTCCGGTCCCCGGAACTCCCGTCGGCGCATCGGAGGAGCCCGGGTCACCGGCGGGAGCGGCCGGCTCCGTGCCGCCGGCGGTGGCTGCTGGCGTGGCCGGCTGATCCGGGGGCGGCTCGTCGGCAGGGTCGTCGGAGCCGTCCCTCCTGCGGTCTCGGCGTGCCATGGGACGACGCTAGCAACGGAGGGGCCGCGAGCCGTGTCGTCCGGCCCGCACCCTACTCAGCTGTAAGCGGCGTAGCCGGTCCGGTCGACGAGTTCTGCCAGCTCGCCCGAGCCGGTGGCCACCACCCTGCCGTCGGAGAGCACGTGGACGACATCGGGACGCAGGACGTCGAGGAGCCGGCGGAAGTGGGTGATGGCGAGGACGCCGAGGCCCCATTCGGTGGTGGCCTCTTGAACCCGACGGCCCACCGCGCCCAGGGCGTCGACGTCGAGGCCGGAGTCGATCTCGTCGAGCACGGCGAACCGGGGCCGGAGCACCCCGAGCTGCAGGGTCTCGTTGCGCTTCCGCTCACCCCCGGAGAGGTCGACGTTGAGGGGACGGTCGAGGAACCGTTCGTCGAACCCGATGCGTCGGGCCTCCTCGTGCAGCCGCTCGTCGACGTCGATGGGCGGCCCCTGCGGACCGGCGGCCACCGGGGCCCGGGCGGCGGTGAGGGAGCGCTTCAGGGACACCCCGGGCACCTCGATGGGATGTTGCATGCCGAGGAACAGCCCGGCACGGGCCCGCTGCCAGGTGGGCAGCGACAACAGGTCGATGCCGTCCAGCGTCACGGACCCCTCCATGACCTCGTAGCCGGGCCGCCCCATCAGCACGTGGGCGAGCGTGCTCTTCCCCGATCCGTTGGGGCCCATCACCGCGTGGACCTCGCCGCTCCGCACGGTGAGGCTCAGTCCCTTCAGGATCTCCCGGCCGGGGATCCCGGCCCGCAGCCCCTCGATGCACAGCTCCCCGGTGCTCACGGCACCACGACCGACACGTCGTCGTCCTCGACGACGAGCTCGTAGACGGGCACGGGCCGGGTGGCGGGCAACGAGCACGGCTCCCCGGTGCGAAGGTCGAACGTCGATCCGTGCTTGGAGCATTCGATCTCGCACTCGTCCGACCACACCTCACCGTCGGCCAGTGAGAAGTCTTCGTGGCTGCAACGGTCCCCCACCGCGAAGAACTCGTCGCCGATCCGCACCAGGGCCACCCGCAGGCCGGCGACGTCGAATCGACGCGCCTCGCCCGGCTCCAGGTCCTGACGGCTGCAGAGCCGGACTGTGCCGGCCCGGTCGCTCGTGCGCACTGGCTCAGGCACCGAGGGCCCCGCTCCGGTCGGCGAGCGCCTGCCCGACGGTCGAACGCATGGCCGGGATCGGCACCTGTGCGGCGATGTCGTCGAAGAAGCCGGCCACGATCAGCCGCTCGGCCACCTCGGGTTCCACGCCTCTGGACTCGAGGTAGTACCGCTGATCCTCGTCGACCGGACCGACAGTGGAGCCGTGGCTGCACTTGACGTCGTTCTCCTCGATGTCGAGGTTGGGGACCGAGTCGGCGTGGGCGCCCTCATCGAGCACCAGGTTGTGGTTGGTCTGCATGGCATCCGAGCGCACCGCTCCCCGCCGCACCCGGATGAGCCCGCTGTACACCGAGTGGGCATGGTCGGCCACCGCCCCCATGAACAAGAGGTCACTCGTGGTGCGGGGGGCCACATGGTCCTGCAGGGTCCGGAAATCGAGCATCTGGTCGTCACGGCCGATGAAGGCGGCGCGCAATCGGCTCGTGCCCCCTTCCCCTCGGAGGGCCGAGTCGGTTCGGAGCCTGGCATACCTGCCGCCGAGCGCCACGGCGAAGCTGTCGAGTGTGGCCCCGGCCCCGATGACACTGGCCTGGTGGGCGAGCTGCCAGGTCCGGGGGCCGAGCGCCTGCACGCTGACATAGGACAGCTCGGCCTCCTCACCCACGTCGACCTCGGTGACCGGCACGACGAGGTGCTCGGCGTCCCCCGGACCCGGCCGCAGTGCTGTCGGTGACGCGAGGGAGGGAACGCCGGCGAGGAGTCCTGCGTCGATGTCGACCACGAACTCGATGACGCCGGCCCTCGAGCCGGGACCGGTCCGGACGATGGTGCGCGGGAACACCGCGCTGCCCTCGTGGCCACCCACCACGTGCACCACCACCACCGGATCGACGACCGAGGCCCCCTCGGCGATGTCGACCACCAGGGGATCGACGGCGAACGCATCGTTCAGCAGCACGAACTCGCGGGGATCGCCCACCACCGAGCCCAACACGTCGGGAGCGTCGTCCCACTCGGTGATCCGGCCCAAGGCGACGACATCCTCGGCGACCGAGGAGGCCACGGTGGCCAGCACCCCGTCGATGGTGATCATGAGGCCGGCGTGGGGACCGAGGCTCCTGACCAGCGATCGGACCCGGTCGGACGGGGAGGGTCCCGGTCCGTCGGGTGAGGACGGCGACGAATCCGACACGTCGGTGCCGATGGCCCGGAACCGGTCGAGGTCGAGCTCATCGATCCGGCTGTAGCGCCACACCTCGTCCTTCTCGCTGGGAAGGGGTGCTGCCGAGAAGCCCTCGGCCGCCGCGGCGCGGCGACGGGACAGCCAGGCGGGCCCGGGGAGGATTCCAGCAGATTCGGGGGTGAACGTGGACAGAGAAGGGACCTCTCGCGCAACGAGGCCCTCGTGCGAGCCTCTGTCCCCATCCTACCGGGCCGCCCGGCCCTGCGACCCCCGTCCGGGCCCGCAACCTCGGGGGATGCCCGGGCAGCACCACCGGCCGCCGGCACCAGGCCGGGCGGATCCCCCGCCCCCGGCCTACGCTTCGGGCCATGACTCCGCACGCAGGCTCATCGATCGCATCCTTCACCTCGGACGTCCTGGACGTCGAGGCCGACGGCCACGTCGCCACCGTGTGGCTCGACCGGGCCGAAAAGCGCAACGCCCTCGGGCCGGCCTTCTGGGCCGACCTGCCCCGGGTCATGGCGGCCGTGGCGGCGGAGCCCGAGGTCCGGGCAGTGGTGGTGGCGGCCAGGGGTCCGCATTTCACCGTCGGCCTGGATCTGGTCGCCATGTCCGGGCTGGCCGGGCCGTCGTCAGCGAACGGCGACCCTCTGTCGATGGCCGCCCGGGCGCGATCGGCCCGGTCGGAGGTGTTGAGGCTCCAGAGTGCGGTGACCTCGGTGGCCGATTGCCCGCTGCCGGTCATCGCCGCCGTCCACGGCTACTGCATCGGGGGCGGGGTGGACCTGATCGCCGCCTGCGACATCAGGTTGGCCAGCGCCGACGCGCTCTTTTCGGTCCGGGAGGCGAAAGTGGCCATCGTCGCCGACCTCGGGAGCCTGCAGCGCCTGCCCCACATCATCGGCAAGGGCCACGTAGCCGAGCTCGCCTACACCGGAAAGGACATCACGGCGGCCCGCGCCGAGGCGATCGGTCTGGTGAACCAGGTGAGCACCGACGCCGACGAGGTGCTGGGCGACGCCCGCGCCCTGGCCGCCGAGATCGCCGCCAACTCGCCCCTGGCCGTCCAGGGCACCAAGGCCGTGCTCAACGCCTCCGAAGGTCGCTCGGTGGCCGAGGGCCTCGAGTACGTGGCCACCTGGAACGCCGCAGCCCTGGCCTCCGACGACCTGGTGGAGGCCATGACCGCCTTCGTGGAGAAGCGACCGCCGGTGTTCACCGGCCGCTAGGGCGAGCCACCGGTCAACGCCGGCGGCGCCACCAGCGGTTCTCCTTGCGCTCCTCGCGCTCGTCGTCCTTGCGCACGTCCTCGAGCACCTCGGGACCCACCGCGTTGATGATGTCCTCGGCCTGGTTGAGCAGCTGGGCCGCGTCCTCGCCGGGGACGTCGGGCATGGGCTCGAGCGCCGGCTCCACCAGCGAGCCGTGCGACCAGCCCACGTCGGCGAGTCGCGGGGCATAGGACGGACAGCCCTCGGGGCACTTCCACGGGGCCTCGGGGGCGAGGTCGAGGATGCAGAACCGCGCCACCTCCCCCGAGTCGTAGGTGCGGCTCTGGAAGTGCTTGCACTCTTCCCTCATCGGCATGGGCCTATTCTGCCCTTCCTGTCGGTCACGCGCTGCACGGCCGGCGGCGGAGTCGTGGGTCGGGTCGGTGGCTCGATCAGCCGACCGAACCCTCCATCTGCAGCTCGATGAGCCGACTCCACTCGACGGCGTACTCCATCGGCAGCGTCCGGGTGATCGGTTCGATGAAGCCGTTGACGATCATGCCCATGGCCTGGGTCTCGGACAGCCCCCGGCTCATCAGGTAGAAGAGCTGGTCGTCCCCCACCTTCGAGACGGTGGCCTCGTGGCCGATGCGGGCGTCCCGCTCACCGACCTCCATGTAGGGCTTGGTCTCCGACACCGCGGTGTCGTCGAGGAGCAGGGCGTCGCACCGCACGAAGCTCTTGGAGCGCTTGGCCCCCTCGTCCACGTGGACCAGCCCGCGATAGGTGGTGATACCGGCGTCCTTGGAGATGGACTTGGACACGATCGTCGAGGTGGTCTCCGGTGCGGCGTGCACCATCTTCGCGCCGGCGTCCTGGTGCTGGCCGGCCCCGGCGTAGGCCACCGAGAGGACCTCGCCCGAGGCCTTGGGGCCCATCAGATACACCGACGGGTACTTCATGGTGAGCCGCGAGCCGATGTTGCCGTCGATCCACTCGACATGGGCCTCGGCTTCCGCGCGGGCCCGCTTGGTCACCAGGTTGTAGACGTTGTTCGACCAGTTCTGGATGGTGGTGTAGGTGATCCTCGACCCCTCGAGCGCCACCAGCTCGACGACGGCGGAATGGAGGGAGTCAGAGGTGTACACCGGGGCCGAGCAGCCTTCGATGTAGTGAACCTGGGAACCGACGTCGGCGATGATCAGGGTGCGCTCGAACTGTCCCATGTTCTCCGCGTTGATGCGGAAGTAGGCCTGGAGGGGCTGGTCCACCACCACGTTGGGGGGCACATAGATGAACGAGCCGCCCGACCAGACCGCCGAATTGAGGGCGGCGAACTTGTTGTCGTTGGGAGGGATGATCGTCCCGAAGTACTTGCGCACCAGCTCGGGGTACTCGCGCACCGCGGTGTCCATGTCGCAAAAGACGATGCCCTGTGCCTCCAGGTCCTCCCGGTTGCGATGGAACACGACCTCGGACTCGTACTGGGCGGTCACGCCGGCCAGGTACTTGCGCTCGGCCTCGGGGATGCCCAGCTTCTCGTAGGTGTTCTTGATGGCGTCGGGTAGATCGTTCCAGTCCTCGACCTGACCGGAGGTGGGCTTGATGTAGTAGTAGATGTCATCGAAGTCGAGGTCGGGCATGTTGACGGCGAACCACTGGGCCATGGGACGCTTGTCGAACCGCTTGAGGGCACGCAGGCGGAAGTCTCGCATCCACTCGGGTTCCTTCTTCATGGCCGACATCTCGCGCACGATCGACTCGTTGAGGCCCTTTTTGGGCTTGAAGACGTAGTCCTCCTCGTCGGACCACCCGAGCTTGTACTTGCCGAGGTCGAGGTCGGTCGTGGTCATATGCGCTCCCAGCACGCCATCCGGACGGACCGCGTATTTCTCCTATACAGATAGTAACAACCCCGGGCACCCCCCAGTACGCCCCTCGGCCGGACGGTGCGGCCGACGTGCCATCCTGGGCGGATGCCTGCCGCCGAGACGCCAGCCCACCACCCGACGAGCCCCGTCCCGCCGGTGCCCGAACGGCGGCCGGTGGAGCTCGTGGCCCACGGCGACACCAGGATCGACGACTGGTTCTGGCTGCGGGACAGGGACGATCCGGAGGTCATCGCCCACCTGGAGGCGGAGAACGCGTACACCGAGGCCATGATGGCCGGGACCGGCGGCCTCCAGGAGGCGTTGTATGCGGAGATGGTGGCCCGCATCGAGGAGACCGACCTCTCGGTGCCGGTCCGAAAGGGCCACTGGTGGTACTACGTCCGCACGGTCGAGGGCAGCGCCTACGCCATCCACTGCCGGCGACCGACGGGGCCCGGCGGTCCTGGCGGCGCGGTCGCGGCATCGGTGGGCCCCGCCGACGACGAGCAGGTGCTGTTGGACGAGAACGTGCTCGCCGAGGGGCACGAGTACTTCGCCCTGGGATGCCTCGAGGTCAGCCCGGACCACCGCTGGCTCGTGTATTCGACCGACACCAGCGGCGCTGAGCGATTCACCATGCGCTTCCTCGATCTGGCCACCGGCGCTGTGGCCCCGGAATCCATCGAGGCGACCTCCTACGGGGCGGCGTGGGCCAACGACAACGCCACGGTGTTCTACGTGCGCGTCGACGAGGCGATGCGGCCCTATCAGTTGTGGCGCCACCGCGTCGGTCAGAGCCCCGACGGGGACGTGCTCGTCCACGAGGAGGGTGACGAGCGGTTCTACCTCGGGGTCGGTCGCACGAAGGACGACCGTTACCTCCTGATGGGCCTCGACTCGAAGGTCACATCCGAGGTGTGGGCACTCGACGCCGACGACCCGGCCGGTGGCTTCGCGGTCGTCGAGCCCCGCCGCCACGGGGTGGAGTACTCCGTCGACCACGACCGGGGTGACCCAGCTCTTGGTCGGAACGGCCGGTTCCTCATCGTCACCAACGACGGTGCCGAGGACTTCCGGCTCATGGAGGCGCCCGACGACAGTCCGGGCCGGGCCCACTGGCGGGAGGTCATCCCGGCCCGGACCGACGTCAGGCTGGACGGCGTGGATCCCTTCGCCGACCATCTGGTGGTCTTCGAGCGCCAGGGCGGCGAAACGCGCCTGCGGGTGGTCGATGCCGCCAGCGGGGTCTCGACGCCGGTCCGACAGCCCGAGTCCCCGTCCACGCTGTGGGCCGGCGCCAATCCCGAGTACGACTCGACCACCCTGCGCTACGAGTACACGTCCCTCGTCACCCCCCGGTCCGTGTTCGACCTCGAGCTGGCCACCGGCGAAGCGTCCCTGCTCAAACGCCAGCCGGTCCTCGGCGACTTCGACCCGTCGCAGTATCGGACCGAGCGCCGGTGGGCCGAGGCCGACGACGGGACCGAGGTACCGATCTCCCTCATCTACCGGCCGGACCTGCTGGACCCGGGTCCCGACGGGTCGCCCCTGGTCCTGTACGGATACGGCTCCTACGAGACGTCGATCGATCCGACCTTCTCCTCGCTCCGCCTGAGCCTGCTGGACCGGGGGTTCGTCTTCGCCATCGCCCACGTCAGGGGAGGTGGGGAGATGGGAAGGCGGTGGTACGAGGAGGGCAAGCTCGCAGCCAAGCCCACGTCGTTCACCGACTTCGTGGCCTGTACACGGGCGCTGGTCGGGTCCGGCCTCACCTCGCCCGACCGGCTCGTGGCCCGGGGCGGTAGTGCCGGTGGGCTGTTGATGGGAGCCGTGGCCAACCTGGCACCGGACCTGTTCCGGGCTGTGGTCGCCGAGGTTCCCTTCGTCGACTGCCTCACGACGATCCTCGACGAGAGTCTGCCCCTCACCGTGCTCGAGTGGGATGAGTGGGGGAACCCGGTGGAGGACCCGGCCATCTACGCGGTCATGAAGTCGTACTCCCCCTATGACAACGTTCGGTCCGCCGACGACGCCGGCCGGCCGGTCCGGTATCCCGACATCCTGGCCACGGCCGGCCTGTCGGACCCACGGGTGGGATTCTGGGAGCCGGCCAAGTGGGTGGCCAAACTGAGGGCGGCCAACCCGGAGAACCGGGTCCTGTTGAAGACGGAGCTCGGAGCGGGCCATGGCGGGCCCTCGGGCCGCTACGACGCGTGGCGGGACGAGGCCTTCGTCTACGCCTTCATCCTCGATGCCCTCGGACTGGCTGGCGAACGCCGGTTGCCGGTTCCACCCCCCGCCCTCTGACCGCCCGACTCAGCCGGACGTTCCGGTCACCGCCCCACCACCCGTCGAGGTGGCGCCCGTGCCGCTCGAGGTCGAGGTCGTCGCGCCGGACGCCGCCGCCGCGCCGGCCGGCTCGAAGGTGGCCACGAACGGAGTGTGGAAGGGCGTCGGGAGCACCACGGGGACCTGGTCAACCTCCAGCGAAGCGACGGGGGCACCCACCTCCAGGGTGACGACCCCGGTGGCGGGGATGACCTGGTGCCCTCCGGCCGCCACGGTGCCGGTCCACAGCGTGGCCCCCGAAGTCGCCGACCGGGCCAGGACCCAACAGGGCTCCGATGCGACGAGGGAGAGCCGGTACGCGTCGGTGGTCACCGGGAAGGTGGCCGATGCCCCGAAGGTCGAGCTGGCCACGATCGACGTCGGGGGGGCGGTGGTCGTCGTCGGCCCCTTCTTCGCGGGTTCCTTCCTGCCGGCGGTGGTCGATCCTCGGCGGTGGGTCGTGTCCGAAGCCGCCGACGAGGGCGAGGTCGGAGTGGGACGGGTCGAACCCGAGGGCGCCGACGCCGCGCTCGGGTGTCGCGTGGACCTGGTGCGCTTGCTCCCCGCATAGGCGAGCCCGGCGACGAGCACGAGCACCACGGCCACCAGCACCACCGCCGTCATCCGCCGGGGACGGTGGTTCATCGACTCGAGGGCGTGGCGGTGCGCCCGGTCGACCCGCTGCGGCAGCGGCTCGTCGGGCGCCGGTCGAGTCGGGGGACGGTCGGCCGGTCGGGCATCGTCGAACACCAGGGGCGCGCCGGGGTCGGGGAACTCGTCGTTCCCCCGGACCGGGACCGGAGGCACGGGTTGGGCGCCGGGGCCAAGCGATCCGGCGGCCGGGCCGACGGGGGCGCCGTGCCGGCCTGCGGGAGCCCCGATCACCTTCACCGGGGGTCGTTCGTTCCGCTCGGAGAGATGTTCGAGGGTGCCGAGGGCCGAGTGGTAGCTGCGCACCGAGTCGAGGTCGCCACCCCGCGGCCGTAGTCGCAGGAACACCAAGGAGGCCACCACGGCGACCACCACCACTGCGATCAGGACGAGGACCATCCCGACCATTCAACCCGAAGAGGCGGCCGGATGGAGAGCGAGACCCCGATCGGCCGGATGTGAGGGCCCCCGCCCGGCCTCACGGCAGCGGCCCGGGGGGAGCAGACTCCGTGGTCAGGCCGTCAGATCGCGGTGACCGCGGTCAGGCCACCGTCGACCGTGAGGTGCGCGCCGGTGATGAATGAGGCCTCGTCGGACAACAGGAAGCGGATCGGCCTGGCGATCTCGTCGGGCGTCGACACCCGCTTGAGCGGGGTCCGCTCCTCGAGCTGCTGTTGGAAACCCGGCAGTTCGAGAGCCGGTGCGAGCATGGGTGTGGACACGGCCCCCGGGCACACGGCGTTGACCCGGAACCCTTCTCCGGCGAAGCGCTGGGCGATGGAGCGCATGACCCCCAGCACTCCGCCTTTGGAGGCGCAGTAGGCGGTCAGTATCTCGCTCCCGACCAGGCCCTCGATCGACGAGATGAGCACCACGGCGGAGCCGGGTCCGGCGGCGGCGAACGGCTCGAGGAGCATGCGGCAGATCATCACGGCGGCCCGCAGGTTGACGTTCAAGGTGGCATCCCACAGCTCGTCACCGATGAAGTCGACACCCATGGCGCCGGGCACGCCCGCCGCATGGACGAATCCGCCCAACGAGCCCAGCGCTTCGGCCACCGCGGGTACGCCCTGTTCGACCGACGGCGTGTCCGCCACGTCCACGACCGACCACTCGGCCACGACGCCGTGGCGGTCCCGGCACAACTCGGCGGTCTCCTGGGCGCCGGTGGCGTCGATGTCCCACACCGCCACGGGCCGACCCACCTCCGCCAGCGCAAGGGCCGTCTCGCGCCCGATGCCCGACGCGCCACCGGTAATGAGCACCCCGGTGCCGGGAGCTCCCAGCCCCGCGTACGAGCCGGCCATCGTCAGGTACGCAGGCCGGCCCGGGGTTGCACGCCCGGGTCGATCTCCGACCGGAGCGGATTCGCCCGGTCCCGCTCCGACAGCACGGGGTCGACCAGGCCCCAGTCCCCGCCGATGGCCGGGTCGTCCCAGGCCACACCCAGCTCGTCGGCGGGGTTGTAGTAGCCGTCCACCAGGTACCAGAGGGTGAGATCGGTCAGCGACGCGAAGCCGTGGGCGACACCGGGCGGGATGAACAGCCCTCGGTCGTGGTCCCCGTCGAGATCGAGGGAGAGGGTGGCCCCGTCGGTGGGCGAACCCTTCCGCAGGTCGTGCAGAACCACCCGGGCGGTGCCGCGCAGTACATACCAGTAGTCGGCCTGGTGCAGGTGGTAGTGGAGCCCGACGATGGCCCCGGCCTGCTTCTCCGACCGGTTGGCCTGGGTCATCTCACGGCCCAGGGGGAACCAGCTCCGCCGGTAGGTCTCAACAAACCTCCCCCGCTCGTCACCGTGGGCATTGGGCTCCACCACGATGACGTCGGCGATGACGTCTGACTCGATGATATCGGGCACGTGCTACTCCTCGTTCCGGTCGGCGGGCTCGGCAACAGTAGCGAACCTGCTCCTGAAGAACAGCAGCGGCCGTCCCCGGCCGATACCGATGTCGAGCACCCGTCCGATGATCAACTCGTGGTCGCCGGCATCGTGGACCAGCTCCAGACGGCAGTCGACCCACGCCAGGGTGTCCTCGATGACCGGGGCTCCGGTGGCCGGGGCCGGATGCCACGCGACCCCGTCGAACTTGTCGACGCCCGAGACGGCGAAGCGTGAGCCGATCTCGCTCTGGTGGTCGCCCAGCACGTTGACGCAGAAGATCCCCCCTTTGGCGATCCGGGGCCAGCTCGTCGACGTGCGGGCCGGGGCCACGGCCACGAAGGGCGGATCGATGGAGAGCGACACGAAGCTCTGGCACGTGAACCCGACAGGGTGACCGTCCTCCAGTCCGGAGACGATCGTCACCCCGGTGGCGAAGGTGCTCATGGCCTCTTTGAACCGGGCCGAGTCGAAGCTCACGGTCAGCCCTTGTCCACCACGACCGACTGCCCCTCCGAGGCCGCGTCGATGTCGAGCCGGGCAGCCCCGACTCGGACGTCGGAGAGGATTCGGTCGATCTCGTCGTCGGTGTGGGCGGGGTCATGGTGGAACAGCGCGAGACGACGGGCTCCGGCCTCGCGGGCGACGTGGGCCGCGTAGGTGGCGGTGGAGTGGCCCCAGTCCGAGAGCCCGGGGAATTCGTCGTCGGTGTACTGGGCGTCGTGGATCACGAGGTCGGCGTCGGCGCACAGCTCGAGGACGTTGGCGTCCACCGACTGCCGGTCGACCGGCGCTTGATGATCGGACAGGTAGGCCACGACCACGCCATCGGCCTCGATGCGGAAGCCGAGCGTGTGCCCGATGTGGGGCACCGAGCGCACCGTCACGGTCGCCGAACCGATGGAAAGCTCCTCGGTGCCGGCGAGGTCGTGGAAGCGCAGCTCACCCCGGAACTCGGCCATGTGGATGGGGAAGAAGGGCGGCTTCACGATGCCGGCCATGACCTCATGGAGCAGAGCACCGGCCTGCGAGGGCCCGTAGATGTCGAGCAGGGCGTCGGGGTCCCGCATCGGCGTGAAGAACGGCAGCCCCAGCACGTGGTCGTAGTGCAGGTGGGTGAGCAATGCCGTGGCGTTGAGGGGGGCGGGACCGGCCCCGGACTGGAGGTACTCGCCCAGGGCGCGCAAGCCCGTACCCAGGTCGAGGACCAGGGGTGCGTCTCCCTCCACCTCGACCAGTACGCAGGACGTGTTGCCCCCATAGCGGCGATAGCAGTCGGACGAGCACGGGCACGAGCCCCGGACACCGAAGTAGGTGATCCTCACCGAGCAAGGAGGCTAGTGGTTCTACCCGATGCACCCCACCGACGAGGGAATACCCTGCTCGGGTCCCGGACGGCCGAACGCCTCTCGGCCCCGGGACTACCCTCCCGACCATGGACGAACGCACAGTCAGCGCCAACGGCATCGAGTTCGCATACCTCGACGACGGGCCGGCGAGCGGGCCCCTGGCCCTCTGCCTCCACGGATTCCCCGACACCGCGCGGACCTGGCGCCACCTCCTCCCCCGTCTGGCCGAGGCCGGCTTCCACGCGGTTGCCCCCTTCCTCCGCGGCTACGCACCGTCGTCGGTCCCGGTGGACGGCCGCTACGACACCGGGACGCTGGCGCTCGACGCCAACGCACTCCACGAGGCCCTCGGTGGCGACGAGGACGCAGTGATCATCGGTCACGACTGGGGGGCGTCCACCTCCTACGCGGCTGCCTCGTCGGCCCCGGAGCGCTGGCGTCGGGTGGTGGCCGGCGCCGTTCCGCCGTTGGCCTCGATGGCCGAGCGGTTCTTCACCTACGACCAGTTGCGCCGCAGCTGGTACGTCTTCTTCTTCCAGACACCGTTCGCCGAGGTGGCCGTGGCCGAGGACGACTACGCGTTCATCGACCGGCTGTGGGCCGACTGGTCCCCCGGGTACGACGGATCCTGGGACGCGTCCCAGGTGAAGAAGTCTCTCGCCGGGCCGGACAACCTGGGCGCGGCCATCGGCTACTACCGGTCGATGTTCGCCGGCCCACCCGACGACCCGGCAGCGGCCGCGGCTCAGGCAGCGGGAGGAGCGGTGGTGCCCCAGCCCACCCTCTACCTGCACGGCGCCGATGACGGATGCCTGGCTGTCGACGTGGTGGGCCCGGTCACCGAGTTCCTCGGGCCCGGCTCCAGGGTGGAGGTGATCGAGGGCGCCGGCCACTTCTTCCACGTCGAACGGCCCGATCTGGTGGATGAGCTGGTCGTCGAGTTTGTCTCCGCCTGAGCGCCGCCGGGACGCCCCGGCGGCGCGTGGCCGCGGACGCCGGGCCGATCGGGTGCGGCGTCCCCACGCCCTCGTCGGCACGCTCGTGCTCTCGCTCCTGCTCGCCGCCTGCTCCTCGAGCAACGGCTCACGACCGCCCAGTTCGAAGACGACCACCACGGTCACAGCGGCACCTTCCACCCCCACCACGACGACCGAGGCGGCCGCCACCCCGACCACCTCCCCGGCGGCAGCGGCCGTCACCTGGCTGTGCCGGCCGGGGACGGCCGATGACCCGTGCCTCAGCAGTTTGAGGGCCACCGCGGTCCAGGCCAATGGCCACACCCGTCCGGTGGGGATGGCCACGGCCCCGGCGCCGAAGATCGACTGCTTCTACGTCTACCCCACGGTCAGCACCCAGCCGACGGCCAACGCCACGCTGGCCGTCGAACCCCAGGAGAGGGCGGTGGCGGTCGCCCAGGCCTCGCGCTTCTCGCCGGTCTGTCACGTGTACGCACCGATGTACCGCCAGTTGACCCTGGCGGCCATCGAGGGCCGGGCCCACGTCACGGCGGCCGACCGCACCATCGCCTACGACGACGTCCTCGCCGCATGGAACTACTACCTCGACCACTACAACGACGGCCGGGGCGTGGCCTTCATCGGACATTCCCAGGGATCGGCCATGCTCATCGACCTCCTGCAGAACCAGGTCGACAACAATCCTGTCGTCCGGGCCCGTCTGGTGTCGGCCATCCTGCTCGGGGGGAACGTCACCGTCCCGGTCGGGCAGAACGTCGGGGGCACCTTCGCCGACATTCCCGCCTGCACCGACGTGCGCCAGCCCGGCTGCGTCATCGCCTACTCGAGCTTCGACCAGACACCTCCGGCCAACAGCGTCTTCGGCCGGGTGTCCTCGCCGGTCAACGCCCTGAGCGGCCAGTCCCCCGCGCCCGATCTCCGGACCCTGTGCGTCAACCCGGTCGCCGGCTCCGGTGGCGACACCCTGAACCCGGAGCGGACAGGCGGGGCTCCGGCGTCGTCCGGCCCCATCGGCAACCTGGTCCCCTACTTCCCGACCGTCGAGTTCGCCGATCCCGTCGGGACCCGGCGGGGCAAGAAGAAGGCCCCCCCTGTGCTCACCCCCTGGGTGACCTACCCCCACCTCTACCAGGCGCAGTGCCTGAGCAAGGGCGGGGCGACCTGGCTGCAGGTCGACGATGTCGCCGGGGTGAAGGACGGCCGGCCGGTGGTCAGCCAGGCACTCGGCCCGGCCTGGGGACTCCATCTGGTGGACGTGAACATCGCACTGGGCAACCTGGTCGACGACCTGGAGGCCCAGGCCGCCCGCTATCGGGGGTGACGGTCCCGGTCCGGGAGACCAGGTCTGTGCCGTTCGATCAGGAGCCGATCCTCTTCAGCCAGGGCACGACGGTCCGGAGGAAGGCGTTGCGGCCGGGGGCGGCCAGCAGAGGGTCGAGGTGGCTGTAGGTGGTGGTGCGGCTGACCACGGTCACGCTCGGGATCTTCGACTCCTTCTGGTAGTAGTGGGCCCCGTCGGCCACCCCGTTGTCGGTCCCGCCCAGAGACGTCTGGAACGCGTACAGGGGAACGTCGACCTGGGCGGTGTGGTCCAGACGCAGCCCGAGGTAGGTGGCCAGGGGCGTCTGCTGTAGGCCGGCAGCGGCGCCGGCGTCGATACTCAGACGCTCGGGGTAGTACCAGTCGGTTGCCGACAACGACGCCTGCCGCGAACACGTCGGCCACGTTCTGGATGGGGGTGGGCCCGTCGTTGATCCACCCAGCCGGGTCACCGGTGAGGGCCACGTGGCCGGAGTGCACGTGGATGAGGGCCAGGGCGGGAGGCGACGTCGAGGCGTCGAAGGCGTACCCCAGTTGGGCCTGATTGGTCACGGGCTTGGAGGGCTTGAACTCCGCCGGCAGGAGCGGGAAGGTCTCGAGTAACGACGGGGCCTTCGGTGCCTCCAGGGCGGCCAGCGCGCCCACCTGGGCGAACGCTCCGGTCACCCACGGCAGCCCCACCCCCAACAGATCGAGCCATGGGCCCTCGGTGCTCATCGCCGCGATGTTCTTCTGGGCGGTGGCCAGGGTCTCGCCCGACTGCTCACTACCCGGTGCCGCGGCACACCCGTCGATGCACATGATGCCGTTGATGTTGCGATAGCCCGCCTGTCCGTCGAAGTCCCACGCCGCGTAGACGGCGGCCTCGGCACCGCCGAGCGAGTGGCCGCCGAGCGTGACCGTCCGCTTGCCGCCGTCCCGTGCCTTGACGATCACCGCGTTGAGGTCGTTCATGGCGACGGCCATGCCCCACTGCTGCACGAACTGATAGTCGGCCTTGTCGAGCGGCTGGTAGTGGTTCTTGATCGACGGATCGGACAGCCAGCCGAGGTAGTAGTCGAAGGCCTTCTCATAGCTGGTCTTCCCGGCGAGCACCGAGGCGATGGCCGACGTGTCCTGGAGGGCACCCTCGCGACGCATCTCCGCCCACACCTGGAGGTCGGGGACGTGCGCGACCAGGTAGGGGGCGACCAGGTCGAAATCGCCGGCGCCGCCGTTGGTCCCGGGCACAAGCACCAGCACGTGCGAGGCGTTGGCCGATCCGAACCTCCTCACGGTCACCTGGTCGTACTGCGACGGCGTGGGCACGCCCTCGGGGATGGCCGGCGTGGACGTCACACCCGGCGTGGCCACGGAGAACACCGCCTCGGGCACCGAGGCCGGGGCACCGACGGCGACCGACCCGCCGTATTCCGTGGTGGCCGAGGATGACGAGCCCCAACCGACCAGCGCGGTGAGGCCGACCAAGACGGAACAGCCCAGCGCGCCCACCCTCGAACGTCGTCGCATCTCCCGCTCCCCCTTTCGCCCGACCCCGAACGACGGACATCGAACCGTGCCGGACCCCACCGTAGGCCGTCAGGGGAGGCGGAGCACCCCGGTCGCGTCCCGGACCACCAGTCCCTCCTCGACCAGCTCGGCCGCCACGCGCCGGGCCCGCTCGGGATCGTCAGGCCACCCGGCGGCCGGTGCGATCCCTCCGGGCGCCACCGGACCTTCGCGCAGGCGGTCGACCAGGCGCCCCCGGCCCTGACGATCGGACCCGTCGAAACGGGCCTGGACCGGGGACGACCCGGCCGAGCCGGCCGCCGGATCGGCCGTGACCCGGCCCGAAACCGCCCACCGGCACCGCCTGCGTATCGGGCAGTGGTCACAGCGAGGTGCCTCGGCCGCGCACACGGTGGCACCCAGGTCCAAGAGAGCCTGGCCGAAGGGCCAGCCCTTCCCCTCGGGCACCATGGCGTCGACCAACCGCTGGGCCTCTCCCGCCGTGATCCTCCGACCGGCCACGGCCCGGGAGAGCACCCGACCGGAGTTGGTGTCGACGATGCCGACGTCGACCTCGAAGGCGAACGCCATGACGGCGCCGCGCCGTATAGGCACCGACGCCGGGAAGGCCGAGCAGCGCACGGAGCTCGGCGGGCACCCGGCCGCCGTACTCGGTGACCACCGTCGCCGCCGCCCGGTGCAGGTTCCTGGCCCGTCGGTTGTAACCCAACCCCTGCCACGATCGCAGCACCTCGCCGAGTGGGGCCGCGGCGCACGAGGCCGGATCGGGAAATTTGGCGAGGAACCGCAGGTAGGCCGGAACCACCCGGGACACCTGGGTCTGCTGGGCCATCACCTCGCTGACGAGCACCGACCACGGGTCACGGGTGGACCGCCACGGGAGGTCGGGACGCCGGGAACCCGTCCCCGTCGCCGTGCCCCAGGCCACGACGGCCCGTCCGATGGCGCGTACCTGTCGGGGGTCGCGAACCAAGCGGGCGGTGCCCCCGGGAGCCATCCGATGGCGGCGCGGCCCGGGGGGGACGACCGGCTCTGTCAATTCCAGACGTCGTCCCCGTAGGGACGCCGCCGCGGCGGTGCCGCGGCGTATTTCCACACCATGACCTTGCGTCTGAAGAAGCACACCTCTTCGCCGCGCTGGTTGAAACCCTTGGTCTCGACGGTGACCACGCCGCGGTCGTCCCGGGACTTGGACTCGACCTTGCCGATCACCTTGGTCTCGGCGTAGATCGTGTCACCGTGGAACGTCGGTGCCCGGTGGATGAGCGACTCGACCTCGAGGTTGGCGATGGCGGCCCCGCTCACGTCGGGGACGCTCATGCCGAGCACCAGCGAGTAGACCAGGTTCCCCACCACCACGTTCTTGCCTTGCACCGTCTCGTGCTCGGCGAACCAGGCGTTGGTGTGGAGGGGATGGTGGTTCATGGTGAGCATGCAGAAGAAGTGGTCGTCGGCCTCGGTGATCGTCTTCCCGGGCCAATGGCGGTAGATGTCACCGGGCTCGAAGTCCTCGAAGTAGCGGCCGAAGGGGCGGTCGAAGGTGGTCATCGCCGGCGGTCCCTCACTCCCGCACCAGGCTCGGCCTGGTGGTGAATCCGAGCACCCAATCGGTCTGGGACTCACCGTCGATGGCCATCCGCCACGTGTAGCGGGTGCCGGGGGTCAGGGGAAGCGGTCCGAGGTTGACGGCCAGGGCGACATCGATCGGGGAGCCCTCGGGGATGCCCGGTGGGCGCCCCACCGTGAACTCGCCCCGGACCTCGACGGGGTGGTCGCCCTCGGGCGTGTCGACCAGCACCGGCCGCCCGTCGGCGTCCTCCAGGAACAGTTCCCAGTGGTGGGCCGCCTCCGCCTCGTGCCAGCCCACGTCGATCTTGAGGGCGATGGCCGAGGGCACCGGGTCCGGCCCGGTCATGCTCCAGCCGCCTCCGAGCACGTAGAGCTTGCCGTCGGAGACCTGGGCCGCATCACAGAGCATCATGGTCACTCGCACAGATGGTGAGGTTACTGGCTGGACGGAGGGAGCCGATGCACGATCCAAGCGAGTGCCCGCCCGGCGGGCGGCGGTCGGGGAGAGCGGTCGGTAACCTGATCGGATGGAGCTACGGGGCCTGAGGGACGACGTCTACCGCCGCCCACTGGCCACCGCGTTCGACCGTCTCGGCATCGCGCCGGGGTGGCGCTGCGTGGATGTCGGGGCAGGTGGGGGCGACGTGTCGGTGGCACTGGCCGAGATCGTGGGCCGGGAGGGCCGGGTCTACGCGGTCGACAGTGATCCGACGGCGCGCGACGAGGTCGCCGAGGCGGCGGCGGCCCACAGTCAGGTGCTGGCCATCACCCAGGCCGGCGAGGACCTCCGCCTCCCCGAACAGGTCGACCTCGCCTTCTGCCGGTTCCTGCTCATGCACGTGGTCGAGCCGTCGCTGGTGCTGGCCCGGATGGCCGGTGCCGTCCGCCCGGGAGGATGGGTGGTGGCCCAGGAGCCGATCACGAGCGCCGGCCGCATCGACGGCGCACCGTTCTCCATGCCCTCGGCCCGGCATCCTGACATCGGGGCACTCCTCCCCTCACTGGCCCGCGACGCCGGGCTGGTGACGATCGACGCCTGGGCCGAGGCACCGGCCGGGGCGGGACCGGGGGCGGTCGCCGACTACCTGAAGCTGCTGACCGGGGTGGACCCCGGCGGCGATCCGGTGGTCCTGCCACCGCTGGTCACCGTGGTGGCCCAGGTCCCGACTCCCTGACCCGCCCGGGCGGCCCGCGCCGTTGTTCCTGACGCTTCGGTAACCTTGGGAAGTGACCACCGATGCCCTGCCCGAACCGGACCTCGCCGCCGCCGCCGACGCCCTGGCGCTGGCCCAGTCGGTGGTCGACACCGGGATCGCCGCGCTCGTGGTCGCCGGGGGGCCGGACGAGGCCCAGGTGCTGGCCTACGACATCGCCCACGCCGCCGCCGCGGTCCGCGCCGCCGAGGCGGGACTGAGCTACGGCTCCTACGGAGCCGTCGAGGCGCGTATCGCGTGCGCCTTCGCCGCCGACGCCCTGGCCGATCTGGCCAGCCGCACCGTCGGGCGGTCCGGCGACTGGGGGGTCGACCCGGACTGGTTGGCCCCGGCCGAGCCGTTCGTGTCCACGTTCCGCGACCCGGCGTTCCTGGCGTCGTTGGCGGACGAGCCGGGCAGCCGGCACCTCGACAGCGACTTCGAGCTGGTGCGCGAGACCTTCCACCGGTTCGCCGAGGAGCAGATCCGTCCCCGGGCCGAGCACATCCACCGGGCCAACACCGACATCCCCGAGGAGATCATCACGGGGATGGCCGAGATGGGCGGCTTCGGGATGTCCGTGCCCGAGGAGTACGGAGGCTTTGCCACCGGGGGCGAGGCCGACTACATGGGTATGGTGGTGGCGACCGAGGAGCTCTCGTGGGGCTCGCTCGGAGCCGGGGGCTCGCTCATCACCCGCCCGGAGATCCTCACCCGAGCCCTGGTCCACGGCGGTACCGAGCAGCAGAAACAGGAGTGGCTGCCCAGACTGGCCACCGCGGACGTCATGGGCGCGGTGGCCGTGACCGAGCCCGACTACGGGTCGGACGTGGCCGGTGTGGTCACCTCGGCCACGCGCACCGAGGGCGGCTGGCTCATCAACGGCGTGAAGACGTGGTGCACCTTCGCCGCCCGGGCCGACGTGCTGATGCTGCTGGCGCGCACCGACCCGGATCGGAAGTTGACCCACCGCGGCCTCTCGCTCTTCCTGGTCGAGAAGCCGAGAGCCGCAGGACACGGCTTCGAGTTCACCCAGGCCCCCGGGGCCGGCGGCCGGCCGGCGGACTCGGCGGGACGCATGGAGGGCCGAGCCATCGACACGCTCGGCTACCGGGGCATGCACTCCTACGAGGTGGCCTTCGAGCGCTGGTTCGTGCCCGACGACCACCTGGTCGGGGGCGACGACGGATTGGGTAAGGGGTTCTACCTCCAGATGCAGGGATTCGAGAACGGGCGTCTGCAGACGGCGGCCCGGGCCATCGGAGTCATGCAGGCCTCCTACGAGGCCGCGCTCGACTACGCGCGCAACCGGGTGGTGTTCGGGTCGCCGATCGTGGACTACCAGCTGACCAGGGCCAAGCTGGCCCGCATGGCCGTCCTGATCCAGGTCACCCGTCAGTTCTCCTACGACGTGGCCCGCCTGATGTCCAAGGGCGAGGGGACCCTCGAGGCGTCCATGATCAAGGCCTACGTGTGCCGGGCGGCCGAATGGGTCACCCGCGAGGCCCTCCAGATCCACGGGGGCATGGGGTACGCGGAGGAGTTTCCGGTGAGCCGGTACTTCGTCGATGCCCGGGTGCTGTCGATCTTCGAGGGCGCCGACGAGACGCTGGCGCTCAAGGTCATCGCCCGGCGGTTGGTACACGACGCCTCCACCTGACACCCCGTCCGGGCGGACCAGCGGACTACCGTGAGCCCCATGGACCACAGTTCGCTCGTCGAGGCCGTCCGCGTGGAGTCGGGAGCCCTGACCTTCGCGCTGGAAGCCGGGGCCGCCGACGATCTGGTCCCGACGTGTGAGGGGTGGACGGTCAGTGACCTCGGCGTCCACGTCGGCAACTTCTGCGGCTTCTGGAGCCACGTCCTGTGCGAGGCCACCGGCCGGCCGAAACCCCCACTGCCCGCGCCCCCTTCGGGCGAGCACCTGGTCGCCTGGGTTTCGGGAGCCTGCGCCTCGCTCGTCACCGAACTCGAGGCCACCCCGGCGTCGACGAGTGTGTGGACCTGGTTCGACCCCGACCACACCGCAGGGTTCGTGGCCCGACGGTGTGCCCACGAGCTGGCTGTCCACCGCTACGACGCCCAGTCCTCCCGGGGCATCTGCACGCCGATCCGCGCCGAGTTGGCGGCGGACGGCATCGACGAGATCCTCGATGTGCTGTTGCCCACCCGTGAGCGCTCGGGCCACGGTTCCGGGCGGGTCCTGGCGCTCCGTTCGACGGACCTCGGGAGCGAGTGGATCGTCACCCTGGAGCCGTCACGGATCGGCGTCGAGCGCCGGTCACAGGACGAGCCTCCGCTGGAGGGGAGCGACCTGGTGGTCAGCGGCACGGCGAGCGACCTCGAACTCACCTTGTACCACCGGCCCACGCTCAGCCCGGTGGACGTTCACGGCGACTACACGGTGCTGGAGGAGTGGCACCGGGCGTTCACGTTCTGAACCGGTACGCAGCCCCTGAGCGGTGACCGGGTCGGTCAGGCCGACGATCGGGTCAGGCCGGCCCGCTCGCCGCGGGTCACGAACTTGGTGGCCATCTTGCGGGAGGCCTCGTCGATCATCTCGTCACCGAACATGACCGCACCCGTGCGGTCGTCCTCGGTGGCCTTCTGGTAGGCGTCGAGGATGTCCCATGCCCTGTCGAACTGCTCCTGGGTGGGTGAGTAGACCTCGTTCAGCACGCCCACCTGGTCCGGCGTCAGAGCCCACTTGCCGTCGTAACCGAGCACCCGGGTCCGCTGCGAGAACTCACGGAGGCTGTCGAGCTCGCGGATCTTGAGGAACGGGCCGTCGATCACCTGGAGGCCGTTGGCCCGGCCGGCCATCAGGATCTTGGAGAACACGTAGTTGAAGTGGTCGCCGGGGTACTCGGGAATGGACACCCCACCGGTGAGCACCGGCATCTCCATGGACGCCGCGAAGTCGGCCGGCCCGAAGATGATCGTCTCGAGCCTCGGCGACGCGGCGCAGATCTCCTCCACGTTGATCAGACCGCGAGTGGTCTCGATCTGGGCCTCGATCCCGATGTGACCGACAGGCAGGCCCGAGTTCTTCTCGACCTGGGTCAAGAGGAGGTCGAGCGCCACCACTTCGGCGGCCGTCTGCACCTTGGGCAACATCAGCTCGTCGAGACGTTCGCCGGCCCTCGACACGACCTCGATCACGTCGCCGTAGGTCCACTCGGTGTCCCAGGCATTGATCCGGACACAGAGGACCCGGTCGTCCCAGGGGAGGTTCTTGATGGCGTCGGCCACCTTGGCCCGGGCCGCCTCCTTCTCCAGCGGAGCGACCGAGTCCTCGAGGTCGAGGAAGCTCATGTCGGCGGGCACGGTGGGTGCCTTGGCCAGAAAGCGCTCGTTCGACCCGGGGGACGACATGCACGAGCGGCGGGGAAGGTTACGTGAGCGTTCTGACATGTCCGAATCGTACGGCCGATCCGGGGGGAAGCCCAAATGGCCCCGCGGTGATGCGACGACCGGGCCCGGCTAACGGCGGACGGACTCACCCGACAGCGAGTCCGTCCGGATCTGCGCGATGAGCGTGTCGGGGGTCAGCTGCTCGGAGAGGAGCCGGTCGAACCGGGTCGGATCACCGCCCACGAATGCCCGGCACAGTGGCAGGCCCTCGACATAACACGTCAGGTAGGCGCGCCAGGTGGGGTGGGTCAGGAACTCGACCGCCTTGGCGGCACGGTCCGCCGGCAGCAGTCCCCATCGGGCCACCTCGTCACTGACCGTGTCGACGTCGGCTCCGTCCTCGTGGAGCCGGAAGGCGGCGTTCTGGCGGACCGCGCCCAACGCCTCGCCCGCCTCGGCCACGGCCGCCACTACGTCGGCGTCGTAGGGGATCCCGAGCGGGCGGAGGTGCGCGGCCACCAGTGGCTCCGGGCGGCGCCCCATGACCACCTCGAGCCCGAGATCGGCGAGGCCCTCGGCGAGCAGACACTGGGGCGTCCCGACGAGGAAGATGGACTCCTCCCACCAGTGGCGACGGCGCACCAGCCCGACCTCCTTGCGCGTGTGCTCGGTGTGGTGGCCGGGATACGCCTCGTGGGCCACCAGGTGGGCCAGTCCCGTCGAGAGCACCGGGAGATCGATGTTGACCGCCACCCGGCTGCGCAGGTTACCCAGGTAGTAGTTGAACCCGGACCAGGGCTGCCCGGTCACGAGCTCGAACTCGACCTGCTCACCGTCGGGGAGGCCGAACAGCGTCCGTGTCCGGTCCCGGAGGTCCTCGGCGAGGCTGTCGACGGCCGGCCGGAGCTTGTCGACGGGCACCGCGTGGGATTCCCGCCAGGCGACCAGGCGGTCGGCCAAGGAGTCCGAGCCGGGCAGCACCTCGTCGAGCCGGCGGTGGGCGTCGAGCAGCACCTCCTCGTCCACCCTGGCGGGACGTACCCCGTAGCACGCCTCCACCTCGTCGGCGTAGCCGATCCGCTCGCCGGACAGCTTCGCTGCGGTGGTCACCAGGCCGACCACCTGGGCCCGCAACCAGTGGCGTCTCGCCGGGGCGGCCCCGTCCTCGTTCCCTGCACCGGACTCACCCGGGTCGAGGGCCGAACCGGCGTCGATCGCGGCCAGCAGGGTGTGGGCCTCCGCGACCAGGCGCTCGGGGGGCCGCACCGGCTCGGCGTCCACCCGCGCCCGGTGTTCGGGCGGACCGTAGTAGGCGTCGACCATCCCGTCGATGTGCCGACCCAACCGGAGTCCGAGGGTCAGGTACTCCTCGACGAGGCCGGGTTCCGCCACCGTCGCTCAGCCGAGCGTCGCGCGGAAGAAGTCGACCGTGCGCTCCCACAGCAGGCGGGCCGACTCCTGTTCGAAGGCTTCGGGCCGGTCGGCGTTGAAAAAGGCGTGTCCCGCTCCCGGATAGAGGTGGAACTCGACCGACTTGCCGAGGCCGCGCAGCTCGGCCTCGAGCTGGCGTGCCGCGTCCGGGGTGAAGTACTCGTCCTGCTCGGCGACATGACCGAGCACGGCCGCCTCCAACTTCGAGTAGTCGGGCTGCGCATCGGGCCATGGGATCAACCCGTACGCCGGGACCACGGCCCTGACCGCATCGGGCCGCTGGGTGGCGAGCACGAGGGCCAGTCCGCCCCCCATGCAGAACCCGATGACCCCCACCTCGGGCCGGCCCGTGCGCCGGACCAACTCGTCCACGCCTCCGCTGAGGTCCTTGGCGGCCGCCTCCATGCGGAGGGCCATCATCTCCTTGGCCGCCTCGTCCGGCTCGGTCAGGGGCACGGTGGTGCCGTGGTAGAGGTCGGGGGCGAGGGCGGTGAAGCCGGCCTCGGCGAAGCGGTCGCAGGTCCGTTTGATCTGGTCGACGAGGCCCCACCACTCCTGGAGGACGATGATGCCGGCTGTCGAACTTGCACCGGTGGCCGGTGCGGCGAGGTAGCCCTGGACGGTGCTGCCGTTGCTCGGGAAATCAATGAGTTCACCCATGGTCGACGACCATACCCCGACCCGGACGGGAGGCCCGGAGTGGTGCCCGGCCCGAAGAAATGCCGGGCACCCGCAACCGCTGTTTCATACAGATCCGTGCACCCGGCCGGGTGCTAATTTCAGACAAAATCCCTGTTCGTGGGCTTGATGTCGCCCAGCGTCCTTGTGAATCAGGACTGAATGGACTAGAAAGTATGGCGATATGACTCACGCCGAGCAGTACTCGACGTCAGAGCCGTGTGCCCCCGCCCTCGCCGCAAAGAGACCCAGCAAGCGCGTCGTGTGCATTGCCTTGCTGGTCGTCACAATGGGCATCACCGGCACCATCTTCTCCTCGCCGCGCCCCGCCGCGGCCGACCAGATCGCCAACGAGAAGGCCCAAGCGGCGGCGATCGCGGCCAAGATCCAGGCCACGCAGGGGCAGATCCAGAGCCTGACCGACCAGGTGCAGTCGGCCGACTACCAGCTGAACCAGATCAACGCCCAGATCGCCGCCAACCAGGCCGCTGTGGCCAAGGACCAGGCAGAGGTGACCAAGGACCAGGACGAGCTCCGGACCCAGGCCATCGCCGACTACACCAGCAGCGGCACCAGCAACCAGATCACCCAGATGTTCTCGGGGAACCCGAACACCAGCGTCGTGCGGTCGGAGTACTCCTCGATCGCCACCGGCGACGTCACCACCACCGTCGACCGGCTCCACACCGCCCAGTCCCAGCTCCAGACCACCCAGAGCACGCTCAAGGCGCAACAGGGTCAGCAGGTCGACACCCGCAACAGCCTCAGTTCGGCGGAAGGCCAGGCCAACGCCCTGGTCCAACAGGACCAGCAGACCCTCAACGGCGTCAACGCCAATATCCAGTCCCTGGTGCAACAGCAGCAGGCCCAGGCGGCGGCGGCGGCCCAGGCGGCGGCGACCGCCGCGTTCAACGCCAAGGTGGCGGCCGCCCAGCAGGCGCAAGCCGCAGTGGCGGCCCAGACCGTGGCCAGTACCAGCGGCTCCCGCTCGGGTGGGGGCAACCCGGACCCCGTACCGTCGGCCGCCGATCCACCCCCGGTTCCCGCCGGTGCCGCCGGTGCCATCCAGGCGGCGGAGAGCCAGCTCGGGGTGCCTTACGTCTGGGGTGGAGAGACCCCGGGTGTCGGCTTCGACTGCTCCGGCCTCGTGCAGTGGGCCTGGGGTCAGGCCGGTGTGGGGCTGCCTCGTACCTCCGGTGCGCAGTTCGGCGCCACCACCCAGATCCCGCTCGCCGATATCCAGCCCGGTGACCTCCTCTTCTACGGACCCGGCGGCTCCGAGCACGTAGCCATGTACATCGGCGGGGGTGAGATGATCGAGGCACCCGAGACCGGGGAGGTCGTCCACATCACCGGGGTGCGAACCGGCGACGGCTTCGCCGGCGTCGGCCGCGTCGGCTGACCCTCCTCGCTCCTGATCGGCGACCGACAGCTCGGGCGGCGGCCTCCGTCCCACAGCGGCTCGATGGCCAGACGGTGTTAGCCGGCGGGGGTGCGGACGGGCACAACGGGGCCACGCCCGGCCGCTCTCACCCTGCCGGGCACCTGGTGCATACTGGATGGGTGCTGACGGTGTCCCAAAACGGGCGCCGCCCCGGTAGTGCTCTTCGCCGATGAGACCGATACCTGTCGCCTTCCACATCTGGTTCCTCGAGGTCCACACCTACGGGATCGGACTGGCCCTCACCTTCTGGTTCGGCCTCCGCTACACGGAGCGGCGGCTGCGCAACGCCGGCTACCCCTGGCACTGGGTGACCGGCATGTTCGTCTGGGTCATCGTGGCCGCCATCGTCGGGGCCAGGGCCCTCCACGTCCTGTCGGACCTCTCTTACTACGCGCACAATCCCTCGCAGATCGTGGCCATCTGGCAGGGCGGCCTCTCGTCGTTCGGCGGCCTCCTCTTCGCCGTGCCCGTGGCCATCGTGAGCAGCCGTCGCCGGTGCCCGCAACTGCCGACGATGCGCTTCGCCGACCTGATGGCACCGGTGCTGATGGCCTGTTGGGGAATCGGCCGGCTGCTCGGCCCCCAGATGATGGTGGCCGGAGGCGGTCACCCGACCAACCAGTGGTTCGGGATGTACTACGCCGGACAGGTCGGGAGGCGGCTGCCCGTCCCCATCTTCCAGGCCATGGAGGACCTCACCATCTTCGCCGTCCTGTTGCTCGTGGAACGGTGGCTTCGGACCACCGGACCCACCCCGGTCGCCGACTCGGACGGCGGCCCGGCCACTGCGCGGCTGCTTCCCCCCTCCGGCATCGTCATCGGGGTGGGGATGGTGCTCTGGGGGATCGAGCGGTTCCTGGACGAGCACCTGTGGCTCGGTGAGGACGGGCACCTCGGCTCCCTGCTCACCCAGGCTGCCGGCATCATCCTGGCCGTTGCCGGGATCGCGCTGCTGATCAGCCGCCTGGGTGCTCTCCGGCGCTGGCGGCGGGGCGAAGGGGGCGAACCGGCCTACGAGGCCTCACCCGAACCCGGCGAGCGCGTGGCCGGGGAGCCGGCCGACGGTGTCCAATCACAGAGCGGGCCGGAGCCCGCCTCCCCCGGTCCGGCGCCCGGACGCCCCCCGGCACCGGTGCCCTCGACTGCTACCTGGCCAGGGCCCGCCGACCCCGCGTAACCGACACGGCCGCCACGGCGGCAGCCGCGCCGGCCACGGCCAGCGCCAACGGCGACCTCAGGGCGACGGCCAGCACCACCGACCCGGCGAGCTCGGTCCCGACCACCGCCCTCGCCACCGCCGGCCCGGCAACGGTGAAGCGGCGGTGGAAGGCCACGAGGGCGGTCGGACTCTTCAGGTGCCTGGTCAGCAGCACGGCCAGGCCCCGGATGGTCCCGAAGCCGGTGCCGACGAGCAGGCCGACCACCGGTGAGGCGGACAGGCCACCCAGCACGATCATCAGATAGACAGCGGCGGTCGTGATGTAGGTAGCGAGACCTGTTCCGATCTGCCATCCGAAGCCGGCACCGTAGACCCAGGGACGGTAGCGGTCGAGCCAGCGTTCGTTGACCTGCCGTCGGTGAATGGGCAGCCGCAGGCCGCCCACTCCGACATCGGAGCCGGCGGCGATCAGGCTGGCGGCAAAGGCCGCCGAGCCGAGGACGGCGGAAGAAAGGTGCAGGGCGTGGATCCCCAGAGCCATCAGGCCCATCAGAGCGCCGAGGCTCGCCCCTCCGACCACGGCGCCGGCGACGAACCAGCCGGCGGTGGACCGGTAGCGGTTGCCCTTGGCCCGTTCGCTGAGCGGGGTGATGGTCGACAGCATCGACAGGCCGCAGGGCGACCACGTGGAGCGCACTGCAGCGGCGAGCGCCACCGCGGTGGCGACGACAGCAATGCAGACGGTCATGGATCTCCTGTTCGGGTCGAGGGGACGGGTCGGGGCATCGTCAGGCGGCCGAGCCGAAGAACGGGGTCCCGAAGGTGAAGATGCCGCCGTCGGCCGCCACCAGCCAGTAGCCCTGGCCCGACGGTGGTGTGGCCATTCCGACGATCGGTTGGTTGAGGACGAGACCACCCGTCGACCCGCGGAACTGGGCGTCGCCGAAACAGAAGATGCCGCCGTCGGCCGCCACCAGCCAGTACCCGAGGCCGGTGGCGGTGGCGGCCATGCCCACCACGGGCTTGTTGAGGGGACGCCCGCCCATCGATCCGAAGAACGGCGCGGCGCCGAAGCAGAAGATGCCGCCGTCGGCCGCCACCGTCCAGTAGCCCCGGCCCGACGGCACGGGTGCCATACCGACCATCGGCGCGTTGAGCGGCCGGCCGCCCATCGAGCCGTAGAACTGGGCGTCGCCGAAACAGAAGATGCCGCCGTCGGCCGCCACCAGCCAGTAGCCGAGCCCCGAGGGGGTGGTGGCCATGCCCACCATCGGTTTGTTGAGCACAAGGGCACCGGTCGAGCCGTGGAACGGAGCACCGCCGAAGCTGAAGATCCCACCGTCGGACGCCACCAGGTAGTAGCCGCCGCCCGGATGCGAGGCCATCCCCACGACCGGCTTCGCCAGCACGAGCCCCGACGCGTCGCCGGCGTCGGCGAAGTCGCCGAAGGTGATCACCTTGCCGAAGGAGGTGACCACGGCGTAGCCGCCCCCGTCGCCGCTCGAGGCCATGCCGACCCCCTCGCAGTTGGTCAACGGCGAGCTGCACGGAGGTGGCGGTGGAGTCGGGAACGCCGGAGTCCAGCACGCCACGTCCTGTTCGGCGGTGCCGTCGTCTTCCGCGTTGGTGGTGGTGCAGGTCGGATCGACCTCCCAGGGGGGGACACAGGCCACCACCCGGCAGACGATCCGGCCCATACAGTCGATGTCCTGGTTGCACTGGCCGTAGCGGAACTGGAAGCACCCGGTCACGTAGGAGTCGCACCCCTCGGGCCCACAGCCGCAATTGAGTCCGTCACAGCCGGTCTCACAGAACCCGAACCCGTCGCCGCAGCCGGTGTCGCACTGGCAGACGGCGTTGCAGTCCATGTAGTAGCGGGGTCCCCCGCAGTAGGTGGAGTTGTCGGCCTTCCACCACCCACCCATCACCGTGTTCGTCGGGCAGTAGTTGTACCCCCCGTTCACCGAACAGCAGAACTCGGTGTACCCCGCGCAACAGGTCGAATCGCACCCGCAGTTGCCGTTGCCGCACGTGCACACCTGGCCGTAGGCTGTACCGGGCTTGAGCACCAGGTCGAGGCCGGCCCCGATGGCCACGGCGCTGCCGGCGTACGCCGAGCGGTTGATGAAGCTCCGGCGCGACAGCCTCGACTCGAGGAAGCTCGAGGCCCGCTCGACCAGCGCGACGCTCACCGCTCGCCTCCCCTCGTCCCCCCGCTCACCGGGCCTCCCCCACCGGTCGGCGGACGGCCTGGAGCTCGGCCAGCACGGCCATGGCCAGATAACAGAGCCACGCCCCGAGGGCGCTCGCCCCCACCAGGGGAAGCCCGTGCCACGGCTGTCCGGCCAGCACGGACACGATGGTGCCCGACGGTCGTGAGAGGGCCACCGCCAAGGCGGCGACGGCCAGGCCGACGTTGATCACTGCGTGGAGCATCGTGGCGGGCGTGTCCGGTGTGCCGAAGCAGCCGCAGCTGGACAGGGCACCACCGCGGGAGCGGAGGTAGACGACGACCACGGCGAAAGTACCGTAGGACGCGGCCACCGCCAGCGCGCTTGCCGGACGCGGGGCGGCCAGCGCGACCGTGCCGAGGACGGCTTCGACGATCGCTCCGACCCGAACCACTACGCGCATCCCGGTCGGTCCGACGGGGACCGTGTCGGCGAGTGCCCGGGCCGTGTCGCCAGGTCGGACCGCCTTGCCGACCCCGGCCGCCACCAGCAGGGAGCAGGCGATCAGGTAGGGGCCGATCAGTTCCATCCGGGGCCCGAAGAGGTCGGCGGTGCAGGGGACGGAGCGGACGGCGGAGCGATGGCCACCGAGCCGAGGAGGCTGTTCAGCCGGGGGACGAGGGCGTTGCGGCGGGCGTGGCTGCCGAGCACGGCGTAGAGGGTGAATGGCCTGCCCGCCTCGGTGAAGAACCACTGCGTCCCCGACTGCCCGCCGAGGCCGCGGCGCAGCAGGTAGGGCCGGAAGTCGCCCGGGGAAAGGAGGCGGGGCATGCCTCGGCGCGCGAACAGGGCCCGGCCGAGGCTCTCGGGTCCGTACTCGAAGAGGACCGCGAAGATGTCGTTCGGTCCCATCAGGTTGACCGCTCCACCACCGAAGTCGGCGGTGTCCGCCGGGAGGGGGAAGGTGGCGAAGTGGGCGACCGGATAGGGGACTTCCTGGCCGACGGCACCGCGGACGAAGATCCGGCCCTCAAAGCCGCTCGGGAGTGGCGCGTCGATCCCGTGGGCCTGCAGGGAGACCATGGTCACCCGGCCCGACGCACCGGTGGGGCCGCGTCGTCGGGGCGACTGTAGAGATCGTCAAGCGACCTCGGATACAGACTCGGGTCGCCGGGCAGGATCCCGGCATTCATCAGTTCACGGTCGTTGGCCGACTCGCGCTCGGGGCCGTCGAGCCCCTCGGCGAGCGCCTGGCTCCGGCTCCCTACGTCGAACGGCCTGGCGTCCACCTCGGCCCGGCGGACCAGGTCCGCCACCTGGTGGAACTGATTGGCCACGCCTTCCCCGATCCGACGGCCGGTCCTGCCGTCGACCAGCACGAAGAACGGGGAGCCCGGGACCTCGTAGTCGCTCCAGGCTTCGGTGGACATCACCACGGACAGGCCCGGGGCGGCCTGGGCGGCGACCTCGGACGGGCTCTCCCGGTCCGGTCCCTTGGTGACGACGACCAGGCGCGTGTCGGCCGGGAGGTCCAGCTGATCGGGTTGCCGGAAGACCTTCCAGAACCCGGCGCACGTCGCGCAGCCCGACGACAAGAAGGCCAGGAGGGTGAGCCGGTCCCCGGTGCCCACCGAAACGGCCAGGGCGTTCCCGCCGGGCGTCACACCGGCGACGGTGGGAGCCGAGATCGAGCTCCGTTCGCCGGGGAGCGGGGGACCCATGGTGATCGGCACCTGGTTGGCGGCGCCCGGCGCATGGTGGGCTCCGGGGCGGGTGCCTGCGGCGACCGGGTCTCCGACGCCCACGCCCAACTCGTGAAGCGACCTCAGGATGTCGGCGTGGCTGCGCAGCAACCCGGCCACCAGAACGGCCAGCAACAGCACCACGACGGTGAGAACGACGGCCAGAGCGACCATGCATGACCTCCAAGGCGATCAGAGGGTGGCCTGGTATAGACCCCTCGCTCAGTCTCATGTTACGGAGCTGCGAGGGCGAAGCGGTGTATCTCCAAGGCCCGGCGCGACGCGCGGGCCGTGCTACTGGGGTGGGGCGGTCTCGGCCTGCATGGCCTCGTCCTTGGACCGCGAGCGTTCGGCCAAGTCGCGCTGGTGCCGGAGGAGCGCGTCGCGGAGCGCGGGGTCCCCGACCGACAGGATGCGGGCGGCCAGCAATCCGGCGTTCTGGCCGGCGCCGATAGCCACAGTGGCCACCGGGATGCCCGCGGGCATCTGCACGATCGACAGCAGCGAGTCCACCCCGTCCAGGCGGGAAAGCGGCACCGGCAGCCCGATGACGGGGAGGGTGGTCACCGATGCCAGCATCCCGGGCAGGTGGGCCGCACCGCCCGCCGCTCCGATGAGGACCCCGAGTCCCCTGTCCGCGGCGGACGCTCCGTAGTCCAACAGCTGGCGGGGCGTCCGATGGGCCGAGAGGACCCGCACTTCGCTGGCCACACCGAGCTCGTCGAGGACGTCGTGTGCGGGCGCGGCGATCGCCCAGTCCGAGTCGCTCCCCATGATGATCCCGACGCGTACGGCAGTCATGGCCGGAGAAGGGTCAGGGCCGCGGCGCGCGCGGAACCGAGCGCCACCGCCGGGTCGTCGGCCAGGGAGGTCACGTGGCCGAGCTTGCGCCCGGGCGACGGCGATTTGCCATAGAGGTGAATGTGCACATTCGGGTCCTCGAGGGCGCGGGGGACGCTGCGGGCCAGATCGACCGGCCCGGCTGGGCCGAGGAGGTTGACGGTGGCGGCTGCGGGGGCCAGCTGTGTGGACGCCCCCAGGGGCCAGTCGAGCACGGCGCGGAGATGGTTCTCGAACTGGGACGTCGCCGACGCGTCGATCGTGGCGTGCCCGCTGTTGTGGGGCCGGGCGGCCAACTCGTTGACCAACAACTCGCCACCGGTGGTAAGGAACAGCTCGACGGCGAGGATGCCAGAGACGTCGATGGATTCGGCGACGGCGACGGCGACGGCGACGGCCTCGTCGGCGGTATCGGCAGCGATGCGGCCCGGCATCACCAGCTCGTGGCAGATTCCGTCCCGCTGGATGGTCTCGACCACCGGGTAGGTCACTGACTGGCCGCTCGGCCGGCGCGCCACCAGGACCGCCAACTCGGTGGCGATCGGTACGTGGGCCTCCAGCAACCACCGGTCGGTCGACGACAGTGCCGGCTGCCCGGCGAGATCGGCGACGTTCCGCACCGTGAAGACGCCGCGACCGTCGTAGCCGCCACGCGGGAGCTTGACGACGATCGGCCAGCCGTTCGCCTCGCCGAACCGCTTCACGGACGCGAGGTCGCCCGACTCGACATCGGCAAAGGCCGGGACGGCGAATCCCGCATCGCCGAGCACCCGCCGGGCCACGATCTTGTCCTGGGCGAGAAGTTTGGCGCCGGGCCCGGGCCGTACCAGGTGCCCGGCCTCGGCCAGGGCCCGGAGGTGGCTGTTGGGGACGTGCTCGTGGTCGAAGGTCACGACGTCGGAGTCGGCAGCCAGCGCGAACAGCGCCTCGAGGTCGTCGGGATCTCCGGGGCGGAACCCGGCGCCGGCCTGGATCGCCGGATCGGTGGGCCGGGGCGTGAGGACCTGCAGTTCGATGCCCAGGGCGATGGCGGCCTGCTGGGTCATCCGGGCCAGCTGCCCACCCCCCACCATGCCGACCACCGCCGTCGGTGACGTCGTGCGGGCCTCACCCAAGATGGTCACCGCGCCGGGACTTCCGAACCCCGACGCTGCCACGCTGCCGCACGGCCGGGGATTGACGCGACCCTGTGGGCAGGCACGACTGTGTCAGGAAGCACGCCGCCGAGCCTAGTCAGCGCAGCGGTACGCCGAGACCCGGCATCGGGTGCGAAGGCGACCCACGGGGCCTAAGGTTCGGGCGCACAGGCGCGGCGTGGCGCCCGCGGCATTCCGGGGAGGCACCTCATGGCCCTGCACATCGATACGGTCAGCATCGACGCTTTGGATCCGCAATCGCTGGCGGGATTCTGGTCAGCCGTGCTCGGATGGAGCGACCGCGTCGATGACGACGGCGACGTGTGGGTCGAGCCGTGCGAGGGGCAGCCGGGCCATGGATCGGCCCGTCCGCTCCTCTTCCTGCGCGTGCCCGAGCCCAAGTCCGTGAAGAACCGCCTCCACCTCGACCTACGCCCCGACGACCAGGAACAGGAGATCGAACGGGTCGTCTCGCTCGGAGCCAGCCGGCCGTCCATCGGACAGACCGGACACGAGTCCTGGGTGGTGCTCGCCGATCCCGAGGGGAACGAGTTCTGCATCCTCGGGGAGAGCTAGAAATCCTCCGTGGGCCGCCGGGCCACCGGTCAGGACGGACTGGCCGCGCCGGCCTCGGCGGCGGCCTTGGCCTCGGCCGCCTTGCGGTACTCCTCGAGCTGATCGAGGAGGGGCATGCGCTCCTGGCCGACCGTCGAGTCGAGCCGGGCGGCGATGTCCTCTGGGGTCCACCGCCCGTCCGCGTAGACGGCCCGCACCTCGCGCGGCTGGTTCCACACCGCGATCTTCGGCCCCACTGACGTGTACACCTGACCGGTGACGTGCCGGGCCTTGTCGGAGAGGAGGTACACGACGAGGGGGGCGACGTCCTCGGGGTCCCCCATCTCGGCGAGGTCCATCGGGACATTGGCCGACATGCGGGTCCGGGCCACCGGTGCCACGGCGTTGGCGGTGATGCCGTACCGGTTGAGCCCGGCCGCCGCCGAGCGGACGAGGGACACGATGCCCCCCTTGGCCGCCGCGTAGTTGGCCTGGGCGACACTCCCGGCGAACGCCCCCGAGGTGAACGCCACCAGTGAGCCCCCACCTTCCTGCTTGCGCATCACCGCCGACGCAGCCCGGAACACGGTGAAATGGCCCTTCAGGTGAGTCTCGATGACGGCATCCCACTCCTGCTCGGACATGTTGAACAGCATGCGCTCCCGGAGGATGCCGGCAATCGCCACCACCCCGTCGATCCGTCCCCACCGCTCGACGCCGGCGCCGATGATGCTCTCCCCGCCGCTCAGGGTGGTGACGCTGTCGGCGACCGCGACGGCCTCGCCACCCTCCGCCTCGATGTCGGCCACCAGCGCCTCGGCGACCTCGCTCTTCGGATCCTCGCCGGCCAGACCGACACCGATGTCAGCGACCACCACCCTCGCCCCCTCGGCCGCTGCGGCAAGGGCCACGGCCCGGCCGATGCCGCCTCCGGCGCCTGTGATGGCCACCACCTTGCCCTGCAGGAATCCACTCATTGCGTACTGCCTCCCGGTTCTTCCATCGGCGTCTCTACGGACATCGACCCACCCGGCAACCCGCGCCTCGGGCTCCGTCCGGCACCGCGCTGGGGGCCTCTGGGAGGTTGACCGTATACGAGAACCTGTTCTAGCGTCCCCATCGGGCCGGCGCCACCTGCTGGCGGCTCTTCCGCTCGCATGGAGCGTCCCGACCCGAACTGCCATTGTCGAGCGGCCGTGAAACGCCGCGAGGGGGAAGGTCCACATGGGCGATCTTGGATTTTGGGCGCTGGCCCATGAGCACCCAGAGAAGCTGGCCCTGGTCGCACCCGACGGCACCGAGTACAGCGCGGGCGAGCTTCTCGGCCGCGCCAACCAGGTCGTCCACGGGTTGCGGGGACTCAACCTGAAACCCGGTGACGTCGTGGCCACCCTCCTCCCGAACGGCGTGGAGGCCTTCGAGCTCTACCTGGCCGCGCTGCAGGCCGGCTGGTACCTCGTCCCCATCAATCACCATCTGATCGGCCCCGAGGTCGCCTACATCCTGCAGGACTCAGAAGCCAAGGCTTTCATCGCCCACGAGCGCTTCACCGACGTCGCCCTCGACGCCGCCGAAGAGGCCGAACTGCCGTCGTCGAGGTGCTTCGCCGTGGGCGAGATAGTCGGATTCGGCTCCTACGCCATGATGCGGGACTCCCAGCCGACGACCGACCCGGACGACCGAACCATCGGCGATGTCATGAACTACACCTCGGGCACCACCGGCAACCCCAAGGGCGTGTTCCGGCCGTTGAGCGGGGCCACCCCGGAGCAGGCCGCACTGGGCCTTTCGGGGATCCTGTTCCTGTTCGGCATCCAGCCCGACGACGACCATGTACACATCGTGGGCTCGCCCCTCTACCACACGGCGGTCCTCCGGTACTCGGGGGCATCCATCCATCTGCTGCACACCGTCGTCGTAATGGACAAGTGGATCCCCGAGGAGATGCTGCAGCTCATCGAGAAATACAAGGTCACCAACTCCCACATGGTGCCCACCCAGTTCCACCGGCTCTTGGCCCTGCCCGAGGAGACGCGCTACAAGTACGACCTGTCTTCCCTCCAGCACATGATCCACGCTGCAGCGCCGTGCCCGGTCGACGTGAAGTACAAGATGATCGAGTGGTGGGGGAACGCCATCGACGAGTACTACGCCGCTTCCGAAGGCGGTGGCACCCTGGTGACCGCCGAGGAGTGGTTGGAGAAACCCGGCACGGTGGGCAAGGCGTGGCCCATCTCCGAGATCGCCATCTTCGACGACGAGGGGAACCGCATCGAGGAGCCCAACGTGATCGGGACGGTCTACATGTCCATGCAGACCGGGGACTTCGAGTACCACAAGGACGAGAAGAAGACCAAGAGCAATCGCATCGGGAAGTTCTTCACGGTCGGAGATGTCGGACTGATCGACGAGGACGGCTACCTCTTCCTCCGTGACCGGAAGATCGACATGATCATCTCCGGCGGCGCCAACATCTATCCGGCCGAGATCGAGAACGTGCTCCTCGGCTTCCCCAAGGTGGGGGACGTGGCCGTCTTCGGTATCCCCCACGACGACTGGGGCGAGGAGATCAAGGCAGTGGTCGAACCGGCCGAGGGCGTCGAGCCGACGCCCGAACTGGCCGAGGAGATCCTCGCGTACTGTTCGACCCGCCTGGCCAAGTTCAAGACGCCCAAGTCGATCGACTTCACCGACGCCATGCCGCGCGACCCCAACGGGAAGCTCTACAAGCGCAAGCTCCGCGACCCCTATTGGGAGGGTCGACAGAAGATCTGAGAACCGGACGAGCCCGTCTCAGGGCGGGCTGGAGCCGGGGACGGTGAGTGATCCGGGGACGTCCGAGGCTGCTCCCGGCCGTGCCGCCTCGGCACGCATCGCCTCGAGCATCACCGTGTCGGCGCTGTCCACGTTCCCTTCGGCGATCGACACGAACCGCTCGGGGCCCACCTCGATGAAGATGCCCTCGGCCTCGGCCGTCATCAGGTCACCGTGGTACATCGCCGCCCAGGTGCGGATCTTGCGTCCGTCCCGACCGAGGCAACGGGCCTCCAAGCGCAGGTCGGTTCTCAGCGGTGTCGGATTCCGGTAGCGAACGGTCAGGGTCCCGGTCATCGCCGGATTGCCCGCCACCATGTTGGCCGCACCCAGGACCTCGTCGAACACCTCGGCGATGACCCCGCCGTGGACGCAGGTGGGCGGCCCCTCGTAGGGATAGCCGAAGTTGACCTCGGCCCGGATCTCCCGGAACCCGCCGTCGGTCCCGTCCACGACCCGGAGCCGGACGGGCGGGGCGATGGGATTGATGATGCCCATCACCGGGCTGGTCGGAAAGAACTCCTGTGGGGGTCGGGTGGCGTCCGGTTGCAACCGAACCCGTTTGCCCGGGCCGGCCTGCCCGGCGAGCCGGGTCGTCACCGCCTCCACCGCCTCGGCCGCCTCGGCGACCGACCGGTCGTCGAGAACGCCGGCGACCGTGAGGTCGATCAGCGGGCGGACGGCATCGGCCAGCCGCACCCGCACCTGGCCTTCGAACCGGTCCGAGCCGGCCGCCCCGGTGTCGTCCGGGCCGGTCATCGCCGTTGGAAGTTGGCCGGCCGCTTCTCGGCGAACGCCCGCTGACCCTCCTTGGCATCCTCGGTGGCAAAGATGGGCCAGCCGAACTCCAACTCCATCTTGAGGGCCTCCTCCTCGGGGATGCCCTCGGTCGCCTTCACCGACGCCTTGATGGCCTCCACGGCGAGCGGCCCGTTCGCCCCGATCACCTCGGCGATCTCGAGGGCCGTCTCGAGGGCCGCGCCGTCGGGCACGACCCTGCCGATCAGGCCGATCTCCTTCGCCTCCTGGGCCGACACCTCGCGGGCCGTCAAGAGGAGGTCCATGGCCACCGTGAAGGGGATCTGGCGCCGCAGGCGCACGGTGGACCCCCCCAGCGGGAACAGGCCCCGCCGAGCCTCGAAGACGCCGAACTTGGCCCCGGCGCCCGCCACCCGGATGTCCGTGGCCTGGAGGATCTCCGTCCCTCCCGCCACGGCCCATCCCTCGACCGCGGCGATCAGGGGCTTCTTCAGCGAGTAGTGGCGGAGCAGGGCCTTCCAGTGGAGGTCCGGATCCTCGGCCATCCTCTCTTGGACCGACTCGTTCCCCGGGCCCGACATCGACTTGAGGTCCATCCCGGCGCAGAACGTCCCACCGGCTCCGGTCAGGATCGCGCATCGGACGTCGTCATTGGTGTCGATCTCGACCCAGGCGTCGGCCATCCCCACGAGCATGGGGCCCGAGAGTGCGTTCTTCGCTTCGGGCCGGTTCATGGTGACCACCGCGGTCGATCCGACTCGTTCGTAGGTCAGGTGTTCGGTGCCGGTCACAGGGCTCCTTCCCGGGGCGGGAGCCCCACTCAGATCCGCTCGATGATGGTGCCGGTCGCCAGCGCGCCGCCACAGCACATGGAGATGAGCGCGAGGTTCTTGTCGCTGCGTTCCAGTTCGTGGAGTGCGGTGGTGATCAACCTTGCGCCTGTCGAGCCCACCGGGTGGCCGAGGGCGATGGCTCCCCCGTTGACGTTGACCTTGTCCCAGTCGACGCCGTGCACCTTGCCCCACGACATGACCACCGAGGCGAATGCCTCATTGACCTCGAAGATGTCGATGTCCTGCATGGTCATCCCCGCCTTACGCAAGACGTCGGCCGTGGCGGCGATCGGACCATCGAGGTGGTAGTAGGGGTCGGAGCCGACCAGGGTCTGGGCCACGATGCGGGCGCGGGGCCGGAGCCCGGCCTCGCCCGCCTTGCGCTGCGACATCCACAACACGGCTGCCGCCCCGTCGGAGATCTGTGAACTGTTGCCCGCGGTGTGCATGCCGTCGGGGAGCACCGGCTTGAGTCCGGCCAGTCCCTCCCTGGTCGTCTCCCGTGGACCCTGGTCCTTGGTGACGAGTGTCTTGTCGCCGGTCGGTCCCTCGGGACCGAGCACCGGCGCCTCGAGCGGCACGATCTCGCGATCGAAGCGTCCCTCCGCCACGGCTACCGCTGCCTTGCGTTGGGACTCGAAGCCCAGCCAGTCGACGTCCTCCCGCGTGATGCCGTACTTCTGGGCGATCCGCTCGGCCGCCCCGAACTGGTCGGGCATGTCCCAGGGGAACTCCTCGGGCTTCGACTTTCCCGGGCCGTTGTAGGCGTTGGCACCCAGGCCCACGCGGCTCATGGCCTCGACGCCACAGGCGATGCCGACGTCGATGGCGTCGGCACTGATGAGGTTGGCCACGAAGTTGTTGGCCTGCTGGGCCGACCCGCACTGGCAGTCGACCGTGGTCGCTGCGGTCTCGTAGGGCAGACCCTGACTCAGCCATGCCGTCCGGGTCACGTTGGACGCCTGCTCGCCGGCCTGGGTGACACACCCGCCCACGATTTGCTCGATGGCGCCCGGATCGACACCGGCCCGCTTGACCAGCTCGACCTGGGCATGACCGAGGAGCTCGGCGGCGTGGAAGCCGGCCATCCATCCGTTGCGCTTCCCGATCGGGGTGCGGACTGCTTCGACGATCACGGGTTGGGCCATGGTGGATCCCCCTTGGAGGCTCGGATTGAAGGTGGCAGATGCGCTTCGACCGACGAAAGGAGCCGGCCGCGGCGGCATTGCGCCACGAGGAGTATAGAACCGGTTCTAGTCCCACGCAGGGGCGTCGGGCAAAATGCGGGGCCAAGCCCGGTGCCCAGGAGAGGCGCTGCCCGAGGCGAGGATATCGACATGCTCCTAGAGTCACCCATGCGCCCCTGACACCGAACCGTGCCGCCGACCCGAGTGAGGGTGCCAGCGGGTGGCCGACCCCCTGATCGACCGAGCCCAAAGCATGCCCAGGACCTACACGCACCGAGACCTCGCCCTGCTGCGGCTGGTCGCCCAAGGGATCGTCGGCCGGCGGCGCTCCACGCCGGTGACCGCCGTCTCGCGTCTTGTCTGTCTGCAGGCACAGGACTACTGGAGCGGGGTTGCGTCCGTGGTACTACGCAGCGGCGCGGAGCCCGCCCGGGTGGAGGCCGCCCTCAACGCCGGCACCGTGGTACGGGCATGGCCGCTTCGAAGCACGTTGCACCTGGTGGCGGCCAGGGACCTCGGATGGATTCGCGACCTCCTCGCTCCGCGTGAGCTCGCCGCAGCTGCAGGCCGCGAGGCCCGGCTGGGGATCACCGGCCGCCTGGTTGCCGACGCCGAACGCATCGCCGTCGAGCTCCTGACGGAGCGAGGTCCGTCGTCGCGGGCCGAAGTCACCGCGGCGTGGCGCGCTGCGGGCGTCGACGCCAGCGACCAACGTGGCTACCATCTCATCTGGCACCTGGCACAGACCGGCGTCCTCTGTTTCGGGCCGGTCCGAGACGGGCAGCAGCTCATCGCCCTGGCCGGGAAGTGGGTTCCGGCGTCGGTGTCGGCGGCGCCGCCACGCGACGACGCCCTGGAGACCCTGGCCCACCGCTACTTCGATGGCCACGGCCCGGCCCGCCCCGCCGATCTCTCCCGTTGGGCCAACCTGACCGCCGCAGATACCGGGCGCGCCGTCACCGCGGCGCGCCGTCACCTCCGTTCCATACGCGCCAATGACGTCGAGTACCTCCTCGGACCGACCACCGAGGACGAACTCGCCGACTGCCGCAAGGAGGCGGTAGGGGTGGTGGTCCTCCCCGGTTTCGACGAGATGCTTTTCGGGTACCGGGACCGCACGCCCACCCTCCCCGACGACCGAAGTGCCCACGTCTTCCCGCATCGCAACGGCATCCCCTCCTGCACCGTGCTCGTCGGCGGACAGGTGGCAGCGACGTGGAGGCGCCCGACCAACCGGTCGCCGGGCACGATCGAGATCACTCCGCTCGTGCACCTCTCCCAACGGACCCTGCGCTCGGCGGAACGGAAGGCCTCGGCCCTCGGCTGAGGCGCCGCCGCACCGACCACAGACGGCCGCCAGGCATCCGGCCCACCCCTTCTCTTGCCTGCTGTACTTGGTGGTCGATGCCCTGTCCCTTCCTGCCATCCCTTGTCCTCCCGACCGGGGACGGCGGTGATCCCGCGATCCCGTGAACACCGGCGCCGACTCAGAGACTCGCTCAGTCGATGACTCTCACCCGTCTGCGATCTCGTCGGCCTGGCAGGTACTCATCGGGCGACCACTCAAATCGAGTGAGGCCCGGCACGGGGAGATCACGCCCCTCGAGGGGCTGCCGGCGCTGTCCCTCGACGCCCTCACCTCGGTGGCCTACGGGCCCGAGGCCATCGTGCTCGTGCTCGGCACCGCGGGTGTGGCCGCACTCCACTTGGTGTTGCCCATCACCATCAGCATCGTGGCCCTGTTGGCCCTGTTGGTCATCTCCTATCGACAGGTCATCGACGGCTATCCCCACGGTGGTGGGGCGTACGCCGTGTCGCGGGCCAATCTCGGGAACGGCGCCGCCCAGGTCGCCGCGGCATCACTCGTCGTCGACTACACCCTCACCGTCGCCGTGTCGATCGCCGCGGGTATCGCCTCCCTCGCCTCGGCGTTCCCGGCCCTGACCCGGGCCACGGTGCCACTCTGCCTGGCCGAGCTGGCGCTGCTCACCGTGCTCAACCTGCGGGGCCTGGGCGAGACGGCACGAGCCTTCCTCCTCCCCACGGTGGTCTTCATCGTCGGACTGCTGACGATCATCGCCATCGGGCTCGTCCATCCGCTCGGCACCCACCTCAGCCAACCCGGACACTCACTGACACCGACGGTCGACCTCGCCCCCGTCGGGGTGCTCCTCGTGCTGAAGGCGTTCTCGGCCGGGTGCAGTGCGCTCACCGGCGTCGAGGCCATCGCCAACGGTGTGCCGCTGTTCCGTCCGCCCCGTCAGGCGCGCGCCAAACAGACCGAGCTCCTCCTCGGCGTCCTGCTCGGTGTGATGCTGCTGGGCCTGGCGGTGCTCGTCGGCAAGTTCCACGTCGGGCCGCGTTCGGGTCAGACCGTGCTGAGCCAGGTCATGGGGTACTCGGTGGGACGAGGTTGGCTGTACTACCTCGTGTCGCTGGCCATCACCATCGTCCTCGGCCTGGCCGCCAACACCTCCTTCGGCGGCCTTCCCGTGCTGACCAGCCTGCTGGCCCGTGACAACTACCTCCCCCATGCCTTCGCCTTGAGGGGGGACCGACTCGTGTTCAGCAAGGGAATCTGGGCCCTCAGCATCGCCGCTGCCGTGCTGTTGGTCATCGTCCGGGGCAACACCAACTCCCTCATCCCGCTGTTCGCCATCGGGGTGTTCATCGGATTCACCCTGGCCCAGCTGGGAATGGTGGTGCACTGGCGGTCCTCCCGACCGCCCCACTGGAGACGGAAGGCCACCGTCAACGGGACCGGGGCCGTCGTGACCGCCGTGGCCACCGTCGTCTTCCTGATCTCCAAGTTCATCGAGGGGGCCTGGGTGGTGGTGGTCATCGTGCCGCTTCTCATCCTCTTGTTCCATCGCATCCACGCCTACTACCAGCGCCTGAGCGGGATCCTCGGCATCGGCGAGGTGCCGCCGTCCCCGCACCCCGGTCGCGTCCGGGTGATCGTGCCGGTCAGTGGGATCACCCGCCTCACCTCCTACGTGATCTCCGAGGCGCTGTCGATCGGCGACGAGGTCGTTGCTGTTGCCGTCACCTTCACCGACGAGGGTGAGCCCGATACAGAGCTGAGACGAGCCTGGAACGAGTGGGACTGCGGTGTGAGACTGGTCACCCTGCGATCGCAATACCACTCGGTGGTACGGCCCATCCTGCGCTTCCTCGAAGTGCTCGAACAGCGGGAGCACGACTTCGAGACCACCATCGTCCTGATCCCGGTGATCCGCCCGTCCAAATGGCGTTATCGGGCTCTCCACAACCAATTGGACCTCGTCCTGTCGGCTGCGCTCAAGGACCGCCCCGAGGTGACCGTGGCCCGGATCCCGGTCACCATCGCCCAACTGAAGCGGGCCCGGGTTCCAAAGGGTGTGACCTGAGGAGTCAGCTCCGGGGGGGCGAGCGGGGCCATGCTGTGGCGAACCCAGGTGATCTCCCTCGTACGCCCCGATACGACATCCCGGGTCCGAGCCCGGCCGGCACGCCGTCGCCCCGTCGTCCAGCTCCGATCAGGCGATGGCCCGGCCCCTCGTAGCCGGAACCTCGAGGTGACTAGCGCCACTCCGCCAGCTCAGCCCGAGCCCGAGCCACCATGTCCGAGATGACCGGAGCGTCAGTCTCGGCGCCCAGGATCGCCCCCGGCGGGAAGCCAACCTGAGGTTCACACGCATGCTCGTAGACCCGCACCTCCACCACGCCCAGTAATGCGCCGAAGCTCTCCCGGCGTTGCCGGATGCGCTCTTCGACCCCCTTCCGCTGTTCCTCGGTCAGATGCGAGTTGTCGCCGGGTCTGTAACTGATCCAACCGTGGTCTGTCGTCATGGCTCCATTGTGAACCCGTCGTCCAGGGCTGACCATCCCCGCCGCCGGGTGCGCTGCGCGCCCACTCGGATCACAGCCCCGACGACCAGCCCTCTCGGCGAGCAGGCCCGACCTCATGGGCCGATAATGGCTGGCGATGTCAACCTGGGAGGCGTGCCATGGCAGTTCAGCTCAACCACACCATCGTTCCTGTCCACGACAAGGCGGCGTCGGCCAACTTTCTCGCTGAGATCCTCGGGCTCGGACCGCCAACGCCCTTCGGACCCTTCTTGTGCGTCGAGACCGCCAACGGCGTCAGTCTCGACTACGACGACCGAGGCGCTGGCGAGCATCACCACTACGCCTTCCTCGTGACCGAAGAGGAGTTCGATGCCATCTTCGCGCGGGTCACCCATCGCGGCCTCACCTATTGGGCTGACCCCGGGCACCTGTCCGAGAACCGCATCAACAATCACGGACGCGGCTTCTACTTCGAAGATCCCTCCGGTCACAACATGGAGGTACTCACGCGGCCCTACGGCAGCTGACCGCGGGGCTTCCCGACCCCGAGCGGGTCGGCCGAGTGAGCCGGCGCGCGCGGCGCAGTCACGTTGGGTCGGCCACTCGGCGTCGGTTGTAGAGGCGGATGGCCCAGAGGTAGGAAACCAAGGCGATGGCCACGCTCCACGCGATGGCGGCGACAGCGTGGTCGCCAACGGCACCGTTGGTGAACAGTCCGCGTACGGTGTCGACGACGGGGCTCAAGGGCTGGTACTCGGCAAACTGACGAAGCCCGGCCGGCATCGTCTGTGGGCGCACGAACCCGCTACTGAGGAACACGAGCAGGAACAGGACCATCGGGGTGTTGCTGGCCGTCTCGACGCTCCTGGCCGCCAGACCGAGTGCGACGGCCAACCAGATAAGCGCGAACGCGATCAGGACCATCACTCCGATGGCCGCCAGCCAGGCCAGCGGCCCAGCTGTGGCGTGGAAGCCGAGACCGAAGGCGACCCCGATCAGGACGGTGAGAGCGGCCAGCGTCTGGATCAGGCTGCCAAGCACATGGCCGGTCAGGACCGACGCCCGGGCGATGGCCATGGTCCGGAAGCGGTCGATGATGCCTCCGGTCATGTCCATGGCGACCATGATCGACGTGCCCTGCACGGCCGCGGCCACGGTCACCACCAAGAGCCCCGGCACGACGTAGTCGAGGTAGGCGCTCCGGCCTCCGTGGGTGGGAAGGCCGGCACCGAGTTGGCCGCCGAAGACGTAGACGAACAGAAGGAGGAGCACGATGGGCATGCCCACCAGCATCAGGGTCAACGAGGGGTACCGGATCTGGTGTTTCAGGTTGCGGCGCAGCATGACCCTCGAATCGCTGAGCGTGTAGGCGAACGTGGTCATCGTTGCGCCACCCCCTGTGGCGTGGGGTCCACGTCGGATCGGACGGAGACATGGTTGCCGGTGACGGCGAGGAACACGTCATCGAGATCCGGGGTGTGGATCGACAGCCGGTCGACGTCGATGCGGGCCTCATGCAACTCGTCGAGTAGGTCCCGGAGGGAGTCCACACTGCCGTCCTCGGGGACCTGGAGGACCAGTTGGTCCTGGTCAGGAGCGGCCGCTGGCAGCAGCCTGGCCGCCGAGCGCAGCAGGTCGGGACCAGCGAAGTGGAGCCGGACGTGCCCACCGGGGATCCGGCCCTTCAGCTCCGACGGGGTTCCTTCGGCGACGATACGGCCTTCGTCGAGCACCGCGACGCGGTCGGCCAACTGGTCCGCCTCGTCGAGGTATTGGGTGGTCAGCAGAATGGTGACTCCGGCCGAGGCGAGTCCGCGGACGATCTCCCACATGGTGAGTCGACTGCGCGGGTCGAGGCCGGCAGTGGGCTCGTCGAGGAAGATCACCCGGGGTTCACCGACGAGGGTCATGGCGAGGTCGAGCCGCCGGCGCATCCCGCCCGAGTAGGTGGCCAGTGGCTTGTCCGCGGCATCGCAGAGGTCGAACTGCTCCAGCAACTCGGTCACCCGCCGTCGGCCAGCATCGCGGCCGAAGTGGCGAAGATCGGCCATCAACCGCAGATTCTCGGCGCCGGTGAGCAGGTTGTCCACCGCTGAGAACTGGCCGGTGACCCCGATGAGCGCCCGCACCCCGTCGGGATCGGTGACCACATCGTGACCGGCGATCTGCATGGAGCCGGAGTCGGCGGGGATCAGGGTGGAGAGGATGCGGACGATCGTCGTCTTGCCGGCTCCGTTCGGGCCGAGCAGCGCGAGGATCGAGCCTTCATCGGCAGCCAGGTTCACCTTGTCGAGCACCAGATGGCTGCCGAACGACTTGCACACATCCGACGCTGCGATGGCGACAGATCGGGTTTGGCTCATGATCTCGTCCCCAGTTCGGCACGAACCGGTACCCGACGGATGTTGATGTCGCCGGCACCGGTGTGGGCGCGGATCTCGGTGGTCCGCTCCTCCACCGGGGGACGACCCGTGTGCTCGAGCTCGTTGCCGACCCGGCCGAACCCGGTGGAGAGGTCCAACCACGCCGCCACCCCGTCGAGAACCCCGATGTCGATCTGCCCGCAGGCCGTCTTGGCTTCGGTAGCGCCCTGCGACACCAGCCCCAGCCGCACGTCTCCGAGAGCAGTCTTCGCCGAGACGTCCGAGCGAGCGCTGTCCACCTGGATCGAGCCGTTCGAATTCTGCAGTTGCACTCGGCCCACCACCTCGCCGATGCGGGTGTCCCCATTCGAATTCTTGACGGTGACCGACCCTCCGACCGAGCCGATGTCGATCCGACCTGATCCGGTCTTCACCTGTGCGTCTCCGTCGACCCGTCCGACCATCACCTCGCCGATCCCAGTCCTGATCTTCACCGAACCGGCCTCGTCGACGCGGACATCACCGAAGCCTGTCCGGACGTCGAGTTCCCCCAGGCGACCGGTACTGCGTACGGACGCCATCGCGACGTCGGCGCCCACGCGGGAGTCATCGGGCAGCTGGATCTCGACGTCGATTGACCCGCGACCTCCCCGAGGGCCCCAGGGGGTCCACTGGCGCCAGGTCCTCGGTCCCCTCACGGTGAGGGATCCCGACGCGACCTCGACAAGGGTCCGCTCGGCCGCATTCACGTCCGCGTCCTCGGTGGGATCGGTCGGCGTCACCACGACCACGGTCTCGTGGCTTTCGCTGGCCACGAAGCGAACGTCACCGGTCTCGAGTTCCAACGAGACCGAGATCGGTTCGGGCGTCTGGAAGACGGTCATTTGGCTTTCCTCCTGCCTACCGGCTCCAGCCGGTGTATCGCTGAGATCCCGTCGGGGGCCGCCGGTCCTGGCGACGGGCCGAACTGCTTCCCGCCAGAGCCGCGCTGACCGCACGGACCAACCAGGTGTTGATCGAGAGGCCGTCGGCTGCCGCGGCCTCGTCCACCCGAATCTTCAGGTGCTCGGGGAGGCGGAGGCTGATGCGGGCGGTAGCCCCCTCCTCCCCCTCGGGAGCTGCGAGCCCAGACAGGCGGAACTCCTCCTCCTCCAACGGGGGCTCGGACTGGGGAAGGCTGACCACGAATTCGGGCTCGCGGCCCCTCAGCCGCAGTTCCACCGATCCGGGCGCCAACTCGCAGGTGATCTCCTCGGCTGCAGCGACGAGGACGTCTAGGAGGGCGAGGCGCAGGGCCGACTCGAGCGGGGCGAACAGGCGCTCGGCCTGCACCCTGACCTCGTCACCTCCTGCCTCCGCCGCGGCCGCGAATTGCCGGCGAACGCTCTCGACATGCTGGTCCAGCTCCATAGCATCAGTATGACATCACTTTGATGTCATATCAAGGCAACAATGACATCACCACCGTTCTGGGACCCGTTTCATACGAGCGCCAGCGAGGTGATCACTTCAGGACTCGACCCGGTCCATCGCCCACTCAGGGACGTCCGGCCCCGGTCGGCGAGGTCCGACGGAGTTCGCCCATGAAGGAGCTCGCCCATGAACTCGTCGAACTCCCGGTGGGCGGTGGACTCCCAGGACCCCCTGGCCGAGTCCGACATCTGGTCGAGCATCCGCCGTCATCGAGGTGGGGCCGCACCCCATCGTCCGGCGCCTCCAGTGCCGCCGCCCCGGCCCACAGGGCCGGTTCGCCGTCGGCCCGCCAGGCCTCCACCGCCCGTAGGGCGTCGGTGAGAAGGGTGATGACCGCCCGGTGCTGAGCCGACGACCGTTCGGGCACCGCCACCACCATCCATGATCCTGGACGCGAACGAGGCCACCGAGCTGGGGTCATGGTCAGCCCAGCACGGACTTCGCGATCACCACCCGCTGGATCTGGTTGGTGCCCTCATAGATCTGGGTGATCTTGGCGTCGCGCATGAACCGCTCCACCGGGAAGTCCTTCGTGTAGCCGTAGCCACCGAGCAGTTGGACGGCATCGGTGGTGACCGACATCGCCGCGTCCGAGGCGAAGCACTTGGCCATTGCTCCCACCTTGCTCAGCTCGTCCTCGGGATCTCCATCGTCGATGAGCGAACAGGCCCGGTAGACGAGGGACCTAGCCGCCTCGACCCGCATGGCCATGTCGGCCACCATGAAACGGAGCCCCTGGAGATCGGCGATCGGCTTGCCGAACGCCTTGCGCTCGGTCATGTAGCGGGCGGCTTCGTCAATTGCCCCTTGGGCGATGCCCACGGCCTGGGCCCCGATGGTGGGCCGGCTGCGGTCGAGGGTGTGCATGGCGATGGTGAATCCCATGCCCTCCTCCCCGACGAGGTTGGCGGCAGGAACCCTCAGCCCATCGAATCTGACGGCGGCGGTCGGGCTGCCGCGCAGGCCCATCTTGTCCTCGTGGGCAGCCACCTCGACCCCCCAGTCGGCCTCGACCAGGAAGCAGCTGATACCCCGGCGGCCGGCATCGGGGTCGGTCACGGCGAAGACGGTGTACGTGTCCGAGACACCGGCGTTGGTGATCCAGTGCTTGGCGCCGGTGAGGACGTAGTCCCCCCCATCACGCACCGCCCGGGTGCGCATCGCCGCCACATCGCTGCCCGCATCGGCCTCGGACAGGCAGTAACTGGCCTGGGCCTCGCCGGACGCCACCCTGGGCAGATAGGTCCTCTTCAACTCCTCGGATCCCCAGTTCATGACTGGGAGCATGCCGAGCTTGGAGATGAGCAGGGTCACCGAGGTCGAGGCGCATACCCTGGCCACCTCCTCGGCCATGATCGCCTGGGTGACCATGTCAGCCCCGGCCCCGCCGTACTCGACAGGGACGCCCAGGGCCGGCAGCTCGAGCTCGACGCACGCGTCGAACGACCGGCGCGGAAAGACGGCCTCCCGGTCCACCTCCGCGGCATGGGGGGCGATCCGGTCATCGGCGAACCGGCGGAGCGTGTCGCGGAACTGGCGTTGGGTGTCGCTGAGCCCGAAGGCAGGGGAGTCCATCGACCCAAGTTACCCACCGGTAGCCCGCGGCTCGTCCAAACGTGGCCGGGATCCCTTCCCTCGGCTCGGACAGCAGTGGTCGGCGGCGCCCGACCGGGCCCGACGGGGCCCGAACCAGGCTCAAGGAGTCCTCCGGCGGCGTCGACACTAGGGAGGGAACGAGGATCCAGGTGACAGGTGACGCGAGTTGGGGCTACGATTCAGACATCAATTAACACATAGAGTGGTGGAGGCAACCCGATGAGTGACAAACCCGAGGGGCCGGGCTGGTGGATAGCCAGTGACGGGAAGTGGTACCCGCCTGAGCTGCACCCGTCCGTGAGGGAGGGCACCCGCATGCGATCGCCGGTCGACACGCCGGTCCAGCCGGCTGGTCAGAGTCCCGGAACGGTACCGTCGATGGGAGGCGCGGCCTCCCATCCTTCCAGGTGGCAGGGGCAACCCGCCCAGGACGCCCACGTCGGGCCCCAGTTCCCCGACCTGTTCCAAAAGGCGCTCCAGGGGTCCCATCTGGCCGACAACGTGACCGTGGCCCACGTTTCCGACGATGCCGGGCCCACAGGCTCGTTCACGAGCACCCGGGGTTCCAATGGCCGTGGCCCGGCGCCTGTCGGGGCCTCCACGGGCTCGTCCGGCAAGCGGAAGTGGCGCAAGGGCCACTGAGCCTCTGAGCCGGAGGGGGTCGGGTCAGACCCCTTCGGGCAGGACCAGGAGTTCGCGCCACCGGTCGATGCGCTCGGCGACGGCCTCGGGAGTGAGCCGCAAGGCCTCCTCGGCCACCGAGTCGGCGATCGTCCGTTGAGCCGTGTAATGGTGCGACGCGGACCGAAACAGTGGACCGCGGGCCTCGATCAGGTCAGCGGGCGCTCCACCGAGGAAGCCCCACAGGGTGAAGGCGAAGGTCAGGTCGTACACGGCCGGCGCCCGACCGAAGTGAGCACACCTCCGCATGGCGACCGCGGTGCAGCCGGCGATCGCGTCCTCGTCGGACTCCCCCTCGGCCAGCTCCAAACGGTGCTCGAACCTCCGCGCCAGCTTGAGGGCGAACCCCTGGTCGGGCCCCGGGCTGCCCAGCTGGCGCCCCGGAGGCCTCGAGGTCCCCCGCAGCTCGGACGGGCGCGACTGGGTCCAGATGCTAGGCACCTGCAGTCGGTATGCCGACCGCACCTGGTCGGCCTCGACGATCGGGACGAAGCTTGGTTGGGTCAACAGAGGGCTCCTGGGGGTCGGCGGCAGGTAGTCACCACGGGGATGGCGCTATCCGTCGGATGTGGCGTCCCCGGGGCTCCCAGCATGCAGCAGACCGTAGACGATGGAGTCCGAGAGGGCCTGCCAGGAGGCGGCGATGATGTTCTCGGACACCCCGATCGTGGTCCAGGTCCGGTCGCCATCGGTCGAGTCGATGAGGACCCGGGTCACCGAACCGGTGCCCCGGGCCGAGTCCAGCACCCGCACCCGATAATCGACCAGGTGCACACCCGTCAGGGCCGGATAGTGGGATCCGATGGCCCGCCGGAGGGCACCGTCGAGGGCGTTGACCGGGCCGTTGCCCTCGGCGGTGGCCACGATCCGCTCGTCGCCGACCAGGAGCTTCACGGTGGCCTCGGTGGACCGGCCCTCCGTGTACTCGGCAATGACCCGGTACGACTCGAGCTCGAAGAACGGCTGCTTCCATCCCGTGGAACCCCGGAGGAGGAGCTCGAGAGAGCCGTCGGCCACCTCGAAGTGGTAGCCCTCGTACTCGAGCCGCTTGAGCGAGTCGAGAACCGAGGCCATGGCCTGCGAGTCGAGCTCGAGGCCCAGTTCGGCCGCCTTCATGGCCAGGGTCGACCGGCCCGCCATCTCCGAGACGACGAATCTCGTGCCGTTCCCCACCAACTCGGGCGAGATGTGCTCGTAGGCATCGGACCGACGGGCGATGGCCGACGTATGGAGACCGGCCTTGTGGGCGAAGACCGACGCGCCGACGAACGGTTGCTGGGGGCTGGGGGCGATGTTCACCAGTTCGGCGATGTGGTGGGAGACCGGTGTGAGCAGCTCCAGCCGTTCGGTCGGGATGGTGGCCACCCGCAGCTTGAGCGAGAGGTCGGGGATCGCCGCGGAGAGGTCGGTGTTGCCGGCGCGTTCACCGTACCCGTTCACACAGCCCTGGACGTGGGTGGCCCCGCTGCCCACTGCGGCGAGCGAGTTGGCCACCGCGCAGCCGCTGTCGTTGTGGAAGTGCACCCCGAGCTGCGTCTCGTACCGGCTCCGCACGTGGGCGACGATCCGCTCGACCTCGTAGGGGAGGGTGCCGCCGTTGGTGTCGCACAGGACGAGCGCCTCGGCCCCGGCCTCCTCGGCGGCCTGGAGGATCCGCAGTGAGAAGTCCGGGTTGGCCTTGTACCCGTCGAAGAAGTGCTCGGCGTCGAGAAAGACCCGGAGGTCGTTGGCCCGCAGGAACTCGACCGAGTCGGCCACCATGGCCACCGCCTCGTCGAGCGTCGTGCGGAGGGCGTCGACGACATGGACCTCCGAGGACTTGGCCACGATGCAGACCGCCTCGGTCTGGGCATCGACCAGGTGGCGCAGGGTCTCGTCGTCCTCCGCCCTCACCCCGGCCCGCCGGGTGGAGCCGAAGGCCACCAACGTCGCCCTGGACAATGAGAGTTCGGAGGGTGCACGGGCGAAGAACTCCTCGTCCTTCGGATTGGCTCCCGGCCATCCCCCCTCGATGAAGGTGACCCCGAGGTGGTCGAGTTGCTCGGCCACCCGCAGTTTGTCGTCGACGGTGAGCGACAGGCCCTCCTGCTGGGAGCCGTCCCGCAGTGTGGTGTCGAAGATGTCCACGGCGTCGGGCAACGCCGGGAGCTCGAAGTCGTGACCGCCGCCCGCCGGGGCCCCGGCGATCCCACGTCCTCTGGCGTGGGACTGCTGGCCGGGGGTTAGCGGATGGGTGTGGGCCGGTCCGCGACCGTGGGTGTGCACGTGCGAATGGCCGTGGCCCGCCCGTCTCCCGGTGGCCGGGTCGTCAGAGAGGGTCGGTCCGTCATTCGACATAGTCGAGCCAGTCCTTGTACTGGTCCACCTCGCCGCGCACCGTGGCGAAGTAGGTCTGCTGGAGCTTCTGGGTGATCGGCCCCGGCCGGCCGTCCCCCACCTGCCGGTCGTCGATGGCGCGGATGGGAACGACCTCGGCCGCCGTCCCCGTGAGGAACGCCTCGTCGGCGGTATAGAGGTCGGTGCGGATGATCTGCTCGTAGGAAACCCCGTAGCCGAGGTCGCGGGCGATCGTCTCCACCGACTGCTGGGTGATGCCCTCGAGTGCGCCGGCGTCAGAGGTCGGGGGCGTGATGAGGCGACCCTTGCGGACGATGAAGATGTTCTCCCCCGTGCACTCGCTGACGTTCCCGTCCGGGGCGAGCAGTATGGCTTCGTCGTAGCCGGCCTTGATGGCCTCCACCTTGGCCAGTGACGAGTTGACGTACATACCGGTCCCCTTGGCCGCGGTCGGGACGGCGTTCGGGTCGTGACGGCGCCACGAACTGATCTTCATGGAGACGCCGTTGGCCACGCCCTCCTCCCCGAGGTAGGTGGCCCACGGCCATGCCGCGATCGACACGTTGACCGGGCAGGGTAGGGGGTTGAGGCCCATCTCGCCGTAGCCCAGGTACACGAGCGGCCTCAGGTAGCACCCGTCGTCGAGCCCGTTCACCCGGACGAGGGTCCGGCTGGCCTCCACGAGATCGTCGACCGAGTAGGGGATGTCGATCATGAACACCTTGGCCGACTGGAACAGCCGCTCGATGTGGTCGCGGAGCCGGAAGATCGCCACCCCGCGCTGCGTCGGGTAGGCGCGGACCCCCTCGAACACGCCCGACCCGTAGTGCATCGTGTGGGTCAGCACGTGGACGGTGGCGTCCTCCCAGTCGACGAGCTCGCCGTCCATCCAGATCTTTTCGGTGGGAGTGAGGGGCATGGCTCAGAGCCTTTCTGCGATGGCATCGCCGAGAGCGGCGGTCGAGACGGTGGAGTCGGGTCGGGAGTTGATCACGTCGGTGACCGCCTGGTTGATCTTGTCCGCGGCCGAGGACTCGCCGAGGAAGTCGAGCATGAGGGCGGCCGACCGGATGGCTGCGGCCGGATTGGCCCGGCCGGTTCCGGCGATATCGTGCGCGGCACCGTGCACCGGCTCGAAGAGCGATGGACCGGTCCTGTCCGGATTGAGGTTGGCCGAGGCGGCGTAGCCGATCCCACCGGCGATGGCACCGGCCAGATCGGTGATGATGTCGCCGAAGAGATTGTCGGTGACGATGACGTCGTAGCGGCCCGGGTTCTCAACCAAGTAGATGCACGTGGCGTCCACATGGTTGTAGTCCCGGGTCACCGCCGGATGGTCGAGCGCCACCTCGTCGACCGTGCGCTGCCACAGGTCGCCGGCGAAGGTGAGGACGTTGGTCTTGTGGACCAGGGTGAGATGGTGGCGCGGGCGCGTATCCGCGAGCTCGAAGGCGAACCTGGCGCACCGCTCGACACCGTGGCGGGTGTTCACCGATCCCTGGGTGGCCACCTCGTAGGGGGTGCCCTTGCGCAGAAATCCGCCCTCACCGGCGTAGGTCCCCTCGGTGTTCTCGCGAATGACCACGAAGTCGCAGTCAGGGGCGAGCGCACCCGGCACGCCCGTGAAGGGACGCATGTTGACGTACAGGTCCAGCTCGAAGCGCAGGCGGAGCAGGAGCCCCCGTTCAAGGGCCCCGGGCGGCACGGCCGTCGAGCCGACCGGAGGGCCAACCGCTCCGAGGAGGATGGCGTCCTGGCCGCGCAGCTCGTCGAGGGCCGGGTCCGGCAGGATCTCTCCGGTGCGCAGATACCGGTCGGCACCCAGGTCGTACTCGGTCGTGTCCAGGGTCACCCCGGCGGCCTCGACCACCTTGACGGCCTCGGCCACCACCTCGGGCCCGATTCCGTCACCGCCGATGAGTCCAACCTCGTACGTACTCACGTTCCCCGGGCCCTTCTGCTCTCGTCCATTTTTTCAGCTGCTCGTCCTGCTGCGGTCATGCCGTCCAGGTTCCCACGCCCGTCAGTGGCCGATGTCAGTCCCCCAATTGAAAAACCGCCCACCAGGTGGACGGTCGGGGGCACACACCGGGTCCGGTCTGTGCCTAGTCGATAATTGTTACGCCGTTGTGAGCGCTGCACACAGTGACCATAGGGACTCCAGTGTCTCCTGTCGGGGGTGTGACCGTCAACCCCGTGGCGCACCGGCCTCAACGGCGGCGACCGCCCGATGGCGGCCTGGACCACCGTGGAAAGACCTCGCCCCAGGCGATGGCGCCCTCGCGTAGCCCGTGAGAGGCCGGGCCCCGGCACTCCACCACGGTCGAGGGGACGCCGTCGCAGGGTCCCCCGTCGATCACCAGCGCCAGCCCGGCCGCGTCCCCGAACCAGGACACCACCTGGTGGGCGGAGGTGGCCGGCGGCGATCGGTGGGGGTTGGCGCTGGTCACGGCCAGGGGCCCGACCTCGTTGCACAGCGCCTGCATCAGGTGGTGGGCGGGTAAGCGGACGCCGACCGTCCGTCGAGCCGAAGGTGAGCCCCCCAGATCGGCCGTGAAGCTGGCAGCACGGGGGACCACCAGCGTCAACGGGCCGGGCCAGAAGCGGTCGGCCAGGTGTCGGGCCGCCGAGTCGAGTGGCCCGGCCACCTCGGTGACCTGGTGACGGCTCCCCACGAGCACGGGCAGCGCCACGTCGTCGGGCCGGTCCTTCAGGGCGAAGAGCCGTGCCACCGCCTCGGGTTGGGAAGGGTCGGCCGCCAGACCGTAGACGGTGTCGGTCGGCACGGCGACGACGGAGCCCTCCGCCAGGGCAGCCGCCGCCCGCGCCACCGCCCGCGGGTCCATCGCGTCGATGGAGTCGGCCACGTTCAGCGCCTGGCCACCAGGACGCGAAGCCGACCGGCCAGGTCACGGGCGGTTGTCACCGCTTCGAACCCGGCGCGGTGGGCGAGATCGACACTCGCCCCCGCCTGCGCCGGCGAGATCTCGACCACCAGCGCCCCCGATGGACGGAGCCAGACGGGGGCTCCGGTCACAATGGCCTCGATCGCCTCCATCCCGCCGGCGCCGTCGGTCCCCGACCCGGCCACCAGTGCCAGCCGGGGCTCGAAGTCACGCACCACCGGGTCGAGGTCGAGGTACTCCGACTCGGTCACATAGGGGGGGTTGGACACCACGAGGTCGACCCGACCGGCCAGCCGACCGGGCAGCGCCTCGAACCAACGCCCGTGGGCGATGCGCACCCGCGCCGCGGCCGCCGGATCGGCGCCGGCCAGTGCCTCGAGATTGTGCCGGGCCACCTCGAGTGCGTCGGGAGACACGTCGGTGGCCCACACCTCGACGTCGGGAAGTATGGCGCCCCCCTCGACGGCCAGCGAGAGGGCGATGGCACCGGACCCGGTGCCCAGGTCGGCGGCGACGGGCGCGGGCGCCGCTCCCGAGGAGCGCTCGAGTTCGGCGAGGGCCACATCCACCACGTACTCGGTCTCGGGACGCGGGATGAGCACCCTCGGGTCCACGTACAGCTCCACGGAGCGGAACGGCCACCGACCCAGCACGTACTGCAGGGGCTCGCCGGCCGCCCTCCGATCGGCGAGGGCCCAGGCCCGATCCGGACCGGCGTGCTCGACGATCCAGCGCGCCTCCTGTCGCGAATCCAACCGCTCGGCGATGGCGGCAACCAGTGGCTCGCGCCCGTCGGCCCGATCCTCGGGGGCGTTTCGCCTGTCGGCCGTCGGACCGTTCCCCACGTGGCTCAGCCGTCGTCCAGCTGGCGGTACCGCTTGTCGGCCATGAGGGCGTCGGTCAACTCGTCGAGGTCGCCCATCAGGATCCGGTCCAGCTTGTGCAGGGTGAGCTTGATCCGGTGGTCGGTCACCCGGTTGTCCTTGTAGTTGTAGGTCCGGATCTTCTCCGAGCGCCCGCCACCCCCGACCTGACTCCGGCGCTGCTGGGAGAGCTCGGCCGCCTGTCTGTCCTGTTCCGCCTTCAGGAGTCTCGAGCGGAGGACCGTCATCGCCTTGGCCCGATTCTGGATCTGGCTCTTCTCGTCCTGCATGGCCACCACGATCCCGGTGGGGAGATGGGTGATCCGCACGGCCGAGTCGGTTGTGTTCACCGACTGCCCACCCGGGCCGGTCGAACGGTAGACGTCGATCTTGAGGTCGTTGGGGTCGATGGCCACGTCGACCTCCTCCGCCTCGGGCAGGACCGCCACGGCTGCCGACGAGGTGTGGATTCGCCCCGAGGACTCGGTGACCGGCACCCGCTGCACCCGGTGGGGGCCTCCCTCGTGCTCGAGGCGCTGCCATGCGTCGTCGCCCTTGACGACGAAGGTGATCTCGTTCAGTCCGTCGCGTTCGGACGGGCTCGAGGAGAGGACTTCGACCTTCCAACCCTTGGCCGAGGCGTAGCGGGTGTACATCTCGAAGAGGTCCTTGGCGAACAGGTTGGCCTCTTCGCCGCCCTCGGCGCCCCTGATCTCCATGATCACGTTGCGCCCGGCATTGGGGTCCCGGGGGACGAGGAGGAGCCGGAGCTCCTCTTCGAGGCGGGCGATCTCCTCCTCCGCATCAGTCACCTCGGCCTGCGCGAGCTCGCGCTCCTCGCCGGACGAGTCATTGACCATCTCCCGGGCGGCTTCGAGATCGGACTCAGCCGACTGGAGCCGGCGCCAGCATCCCACCACCTCGTCAAGCTCCCGGTGCCGCTGGGACACCTGGCGCAACCGCTTCGGATCGGACGAGAGCGTCGGGTCGTTCAGCTCGCTGACGACGGCCTCGTACTCCCGTTCGAGCTCGGTGAGGCGGTCGTTCAACACGGGCCAAGGGTAGCGCCAACCCTCTGCGGGGAGCCCCGTCGGCCCACGCGGTCGACGTCGGTCACCGCTCCGCCCGGAGCGGTCACACGATCAGGATGCGGGTGGCGCCGTCGGCTTCTTGCGCGATCCGGTCTTGGCGTAACGGCGCTGGAAGCGCTCGACCCGTCCACCGGAATCGACAAGCTTCTGCTTACCGGTGAAGAAGGGGTGGCACTCGTTGCACAGTTCGAGGTGGATCTCCGGCTTGGTCGAGCGAGTGGTGAACGTGTTACCGCACGAGCAGCGCACGGACGACTCGACGTAGGCGGGGTGGATGTCAGTCTTCATGGTGTTCTCCTGTTGGGGCGGCGTCTCTTCCCGTCATGTGGGGTCCGCTACGCGGCCATGAGAGTGTAACGGAACCGGGCGTTCCCCCGTCCGCGTGGATCAGGCCGCGGGCCCCTTGGCGATCTCGGCGAGAATTTCGTCGTTGCTCTTGGTGGTGCGGATCTTGTCCATCAGCAGCTCGAGCCCTGCGGCGGCACTCCCCTCGTTGGCCAGCGCATTCAGCACCCGCCGCAATTTCCATACCTGCTGGAGCTCGGAACGGTCGAAGAGCAGTTCCTCATGGCGGGTCGAGCTGGCGTTCACGTCGATCGACGGGTACAGCCGACGCTCGGCCAACCGGCGGTCGAGGCGCAGCTCCATGTTACCGGTGCCCTTGAACTCCTCGAAGATGACTTCGTCCATCTTCGACCCCGTCTCCACCAAGGCGGTGGCCAGGATGGTCAGTGAACCGCCCTCTTCGATGTTCCGGGCGGCACCGAAGAACTTCTTCGGCGGGTACAGCGCACCGGAATCGACGCCACCGGACATGATCCGGCCCGTGGCCGGCTGGGCCAGGTTGTACGCCCGGGCCAGGCGGGTGATGCCGTCGAGAATGATGACGACGTCGCGCCCCGACTCGACCAGTCGCTTGGCCCGCTCGATGGCCAGTTCGGCCACTGCGGTGTGCTCCTCGGCCGGTCGGTCGAAGGTCGAGGCCACCACCTCCCCCTTCACCGAGCGGCGCATGTCGGTGACCTCTTCGGGGCGCTCGTCGACCAGGAGGACCATCAGGTGCACATCCGGATTGTTGGCCTCGATGGAGTGGGCGATGTGCTTCATCACCGTTGTCTTCCCCGCCTTGGGCGGCGACACGATGAGGCCACGTTGTCCCTTGCCGATGGGGGACAGCAGATCGACGATGCGTGTCGTCATGTTCTCCTTCTCCCCGGGCATCTCGAGGTTCAGGCGCTCGTCCGGGAAGAGAGGAGTCAGGTTCTCGAACCGAGGCCGGTTGCGGGCCGCCTCGGGATCGAGCGAGGACACCGTGTCGATCTGCAACAGGGCGGGGAATTTCTCCGTGCTGCCGGCCGGGCGGCAGAACCCTTCGATGCTGTCACCCTTCCGAAGGGCGAACCGCCGGGCCTGGCTGATGGAGACGTACACGTCCTTCGGCGAGGGGAGGTAGCCCTCACAACGCAGGAACCCGTATCCCTCGTCACGGAGATCGAGCAGTCCTCGCACCGGGATGAGCTCGCCCTGGTACTGCTGGTCCTGGGTGCCACCCGAACCCTGCAGATCGCCGTCCGCGCCGCCCCCCTGCCGGTCGCGACCGCGACGACGACGATTGCTCCGACGATTGCCCATGTCATCGTTACCGCCGCCCTGATTGCTGCGGTTGCCTTGGTTGTTCTGGTTGTTCTGGTTGTTGCGGTTGTTCTGGTTGTTGCGGTTGTTGCGGTTGTTCTGGTTGTTGCGGTTGTTCTGACCGGGCTGGGTACCGCCACCGGCTTGGGCACCTTGGCGGTTCTGGTCCGCCCCCTGTAGGGGGGAGCCGTCGCCGGGATGGACCTGGTGGCCGGGGCTCTCGCCGTCGGCGGACGTGTCGCCCCCGGTTCCCTTCTCGATCGCATCGATGAGATCGTCCTCGAGCTCGACGGGTGCGCTTGAGGTTTCCGCGTCATCGGACGGCCCGAAGGAGACCGGGGCCGCCCGACGGGTCGAGGGCTTGCGTCGGGACGCGGCCTCGCCGTTGGCCGACGCGGTTGCGACCGGGGTGTCGGCGACAACAAGCGCTCCCCCGTCGGCGGAACGGCTGCTTCGGTTCGACGCCCGTCCACCCCCCGTGGATCCGTTGCCGTTGGTTCCGGCGGTGTCGTGGCCACCATCGGTCCCGGTCTCCCCACCGGGAGTGTTTCCGGCGACGGAGACCCCGGTGGCCTTCAGAATCCCGTCGATCATGTCTGCTTTCTTCGTTCTGGTGTTGGTCTTCACAGAGAGGGCCTGGGCGATGGCCTGGAGCTCTTCTCGCTCCTTGCCCTCCAACACCGAGCGCTCGAGCTGCTGTTCGGCAGTCATCGGCTTCCTCGTTTCGAATGTCCTCGTTGGCAGGTGGGTTGACTCCAACTGCCAGGGAATCAGGGGTGGGGAGTCGCGAGCCTCGAGATCAACTCTCGTCTGCTACTCCCCCCGACGCCGGATACGGGCTGACCGCGTCAACTGCCGCGAACCAGAAGCTCCCGCCCACAAGCCCGAACGGGCGATCTGTGGAAGCGAAGGTGTTCCCATACTACAGGGGGCCGGCGGTTCGGGCAACAACCGTTGGCCCCCTGGCCCTTTCCTCGGGCCCGAAGTAGTGGTCGGGCCCGACAGAAGAAGCAAGGCCTCGGCTAGAGCGACAGCTCCTCCAGCACGGCTCCGAGGTCGGCGTCCACCACCGTCGGCACCGAGATCTGGCTGATGGCGATGTCCGGGTCCTTCAGCCCGTGGCCGGTGAGGACGCAGACCACCGTGGCATTGGCGCCGAGGCCGTCGGGCAGCCCGAAACGCAGGAGACCGGCCACCGAAGCGGCGGAGGCAGGCTCGCAGAACACCGACTCCTCGGCGGCGAGGAAGCGGTAGGCGTCGAGGATCTCGTCGTCGGTGACCGCGGCGATCCCCCCGCCCGACTCGGAGGCGGCGGACGTCGCGCCGTACCAGCTCGCCGGGTTGCCGATCCGGATGGCCGTCGCCACCGTCTCGGGGTGCTCGACAATGTGGCCTTCGACGATGGGGGCCGCTCCGGCCGCCTGGAATCCGAGCATCCGGGGCAGCCGCGTCGACCGGCCCGCTCCCTTGAACTCCAGATAGCCCTTCCAGTACGCGGTGATGTTGCCCGCATTGCCCACCGGGATGCAGTGGACGTCGGGGGCGTCCCCGAGCTCGTCCACGATCTCGAAGGCGCCCGACTTCTGACCTTCGATACGGTACGGGTTGACCGAGTTGACGACCGTGACCGGGGCCCGCTCGCCCAGCTCACGCACGATGGAGAGGGACTGGTCGAAGTTGCCCCTCACCTGGAGCACGCGTGCACCGTGGATCAGCGCCTGGGCCAACTTCCCGAGCGCGATATGTCCTTCGGGGATCAGCACCGCGGAGGTCAGGCCGGCCCGGGCGGCGAAGGCCGCGGCTGATGCCGAGGTGTTGCCCGTCGATGCGCACACCACCGCCTTGGCACCCTCCTCCGCCGCCTTGGAGATGGCGACCGTCATCCCGCGGTCCTTGAACGATCCGGTGGGGTTGGCGCCCTCGACCTTCAAGAGGACCCTAGCTCCGACCCGGGCGGACAGCCGGGGGGCGGGAAGCAGGGGCGTGCCCCCTTCGAGCAGGGTTACGACGGGCGTCGCTCCGGACACGGGCAGGAACGCTCGGTACTCCTCGATGACACCCCTCCACGGGCTCACGGGCTTGCCGTCCGCGCCGTCATCGCTCCGTCTCACCCACGATGCGCATGACCCCGCCGATCCGCTCGACCGCGTCGAGACCGCCCAGTGCCGACAGGGTCGATCGCAGGTCGCCCTCGCGGGCCGGATGGGTCACGAAGACCAGTCTGGCCTCGCCGGCCTGTCCTACCTGTTCCATCGACCGGATGGAGACGCCGTTGTCACCGAACACCGTGGCCACGCTGCCCAACACGCCCGGACGATCGGCAACGTCGAGGCTCACGTAACACTGTGTCCACAGTTCCGACTCGGGGAGGAGTCGGGCGGGTTGGCGGTCCGGCGTCGGCGCCGTCGTGCCGGCGAGAAGGTTCCGCACCGCGTCGATCAGGTCGCCGACCACGGCGCTGGCCGTGGGGAGGCCTCCCGCCCCCTGTCCGTAGAGCATCAGTTCCCCGGCCGCCTCGCCCTCGATGAACACCGCGTTGAAGGCGTCGCGCACGCTGGCCAGCGGGTGCGACCTCGGCACCATCGCCGGATGGACCCGCACGGACAGCGCGTCGTCTCCGGTTCGCTCGACGATGGCCAGGAGTTTCACCGCATAACCGAGCCGGGCGGCGAACTCGACGTCGGCCGGCCGGATGGAGGTGATCCCCTCGCGCATCACGTCGGCGTCGGACACGTCGTAGCCGAAGGCCACACCGGCCAGGATCGCTGCTTTGGCAGCGGCGTCGTACCCCTCGACGTCGGCGGTCGGATCGCGCTCGGCCAGTCCGAGCCCCTGGGCGTCGGCCAGCACGGTGGCGTAGTCGGCCCCCTGTTCGGTCATGCGGGTCAGCATGAAGTTGGTCGTCCCGTTGACGATGCCCATCACCCGGTGGATCCGTTCGCCGGTCAGCGACTCGCGCAGGGCCCGGACGAGCGGGATGGCACCGGCCACGGCCGCCTCATACAGGAGGTCGACGCCCCGGGTCTTGGCCAGGCCCCGCAGGAGCACCCCCTCGGGTGAGGCCAGGAGCGCCTTGTTGGCGGTGATCACCGGCTTGCCCCTTTCGAGCGCGGCCCGGATCAGTGCACCCGACGGGCTCAGCCCACCGACGAGCTCGACGACCACGTCCACCGAGGGATCCGCCACCAACGCGGCGGGGTCGTCGGTGAGCAGCTCACGAGGGATGTGGTCGGCCCTGGGCCGACTCAGGTCGGCCACGGCGATGCCCGCCACTTCCAGGCGGGCCCCGCTCTGGACCGCCAGGGCGTCGGACCGGTCGCCGATGATACCGACCAGCGCCGAGCCCACGTGGCCGCAACCAAGGACGCCGATGCGAACCACACGTTCGAGGGGGGGCGCCGAGGTCACCCGGTCACGCTAGCGCCTGGCCGGTCGGCGGTCGGTTTCTCAGACGTCCAGTCGGACCAGGTCGTCGAATGTCTCGCGGCGGACCACGGTTCGAGCCTCGCCGTCGGCGACGAAGATCACCGCCGGGCGTGGCACCTTGTTGTAGTTGGACGCCATCGAGTGCCCGTAGGCACCGGTGACCGGCGTGGCGAGGATGTCGCCCACCGCCAGGTCGTCGGGGACGAACGCGTCCGACACCACGACATCACCGCTCTCGCAGTGCTTGCCCACCACCCGGACGGCCCGGGGTCGAGGCGAGGAGACCTCGCGGGGCACGAAGGCCTCGTAGCCACTGCCGTACAACACCGGTCGCGGATTGTCGCTCATGCCGCCGTCGACCGACACGTAGGTCCGGTGGTCCGTGACGTCCTTGATGGTGCCCACCCGGTACAGCGTCACCGCAGCCGACGCCACGATGGCCCGCCCCGGCTCGGCGGTCACCCGGACCGAGTCGTCGATGCCGGCCCTCCGACACGCCCGACGGACCGAGCCGGCCCACTGGGCCATGGGAGGGGCCTCCTCGCCGTTCACATAGGCCACGCCGAGGCCGCCGCCGACCACTAGCTCGGGGAGACCGAGCGGCGCGAAGAACTCCGCCAGGACCTCGATGGCCTGCGCGAAGGGTTCGAGGGCGAAGACCTGGCTCCCGAGGTGGGCGTGGATGCCCACGAACTCGACGACTCCCCGCTCACTGAGTGCCGACAGCCGCGCCACGGCGGCGGTCGCCGCCCCCGAGGCCAGGCCGAACCCGAATTTCGAATCATCCTGTCCGGTGCGGACGAACTCGTGGGTGTGGACCTCCACGCCCGGGGTGATCCGGGCCAACACCTTCGGCGGCACCGGGAACCGGTTCCGGTGTCCCGACACCAGTCGCTCGATCCGGTCGATCTCGTCGAACGAGTCGACGACGATCCGACCCACGCCCGCCGACAACGCCGAGGCCAGCTCCTCGTCGGACTTGTTGCTTCCGTGCAGGACCATTCGGTCCGGGGGCACGCCGGCCAGCAGGGCGACGTGGAGCTCACCACCGGTGGAGACATCGAGGCACATCCCCTCTTCGTGGGCGAGCCGCGCCATGGCGACGCACAAGAAGGCCTTGGTGGCGTAGGCCACGCCATCGCCCCAAGCCTCCACCGCCTCGCGGCAACGGGTGCGGAGATGGACCTCGTCGTAGGCGAACAGCGGGGTGCCGAGATCCTCGGCCAACTCCACCAGGTCGACGCCCCCGACCCGGAGGTGTCCGTCCGCCCCCACCGTGGAGGTCATCGGGAGGAGGGCCGGTGACACCGGGTCGGTCGGGTCGCGGAAGGCCGGGACCTCCGCCTGTTCCCGGTGGGTCACATCGTCTCCGGCGCGGACACACCCAGCAGTCCGAGCCCGATGGCCAGGCCCACCCGCGTGGCCTCCACGAGCCACAGACGGGCCTGGGCCCTGGCCGGGTCGACGTCGTCGGCCAGGATCGGGCAGTCGTGGTAGAAGCCGTGGAAGCAGGTGGCCAGCCGCCGGACCCATGTGGTGACCTTGGTCGGCGCCCGGTCGGCGGCGGCATCGGCCACGACTTCGGGAAGCTCCTCGAGGCAACGGATGAGCTCGAGTTCCCGGTCGTGGGTGAGCAACGACAGATCGACCGTGTCGAGCGAGGCGCGGACCACACCTCGTTCGCGGGCCTTGCGACCGACGCCGCCGATGCGGGCACTGGCCATCTGGACGTAGTACACCGGGTTCTCCACGGACTGTTCCCGCACCGAAGCGAGGTCGAACGTGGTGGCCTGGTCGAGCGAGCTCATCAGGCTGAGGATGCGAGTGGCATCCGGCCCGATGTCGGCGACCAGCGACTCGAGCGAGATGGCGTTGCCGGCCCGCTTGCCCATCTTGACCGCCTCGCCGTTGTCGACCAGGGAGACCATCTGGCCGAGCTTGACCTCGAGCCGTTCGGGCGCCACCCCCAGTGCCTCGACGCCGGCCTTGAGGCTGGCCACCTGGCCGTGGTGGTCGGCACCGAACACGTCGATCACCCGGTCGAATCCGCGCACCAGGAACTTGTCACGGTGGTAGGCCAGGTCACCGGCCAGGTAGGTGGCATCCCCGTTGGACTTGCGGAGTACCCGGTCACGGATGTCACCCAGCTCGGTGGCCCGGAACCAGATGGCTCCGTCCTGTTCGAACACGAGTCCCTTCTCGTCCAGGAGCGAGATGGTCTCGTCGACGGCGCCGCTCTCCTCGATCGATGCCTGGCTGTACCACTCGTCGAAGACGATCCCGACCGAGGCCAGCGTCGACCTGATGTCGTCGAGGATGTGCTCGGCCGCCCAGCGGCCGGCCGCGGTCACGTCGTTGGGGCCGTCGAAGCGGGTGGCCAGGTCGGCCACGTACTCACCGCCGTATCCGCCCTCGGGCACCTCGTCACCCCGGCGCAGGGCCAGCAGGCTCATCCCCAGTGTCCGGATCTGGCCCCCGGTGTCGTTGACGTAGTACTCGCGGCTCACGACGTAGCCGGCGCGGTCGAGGACCCGCGCCAGTGCGTCTCCGTAGCTGCCCCACCAGCCGTTGCCCACGTGGATGGGGCCGGTCGGGTTGGCGGAGATGAACTCGACCTGCACACGCTCACCATGGCCCACGTCGGGCCTGGCGTACCCGTCCTCCCCGGAGACCAGCAGATCCCTCAAGGAGTCATAGAGCCATCCGTCGTCGAGTTTGAAGTTGATGAATCCGGGGCCGGCGATCTCGACCGAGGTGACATGGGCGGGCGGCGAGGCGTTCAGCTCCGCCACCACCGACGCGGCCAGGTCGTGCGCTTTGATGCCGGCCCGTTTGGCCGCCACCAGGGCGACATTGGTCGACCAGTCGCCGTGCTCCCTCCGGGCCGGTCGCTCGAGATGGACCGCCTCGGGTCCGACCTGGATGGCCAGCCCGTCACGGGCGCTGACGACGGCGAGGGCGCGGCTGACCGCTTCGGCGAGGAGGTCCCGGGTGGACATGTTGCAGCGAGGATACGCCGTCGACGGAGGCGACCCGTCCGCACGGGGGTGCGGTCCCGGCCGGTCGCACTACAGTTGGCACTCCGGCGGAGGGAACGACCGGTCCGAGAGACCGCCGGCTCCCCGTACGCCCTCGTAGCTCAGCGGATAGAGCATCGGCCTCCGGAGCCGTGTGCGCAGGTTCGAGTCCTGCCGAGGGCACCCACGGGGGGCGGTCTGTCGCAGCGACGGCGCGTGGGCAGACAGAGCGGCGGATGGCCGGGGTTGCGGCTCGAGGTCGGCGGGATCAGTGTCCGCCACTCACCTTCGGGGCTTACATTCGATCGGTATGCCTCCCCTGGCTAGCATCGGACGATGGGCCCGACGCCGACCGACGGCAGGCCGCCCCGCAGGCGGAACGCGCCGGCCACCCGCCAGGCACTCGTGCGGGCCGCCATCGCCCAGTTCACCCGGGACGGGTTCGCCAAGGCGAGCATCGACAGGGTCGCCGCCGCGGCCAACGTGACCAAGGGCGCCGTCTACCACCACTTCGCCGACAAGGAGCAGCTGTTCGAGGGCGCCTTCATCGCCGTCGAGGACCGGTTCTTCGGCAAACTCGAGGTGGACACCCGGGGGGTCGACGAACCCCGGGCTCTCCTCGGCGCGTGCATCGATCGGTTCCTGATCCAGTGCCACGAGCCGGAGTTCCTCCGGATCACCGTGCTGGAGGCGCCGGCCGCCCTCGGCTGGGACCGGTGGAAGGAACTGGAGGGCCGCTACCTCCTCGGGAAAGTCGCGGCCGTGCTGGACACATTGCGCCCCCGAGCCGACGCCGGGCCCCCTCCCGCCACCCTGGTGATGGCGGCCGCGTCGGCTGCGGGGTTCGAGCTGCGCGCGGTGCCGGTGACCCGTGCCGCAGCCGAGCGGAAGCGGCTGGCGACGGTGATCCTGGCCATGGTGGACGTGGACGGAGACTGATTCGTTCGATCGGCTCACCGTGATCGGTCCACACTGATCGGTGGTCGACGGTGCCTGAGGGATGCGCCACCCTACGGCGGTCAGAGCCCGGAGCAGCGGACCGTGATGTTGAACCGTCCTCCCTCGACGCCGATCTCCGGATCCGAGGTTCCCTCCAGCACCTTGGGCACGCCGTGGAAGGCGAGCCGGGCCGGTCCCCCGAACACGAACAGGTCGCCGGACTCGAGCGTCACGTCGACCCACGGGCGGCCCCGACTGGCGGGCGTGCCGAATCGGAACACGCAGCTGTCGCCGAGGCTGAGCGACACCACCGGCGCCCATGCGCGCTCGTCGCGATCGGCGTGCATGCCCATCCGCGCCCCCGGGCCGTACCAGTTGATGAGCGCCACGTCGGGCCGGTAGTCGCCGGCCGGGTGGGCCAGGGACCCGTCGGCCGCCGAGGCGTCGACGACGGCACGGCTGCTCAGGGCACCGAGCTCCTCGGGGAACGGGGCCACCGGACGGCCGTCGTCGTCGTCCACCGTGCGCGAGTACCGGTAGGGCTGCCAGTGCCACCCGAGACAGGCGATCTCCACCGACATGACCCCCCCACGGGGCATGCGGGGAGCCCGCGTCCCACCCGCCGCACCGACCCACCGACGGCACCGGGACGCCAGGGCGCGCTGGGCTCGGGCATCGAGCCAGCCGGGCACGTGGACCGCCCCGGGGGCCACCTGCCTCGGTGCCGGCGCGAACAGGCGGGGAGGTCCAGCCACGACCTCAGTTTCCCACCACGCACGTCACCGGGCGGCTAGGTCTCCTGCTTGGCCAGCCACCGGAGCTGGGCAGCACGGGCGTCCCACGAGTAGACCACAGCGGTGCCGGCGATCCGGTCGTGCAGAGCGTGCCGGTTCCGGCTGGTCAGGATGCCGAGGAACCCGAGGCCGAGCAGGAGGAAACTGAGTGGCAGGGCCAGGGTGCGCACGACGGCCTGGCGCCATCCGATGGGCGAGCCGTCGGTGCTCACCACCCGGATCCCGAGGACGGCCATCCCGATGGTCTTGCCGCTGAGGGCCCACTGGTAGGAGAAGTAGACGAACTCCCAGATCACCAGGGCGATCAAGGAGGCCAACTGGTGCTCGGTCAGGGAGAACTGCCCGCCGGTGACCAGCTGGATCGAGAAGCTGAGCGCCGCGGCACCCAGTGTGAACAGGCCCCACGATGCCCCGACGTCGGCGGCGAAGGCCACCAGGCGGCTGACGGCACCGGCGTAGTTTCCCTGGCGGCCCTCGATGGGCTTGGTCGCCACGTTCTGCAGCATCATCCGCCTCCGCTGGTCAGCTCGGGGACCGTGCTCGGAGGGGTCACGAGGGTCGGCGGGCCCAACGGGACGGAATCGATCGGGCGGCGGAGAATACGGTTCATCCAACGGGCGATGAAGTCGTCGAGGCCGACGCCCTGGGCCCTGACCACGTCGAGCACCCCGGAGGCGACGCTCGTGGTCGACCGGGCGATGATGCTGCCGAGCTCGGTCTGTTCCACGAGGGCGTCGATGTCGACCCGGTCGATGATCTTCTCGATGTCGACCCGGTCGATGATCTTCTCCACGTCGACCCGGTCGATGATCTTCTCCACGTCCACTCGGTCGATGAGGCCGTCGACGTCCACCCGGCTCACGACGCCGTCGACATCGACCCTGGACACGAGGGCATCGACATCGATTCGGTCGAGCAGGGCGTCGATGTCGATGGCGTCCATCACGATGGTGACCACCCGCTCGGCCACGGCCTGGGCCAGTTGTTCGACACGGGAGGATCCCGGCATGGGGCTCATGCGGGCCGGGTCGACGACCGTAGGTCCATGGGAACAGCTTCGCATTGCCGGGAGGCCCGGACGGGGACGGTAGGAACCTCGTCCGGGACCAAACCCCTGCCGTCGGGCGACCTGGGCACTCAGGCCGACGAGCGGGAGCGGAGCGACTCGAGGGCGCGGTCGGCGTGCACGTTCATGCGGACCTCGCTCTGGATCACGTCGATCAGGCGGAGATCGGGACCGATCACGAAGGTGGCCCGCTTGGTGGGAGACAGCATGGTGAACCGTCGGCGGACGCCGAACTGCGTGGCCACCTTCCCGTCCGGATCCGACAGGAGCGGGTAGTCGAACGAGTGCTTGTCGGAGAACCTCTTCTGTTTCTCCACCTGGTCGGCGCTGATACCGACCCTGTGGGCACCGACGGCATCGAACTCGGCCTTCATGTCGCGGAAGTGACAGCTCTCCGCCGTGCATCCCGGAGTCATCGCCGCCGGGTAGAAGAACAGGACCACCGGCCCGTCAGCGGCGAGCTCGCTCAGCTTCCTCGGGTTCCCGTCCTCGTCGGGAAGCTCGAAGTCCGGTACCAGGTCGCCTTTTTCCATGCCCCGAGGGTACCGGGAGGTGTGGCCCGGCGCACCGGGGGCCGGGCACGGAAGGCGTCCGGCGACCTGCGGGCCCGCTTTAAGATGCACTCGCCATGTCCGGTCCCGGTGAGCGCCCTCGGCGAATCCACCGGGCGAAGACGGACGGCCACCGGCGCGGGCGTTCGGAGCTCCGGCGGCACGACCGTTCCGCTCCCCGAGCAACAGATAGGACCGCCACGCCATGCAGCACGCGATCGAAGCCGAGGGTCTCCAGAAGGTCTTCACCGGAAAACACACGGTCCGGGCCCTCGACGGGGTCAGCTTCACCGTCGACGAGGGGACGGTGTTCGGCCTGCTCGGCCCCAACGGCTCCGGCAAGACCACGGCGGTGCGCATCCTGACCACCATCCTGAGGCCCGACGCCGGCCACGCCCGGGTCCTCGGTCACGATGTGGCGAAGCAGGCTGGCCTGGTCCGCAGCCTGATCGGCCTGGCCGGACAGTACGCGGCGGTCGACGAGAACCTGACCGGCCGCGAGAACCTGAAGATGGTGGGCAACCTCAACCATCTGAATCGGTCCACCATCGACGGACGGGCCCGGGACCTCCTCGAGCAGTTCGACCTGGCCGATGCCGGCGACCGGCCGCTCAAGACCTATTCCGGGGGTATGCGGAGGCGCCTCGACCTTGCCGCGGCGCTGGTGGCCCGGCCCACGGTCCTGTTCCTGGACGAGCCCACCACCGGGCTCGACCCGCAGAGCCGCAACGACCTCTGGGAGGTCATCGAGAGCCTGGTCGGCGGCGGGACCACCGTGCTGCTCACCACCCAGTACCTCGAGGAGGCGGACCGCCTGGCCAGCACGCTGGCCGTGCTCGACCACGGGCACGTGATCGCCGGAGGGACGCCCGCCGCCCTGAAGGCCGACCTCGGGGCGACCGTCCTCGAGGTCGGACTGGCGAGCATCGACGATGCGACGCGGACCGCGCCGCTGCTCGACGCCCTGGGCGTGCACGCTCCGACCCAGAACGGGACCGTCGTGGAGGTGACCGTCGACGACGGTCCGCGGTCGGCCCTGGCCGGACTGCGCTCGCTCGACCAGGAGGGCATCGTCCCGGTCTCGTTCACCCTCCGCGAACCCAGCCTCGACGACGTCTTCCTGGCGCTGACCGGTCGGCGGACCGAGGAGGAGACCGAGGACAAGGGGGACGATGAGGGCTCCCGACGCAGTCGGGCCCGGCTCCGTGGCGCGGAACGAGCCATGCCCGTGGCGACGGGGGAGCTGTCGTGACCACGCTCGTCGCCGACCCCTCGACAACGCGGGCGCCCCACTCGGACAGCCTCGCGAGCAAACTTCGCTGGACGGTCTCGGACACGCTGACCCTCGCCAAGCGCAACCTGTTGGGCATCACCCGCATCCCCGAGGCCCTGTTCTTCTCGACCGTGCAGCCGATCATGTTCGTCCTGCTCTTCCGCTACGTGTTCGGCAACGCCATCAACACCCCGGGAACCGACTACGTCAACTACCTCATGCCGGGGATCTTCGTGCAGACGGTGGCCTTCGGTGCCGTGAGCACCAGCATCGGTCTGGCCGAGGATCTACAGAAGGGCCTCATCGAACGCTTCCGGGCCCTGCCCATGGCCAGATCGGCCGTGCTCACCGGCCGCACCACGGCCGACTTCGTCCGAAACGTGTTCGTCGTGATCATCATCACCGCAGTGGGGTTCGCCGTCGGGTTCCGACCCACCACCGGCGTGCTGCTCTACATCGCCGGTATCCTCCTCATCCTCCTGTTCGCCTACTCACTCTCGTGGGGCTTCGCGGTGATCGGACTGTCGGCGGCCAACAGCGAGACCGCTCAGGTCATGTCGTTCCCCCTGCTCTTCCCGCTGACCTTCATCTCGTCGGCGTTCGTCCCCGTCTCGTCGATGCCCAGCTGGCTTCAGGGGTTCGCCACCTACCAACCGGTGAGTGTGACGGTGACCGCCTGCCGGGCCCTCATGCTGGGGGGCTCTACCGCATCGTGGGTTACCCAGACGCTGGCGTGGACCGTCGGCTTCCTGGTCGTACTGATCCCCCTGGCCAGCTGGCGCTACCGCACCCGGACCTGAGCAGCCCGTCCGGTCCCCGGCTCGCCGTCGGGGGCACGGGGGAGCAGAATGGGTGGATGGCTCACTCCCCGACCACGACCGGCCCCGACTCCTTCGGGTCACGCGGCGTTCTCAGCGTCGGTGACACCGACTACGAGATCTTCCGAATCGGTGCCCTTTCCGACCGGTACGACATCGCCCGCCTCCCCTATTCGATCAAGGTGGTGCTGGAGAACCTGCTGCGACACGAGGACGGCGTGGCCGTGCGGCCGGCCGACATCGAGGCGGTCGCCGGCTGGGGCATCCGGCCCGAACGCCACGGCCTGGGCGGCGAGGATGCCACCGAGATCGCCCTCACCCCCGAGCGGGTCCTCATGCAGGACTTCACCGGCGTACCCGGCGTGGTCGACCTGGCGGCCATGCGCGACGCCCTGTCGGACCTCGGAGGAGACCCGTCGAAAGTCAACCCGTTGGTTCCGGTCGAGTTGGTCATCGACCACTCGGTCATCGCCGAGGTGTCGGGACGGCCCGAGGCCTATGACGAGAACGTGGACATCGAGTACCAGCGGAACACTGAGCGCTATCAGCTCCTGCGATGGGCCCAACAGGCGTTCGACGGGTTCCGGGTGGTGCCGCCCGGCACGGGCATCTGCCACCAGGTGAACCTCGAGTACCTGTCGCGGGTGGTGTTCGCCACCGACGACGGCCGGGCGTACTGCGACACCCTGGTTGGTACCGACTCCCACACCACCATGGTCAACGGGCTCGGTGTGCTGGGGTGGGGCGTGGGCGGGATCGAGGCGGAGGCAGCCATGCTCGGCCAACCGCTCTCGCTGCTCCTACCCCCGGTGGTGGGGTTCCGCCTCACCGGGGAGCAGCCGCCCGGGACCACCGCCACCGATCTGGTGCTCACCATCACCCACCTCTTGCGCCAGCGGGGCGTGGTGGGCAAGTTCGTCGAGTTCTTCGGCCCCGGGGTGGCAGCCGTGCCACTGGCCAACCGGGCCACCATCGGCAACATGTCCCCCGAGTACGGGGCGACCTGTGCCATCTTCCCCATCGACGAGGTGACCCTCGACTACCTGCGCTTCACCGGTCGGGACGACCGCCATGTGGACCTGGTCGAGGCCTACGCCAAGGAGCAGGGCATGTTCCACTCGGCGGACGGGATCGAACCCGTCTACTCGGAGACCATCGAGCTCGACCTGTCCACCGTCGTCCCGAGCATCGCCGGTCCCTCACGGCCCCAGGATCTGGTGACACTGGCCGACGCCGGCACCGCCTACCGGTCCGCCCTCGGGCGCGATCAGCGTTCGGGCCCCTACTCCCCGGCCGGAGAGCCGACCGGTGCCGTCGGCGACGGGGCGGTCGTCGTCGCGGCCATCACCAGTTGCACCAACACGTCCAATCCGCAGGTGATGGTGGCGGCCGGCCTGGTGGCCAAGCGGGCGGTCGAGTTGGGGCTGACGCCCAAGCCGTGGGTGAAGACCACCCTGGCACCGGGCTCGCGCGTCGTGATGGACTACCTCGACAGAGCGGGGCTCACCGCCCCGCTGGCCTCCATCGGGTTCGACCTGGTCGGGTTCGGTTGCACCACCTGTATCGGCAACTCGGGGCCTCTGCTGCCCGGGGTGTCCGAAGCGGTGCACGAGCACGACCTGTCGGTGGCCGCCGTGCTTTCGGGCAACCGGAACTTCGAGGGTCGCATCCATCCCGACGTTCGGATGAACTATCTGGCCTCGCCGCCACTGGTCGTGGCCTATGCCCTGGCCGGCACCATGGACATCGACCTGACCACCGACGCCCTCGGCACCGGGGCCGACGGGCAACCGGTCACACTGGCCGACCTGTGGCCCTCACCCGAGGAGGTCACCGACGCCATCAGGACCTCACTCACCTCGGACATGTTCCGCCAGCGGTACGGGGCGGTCTTCGACGGGGATGAACGGTGGGCGGCGATCGAGACGGCCACCGGCGACACGTTCCGGTGGAACCGCGACTCGACCTACGTCCTGCGGCCCACGTTCCTCGAGGGGCTGTCCATGACTCCCAGCCCGGTGACCGATGTCGTCGGTGCACGCGTGCTGGCCAAGCTCGGTGACAGCGTAACGACCGACCACATCTCGCCCGCCGGCAACATCAGCCCCACCGCTCCCGCCGGTCACTACCTGGCCGACAAAGGCGTCGAGCGCGCCGACTTCAACTCGTACGGCGCCCGTCGGGGCAATCACGAGGTGATGGTGCGGGGCACCTTCGCCAATGTGCGGCTCCGCAACCAGCTGGCTCCCGGCACCGAGGGCGGTCTGACCCTCCACCTGCCCGACGGCGAGGAGACCACCATCTACGAGGCCGCCGAACGTTACGGCGCCGACGGCGTGCCCCTGGTGGTGCTGGCCGGGAAGGAGTACGGCTCGGGCTCTTCGCGTGACTGGGCGGCCAAGGGCACGACGCTGCTCGGCGTCAGGGCGGTGATCGCCGAGAGTTACGAGCGGATCCACCGGTCGAACCTGATCGGGATGGGGGTGCTCCCCCTGCAGTACGCCGACGGCCAGAGTGCTGCGTCCTTGGGACTCAGCGGCCATGAGGTCTTCTCCGTCACCGGCCTCGAACCGCTCAACCAGGGAGTCGCCCCGAAGACCCTGGGGGTCAGGGCCGTCGACGGCGACCGGGTGGTCGAGTTCGAGGTCCGCCTCCGGATCGACACCCCGATGGAGGCCGAGTACTACCGCAACGGCGGGATTCTCCCCTACATGCTCCGCCAGATGGCCGGCTGACCGGGCAAGGCAACCGGTCGACCCGGGCCGCACGCGCCCCTAGGTAGCGAGCGGCAGGACGAACAGGGCGATCACCACGAAGTGGAGTACCGCCCCGACGATCGTGCAGGCGTGGAACACCTCGTGGTACCCGAGCACACCGGGAACCGGGTTGGGTCTCTTGAGGGCATAGACGACGGCGCCGGCCGAGTAGGCGATGCCACCGGCGAGCAGCAGGGTGAACCCCACTGCCCCCAATGCACGGAAGAGCTGCGGGAGGACGGCCACCGCCGCCCAGCCCACCACGACGTAGGGGAGGGCGATCACCCATTTGGGCGCGTCGAGCCACACCTGGCGCAAGGTGATCCCCGCAGCCGCCCCCACCCACACCACGCAGAGCACGGTCGTCCTGGCCCACCCGTCGAGTGCGATCCCCGCCACGGCGGTATACGAACCGGCGATGGCGATGAAGATCGTCGAGTGGTCGGCCCTCCGCATACGACGACGCCCCACCGGTCCCCAGGTGTGCCGGTGGAACAGGGCACTCACCCCGAACAACAGCGAAACGGACACGGCGTAGACGGCCATGACCAGTGCGGAACCTGTCGTGGGCGCCGCCACCACGAGGACCGTGCCCGACACCAACGAGACGAAGAACGCCACCTCGTGGAAGACGCCCCGCAGACGGGGTTTGACCGGATCCTCGGGGTCCGGGCGGACGTCGGTGGGTACGGTCGTGCCGCCGGAGACGCTCATCAGAGAGTGCGGTCTCCGGCACGGTCGAGCCCCACCCCGCGGCCATCTGACACCCCGATCGAGGTGGCACGATCGACGAACCGGCGCAGCAACCGTCGTCCGACCGTCTCGACGGCGGCCAGGCGGTGGCCGTCGAGGGACACGGCCCCCGGCAGGTGCGGCGCCCACCCCGCAGCCAGGGCGCGGTCGACCTCGACATGGAATTGCAAGGCGTAGACCCGGTCCCCCCAGCGGAACGCCTGATGCGGGAACGCTCGGGTGCCGGCGAGATGGGTGGCACCCGTCGGCAGCGAGAAGGTGTCCTGGTGCCAGTGGACACACGGCACCGACGTGCCCGCCAATCCCCCGTACTCCGGGCCGAAGACGGGATCGAGCCGGCCGGCGGGGGTCAGCTCGACCTCACCGATCCCGACCTCGGGTGTCGGCCCGGTGGTCACCTGCGCCCCGAGGGCGGCCGCCAACTGCTGGGCTCCCAGGCACACGCCGAGCACCGGGAGTCCGTCGCCGACGGCCGCGGACAGAAGCGCCCGCTCCTGTGCCAACCACGGATGCTCGGCGCTGTCGCCGACCCCCATCGGGCCACCCATGACCACGAGTCCGTCCAGCGTCCGGTGGTCGGGGAGCACGTCCCCCAGGTCGGCCCGGACCACCGAGACCACCCGGCCGGCATCCGTGAGCGCGTCACCGATGAGCCCGGGCCCCTCGTAGGGAACGTGCTGGATGACTGCCCAGGGCCGTGGGGACTGCACCACTAGCCGGTCTCCACGACATGAAACGCTTCGGCCAACCTCCCGTCGGGAAGCCCCGCGGCCAGTGCCGTACCCGACATCCATCTCGAGAGGAGCTCCTCGAGGTGGTCACCGTCGCCGACCTGGCTCCGGTGCGAGCGGAGTGCCGCCAGCTTGGCCCCGAAGAAATCGGTGGTGTCCACGACGCGGTCGGCCCGCTCGGTGGCCATGATCCAGAGCTCCCCGACCGAGTGGGGCTCGATGCCCTCCTCGAGCAGCTCGGGGAAGGCGAACGGATTACGGGCGTCGGGATAGACCGCGCAGATGGTCGCCTCACCGGCAGCCAGATGGTCCGGGTGGCTGGCGTAGATCCGGGCCCAGTTCCGCTCGGGTGACTGGGCCACCACCCGGTCGGGCCGGTGGCGGCGGATGACCCGGGTGATGGCCCGCCGGAGGTCGAGGTCGGGAACGAGCTGACCGTCGGCGAAGCCGAGGAACGTCACGTCGGTGACGCCGACCAGGGCGGCGGCGGCGAGCTGCTCGCGGCGACGGGTGGCGGCCATCTCGAGTCGGTCCACCGAGCGGTCGGATCCACCGGCCTCCCCGTCGGTGACGATGCAGTAGGCCACGTCGACGCCGGCGTCGGTCCACAACGCCACTGATCCGGCCGCACCGAAGTCCACATCGTCGGGGTGGGCCATCACCACGAGGACGCGTTCGATGCCCTCGGTGCCGTCACCCACGGTGAACGGCTGGCGGAAGTGATCGTCCGGCAGGATCAGTCCCTGCCGGGCTGCCACCCGGCCAGGTCGGCCAGGCGGGGGTCGTTGGAGAAGATCTCGACGATCGGTGACCTGAGCCCGATCCGGGCCTGGATGCGCTCGATCTCGAGGATCTGGTTCCACTGCACGAGGGTTACCACGAGCCCGGCCTCGCCGGCCCGGGCTGTCCTTCCGGAGCGGTGCAGGTATGCCTTGTGGTCTTCGGGGGGATCGAAATGGACCACCACATCGACCATGTCGATGTCGAGACCCCGGGCGGCCACATCGGTGGCCACGAGGGCCGGGAGCTTGCCCTCGGCGAAATCCTTCAGCGTGCGCTCACGGTTGGATTGGCGCAGGTCCCCGTGGATGGCGTCGGCCTTGATGCCCTCCTTGCGGAGCTGCTCGACCAGTCGGTCGGCCCCGCGCTTGGTGCGGACGAACACCAGGGTCTTCTCGGAGTTTCGACAGATCGCCGCGCACACCTTCACCCGGTCCATCTGATGCACCTCGAGGAACCGGTGCTCCATGGCATCGACCGTGGTGTTGGGCGAGGCCACCTCGTGGAGGACGGGGTCCGAGAGGTACCGGCTGACCAGCCGGTCGACCGCTCCGTCGAGCGTGGCCGAGAACAAGAGCGTCTGGTGGTCACGCTCGAGACGGCGCAGCACCCACTCGACCTGGGGCATGAAGCCCATGTCGGCCATCCGGTCGGCCTCGTCGAGCACGAGCGTCTCGATGTCGGCCACCGAGAGCTCCCCCCGGTCACCGAGGTCGATGAGCCGGCCGGGCGTGGCGATGACGACGTCCACCCCCCGTCGCAGCTTCTTGACCTGGCGCTCGATGTCCGCACCGCCGTAGACGGCGGCGATCCTGAGCCCGGCCTCAGCGGCGAGCGGCTCGAGCACCTCGCTCACCTGCACGGCGAGCTCACGGGTGGGCACGAGCACGAGGGCCCGCGGGCGACCTGCCTCGGTGGACCGGGCAGCCATGGTGCGCTGGAGGAGAGGAATGCCGAAGGCGAGGGTCTTGCCCGACCCGGTCTTGGCCTTGCCGCAGACATCGCGCCCGGCGAGGGCATCGGCCACGGTCATGGCCTGGATGGCGAATGCGGTGGTGATGCCCTGCTCGGCCAGGGCCTTGACGAGGGAGGGGTCTACGCCGAGGGAGGCGAAGGTGCGGGGTTTCTCCCCGTCGACCGATGTGAGGTCATCGGCATCGAGGACGCGGTCCGACGGGCCGGTAATGGTTGTCATGGGGTTGTGAACTCACTCTCATCTGTTCGGTGACGGCCGGTGGCCGACCGTCGACGCCCGTGGGTGTCACGAGCGCCTGCGGGCCCGCCTCGGGCCATTGTCCCGGTCCGCGTCGGCGGCCCGGGGAACAGGATGAGGAAGACCCCGTGGGAGGCACGGCGCCTACCCACGCCACACAGTCTACCGGTTCCCGGCCGTTGCACCAGGTCACAGCGGACCGACCGCCCGGCTCGACGGATCCCGGGTGGGGCAGCGGGCATCGGTGACGGTTGCGGGGTCGGGTCTCCCGGTCCCGGCCGCACTCATTCCGTCGCGGCTCCCGACACCGGGGCCGGTCGGTTCCCCTACCCTGAGGGACGGTACGCGCGGGCGGCCCGGCTACCAGGACGAAAGGACGTCGATATCCATGGGACTACTTGCTGCCGGCGACAAGGCACCAGCATTCGCGCTGCCCGACCAGGACGGCACGAAGGTCTCGTTGAAGGACTTCGCGGGGCGACAGGTGGTGGTGTACTTCTACCCGAGGGACGACACACCGGGCTGCACCAAGGAGGCCTGCCAGTTCAACGACAACCTCCGGTCGTTCACCCGGTCCAAGGTGGCCGTCCTCGGGATCTCCGGTGACAGTGCCGAGAAGCACCAGAAGTTCCGGGCCAAGTACGGCCTCACCTTCCCCCTGCTGACCGATGCCGACCACAAGGTGGGCGAGGCCTACGGGGCGTGGGGGGAGAAGACCCTCTACGGCAAGAAGTCCGTCGGGGTGATCCGGTCGACCTTCCTCATCGCCGCCGACGGGAGGATCGCCCGGGCGTGGTACCACGTGAAGGCCGACGGCCACGCCGCAAAGGTCCTGGCCGAGATCGAGGGCTGAACAGCGCCCGAAGGAGTCCACCGGGGACTACACCTGATGGCCGGGACACCACCATGAGGTACGGCCGCCCACCGTCGAGCGGACGAGTTCGGTGCCGTCCCGGGGGCAATGGCCCCCGGGACGGCGCTCGTCCATCAGGTCACCCGTGTGGGAGCCGCCGCGCGCACTGAGGTCGGCGATGGTCCGCACCAGTGAGCGGTGCAGTCTCTGCCGCTCGTTCGGCGTGAGGGACTTGGCTGGCCGGAGCGGTGAGAGCGCCGCACGCCAGAGGACCTCGTCGGCGATGAGGTTACCGACGCCCGCCACGCGTGACTGGTCGAGCAGTCTGGCCTTCAGTGGTGCCGACGAACCCTGGAGGGCCAGGTCGAGGCCGGAACGGGTGATGGAGGCGGCGTCGGGACCCAGCCCTGACACATCCGGGTCGAGGGTGACGCCGCCGAGCCGGCGAGGGTCGTGCACGACCAGGCGGCCACCGTCCTCGAACCGGACCGACCAGCGGTCCCAGTCCGGAGGACGACGGCGGGGCCCGTAGTGCATCTGGTCGATCCCCGAGCGGCCGTCGACCACCAGGTTGCCCGTCATCCCGAACCGGATCCCCACGGTCGGGCCGCGTTCGACATCCAGCAACAACAGCTTCCCCGTCCGCCGTGCGTCGATGAACCGACTTCCCACCAGGGCACGGCGGAGCGACGCCTTCGTGGCCGCACCCTTGAGGAACCACGCATCCGGGCTGGCCACCGACGCAATGGGTCGCTCGAGTGCTCCTTCGGCCAGCACGCGGTAACTCTCGACCTCGGGGAGCTCGGGCACCGTCCGAGGGTAGCCAACGCTCGTGCGTGACCTCCCGTGGAGCCGTCGCTAGGGTTGGGCCATGCCCCCCGAGAAGCCCCACTGGGCCGAGCTGTTCACCGAGGTGGTGACCTCCGGCCTGTGTACCGGATGCGCCGCCTGTGTGGTGGCCTGCCCGTACGACGTCCTCTCCTACGACGACACCGGTGGGCGCTACAAGCCCTTCCACATCGACGCCGAAGGCGGACCCGACAGCTGCACCCACGGCGTGAAGGGCTGCACCATGTGCACCAGGGCCTGCCCCCGCTTCCGCCTGTGGGAGCCCGAGATCGACACGCACCTCTTCGGCCGCGAGCGGACGACCGAGGAGGTGGCCGGCGTGTCCTCGGACACGCTGCTCGTGCGGGCCACCGACCCGGAGGTCCACCAGCTGGGCCAAGACGGTGGCCTCGTGTCCGCGCTGTTGATCTGGGCACTCGAGCACGACGTGATCGACGCCGCACTGGTGTCCGTCCTCGAGGGGGACGGCTCCACCTGGAAGGCCATGCCGGGAATGGCCACCACCAGGGAGGAGGTCCTCGCCGCCGCCGGCTCCCGCTACACGTACTCGGCCAACCCGTTGGCCTATCCGCTGGCCATCGAGGCCGGGGCCGAGCGAATCGCCCTCGTCGGCATGGGCTGCCAGGCATCGGCCGCCCCGGTGATGAAGGCACGCAAGGCCGGCAAGATCGCCCGGCGCCTGTCCCTGACGATCGGGCTCTTGTGCTCCAAGACGTTCGACGACGCCATCTTCCCCGAGCTGTTCGAGGCCAAGTACGGGATCGCCCGTGCCGACATCACCAAGATGAACATCAAGGGCGTGTTCCAGGTGTGGACCCGCGACGGGAAGTTCCACGAGATCCCCCTCAAGGAGGCCCACGCGTGGACCAGGGAGGGCTGTACCTCGTGCCCCGACTTCGCGGCCGAGCACGCCGACATCTCGACGGGCGGCATCGGGGCCTTCAACGACTGGACCCTCACGATCGTCCGGACCGACACCGGTCGCGACCTCCTCGCCGGCATGGTCGCCGACGGTGCGGTCGAGACCAGGCCGGGGGACGACGACCCCGGAGCCATCGCCCTCCTGCACAGGCTGGCCAGGGTCAGCCGGCGCCGGTGGCCGGAGACCGCTGTGCCCATGCCCCGGCGGCTCCCCTCGGCCACCCCGACCGGCACTTGAGAATCTCCTAAAAATGACGCTCTCCGGGCCATTCGGCCCTATGGGGTGGGGGGTGCCGGTCCTAGGCTGACCGGCGAGGGTCAAGCCACGCCCCAGTGGCCGAGGCGACCCGGTGAAGGCAGTGGGTGTCCCCCGGGGGGCTCGCCCTCGGTCACCGGTGCGCCTCGTCGAGAGCCCACATGGACGCCAGGAGGATCACCGCTTGTTCGCCGCCCTAGGACGGTTTGCCGTACGGTTCCGCTGGTTGATCATCGTCGGTTGGATCCTGGTGACCGTGGTCCTCATCATGGCGCTGCCGTCGCTGTCCAGCGTCGAGAAGAACAGCAACTCCCAGTTCCTGCCGTCCAGCGCCCCGAGCGTGGAGGCTGCCACGTTGGCCTCCCCCTTCAACTCGTCGACGACGTCGGACACGATCTTTGTCGCCGCGGTCGAGCACGGCTCGCTCTCCTCAGCCGACAACGAAGCCATAGTACGGGCGGAGCAGGCCATCCGATCGCTTCCCAAGATCACCGCGGTGGTCGACGAAGGGGAGTCGGCCAACGGGCGGGCACGAATCGCGTTGATCGAGGCGAACGTGGACTCGGCCGCCACGGCACGCGAGAAGGCTGCGGTCGTCGCCGGGCTCCGGTCCACCTTCACCACGTCGGGGGCCCCGGCGGGCTTGGAGATGCACCTGACAGGTTCGTTGGCCCAGTCCGTGGACCAACAGAACCAGAACAGCCACACCCAGACGCTGACCGAGCTGTTGTCCGTCCTATTCATCGTGGCCCTCTTGTTCCTCACGTTCCGGGCCCTGCTGGCTCCTGTGATCGCCCTGTTGCCCTCGGCGGTGGCGCTCATCGCCGCCGGTCCGATCATCGCCCTGTCCAGCCACATCGGGGTGCAGGTGTCCGACCTGACGCCCATCTTGTTGGTGGTGGTGCTCCTCGGTGCGGGCACCGACTACGGCCTCTTCCTGATCTTCCGGGTCCGTGAGGAGCTGAGGAGGGGCAAGGAGGTTGACGAGGCCGTCTCCTTCTCGCTGTGCAAGGTCGGCGAATCGATCACCTTCTCCGGGCTCACCGTCATCGGCGCCCTGGCCACGGTGGTGGTGGCCACCTTCGGCCTCTACCAGGGACTCGGCCCCGCGCTCGCCATCGGGATCGCCGTGGCTCTGCTGGCCAATCTCACCCTGCTCCCCGCGCTGCTCGCCGTACTCGGACGAAGCGTGTTCTGGCCGCGCATCCCCCGCCCGGGTGACCACCACGGCGGGGCGTGGGGACGTATTGCGGGCCGGGTGGTCGGTCGGCCCGTCCTCACCCTGGTCGTGGGCCTGGTCATCTTCGGGGGACTCGCGGCCTTGATGCTGGCCTACGCCCCCTCGGGGTTCAACAATCCCCCCGCCCCCGCCGCCTCGGACTCCGGACAGGGCCAGGCCATCCTCACCGCCGACTACCCGGCGGCCGTCGCCGATCCCACCTCGGTGCTGTTCCGGCTCCCGACGTCGGTGTGGGACGACCCCCAGCTGCTGGCCACGGCCCAGCAGGGGCTGGCCCGTTCCGGTGTGTTCTCGTCGGTCATCGGCGCCCTCGACCCGAACGGGACGTCGGTCAGCGTCGCCGAGCTCGCCGAGGCCCATACCCAACTGGCCGGGCTGGGAGAGGCGGCGCAGCTTCCGGCTGCTCCACCGGCGGGTGTGAGCGTGTCGGCAGCCGCCTACCGCGCCTACCAGGGGTCCGCCCAGTACATCAGTGCCGACGGGCGGACCGTCCAGTTCGAGACGTCGCTGACCGCCGGTCCCTCGGAGAGCACGGCCGCGGCCGCGGCCATCCCGGCCGTACGTGCCGCGGTCACCGAGGTGGGCCACTCGATCGGCGCCTCGGCGAGCGGCGTCAACGGCAATGCGCCGGTGGCGGCCGATGTCGGGTCCATCTCCCAGGGTGACCTCTTCAGGATCATCCCCATCGTGATGCTGGTGCTCGCCCTCTTGTTGGCCATCGTGCTGCGGAGCCTGATCGCCCCGATCTACCTCGTGGTGAGCGTGGGCCTGTCGTATCTCGCCTCTTTGGGACTGGCCGTTTTGGTGTTCGAGCTGATCGGTGGTCAGGACGGCATCAACTTCGTCCTTCCGTTCTTCATGTTCATCTTCATCATGGCGCTGGGTCAGGACTACAACATCCTGGTCATGACCCGTATCCGGGAAGAGGCCCACCACGCACCGATCCGGGTGGCCGTCAAACGGGCCGTCGAGGCCACCGGCACCACGGTGACGTCGGCCGGCCTCATCCTGGCGGGCACCTTCGGCGTCCTCACGGCGACGGGCAACACCCAGGTGCAAGAGATCGGTCTGGGCCTGGCGGCCGGCATCCTGCTCGACACCTTCCTCGTCCGCACCCTCCTGGTGCCGTCGGTCGTCGTCCTGCTGGGTCGCTGGAACTGGTGGCCGTCCAAGCTGTCCGACGAGGACCACGATCACGACCCGGTGCCCCCCGAGGACGAGGGTCCCCTGGACGGCTGCACGGGCGCAGATACCCAGGTCCGCGCCCTGGCCACGGCCAATTCCTGAACCCGCACCGGCCCACGCGCCCGCCCCCGACGGGGATGCGCCGTCACGATCGGGGTGGTGCTCCGACAGAGTACGGTGAACGGGCGTGCCCACCAGACGGAAGAACCCCGCGCGACCGACCGTGGTCCTCCTGGTTCGCCACGGGCGGACGCCGACGACGGGGACGGTCCTGCCCGGACGGGCTCGCGGCCTCCATCTCTCAGAGGAGGGGCGGAGCCAGGCCGAAGACGTGGCCGAGCGCATCGCCGCCATCGCCGGCACGGCCGGCGTCGGACCCTCGGCCGTGTACGCCTCGCCCCTCGAGCGGACGGCCGAGACGGCAAAGCCGATCGCTCGCCGGCTCGGGCTGCGGGTCCGCACAGACCGCGGGCTGCTCGAGTGCGACTTCGGCGACTGGACGGGTGGGGAGCTCAAGCTCCTGGCCAAGCAGCCCGAGTGGGGCCAGGTGCAGCGGTGCCCGAGCGGGTTCCGATTCCCGGGCGGCGAGTCCTTTCTGGAGATGCAGGCCCGCATCACCTCGGCTGTCGCCCGTCTCATCGAGCGGCACCCCGGGGAGACGGTGGTGGCCGTGTCCCATGCCGATCCGATCAAGGCGGCCGTCGCCGCCGCCGCCGGCACCCCGCTCGACCTCTTCCAGAGGCTGACCGTCGCTCCTTGCTCGGTCTCGGCGGTGGCCTACCACGCCAACGAGCCCCACGTACTCACCGTCAACTCCACCGGATCCCTCGCCGAACTGGCCATCGCATGAGTGCCGCCCAACAGGACCGACACCGATGAGCGACGGGTTCGACCTGTCGTCCCCCGACCGGGTCACCGTCGGGACCGTGGGCCCGGTGGGCGACCGACTCTTCCTCCTGCAATGCCGGCAGGGTCCGACCCTGTTGACCCTCAAGATGGAGAAGCAGCAGGTGGCCGTGGTGGCCGACTATCTGGCCCGCATCGTGAAGGACCGCGAGCGGCCGGGCCAGCTCCCCGAGGACCTCGAACTCGAGGAGCCGACCGATCCCGCATGGGCGGTCGGCACCATCGGGGTGTCCTACGACGAGGTGGACGACCGGATCGTCCTGGTCATCGAGGAGCTGGTCCCCGAGGACGAGACCGGGGCCATCGCCCGGTTGTCCATCTCGCGCGAGCAGGCGGCCGCCTTCGCCATCCAGGCCACCTCACTGGTAGAAGCCGGCCGGCCCCCCTGCCCCCTTTGCGGCTCACCCCTCGATCCCTCAGGCCACGAGTGCCCGCGGACCAACGGTCACCGTCCCCCGGCCGTGTGACCGGGTGGAGCCCCGACCGCGGTCCCGGGCTCGGCACAGCACTGGAGGAACTCGCGACGCGGGACATCTCGGTGGTGGGCCGACTGCCGTGGAGCTCCAACCTGACCTTCCTGGTCGCTCTGGAAGCCGACGGCGCCGCCCCGATCCCCGCCGTGTACAAACCGGCCAGTGGCGAACAGGCCCTGTGGGACTTCCCCGACGGCCTCTACCGACGCGAGGTGGCCGCCTACGCCGTGTCCGAGGCACTCGGCTGGGGCCTCGTCCCCCCCACGGTGGCCCGTGACGACGGCCCGTTCGGTCCCGGATCGCTGCAGCTGTTCGTCGAGGCCGACTACGAGCAGCACTACTTCACCCTCCTCGAGGAAGGGGGCCACGAGCCGACGCTCAAGATGCTGTGCGCCTTCGATGTGGCGATCAACAACGCCGACCGCAAGAGCGGCCATGTCCTCCAGGGGTCGGACGGTCGGCTGTGGGCCATCGACCACGGGCTCTGCTTCCACCACCGCCACAAGCTCCGCACCGTCATCTGGGACTTCGCCGACGAGGAGGTGCCCGGGCCCGTCCTCGACGATCTGGCTCGTCTGGCCCACGGTCTGCCCGACGAGGTCGCCCGGCTGCTCCCCGGCCCGGAACGCGACGCACTGTCCGAACGGGTCCGCTTGCTGATCGGGACCGGGGTGTACCCCGAACCGCTCGGTGACCGACCCCCCTACCCCTGGCCGCTGGTCTGAGCGGCTCGACCGGCCCGCCCAGGGCCGGTCGAGCCCCGGGCGGCGGTGTCGGCCCCGGGTCAACGGTGGTCAGAACCCACGATGCGGGACCGGCGCCTCGAGTGCCTGGACGAGCAGCGACGCGTAGTACTGGGCGCCGGCCGGCACGAGGTGGACGCCGTCCGGGTAGAAGTACTGCGGATAGGGAGCGCTGTCGTCGTACCAGTCGACCACGACGGTGTTGGGGTAGGAGGCGGCCACGGTGGTGATGGTCTGGTTCACCTCCTGCTGCCAAGGGCGGGGGACCCGGGTGTTGACCAGGACGATCCGCTGCATGGGGGGAAACGAATCGAGGAGCGACGTCAGCTGCTGGCTGGTGAACGGGCCGTTGGTCCCCAACTCGATGATCAGGCGGTTCCCCACCGCTCCCTCGGACTTCAGCTGGGGAACGGCCGCCTGGACCTGGTAGAGCTGTTGGCCCACCTGGGCATCGATGGCGATGCCGGGGAGCGAGGCTTCGAGGTAGGGCGCGGCGTCGACCATGATCGAGTCCCCGATCGCCGTCACCCCCTGGCCGGCCGGCGGTGGGGCCGTTGCCGCGGTGGACACCGCCGTGGCCGGCGAGATCGGGGGTCCGAGGTGCCGGTGCACGACGGGAAAGATGCTCGTGACCTGCGAGGACGGGTCGGCGGCGGAGGCCGAGACCAGCCCGAAGAGTCCGACCACGCAGAGGCCAGCGTTGAGGGCCGCTCCCCCGACGAGTACCCACCCCCACGTCTTGAGAACGCGGCCACGACCAGTCGTGGTCCTTCAGCCGAGCCCACTGCGCTCCGAGTGCACCGTGGCGCACGGGTTGCTCGACGTACCGCCAGGACAGCGCGGCCAGTCCGAAGGTGGCTCCGATCTGGAGGGTCGCCCGCCCGATGTTGGAGCCGGCATTGAGCGGGGTGGTCATGACGATAACCGGGTAGTGCCAGAGATAGATCCCGTACGAACGCTCTCCGATCCACCTGAGCGGCTCCCACCCGAGGATCGCCTGCCAGTGGGACCCGGGGTGGATGGTGACCCCGATGAGCAGGGCGGTGAGCAGGGCGAGGAGCACCATCCCGCCCCGGTACAGGAACGGCTGGTACTCGTTGGTCTGGGAGATCATCACGAAGATTCCCACCACCGAGAGGCCGCCGACTGCGTCCAGCAGGGCCTGCGCGCTCGGGGAGACCGGCCCGAACCGCCTGGCGCGTGGCAGCACCATGGCGAGGGCCGCTCCGATCAGCAGCGCGAACGCCCGCGTGTCGGTGCCGTCGTACACCCGGGTCGGATCGACGTCGGGGGAGAAGAGGAGGCCCATCTCGGTGGCGGACACGACGGCGAGGGCCAAGGTGGCCACGAGCAATGTCCGCTTGGTGCGGACGTAGCGCATCCCGACCAGGATGAGGAGCGGCCAGATCACGTAGAACTGCTCCTCGATGGACAGGGACCAGAGGTGGCCGAGCGGCGAGGGCGGGCCGAACTTGGCGAAGTAGGAGACGTGGTGGAAGATGAACCACCAGTTGCTGACGTAGAAGATCCCGGCGGGAAGGTCGCTGCGCAGCGCACCCAGTTGGCTCCGGTCGAACAGGGTCGCCCAGCCGACCGTCACGAAGAGCATCACGAAGAGGGCCGGCAGCAGACGGCGGGCCCGCCGGATCCAGAATTGCTTCAGTCCGATCCCCTGGTGGCGACGGTACTCGGCCAGTAGGAGGTCGGTGATGAGGTAGCCGGAGAGGACGAAGAAGACCTGCACGCCGAGAAGACCACCGGGGGCCCATCCGAAGTTCAGGTGGAAGGCGATCACCGACAGGACGGCGATGGCGCGTATCCCGTCGAGGCCGGGAAGATACGGGCTGGTTCCCTCTACCGGCCTAGGCACGAGGCGACCGGGGCGACGGTCGGGTCATCGATCCCCGCAGCCCCCGGCCGGAGGGGCGACCCCGGGGCCGGAGCCCGTCGAGCATCTCGTCGGGAGACGGCGTGCTACTGCGACGGTTCGTGGTCGAGATCACTTCCGGAGGGATCTGTGCGAGAGGGACGTTGAGGGCACAGTATCGCACGGGGCAGCCACAAACGGTTGACCCCCGGGCCACACCGCTCGCCCACGACCACGAGTGCCCGACGCCGCTCCACACCGGACCCCCAACCGACCGGCGTCGGGGAATTCGATCCGTCACCGGCCCCTCGGGGCCGGTGACCTAGCCGCGGGCCTTGAGCGCCTCGATCAACTGGGGCAGCACCTTGTGCACATCCCCGACGATCCCGAGGTCGGCCACCGAGAAGATGGGTGCGTCCTGATCCTTGTTGATGGCCACGATGTTCTTCGAGTTCTTCATGCCCACCAGGTGCTGGGTGGCGCCTGATATCCCACAGGCCACATACACGGTCGGCTTCACCGTCTTGCCGGTCTGACCGACCTGGTGCGAGTAGGGAACCCAGCCCGCGTCGACGATGGCCCGACTGGCCCCGGGCGCGCCGTGGAGCAGGGTGGCCAGCTCCTCGATCAACGGGTACTGGTCCTTGTCACCGAGGCCCCGGCCACCGGACACGACCACGTCGGCCTCGTCGAGCTTCGGACCGGTCCGCTCTTCGACGTGGCGGGCGACGATCCGCGCCGCGTTGGTGACACCGGTGTCCGGTGCGGGCGCGGCGACCACCGACGCGGGTGCGCCGCCGGAAGGCTCGGCGGGGAACGACTTGGCCCGGACGACGAAGATCTGGGGGCCCTCGCCGGTGAATTCGGCCGACAGGATCTGGCTGCCACCGAAGATGGCGTGCTCGGAAACGAGACGACCGTCGGAGGCGGTCAGTCCGACCACGTTGGTCAGCACGGGTCGATCGAGTTTGACGGAAAGTCGACCGGCGATGTCCCGACCGTCATAGGTGGCCGGGAACAAGATGGCGTCGGGGCCGGTCCCGGCGGCCACGGCGGCGGCGATGGCTGCCGCCACGGGAACGCCGGGCAGGGCGCCGTCCAGGTCCCCCACGTCGTACACGGTGGTGACCCCGTACTCGCCGAGTGTCGGGGCCACGGCGGCGGTGGCGTCACCCCAGGCAACGGCCTCGACGGTCCCGGCCAACGACCGGGCCTGGCTGATCAGCTCGAGAGAGGTGGTGATGGGTGCTCCGTCGGCCAGTTCGGCGAGGACCCAGATCTTGTCGACAGACATGTGCGGTTGTTCTCCTACCGGTCCTAGATGACCTTCAGTTGCTCGAGGAATTCGATCACGCGGGCATAGCCCTCCCCCTCGTCGGTGACGATCTCACCGGCGGAACGGGCCTCGGCGTCGGCCACCTGGGTGATCTCTTGGCGCGCGCCGGCCGCGCCGACCTGGCCGCCGTCCACGCCGAGATCGGCCACGGTGAGCGTCTCGACGGGCTTGGACTTGGCGGCCATGATCCCCTTGAACGAGGGGTAGCGGGGCTCGACCACGCCGGCCGTGACGGTCACCAGGGCCGGAAGCGGGCTCTCCACCTCGTCGTAGCCGGCCTCGGTCTGGCGCTCGACCTTGACCGAGTCCCCGGTGACCTCGACCTTCTTGGCGAAGGTGACCGACGGGAGGCCCAGCAGCTCGGCCACCTGGACCGGGGTGGTGCCGGTGTAGCCGTCCGAGGACTCGGTGGCCGCCAGGATGAGGTCGGGCTCGGCCCGCTTGATGGCGGCGGCCAGCACCTTGGCCGTGCCCAGCGCGTCGGAGCCGGCCAGGGAGTCGTCGCTGATCAGGATGGCCCTCGCTGCGCCCATCGCCAAGGCCGTGCGGAGGCCGGACGTCTCCCCGTTGGGGGCCATCGAGACCAGCGTCACCTCTCCGCCACCGGCGGCATCGGCCAACTGCAGCGCCATCTCGACGCCGTAGGCGTCGGAGTCGTCGAGGATCAGCTTGCCCTCTCGGACGAGATTCTTCGTCCCCGGGTCCAGTGCCGGAGGGGCGGCTGGGTCGGGGATCTGTTTCACACAGACAACGACATTCATGGGCCGCATTGTTGACGAAAAATGCCTCTACGACCAATCGGCTCGCGATCCCAGGTCAGAGCGGGCTCTCGCCGGACCGTCCCGAAGGGGGTGACGGGCCGTGCATTCCGGGGCCGTCACGGAGGGGACCGCGTGGACGGCGGCCCACGCTCAGGTGCGATGGAGCGCCGAGAGGGCCCCGGGCACGTCGTCGGTGATGACCGTGTCCACCCCCGCCGCCTCCACGGCCTCCACCTGCGCAGTTCCGTTCACCGTCCACGCCGCCACCGCCAGGCCGGCGTCGTGGGCCGCGGCCACGAGCTCCGCCCCTGCCATTCCGATGGGCAGATGGAGCGCCGTGCACGCCCGGGCGAGGGCGGCCGGGACACAGGCGTCCGGGTCGAACCACGGCGCGACGAGGAGGCCGGTTTGGATCTGCGGGCACGCCCGGTGTACCGCAGCGAGGGTCTCGGGCCAGAACGACGACACGATCACGGTCTCGGTGCGGTCGGTGGCGACCACCAACTCCGCCACGGCCGCCGCCATCCGCTCCTCGGGGTCGTAGCCCGGCTCACCGGGAAGGTTCTTGAGCTCGATGTTGACCACCAGATCGGCACAGGTCCCGAGCACCGCCGCCAGCTCCGGGACGAACCCGGGCAGCTCCGCGGCGGTCAGCTCGGCGATCGCCCCCACGCCGACGATCATGGCGTCATGGTGGACGGCCAGGGCCCCGTCCCTCGTCAGGCGCACGTCCAGCTCGACGCCGTCCGCCCCCAGCCCGGCGGCCCGGGTGAACGCGGCAAGGGAATTCTCGTGGATCCCGGCCTCCGCGTCGGGGCTGCCGCGATGGGCCTGAACGGCCATGACGGTCACGGTCGGCTGGTCACGCTCGGGAGCCTCCTCGGCCCGTTCCGATGGGGACGAGCACCACGTCAGACGAGGTGCGTCGGCCCGGAAACTGCTTGCAACCCCCCTGGTCGGTGATTACTCTAGTGAACGAACCCTGAACGGCCGGTGACAGCTTGGCGCCGAGCCATGTGAAAACGATCACAAGGGCAGTCTCTGAAGACGAAGACGAGAGCGGAGGAATCAGCGTGGCTCTTATGTGGAACCGCACGGTCGAGTGGGACGATAACGACTGGAGGCACCTGGCGGCGTGCCGCAGCACCGAGCCCGATCTCTTCTTCCCCATCGGGACGACGGGCCCGGCCGTCGACCAGATCGAAGCGGCCAAGCGCGTCTGTCGCACCTGCGATGCCCAGGAGCCGTGTCTCGATTTCGCCCTGGCCACCAACCAGGAGTCCGGCGTGTGGGGTGGCACGTCCGAAGAGGAGCGCCGCAAGCTGCGCAAGGCGTGGTTGGCCGCCCGACGCCGGGCATCCTGACCATCCCCCCTCCGCAGCCGGGGCCCTGCCCCGGCTGACTTACGGGTCTCACCCGTCTACAGCCCGGTCCTTTGGGCTTCCTGCGCGGCGAGCTCGATGGTCACCACCGTCCCCGGGGACCCGGGCTCGATCTCGTGCCGGTTCCGCATGGTGATGGTCCCCTCGAGCTGGCTCCGGACCAGATCGCGCACGATGGAGAGTCCGAGACTCTGCGTGTCGTCGATGTCGAAACCCTCCGGCAGTCCCGAACCGTCGTCGGCCACCTCGAGCGTGAGGCTCACCAGGTCGTTGACCAGATGAACCTGGATGTGCCCGCCCGACGGGGCGGGACCGGCGGTGCCCGGCTCGCCGTCGACCACGTCGGGGAACGCATGCTCCACCGCGTTCTGCAGCAACTCGGCCAGCACCACGGCCAACGGGGTGGCGATGTCGGCCGCCACCTCCCCGAGGACACCGACCACGTCGAAGGTCACCGGATGGGAGAGGACCACCGAGTCCTCGGCCATCCGGATCAGGGAGGTGACGATCTCGTCGAAGGGAACCTGGTCACCGGGCTCACGGGACAGGATCTCGTGGACGATGGCGATGGAGCGGACACGTCGCTCGGCCTCGAACAGGGCGACCCTGCCCCCACCCGGGGGCAGGCGCCGGGCCTGCAGCCGCAGGAGGGCCGAGATCGTCTGCAGGTTGTTCTTGACACGGTGGTGCACCTCGCGGATCGCCGCGTCCTTCGACAGCAGCAGTCGGTCGAGACGGCGGACGTCGGTCACGTCTCGGAGCAGGACCAGACACCCGGTCACGTCGTCGTTGGCGATCAGGGGGATGCAGTGCAGAAGCACGGTGACATCGGGGCGGCGCTCGACCTCCTCGACCACCGGGAGCGCCGAAGCCAGCGCCCACTCGATGGCCGACTCCTCGATGCCCAGGTCGGTCAGCCGCCGACCCTCGATCTGTGAGTACATGCCCATCCGGTGCAGAGCGTTCGTGGCGTTCGGGGACGCGTACCGCACCCGCCCCTCCTCGTCGACGAGGATGACGCCGTCACCGACCCTCGGCGCCTCCTCGGTGGCTACCTCCTCGCTCGGAAACGGGAAGGTCGACTCCGAGAGCATGACGGCGAAGCGGTCGAACAGGTCCCGGTAGGTGCGCTCGAGATGGCCGGGGCGTCGGCCGGCGCCTGCGGCCAACCGGGCCAGGACCGCCACCGTGGTCCCCTCGCAACGCACCGGGATGCAGTGGAGTCGCGCCGGCTCGTCATCCGGCTCGAGCAGCACCTCCCCCCGGGTCACCTCACCGGTCTCGAACGCGAGCACGGCGAGGGGCCAATCGGCGGCCCCGGCCGGCTGGCCCACCAGGTCGTGCTGGACCACCGTGGCGCTGTTGGACGGGCGCATCTGTCCGAGGACGACCAGTTCGAGACCGGCCCCGTGGTGCTCACGGGCGCCGACCGCCATCGGGGCCAGCAGGACCAGGTCGGAGAAGGAGAGGTCGGCGAGGATGCCCCATGTGCCAAGCAGCCGCTGGAGATGGGCCAGCTGGACCTCGTCGAGGTTGGTCCGCTCGAAGGCCAGTTCGGCCGCGGTGGCCACGCTCAGGTCCCCGACATCCCCGACGTCCCCGACAGCGGCACGCGGTGGGGGCGCCTCTCCCTGAATCCACGGAGATGGTCCACCCCCGCCGCCGCCAGGACCCCGCGCAGGTCGTCGGCCCGGTCGGCGACATCAGGGAGGGTGTGGGCATCGGACGCGGTGGTCAAGGGAACCCCGGCCCTCACGAACCGCTCGAGGAGTGGCGGTGCCGGGTACTCCTCGCCCACCGGCTTCCTCCACCCGGCCGACGACAACTCGGCGGCCATGCCCGACCGGACGGCCGCCTCGGTGATGCGGTCGTAGAAGTCGTCGGGCACGTCGGGTACCCGGCCGGCGATCTTGACCAGGTCGGGGTGGGCAAATACGTCGCACACCCCCGACTCCCCGAGTTCCTCCATGGCGCGGGTGTACTCGTCCCACACGGCGTCGACCTGTCGGACGTCCCATTCGGCCATGACCAGCGGGTCGTTCAGCACATCGAACCGCCAGGCGCCCAACCAGTGCACCGAGCCCAACAGGACGTCGAAGGGGTAACCGGCCAACAGCCCGGCCACCTTGTCCATCCGGTCCTGGTAGAAGTCGACCTCGAGGCCCAGCACGACCGGCAGCCCGGCGGCCTTGACCTCCTGGACCACCTCCACGTAGTCGTCCAGATCCACCCGGGCGTGGTGGTCCCAGTAGGCGGCCATGCCGGGACGCAGGGCCTCCCCGGGGAGGTCGTCCCAGAACCCGCCGAGCAGGTCACGGGCCTGGGTGAAGCGGAAGAGGTGCTCGGTGACGGCGATCTCGGTGACGCCGGCGGCCACGGCATGCTCACAGTAGGCAGCCACCTGCTCGACCGTGGTCTGGGCGTCGCTCTGGGAGTGCGGCCACAGATGGAGGTGGTAGTCCAACATGGTTCGTGTGCCCTCCTTACCGGGCGTGCCGGATGAGGGTGACCCCGTCGCGTACGGTGGTTTGGACGACCACCACCCGTGGGTCGGTGGCCAACGCGTCGTTGAACCGCCGGAGAGCGACGGTGTCCTCGCTGGTATCGGACGGATCGATGATCCGGCCGCTCCACAGTGTGTTGTCGGCGACGATGAGGCCTCGGGGGGCCAGCTTGGGCAGGACCGACTCGAAGTACTCGGGATAGGAGGCCTTGTCGGCATCGATGAAGACGAGGTCGAAGGGGCCCTCCAGACCGGCGATGGTCTCGAGCGCGGGTCCGGTCACCACCTCGATGACGTCGGAGAAGGGGCTGACGGCGATGTGCCGCCGGGCGAACTCGGCGTGGACCGGTGAGATCTCACAGCTGATGATCCGGCCGCCCGGGGCCAGGCCGGCCGCCATGGACAGCGCCGAGTAGCCCCCGAAGGTCCCGACCTCGAGGACGGTGCTCGCCCCGAGGGCGAAGGTGAGGAGCTCCAGGTACCGACCCTCGAGCCGGCCGACCATCATGTGTGGGGATGCCAGCGTGTCCGCCACCTCGTCGGCCAACCGCGCGAGATAGGCGGGCGGCGCCGTGGTGTGCTCGGTGGCGTAGGCCTCGAGGGATGGGGCGACGATGTCGATCACGCCTGCATCGTAAGGCACCCGGACACAGGGGTTGCAGAGGTCGTCCCCGGGGGCACTAGTCCCAGATCTGCTCCCCCAGCCGCAACAGCCCGGCCAGGTCATAGAGGTCGGTGTCGAAGAAGGGGACGGTGGCGAGCACGTCGGGGACCACCGACAGCGTCGACTGCTCCTCCATCTCCCGCAGGGCCACCACCTGGAAGTTGAGGTAGCTGTCGGCGACCTCGTTGAGGACCCGGACGATCTGGTCGGTGTCCCCCAACGAGGGGTCGATGGCCACGAGGTCGGGGGCCAGGGAGGCGGCCAGCTCGGGGGCCCGGTCCTTCAGCGACTCGGCCACCGAGGCACCCTCGGAGCCGCGCAGGTAGGCGGGCAGCACCTTGTTCAACACGATCGCTCCGAGGTGCAGGTGGCGCGAGGTGAGCTGCTCGGCGAAGAACTCGGCCTCGCGCAGCGGCACGGCTTCCAGGGTGGACACCACGATGAAGGTGGTCCGGCGGTCCGACAGCAGCCGCCCGACCGCCTCGGAGCGCTCGACGAATCCGTCGTACATCGACTGGAAGAGGATGAAGAACTCGGAGATGTCCCCCAGGAACTCGGTGCCGAGGATCCGATCGGCGATCGTGTAGAACGGCTTGGTGGCCACGTTCACCAGTCGCGAGCGGTAGGGCACGATCAGCCACCGGAGCAGGCGCGACGAGAAGAAGTCGGCCATGCGCTGCGGGGCGTCGAGGAAGTCGAGGGCGTTGCGGGTCGGTGGCGTGTCCACCACGATGAGGTCGTAGTCGCTCTCCGAGTGGATCTCGTAGAGCCGTTCCATGGCGATGTAGTCGTGGCTCTGGACGAACCGACCGGAGATGTTCTGGTAGAGGGGGTTGGCCAGGATCTCCTCCCTGGTCTGCCGGTCGGGTGCATGGCGCCGGATCAGGGCGTCCCACGACTCCTTCGTGTCGAGCATGGCCGCCCACAGTTGGCCGCGGGGCTTGAGGCCGGCGGCGCGGAACGCCTCGTCGGGCACCCGGTGCTCCGCGTTGCCGATGCCGTCGAGGCCGAGGGCGTTGGCCAGCCGCCGGGCCGGGTCGATGGTGAGGACCAGGACCTTGCTGCCGTGGCGCACGGCGGCCATGACCGCCGCCGCCGCCGCTGTCGTCGTCTTGCCGACACCGCCCGGACCGCAGGCCACGGCGATCTCCTTGGTGGCCAGCAGCCCGTCCATCGAACCGCCGGAGCCCGTGGACCGGGCCCTGGACGACCGCCTCGGGTTGTCGCCGGGATTGGCCCCTCTCGCCCGGCCGCCCCGGTCGCTGCGTTCGGCCATCAGTAGCCGAGCTCCTCGCCGAGGGACGCTGCGACCTGCCGGGTGGTTCGGAGCCCGTGGGACCGTGTGAACAGGTATGGCAAGTAGAGCATGGGGACCGCCTCGTCGATCCCCTCGCGCAGGCGGACGAGGTGGGTGGACCGGGTACGCCGCATGGTGACGGCCAGTCGTGCTGCGGCGAGCACCGGACCGGAGTCACCGCCGACGAGCTCGTTGAGGCGGGCGGCCGGTCCCTCCGAGGCCAACGAGTCGAAGACCTCCTCCTCCTGGCGTCCGAAGAGCTCGGGGAGCACCCGGTTGACGACGACCGACGACAGTTGGACGGTGGTCTCGGTTTTGATCCTCTCGGCCAGCTCGATGGTCTCGTTGACCGGCATCTCCTCGGGCGTGCACACGGCCACGAGACCCGTCGTCCGGTGGTCGGACAGGATCTCCAGCATCCAGTCCGTCTGCGTCCGGATGAGGCCCACCTTCACCAGGTTGTTGATGGCCTGGGGCGCGGCCAGCTGCCCCACGATGTGGCCCGATGCCGGTGCGTCCACCACGATGAGGTCGTAGCTGCGCTCCCGCACCTCGTAGCACAGCTTGCCGACGGTCAGGATCTCGCGCACCCCGGGCGCCGCGGTGGCGACGAAGTCGAACGCCTTGGCCAGTGGACCGATCCGGCCCACCACCGGGATGCGCAGCTGCAGCTTGAGGTATTCGCGCAGCGATGCCTCCGTGTCCATGGTCATGGCGAAGAGGCCCGGAAGGATCTCCTTCTCGTTGAACCCGGTGGGGGGGGCTTCGTAGAAGCCGGCGACGTCACCCTTGGCGTCGACCTCGCAGATGAGGACCCGCTTGCCCCGCGTCGACGCCAACAGGGCCAGGGCCGAGGCCACCGTCGTCTTCCCCACGCCGCCCTTGCCCGTGACGAAGATCAGCTTGAGGTCGAGGAGCTCGTTCATCGGTGCCCTCGTCCTACCCGGCCGGGGGCCGGGCCACTCGCCGGAGGCCGAGGCAAGGTCCGGCGACTGGTCAGGAGATCCCGAAACCGACCCGGCGGTCGGAGACGGGCGGGTCGACCTCGACGTAGGCCACCTTGGCGACGGGCACACCCACCTGGCGGCCCTTGCGGTCCGTGAGCCACAGGATGGTGCCCTCGGCGGCCAGCGCAGCCTCGATGTCGGCCAGGACCTTGTCGCGATCGGCATCCTCGGGCAACTCGATGTCGAGTTCCTTCATCGACTGCACGATTCCGATACGTACGTCCACCGGGCACCTTCCTCTCCGCTGGGGGCCGGCCGATCTGCCGACCGGACCGACGATACAAGGTCGCAGGGGACCGCCGTCCCCCGGTCACACCCATCGGGCACACTGGGTGGATGGACGACGAGGATCCCGGCAACGCGGGGGGCACGGTCGCCGACGGGGCGCGACGGCCCATCAAGGGTGAGAGCGAGCGCAACCGGCGCTGGGCCTCGACCATGGCCGGGCACGGGGGGCCCGGCGTCACCCTCGCCCATGCCGACAGCCACGCCACGGCGGCGGCCGGGCCGGTGGCGGGCCTCGACCGCACGGCCCGCGAGCAGTTCGAACACGAGCGACTCGCTCCGGGAGCCACCCGGGCGATCGGCGGCGGCCATCGGGACCGGCCCGAGGAAGCCGACCGGTGGCGCACCTGCTTCGAGCGGGACCGCGACCGGATCCTCCACGCCACCGCCTTTCGACGCCTGGCCGGCAAGACCCAGGTGTTCGTCTTCCCCGACGACCATCAGCGCACCAGGCTCACCCACGCCCTCGAGGTCGCCCAGGTGGCCACCAGCGTGGCCCGGGCCTGCTCGCTCAACGTCGCACTCACCGAGGCCATCGCCCTCGGCCACGACTGCGGGCACGGACCCGGCGGCCATGCCAGCGAGGACGCCCTGTCCCCCTACCTCGACGGGGGTTTCGACCATGCGCAGTGGGGGGCGGACGTCTCCCTGGCCCCGCTCAACCTGTGTCACGAGACGCTCGACGGCATCCGCAACCACTCGTGGTCCCGTCCCGCCCCTTCCACTCCCGAAGGGGAGGTCGTCAGCTGGGCGGACCGGATCGCCTACGTGTGCCACGACTTCGAGGACGCCGTCAAGAGCGGCATCGTGACGCCGAGCGCACTGCCGCCGCTGGTCCGCGAACGCTGTGGAGACCGCCGGAGCCAACAGCTGGGCACCTTCATCGACGCCCTGGTGACCACGGTCCTCACCACCGGCCGGATCGGGATGGACGACGACCACGCCGAGGCACTGGCCGCCTTCCGGGCCAGCAACTACGAGCACATCTACCTGCGTCCGAGCTCGGTGCACCAGGGGCGGGCGGTGGTCGGTGTCCTCCGGGCGCTGGTGGACCACTTCGGGGACAGGCCAAACCTGATCCCGGCCGGAGGGAGCCAGGGGGCCGACGTGAACGGGGGCGAACCGGGGGCTGTCCGCCGGGCCGTGGCCTATGTGGCCGGGATGACCGACCGCTTCGCGTTCAGCCAGGCCGTGGCCCTGCTCGGCTGGGACCCGGAGAAGCTCCCGACCGGCATCGGCGTGACCAACCGGTTCTGAGGTGCCCGGGGCCGGGACGGCCACCGGGTTCTTCGTGCCGCCGACGCCTACCGGTAGAAGGCCCGGGGATCGTCGGTCCTCACGATGTCCTTGCCCAACGGCGCGATGGCGACGGCGGCCAACTTGAAATCGGCGATCCCGAGCGGGATCCCGATGATGGTCAGACACAGGGCGACGCCGGTGATCACGTGGGCGATGGCCATCCACAGACCCGCCAGCAAGAACCACAACACGTTCCCCACCACCGAGCCGGCCCCGGCGCCGGGCTTGGGCACGGTCGTCCTGCCGAAGGGCCACAGGGCGAATGCCGCCAGCCGGAACGAGGCGATCCCGAAGGGGATGGTGATGATCAGGATGCACATCACCACGCCCGCCACCACGTAGCCGATGGCCAGCCACAATCCGCAGAGCACCAACCAGAGGATGTTCAAGATGACCTTCATGGGGCACAGCTTGGCAGCATGATCGGACCGGTGGTCGCCGGGCGGGCACGGCCATAGGATCGGGAGCGGGTCGACAGGATGGCGGCCGGTGCGAGGAGGGCAGCGATGGTGACCCGGGAAGCACGACACGGATCCGAGGCCGGGACGGTGGAGACCACCCCGCGGACACACCCACCCGAACAGGAACCGGCCCGGACGACGGGTGGCGACCCGGCCGGGGATGCCGGGCGCCGCCCTCCCCCGCCGGGCAGCGTGGCAGCCGTCTTGGCGCCGCTCCTTTCGGTCATGGTCGGCGGTTCCACACCGGTGCGGTTCGAGTTCTGGGACGGGAGCGGGGTGGGGCCGACAGAGGCCGTGGGGACGCTCGAGATCCGGTCGCCCGACGCGCTGCGCCGGATCCTGTGGGCGCCGGGCGAGCTCGGCGTGGCCCGGGCCTTCGTGGCGGGCGACATCACCGTCGATGGCGATCTCTTCGGCCTTCTGCGGGCCCTGCGGGCCTCGTCCCCCGGGATCTTCGCTCGGTGGGGCTGTCGTCGGTCCCCGCCGCGGTCCGGGCCGCCCGGCGCCTGGGCGCGCTCGGGCCGCCGCCGCCGGTCCCCCCTGAGGAGTGCCGGCCGTCGGGCCGGCTGCACTCCCGGTCGCGCGATGCGGCGGTGATCAGCCACCACTACGACGTGGGCAACTCCTTCTACCGTCTGGTCCTCGGTCCGAGCATGACGTACTCCTGTGCCCGGTTCGTCGCCCCCGACACCACGCTCGAGGAGGCCCAGGCGGCCAAGCACGAACTGATCTGCCGCAAGCTGGGCATCGACCAGTCACCGGGCTCCCGGCTGCTCGACGTGGGGTGCGGGTGGGGATCGATGGCCATCCACGCCGCCCGCCATCACCGGGCCCAGGTGGTCGGCATAGCGCTCAGCCGGGAACAGGTCGACGAGGCCGGACGCAGGGTCACCGAGGCCGGCCTGGACGGCCAGGTCGAGATCCGGATGCAGGACTACCGGGACCTGCGCGGGGAGCGGTTCGACGCCATCTCGTCCATCGGCATGTTCGAACACGTGGGCGCGTCCACGCATGTCCCGCTACTTCGAGACGCTGCGGGAGCTGCTGACGCCGACGGGCAGGCTGCTCAACCACGCCATCTCGACCCCGGGCGGGTCGGCACTCGGGCGGCGGTCGTTCGTCGGACGCTACGTGTTCCCCGACGGGGAACTACTCGACGTGTCCGACGTCATCGCGGCGATGCAGCAGCACGGGTTCGAGGTCCGCGACGTCGAGTCCCTGCGCGAGCACTACTCGAGGACGCTCCACCACTGGGTGGACAACCTCGAGGAGCACTGGGACGAGGCCGTCGAACTGGTCGGACTGCCCCGGGCCAACATCTGGAGGCTGTACATGGCGGCTTCGGCCAACGGGTTCGACGACGGCGGCCTGGCCGTCCACCAGGTCCTCGGGGTGGTCCCCCGCTCCGACGGGACGAGCGGTATGCCGCCCACCCGCCAGGCTTGGGGCTGAGCCCGACCGCCGGCGACCGAGGACCCGCACCTAGCGCACGGTGAGCTCCTGGCGGTAGACGCGGGCCGGACCGAGATCGACGATCGAGTCGGCCAGGGCCCCGAAGACCGAGGCGACCTCGCCGCCCGGGTCGGCGACCATGATCGGGGTCCCCTCGTCCCCGCCCTGGCGAAGCGCCGGGGCCAACGGCACCTGGCCGAGGAGGGGCACACCGAGCTCGTCGGCCAACTGACGGCCTCCCCCGGACCCGAACAGCTCGTAGCGCTTCCCGTCGTCGCCGGTGAACCAGCTCATGTTCTCGATGACGCCGCGCACGGCCAGCTTCAGCTTGCGGGCGGCATAGGCCGAACGCTGGGCCACCCGCTCGGCCGCCGACTGCGGGGTCGTCACCACGTAGACCTCGGTCTTCGTCAGGTACTGCCCGAGCGAGAGGGTGACGTCCCCTGTACCCGGCGGCATGTCGATGAGGAGGAAGTCGGGCTCGCCCCAGTAGGCGTCGACCAGGAACTGCTCGAGCGCCTTGTGGAGCATCGGGCCCCGCCAGATGACCGGTGTGTCGTCGGGTACGAAGTAGCCCATGGACAGTGCCCGCACACCGTTGGCGGTCGGGGGGACCACCAGGTCGCCGATGATCATGGGATCGGCGTCGACGCCGAGCATCTTCGGGACCGAGAAGCCGTAGACGTCGGCGTCGAGGATGCCGACGTCGTAGCCCTTTCCGGCCAGGGCCACGGCCAGGTTGACCGTGACGGACGACTTGCCGACGCCCCCCTTTCCCGAGGAGATGCCGAGGATCCTGGTCCTCGAGCGCGGGAGCATGAACCGGTTGGGCCGACCCTCCTCGTGGCCGAGCTGGGCGCCGTGGGCGTGACCGTGGTCATCGGGGGCGTGCTGGGTCCCCCCGTCGACCGGCTCGCCCCGGAGTAACATGCGGAGCCGGGCCCGGGGCTCCTCTTCCATCACCACCGTCTCCACGACCACCTCGTCGACCCCGGGGACCTCCCCGACCGCCCCGGTGACCCGGCGCACCAGCTCGTCGACCTGGGGATAGTGGGCCACGGGCAGGGCCACCGCCAGGGCCACCCGCTTCCTCCTCGACCGCACCGGGCCGACCATGCCCAGCTCCCCCAGTGGACGCCGCAGTTCGGGATCGGTGACCGCGGCGACCGCCGCCGTCACCTGGGACTCGTCGATGGGCATCCGGCCTCTCCTCATGGAATTTCGCCGCCATCGGTACACTAGGGGACGTGCAGACGCAGTCGGACAGGGTGGACACGGGTGGCCGGGCCGTCGGTGGGGACCTCGTGAGCGAGGCTGGACAGAACTCGGCCGAGTCGGACAGCCACTTCTCTGCGGCGGTCACCGCGGTGACCGCCGCCTTCGGCGATCCGACCCGGCGCGAGATCTACCTGTTCGTCCGGTCCAATCCGGGCGTGACCGCCTCCGAGGTGGCCACCCGCTTCTCGCTGCATCCCAATGTGGCGCGTCACCATCTCGAGCGCCTGGCCAGCGGCGGCTACGTGGAAGTCACCATGGAGCGTATCGCCGGCAACGGTGCCGGCCGCCCCTCCAAGCGCTTCCGGGCCATCGGCAACGACCCCACCCTCGATCTGCTGACCCGACGGGACGACCTCTTGGTCCTCTTGTTGCAGGAGGCGCTCCAACTGCTCGGACCGGTGGCGGCGGAGGGCATGGCCGAGCGGGTGGGTGAGGAGTACGGACGCACGCTCGCCGGCCAGATGGCGCCCGGCGACAGCCAGCGGTCCCTGCGCACCGCCATGCACGCCATCGCCGACACGCTGACCGCCCACGGGTTCTCCGCCCATGCCGAGGACCAGGGGGCCACCACCGCGGTGGTGGCCGAGCACTGCCCGTTCGGCAGTGCCGCCTCCCAGTACCCGGTGCTCTGCGCCGTCGACCGCGGCATGGTCAAGGGCCTGCTGGCCGGCCTTTGTGGCGAGAGCGTCGGCGGAAGCGTCCCGGTCGTGCTCTCGTCGTCCCGCGCCCGCGGCGACGAGGCCTGCGCCGCGGTGGTCTGACCGGCGAGCACTTGGCCCGCCACTACCTCGACCACGCGTCGACCACCCCCCTTCGTCCCGCGGCGCGAGCCGCCATGGCGGAGCTGGCCGAGCGGGCGCCCTGCGGCGACCCGGGACGCATGCACACCGAGGGCCGCGTCGTGCGCGCCGCCCTGGAGGACGCGCGCGATCAGGTGGCCGCACTGTTCGGTGTCCGCCCCCGCCAGATCGTCTTCACCTCGGGAGGGACCGAGGCCGTCAACACCGCGGCTTGGGGGGCGCACCGGGCCGACCCGGGCCCCGTGCTCCTGGCCGCGGTGGAACACTCGGCGGTCCGCGACGCCTCGGCCCGCTCGGCCCCGGTGGTCACCATGGCCGTCGACGGCCTGGGCCGCATCGAGCCGGCCGCCCTGGAGGACGCCCTCGACCGTTGCCGCGCCGAGCACGGCCGGGGACCGTCGGTCGTCCACTGCCAGTGGGCCAACCACGAAGTGGGCACGACCCAGCCCGTGCACCGGGTGGTCGAGCAGTGCCGGGCGGCCGGCGTCCTCGTCCACGTGGACGCGGTGGCCGCCGCCGGACACGTGCCGGTCGATCTCGGCTCACTCGGTGCCGACCTGGTGTCGGTCTCGGCCCACAAGCTCGGGGGACCCCCGGGCACCGGAGCCCTGGTCGTCCGCCGCGGCCTCCGATTCGAGCCGTTCATCGTCGGTGGCGAACAGGAGCGGGCCCGCCGGGCCGGCCTCGAGAACGTGGCTGGCGCCGTGGGCTTCGGGGCGGCGGCGGTGGACCTGTCCGAACCCGGTGTCCTGACCGCCGAGGAGGCCGATGCCCGTCGGCACACCGGGCGCCTCCTGGCCATGGCCCAGGCGGTGGAGGGGGTCCGGGTCTTCGGTGATCCCGTCGGGCGGGTGCCCCACATCGTGTGCCTCGGCATCGACGGAGTCGAGGCCGAGCCGGTCCTGCTCGGCCTCGACCAGGCGGGGGTCGCCGTCCACTCGGGGTCGTCCTGCTCGTCCGAGACCTTGGAGCCGTCACCCGTCCTCGGGGCGATGGGGGTCGACGCCGAGCACTCCCTCCGCCTGTCCGTCGGCTGGTCGACATCCGACCGGGACGTCGACGCCTTCGGGGACGCCTTCGCCGGGGTGGTCACCCGCCTGCGGGACCTGCGCAGCTGAGAGCGCCGGGGACCCGGTGGCCGGGGCTAGCTTTCCCCATGCGCGCCGTCGTCTGCCACGAGCTCGGTCCCCTCGACACCCTGGTCGTCGAGGACCAGGTCTCACCCACCCCCGGGGAAGGACAGGTGGTCGTGGTCGTGCGCGCCGCCGGTGTCAATTTCGTCGACGGGCTGATCTGCCAGGGCGGCTACCAGCTGAAGCCCACCACCCCCTTCGTCCCGGGCAGCGAGATCGCCGGTGAGGTGTCGGCGGTGGGCCCGGGTGTGACCGGCATCGAGGTGGGGGACCGGGTGATCGCCTTCGTCGGATTCGGCGGGTTCGCCGAGCGGGCGGTGGTGCCGGCACTCTCCCTCATCCCCATGCCGGACACCGTCGACTTCGCCCAGGCCGCCGCGCTCATCCAGAGCTACTCGACGATGCTGTTCACCCTCACCCGGCGGACCACGCTGGCGCCGGGCGAGTGGGTCCTGGTGCTCGGGGCGGGAGGTGGGATCGGCCTGGCGGCCATCGACGTGGCCACCGCGCTCGGGGGCCGGGTGATCGCCGCCGCCTCGAGCGACGAGAAGCTGGACGCGGCGCGGGCGATGGGGGCCGAGGCGACCATCGCCTACGAGGAGGAGGACCTGAAAGCGAGGGCGCGGCGAGATCTCGGGCGGCGGAGTGGACCTGGTCGTCGATCCGGTCGGGGGCCGCCATAGCGAAGCGGCATTGCGAGCGACCAGGCACTTGGGGCGGCTGTGCGTCCTCGGCTTCGCGTCAGGGCCCATCGCCTCGGTCCCCCTCAACCAGGTGCTCCTGAACAACCGCACCGTCATCGGCGTGGACTGGGGCGGGTGGACGTTCAAGGACCCCTTGGGCAACCGGGCACTGATCGAGGAGCTGATGGGCATGGTGGGCTCGGGGCTCTTGCACCCCGTCCATCCGACCGCCTACCCGCTCGAGGCGGCGGCCGGGGTGATGGACGGCCTCATCGATCGCTCGATCGGGGGCAAGGCCGTCCTGGTGCCCTGACCGGGATCACCCCGAGGGCACCCCGTCAGGCACTGGTTGTCCCGCCTCCTCGTAGGCCTGGCGGATCTCGGGTGCGGCCTGGCTCAGCAGTGACGGCGGTGGGTCGTCCGCCAGGAACAGCCTGTACTCGGCCACCGCGCCGGCGGCGTTGCCGTCCAGTTGGAGCCGGGCGGTCCCGAGGTAGAGGCGGACGGCGTAGTCCCCCGGTGCGATTCGCACGGCGCGGTCGAGTTTGGCCCGTCCGTCACCGATCAGCGACGCGTTCTTGGCCCCCTCCCCGGTCTCGATCTCGAGCCATCCGAGCTGGGCCAGCGCCACCTCGTTGTCCGGATGGCCGTCCAGCACCGACTGGTAGAGGTCGGCGGCCTGTCCCAGATCACCCTGGTCCTCGTCGGTCGCCGCCTGGGCCAGCGATTCCTGGAGTCGCTGGCTCGGGGTGAGCACGATGCTCCCGGTTGCCGTCTGGCCGGGGAGGCGGTCGGAGGAGAAGAGGCTCACAGCGAGGATCAGTGCTGCCGCGAATGCGGCGACCGCCCCGGCCAGGAACCAGCCGCTGCGGCGACGGCGCCTCGGCGGCTGCGGTCGCTCCGGTCGGACGGGTGCGTCGTCGCGGACCGCATCCCGGGGCGTCGGGGTGTCGGCGACGAGGACCGCGGCGGGCCGGGCCGGCTCTCTTGATCCGAGCTCGCCGAGGCGCGCCTCCACCGCGGCCAGACGGGCGACATCGCGTCGACGAAGGGCCAGGTAGTCCTTGTCGGAGAGGTCTCCGGCCAGGTACTCGGCGTCGGCATCGTCGAGTGATTGGGTGAGGAACCGCCGCTGCTGGTCCAGAGCCGGCCCGTCGAGGGCGGCGTCGCCGGCCCCCCCGGTCGGATCGGCACCCGTGGCGGACCGCCGGCGCAGCATCACGGTGACGACGCCGGCCACCACGACCGCACCGGCGAGGAGCGGCAGCAGCCACACCAGCAGCGAGAGCCCGCTGGCCGGTGGGTCGAGCACGATCGAGGAGCCGTAGCGGGCTGTCAGGTAGGACTCGATCTGCTGGTCGGACTCCCCCTGGCCGACCAGTTGGCGCACCGTGGCCCGGACGGTCACCGCCGTCGGCGCGCTCGAGTCGGCCACCGACAGGTCCTCGCAGCTCGGGCAGCGCAGCACCGACTCGATGGAGGCGGCGCGCTCGGACGCGGTGGGCGGCGCCGACGAGAGCACGCCGCTGCCGATCACCAGTGCGGCCACGAGGACTACGGCCAACACGGTCCAGAGCGGGAAGCGTCGTCCGCTCACGGGTGGGATGCCTCGGCCTCGGCGATGACCCTGTCGAGGTCGGCGGCGGTGACCGGAGCGATGATGGAGGCGACCACCCGGCCGTCGGGGGCGATGACGAAAGTGGTGGGTGGCGCACGCACGCCGAAGCTGAGGGCCAGGTCGCCACTGGGGTCAGTGAGCGTCGGCCAGGTGGCGCCCAGGGTGGACTGGTAGGTGCGGGCCGCACTCGCGGTGTCGTCGAACACGACACTCAGCATCGACGCGTCGCCGGCCCGCTGGTGCTGGAACTGGAACTGGACGAGATCCGGCCCTTCGCTCTGGCACGGCTCACACCAGCTGGCGAAGAAATTGACCACCGTGTAACGGCCCGGTGCCCGGGGAAGGGTGTAGCGGGCCCCGTCGAGGGTCACCCCCGACACCGGGGGGGCGAGCCTGCCGACCACCGGGTTCTGGACCTCGGTCACCGCGGCCGGTGGACGCGTGGCCAGGACGGCGATGAGACCGGCACCGATCACCAGCGCGCCGACGGCCGCCCACCGGGCCGTGTGGCGCGGGCGGGGTCCGCCAGGCGGTGGGACGGGCCCGACGGTGGTGGCCGGTCCCGCGACATCGGTGCCGGTGCTCATGGGGTGACCGCCGCGCTCGTCACGGGGCATCGCCGGCACCCACCGGGAGCGGGTCGGCCTCTTCGTCGGACCTCGATCCGACGACGTCGGCGGCCCGGTCGTCGTATCGGCCGGCCGGGGCACGGCCGGTGGCGCCGGTGACCGGTGCGGACACCGGATCGGTCGGGCGCCGCCTCCGACCGGGGATGGCCGACAGCACCGACCCGACCACGATCAGCGCGCCCCCCGCCCACAGCCACATGACCAGAGGCTGCACCACCACCCCGAACGTCCATGCCGTCCCGCTGTTGGGGATGTTGTCGATGGTGAGGTAGACGTCGTGCAACACGGTCGAGTCGATGGCCGGCGTCCCCACCGGAGTAGTCCCCGCCCCGAACTGGCTGATGGCCGGGTGGTACACCGCGCCACCGTCGACCCGCAGTGCCGCACGGAATTCCGAGTGGGAGGGAGACGAGACGGTGGACGTGCCGAGGAACTCGACGGTGTTCCCGTCGAAGGTGACGGTGTGGCCCGGCTGGAGGCGCACCTCTCCGTGTTGACCGAACGCCGTGGCCGCCGCCAGGCCGACGGCGATGAGCACCACGCCGATGTGGACGACCATGCCGCCGTTGGCCCGACCGACAAAGCCGCGCCACCCGGCCAGCACGGCGCGGGTGGGCGTAGACCCCGAGGAACGTGCCGTCCGCCAGGCTCCCCGGACCGATAGCACGAGGGACCGGCCGGCCGACGCGGCGGCGAAGGTGCCGAGCCCGAAGGCCAGCAGTGGTTCGACCCCATGGATGCCGGCCAGCACGCAGACCACGACCACCGACACGCCCAGGGCGGCCGGGACGGCGAGGCGCCCGCGCATGACCTCGACCGTGGTCTTGCGCCACGGCAGGGCGGGGGCGACCGCCATCAGGAACAGCAGGCCCATCCCGATGGGGATGAACATGCGGGTTGAAGTAGGGGGCCCCGACGGCCACCGACGATCCGCTGTGCAGTGCCTCGTACAGCAGCGGGAACACGGTACCGAGCAGGACGATGAGGGTGAACCCGACGAACAGGATGTTGTTGGCGAGAAAGGCCCCCTCCCGGCTGATGGGCGAGTCGATGCTCCCGACCGACTGCAGCCGGTCCCCCCTCCACGCGATAAGCCCGACCCCGACCACCAGCACCACGCCGAAGAACGCGAGCAGCAGGGGCCCGATGCTCGAGGCGGAGAAGGCGTGCACCGACTGGAGCACCCCCGACCGGGTGAAGAACGTCCCGAGGATGGTCAGGCTGAAGGTGGCGACCACGAGGGACAGGTTCCAGATCCTGAGCAGGCCCCTGCGCTGCTGGACCATGACCGAGTGGAGATAGGCGGTGCCGACCAGCCAGGGCATCAGCGCCGAGTTCTCGACCGGGTCCCAGGCCCAAAAGCCCCCCCATCCGAGCACCTGGTAGGACCACCAGGCCCCGAGCAGGATACCGGCGGTGAGGAAGGCCCACGCGAACAGGGTCCACCGCCTTGTCTCGCTCTGCCAGTCGTCGTCCAGCCGTCCGGTGATCAGTGAGGCCACGGCGAAGGCGAACGGGAGGGTGAACCCGACCAGGCCCAGGTAGAGCAGGGGCGGGTGGAAGGCGTTGAGCGGATTGTCCTGCAACAGCACGTTGGGGCCGAGTCCGGTCTTCGGCACCGCCCCCGCCACCCGTCGGAACGGGTCGGCCGGCCCCAGCATCAGCCCGAAGAAGAACGCCGTCACGACGTAGACGACCAACGTGGCCCAGGCCACCAGCGAGTCGCCGGCACGCCGGCGGAAGCGCCACACCATGGCGGTGGCGTAGGCCGCGAGGATGAACGCCCACAGGAGGATCGAGCCGGCCAACGCCGACCACAGGCCGGTGAACGTGTACAGCAGCGGGGTGTAGGTGCTGTTGTTGGCGGCCACGAAGGCGATGGAGAAGTCGTGCGTGATGAGGGCCCGCTCCATGGCCACCACCGCGACCGTCCCGCCGAGGAGGACGACGGGGGCGTAGAGCTGGCCGCCTCGCATGGTCGACGCGCGCCCCTTGGCCAGTCCGACGCCGATCACCACGACACCGGCCACGGCGGCCACGAACCCCAGCAGGACGCCGGTGTGGCCGAGTGCTGCGTTCACCGGGGGCGACCGGTGGCCCGGTCGGTGCCGACCGGCGCTTCGATCATCGCTTGGTCCCGTTCGGCGCCGTGACCCGGCCCGGGTGGGCGGCGATATACGAGGACGAGTGCTTGACCAGGATCTGGTCCGAGTCGAAACCGGTTCCGCTGAAGTGACCGACGGCGATGACCGGGATGTCCGCCTGGAAGAGCTGTGGCGGACTGCTCGTGTTGTGGACCTGCACCATGGTGGACCCCGAGGTCACCACGAAGTTCACGCCGTTCGGCGTCGAATGGATCGACCCCGGCTCGACCACTCCCTCCAGGTTGAAGGTCTGGCTCCCGAGCGTCGACCGCTGGGCCACGGCCTGGTTGGCGGGCAGGTAGAAGTTGAGGGCCGAGCCCAGTCCCTTGACCACCAGGAAGACGAGCGAGCCGACGAGGACCAGCCCCACGACGGCGTACCGGAGCCGGTGACCGCTCCGGGCCGGCGGCGGCGGGAACGGTGGGGGGACCGATTGGGTGGCGGGCGGATCGCCCGGCGCCGGCGTGGACGCCGGGCCGAGGGGCGGGGCGGTCGTCACCGGCGGTCGGCCACCTGTCCGGTGGCGGCCCGGTACGACTCCACCCGCTCGGCGGCGCGGGTCAGCCGCCGACGCCGCCACACCAGCGTCACGCCGTAGAGGAAGAGGAGGCTGAGGACGATCGAGTAGCCGGCGATGACGTAGTTCATCGGGCGGCTCCGGGCGCGGACGGCACGGCAACGTCGGAGCCGTCGTCGGGCTGGACCGTCAAACCAGCGCCGATCGGCGTCGCCACGTGATCCCGCCCGGCGACCGGCCGCTCGCCGGCCGCCCCCTCGGCCTGTCGTTCCCGGAGGGCCACGTCGAGCTCACCACTGCCCAACCAGTCCTCCAGGACACCGATCCGGTATCGGACCAGCAGCATCCACACGAAGACCAGGGTCAGGGCGATGAAGCTGAGCAGGAGCGTCCATGCCATCGAGCCGTGGATGGTGGGCGAGAGGTCGGGGTTCAACACGGTCGCCCCCTGATGGAGCGTCTTCCACCAAAGCACGGAAAAATGCACGATCGGTACGTCGACGGAGGCGAACAGGGCCACGAACGCGCTGCGCTTGGCCCGCACCTCCGGCTCGGCCGGCACCCGCCGGAGGGCCAGATAGCCGAGAAAGAGCACCAACAGAACGGCCGTACTGGTCAGTCGGGCATCCCAGGCCCAGTACACGCCCCAGGTCGGCTTGCCCCAGATCGAGCCGGAGATCAGCGTGCAGATGTTGAACACCACGCCGACCTCGACGGCCGCCGCCGCCAACCGGTCCCAGAACAGCGAGCGGGTTCGCGGCCACAGGTAGAGGAGGCTGGCCACGGCGGCCAGCCCGAAGGCCAGATAGAGCGCCACCCAGGCCACGCCGGGGTGGATGTACACCAGCCGGACCAGGTTTCCCTGGACCTGGTCGGGGGGCGTGACCCACAAGCCGAGCCAGACCGTGAGCGCCACGCCGACGACCGCGGCGATCCCGATGATCCTCACCGTCCACCGGGCCTTCGGCGACTGGACGGGGAGACGCTGGGGTGAGGTCCCGGGGAGCGTTGACTGCGGACTCATGCTGACTCCTGGATGGGCCCGAAGACGACGACGCCCAGGGCCAGATAGATGGCATCGAACACCACCAGCAGGCGGAGCCACTGGGCCCCGTCAGCCGGCACCCCGCCGGTCATGGCCGCCTGCCAGATGCGGGTACCGGCCAACAGCACCGGTGCGACGATCGGGAGCAGGAGGAACGGCAGCAGGGTCTCCCGCACCCGCAGCCCGGCCGAGAGCGCCCCGTAGAGGGTGCCGACCGCCGCCAGACCGGCCGTGCCGAGGAGGCAGGAGACGACGATCAGCCACGGTGTTTGAATCCGCGCCCCGTAGAGGACGACCACCCCGACGCCGAGGACCGCCTCCAACACCAGCAATTGGGCCGCCACCGCCGCCGACTTGCCGAGGAACAGACCGGCGGGATCGAGCCCGGACAGACGGAGGCCGTCACGGGCGCCGTCGACCGACTCGACCGACACGCTGCGCTGCACCGCCAGCACCGTGCAGAACAGGACCGCCACCCAGAAGAGCCCCGGAGCGCCCTTGGCCATCGGCGCCCTGTCCGGACCGAGGGCGAAGGCGAACAGAGCCAGCGCCACGACGCCGAAGGGGGCCACCTGGGAGAGGGCCACCCGCGAGCGGGCCTCGATGCGCAGGTCCTTGCCGGCGACCAGGAGGGTGTCACGCCACATGGGCCACCGGTCCCTCCAGGGGCTGGGGCGCGCCGCAGGCCGGTGGTCCCGACCCGTCACCGCCGGGTTCCCCCGGCACCCCGACGGTCGCCGGAGCCGGCGGTCCGCCGGCCGAGCGCGGTCCGAGGTCCCGCTGGGCGGTGATCCGGCCGCCGGTCACCGTCACCGCGCGGGAGGCCAACGGCTCGACGAACTCGGTCTCGTGCGAGGCGATGACCACGGTCGCCCCGGAGGACGACGCTTCACCGATCACCTCGTTGAGGGTCGCCCGGGTGGCTGCATCCAGGCCTGCGTGGGGCTCGTCCAGGAGCCACAACTCCGGCCACCGGGCCGTGAGTACGGCCAGCGCGACCCGTCGTCGCTGGCCGGCCGAGAGCTTGGCCGCACTCGTCTTGAGCAGCCGGCCGGTCAGTCCGAGACGCTCGCAGGCACCGTCGATCCGGGCGGCGTCCGCGCCGGCGGCACGCACCGCGAACCTCACGTTCTCCCGCACGGTGAGGTCGTCGTAGAGGTGCGAGGCATGGGAGAGCAGCCCCACCCGGCGACGGACCTGATTGCGACGGCGAACCGGGTCGAGGCCGAACACGGCGATCGTCCCCGAGGCCACGGGCACCAGGCCGGCGCACACCCGGAGCAGACTCGTCTTGCCCGCCCCGTTCGGGCCCTCGACCAGGACGGTCTCCCCGCGATCGACCTCGAGGTCCACACCGGCGAGGAGGGGGAACCGTCCGGACAACGCGACGGCGTCACGGAGGGAGAGCACGGGAAGAGCAGGGACAGGGGCCATAGCCGACCTCTATGGTACGGGGGTCGGGGTTCAGGGGCCAGGCGAGGGCGCTGGTCTTGCGCCGCCCCGGCCCCCTCGGGGGACGCCGGGCGGCCGACCGGGGCCGACTCGCCGCCGGGTGCGACCCTCAGCTCACCGACAGCCGGCTCAGGTGCAGGTCACGGAGCCAATCGGCGATGTGGGCCGAGAGGACGTCGACGTTGCCGGTCAGGAGCAGCACCCCGAAGGCGATCAGGACCGCTCCGCCCACCAGGTCGACCAGCCGAAGGCGGCTCCTGACCTTGGCGAGGAGGTCGGTCATCCGGCCGAAGGCCAGTCCGGCGAGGAGGAACGGAACCCCGAGGCCGAGCGAGTAGGCCAGCAGCAGGGCGATCCCACCGGTGGCCGACCCACCGGTCCCGGCGGCCAGGGCCAGCACGCTGCCGAGCACCGGTCCGATGCACGGGGTCCACGCGAAGGCGAACGCCATGCCCATCACCGGCGGGGCCCACGCCCCGAGCACGGACGGTCGGACGATGAACCGACGTTCGCCCGACAGGGCCGAGGGCAGGGTGACGCCGGATGCCATGGCCACCAGCACCGTCCCGAACGCCACGATCAGGATGCCCGACACGGTCTCGAGCGCCCGCTGATGGGTGAGGAAGAGACGCCCGATCGCCGACGCCGACGCGCCCAGGATGGTGAAGATCACCGTGAAACCGGCGATGAAGGCCAGGATGCCCCGCAGGAGACGGCTGCGCTCGCCGCGGAGGTCCGAAGGATCGAGGGTCCCCCCGGCCGCTGACGCGCTGACCAACGCGGGCTCCGGTGCGGTGACGACGCCACCGGATCCACCCACCGGCACGGCGACCGGGACGGGGGCGGGCTGGGAGCGAAGGGCGGCGAGCTCGGCGGCGGACAGACCCGACACCATCGACAGGTAGGCCGGGACGAGGGGGAGCACGCACGGCGACAGGAACGAGAGCATCCCCGCGCCGAACGCCACCAGCAGACCGAGCGGGTCGGCGTGGATGGCGGCGGGCCCGTACACGGAGACGCCTACACCAGCGTTCGCTGCACCAGGGCCAGATCCGCCTCGACCATCATCTGGACCAGGCCGGCGAAGTCGACGTCCCGCTGCCAGCCGAGTGTCTTCTCCGCTTTGGCCGGATCGCCCACCAGCAGGTCCACCTCGGCGGGGCGCAGATAGCGCTCGTCGATCACGACGTGCTCCTCCCAGTCGAGCTCGGCGGCGGCGAAGGAGAGTTCGACCAGTTCCTTGACCGAGTGCGTCTCGCCGGTGGCCACCACGTAGTCGTCGGGCCGGTCCTGCTGCAGCATCAGCCACATCGCCCGCACGTAGTCGGCGGCGAAGCCCCAGTCGCGCTGGGCGTCCAGGTTGCCGAGCGCCAGCTTCTGGTCGATACCCGCCTTGATCCGGGCCACGCCGTGGGTGACCTTGCGGGTGACGAACTCGAGGCCCCGACGGGGGGACTCGTGGTTGAACAGGATGCCCGAGGAGGCGTGGAGGTCGTAGCTCTCCCGGTAGTTGACGGTGATCCAGTGTCCGTAGACCTTGGCCACGCCGTACGGGCTCCGGGGGTAGAAGGGGGTGGACTCCCTCTGGGGGACCTCGAGCACCTTGCCGAACATCTCCGAGGAGCTGGCCTGGTAGAAGCGGATCCCGGGGTCGACGATCCGGATGGCGTCGAGCACGCGGGTCACACCGAGGGCGGTGGTCTCCCCGGTCAGCACCGGCTGGTTCCAGGATGTCTGGACGAAGGACTGGGCCGCGAGGTTGTACACCTCTGTCGGACGGCTGTCCCTCAGGATGTTGATCATCGACACCTCGTCGAGCAGGTCGCCGGCGACCAGGGTGATGCGGTCCTGGATGTGGGCGATCCGCTCGAAATTGAGCGTGCTCGACCGGCGCACCATGCCACAGACCTCATAGCCCTGGTCGAGCAGGAACTCGGCCAAATAGGAGCCGTCCTGACCGGTGATGCCGGTGATGAGTGCTCGTTTCGCCATGCGTGGGGCTCCTCGGTTGTCAGTGCTCGTCGTCGGAACCGGTGGGCTCCTGCCAGGCCGGCGGCCGTTTCTCGGCGAAGGCGGCGATCCCCTCTGCCGCTTCCGCCGTCTGGCTGGTGACCGTCAGCATGGAGTGCAGATAGGGCAGGGCCTCGCTGGCCGCCGAGTCCAGCACAGCGTAGAACGATTCGCGGCCCAGCCTCATCACCCCCGGGGGTTTCGACGCCAGCAGCGCCGCCATGGCCGCCACCTCGGTGTCGAGCTCGTCGTGGGCCGCAACCCGTGTCACGAACCCGATCCGGTCGGCCTCCTGCGCATCGACCACGCGGCTGGTCATCATCAGCTCGAGGGCCTTCTTCGGGGGCATGGATCGCAGCATCGGGACGGTCACCATGTACGGCCACAGCCCCACGTTGAGCTCCGGCGCCCCGAAGCGCGCCCGCTCCGAGGCGATCACCATGTCGCAGGCCAGTGCCAGACCGAAGCCACCGGCCATGGCCCATCCCTGCACGCGGGCGATGGTGGGCTTGCCCAGGTGCCAGAGTTCCTCGAACAGCGCGGCCAGCCACCCCCGGGCCTGATGGTGGAGTGCGTAGTCGTCGGACGTCCCCGCCTCGACCGCCGGGCGGGGCACCATGCCGGACAGGTCGGCGCCGGCACAAAAGGCCTGGTCGCCCGCTCCGGCCAGGACGAGCACCCGCACGGCCGGATCGTCCTTGGCCCGGGCCACCTGTTCGCGCAGCCCCGCTATGACCTCCCAGGTCATGGCGTTGCGCCGTTCGGGCCGGTTGATGGTGACCGTCATGACCGCGCCCTGACGCTCGGCCAGGAGATCGGACCGGGACGAAGGGCCGTCCGGCCCGGTGGGCTTGGGGGTGTCTTCAGGCACCGGACGAAGCTAGCCCGATCGCTCCGTTGGTGTCCGGTCCGGCGTTCGGGCCGACACCGGCGCACTACGGTGACGCCATTCCGACCGCTGCACTGCTCTCCTTCCGCCTCGGGGGCTCCGACGGCGTCTCCGTGGAGACGGCCAAGTGGCAACAGGCGCTCGGCGTCCTAGGCTTCGCCACGACCACGGTCGCCGGCGGCGGAACCGTCGACCACTTGCTTCCGGGCCTCGCGATCGGTGCCCCTCACCCTCCGGCACGCTCGGAACTCGTCTCGGCGCTGGAGCGTGCCGACGTGGTCGTCGTCGAGAACCTCTGCTCCCTCCCGCTCAACCCCGGGGCGGCCGCGCTGGTGGCCGACGTGCTGGCCGGCAGGCCCGCTGTCCTCCACCACCACGATCTCCCCTGGCAGCGACCTCAGTTCACCAACCGGCCGCCCCCCCCGACCGACGCGCGCTGGACCCATGTCACCATCAACGAACTGAGCCGCCGCCAACTGGCCGAGCGGGGCATCCGTGCCACCACGGTGTACAACGCCTTCGCCGTGCCCGCGCCCGCAGGGTCGCCACCCCGGCCGGAGGACGGTGCCAGGCGTTCCGAGATCCGGGACGCACTGGGGATAGGAGCGGGGCAGCTCCTCGTCCTGCAGCCGACGAGGGCCATCCCCCGCAAGAACGTGCCCGCCGGCCTCCGGCTCGCCACCGAGCTCGGGGCCACCTTCTGGCTGTTGGGTCCGGCCGAGGACGGCTACGGACCCGAACTCGATGCCCTGGTCGGTGTCGCACGGTGCCCGGTGCTCCTGCGGTCCCCCTCCGGCGCTCCATGGGACAGCATCGACGACGCCTATCTGGCCTGCGATGTGGTGGCCCTGCCCTCGACGTGGGAAGGTTTCGGCAATCCGACGATCGAATCGGTCGTCCACCGGCGTCCGCTGTCTATCGGGCCGTATCCGGTGGCCGAGGAGCTGGCTGCCTTCGGGTTCGAGTGGTTCGGCCTCTCGGAGACGAGGCGGCTGGCGGACTGGCTCCGCTCGCCCGATCCGGCCCTTCTCGAGCACAACCTGGTCGTGGCCGCCGCCCACTTCTCCATCGACGACCTGCCCGGGAGGATCGCCGCCGTGCTGCCCGAGTGGTGAGCGGGGCCGAATGGAGCGGTGCCCCCCGGTGAGCATTTCGGACCCCGAGTACGATGTCGGCAATGGACGGAGCGGTGACGACCGAGGCGGCTACCCAGCCCGGCGGGAGGGAGCCGTCGACGGCCTCCGGCCCGGGTGGACGACGACTAACGGCCGGCGCCCGGCGCCAACAACTCTTCGAGGTGGCCCTCTCGCTCTTCTCCGAGCACGGCTACCCGGCCACCACCATGGACGACATCGCCGAGGCCGCCGGGGTCACCAAACCCCTGGTGTACCAGCATTTCGACTCCAAGCGGGCCCTCTACCTCGAGCTGATGGACGTGTTCTCGGGGGAGCTGGTGACGCGGATCGTCAAAGCCACGGCCACGGCCGAGGGGCCCCGCCAGCAGGTCGAGCTCGGGTTCGCCGCCTACTTCGAGCTGATGGTCGACAACGAACAGGCCTTCCGACTGCTGTACGGGAGGGACGCCCCTGACGACCCCGAGCTGGGCGCCGCCCTCCGCCGGGTGGAGGAGACCATCGCCCAGGCCATCGACCCGCTCATCGATGCCGGCCTCGACCCGGAGCACCGCCTGCTCCTGGCCCATGCCGTCGTCGGGATGGCCGAGGGGGCCAGTCGCCACTGGCTCGATGCCCGCCGCCGGGAGACCCCGGCCGAGAGGCCCGACCGCTGGACCGGTGGAAGGTCGGACGACCGCGGGGAGGCCGCGGCGCTGGCCACCCGCCTCGCCGACCTGGCGTGGGCCGGACTACGCCAGGTGCACCGGATCTGACCCGCTCGTCACGGGCCGGGGTCACACGGTGACGTCGCCGGCCACCACGGGCTGATGGGAGCTGTGCACCACTCCCCCCGACTGTTCGGCGGTGATGGCGAAGGCGCTCACGGAGGCATTGCCGGCGACGCTGAAGGGGACCACCCGGGGCTGCGACCCGAGGAGGCCGAGTGAGATCGTCTGGTTCCCGATGACTCCCCACAGCTGATAGGTCTCATTGCTCGGGAGCGAGGACAGGCCCCCCGCCTCGACGAACCCGGTACCCGACCGGGTCAGCACCACGGTCACCGGGCCCGCGGCGGTCGGGCGGCTCGACGTCGGGCTCAACGTCACCTTCAGCGTCGTGGGATCCGACAGGGCGGCCCGCTCGACGGCGGACAGCTGCGGTTGACCCTGCAACGCGCTCACCTGATGGTGGAGATGATCGACCTGCACACCGAGCACCACCGCCACCACGGCGGCGGCGGCGGCCACGACGGCGGCGGCGCGGACCACCCAGCGGTTCCGGTTGCGCCGCCCGTCGATCCGGACGACCTTGGGCCGGTCCGCATCATCGGCACTGCGCACCACCTTCGCCCCCCCATCCCGGAGAGAGTCAGGAAGGTCGCCTTCGTCGAGGTTCCCCTCAGGTCCGAGTTGGGAGGCCAGTCGCTCCCACGACGGAGGCACGGATCCGTCGAGCTGATTGGCGATCCCGTCCCACAGTCCGGCCGGGGAGGGACCACCGGAGTTGGCCAGCAGGCCGGCCACCTCGTGGTGCTGGGCCACCTCGATCGAACACTTCACGCACTCGTCGAGGTGGGACTCGATCATGGCGGCCGTCTCCCGGTCGACGGCGTCGAGGGCGTAGGCGCCGAGCAGCTCCTGGATCTCTTGGTGCTGGGCTTCGGTCAGCGGCGACTTCATTGTTCTGCTCCTGCGGGCTCGACGCCCCGCTCGGCCAGATTGACCCGGAGGCGGCTGAGACCGGATCTGATGCGGCTCTTCACGGTCCCTTCGGGTTCGTCCAGCATCGTCGCCACCTCCCGGTAGGTGTGTCCCCCGAAGTAGGCCAACTCGATGGGCTCACGAAGTTCGACGGGTAGTGCCCCGAGGGCGTCTTGGACCTGATCGGCGACCGCCATGTCCCAGACCTCGCGATCGATGTCGTAGCCGGCGGTCGCCGTCTCGCGCGAGTTGCGCTCCTCCCTCTTGCGGCGCGCCATCTCGGACCGAACGTAGTCGACCGACTTTCCGTGGGTGCGGGCCAAAAGGAACGAACGGAGTGTCCCGCGTTGGGCGTCGAACTTCTCGGGATGTCTCCACAGGTCGAGGAAGACCTCCTGGGTGACCTCCTCGGCGGGAGGATCGCTGCGGATGATGCGGCGGGCCAACGAGTGCACCGCGCCTCCGTGCCTCCGGTAGACCTCGGCCAGCGCGTGCTGGTGCCAGCGACCGACGGCCACCACCAGGTTGGCGTCACTGGCCTGCTCGAATTCCATCAGCACGAACTCTATTCGGAGCCGTGGACCGGGTCGGATGAGCGGACCGCCATCGGGTGTGGCGGAAGGACGCCGATGCGGTTGCCCTGCCTGGCGCCGGGCGGGCTGGCGAGTGGCGCACCAGGTCCGCGTCTGCATCGGTCATCCGGATCCCGAGCGGTTCCGAACAGAGCGCAATGACCGTGACCATCCCAAACCACAACACCCCCCGCCGTCGCCCCGAACGAGGCCGGCGACAGGGGCGTACCACCCGGACCCTCGCCGTCGTCGCGCTCGTGGCCGTGGCGTTGGCCCTGGCGGCCTGCTCGTCCGGGGGGAGCGCAAACCCGTCGTCGTCGTCACGGGCCACGTCGGCCACCACCGGTTCGATGGGCACCGGTTCGTCAACGAGCGGGAGCACCGCAACCGACGCGATCTCGATCAAGAACTTCGCGTTCTCACCCAGCACCGTCACGGTGGCCGCCGGATCCACGGTGACGGTGACCAATCACGACCAGGTGACCCACACTCTGACCTCCACCAGCGGGAAGTTCGACACCGGCGACATCGCACCGGGCCAATCCAAGACCTTCACGGCGCCGAACACCGCGGGCACCTACCCCTATATCTGCTCGATCCATCAGTACATGACCGGCACGCTCAAGGTCCGATGAGCGACACCTGGGAAGCAGTTCGGACACCGACCAGTCAGATCCACAGAGGAGGAAGACCATGAGAGGCATCCCGAAGAAGGGCCGGCACGATGGAGGGGACGGGACCGTCGACGTCGATCCCCGCGCCATGGGTGCACTGATCGAGGAGTCGCACGACCTCCACCACGACGCGATGGTGTCCACGCACTCAGCACTCGAGGAACTGGTCGAGACCGGCCACGAGTCCAGGGCCCGGGGCGCCATCGATCCGGACGGGTCACGCCAGGTTGCCGAGCGGCGTTCGCGGATGGTGGCCGGCGCCGCATTCGGTGGCGGGATCCTTGCCGCGGCCGGCATCGCCTCCGCACTCGAGTCGGTGTTCGCATCGCCGGCGTTCGCCGCCTCGGCCACCGATGTCCAGATCCTCCAGACGGCGGCCTCGATTGAGGTACTGGCGGTCGGGACCTACAAGACAGCGCTCACGCTGCCCTTCATCGGTGGAGCATCGGCCAACCCGGTGGTCAAGACTTTCGCCACCACGACGATGCAGCAGCACCAACAGCATCTCGATGCGTTCAACGCGGCGATCACCGGTCTCGGAGGCAAGCAGCAGACGAATCCCGATCCCGCACTGCAGAAGGTCGTCGCCGCCGCCGTCCCGGGGCTCACGTCCCCCGGACCGGTCGTCGCACTGGCGCTCGAACTGGAGCAGGGAGCGGCCGAGACCTATGTGGCCGACGTGGCCGCCCTCTCCGACGCCAACGCCAAGAAGCTCACCGCATCGATCATGGGGGTCGAGGCCCAGCACGCATCGGTCCTCCTCGCCGTGCAGGCACTGCTGAACGCCAACGCACCGCAGCTGATCACTCTGGCGCCCGGCAATGTCGCCAACCTGCCGGCCGCTGCCGGATCCGTCGGATTCCCCGATGCGTTCTACCCGACCAACCAGGCCCGCCCAGCACTCGAAGGAGCACTCTGATGAGACGCCGCAATCGCACGAACGAGGTCATGGCCATCTCCGAGCACGAGCTCACCGTGATGACCAAGGATCTCGAGCAGATTCATAACGACGTCGGTATGCCGGCGATGACCAAGGCGGTCGAAGAGTGGACCGAGCGGTCCCGGACCAGCCGTCGGGGCTTCCTCATCGGCGCCGGGGCCGTCGCCGGTGGTGCGTTGCTGGCCGCCTGCTCCTCCGGCTCGTCGACCTCGACGACGACCACCGCGGCCGGGTCGAGCACCCACACCACGGACAAGCTGACCGGGGACCTCGCGGTGGCCGCTCTGGCCGCCAGTCTGGAGAACCTGGCGGTGGCCGCCTACGGAGACGTGCTCACCGCGGCGAGCGCTGGAAAGTTGGGAACCGTCCCTCCTGCGGTGTCCACCTTCGTGACCACCGTCCAGGGACAGCACACCCAACACGCGGAAGCATGGAACTCGGCCATCGTGGCCGCCGGGCACCCGGCGGTGACGGCACCGGACCCGGTACTCGTGCCCGTCGTCAAGAAGGACTTCGCCACCGTCACCGACGTGACGGGAGCGGCCAAGCTCGCGCTCACCCTGGAGGACATCGCCGCCGCCACCTACCAGTCGGCGATCAGCGCGGTGAAAGCGACGTCATCGATCAAGGTGGCGGCCAGCATCCAGCCTGTCGAGATGCAGCACGCGGCCGTCCTCAACTTCGTGCTCGGCCAGTACCCGGTCCCCCTGGCGTTCAGCACGACGACCGAGGCGCGGCCCCTCACCGACTACACCGGCTGACCGCGCCGAGTATCCGCCGACCTCCGCCTCGCAGCGGGACGACGCGACGACCGGCTCCCCCCGAGCCGGTCGTCGTCGCGTCCGTGCCGCGGACCGGCCACGGCCGGGCGGCCGTCGGGAACGGAGCGAACCCTGACTGCCGCATCATCCGGGACCGTCCTCGCGACGAACACAGGACATGAGCTCCGACATCGACGACTACCTACGGCATTCGCAGAAGCTCGAGACCGGCGACCTCGACTTCGACACGTTCCGGACGCGGCCACTGACTCCCGAGGCACTCCGCTGTCTGCGCTACATGCACGACGTCGAGAACCACACCGTCTGTTACCTGCGCGATGTCCTCGTGACCCGGGCGCACCGTGACCCCGAGGTGACGTCGTTCCTCACGATGTGGAACTACGAGGAGTTCTGGCACGGTCACGCCATCGCCTCGATCCTCGCCGCCCACGACGAGCTCTCCGGTGCGGGACGGATCGCCGCCCTCCGCCGGCAGCTGCCCAGAGGGGACGCGTGGCGGCCGATCGGGTTCCAGTTGGCATCGCGGATCACCCCCCATCTGACGGCCGTGCACATGACCTGGGGCGCGGTCAACGAGTGGACCACGCAGGCGGCCTACGCCCGTCTGGCCAAGATGGCCGGCCATCCCACCCTCAGCGAGCTTCTGCGCCGCATCATGAGACAAGAGGGGCGCCACATCGACTTCTACTCGACCCAGGCGCGGACCAGGCTGTCGGACAGCAGGGCGGCCCAACGGCTCACCCGCTGGGCGCTGCGACGTTTCTGGGCACCGGTGGGCACCGGAGTGGTCCCCGACCAGGAGGTGCGCTTCCTGGGCTCCTACCTGTTCGGGGATCCGGAGGGCCAGGCCATGGCCGAGCGCATCGACCGCCGGGTCGACCGGCTCCCGGGTCTCGGTGGTCTCAACCTGGTCCAGGGAGCGGTCGGGGCCGCAGCCTGAGCGGCGGCTCCTCCGGCCACCCGCACCTGAACCCGGCGACCTGGGCACCCAAAGCCGATGGAACCGGTAAACTAACTAGGTGTTCACGTTCCCGAACCCTGTCAATGAGTACGCGGCGAGGACCGTCGCTGCCGGTGTCGTCGTCATGTGCGTCGCCGCCATCGGGTTCCAGCAGCCGTGGATCCTCGTGCCCCTGGCCTACGGATTCTGGGCGCGGGTGCTCACCGGGCCGACCCTGAGCCCGCTCGGACAACTGGCCACCAGGGTGATCGCCCCGAGGCTGCCCTGGGGCCCGAGGATGGTGGCCGGACCGCCCAAGCGGTTCGCCCAGGCCATCGGCGTCACGTTCTCGTCCACGGCTCTGATCCTGTGGTTCGGGTTCCATCTGGCCGCGGCCACCTGGGTGGTGGTTGCCCTCCTCGCCGTCGCCGCCACACTCGAGTCGGCGTTCGGCATCTGCCTGGGCTGCATTGCGTTCGGGTATCTCATGAAGGTGGGGCTGGTCCCCGAAGAGGTGTGCCTTGCCTGCTCGGACATCTCGCTCCGGCACCCCGAACTCGCCCGCACCCAACAGAGCTGAATCCCGACGCGGGCCGACGGCGGTGCCGGGTCCTCCTCGCCCGGCAGGTGTCCTATCGTCAGGACAGCCGGGCCCGTAGGTCGGAGCAGAGGTCGGCCAGCTCCTTGGCGCACGACACGTAGGCCTCGTCGTCGCCGCCGGCCGGATCTTCGACGTCCTCCCACGGCTCGAGCGGCCGATCGGCCAGGTCCAGCCCACGGACCCGTTCGGCCAATGGTCGGGATCCCCCCTCGAGGTCACGGCAGAGTCGCTTGATGGTGGCGGTCTTGTCGGCGGCCGCGGGGTGGCGGCGACGAATGTACGCCACGTGCTCGCCGGCCATGGCCACGATGAGGTCGGCCTCGTCGATGTCCCGATCGGTCACCTGACGGCTCCGATGGCCATCGGCGGCGAACCCGGTGACGCCGAGGGCCTCTTTCGTCCTCCGGCCCATCGGCTGGCCCTCGACCACGTGGGTGCCGGCCGTCACGATGCTCACCGGCGCGGGGGCGAGCATGGCTCCGGCCATGACCGACCGGGCGGCGTTGCCCGTGCAGAGGACGAGGACGGCGGCCGTCCGTCCCGACACCGGAACGGCGGGGCGGCCATCGGCGACTGGGTCCTCTCGCACCGTGCCACGGTAGTGCACACCGCACGCAGGCGGTTGGCCGCCCGGCCCGCACCACCCGTCGACGTCCCGGCCGGTCGGGCGCCCACCGTGCGAGTGAGCGCGACTCCGTCAGTTCGACGGTTCGATACCGATCAGCCACTCCCAGAGGGTGCGCCGTGGGGGCTTCGACACGGAACCACTCGGCCTGCCTCTCCCCGCCCGGGGCCCGTTGACGACGGTCCCTTGGACGTATCCCGCGGTCGGCTCGGCACGGAGGGCCCGGATCTCGCGCTCCAGGCTCAGGATGCGGTCGTCCCGATCGGCCAAGGCGCCGACCAGCGCAGTGACGGTGTCGTCCTTGGCGATGATGGCTTCGTCCTTCGCAGCCAGAGCCTGGTCGGCTCGACGCAGGAGAGCGGCGCTGTCCGCGGTGACCTGGGCGATCTGCGCATCCTTGTCGGCCAGTCGTTCGGCCAGTTCGCGGCGGGCCTGCGCTGCCGCGAATTTCGGCGATCCCCGCACGCTGGAGGGCATCAGCCAACCGCCCGCCTGCTTCAGCGGACTCGGTCCCGGGGGCGGAACGCCGGTCAGCGGCCGGACGAGCGGCCTCATCGGTCGTTGGAGCGGGCACGTCCGGAACGGGGTCCCCCGCCGGGAAAGCCACTCGCAGGTCGCCGACGGGGATGAACCACCTTCCGGAAACGTCCTTGTACGCACGCGGTAGGTCGGGATGACCCTGCTCGGCGAGGCGTCGCCGTATCGTGCTCGGACCGACGCCGGCGAACTCGGAAGCCTGGGTGATCGTGAGGTCCGCCTCCGCCGGCGGGACGGTGGCGCCGTCGTGCGCCCCGACGATCTCGGGGACAGCAGCCGGCGCACGGGTGCCGGTCACCGCGTCGTCCCGCCTGGGCGACGCACGTCGAGGCCCATCACCCTCGTCGGGATCGACTCAGCACTGCCGCCTCCTTGTCCCTGCCGTCCCTTTGGTGCCGCGATGATGGCATCGGGTTCCTTCAGCGTGGGACCAGCCAACCACATGGCGCATGGACCGTCCAACATCTGCTCATTTGGCCTGAGGACCCACACGACCGTCACCCGACCGCTGCGGCCTCGGGATTCGGACGGACCAGCCGGTGGCGGGCCGGCGACCCGGTGTGCACCCGGGCGATGGCGCGGGTGACGATCGGCATAATGCCTGTCCAGAGGCCCTATCCGTTGTCACCGGCGACAGGAGCGGAGGATCAATGCGGGGCGGAGCATCACCAGTTGCCCCGAAATGACTACAGCAGAGCGAACGCGGCAATCGCCGCGTCAGTGACCTGGCTGAACGTCAGGCATCGCCGGGGCGGTGGGTGGCGCCGACACCGGAACGGCTGTGCGCGGTGAGCGAAACGCCGATAATGGCGACGGGGCGAAGCGCGTCGGCTGAGGAGCAGCTCCGTTGCCACAAGTGAAAAGGAGATCCAGTGGCATTCAAATTCTTTGACGACGAAGGATTCGACTTCGAAGTCCAGAACCTGCTCGGGTCGGTTCGGGTCGGTTGCGGTGATGCCGGCGAGATCCTGGCCACCGTGGCGACGATCGCGAACGGCAGTGCCAAGAGTTGGGTGTCGGCATGGCAGGCACTCGGTGACCGAGTGGCGGCGATCGCCGATGCGGCTGCTACCCGGCATCACGAAGTGAGCGCCAAGGACGCGTATCTGAGGGCCGCAACCTACTACGCGGCCGTGCTCACATCGGTCGACGGCGTAGACGACCCCGACGCAACACGGCAACGGGCATTTGCCCAGCATCTCCGCTGCTTCGACGCATACGTCCAGCGACTGGAGCCGCCGGCGCTGAAGGTCGAGATCCCCTATGAACATTCGACGATGCCGGGCTACCTGTTCGTGCCCGAAAGCGATGCTCCGAGGGGGACCGTCGTGTTGAACAACGGCAGCGATGGAACGGTAACCTCATTGCTCGGCATGGCCAAGGCGGCCTGCGACCGGGGTTATAACGCGCTGACCTTCGACGGCCCGGGTCAGCAGTCGATGCTCTTCGAACAGGGCGTCCCGTTCCGGCCGGACTGGGAGCACGTCATCACCCCGATCGTGGACTTCTTGTCCCAGCGCCCCGAAGTCGACCCGAAGCGAATCACCCTCTACGGAATCAGCCAGGCCGGGTACTGGGTTCCACGGGCGCTCGCTTATGAGCACCGCATCGCCGCGGCCGTGGTCGATCCGGGAGTCGTCGATGTGTCGACCTCATGGGTGAAGCACCTTCCGAAGGAGATGGTCACCATGCTGGACGAGGGCGATCGCAAGACCTTCGACGAATGGATGCAGTTCGGCCAGTCGACGCCACAGGAGCCGCAGGAGTTCGCCTGGCGGGCCAAGCCCTACGGCATCACCGATCCGTTCGATCTCTTCGTCGCCGTGGGGGCCTACAAACTTGACCCCGATGTGATCGGGAAGATCACCACACCACTGCTGGTGACCGATCCCGAAGGCGAACAGTTCTGGCCCGGACAGTCGAAGCGCCTCTATGACGCCCTCTCGGGAACGAAGCAGATGGTGAGCTTCACGGTGGAAGAGGGCGCCGACCGCCACTGCGAGCCCATGGCCCGGTCACTGCTCGAACAGAAGGTATTCGACTGGCTCGACGAGAACCTCTCTTAAAGCCTGCCCGTCGATCTGAGTATTCCGCTGTTCGTGGCAGGTGTCTGGGCTCGCCTGGCAGCGGCATCGATCAGCGACCTTTGTCCGTGCATCAACGGACGAAGAAAAAGCAGGACAAGAGCCCGATCGGCCCCGATCGACAGACCGCTGCCCGACCGGAGCTGACCGGTCTACGAGAGACGAAGCCCCAGTTCAGCTACTTGATGTGCACTCCGGAGATGGCCCGGGCGATGATCAGCCGCTGGATCTCGGAGGTCCCCTCGAAGATGGTGTAGATCTTCGAGTCGCGGTGCCAACGCTCGACCGGGTGCTCGCGGATGTAGCCGTAGCCGCCCATGATCTGGATGGCCTCCTCGGTGACGTACACCGCCGTCTCGCCTGCGTAGAGCTTGGACATGGACCCCTCGCCGGAGGTGAACTCCTTGCCGTTGCGACCCATCCACGACGCCCGCCAGATCAGCATCCGGGAGGCGTCGATCCGGGTCTTCATGTCGGCGAGCTTGAAGGCGATGGCCTGGTTCTCGATGATCGCCCGGCCAAAGGCCTTGCGCTCCTTGGCGTAGTCGAGTGAGTACTCGTAGGCGGCACGGGCGATCCCGAGCGCCTGGGCGCCGACCGTGGGGCGGGACGCCTCGAACGTCTTCATGGCCGCCTGGCTGGTCGACCGCTTGCCCTCGCGGGCCCGGGCCAGCTTCTCGTCGAGCTTCTCCTTGCCGCCGAGGAGGCAGTGACCCGGGACACGACAATTGTCGAGCACCACCTCAGCGGTGTGGGAGGCGCGGATGCCCATCTTCTGGAACTTCTGGCCCTGGGACAGCCCCGGGGTGTTGGGCGGCACGATGAAGCTGGCCTGCCCACGGGACCCGAGCTCGGGATCGACCGAGGCCACCACCACGTGGATGTCGGCGATACCGCCGTTGGTGATCCAGGTCTTCGTGCCGTTGAGGACCCACTCGTCCTTGGCCTCGTCATAGACCGCCCGGGTGCGCAGGGACGAGACGTCGGAACCGGCGTCCGGCTCGGAGACCGCGAAGGCCGCCAGCTGGATCTTGTCGGGAGTGCCGAAGCACTGCGGACCCCACTCCATCAGCTGCTCGGGGGTGCCGTTACTGGCGATGCCGGCCAGGCCCAGGGTGCTGCCGAAGATGGCGAGGGCGATGCCCGCGTCGCCCCAGGACAGCTCCTCGTTGGCCACGGGCATGAGAAGCCCGCTTTCGTCGAAGAACGCCTGGGTGATGAAATCGAACGAGTAGAGCCCGATCCGGGCAGCCTCCTCGATGATCGGCCACGGGGTCTCTTCCCGCTCGTCCCACTCGTGACCTGCGGGCCGGATGACGTTCTCGGCGAAGTCATGCACCCACTTTTGGATCTGGAGTTGGTCCTCGTTGAGGTCCAGTGAGAAGTCAGCCATGGTTCCCTGCTCCGTTCCGGCCCTCCTCGGGCCTCCCAGGTGTGTCGACCTCGGTCCATCGCCCCAGGGGTCCCCGGGGCTGCAAGCGGCCGATCCTCCGGATCGGTGCTTCTGTAGTTACTCAATAGTAACCACGAAATCACCCAACCGCCAGCACATGGCCTAGAGGGGCGTCGACCGCGGTGGAGCGGGACCCAGGGGAGTCGGGCTGAACAGGGCGCGAGCGGACCTGCGACGGGCCGGTTCGGTGGCTGGACGGCGCGACCGGCCCGCTGGCGCCGCCGTGCCGTCGAGTGGTGCAGGACCGGGGCGTCGACAGCCCCGGGGAGTAGTGCCCTAGGCGGGCTGGACCAGGCGAACGTCGACCGCCTGGAGACCCTTCGGACCCTCTTGGAGTTCGAACTCGACCGCCTGACCCTCCTCGAGCGAACGGAATCCGCTCATCTGGATGGCGGAGTGGTGCACGAAGACATCGGCGCCGCCGTCGGGCTGAGAGATGAAGCCGAAGCCCTTCTCAGCGTTGAACCACTTGACTGTTCCGGAAGCCACGGTGGCTTACCCCTTTCCTCCACACCTGACGTGCACAGGAAATCGACGCCGGCGTGTGGACCGTCCTCCCGCCTGCGCGGGTCTTCGACCACAACCGAAGGGGACTTCCTGCCCGGCAAACGCTACGCAGAATCCCCCACGGAATCAACTGGTGAAGGGCCCTGAAGGTGCCTGTTCACACGGCGTTCATCGTCGGCGGACCCGGGTCCCGTCGGGCCCGTCTTCCACCAACCAGCCGGCCCCTTCGAGCTCGTCACGCAACGCGTCGGCCTGCGACCAGTCCCGATCGGCACGGGCCTGATCGCGACGACGGACCTTGTCGGCCGTGTCCGCGTCGATCGGCTCCTCTGACCCTGCCCGCACCGGGAGGCCCAGCGCGGCGCCGAGGAAGGCCACCGTGTCGGCCGACCGCTTCGCACGGGCCCCGTCGCCGGCATCGGCGGCGGCATTGGCCTGGCGCACCAACTCGAAGATGCCGCCCAGTGCCGCCGGGGTGTCGAGGTCGTCGTCCATGGAGCGGCGGAACCGGGCCACCGCCTCGGCGTCCAGCCCGCCACCCTCCCCCGGGTCGACCACGGGTCCGTCGGCCAGCGGGTCTAGGAGCCCGAACCGGCGGGCCAGTTCGTCCAGTCGGGCGAGAGCGACCTCGGCGTCTGCGATGGTCTCGGGCGTGACCTCGAGGGGTGAACGGTAGTGGGACCGGAGCACGAGGAGCCGGTAGGCGCGGGCGTCGCTGCGGGCCAACAGGTCGGCCAGCGACGTGAAGTTGCCCAGCGACTTGGACATCTTCTCGCCCTCCATCGTCACCCAGCCGTTGTGCATCCAGTGCCGGGCGAACTCACGGCCCTCGGCGACCGCCTGGGCGCGCTCGTTCTCGTGGTGAGGGAAGGCGAGGTCCTGCCCGCCGCCGTGCAGCTCGAACCCGTCGCCCAGCAGATCGAGCGACATCACGACGCACTCGGTGTGCCACCCGGGCCGTCCGGCCCCCCAGGGCGCGTCCCACGAGGGCTCACCCGGTTTGGCCTTCTTCCACAGGACGAAGTCGAGGGGTGACCGCTTGTCCTCGTCGGTCTCGACGCGGGCACCGGCCCGCAGGGTGTCGAGCGGCTGGCGCGCCAACAGCCCGTAACCGGGGACATCCAGTACGGACAGGTACACCCCGGTGGTCGTTTCGTAGGCCACGCCCCGAGCCACCAGGTCCTCCACCAGCGCGATCATCCGGTCCACATAGGCGGTGGCGTGGGGGGTCTCGTCCGGCCGGAGGACCCCCAGCAGGTCGATCATCTCCCACCACCGTGCCTCGTTGGCCACGGTGAACTGATCGATGGGCACGCCGGCGGCTGCCGCCCCGTCGATGATCTTGTCGTCGATGTCGGTGATGTTCGACACGTAGTCGACGTCCAGCCCGGTGAACAGGAGATAGCGGCGCAGCACGTCGAAGACGAGCGCCATCCGACCGTGCCCCAGATGGGGCTCCCCGTCGACGGTCAGGCCGCACACGTAGACGGAGACCTTGCCGGGTTCCCGCAGGCGGAGCGGCGCGACCTGCCCGGTGGCCGTGTCGTGGAGCTTGAGCACGCAGGGTACGGTAACCCGATCATGAGCACTGACGCGACCGGTCCGGCCCGCTCCCCGAGCGGTCCGAGGGGGATCCCCGACAAACCCGGGCTCGAGGGCCTGGAGGAGGTCTGGTCGGACCGCTGGGAGCACCAGGGCACCTATGCCTTCGACCGCTCCGCCTCCCGTGAGCGGGTGTTCTCCATCGACACGCCTCCACCCACCGTGTCCGGATCCCTCCACATCGGCCATGTCTTCTCCTACACTCACACCGACACGGTGGCCCGGTTCCAGCGGATGCGCGGCAAGGCCGTCTTCTATCCGATGGGCTGGGACGACAACGGCCTGCCCACCGAGCGCCGAGTGCAGAACTACTTCGGGGTCCGCTGTGACCCCGGCCTCCCCTTCGACCCCTCCTTCGTCCCCCCCGAGGAGCCGGCCGAGCACCCGGTCTCCATCTCACGGCCCAACTTCGTCGCCCTCTGCCATGAGCTCACCGCGCAGGACGAGCAGGTCTTCGAACACCTGTGGCGCAGACTCGGCCTGTCGGTGGACTGGTCCCACACCTATGCGACCATCTCCGAGCGGGCCCAGCGGGTGTCCCAGCGCGGCTTCCTGCGGCTGGCCCGGAGCGGCCAGGCGGTCCAACGCACCGCACCGACCCTCTGGGACGTCGACTTCCAGACGGCGGTGAGCCAGGCCGAGTTGGAGGACCGTGAGCGCCCCGGCGCCTACCACCGCCTCCGGTTCCCCCGGGCCGACGGGGGCGGCACCGTCGACATCGAGACCACCCGGCCGGAGCTGCTGCCGGCCTGCGTGGCGCTCGTGGCCCACCCCGACGACCAGCGCTACGCAGCCCTGTTCGGGACCGAGGTGGTCACGCCCCTCTTCGAGGTCCGGGTCCCGGTCCTCGCCCACGAACTGGCCGATCCGGAGAAGGGGTCCGGCATCGCCATGATCTGCACGTTCGGCGACACCACCGACGTCATCTGGTGGCGTGAGCTCTCCCTGCCCACCCGGACCGTGGTCGGGAGGGACGGCCGGCTGGTGCCCGTCGAGTGGGGAGGCCCCGGATGGGAGTCGGACGACCCCGGGGCGGCCGCCGCTTCCTACGGCGAGCTCGCCGGGCGCACGGTCAACCAGGCGCAGAAGAGGATCGTCGCCCTGCTGGGCGAGTCGGGCTCGCTCATCGGCGACCCCAGCCCGATCACCCACCCCGTCAAATTCTACGAGAAGGGCGAGCGCCCGCTCGAGATCGTCTCGTCCCGCCAGTGGTTCGTCGAGACCCTGCCGTTGCGGGACCGCCTACTCGCCCGGGGTGAGGAGCTCCACTGGCACCCGCCCTACATGGCCCACCGCTACCGGGCCTGGGTCGAGGGGCTCAACGCCGACTGGAACATCAGCCGCCAGCGGTTCTTCGGGGTCCCCTTCCCGGTCTGGTACCCGGTCGCCGAGCACGGCCGGACCGACTTCGACAGCCCCCTGTTCGCGCCCGAGGACCGGCTGCCGGTCGACCCCTCCACCGACGTCCCCGACGGCTACACCGAGGATCTGCGGGGACGTCCCGGCGGGTTCGTGGGCGATCCCGACGTCATGGACACCTGGGCCACCTCGTCCCTCACCCCCCAGATCGCCGCCGGGTGGGAGGACGATCCCGGTCTGTTCGCCCAGGTCTTCCCCATGGACGTGCGACCCCAGGCCCATGAGATCATCCGCACCTGGCTCTTCTCGACCGTCGTCCGTTCCGAGCTCGAGCACGGGATGCTCCCGTGGGCCGACGTCGCCATCTCGGGCTGGGTCCTCGACCCGGACCGGAAGAAGATGTCGAAGTCGAAGGGGGCCGTGGTCACCCCGCTGCCCCTCTTGGACAGGCACGGCGCCGATGCGGTCCGCTACTGGGCGGCGGGTGGCCGACCGGGCACGGACACCGCGTTCGACGAGGGTCAGATGAAAGTCGGTCGGCGCCTGGCCATCAAGGTGCTCAACGCCTCGCGGTTCGTCCTCGGCCGGATCGCCGGGGCGGAGGCGACGGGGGCCTCCCCCGCGGTCTTCCCCGGGCCCGAGGCGGTGGTCGCCCCCATCGACCGCGCCATGCTGGCCCGATTGGCCGACGTCGTCGACGAGGCGACGGCGGCGTTCGAAGAGTTCGACTACGCCAGGTCCCTCGAGCGGACCGAGGCGTTCTTCTGGACGTTCTGCGACGACTACCTGGAGCTGGTCAAGACGAGGGCCTACGGCGACCCCGGCGAGGCGGGACCGGCCTCGGCCCGCGCCGCCCTCGTGCTCGCCCTGTCCACACTGCTCCGTCTGTTCGCCCCGATCCTCCCCTTCGTGACCGAGGAGGTGTGGTCCTGGTGGCAGTCGGGATCGGTCCACAACGCGCCTTGGCCGGAGCGCATCGAGCTCGCACCGGTCCTCGGTGACGCGCGGTCGGGTACCGGTTCGGTGCTCGACGTGGCCGCGGAGGTGCTCGGACAGGTGCGACGGGCCAAGACGACGGCGAAGCGCTCGATGCGGTCGCCGGTCGCCAAGGTGGTGGTGACCGACACCCCCGAGCGGATCGACGCCCTGGCGCTGGCCGGGAGCGACCTCTGCGACGCGGGGGGTGTCGCCACCCTCGACACCATTCCCGGCGACCAGTTCTCCGTGGAGGTGGAGTTGGGCCCCGAGGCCTGAGGCCGGCCGCGGCGGGCCCGGGAATCAGGACAGGTAGGCGCGGTGGGCTGCTTCGGCCATCTCTTGGGGTGAGCCCTGCTGTTGGATCCGGCCGTGGACCATGATGGCGGCCCCGGTGGCCACGCTCAGCGCCGTGGTCACGAACTGCTCGACGAGCAGCACGGTCATCCCCTGGGCGGCCAGCGAGCCCACCAGCTGGTAGAGCTCGGCCACGATGAGGGGCGCCAGGCCCATCGACAGCTCGTCGAGCAGGAGCACCTCGGGATCGGTGACGAGCGCCCGCGAGATGGCCAGCATCTGCTGCTCGCCACCCGACAACGTTCCGGCCATCTGGCGTCGCCGTTCCTTCAGCCGGGGGAAGGTGGCGTAGGTCTTCTCCTCGACCTGTCTGGCACTGATGCCGCCCCGGTACGTCCAGATGGCGAGGTTCTCGCGCACGGTGAGGTTCGGGAACACGCCCCGGCCCTCGGGGATGGCGCACAGGCCGGTCTTGGCCAGCTTCTCCGGCGGCCGGTGCCCCACCGGACGGTCCCCGATGCGGACCTCGCCCGAGGTCGGATGCATGCGACCGCTGATCACTTTGAGCAAGGTCGACTTTCCCGCACCGTTGGGACCGAGCAGGGCGAACACGCTGCCGTGCGGCACCACGAGGTCGACACCGTGGAGCACCTCGATGCGTCCGTAGGCGGCGCGCACCGAGTCGACGACGATGTTCGGGGGGAGACGACCGGCGTCCCCGCCCGGCGTCCCGGTCGGCGCGGCGGCCACCCCGGTCACGACGCACCTCCCCGACCGGGGACGGGCTCCGGTCCGGTGCCCACCGGCGGCTGGGCCACCCGGTACTCGACGGCGCCACCGTCGGTCTGGCCGAGGTAGGCCGCCTGGACCGCCGGGTCCCTGCGGACGGCGTCGGGGCTGCCCGAGGCGATGATGTCCCCGAAGTCGAGCACGTAGATGTGGCCGCAGATGCGCATCACCAGCTCCATGTCGTGCTCCACCAGCAGAATGGCCATGCCACCCGCGGCCAGTTTGGACAACAGGTCGCCGAGCGCCGCCGACTCCTGCTCGTCCAGTCCCGAGCCCGGCTCGTCCAACAAGAGCAGCTTGGGGCCGATGGCGAGCGCCCGGGCCAGCTCGACCATCCGGGCCGTCCCGGTGGGCATGGACGAAGCCTGCCGGTCCCCGAGGCCCGGGAGACCGACGCCGGCGAGCAGCCGGTCGCTCGTGGCGGCGGCCTGGAGCCCCCACCCATCGGCCCGCTCCTCAGGAGTCGCAGCGTCCTTTCTGCCCGGTAGCTTCGAGGCCAGCCGGCGCCGGTCCCACCACCGGACGTCGGACTCCAGCCCCACCTGCACGTTCTCCCTGGCCGAAAGGGTGCCGAACAGCTCGAGGCGCTGGAACGTCCTCGCCAGGCCGAGCCGGGCCCGACGGTGGGGCTTCATCGAGGTGATGTCGGTGTCGAACAGGTGCACGCTGCCCCGACCCGGGGCCTGGAGCCCGCTGATCACGTTGAACAGGGTGGTCTTGCCGGCCCCGTTGGGTCCGATGAGCCCGGTGACCGTCCCGGCCCGCACCGTGAGGCTGACATCGCTCAAGGCCGCGACCCCCCCGAACCTGACCGCCACGTCCGACACGGTCAGGACCGCGCCACGACCTGGGTCTACCTCAACCGGCGGCACGGGTCTCGCCTCCCATCCCGACGATGCTGCCCACGCGTGCGGCCGGCCCGGGCTCATCGGGGGTGGCGGCGACGCCGCCGGCCGGTCGGACCCAGGGCAGCCGGATCCGGAGCGCATCGATCCCGAGGATGCCGCCGGCGGCGCGGCCGATGAGGATGATCCCGGCCCCGGCGAAGAGTCCCACGCCGTTCGGCCACGCCTGGTTGAGCACCACGTAGGTCACCGCGGCCAGGAAGGCGCCCGAAACGGTGCGGATGCTCCAGACCGTCACGAACAGGACGAAGATGATCCCCGAGAAGATGTCGAAATCGGAGGTACCCACCACGCCCTGGACCGTCCCGTAGAGGGCCCCGGCCAACCCGGCCATGGCGGCGGCGATGGCGAACACGGCCACCTTGGTGACACCGATGTTGAGCCCCACGGTCGCGTAGGCGGCGGGAGAGTCGTTGAGCGCAACCAACCGGCGGCCGAACCTGCTCCTGCGGATGGCCAGGACCACCCACGCCGAGAGCACGAAGAACACGGTGACCAGCAGGAACTCGGCACGGTTCCCGCCGAAGGAGAACCCGGGCAGCACGATCCGTCCGATGCTGACCCCGCCGGTTCCATAGATGTGGCCGTCGTTGAAAAAGCCCGTGGCCACGGCGTCGGCGAAGGCGAAGGTGGCCAGGGCCAGATACAGGTCGCGCAGCCGGACCGTCGGCAGGGCGATGAGGGCGCCGAGGCCCGCGCAGATCAAGGTGGCGGCCAGCAGTCCCAGCAGGGAACCACCGCCGGCGATCTTCCCCATCACGAAGGCGCCGATTCCCATGAAGGAGAACTGGCACAGCGAGACCTGGCCCGAGTAGCCGGTGACCAGTACGAGAGAGAGTCCGACGATGCCGAGGGTCATGACCAGGCCGCCCAGGTTCAACAGGGTGGTGCCCTTCACCACGGTGTTGCTGAAGGCCATCGAGGCCACGACGGCGAGCACCACGAAGGCCAGCCCGGCCACCAGCGACTCTCGACCGCCGGCCACCCTGGGCGCCCGCACCGTGGAAAGGCGACCCACCGCCGCCAGCCGGACCGACGGCAACGTGACCAGGGCGACGAACAAGAAGATCATCGGGAGGGCGTAGGTGATGTCGGGCACGAGGTTCTGGGGGACGTGGGGGAGGATGTAGTTGATGACGTAGTTCTCGGCCAGCCCGATGCCGATGGCGGCGGCGAACGTCAGCGGGATGTTCCGGAGGCGACCGACGATGGCGGCGGCGTAGCCGTTGACCACGAGGAGGGTCATCGCCTCGATGTTGATCCCGGTGGTCTGGGTGGGGGCGAGGAGCACCCCGGCCAGGGCCGCCATCATGAACCCGAGGATCCAGCCGTACTGGCTCATCCGGTTGGGGGACGCCCCCGACATGGCCAGCAGCTCCGGGTCGTCGACGACGGCCCGCAGTGCGTACCCGGTCCGGCTGGAATAGAACAGGGCTCGCAGGCCGAGGGCCACGGCCAGGGCGACGCCGATGATCAGCACCTCTTGGTACTGGATGTTGATGCCCACCAGTCGGAACTGCCCCGAGATCATGTTGTTGACCTGGCGTTCGGTGGACGGGTTCCAGATGAGCGTGGCCGCCCCGGTCAAGATGACGAGGAGGCCGAGCGTCACCATCACCGGTCGCTCGGCCGACGCCCCGTGCAGTCGGCGCATGAGGACCCGCTCCACGAACGCCCCGGCGATGGACGCGCCGACGAGGAGAATGAGCACCAGGGCCAGCCACACCGGCACGTTGTGGGCCGACACGAGCTCCCAGTAGCAGTAGGCGGCCACCATGCCCACCGCCCCCTGGGCGAAGTTGAACACCCCCGACGTCGTATAGGTCACCACGAGACCGGTGGCGGCGATGGCGTACCCGGCGCCGAGCATCACCCCGAAGATGGTGTATTGCAGGAAGTTGCTCACCCGATCATCCTCGTCCCCCGTTGAATTACGTCATGCACGTCAGGGCCCCCTCGGCCCGGTCAGGACCTGGGCGGTGTCACGTACTGGCCGCTACAGAGGTACCCATGGGTAGCGCTGTTGACCGACGGGTCGTCCAGTCTCGCGAAGTCACCGTAAGCCACGATACCGATCAGGTAGCAGTTACTCACGGTCTTGGCCGCCGGATTGCTGGGGGTGACGATGTTGTTCCCGCTGAAGGAGGTGACCTTCGACAGCGCCTGGAGCAGCGAGCCCCGGCTCGGATCCGAGCCGGCGTTCTTCAGCGCATCGCTGAACAGCTCCGCCGACAACCAGCCGTACAGGGTGAACAAGTCGGCCTTGAACCCGGGTGACACCTTGGCCACCCAGCTGTTGAACAGCGCCACCGCCGGGATCACCGACGAGTCCTGCCCCAGGTAGAGCGACGTGTTCTGGTCGAGATACGACCCGTCGACCGCCGAGGCGCCCCCCGAGTTGGGGATGAGCTCGTTGCTGTAGCTGGCCGCCCCCAGGATGACCTGGGGATGGAAGTTCTGCTGGTCCAGGTTCTTCAGCAGCGCGGAGGCATAGTTCTGGGGGAGCTGGTCGATGAAGATGATCTTCACGCCGGCGTTCTTCATGGCCACCACGTTGGCGGTGAAGTCGGTCTGGGTCACCGGGATGCTCGGGTCGTAGATGACCTTGTAGCCGAGCTTCTCCATGACGTACTTCTCACCGACCCAGTCCTGCTGGGCGGACGCCGTGTTGGACACGATCGTCCCGACGGCGTCGACGTCATCGGGGAACTTCTGCTTGAAGTACTCGAGCGGCCCGGTCTCCCACCCGCCGTTGAGCGGCACGGCGCTGTACACGTTGGGGAGCTTGTTGGTGGTCGGGTCGAGCACGACCGACACGTCGGGCATGCCCGGGTTCTTGGCCAGCAGGGTCCCGCCGTAGGAGTCCTGGAGCGAGAACCCCCCGACCAGGGAGAAGTCGTTGTCGATGGCGTTCTGGGTGGCCTGCAGGTTGCCCGAGCCGCTGAACCCGTCGTCGGCCGAGTCAACGACGATCTTGCGCCCGTTGATCCCGCCCAACGAGTTCACGTAGGCGGAATAGGCCTGGGTGCCCACCAGAGCGCCCTTGAAGAGCCCGCCGACCGACAGCGTGGACACGTTGCCGATCCGAACGGAGTCGGACGTTAAGCCGGTGTGGTCGCTGAAGGCGCTGGATGGGATCTTCGAACCGCTCGACCCGCCGCTCCCCGACGAGGTCGTGGTCGTCGAAGAGTTGGTCGAACTGCAGGCCACCGCGGTCGTGGCCACCAGCATCAGGACCCCGACGGTGGCCAGACGCGTCTTCCATCGTGCAGAACCCAATGCTCCCCCTAGATATCGTTCATGACCACGATGACGGGATCGGGCGGGCGGTCCCATTCGTGACGAATAGTTGACTGTACGTCAGAAACTCGTCTGACTGTCTAGCACTGTCACCCCCCCGGCCGAGAATTCAGGCCGGCGCGCCGCTCACTCGACCCGGTTCGGGCCGACGACCGTCGGCCGTCCGGGCACGGGTGGGTCGAGCCTGCGCTGGCGGATCCCGTCCAGGAAGCGGACCACGCCCATGGTGGTGTGGCGGCAGCGGATGGAGGCCAGCACATCGAACGCGTGCTGGGCCCGGGGAAGCTCCACGTAGGCGACCGGCTGCTGCGAGTCCTGTCGGAGGCGGTCGACGAAATACCGGGCCACGGCCAGGGGGACCAGGGTGTCGTTGACGCCGTGGAGGACGAACATAGGGGGGGCACTCGCCGTGACCCGCTGGTCGGGAGAGGCCCGCCGGAACAGCTCGGGCTGGTCCGACGGCGAGACCTTCATGACCCGTCGGGCGATCAGCTCTACCAGCCCGTTCCCGTAGGCCCCGGACCGGTCCGGGGCCCCCGTCAGGTCGTAGACCCCGTAGAACGGCACGCAGGCGTCCACATGGGTGTCGAGCTGCTCGAACCCGGGCTGCCACTCGGGCTCGTTCGGGGTCAGGGCCAGCAGCGAGGAGAGGTGCCCGCCGGCGGAACCACCCGAGACGGCGATGAACCCCGGGTCGCCGCCGTACTCGGCGATGTGGTCCCGGACCCACGCCACCGCCCTCTTGCAGTCCACGATGTGCGCCGGCCAGGTCGCCCTCGGGCTCAGCCTGTAGTTGATGGACACACACACCCAGCCCCTAGTGACGAGCTCATGCATCATGGGGACGCCTTGCTCCCTCTTGTCCCCGATGACCCAGGCACCGCCGTGGATGTACACCAACACGGGCGCCCGATCGGGCGCCGCGGCGCGGTTGACCAGGATGTCCAGCTTGTGCCGGTAATTGCCGTCGCCCCAATAGTCGATGTTCCGGTAGCGCCTGATGCTCCGGAGCCGCAAGGGAACGGCGATGACCAGCCGCCACCAGCGGTTCCATGCCGGCAGCGGATCGAACCCCTCCACTCCGATCGGGCCGCCGGTGGCGCCGTCCAGCGCCTCGTCGACCAGTGCCCTCGCACCGTGGGCCACCATGGCCAGGCGGGTCATCCCAGCCCAGGCCCCCATCGCCACGGCCAACCCCAACCAACCGGGCCAGGAGCGGAACGCCCCGTTGAGCCCGAAGACGACGGTGACGGCGACCTCGATCACCCCGACGTGCAGAGGCAGCTCGCCGGGGATCCAGCCGAGGGAGAAGCTGACCACAGTGAGCGGCTCACGGCGCACGGGAAAGAAGGCGTTGACCACGAGCAGTGCGAAGACCATGCTGACTGCGAGGAACACCCAGGCCATGCCTCAATACAACACGGTCGGGCCGACAAAGTGAAGTAACGGCGTGCCCCGGGGTCAGGGCGACCCGCCGGACACGACGACAGGAGGGGAGGGAACGAGTATGGAACGACTGAGTGGTCTCGATGCCAGCTTCTTGTACCTGGAGACGCCGACCCTCCACATGCATGTGGCGCTCACGCTCGTCTTCGACCCGTCGACAGTCCCCGGTGGCTACTCGTTCGAGCAGATGAAGGCCTCCATCGACGCCCGGATCCCCCAGGCGCCGGTCTTCCGTCGCCGGCTGGTCGAGGTCCCCTTTCGGCTCGGTCATCCGGTCTGGGTCGACGACGCCGATTTCGACATCGACTACCACGTGAGGCTGGCGGCGGTCCCCCGTCCGGGCTCCCTGAGGGAGCTGGCCGATCTGGCCGGTGAAATCGCCAGCCACCAGCTGGACCGCACGAGGCCCCTGTGGGAGATGTGGATCACCGAGGGTCTGGCGGACGGTCGCATCGGCCTGATCGTCAAGATGCACCATTCGATGGTGGACGGGGTGGCCGGAGCCGAACTGCTCGCCGTGCTCTTCGACCTCGATCCCCGACCGACCGAGCTCGCCACGCCACCGGACCCGGACGTCGACACACGGGTCCCCTCCGGCCTGGAGCTGATGAGCCACGCCATGGTCGCGCGGTCGATGCGACCGTTGGAGATGACCCGCGACGTGGTGCGGACCTGCTGGCGGGTGCTCGGTGTGCGGAGGCTCCGGGTCGGGCCCGGTCACAGGACCGGGCCGGGAAAGGCGGCGCTCCCCCTGTCCGCGCCCCGGGTGTCGTTCAACAGCGCGGTGACGAGGCGGCGATGTGTCGCCCTCACCTCGATCGGCCTCGAGGACGTCAAGAGGCTCAAGCGGGCCACCGGCACCACCGTCAACGACGTCGTCCTGGCCGTCTGCACCGGCGCCCTGCGCTCGTTCCTCCTCGACGGGGACGAGCTGCCGGACAAGCCGCTGGTGGCCGTGGTGCCCGTCTCCGTCCGGCCCGACATCGACGAGCCGAGGGGCTCGAATCAGGTGTCGGCCATGTTCGTGCAGCTCCCGGTCAACATCGACGATCCCATCGAGCGTCTCATGGCCATCCACGAGGGGACCGCGGGGGCCAAGGAGGAGCACAGCGCCCTCGGAGCCGACATGCTGCAGAGCTGGGCCGAGCACGCCACCCCCAACGTGTTCACCAGCGCCGCCAGCTTCTACACGAGGATGCGGTTGGCCAACGTGCACCGGCCCATCGCCAACCTGGTCGTCTCCAACGTCCCAGGGCCCGACTTCCCCCTGTACCTGGCGGGGGCCGAGCTGGTTGCCGGCTTCCCGCTCGGCCCGGTGATGGACGGGATGGGCCTCAACATCACGGCCATGAGCTACCGGGGTGTGCTCTCCTGGGGGATCATTGCGTGCCCCGAGACCATCATGGTGGTGGACGACCTGGCCCGGGCGATCCCCATCGCCCTGGCCGAGTTGCTCGATGCGGCCGGGCAGGAGGGCCCCACCTACCGACCCGACGAACCATCGGCTGCGGATCCGCCGGCGACCTCAGAGGAGCGACCGGACGCCCCTCATGGCCGCGGTGAGTCCGAAGGTCAGGGTGAGTCGGCGATCGCCATGGAGGACGCGCCCGAGCACACCGGGATCGGATCGCCGAACACCTGACTGGCCGGAGCGTAGGGGATCACCGCGTCGAAGCCGTCGACCAGGAACGCCCCTGACTGGTCGGGCCCGACCACCACGTCGGTCGGGTGCTGTGTCCCGGTCGAGTCCCCACCGACGGTGCGCACCGGGAGTCGGACCGGAACCGGCGGATTGGCGAAGGTGCTGAACGGAACCGGGTTGACCCAGTTGTTGGCGGCGTCGGCCACCAGCAGGCTGGTCCCGTCAGCGGTCACTGCCACCGCTGCCGGGTCCGAGATGCCGAAGCGGTCGAAACCGGTCGCCGTGCCCGGGGTCCCGGTCGCCGCGGCGATGGGGAGGACCCGACCACCGAAGTCGGTCCCGCCCTGGCCGACGACATAGACGGTGGCACCGTCACCGGTGACGACGATGCCGTGGGGCGAGTAGACGGACGACACCGACAGCCCGGTCGGGATCGGCGTGCCTGCGCTCTCGTCGGAGGTGTCGACCGGGATCACCGCTCCGGCGACCAGGGCGTAGAGCGTCGTGCCGGCCGGATCGAGGGCCATCCCGAAGATGGTCCGCCCCGGTCCGAGATCGAGCGGGGTCCCCACCCGGCCGGTGGCCGCGTCGACAGGGACGATCGTGCTCCCGCTGGCCGCCAACACGGTCCGGCCGCCGGACAGGACCACGATGGCGTGCGTGGCCCCCGAGCCGGGGATCCGGATCGGCGGCTCCGCCTGCTGGGTGGCGAGATCGATGGGGATGACCACGTTCTGGACCGTGCCCGCCCCCGGCGTCCCCGACGAGGTCGGGGCGGTACCGGCGGTCACCGGGGCCACGCTCGTGGAGGGGGATGGCGACGCCGCCACCGTACCGTCGCTCGTCACCACGTAGGCCCACTGCCCGTCGGGGGACGTGGCGATGGCGAAGTCACCGAGGACCGGCGACCCCGAGATGGGCAGGGCGATGGGGGCTTCAGCGGTGTCGGTGGCCAGTTCGACCGGCGTGACCGCCGTCGGGCACACGACGTAGCCGACGGCGCCGGGTGGGGCCATCGACGGCTCGACGAGGGGCGCCGGGCGGGGTGTGGCGAACAGCGAGCAGCTCGACAGGAGCGAGGCCATGACGCCGAGCGTGACCATGGTCAACGTGGAGCGCCGCACCGAGCGCTGGTCTCCGGTCACTCCGAGTGTCGCCATAGGTGGTGCCGACCATAGCGACGGCGCCGCGCCCGATGACATCGTGGGCGCCCACGGGCACTCGTCTCCCGGCGCGCGCTCAGGGATGCTGGAAGCTGGGCACGCCCTCGACCTCGAAGCCGAACTCGTCCACGAAGCACCACCACCACTCCTCGCCGGGCTCGTAGGACTGGATCAGCGGATGGCCCGTCTCGTCGAAGTGGGCCGTGGCGTGCCGTCCCGGCGAGCTGTCGCAGCAGCCGACGTGGCCACAGATCATGCACAGCCGAAGGTGCACCCAGGATCCCCCGTCCCTGAGGCATTCCTCACATCCGTCGGAGTCCGGCATCACCTCCTGGACCTGGGGGAGGTGGTGACAGAACTCCTCGGCCTCGGTCACCCGAGCGCCCCGACGGCCGGCACGGCACCCGCACCGGCCAAGAGGTGGGAGGAGGCCCTGATCCGATCGAACGGGCCGTAGAGGGCGATCATCGGCCCGAGTATACGTAGCCGGCCACCCCCGAGGTCCCCCTCCGGGGTGCCGGTAGCATCAACCCGGCGGGCGACGATCGGCACATCGCGATCCCTCGAGGAACTCGGCCGACTACGGAACCCGTCCGCCCCGGGGCGGGCTCCCGATCCGGCCCCACAACGGACGTGGTCGACCAGTCGGTGGACGGAGAGAGAGGCGTAGGCGCCATGAGCGAGTTGGAGCCTTCGGATCACAACGGCGGTGCGGCGTCGGCTCGCGTCACCCCCGGGACGGCGTCGTACCCGACGGGCCTCGAGCGGAACGTGGTGACCCCCCGGGGGGAGGTCGTCCACGTCCGGCCCATCCGACCGAGCGACGACATCGGCCTGGTGGAGTTCCACCGAGGGCTTTCCGACCAGTCGGTGTACCGGCGGTTCTTCTTCGTCCACCCGACACTGTCGACGCCGGAGATCGAGCACTTCACCCACGTCGACTACACCGATCGACTGGCCCTCGTCGCCGAGGACGCCGGCCGCATCGTGGCCGTCGGGCGCTACGAGCGGACACCGGGAACCGCCGAGGCCGAGGTGGCCTTCGTCGTCACCGACGCGTATCAGGGCCGGGGGATCGCCACCGTGCTCCTCGCTCAGCTGGTGGACGCGGCACGGGATCGGGGAATCGAGGTCTTCACCGCCGAGACCCTGGCGGAGAACCACGCCATGTTGGCGGTGTTCCGCGGCTCGGGGTTCCCGCTCACCACGGAGACCGACCTCAACACCGTGGGCGTTCGGTTCCCGATCGGATCGTCGGAGGGGCCGGCCGGCGACGCCGGCTGACGCGCCCTGACGATCCCAGCCCCGGGACCTTTGCCTCTGGCCCTCCGTGCCGACGGTGCATACCCTGGGCGGACGAGGGGCCGGTTCGGACGGAGCGGCCACACCGGTCGTCACCGGGCGATCACCGGGCGCGAGGAGCCGAGACCCATGACCGACACGACACGAGCGACAGTCGTGGGCCCACTCTCGGACGGAGCGGTGGGGCCAGCGGGCAGGGTCCACCAACCGCACGACGCCGCCGGCCACGGAGCCTGAGGTGCGCCTGGTTGTAGCCCTCGGTGGCAACGCCCTCCTCGAACGGGGCGAGGTCCCCGAGGTCGAGATCCAAGAGAAGCACGTGTCGGTGGCCGTCGAGGCCCTGGCTCCCTTGGCCCGCCACCACGACCTGGTCGTCACCCACGGGAACGGGCCACAGGTCGGGCTCCTGGCGCTCGAGAGTGCGCGCGACCCCGCACTGCCCCATCCCTACCCCTTTGACGTGCTGGGGGCCCAGACCCAGGGGATGATCGGCTATTTCCTGCTCCAAGCGCTCGAGAACGCCCTTCCCGGGCGCCAGGTGGTGAGTCTGGTCTGCCAGACCCTGGTGGACGCCGACGACCCTGCGTTCGAGCGTCCGAGCAAGTTCGTCGGTCCGGTGTACACCGAGGACGAGGCGAAGCGCATCGCCGAGCGGCGGGGGTGGACGATCGGCCAGGACGGAACCAAGTGGAGGAGAGTGGTCCCCTCCCCCGAGCCGCAGGAGCCCGTCGAACTCGCCACCATCCGGATGCTGGTGGATGGTGGCGCCATCGTGATCTGCTCGGGCGGGGGCGGCATACCCGTGAGCCGAAAGGCGGACGGACTGCTCCACGGGGTCGAAGCCGTGATCGACAAGGACCTGACCGCGTCGTTGCTGGGACGGGAGCTCGGGGCCGACGCGCTGGTACTCCTCACCGACGTGGCCAACCTGGAACTGGATTTCGGAACGGAGCGGGCCCGACCCGTCTCCCGCACCACGCCCGTCGAGCTCCGCGCCGAGTCCTTCCCGAGCGGGTCGATGGGCCCCAAGGTCGACGCGGCCTGCCGGTTCGTGGAGGCCACCGGTAACCGGGCGATGATAGGACGGCTGGGCGACGCGGCCGCGCTCCTGGGAGGATCCGCCGGGACCACGATCGAGCCCACGGGCAGGACGGACCGACAGGTGGAGGAGGCGGGAGATGGCACCTGAGCTGATGGATGCATGGGCCGTCGACGTGCCGGGCCCGATCGACGAGCACCCACTGAGGCGTGTCGAGCGGCCGGTCCCCGAACCGGGAGCCGGCCAGGTGCGACTCCGTGTGCGGGCGTGCGGCGTGTGCCGGACCGACCTCCACCTGGCCGAGGGCGACCTCGCCCCCAAGCACCGAGGTGTGGTGCCCGGTCACGAGGTGGTGGGCGTGGTCGATCGGCTCGGCCCCGGCAGCGGCCGGTTCTCGCTCGGCGAGCGGATCGGCGTCCCGTGGCTGGCCCACACCTGCGGTGTCTGCCGGTTCTGTGTGGCCGGCCGAGAGAACCTCTGCATCTCACCGGTGTTCACCGGTTGGGACATCGACGGGGGCTACGCCCGCTACGCGGTGGTCGACGAGCACTTCGCCTACGCCATCCCGGAGCGCTTCAGCGACGAGGAGGCCGCCCCCCTCCTCTGCGCCGGGATCATCGGGTACCGGGCTCTGCGGCGATCCCGACTGCCGCCGGGCGGCCGGCTGGGCCTCTACGGCTTCGGCGGCTCTGCCCACCTGGCGGCCCAGATCGCCATGGCCGAGGGGGCACGGGTCCACGTGATGACACGGGCCCCGGATGCCCGCGCTCTGGCACTGCGCCTGGGTGTGACCAGCGCCGGCGATGCAGCCGACCCGCCGCCGGAGCCGCTCGACGCCGCCATCCTGTTCGCGCCCGTGGGAACGCTCGTACCTCCGGCGCTGGAGGCGTTGGAGCGGGGGGGCACCCTGGCCATCGCCGGCATCCACCTGAGCGACATCCCACCCCTCAACTACCAGCGACACCTGTTCGAGGAGCGCGACCTCTGCAGCGTGACGGCCAACACCCGCCGGGATGGAGAGGAGTTCCTCGAGGCCGCCGCCCGCATTCCGGTGCAGGTGACCACGGTTCCCTACCCGGTGGACCAGGCCAATGCGGCCCTCAGCGATCTGGCCCACGACCGATTCGACGGTGCCGCCGTGCTCCTCTCCACCGACTGACCGCCGGGGGGCCGTGTCCCCTTTGGGGTCTTTCGACCCTACTGACGCACCGTCAGACGGGTCACCCTGTTCGGGTGAGCAAGAGTGGCTGACCAGCGCATCACGATCCTCACGCCGTCCGAATGTCTCGAACTGTTGGCACAGGTGGCGGTCGGTCGGGTCGGCGTGAGCATCGATGCCCTCCCGGCGATCGTGCCGGTCCACTTCACCCTGTTCGACGACTCGGTGGTCTTCCGCACCCAGCCGGGGACCAAGCTCGACGCGGCCACCAACGAGGCGGTCGTCGCCTTCCAGGCCGATGCGTTCGAGCCGCCGCAGCCGCACAGCTGGAGCGTGCTCGTCCAGGGGTTGGCGTCAGGCGTCACCGATCCCGACGAACTCGCTGCTGTGGAGGCGATCCCGATGACCACCTGGCCCAGCCACTCCCCCGCTGCCCGCTGGGTGCGGATCAACGCCGGGACGCTGAGCGGCCGCATGTTCGGATGACCCACTGCGGGACCTTCGGCCCTATCAGGTCCCCGGTCGTGTGCACGAAGATGCAGGTGAAAGCGGCATTCTTCGCCAGGCGTCCGAAAGGGTGGTGGGTCCGATGCAGGCAACCTTCGACAATGCCCTGAAGGGTCTGCGAATGACCGGGGCGAGTGTCGAGACACGGGACCTCGTCGACCTGTTGGTCCGCCACGGCAACGATGAAGGCGGCCTCCTGGCCGAATACGAGGAGGTCGCCGCCAACTCGTCGGACGAGGCCACCCGTTATCTGGTGGAGCTCATCCTGGAGGACGAACGTCGACACCACCGCCTCTTGGCCGAGTTGGCCAATGCCATGGCGTGGGAGATGGCCACCATCTCGCCCGAGTCGTCCACGCCCTGGCTCAGCCACCCGACAGAACGCGAGCTGCTGGCCAAGACGCGGCAGCTCCTGTCGGCGGAGCGGGCCGACTACAGGGAGTTGCGCCGGATCCGCAGGCGCCTACGCCCCTACGCACGGACCACGCTCTGGGCGCTGATCATCGACCTCATGCTGTTGGACACCAAGAAGCACGCCACCATCCTGCGGTTCCTGGAACGGCGCCGCCGGCACCGCTAGCTCGCGCGAGGGCCGAACCCGACGGGCGGCTCGACCGGGGGCTGTTGCGATTGGCACTGAGTGCCAATATCATGCGCTTGTCGGCTTCCGACGGCACGCTTCAGCCCGGGGTATCCCCGACGGAGGGCACGGGACCGGCGGCAAGCCTCGAAGCGGGAGGCCCGAGGTCCTCCGAGCCGCCACGTCGAGAGTGAGCGAGAGCCCCAGCCATGAGCCAGCGTGTAGCGGGAAAGGTGGCCTTCATCACCGGTGCGGCCCGAGGACAGGGCAGGAGCCACGCGGTGCGGCTCGCCGAGGAGGGCGCCGACATCATCGCCGTCGACGTGCTGGAGGACTACGGATCGCTCGTCTACCCGATGGCGACGCGCGGTGATCTGGAGCGGACGGTCGAGCTCGTCGAGGCCCTGGATCGCCGCATCATCGCCCGCCAGGCCGACGTCAGGCGACCCGAGTCGCTGGACGCGGCCCTCGCCGAGGGTGTGGCTGCCCTCGGCCGTCTGGACATCGTCTGCGCCAATGCCGGGATCTGTTCGGTGCAGAGCTGGGACGAGGTCACCCCCCAACTCTGGCAGGACACCCTGGACACCAATCTGACCGGGGTGTGGAACACGATGGTTGCGGCCGTCCCCCACCTGATCACCAACGGCGGAGGGTCGATCATCGCCACCAGCTCGACCGCAGGGATCAAGGGGCTTCCCTTCGTGTCCCCCTACGTCGCCGCCAAACACGGCGTGGTGGGGATCGCCCGCTCGCTGGCCAACGAACTGGCCCGGCACCGCATCCGGGTGAACACCGTCCTCCCGACCGGCGTCAACACGCCGATGCTCGGCGGCCTCGGCGGCCTCGACCCGCTGATCAGCCGCGACCCCGACCTCGGCCCCCTCTTCCAGAACACCTACCCGGTGGCCACGGTGGAGGCCGGTGACGTGAGCGAGGCGGTCCTGTTCCTCGCCTCGGACGAGTCCCGCTACGTGACGGGACTCGAATTCACCGTCGACGCCGGAGCCAGCATCCGGTGACGACCGGGCCCGGAATCGCGACAGTCGGCGCACTGGTGTCGACGGTCGCGGTGACGTCGCTCCGCACGGTCCAGGGTTCTTCGGCGGCTCACGGCCCGGAGCAACGGCACAGAGCAGGATCGAGTCGATGACGTGACATCGTTCCGATGAGGAAAGGCAGTCAGCAATGAGGAATCCGTGGTTCGAAACGGTGGCGGAAGCGCAGCGCCGGGCAAAGAGACGGCTTCCCAAGTCGGTCTACGCCGCGTTGGTGGCCGGCTCCGAAAAAGGCGTCACGGTCGATGACAACGTCCGGGCATTCGATGAGCTCGGCGTGGCACCCCACGTCGCCGGGCTGTCGGCCAAGCGCGATCTGGCCACGACGGTGATGGGTCAGTCGATCTCGTTCCCCGTGCTCATCTCCCCGACCGGCGTGCAGGCCGTCCACCCCGACGGGGAGGTGGCGGTGGCCCGAGCGGCGGCGGCCCGGGGAACCATCATGGGACTGAGCTGCTTCGCCAGCAAGCCCATCGAGGAGGTGACGGCGGCCAATCCCCAGACGTTCTTCCAGACCTACTGGATCGGCGACAAGGACGAGATGTCCCAACGGATCGAACGGGTCCGTGCCGCCGGGGCGGTGGGTCTCATCGCCACGTTCGACTGGTCGTTCTCCAACGGACGCGATTGGGGCAGCCCGGCCATCCCCGACCGCATCGGCCTGAAGGCGGCAGCCCAGTTCGGACACGAGGTGCTCCTCCGACCCCAGTGGTTGCGTGAGTTCGCCCGCACGCTGTCCCTCCCCGACCTGTCGGTGCCCAACCTGGGCCGGCCGGGCGAAGACCTGCCCGCGTTCTTCGAGGCCTACGGCCGGTGGATGCAGACCCCGCCCCCTTCCTGGGACGACGTCGCCTGGCTCAGGCGGCAGTGGGACGGACCGTTCATGTTGAAAGGCGTGATGCGGGTGGACGACGCCAAGCGGGCCGCGGACATCGGCGTGGACGCCATCTCGGTGTCCAACCACGGTGGCAACAACCTGGACGGCACGCCAGCGACGATCCGGACCCTCCCCGTCATCGTGGACGCCGTCGGCGATCAGGTCGAGGTGCTCCTCGACGGAGGGGTGCGACGAGGCAGCGACGTGGCCAAGGCCCTGGCCCTCGGGGCCAGGGCGGTCATGATCGGTCGCGCCTACCTGTGGGGACTCGCCGCCAACGGCCAGGCCGGCGTGGAGAACGTGCTCGACATCCTGAGGGGTGGACTCGACTCGGCGGTCCTCGGGCTCGGTCATGCGTCGGTGGACGGGCTTTCCCGGGCCGACTTGGCCATCCCACCCGATTTCGCCCGGATCCTGGGCGTGCCCGGGCGCTGACCCCGCGGGATCCCCGATCGGGCATAGTTGGGGGCCGGCGGTACCGGCGCCGCGACCCCGGCCATTCGATCGAGGAGGTCTATTCGTGGCTGTCGACACCATCTTCGCCACTCCGGCAACCGCAGAGGACGCTATCGCCGACGACGCGGCTGAAGGCCGACCACAAGGACACCGAACACGATGCCTCGGAGCCCGAGTAGTGGAAGTCATCCCGGCCCTGGTGATCACGAGCACCGCCAGGATCCGCTCGTGAGGGCCCTGGAGATCATCGACGAGGTCGACCGCGGACTCAGCACCATTCAGAGGGACGAGGCGTTGGTGGTCGAGGCCGGTGTAACCGCCCTCGTGATCGCGACCGTGGCCGTGGTGGGCGGGGCGCTCGCCGTTGCCGCGGTCGTGACGGTGCGGCGACGCCTCAGGTCGAAGCACCGAGCGGGGGGTTCGGTGGCCGCTTCGTACCGGCGGTCCCCGGACGAACAGTTCCCTCCTGGCAGGACGGGGTCGGCGGTGCAGGACCGGGACGGGGACGGCTCCGACCCCCCACGGACTGCGGCGGGGCAGGGGGCGGCGTCGACCGGCGACCCGGACTCGAGGGCCAGCTCACCTGACCCTCGACGCGGGTCGGGGCCGAGCGCGGTCAACTGATCGCCGCCGGGCTGACCTCAGACGGCCAGTGCACGACGCGTCGAACGCCGGTGGTCACCACCCCGCGGACGCCCGGAGCCCGGTCCGCCTACTCGGTCGTCCTCTGCTTGAAGAAGTGCGAGGCCAGCGGAGCGGCCACCGCCAGGATGACCACCGACCAGATCAGCGCGGCGTCCACCGGGTGTTGCATCGGCCACGCCGGAATGGTGCCCGAGGGGTTGGGGTTGCCCCACAGGTTCCGGGCCCCGGCCGTCACCGCGCTCACCGGGTTCCAGTCCGCCACGGCCTGGAGCCACCCGGGCATGTGCTGGGTCGGCACCAACGCGTTGGAGACGAAGGCCAGGGGGAACAGGACGATGAATCCGAACGAGGCGGCCGACTCGGGACTCTTGCTGTTCAGCCCCACACAGGCGGCGATCCAGGAGAGTGCGTAGGCAAAGAACAGCACCAACGCGAAGCCCGCGATGACGGAGGCGAAATTGCTCTCGGGGCGCCAACCGACCACCAGGCCGGTCACCGCGACGATGAGCGCGCACAGGCAGGCCGTCATCAGATCAGCGATCGATCGGCCGACGAGAACGGCAGCGCGCCACATGGGCAGCGCACGGAAGCGGTCGATCATGCCCTCGTGCAGATCGGTACTCAGCCCCACGGCGGTACCCATGGTGGAGGTGACGAGGTTCAGGGCGAGAAGGCCGGCGAGCACGAAGTCCTTGTAGCTGCCACCACCGGGGATCGGGATGCCCCCACCGAAGATGTAGATGAACAGCACCGTGAAGAGCACGGGCTGGATGGTGACGTCGGAGAGCTGCATCGGCTCCCTCGAGATGTGCACCAGGTTGCGCCGGGTCATGGCCCACGCATCCTGGACACGGCCCCAGGCGACGGCAGCGGGCTTCGGGTGTGAAGCCACGCCGAGCTGCGGTTGCGTCACAGTCACCGTGGTCATGGACGGGCCCCCTCCAGCTCGTGGCGCCCCGGTTCCTCCGCCCTCGCCGGCGTGCCCGGACTCGGTCCGTCCCCGTCCTCTTCGATGTGGCCCCCGGTGAGGGTGAAGAACACATCGTCCAGCGACGGCTGGCGGACCTCGATGTCATCGACCAGCACGCCGGCGCGGTCGAGGGCGCGCACGACGGTGGTGGCCAGTCCGGGAGCGACGTCCACGCCGGCGCTCAGCCGCTTGCCGTCATCGCTGACCAGGACGCGGCCCTCGACCAGAGGGGAGATGGCGGCCACCGCGTCGGGATGAGGGGTGGCCAGCGTGACTTCGAGACGCGCGGAACGGCTCGCCGCCTTGAGCTCCAGCGGCGTACCGTCGGCGATCACCCGCCCGTGGTCGACCACCACGATCTTGTCGGCCAGGGCGTCGGCCTCTTCCAGGTACTGGGTCGTCAGCAGGACCGTGACGCCATCGGCGACCAGGGCCCGGACCGCGTCCCACACCCGTTGGCGACTCGTCGGGTCCAACCCGGTGGTCGGTTCGTCGAGGAAGAGCACCGGCGGCCGGTTCATCAAGGCTGCGGCCAGGTCGAGTCTCCGACGCATGCCCCCCGAATAGCCCTTCAGGACGCGGTCGGCTGCGTCGGTGAGCTCGAATTGCGCGAGGAGCTCGGTGGCTCGCGCTCGTGAGGCCGAGCGGCCCATGTCACTCAGCTCGCCCACCAGAACCAGGTTCTGGCGACCCGTCAAGAGCCCGTCGAGGGTGGCGTCCTGGGCGGCCACACCGATGTGGCGCCGGACTTCGGTCGGGTCGTCGACCACGTCGAATCCAGCCACGGTCCCCCGACCGTCGTCTGGGAGGGCCAGGGTCGTCAAGACCCGCACCGCGGTCGTCTTGCCGGCGCCGTTCGGCCCCAGCAATCCCAGAATCGTCCCCGCCGGGACCGAGAAGTCCACACCGTCGAGGGCCCGCGTGTCGCCGTAGCGCTTGGCCAGTCCTTCCGCTTCGATCATCAGGTCGTTGGCCACGGGTCAAAGACATCCTTACCGGTCGACTAGTAGACTCTTACTTGCCGTATGGTAAGGAGCCAACTTACCGGTTGTCAAGTAGGTTTTACTGTCCGCTATCGTGAGGGTGACCGTGACACAAGCAACCGCAGCAGCCCACGTCGACCCCGATCCGCGAACGCCCGAGCCGGGGTCTCAGGGTTCGGAGGCCCACGGGGCCGGGGCGCCCCTGGAAGCGGCGTCCACTCGGGAGCGCATCCTCGACGTGGCCCTCGACCTCTTCATCGAGAAGGGCTTCGACCGCACCTCCCTCCGGGAGATCGCCGAACAGCTGGGGGTCACCAAGGCAGCGCTCTACTACCACTTCGCTTCCAAGGACGACATCCTCATGGCGCTTCACCTGCGCCTCCACGAATTCGGCAAGGTCGCCCTGGCCCGCATGGGCGAAGAGCCCGTCACCCTCGAACTGTGGGGCTCCTTGCTCGATGAGGTGCTGGACCAGATGCTGCGGCAACGCAAGATCTTCCTCCTCCACGAACGCAACCAGGCGGCGCTGGAGAAACTGCACCGCGAGGACCACGACGCCGACCACGACGACATCCAGGACAAGTTCCGTCAACTCCTGGGCGACCCCACCATCCCGCTCCACGACCGGGTGAGGATGGCCTGTTCCTTCGGGGCCGTCTTCGCCGGCCTCTTCATGGCGGGGGACGCCTTCGAGGGGACGACCGACCAGGAGATGGGTGGTCTGCTCCGCAACGTCATCACCGACATCCTCAACGGCTGACCGGAGCCCGCCTGGATCCATGCGTAGGAATTGAGCGCCGCCGAGCGACGATAGGGGCGTGAGCAGCGAACCGCCCCGACCGGGTGCCACCCTTCTGGAGGTCTACGACCGGGCATTGCCGCAGGTGTACGGCTATCTGGTCAGTCGGTGCGGGGAGCGGTCGGTGGCCGAGGACCTGACCTCGGAGACGTTCCTCGCGGCGGCCCGACAAGCATTCGACGGGCCGGTTTCGGTCGGCTGGCTCATCGGGGTGGCTCGTCACAAACTGGCCGATCACTGGAGGCGAAAGGCCCGGGAGGACCGCCTGGTCCGTGCAGTCGGGACCGAGACGAACGCCGGGGAGGACCCCTGGGGGGACCACCTCGACCTCTTGGGCCTCCGTCAGGCGCTCGGCGAGCTGGCTCCCCAGAACCGAGCCGCGCTCACGCTGCGTTACATGGACGACCTGGGTGTCGCAGAGGTGGCATCGGTACTCGGGCGGACGGTCGGCGCGACGGAGGCCCTCCTCGTCAGGGCACGACGCGAGCTGCGGAGCGCCTATGAGAAAGGGGAGGACGGTGTCTGATCCGCTCGACGTGTTGCGTGCCCCGATCGTGCCCATCGATCCCGACCCTGCCTTCGCTGCCCGGCTACGCCGCCGCCTGGAGCTGGGTGCATCTCATGGGGAAGGAGCACGACACGAGGAGGAACCCGTGAACGAGGTACTGCTTCGGTCCGGGCTCTCGCGGAACGGCACCCACCACGGCGACGTCTCCTACCTCACCTTGGCCCTGCCCGACGTGGCCGCTGGTCGTCGCTTCTACGGCCAGGTCCTCGGCTGGACATTCGGCATCGGGCGGCTCGATGCCGAAGGCAACCAGGTCGACGAGGTGATCCCCCAGGTCGGACTGTGGGCGGGTTCGCAACGCCGCAACGAGGACGCCGTTGGGGTTGTGCCGTCGTGGCGGGTGGACGACATCGCTGCCGCCGTCGCCGCCGTCCGCGCCGCCGGCGGGACCGCCACGGACCCGCAAGCGCTGCCCTACGGTCTCCAGTCGGACTGCACGGACGGGCGCGGGCTTCGCTTCTGGCTCCACGAGCTGCCGCAACTCGGCACCGCGGCCGGACCAAACGGCGAACGAGAGGGCGACATCAGCTATGTGGTGCTCCGGGTCGCAGATCTCGGTCAGGCGAGAAGGCTCTTCTCGACGGTCCTCGGCTGGGCCTTCAGCCCCGGGAACACCGGGGTCCACGTCGAGGGGCCGGTACCGATGATCGGCATGAGCGAGGGCGAGCCCGGGGTGGTGCTCTGCTACCGGGTCGACAACATTGCGGCCACGGTCCGGCGGGTGGTCGCGGCGGGTGGTGAGGCCGGGGAGACAGGGACCCGTCCCTACGGTCTCGAGGCCCTGTGCCACGACGACCAGGGGGTCCCGTTCTTCCTGCACCAGCTGGCCTAGGAGAACGGCAGGGCACCGCGCGCGCCCGTCCCCTCGCCGGTCGACCCACCTGGCTCTGGGCGAGGTCGCCGTCACCCCGTGGAGGAACGGAACGGCCGGTCGATCTGCGGCAAAGCGGTCAACGGAGAATGCGTCCCGGGCACGCATCCGAGAATCACCCACTCCCACCTACCCATCGGTACACGGAGTCGGGACGAGACGCTGCGTCGGAGCCGTGGGCGGATTCATGGACAAACGGACAAAGCTTGCGCGACGCATTCTCCTCCGCTGTGACCAGTTCAGGAAGTGTCCCGGATGTTCTCGGGAACGTTGTGCGCTCCATGCGACCCGACTCGGATGCGGGATCAGTGGGAGCAGGGTTAGTCGGACGGGCCGGGTCTTGACGGTCCATCCGGCCCCCCGGGGTACTCATCGCGCCGGTGGAACCACGACATGTCGCCCTCGTTGCGACCCAGGGGCGCCCGGTCGAGCCACTGCCACATCGGCCACAGTCCGTCGAGGCCCCGGGCATAGGCGGAGTACGTGTGGAACACGTCTTCACCGTCTCGCGCGAACGCACTCATACCGGGCTGTTCGCCCGACCAGTCGCGCCACGCGATGTTGTCCGACTCGAGCTGCACCCGGTCCTTGTAGTTGTACTCGACGGGCGCCAGTTCAGGATCGATCGTCACGTGGAAGTCATAGTTGAAGGCGCTGCCGAACGACGAGACCCAACGGAAGTCCCATCCCATCCGTCGTCTGTACGCGACCAGCTCGTCGAGCGGAGCGCGCGACACCACGGCGAACGCGACATCGTGGTTCTCCAGATGGGCAAGGCTGCCCGCGAAGCCGTCGGCGACCGCCGAGCAGCTCGGACAACCTTCGCCCCAGTCGGGACCGAGCATGAAGTGATACACCAGCAGCTGCGAACACTCGCCGAACAGATCGCTCAGCGACGCATCGCCATCTTCGGTCAGGAACCGGTAGTCCTCTTCGACCCTCACCCATGGCAAATCGCGTCTCCGCTGGGCAAGCTCGTCGCCTCGACGGGTCAGCTCCTTTTCGGCTTCGAGCAGCTCCAGGCGCGCCGCGACCCATTCCTCTCGACTGCCCGCTCGGCGCGATGCCATCAGCAGATCTCCTTCCCTTGACCCGGCCCCTGAAACGTACAACAGCACCGCCTCGGCGATCCGACCTGCTCGGGATCACAAGGCCCGGACCGGTACTGACCTGTGGTCAGCGCAGGGACTGTGGAAAGGGGGAGCCGCTCATACACCCGATCCGGTGGGTCCGGAGCCGAGCGGGTCGTCGGCGAGCATCAGGCCGACGCCCTCGACTTCGGCCTCATCTTCCATCATCCCCTCGATCTCTACGGGCAGCGTTGACGGTCCAACCGTCGATTTCCCGGGTAGCAGATAGCTGAGCGCGGCCGTCAGGACGCAGAGTGCGGTGGCGATGATCAGTGTGATCCGAAAGCCCTCATAGCTGGGATAGGTGTGGCCGGGTGCGGTGTAGGTGATGAGCACGGCAGCTGCGAGGGCACTGCCGAGCGAGAGCCCGATGCTGCGCAGGACCTGGTAGAAGCCCATCGCACTGCCGGTCTCCGATGACGGAACGGCGCGCACGACGAACCCGGGCATTGCGGCGAACGTGAAGCCGATCCCGATGCCGGCTATTCCCGAAGCCACGAACGCCTCCCACAGGGCTCGGTGTTCGACGGCGAAGAACAGCGTCGAAGCTGCGAACATCAGCGAACCGAAGGGAATCATGCTTCTGACACCGAAACGGTTCGTATAGGCGGTGAGACACCGGCTGGCCGCGAAGGACCCCATGGACAAGGGGACGAAGACCAGGCCCGACACGAGGATCGACGCGCCGAAGCCGTAGCCGCTGGTGACCGGGATCTGCACGAACTCGATGATGATGGGAAGGAACAGGTACATGGCCACGGCGATCAGGAACGCGGACGCATCGGCGGTCAGGACGGAGCGGTTCCGCACCTGCCGGACGTCGATGAGCGGGTCCGAAACCCTCAACTCGTGTGCGATCCACAGGACTACCATCACCACCGTGAAGAAGGCCAGGGCGAGGGATCGCCATGATGTCCACCCCCAGCCCCCTCCTTCGCTCAGCACGACGGACACACCGACCACCGCCGCGCCGAGCGTGACCATTCCCACCCGGTCGAAGCGCCGCGAGCGGCTGTCGGATCGGCTGGGAAGGACCACGATCACCAGGGCCAATGCCGATGCGACCGTGATCGCGCCGAACCAGAAGGCCGCCCGGTAGTCGAGGAACTGCGCGATCAACGACGTGATCGGATAGCCGAGACCGGCGCCGACCGCCGCGCTCACCGAGAGAGTTGCGATGGCGCGGCCCGCCTCATCGGGTGGGAACTGGCTCCTGGCAATCGCCATCGTGACCGGCAACAGGCCGAGACCGAATCCCTGCAGACCCCGCCCGACGATCAGGACCATGAATCCGGTCGATACGGCCGAGAGCACACAACCCGCCAGCACCACGGCGAGGGCTACCTCGATGACCCTGCGCTTCCGGGGACCGTCCGCCAGGCGCCCCATGGCCGGAGTGGCCAGCGCCCCGGTCATCAGTGCGGCCGTGAGCACCCACTCCGCCGCGCTGAGGGAGACGTGGTCCGACTGAGCTATCGAGGGGATGAGCGGGGCACCCAGGCTGGAGACGATGGCCACGAGAGCAGCGACGGTAACCAGGACAGGCAAGATCCCCCGTTGCCGCCACGTGCGGGTCCTGGTTTCGGGCGTCGGAAGCGACGGTGCAGTCATCTGCATCTGGCCATTCAGGAGGAGGTCACCACCTGATGACGTCCATGTGCCTCATCGTATCCGAGCCGCCATCGAGGCCCGCACCGGCGGGACAGTCGGCCGGTCGCGGCTCGACCGCTGCGAACGTCTCTCCTCCTCGGCTGATCGACCCGGGTACTCACCAAACCGGCGGGGCAGGGGTCGCGGTCCGTCGGTCTCCCGCCCTGGGCTCGCCGTCCTCCCGTCCACCGCACCAGAGATGCACACCTGATTGGTCGGAACTTCACAGCCCGGGCAGACTTGTTCCATGGGAAGAACGTCGTCGCTTCGCTCGGTCGGAGCACCTGGTTTGACGGCATCATCCGTCACGAAGTCCCTTCTGCCCCCCTTTGGTCCGGTCGATCAGGCAGTGAAGCTCCCGACACAGCCATGAGTTCGGACCCAGTGAATGCGACCGTCCTCCTCATCGGCGCTTCTCGCGGGTTGGGGTACGCGATCGCCGCTGAGTACATCAAGCGCGGGTCCCATGTTGTGGCGACCCTCCGCGGTCCCGCCCGGACCGCTCTGCACGAGCTACAAGAGACCGCACCGGATCGATTGGAGATAGAGCACGTCGACATCAATGCGCCGGAGCAGGTCCAGGCCCTCCGCGACCGACTCGGCACCCGCACGTTCGATCTGCTCTTCGTCAATGCTGGTGTCACCAACCAGCCCGAGGAGACCAGCGCAGATGTCGCAACCGAGGAGTTCACCCGCCTGATGGTGACCAATGCGCTGAGCCCCATACGGGTCATCGAAACGCTCGGTGAACTCATCGTCCCGGACGGCACCATCGCCATCATGTCCTCCGGTCAGGGCAGCATCGCCAATAACGAGCGGGGCGGTTTCGAGATCTACCGGGCCAGCAAATCCGCCCTCAACCAGCTCATGCGCAGCTACGCCGCCCGGCACCGCGACACCACTCGAACGCTGCTTCTCATGGCACCCGGCTGGGTCAAGACCGACCTCGGCGGCCCCAACGCTCGTCTTACCATCGACGAGAGCATCCCCTCCCTCGTCACGACCATCGACGCCCAGCGTGGCCGCACCGGCCTGCAGTACCTCGACTATCTCGGCCAGACCGTCGCCTGGTAAGCACCACCTCCCGCCCCTCAGGATTGCCCCAAGCGCCGGGTGGAACGCTCACGCTCACCAGTTGGCGACGGGCTCCGTCGACCAGGTGTGGCCCGCGTTGCGAGGATCTGGCCGGCTTCCACCCGTGCAGAGCCTGGCAGCCTCGATCACAGGGTCGCCGAAGGATTCATCCCCCTTTATTTCCCCTGCCGTGCCCAACCCTCAGCCCCAGTGGAAACTCAGCGCCGACATGGGACTCTCTCGTCGCATGTCTCCCGCATCCGGAGTGAGTGCGGAGACCGACTTAGTAGAGCCCACGGGTCCAGTGAGGAGCGCCGAGACGTGCTCGGTGGCGCCACCGCGGCTCCCGTCGCCGCCTCGCAGAACAGTGGGTGAAACCGGAGAGAAGGCGAGCCGCCATTTTGGGTGGCGTGAACGGGAGCGGTGACGGGGATGTCACCGTTCCGGGAGTCTCCGCCACTGGCTCATCGACGACCGGACATCGTCTTCGGGCTCGGTCGAGGGCGTCGACCGACTCCTCAACTCGTCCGCAGGCCACCCGAGGTAACCGGGTGTCACACCTCGCTCGTAGTCTTGACCTGTACCCATCCAGAGGAGCCGAGGCACCTGGGCCCGCGACGCTCCACCAACCGGCCTGCGTGCACGGTGGTCCTGCCGGGTCCGATGGAGGTCACGGTGAAATCGAAGGCGATCGCAGGCGTGGACGCCTGGCTGGAGCAAGCCGAAGGAGTCCTGAGGGACCAAAAGGAGCGGTCACTGTCTCCGTCCTCGGCCCCCCAGTGGGACTCTGGGCAAGTCGAGATGGCGATCACCGTGGCCGCGTTCACAGAGGGAATCGAGGAGGTCCTCGGCGCCCTCTGTGAGCGTCCAGGGAGGTGGGTCCTGATCGCCGAGTGCGGCCCGAGCCGATACTGGCAGGCCCTGGCTTTCGAGGACGGTGCACTCGTCACTGAGGTCATCTCCAACTGCTGGCTCGAGGGCGAGGACCGGATGACACCGGCACAGGAGCAGCGGCTGCGCGACCTCGGTTGGTCGTCCCCCGATCCGCCGCGTCGACCCAACTGGACAAGGGTGGAGCCGACTACATCTCCAGACGTATCCGGAGTCGCACAACAGGCCGCCGCGACGCTGGGACAAGTCTTCGGTATCGGGGTCCAGGACACGATTCGCGTGAAGCTGTTCAGCTCACCGAACAGAGGGGCCACCCCGGCAAGTCCCAGATACGTCGATCCGGCAACAGTCGATGGCGGGTAGGCAGATCGACGCTTCAGAACACCGTGCTCCGCGCCGCCGGGGACCGAGGTGCGCCGCTCACCGCCGAGAGGTGAGGAGATGGCTGGGTGGCCGAGAGGGGCTGGGCAAGATCCTCGAGGGACCGCTGCTCGGCGTCGACGCCGAGGAAGATCTCGACGAATCCCCCGATGGCCATCACCGCGGCCCCGATGAGATACCCGATGAACAGCCGGAAGTGGTCCTGCCCATTGCCGATGAGTTCACCATAGAGCCAAGGACCGAATGCACCAAAGCTCTGGGCGATGGCGAAGAAGACGGCGATGGCCTTGGCCCGTACCTCGACCGGGAAGATCTCGCTCACCGTCAGATAGGCCGATGACGCACCAGCCGAAGCAAAGAAGAAGATCACGCACCAGCACGCCGTCTGGCTCACCGCATTGAGCACTCCAGCGTTGAACAGAACGGCACTGAAGGCGAGGAGACCGCCGGCCAGGATATAGGTGCCAGCGATCATCGTCCGACGTCCGATGGTGTCGAACAGATGTCCGATGGAGAGCGGGCCAATGAGATTTCCCAGAGCGAAGAAGATGAAGTAGTAAGCGGTATCCGTCGCCGGAACGTTATAGATCTTGGTGAGCACCAACGCGTAGGTGAAGAAAATGGCGTTGTAGAGGAATGACTGGGTGATCATCAGAGTGGCTCCGAGGATGGCCCGCCTCGGGTAGTGCACGAAGAGAGTTCGGGCCAAGGCCACAAACCCGATATTGCTGGCCGGCGTGATCTCGATGGCCTTGGACTCATCGACCTCACCAAGGGTGCCGCCGCTGTGCAGGGTGTGCTGCTCGATTTCGTCGACGGCGCTCTCCGCCTCCTGTTCCCGCCCGTGCATGAGGAGCCACCGCGGGCTCTCGGGCAAGTTCTTGCGCACGAACAGGATGATGAAGCCCAGCGCCGGACCGAACAGGAAGGCCACCCTCCATGAGTAGCTGACGGGAAGGTTGTTCACGACGAGGATGGTGAGGATCGTGGCAATGAGCGCACCACCCCAGTAGGTGCCGTTCACCGCGATGTCCACCCGGCCGCGGTACTTGGCCGGGATGAGCTCATCGATGGCCGAGTTGATGGCTGCGTACTCACCACCGATGCCCAGGCCCGCGATGAACCGGGAGGCCCAGACCCAGTAGGCCCAGCCTGGCGAGTGTCCGAACGTCAGGGCGGTGAGCACGCCGCCGAACAGGTACACGCCCAAGGTGATCATGAAAAGGTTGCGGCGACCGAACTTGTCTGACATCCGCCCGAAGAAGAGGGCTCCGACGACCTCGCCCAGCAGGTAGACGGTGCCCACGGCGAAGGCCACTTCGGAGGAGGAGAGATTGAGGGCCTGCTTCTGACTGATGAGGCCCTCGGCATTACTGGCGATGGTGATCTCCAGTCCGTCGAGCACCCAGGCCACTCCGAGCGCCATGACCAGCCGGGTATGGAACCGCGACCATCCCAGGCGGTCCAGCCGGGCCGGGATGAAGCTCCGGATCGATCCCTCTGCGGAACGGCCCGGGTCCGGCCCCGGCGCTTGTGCTTCCGTGCTGACTGTCGCCACGATTCCTCCCCGTTCAGACCTACCCGGACGTGGATCTCCTTACCCAGGAACTCTTCTCGTCATGCACGGTGCGCCGGGGCCACGAGGCTGGAGTCTCCCCCACGGTGGCGCACCACCGGATCGACGAGCCGTTCTCGCGTAACGCGACTGCGGGTAGAGCAAGGGAACCGGATGTGACCGAGGTGACTGCACGAGGCCGATCTCCGATGCGTCGTTAGGTCCACAGTGCTTCCGTCCCAGTCGCTACCTGCCGGTACCCGGTCCTCACAAGAAGCAGCGCTCCTCGCCGTGATGGGGGCAATGGAGGAGGCAGGCAGCTCACACTTGGGAGCCGTCGGACGAGGGCGTGGTGGCACTCCCTACGGCCGTCTGGTCAGCGGCCGGACTCTCCGCCGACCGTCCCGAGGGGTCGGCCCCTCCTTCGGGGTCCTGCTCGGACGCGGCGTAATGACCGTTCCCTGGGAGACCCGGCAGGTCCGATGGTGGGACTTCTCTGAGACCCGGTTCCCCAACGGGAAACCGGGACTTCCGCTGCGTCGGTCCGGCCCACCCACGATTGTCCCGACAGCAGCTCCTGCGGGTCGGTTCGCACAGCGCTGGCACACCGGGCATCCGGTGACGGTGGTTGTCGTGCCGGGTGAGTTCCCGCATTCGCTGCACTGGCTCTTCGCCCTGCCTCACGTCTCCGTGCGTCTGGTCGTGCGCAATGACACCGCATGCCCAAGCTCCCCGGTGACTGTACTGACACCAGACTGCAGTGCCCGTGAGCGCAGCCGGTCTTGCCAGCCGCTGCTACTGCCAGCCCATCAGAACCCCAAGCCCCTCCGGGTGAAGCAGGACCATGCCGCGTCGGCCGGCTCCCCGCCATCGCCGCGATCACTACCAGATCGCCGGAGTTCTCCTGACGAACGCGGCATCGCGAACTACGGCGCCAGTTCTGGCGCTCTCTCGAGCGTCCGTCGCACCTTGCGGGCAATGCCCATCCGGTCGAACAGACGGACAAGTCCGAAGTAGCTCGCACCGGGGCTGATCTCGATCGCCGTGACTCGGTCCCCGGGAATGACCTCGACGTTGGCTCGAGCGAACCACCGGCCCTTGACGAGGAGCGAGTGATCGTCCCCCGGGACCTGCTTCGTGAACCCCGTCGAACGTGTCAATGGCACCAGCTCGTAGTGGCTGCCGAGCGTGGACCGCAGAACACTTCCCACCTCGTCGGTGCCGATATTCCCCCGGAACATGGCTGAAGCAGGCATTCGGACCCTCCTGGGTCGCTCGACCATCGCTGCTGCCATTGTGACACCCCGACCATCTCGGTCAAGGAGCCGGTCCGGATCACCTTGGTGGGCGTGCGTACCGACATACATCACACATCCGAAGAGCTCGACGTCTAGCAAGACGCTGCGTTCGGCACCCGGGAGTGGGAGGCCCTGTGGAACCCACGCAACCGGGTCGAGGGGTCAGCCGGGCTGTGGCCAATACAGGTCCTGGCGAGTCCATCTTCGTGGGCCCGGTGGAGTCCATTGGGGACGCGCTCCTACTCGAGACCGCGGCCGGGGACTCGGTATCCGTCAGCTGCTTGGGATTCGAGCTGATCAATTGGGCGCCGTCACGCGCCGGCCAGGTGGCCATCCGCATCAGCGGCGCGTCCGATGCCCAGGCCATCCAGGCCGTCTCCCTGCGCAGTTAGAGCCCCGGTCTACGGGACGAGGCTCCACCACGTCGGAGTGGGACGGGCCCACACGGGGCGGCGGGTCATCGTCCGGGTCGTCGATCTCGACACCCGGGTGCTGAGCGAGGAGGGCGAACTGCTCAGGCACCTCACCCTCGACCCCGACAAGAACTATCAGCCACTCGCCTCGAAGGCGGAGGTCACGTTGCCTGCATAGGTTCGTCTGTACGCGATGTCCAGGGACATCACAATGGTGGCGGGGGTAGGATTTGAACCTACGACCTTCGGGTTATGAGCCCGACGAGCTACCAGACTGCTCCACCCCGCGCTGACAGGCACAACTTATCATCCGCCGGATTGCTCCGGTTCATCGGGCACTCCGACCCGCCGCGAACAGCCGGCCGTGGCCCCTTGCACCTGGTCTCTCAACTGCGGATGGACAGACCCTCAGGGGGTGGTCGTGGTGGTTGTGGCGGCGGGGGCCGTTGCCACGGAGCCTCCCGTGAGCTGCTGCACCTGTTGGAGGTCGGCCTCCAGGCTGTTGATGTCGTTCTGGTAGGCGCCCAGGTTCTCGGCCTTCAGATCGGCCTGGGACTGTGCGTAGGCGGTCTGGGCCTGGGCCAACAGCGCCCGGACCTGGGGTGACAACACGCCGGTCGAGGTGCCGCCCGGGGTGGTGGCCACCGGGGCGGCGAACAGGGTGGTCAGGGCGTCGCCCAGTGTGTTCCCGATGGCTGCCGGTTGGTTCCCATACACGGCGATGACCCGTTGCAACTCTGGGAAGGCGTTTCGGGATGACTGCACGTAGAGGGGCTGGATATACAGCAGCGCATTGGCGACCGGGATCATGAGCACGTTGCCCAGCAATACCGACGAACCGTTCTGATTGAGGAGCGATACCTGCTGGGACACACTCGAGGTGGCATCGATCTTGGCCGCCACGATCGAGGGTCCCTGCACCGGCGAGTTCCTGGGGGTGACGAACATTTGCAACTGTCCGTAATGGCCCGGATCAGCCCCGGCGATCATGAAGCCCGATAGGGTCTGGATCTGGCTCTGCGAGGAGACAGGGACGAAGGCGTCGAGCAAGTTGAAGGACTGCTCCGACTGGCCGGGCACCTGGAGAACCTGGTAGATCGGTGCCATCCGAACCAGCTGACCGGTGGAAACTTCCTCACCCTGGGCGTTGGTGGTCAACGTGGTCTGGAGAGCCTGGGAGGGGGACCCTGATCCGGGCGAGGGCGACAGCACCCACGCATCGGCCGCGCTGTAGAAGCTCTGGGCGTTGGTGATGTGGTACCGGCCGTACATGGTGGCCTGCACCGTGAAGATGTCCTCGGGATAGCGAAGGTGCTCCTTCAGGCCGGCACTCATTTTCGATTCCGGGGTGAACATGTGAGGAAAGATCTTCTCGTAGGTCTCGATGATGGGATCCTTCGGGTCCATCACATAGAACGTCATCTTGCCGGTGTAGGCGTTGATCAGCACCTTCACCGAGTTGCGTACGTAGTTGAAGGTCTGGTTGAGCCCACTCCCCGGATTGAGGGCGCCGGTGTTGGCGTTCTGTGAGTAGGGGTAGTTGTCGGTGGTCGTGTAGGCGTCCTGCACCCAGTCGATCTGGCCGTCGACCAGGACCGGGTACGGGTCGGCATCGAGGCTCAGGAATGGGGCGGCCTTGGACACCCTCGCCTGCACGCCACGGTCGAACATCAGGCGTGAGTTGCCGGTGATCTGGTTGGAGATGATCAGGTTGAGGTCACTGAAGCGGATGGCGAACATGGCCTGGTCGAAGAAGTTGGACAGCTTGACACCGCCGTCGCCCGAGTAGTGGGTTTCGACGTTGGTCCCGTTGCTGAGTTGGTAGTCGATCTCAGGTTGCTTCGTGTTGGCCACCACGTAGCCCGAGTTGTTGAGCCCGAAGTAGACCGAGGGCTGGGTGATGGTCGGCAGCCCGCTATTCGAGACCGGTGGGACGTTGCTGACGGCGAACTGCGGGTCGCCGTTGCTCGTCTCGACGTTGGCCGGGGACACGATCATCCCGTAGCCGTGGGTGTACTGGAGCGTGGTGTTCACCCACGAAGTCGACGGGAGATCGCTGTCGTTGATCTCCCTGACGCCGACGACCACCGGAGTCTCGACCCCGTTCACCAGGTAGCGGTCGACCGCCAGGGAGTTGAACTGGTAGTAGGAACGGATGTCCTGCAGCTTGTCGTAGGTGGGCTGGGTCTGGGTCGGGTCCCACAGTCGGACGTTGGCCAAGGTGTTGCTGTTGGCGGTCAGCTCTGACGCGGTGAGAGTCGAAGAGGCCGGATACGACGCGCTCGAGACAGCGTTCAAGCCGTACGCGGCGCGGGTGGCGTCGATGTTCCGCTGGATGTAGGGGGCCTCGAGGGTGTTCTGGGCCGGGTTGACCTTGAGGGCCTGGACGGCGGCCGGATAGATGGTGCCGGCGGTCAGTGCCACCAGGAACCACAGGCCCACCCCCAGGATGGGCAGCGCCCAGCCCTGGCGCCGGATGTTGTAGATGAGCAGAACCGCAGCGGCGAGGGACACCAGGATGAGGAGCTCGAGGGCCGGCAGGCGGGCATGCACGTCGGTGTAACCGGCGCCCTGCACGTACCCGTTGGTGGAATTGTCCAGGCTGAACCGGGCCAGGTAGTACCCGACCGCCTTGACCAGGGCCAGCAGACCGAGGATGACCGACAGATGGGCCTTGACCGCGGGCCTCACCCTCGGACGGGAGCCTTGCAGCCGGATCCCACCGTTCAGGTAGTGGCTGAGCGCGGTGACGAGCAGAATGAGGAACAGGGCCACCAGGGACCAGTGCACGAGGAACTGCTCGAACGGAAGCGTGAAGACGTAGTAGGCCACGTTTCGGTGGAACTGCGGGTCGGTGGCCGGAAAGGGCGTGCTGTTCTCGAAGAGGAGCCAGTTGTTCCACTGCCCGATCGCCTGGGAGCCGACGATCAGCGACAGCACGGTGATCACGGCGATCCTGAGCCAGCGGGAGTACGGGCCGATCACCTCCTGGTACCGCTTGACGAACTCGTCTTCGGCATCGAGCGAAGGGCCTTTGGGGGCCAGTCGCTCGGCGACCAACAGGCTGGCCAGCAGACCCACGCCGAACACGGCGGCGAACACCACCATCAGCCCGACCTTCGTCTCGAACAACTTGAGCCACACCGAGTGGAGGTTGACCGAGGAGAACCACAGCGCGTCGGTGTAGAAGGTGGCGAACGTCTTCAGCGAGGCGAACAAGAGGATGAGGATGATGACGAGAACGACGATCCACCGACGACGGCGGTTGACGGGTCGCGCGGGTCGAGGTATGTCACTGGGGGAGCGCACGGGAGTGAAGCCTACGTGGCGGAGATGGCCAGCAGACAGCGGCACCCGGGGTGCGCCGGTGGGTGCTCGTGCCCCGTGGGGAATGCCTCTCCGGGGCGCAGGCTGCCATTCAGCCCGTTGTCTTCACAGTCAGGGCACGGTGCGTCCCCCGCGTGGGCGACGGGCACCCACTCCAGTCGGGTGGACTTCTTGGATCCGGCGGCAGCGATCGTGGCCGAAGAGAAGGCCGCCACGACATGGTCTCCGGCCAGCCGCTCGATCCGCTCTCCCTTCCACTCCCTGAACGCCGACCCGACGTGATCGGCCACGACGGACTCCTCGGCGTCGTCCAGACCCTCCCCACCGACCAGCCGACGCCGGAGCGGGCCGACCACCGATTCGGCGAGGTCATGGCCGATCCCGAGCAACGCATCGGGCCCGGGGACTCCCGAGGCACCCATTCCCGCGAATGTGACGCCGGCCTCCGCCGCCTCCTCGAGGGCGGGCAGTGCCGCGGTCGCGTACGAGTCGACGTGCTCGGTCTCGTCAGGCAACAGTTCGGGCGACCACTGGAACCCCTTGGAGCGGAGGGCATCGAGCAACTCGTTCTGGTTGTCCTGCAACGTCCGCTTCAGCCGACGGGCCAGAGCCTTCACGATCGGGTCGAGCAGCTGATCGCGTCGGACAGCCAGCGGATTCAACCCCTCCGGCGGCCCGGCACCGTCCTCGTCGGGCTCCCCAACGGCATCGTCATCCGAGCGGCTCCCCTCCTCGGGGACGGCGACAGCCGCGTTCCCGCCGGGTTCGCCGCCCGGTGCGGCCTCTTCGTGCTCCTTCGACGAGCTCGCCGCCCGGAGCCTGGCGAAGAGCGCGTCGACGGATTCGCCGACCCCTTCCGCCGGTTTCGCCCCTGGCCCGGCGGCGGGGGCCTCGTCGATGGCGGCGCTCTCGGAGACGCCGTCCGAGCCGGATGGCGTCGCGGCCTCCTCGGCAGCCACCTGGACGCCGGTACCCACAGCGGTCGCTGTCTCTTCCGTCGGTTCGGGGACCGGGGCACCGGTGGCGGCCTCCGCCTCCTCGGCGAGCAGTTCGGCGGCCAGCTCTTCGGGCGTCCCCGCGTCGGGCCGGGCCTCGGCCTCCCGGCCCGCGGCCTCGGCCGCCACGCGTGCGTTGTCCTCGGCGGCGAAGAGGTCATCGGCGATCACGTCGATCGAGCGGCGGACGTCCTGAACGGTCTCTGCCAGGCGTTCACGCCCGGCTCGGAGTTGCTCGATCTGGGCGTGGAGCACCTTGCGGCGTTTGGCCAGGTCGGAGAGGACCCGCGCCCGCAGGCCCTGCGCCTCGTCGACCATCGAGCGGCACTGCTCGCGGGCCTGGGACAACAGGTCCTCGGCCTCGCGGCGAGCCGTCTCCAGGGCCGCCTCGGCCTCCTCGTTGGCCCGCTCGAGGACGGCGGCGGCGGCGGCCTCGGTAGTGGCGGCCCGGTCATCCAACGCCGCCTCGGTGCTGGCCCGGAGCTGGTCGACCTCCTCCCGGGACTCGGTGCGGAGACGTTCGGCCTCGGCTTCGGCGTTGGCGACCATCTCGGCGGCCACCTCGTGGGCACTGTGCAGCACTCGGGCGGTCTCGGTCCCGAGTGCCGAGGTCAGGGTGGGCTCGTCGAGGACCGGATGCTCGGCGCGGTGCTCGGCGTCGGCCAGCTCCTTGAGCAGCTCCTGTTCGCGCTCGGCCACCGCCCTCAACCCGACGGCGACCGACTCCAGATAGGCCCTGACCTCGCTCGGGTCGAAACCCCGGCGCACCGTCCCGAACGTGTGCCGGGCCACGTCGTCGGGCGCAAGACGGAGGGAGGAGGTGATGGACACCAGTCGATCCTCGGGCATGGCGGAGAGCCTACGACGACGGCTGCTCGAATCCTGTCATCCTGCCGACCCCGGCACGGTGGTCGAGGTCGGGACCGACGGCGACTCGGCGGGCGTCGGGGGTACCGTTCCACCGTGGGCGGCCAGGATCGCCAGCGCCTGGTCGAGGGTGGAGACGGCGTAGACCTTCAGTCCGGGACGGTCCTTGGACATGGCCGCCTTGTACTCCTGGGGGGGCACGAGGAAGATCGTGGCCCCAGCGTTCTCCACCGCCACGGTCTTCTGGGCGACGCCGCCGACGTCGCCGACGTCGCCTTCGGCGTCGATGGTCCCGGTGGCAGCCACCGTGTGCCCCCCGGTTATCGAGCCCTTGTCCAGGGCATCGATCACGCCGAGGGTCATGGCCAGCCCGGCGGACGGCCCACCGATGTTGGCCACATCGATCGACACCGGGAACGGATAGCCGTAATCGATCTGGTCCTCAGTGTCCACCCCGAGGTCGAGGGTGGCCGACTGGCCCGGCCCGATGTCGACCACCGTGTTCTGGAGGGTCACTCGGACGGGTGCCGGGGGGGCGGTTCCTCCTCTGCGCACGGTGAAGATGACCGTCTGCCCCGAGTGGTACTCGGCGAGTGCGTGGGTCAGTTCCTCGGCAGTGGTCACGGCCTTGCCGTCGACGGCGGTGATCACGTCGCCCACGTTCAGCGTCGTGGAGGCTGGGGTGCCCGGAAACGTGCCGAAGACGACGGCCCCGCCCGGCGTTGCCGTCACCTTGTAGCCGAGGCGGCTCAGCGCGGCAGCCTTGGCAGCCGACTCGGCTTGGGACATCTCGAGCGCACCCTGGGCGTTGAGCTGGGACGGGGGCGTCCCTCCGGTCACCGCCTCCACCTGTTCGAGGGCGGTGTCGCTCTGGAGCTTGAAGTACAGGTAGGAGAGCGCGGTCACCCGACCGATCTCGACGTCGGTGAGCAGCACGGGGTGGTACACCGGGTGGGCCTTGTCGGGCGGCACGGTGATGAACTGCTGGACCGATTGCGCCGTGCCGGGCTCCAGTGCGTAGTAGTCGAGGTCGATCCGGGAGGCCACGGCCACGGCGACGACCACGCCGACGAGGATCGCCCAGAGCCAGAGGCGCCGCCGGCCACGGCCGGCGCGGGGGGCGCCGGGTCCGGGGGTCGGGGTGCGGCCGGCCTCGGTCCCGTTGTCGGCGGGCGGTCCTGCCGGTCCTGTGACCGAGGCCCCGGACCCGGGGGGGGCACCCGGGACGGGCACGGACGCCGATGGGGGTGTGGGGTCTTGGTCCTCGGTCATAGTGGTGGAGTGATGGCTCCTGCATCGTCGGATCCGCCCGACCCGCCGAACCGGGCCGCCGGCGCTCCGTCGAAGCCTGCCACGGAACAACCCGCGACAAGCGTCACCGAACGTCGGCGGACAGTGGCGTTGGCGGGCCACCTCGGCGACCGGTCGGCGGCAGCTGGGGGACTCGCCGACGAGGACCCCTCGGTGAGGGCCACCGCCCTCGGCGCCCTCGATCGACTCGGGGTGCTGAGCGACATGCAACTGTGCGAGGCCCTGGAGGACCCAGAACCGTCCGTGCGCCGTCGGGCGTGCGAACTTTCGGCGACCCGTCCCGCCGTGCCGGTGGTCGCCGCACTAGAGGATCAAGACGACTCGGTGGTCGAGATGGCGGCGTGGACACTCGGGGAACGAGGTGAGCGCAGCGCGGTCGCCGCGCTGGCAGCCCTGGTGCCGATCGGCACCGGACACCATGATCCACTCTGCCGGGAGGCCTCGGTCGCCGCGCTGGGAGCCATCGGCGACCCGGCGGGGCTGCCTGCCGTGCTCGCCGCACTCGACGACAAGCCCGCCGTCCGGCGACGCGCCGCGGTCGCCCTCGCCGCATTCGAGGGTCCGTTGGTCGAGGCGGCGCTGCGCCGCTGCCTGGACGACCGGGACTGGCAGGTTCGTCAGGTGGCCGAGGACCTGCTCTCCTCGGAGTGAGGCCCCCTCGGTCTTCGAGCGAGGTCAGGTCTCGGCGGCGGCGAAGATCGGCCGGAGGTCGTCGAACGAGTCGAGGCACAGTCCGGCTCCCTGCACCACGCACTCGAGAGGGGTGGCCACGAGGTGCACCGGCACTTCTGTCTCGTCGGCCAGTCGGTTGGCCAGCCCTCTCAGCAGAGCCCCTCCCCCGACCAGGTGGATCCCCTCATAGATGATGTCCTGGGCCAGCTCGGGGGGGACTCGCCGAGGCACTCGACCACGGTGGCGACGATGAGGTCGACCAGGTCTCGCAGCGCGTAGCGCACCTCTTCGGGAGAGATGACGACCGTCTTGGGCAGGCCGGTGGTGATCTCCCTCCCGCGCACCTCGGCCTTGACCTCGTCGGCATAGGGAAGGGCCGAACCAATGGCCAGCTTGAGCTCCTCACCGGTTCTCTCGCCGATGGCGATGCCGTGTTCGTGGCGAATGTACTGCTGGATGGCGGCATCCATGTCGAACCCGCCGCACCGGATGGCGTGGGAGGCCACGACGCCGCCGAGCGAGATGACTGCCGTCTCGGTGGTCCCACCTCCGACGTCGACCACCATGTTTCCCACCGGCTCGTGGATGTCCAGGCCCGCACCGATGGCCGCGGCCATCGGCTGCTCGATCAGGTGGGCAGCGGAGGCACCGGCACGACGGGCCGCCTCCTTCACGGCGCGACGCTCGACGGAGGTGATGGCCGAGGGAACGCAGATCAGGACCCGGGGTCGGTTGAACTTGGTGACACCCGCCCGCCGGAGTAGCAGCCTGATCATCCGCTCCGTGATGTCGAAGTCGGTGATGGCGCCCTCCCGTAGCGGCCGGACGGCCACGATGTAGCCGGGCGTCCGGCCGATCATCTTCCACGCCTCGTTGCCCACAGCCAGGACCTCGTGGCTCCTCGTGTTGAGTGCGATGACCGTCGGCTGGTTCAACACGATTCCCTTGCCCTTGGCGAAGACGAGGGTGTTGGCCGTGCCCAGATCGATCGCAAGGTCCCGGGCCACGGGATCATCGTAGGGCCGCCGTGCCGGGTGGGAGGATTCCGCCGGCCCGTCGGGGCCCGGCCGGAGCCAGGGCTGGTGCGCGAGGCTCCGGGGTCCTCAACCCACCGAGGCGACCTCTCTTCCGGTGCGGCCCTGGGTAGCCTCATGGGGTGGACCGCGAGGATCAGGGGACGTCGGGACACGATTCCGATGGAGACTGGACCGGCGACGACGCCGGCGACGGCGACAGGCTGCGAGGTTGGATCTCACCGGATGACCGGCTCTGGCGGCACCCCTCCGAATCGACGCCGTCGGCCCCACCCCAAGCGACCGCTCCGGGCACGGGTGCGCCACAAAGGGGACGCAGGGGCATCTGGCTGATCGGCGGGACCACCTGTGCGGTCCTCGCCCTGGTCGCCGCCGGATTGGTGATGGCCACAACCGGTGGTGGCGACGACGACGCGACCGGCTCCTCCGGCGGCCCGAACGGGCTGCAGGTGCCGCCCGCCACCGAGCCGGGGGCCACGCCGCTCGCCGGGATGGGCACCATCAGGAGCACGGTCTCGAACCTCGAGACCTCGACGGTCGCGCTGACCGTCAGCGGACCCGGTGGGACCTCGACCAGCACCGGCCTGGTGGCCGAGTCGGGCGGCATGATCGTGACCTCGGCGCCGGCGCTGGCCGCGGCGAGGTCGATCACGGTGATCGAATCCGACGGCGTCCGGCGTCCGGCCACCCTCGTCGCCAGCGACGAGGGGTCCGGGCTGGCCGTCATCCGCATCGACGACGACCTGCCGGCGGCCGACTTCCAGGGAGCCGACCCGACCGTGGGCAAGACGGTGGTGGCCATGGCCTTCGACCCGGCGAGACGGACCGGGGCATCCCCCGACGCCCGTCTCTATGCGGGGACGGTCACCGCCGGGACGACACCGGTGTCGCCCTCGGCCCCGGACGACCTGGCCACCATCGCCGTCACCGCACCCCTGTCCGCCGGGGACGTCGGGTGCCCGTTGATCGGCAGCGACGGTGGGGTCTCGGGTCTGCTGGAGCATGTGAGCCGCATCGGATCATCGGTGGTGTCGGCGTTCCTCCCCGCCCAGCTGGTGTTGGGCGTCGCCCAGCAACTGGTCAGCTCCGGCCAGGTCGACCACGGCTGGCTGGGAGTCATCGCCGGCGATGCCGGACCCAGCACCGTCACCACGTCGTCCACGCTTGGCCGGCAGCCGTCATCGCCGGCCGGCGCCCTGCTCGAATCCGTGGAGACCGGGAGCCCGGCGGCTGCCGGCGGCCTGGAGCCGGGGGATGTCATCACCGGCATCTCCATCGGGACCGACACCGTCGAGATCCACTCGGCGGCCGAGCTCGGGGCCGCGTTGTACGCCGTCCAACCGGGGACGTCGGTCGACGTCACCTACCAGGACGGCACGTCGGGCCCCCTGAGCACTTGGGTGACGCTGTCCGACGACGATGCCTCATCACCCAGCTCCGCGCCGTAGCATGAGGTGATGCCGCCTCCCGATCAAGGGGACCCTTCGAACCCGTTCCAGTCGCTCCTCGGCGACCTCATGAACATGCTCGGCACGAACGGTCCCAACCAATGGGAGATGGTGCGCTCCTTCGCCCTCAACGTGGCCACCGGGGGCACCCCCGAGCCCAACGTCGAGCCTATTCAGAGGATCCGGCTCGAACAGCTCGCCCGGGTGGCCGAGCTCAACGTGATCGAGGCCACGGGTATGCCGGTGTCGTCGGACGGGCGAAGAGTCACCTGCGTCCCGGTGGGCCGCGGTGACTGGACCCAGCGGGCGCTCGACTCGTGGCGCCCGCTCCTCACGGCGATGACCCCGGCGCCGGCGGCGGCGCCCCCAGCTGGCGACCTGGACCCGACCGACCCGTTGGCGGCCGGTGATCCGATGGGCGGGCTGGCCAGCATGATCGGCCAGTGGGCGAGTGCCATCGGGCCCATGTTCTTCGGACTCCAGGTGGGTTCCGTTGTCGGCCACCTCTCGCAGCGGGCGCTCGGCCAGTATCCACTGGCCATCCCGTGGGCCGCCACCGACGAGCTCGTCCTCGTCACTTCCAACATCACCGGTTTCGCCGAGGACTGGAGCCTTCCCGAAGAGGAGGCGTTGCTCTGGGTGTGCGCACGCGAACTGGCCTCGCACTCGGTCCTGTCCCGCCCGGCCATCCGGGCCCGTCTGGACGAGTTGCTCCTCGCCATGGCGGAGTCGTCGGCCGCGGCGCAACAGGACCTGGCCGGCAAACTCGGTGGGCTGGCCGGCCCCGAGGGGATCGAGGGCCCGGAGGGGATCGGCGGCATGGACCTCGAATCGCTGCAGGGGATGTTCGGCGACCCTGAGGCGCTCCTCGGCGAACTGCTCACCCCCGAATCGCGCCGCACGTCCGACCAGCTCACCGCCCTCGCCGTGGTGATCGACGCCTATGCCGACCACATCGCCGGCGTCGTCGGTCAGAAGCTCGTCGGCTCCCACTCCCAGTTGGCCGAGGCCTGGTACCGGCGGCGCACCGAGCGGGGCAAGGGGGAAGAGGCGGCCGGCGCCCTCTTCGGGCTCGACCTCGAGCAGTCACAGGTGGACCGGGGACGTTCCTTCGTCCAGGGGGTCATCGAGCGGGCCGGCGAGGACGGGTTGGCCAAGCTCTGGGTGTCCGTACGCAGTCTCCCGACGCCACCCGAGGTCGACGCACCGGGGCTTTGGCTCGAGCGGATCAACCTTCCCGAGCTCGAGGATCCTTCGGACAGCTGAGCAGGCACCCGGGGCCCAGCCGGGGGTTCAAGATCCCGGGGTCAGGTCTCGGTGGCCGGAGGAGACGCAGTCTCTGGGTCCTCGGCACCGGCGGGCGGAGTCTCCGTCTGGTCCTCCTCGGGGACACCCAGATCCCATTCGAGCAGGATGTTCTCCCGCTCGGCATCGCGGATGACCCGCTCGCGATTGCGACGGTACTGGGGATCGTGGGGCGGCAGCAGGACCAACCGGGCCATCGTCCGTCGCCGGAACTCCTCGATCAGGGCGGGGTCACCGAAATCCGAGCGCACCTCCCAGTGAGGCGCCACCGGCCCGAGGTACACGACCCGGACGTGGCCGACCGGGGGGAGCGGCTCCTCCCCGTCCTCGGGAACGCTCTGTTCATCGACCGTGGTCATCCGCGTGGGTCCTCCAGAGATCGGGGCAGAGGGTCATCCTACCCGCCCGACGGACGCGTCCCGAGCGTGACCCCGACGTCGATCCGGTCCCTGCCCTGATAGACACCGAGCGTCACGTGGTCACCCGGGGCCAGGGGATGGATCGCCGCCGTCAGGTCCTCCGGGCTCTCGATGGTCGTCTGGTCCAACTCCACGATCACGTCCCCGACCTGCAGTGCCGCCTGCTGGGCCGGGCTGCCCGGCTCCACCGAGGTGATGAGCGCCCCCGAGGACGGTGTGAGGTCGTACTGCTGCTTCAGTGACGGGGTGACCACCCCGACGGTCACTCCGATGTAGGCGGTGTTGGCCGCAGGAGTCGCCTGACCCCCGGCAGAGCCGGAACCGCCCGTGCCGCCCATCCTGAGCTCGGCGAGTCGTGGCTTGACCGAGTTCACGGTGATGGCGAAGCCGATGTTCTGGGTCGGTGCGTTCCCGGTGGTGCTGGAGGCCACCGCCGTGTTCATGCCCACCACCTGAGCCTGGGCATTGACCAGCGGTCCGCCGGAGTTACCCGGGTTGATGGCCGCGTCGGTCTGGATGAGGCCCGTGAGGTTCTCGGTCTGGCCGCTGTCGTTCTCGGCGGTGAGCGACCGGTTCTCGGCGGAGATGATCCCCTCGGTCACCGTCGGGCCGCCGGCCAGGGCGAGGGCGTTGCCGATGGCCAGCACCGAATCGCCGACCTGGGCCTGGCCCGAGTCGCCGAAGGTCACTGTCGGCAGGCCCGAGGCATGGTCGATCTGCAGGAGGGCCAGATCCTCTCCCGGATCGGTACCCACGACGTGGGCGGGCAGGGCGTTGGTCTGGCCGAACAGCGTGACGGTCACCGTGGTCGCCCCGGCGATGACGTGGTTGTTGGTGAGCACCTCCCCGCTCGGGGTGAGGATCATCCCGCTGCCGGCGGCCTGGACGAAGTCGCCGCCGACCGAGCCGTCCCCCGACTCGCTGTCGATGGAGACCACCGCGGGCTCCACCTTGGCCAGCACCTCCTGGACGTCCTGGGGTTTGGCCAACACGCTCCGGTTGGGGAAGAACTGCTCGACCACGGTCTGCTGACTGCCGGAACCGACCACCGCACCCACCAGGCCGCCGACCAGTGCCGCCACCAGTGCGGTGATGCCCACCACCCACATCCAGGTCCGGCGCTGCAGCGTGTGCCGGACGAGCCGGGGCGCGGGTAGGCCGTAGTAGGGGAAGGCGTAACCCGGCGTGCCGCCGGGAGGGCCGACCCCCCCTCCGTAGCCCGGATAGCTCGGGAAGCCGGGCTGGGGCGGATAGACCGGGTAGCCCCCTCCCGGATAGACGACGGCACCGGCGGGCGGGGCGGTCGGTGGCGGGGGGATCGGCTGGGCCGCGGTGCCCGGAGGGGCCCACGGGAACTGCTCGGCGAGGTCGGTGGGGACCATCGACGGCACCTCGACGGGGGCGACCGGTGGCGCGCTGGGGGCAGAGGAGGCGTCCTCTGGAGGGGCCGGCCCCGGGCCTACATAAGAAGGCCCTGGTGTCTCATAAGAATTTGGTGAGGAATCAGTCAATACCTGCCCATTTCACGTTCCCCCCCACTCCGGAATGGGACAATAGCGGCGTAACGGATGGCGGCGGCACCGGGGTTGGCCACCAAGAGGATAAACCCACCGCAGCCTCCTCGAGTCCTCTGGAGGGACCATGGATACGGAATGGATGAGCGTGGGCAAGTGCAAGGACCTCTCCCCCACCATTTTCTTTCCGAGTGACGGAGTCGGTGTGCAGGCCGCCCAACGGATTTGCGCGGAGTGCCCGGTGGCGGAGCAGTGCCTCGAATATGCCCTCGTCGAGCGGGTGGACCACGGCGTGTGGGGCGGGAAGTCCGAGCGGGAACGCCGTCGGATGCTCCGTCGGCGTCGGCTCGGCCGCCCCGTGACGGTCTGAACCCGTGAGGTGCGACGGCTGACGTGGCCGTGCGGCCGGCGGCGGCCGAATGCGTCATCAACGTCAGCGAAGGCCGCGACGCCCGGGTCATCGCGGCGATCGCCCGGGCCGGTGGGCGGAACCTGCTCGACATCCACTCCGATCCGGACCATCACCGCTCGGTCCTGACCCTCGGCGGACCCTTGGACGCGGTCGAGTCCTCGGCCCGCTCCGTCGTCTCCGAAGCGGTCGCCCGCATCGACCTGGCCGACCACAGAGGCGTCCATCCCCGGCTGGGAGCGGCCGACGTGGTGCCCTTCGTCGGGTTGGGGCCGGAGGTCCCCGCCATGGTCGCAGCGGTCGGGGCCAGGGACCGCTTCGCCCGGTGGGCGGCCGACCGGCTGGGTCTGCCGTGTTTCCTCTACGGTCCCGAACGGTCGCTGCCCGACGTGCGTCGCAACGCCTTCAGCCGCCTCGAGCCCGACACCGGACCCCTCGTGCCCCACCCCACGGCGGGGGCGACAGCCGTCGGGGCCCGCCCGGTGCTGGTGGCCTACAACATCTGGATCGCCGGCGGGAGCGCCGACAGGGCGGAGGCCGTGTCCGTGGCGCGGGCCGTGTCGGGCGCCGTACGCGGGCCCGGTGTCCGCAGCCTGGGCCTGGCGGTCGGCGCAGGCGCCCAGGTCAGCCTCAACCTCACCGACCCGGCGTCGGTACCGATCGACGTGGTGCACGATGCGGTGGCCACCGAGGTCGAGGCGAGGGGATGCCACGTCGTGCGGACCGAGTTGGTCGGGCTGTGCCCTGTGGCGGCGCTCCTCGCCGTCCCCCGCCACCGTTGGGCCGAACTCGACCTCGGTGAGCCGCACACCATCGAGGCGCGCCTTGAGGAGATGGATCCGGGCTGACGATCAGCCGGTCAGCCGGGGCGCGTCAGGAGGACGAGCTAGGAGGCGCTGATGACGGCGCGACGCTGCATGGCCCGCTGGCGCCGCAGGCGCCGCCGCTCGCGCTCGGAGAGACCGCCCCAGATCCCGAACTTCTCCCCATTGGCCAAGGCGTACTCGAGGCAGTCCTCCCGCACGACACACCCCCGGCACACCTCCTTCGCCTCACGGGTCGACGCACCCCGTTCGGGAAAGAACAGATCGGGGTCGACCCCCATGCAGTTCGCCTTGGTCTGCCAGCTTCGCTCTTGGGGTCCGTACATCAATGACACCATGTCCATTGAACGGTCTCCCTCCCACTCATCCACACGGTTCCCGTGGGGAACCGCATAGCACGGATGTAACTACAGATATGTCATCTTTCACTATCTGAACGGGAAACGCAAGATTTTTTCGCTTGTGAACAGGAGCGCGGCGAATTCGGGCACCCCCGACCGGGGTGATCCGGGGGATAGAAGGAGGTGGTCGGGGCCGACCGCCATGCCACGCTGAGTGGTCAGTCGAGGACGCCGCGCCGCCAACAAAAGGCCAGGCCAGGACCCGTTCCTCGAGCCGCCGTCGAGCGGGCGGGCAGGGCGACCCGAATGCTCAGACGGCTCTGCGGCCCCGGTTGCGGAGGGTCGTCTTGTGGGCCAGGAAGTCGACGAGCACGTAGTCGCCCAGTTGGTCGGGCGAGGTGGCGAAGGTGCGTCCCTTGTTGATCCGGGACAGTTGCTCGATGAACCCCTGGAGGCCCCGGTCGGGGTCCAACAGGAACGTGTTGATGGTGATGCCGGCCTTCGTGCAGCGCATCACCTCGGCCAGGGTCACCTCGAGCGTCTCGGGGACCGGCGGGTAGTTGAAGTAGACGTCGTAACCGACGCCCCCTTCGTAGGGGATCACGTGCGCGGTGGGCTCGCCGTCGGTCACCAGGATGATCTGCTTGGTCCCCTGCTGGTGGGCCAGCATCTTGCGGGCCAGGATCAGGCCGTGCTGCAGGTTGGTGCCGTAGACGTAGTCCCAGCTGACCGTGGGCAGATCGGCCGGCTCGATCTCCCGGGCCACCTCGGAGAACCCCACCAGGCCCAGGTAGTCACGGGGGAACCGTGACGAGATCAGGGTGTGGAGGGCCATCGCCATCTTCTTCGCCGGCACGAAGTTGTCCCGCATCGGCATCGACAGCGACAGGTCGAGGAGCAGCACCGTGGCCGAGCGGGTCAGCGCCTCGGTCTCGATCACCTCGAAGTCGTCGGGGGACAGCCGCACCGGTACTCCGCTCCCGGCCCGGCGCACCGCGTTGTGCACGGTGCGGGACAGGTCGAGGTTGAACGGATCACCGAACTCGTAGGGCTTGGTCGTCTCCTCGCGGTCGTGCCCGGTCCCCGTCCAGGTCGTCCGGTGGGTACCCACCCGGTCCTTGTCCAGCTGGTCGAAGAGGTCGGAGAGGGCCTGCTGGCCGATGCGACGAATGCCCTTGGGGGTGAGCTCGAAGCGCCCCTCGCTCTGGTCGATGAGCCCCTCGTCGGCCAGCTGCTTGGCCAGCTTGGACAGGCGGTCGAGAGAGCGGGCGGCATCCTCGCCCAGGTGGCGGCGGACCTTGTCCAGGTCCACCTCGGAGAGGGCCGCCGGCGAGCTGGCCGACCGCAGGAAATCCTCCAGCTCGTCGAGGTCGCGCAGACGTCCCGCCGCGTCGGTGGCATCACCCATGCCCATGGGCTGGTCGCCGCTGAACCGGAAGCGCTGCTCCCAGCCGGCTCCGGGGAACGCCCGCTGGAGGTTGCCGGCCAACCGGTCCACCTGCCAGCGCAGGTCGAGGTCCTCGAGCAGGGACTCGGCCAATCCCTGCAGCTGGGACCGCTGCTCGGGGGACATCGAGTTCCACATGGCCTGTGCCGCGGCCATCCGGGCCGCCAGCTGCTCCAGCAGTTCGTCGAGGTCGGCCGGGTTCCCGGGGAAGAGATCACCGAACTGCTCCATGAACGACTCGAACGAGGGGTCGATGGGCTCGCCGGCCTCACGCTGCTCCATCATGCGGTTGAGGGCGTCGAAGGCCTCACGCATGTGGGCCAACTGGGCCGGGTCCGGGTTGGTCAGTGCCTCGGACATCTGGTCGAAATAGGTCCGGGCCACCTCCTCACGCAACCGCTCCATCAGGTCCTCGAAGTGCTGGCGGGCGTCGGAGGACACGAACTCGTAGCTCTGCAGGCCCTGGACCTGGCCGGCCAGGTCGTTGGGCAGCAGCTCGAGCTGCATGCGCCGCTCGGCGGCCACCTCGTCGGTGACCTCTTGGCGGCGCTGGTCGCCGGACGCCTGGGCATCGGACTGGAGCTGTTCGATACCGGTCCGCTCCTCGGTCAGGACCTGTTGGAGCTCTTCGGCGATCTCACGGTAGGCACCTCCGAGGTCCCCGCGATCCAGCTGCTCCTCGCGTTCGAGCCGGAGCTGGTCGAGCAGGTCCCGCAGGCCCTGGACCTGCTCGCCGTCGGGGGTGCGCCAACCCCGGTTGAGCATCCGTTGCAACGCCTCGTGGAGGTCGCCGTTGGCCAGCAGGTCGTCGGTGAGCTGCGCCAGCACCGAATCGGTGTCGTCGACGAGCGAGTCCTGGGTCCCGTCCCACCGCCGGTAGTCGAAGCGCCAGGTCATCCCCGGCCCCGATAGGTCGCCCGACCCCTGGCCGCCTCCTTGTTGAGCCGTTTCGTCAGGTGGAGCCCCTCCAGCAGGAACTCGACGGCGCTGGCCACGACGCCGGGGTCCTCGGACCCGCCGGTGAGGGCGAGCACGGGACCCGACAGGGCGGGAATCTGGCTGAGGGTGGCGGCGTAGGCCGTCGCCGGGAGATCGTCGCCGGCGTGCACGACGGTCTCGGTGGTGAAGGCTCCGACCACGCCCTGGGGATCCTCCAGCACCACCCGCCGGCGGAAGACCACCAGCACGGCCGCCGAGACCAGCTGGGACAAGAGGACCTGCTCGCGGCCCTCGTCCAGTGACTCGATCTCCACCTTCCCCTGGGTCGAGGACACGAGCGCCTGCAGGTCCGACACCCTGGGCACCGCTTCACTCTCGCCGTTGCGGAGGGCGCGCCGGGTGGCGTTGGCCACCAGGGTCTCGTAGTTGGCGATGGTGAGGCGGACCGACACCCCCGACCGCTGGTTGAGATGGGGGCTCTCGCGGGCCAGCTGGCTCAATTCGGCCACCACCTCGGCCATGAAGTCGGGCACCTCCACCCTCGGCCCCCCCGACCCTGCCTCCGCGGCCTCATGGCCCCCGGTGCCGGACCCGGGCAGGTCGGCCTCGAGCTCGGCGATCTCCAGCTCGGTGGCGGCGTCGGGTGGGTAGTGGGTGCGGATCTGGGCCCCGAATCGGTCCTTCAGCGGTGTGATGATCCTGCCCCGGTTGGTGTAGTCCTCGGGATTGGCCGTGGCCACGAGCATGATGTCGAGGGGGAGACGGACCCGGTGGCCACGGATCTGGACGTCGCGCTCCTCGAGGACGTTGAGCAGGCCGACCTGGATGCGCTCGGCCAGATCCGGCAGCTCGTTGACTGCGAAGATGCCCCGGTTGAGTCGGGGGACCAGCCCGTAGTGGATGGTCAACTCGTCGGACAGGTAACGGCCCTCCGCCACCCGGATGGGGTCGACCTCCCCGATGAGGTCGGCGATCGATGTGTCCGGGGTGGCCAGCTTCTCGCCGTAACGGTCGCTCCGGTGGACCCAGGCGATGGGCAGGTCGTCGCCGGCCTCGGCCAGCAAGTCCTTGGCGAAGCGGGAGATCGGGTGGAACGGGTCGTCGTTGATCTCCGAATGGGCCACGACGGGCAGCCACTCGTCGAGGAGTCCCACCATCGAGCGGATGATCCTGGTCTTGGCCTGGCCCCGCTCACCGAGCAGGATCACGTCGTGACCGGCGAGGACGGCGTTCTCCAACTGGGGGAGGACCGTCTCCTCGAACCCGAGGACACCCGTGACCAGCGGTTCGCCGGCGGCGATGCGGGCCGAGGCGTTGCGTCGGATCTCCTCTGCGACCGGGATGGACCGCCACCCCGCCTCGCGCAGTCGGCCGAGGGTGGTGATGTCCGGGGGAGGCGTCGACCGGACCGAGAGGTCGAGGGCCGCATGCGTGGTGTCGGATTGGTCGGAGGGCTGCCGCGAGGTCATGCCCGGAGCCTACGCGGGACGCCCACGCCGCGATGCGTCGGCCGGAATCGCCCATGTCGCCGGTGTCGGGCCGGGTCCCTGTTTCGCACCCCGGGCGCAGGGATGGAATGATGAGGGACTGTCAGCCACCCGGGCGCCTGGTCAGGCGCGGCAGGATGGCGACGGTGGTGCCGCCACGACGGCCCTGCCAGGCCAGATCAGGGAGAGAAGACTTGACCACGTTGGAGGACGCCACAGTCACGCCGGTCGTACTGGGGGGCGCACGGGGTGGTCCCTCGGTCCCGACGCTGCGCAAGGACAGGTGGTGGATCCAGCCGGTCGTCACGGTGACGGTATTGACCGCCTTCGTGGGCTACGCCAGCTGGGCGGCGTTCGTCAACAAGAACTACTTCGTCGGACCGAATCTGCACCGCAACCTGATCTCGCCGTTCTACTCCCCCTGCCTGACCGGTAGCTGTGTGCCGGGCAGCCACCCTGGGACGGTCATCACCTGGTGGACCATCTCCCCGGCGCTGCTGATCCTCATCTTCCCGCTGGGTTTCCGCCTGACCTGTTACTACTACCGGAAGGCCTACTACCGGTCTTTCTGGCTCGCTCCTCCGGCCTGCGCCGTGTCGGACGCCCACGGCTCCTACAGCGGCGAGACGCGCTTCCCGCTCCTGTTCCAGAACGTGCACCGGTACTTCTTCTACTTCGGCCTGATCTTCAACGTCATCCTCACGGCCGACGCCATCACGGCGTTCCGCCAGCCCGGCCTGGGCATCGGCTTCAGCGTCGGAACCGCCGTGCTGCTGATCAACGCCGTCCTGCTCTGGCTGTACTCGCTCAGCTGCCACGCCTGCCGCCATCTGTGCGGTGGGGGCGTCAAGCAGTTCTCCCGCTCCCCCATCCGGCACCGGATCTGGAAGACACTCACCCCGCTCAACGCCCGCCACATGCTGTTCGCCTGGATGAGCCTGGTCTTCGTGGCGTTCACCGACCTGTATGTGCGCCTGGTGGCCAGCGGCACCATCCATGACTACGGATTCCACTTCTAAGGGGTGTCGCATCGATGACTGATTACGAGACCCACGACTTCGACGTGATCGTGGTCGGAGCCGGAGGGGCCGGGCTGAGGGCGGCGATCGAGGCCCAGTCGAAGGGGCTCCGGACCGCCCTCGTGTGCAAGTCGCTGTTGGGCAAGGCCCACACCGTGATGGCCGAGGGAGGCGTGGCCGCCGCACTCGGCAACGTCTACTCCGAGGACAGCTGGAAGGTCCATTTCCGGGACACCATGCGGGGCGGCAAGATGCTCAACAACTGGCGGATGGCCCAGCTCCACGCCCAGGAATCACCGGACCGGGTGCGGGAGCTCGAGGACTGGGGAGCCCTGTTCGACCGGACCGAGGACGGCCTCATCCTGCAGCGCGACTTCGGCGGGCACCGCTACGCCCGGCTGGCCCACGTGGGCGACCGCACCGGTCTGGAGCTGATCCGGACCCTGCAGCAAAAAGCGGTGGCCGAGGGGATCGAGGTGTTCATGGAGGTGAAGGTCCTCCGCCTCCTCCACGATGCCGACGGTGCCGTGAGCGGTTTGGTCGGCTACTGGCGTCCGACCGGTGAGTTCGTCGTGTTCACCGCCAAAGCGGTGATCATCGCCACGGGCGGCGTGGGCAAGAGCTGGATGTACACCTCGAATTCGTGGGAGTCCACCGGCGACGGGCACGCCATGTCCCTGTGGGCGGGCGCCGATGTGATCGACATGGAATGTGTGCAGTTCCACCCGACTGGGATGGTCTGGCCCCTGTCGGTGCGCGGGATCCTGGTCACCGAGGGGGTCCGCGGTGACGGCGGCGTCCTCCGCAACTCGGACGGCAAGCGTTTCATGTTCGACTACATCCCTGCGATGTTCGCGGCCGAGACGGCAGACACCGAGGAGGAGGGGGACAAGTGGTACGACGACCACACCGCCGGACGCCGGCCTCCCGAGCTGCTGCCCCGCGACGAGGTGGCCCGCTCCATCAACAGTGAGGTGAAGGCCGGCCGAGGCAGTCCGCACGGTGGTGTCTTCCTCGACATCGCCTCCCGGAGGTCCGCCGAGGACATCCGACGCCGGCTCCCCTCCATGTACCACCAGTTCAAGGAACTGGCCGGCGTGGACATCACGGCCGAAGCAATGGAAGTGGGCCCGACCTGCCACTACATCATGGGCGGGGTGCGGGTCGACGCCGACTCGGCCGCCACCACGGTGGGCGGGTTGTTCGCCGCCGGTGAGGTGGCCGGCGGGATGCACGGGGCCAACCGGCTGGGGGGGAACTCGCTCTCGGACCTGTTGGTCTTCGGCCGGCGAGCCGGCATCGGGGCGGCGGAGTACGCATCGGAACGGGACGGTCCGGTCACGGTGGACGAAGGCCAGGTGGCGGCGGCCATCGACGCTGCGGTGGCGCCGTTCGAGGTCGAGTCCGGCGAGAACCCCTACGAGATCCACCACGAGCTCCAGGCCACGATGCAGAGCCTCGTCGGCATCATCCGCACGGGATCCGAGCTGGAAGAGGCGTTGGAGAAGTTGGAGAAGTTGGAGGAGAGGGCCACACGCGTCTCGGTGAGTGGCGGCCCCCGCTACAACCCCGGGTGGAACCTGACCACCGACCTGCCCTCGATGCTCACCGTCTCGAAGCTGACCACCCAGGGCGCCATCAACCGCAAGGAGAGCCGGGGGGGGCATACCCGTGACGACTTCCCGAAGCCCGTGGAGGAGATGGGTCGGGTCAACTTCGTCCAACGGATCCCCGGCGACCGCGACGCGGACGGCGTGGGCGGAACTCCTTCGATCCGGTCCATCACGGTGACGCCCGAACCGATCCCGGTGATGCCGGACGATCTCAAGGAACTGTTCGAGGAGGCAACCTGATGTCCGAGGAGCTCAACGAGAACCCCCCGGCCGAACAGGTCACCATGCGCCTGTGGCGCGGGGACGATACCGGCGGTGAGTTCGCCGAGTACGTGATGCCCGCCCAGGAGGGCGAGGTGGTCCTGGACGTCATCCACCGGGTGCAGGCCACGAAGGCGCCCGATCTGGCCTGTCGGTGGAACTGCAAGGCGGGCAAGTGCGGCTCCTGCTCGGCCGAGATCAACGGGCGTCCCGCTCTCATGTGCATGACCCGGATGGACACACTTCCGCCCGGCGAGACGGTGACCGTCGCGCCGATGCGCACCTTCCCCATCCTGCGTGACCTGGTCACCGACGTGTCCTACAACTACGAGGTGGCCAAACGGATCCCTCCGTTCAACCCCCGGCCGAAGACCGCGGACGAGGAGGAGGCGGGCGGCTATCGCATGCAGCAGATCGACGTGGAACGGAGCCAGGAGTTCCGCAAGTGCATCGAGTGCTATCTGTGCCAGGACGTGTGCCACGTGATCCGCGACCACGAGGAGAACAAGACCGCGTTCGCCGGGCCCCGGTTCTTCGCCCGGTCCGCCGAGCTGGAGATGCACCCGCTCGACGTCAACGACCGGCGCCAGTTGCTCCAGGAGGAACAGGGCCTGGGCAAGTGCAACATCACCAAGTGCTGCACCGAAGTGTGCCCCGAGCACATCAAAATCACCGACAACGCCATCATCCCCTTGAAGGAGCGGGCCGTCGACGCCAAGTACGACCCGGTGGCGTGGCTCGGGCGCAAGATCCTCAATCGGACGAAGCGCACGCCGGCTGAGGCGGCAGCCGGTTCCCCAGCGACCGGGCCCGCCGCCGTGCAGCCGGCCGACCCGGTGCACGGGGTCCCCTTGGCCGTGGACTCATCGGAGGCGACCACCAACGGCTCGTCGCCGCATCAGGCCGATCCCCAACCTTCGGCCACCGAGCCACCGGCGACCGAGGACGCCCCTGCCGGGTGAGCGGCGACGCTGATCCGGTGGTGTCTCGGGCCATCGACTTCCGTATCGGCCGTCGACCGGGGAGCGCCGCGTGGCTCGGTTCCTGAGCCCGGCCTGGGCAGAGGAGTACAACAGTGCGCTGGCCGGCGTGGAGCTGCCGGGTCCCGGACCCGACGCCGGACTGGCTGCAGCCGACGGGCACTTCACGGTGGCCCAGGAGGTGCACGGCGCTCCGGACGGTGACGTGACGCTCCTCCTGTCGGCCGACGGCGGTCGGCTCCGACTCCGGGTGGAGCCGACCGAGGACACCCCAACCGGAGGCGGCCGCCCGGTCGGGGACCCGGACGTCACCATCGCCCTGTCCTATGCCGATGCCGCCGCCCTGGCCAAGGGGGAACTGGTTCCGGCACAGGCCCTGAACGACGGTCGGATCAGGGTGCGGGGAGACCTCTCGGTGCTGGTCGCCGGCCAGGACATGCTGGACACCGCCCGACGTCTCGTCGAAGGGCTGGACGCGACCACCACCTACTGAGCATCCGGAAAAGGACACCATGGACGTACTGAGCACCAGGACCATCATCCATCCTTCCGACCTCGACCGGTCCCTCGCCTTCTACGGTGGGGCATTGGACCTCCCGGTCGCCCGCGAATTCGGTGAGGGCGGTGGGCGTGGCGTGGTCTTTTTCGCCGGCGGCGGTCTCATCGAAGTGGTGGGGGGAGGGGACAGCACCGGACGCAAGGCCAACGGATCCGGCCGGGCACCTGGAGCCGCAGGGCCGACACTGACGCTGTGGCTTCAGGTGCGGGACGTGGCCTCGACCGTCGACGATCTGGCGAAGCGGGACGTCGCCGTGCTCCGGGGACCGGCGTTGGAGCCCTGGGGCCTCATCGAAGCGTGGATCGAGGATCCGGACGGGCTGCGGATCCATCTGGTGGAGGTCCCCCCCGACCACCCCCTGCGCCGGGACCAGCGGAGTGCGGCCGAGACAGGGAGGAAGTCATGACGGTCCCGGAGGTCGTGGCCATCGACCACGTGCAGCTGGCCATGCCGCCGGGAGCCGAAGCCGAGGAACGGGCCCAGGCGTTCTTCGAGGGGGTCCTCGGACTACCCCGCGTCACCAAGCCGAAGGAGCTGGCCAGTCGGGGAGGGTGCTGGTTCGAGCGGGGGACGGTCCGCGTCCACCTCGGCGTGGAGGAGGACTTCCGCCCGGCGCGCAAGGCCCACCCGGCACTGGTCGTGACCCACCTCGACGAGCTCTGTCGGCAGCTCGACCGCGCCGGTCATCCGACCCGTCGCGCCGAGGACGTTCCGGGCCGGCCCCAGTGGTATGTGGACGACCCCTTCGGCAACCGGATCGAGCTGATCCCCGCACCGTAGGCCGAGCCGCCGGGGGGGCGCGTGGTCACTCCACTTCTGAGTGGTGGGCTCCGATGAGCGTCACGGCGATCACCGCGGGCACGTCACCGGCATTCGACCACCGGTGCCGGGTACCGTTCTGGATGTAGGTGTCACCGGGATCGAGCGCGAGCTTGGCCCCGTCGTCGAGCTCCAGGATCGGTCGACCAGACAGCACGATCCCGTAGTCGACGGTGGCGGTGGTGTGCATCCCCGGCTCGTCGGGCTCGAGGTACTCGGCCATCCCCGGGAGCTTCTGGCGGAATTCCGCCAGAGCCCCCACGATGTCTATGTCCTCGGGTGCCCCCGTTCCCCCGTCGGGCGGGATGGTGAAGAACCCGAAGCGGAAGCCACCCACCGGTGGGAAGTACTTGACGCCGTCCGGCTTCGAACCGTCGTCGGGGAACGTAGGCACGGAGTCTGATCCCCACAGCCGGTGGAACTCGCTGCCGGGCAGGAGTGACAGGGTGATCGGTGCCACCTCCTCGTCCGTGACGAATACCGCCTTGCCTTCACCGTCGTGGCCGGTCACCACACGTCGTACGTTCACGCTCGTCCCTCCGGTCGCGTTGTCAGAGCCAGGCGGGTCGGCCTGCACCGAAGGCCCCACCGTTCGGCCGAACGGACGTCGGGCCCCGAATCCCCCTGGCGCCCAGGACGTTACACCGACGTGCCAGGGCCGATGGGGAGGGTGGTCAGGCGCCGGCGGGCCGGCAGCTGCCGGTCGTCCAGCCCCACACCGCAGTCACGGTCGGCGGGACGGCGACCGGGCACGGGGTGTCAGGGCCGCTTGCACCCGCGGCGTAGGCGGTCCAACCGCCGCCCGACGGCTGGCGGAAGATGTAGTACGAGCCGTCGTCCTGGGACGCGACCTGGGCCCGGGTCGGCGACGACGGATCCGAGGACGGGGCGGGGACCAGTCTCGCCCCGGCCCAGTACGTCTCGGTGGCCCTGTCCAGGGCCAGATAGGTGAGGCCCGGGGCCAAGCCGGTGTACTGCGATACCGGAATGTCGTTCGACGCCGCCCCTGCAGCCAGCAGTTCGGCCCTCACCTGGTTTGTTACCGGAAGGTTGACCGCTCCCTTCGAGGAGGTCGCCGTCGTCGGTGTGGTGGCCGTGGTCACCGTGGTGGCGGTTGTCGCCGGAGTGCTCGACGATGACGAGCAGCCGGCCAGGATCATCGATCCGAGTGCGACGAGGACCCAGAGGGCCCAGCGAGCGGACGGCCGGACGCTCGCCGTCCTGCCGGTCGCCGGGCGCACCGCGGTCGGCCTGGGACTGTCGGGCACGTTCCGCTGTCGCACTGCCGTCACCGCGTCCACCGGATGAGTATTGCCCGGGCGCAGCCCCAGCACGGGGAGGGGGGCCGATCCACCATGGCGGGTTCCGTCCGGCACGACGATCAGCTGGTGGCGGGTGGGGGCGTCGTGGGCAGCACCGTGATGTTCACGGCGAACTCACCCGGCTTCAGCACGCCCGCCGTCGTGGCCGAGGAGCTCCCCGCCGTCACGAGGACGGTCCACGTGGTGTCCTTGGCGGTGAACGTCGACCCGGTGACCGTCAGTGTGGTCGACGTGGCACCACCGGTCGAGCCGGTGGGCGCGGCCACCGGTGCCGAGCCGGTCTCGACGTCGGTCACCGTGTAGCCGTCCGACTGGAAACGGGCCCGATAGGCCTCGGACCCCGAGGCGACCGTCCCAGGGACGGCGAAGGCGACATCCCAACGGGCGTCGGTTCCGCCGCCGTCGAGCACCCGGGAGCCGGACGGCACGGGCATATCGGACGGAAAACCGGTCGGAAGGGCTCCTGATGCGACCGAGAAGTGGTGACCCAACACGTCCCCGCTGACCCCGTGCTTGCCGACCGTGATGCCACACGAGGCCGCAGCCAGACCCACGGCCGCCATCGTCGCCATCAACGGGCCGGTCGATCGAGAGCGCCGAGCAACGACGTCGGCCCTTCCCCCCACTTCGGGCGGGGCGCTTCCCACGGGACCCAGCTCGGTCGGTTGCACCTGGCGTCTCCCTGCATTCGGTCGATGGTCGGACGGGCCGGGGCCCCACGGTAGCCCTTGCCCACGCCCCGGTGGCCGATCGACAGTCGACGTGGCGGGAACCCGGCTCCGAGGAGATCCTCTCGCGTCCGGGTGCGCACGTCCCGATGATCTCGGCCACGGGACCGCCGCCGTCGATCCACCCGACGACCTGACCGCTCGGGGCGATACCGGCGCCGAGGTCTCGCCTGATGTGCACGGCACCCACCGGTCCGGACGGAGCCATGGCGTCATGATGGGGATCGTTTGATGGGGATCTCCACCCCGAAGAGGTCAGTGACTCGGTTGGTGGGCACCCGGAGATCCCCGCATGAACCGACTTCCCGCAGGTGCTCGGCCGATGGGGCGCCGGGCGAGATCGGGGGTCGGCTCAGTCGGTGGCCGAGCGACCTCCAGTCGAGCGGCCGAACCGGTAGTGTCGTGGGCGGTTCAGCTCACTGAGACAGATCGGTCCGGCTCAGCCAGTGCCCGGAGGTCTCATGCAACCGCCCACCACGCTGCCCGGCCCGTTGGCCGCGGTCGATCCCTTCGTCGCTCCGTCGGAGCCCCCCCCGGTGGTCCACGCAAGCCAGAAGCTGGTGACCCTGGCCATCGTCGCCGCACCGGCCGTGGCCCTGGGCATCCTCGTCCCGATGTTGTGGGGCCGCGCCGTCGACCTGTCCGACCTCCTCATCGCCGTCCCCTTCTACCTGCTCACCGGGTTCGGGATCACCATCGGATTCCATCGCATGTTCACCCACAACTCCTTCGGGCCCAACCGCGCCCTGAAGATCGCGTTGGCCGTGATGGGGTCGATGGCGGTGGAAGGCTCGGTGACCAGCTGGGTGGCCACCCACCGCCGCCACCACATGTACTCCGACCGATCGGGGGACCCACACTCACCCCATCGCTACGGCGACCACGGGGCCGCCCTGCTGCGGGGCCTGGCGTTCTCCCACGTCGGCTGGCTCTTCGTCTCGGACGCGTCGAGCGCCGACCGGTACGCACCCGACATGCTCCGCGACCGCGATCTGCGACGGATCGACCGTCTCTTCCCGCTGCTGGCCGCGGCGTCGGTGACCATCCCGTTCGGAATCGGTTACCTCCTCTCGGGCACGTTGGCCGGTGCCCTGGCCGCACTGTTGTGGGCAGGACTGGTGCGAATGGCGCTGCTCCACCATGTGACCTGGGCGGTGAACTCGCTGTGCCACACGTTCGGGCACCGGTCGGACGTGACGACCGACCGCAGCACCAATCTGTGGCCGCTGGCCGCCATCTCACTCGGTGACAGCTGGCACAACGTCCACCACGCCCACCCGACATGGGCCCGTCACGGGGCGCGCCGGGGCATGGTGGACCCCTCGGCCTGGATCATCCGGCGATTCGAGCAGTTCGGTTGGGCGACCAAGGTCCGCTGGCCGGCTCCGACAGCGCCGGTCAGCGGCGTCTGAGCGGAGCGACCGGTCAGCCTGGCGTTGGAGCCCGCCGGCGGAGCGGAGGAACCGTCGCCGGCGGTCGGCGGCGAGCGGGAAGGTCGGCCAGGAGCTGACCGGTGGCCTCGGCCACCTTGAGGACAGCCGCCTCGAAGGCGGGGGCCGTCTCGGCCGAGGGTGCCCGGACACCGCTGACCTTTCGCACGTACTGGAGCGCCGCCGCCTCGACTTCCTCGATGGTGGCCGGCGGTTCGAGGCCCCGAAGGGTGGTGATGTTTCGGCACATGGGACCAGCGTACGCTGACCGCTCCGTTCCGGTCCCACCCCCGGGCCCGGGTGGGGATGCGTCGGTGGGGCCCGCCTTAGGGCAGGAGCGCGCCGACGTCCGCCCGCTCGGCCTCGAGCTCCTCGGTGGTGACCCGGATCCGCTCCTCGGCGAACTCGTCGTGCGACAGTCCCTCCACCACCGTCCAGCCTCCTTTGCCGTCGGTCCGTATCGGGAAGCCGAACTGGAGGCCGACGGGCACGCCGTACTCTCCGTTCGACACCACGGCCAACGATGTGAACTCGTCCCCGGGGGTGCCCGAGCTGATGCTGACCACGGAATCGATGGCGGCGTTGGCCGCCGACGCCGCCGAGGAGAGACCGCGGGCGTCGATGACCGCCGCGCCGCGCTTCTGCACGGTCGTGAGGAAGTCACCCTGGAGCCAGGCAGTGTCGTCGATGACCTCGACCGCCGGCTTCCCGTCGATCAGCGCGTTCTGGTAGTCCGGGAACTGGGTGGCCGAGTGATTGCCCCAAATGGCCACGTTCGTCACCGAGGACACCTGTACGCCCGCCTTGCCGGCCAGCTGGCTCTTGGCCCGGTTCTCGTCCAGGCGGGTCATGGCGAACCAGCGGTCGCTCGGCACGTCGGGCGCGTTCGACCGGGCGATCAGACAGTTGGTGTTGCACGGGTTGCCGACCACCAGCACCCGCACGTCGGATGCGGCATTGGCCGCGATGGCACGACCCTGAGGTCCGAAGATCCCACCGTTGACGGTGAGCAGGTCGCCGCGCTCCATGCCCGCTTTCCGGGGAACGGACCCCACGAGGAGGGCCCAGGACGTGCCGTCGAACGCGGTGTCGAGGTCGGTTGTGGTCACGATCTCACTGACCAGGGGGAACGCACAATCGTCGATCTCCATGACCACGCCCTCGAGGGCCTTCATGCCCGGCTCGATCTCGAGGAGTCGCAGCACAACCGGCTGGTCGGATCCGAGGAGCTGCCCCGAGGCGATGCGGAATAGCAGCGCATAGCCGATCTGGCCGGCGGCGCCGGTGACGGTCACGTGGACTGGAGATTTGGCCATGAGCGAAGGCTAATCGCCGGGTCCCGACGGGTCTAACCAGCAGGGCCCGAGAACCGGCTCACCGGACAGCGGACCCCGGCTACAGGCGGTCGACGATGGCCGAGGCGAACTCGGAGCACTTCACCTCGGTGGCACCGTCCATGAGCCGGGCGAAGTCGTAGGTCACCACCTTGTCGGCGATGGTGGCCTCGAGCGCGGCGACGATGTCGGCCGCCGCCTCGGTCCAACCGAGGTGCTCGTACATCATGACCCCCGACAGCAGCACGGACCCGGGGTTGACCTTGTCGAGTCCCGCGTACTTGGGAGCGGTCCCGTGCGTCGCCTCGAAGATGCCGTGTCCGGTCGTGTAGTTGATGTTCCCCCCGGGGGCGATGCCGATGCCACCCACCTGGGCGGCCAGGGCGTCGGAGAGATAGTCGCCATTGAGATTGGTGGTGGCGATGACGTCGAACTCCTCGGGCCTGGTCAGGACCTGTTGCAGGGTGATGTCGGCGATGCTGTCCTTGACCAGCAGCCTGTCCCCCGGCTTACCGTCGCAGTCGTCCCACCCCACGGCCACGTCACTGAACTCCTCGCGTACCAACTCGTAGCCCCAATTCCGGAAGGCACCCTCGGTGAACTTCTGGATGTTCCCCTTGTGGACGATGTTCACGCTGGTCCGACCGTGGGACAGCGCGTAGTTGATGGATGCCCGGATGAGCCGCTTGGACCCGAACTCGGAGATCGGCTTGATGCCGATGCCCGAACCCTCGCGGACGTCCCAGCCCATCTCGTCGTGGAGGAACGCCGAGAGTTTGGCCGCCTCCGGCGTGTACGCCTCGACCTCGAGGCCGGCGTAGATGTCCTCCGTGTTCTCGCGGAAGATCACCATGTCGACCTTCTCGGGGTGGAGGACGGGCGACGGGACACCCGTGAACCACCGGACCGGTCGCAGGCACACGTACAGGTCGAGAATCTGGCGCAAGGCCACGTTGAGGCTTCGGATCCCACCGCCGATCGGTGTGGTCAGGGGACCCTTGATGCCGATCAGATGGGTGCGGAACGTCTCGACCGTCTCTTCGGGCAGCCAGTTCCCGGTCTCGTCGAACGCCTTCTGTCCCGCCAGCACCTCCTTCCACGCCACCGTCTTGCCGTGCTTGGCTGCGGCTGCGTCGAGGACGAGCTTGGCGGCCGGCCAGATGTCCACTCCGGTGCCGTCGCCCTCGATGAAGGGGATGATCGGTTCGTCGGAGACGCGGAGGGAACCGTCGGGTCCCTGGGTGATGAGATCGGGCATGACCGGCAGCCTACCGGCACCCCTCCCCCTGCTCGCCAACCGGGCCGAGCCCGTCCCGTCGACCGCCGGCCGGTCCGGATGCCGGAACGGGTACCCCGGTCACCGCCCGGGGCTACGGCGTGGCCAGTCCCAGGGCGGAGTAGATCTCACGCGTGGCGCTCGACCGGTTGAGCGTGTAGAAGTGCAGGCCGGGGACCCCTGAGTCCAACAACTGCCGGCAGAGTTCTGTGGCGATGGCCACGCCTTCATGGCGGACGGCCTCCTTGCCGCCCCGACCGTCGGCGGCACGGAGGCGCTCGAGCATCCAGTCGGGCACCGCCGACCCCATGGCGGCCATACGCGGCACGGAACTGAGGCTCGTCACCGGCATGATCCCCGGGAGCACTGGCTTGTCCACGCCTCGTTCGGCGAGGTCGGCCGTCAGTCCCTCGTACTCGGCTGCCTCGAAGAAGAACTGGGTGATGGCGAAGTCGGCCAGCGCGAGTTTCGCGGCCAGATGGTCCCGGTCCGTCGCCGGGTTCAGAGACAGGGGATGACAGCCCGGCTGGGCCGCCACCCCGACCGAGAACCCACCGATGGCATGGGCCAGCTCGACCAGTTCGACAGCGTGGGTCAGCTCACCCGGGCCCTCGCCGTCAGCAGGGGGGTCGCCGCCGAGGGCCATCAGGTTCTCGACGCCGGCCATCCGGTAGGCCACCAGGATGTCGGCCAACTCGAGCCGGGTATGGGCCACGCAGATGAGGTGGGCCATCGGCACCAGGGTGGTGGTGCGCAACATGCCGGTGACCAGATCGAACGTCCTCTTGCGCGACTCGGCCCCTCCCCGGTAGGTCACCGAGACGAACGACGGTCCGAGCGGCTCCAGATCGCGGAGCGTCCCGACGAGCGTCGCCTGTTCGGCGTCGTTCTTCGGTGGGAAGAACTCGAACGAGTAGGTCCTCCCCTTGTCCAGAAGATCGGCAATCCTGGTCATGGCAGATAGATCCTACTGCGGCGGCCCGGCTCCGGCTCTGGAGAGCTCCCGAAGTGGTCGCGGCGGGCTCAGCGGGATCGGGCCGAACCCGTGCCGGAACCGATGCGCCTCCCCAGGTTGGCCAGTGCCGTGTTCAGCTCGGTGGTCCGGGCGCGGCGTGCCTCGTCGGCCTGCGCCAGTTGGACGCCAGACGGGGCTGAAGTGCCGTGACGCAGGAGCCGGTCGGCCTCGACGGCGAAGGCCAGACCCCGCAATCCGCTTGCCGCGGACGAAGCCATGGACCCGGCCTCTGGATCGGGAGCCCGCGCCACCGTCCGCTCGAGCGCGGTGGCGGCCCTCTCGACCTGCACCTCCACCGCTCCCCTGATCTGTGGATCCTCCGAGCCCGCGTTCCCCGACAGGAGGGACTCCCGCGCCAGTTGGGCGTCACTCAGCGCCGGGACGACGGCACGGCGCCATTCGGTCTCGATCGCCCGTCTCTTGCGCGACCGGAGCAGGAGCGCCACCACTCCGATGGCGACGACCAGCACCACGATGAGGGCGATCAATCCCCAGGGCGTCTTGGACGAGGTCTTGGTGGCCGGCACCGTGGTCGTGGTCGTGGCGGGCACCGTGGTCGTCGTGGTCCGCGGAGTGCTGGTCGTGGTCGTCGACGGCAAGGTGGTGGTGGTCGACGTGGTGGTGGTGGGCGGAACCGTCGTCGTGGTCGTCGCCGGGAGGGTGGTGGTCGTCGTATCGGCCAACAGCACGGGCGACGGCCGGTTCGGTGCCGCCCCCGCCGGCTGTCCGAAGGCGAGGGCCACGAGCACGGCGATCATGCTCGCCGTCAGGAGCACCGTGGGCGTCCTCGGCCGAGGCCGCTGCGGTCCCGATCCCTTCGCCACCGCCGCCAGGCCGTTCATGCCGCACGCTCGGCGGCACGGACGGCATTTCGCAGCAGCATGGCCCGGGTCATGGGGCCCACACCGCCGATACGCGGGGTGATCCACCCCGCCACCTCGGCAACTGACTCGTCGACGTCGGAGAGGAGTTTCTTGCCCTCCCAGGAGGTGCCGGCCCCGACGACGGCGGCACCGGGCTTGACCATATCCGGCACCACCAGATGGGCACGACCGGCCGCGGCCACCACCACGTCCCCCTCTCGGACCAGACCGGCCATGTCGTCGACCCCGGTGTGCACGACGGTGACCGCGGCGTTGCACCCGGTCCGCTTCATGGCCATCAGGAGGGCGAGCGGTCGGCCGATGGTCAGACCCCGGCCGATGATGACCACGTGTTTGCCCTCGACGGGCACGTCGTTGGCGTCGAGCAATTCGACGATGCCGGCCGGTGTGCACGGGAGGGGTCCGTTGGCCCCCATCACCAACCTGCCCAGGTTGACCGGGTGGAGGCCGTCGACGTCCTTGTCGGGGTCCACCGCCAACAGCACCCGCTCCTCGTCGAGGCCAGCCGGAAGTGGGAGCTGGACGAGATAGGCGTGGATCGTCGGATCATCGTTGAACCGGGCCACCACCGACTCGAGCTCGGACTGGGACACGTCGGCGGGCAGGTGTTCGTGCGCGGAGCGGATGCCCACCTCGGCGCAGTCGGTGTGCTTCATCTGCACGTACCTCGCACTCGGTCCGTCGTCGCCGACCAGGATGGTGCCGAGTCCGACCTCGACGCCGGCACCTCGGAGCCTGGCGACCCGGTCGGTGACTTCCGCCCTGATCCTGCTGGCCAGAAGCTCGCCGTCGAGCACCTTCGCCGTCATCTCCACTCCCGTCTCCGTCCCGCGCTGGGCGGGCTGGGGCCATTCTGTCGCAGTGCGTCGGCCGGACAGGGGATCAGTGGCGGAAGTGCCGTTCGCCGCCGGCCATGACCACCGCTATCCCCGCTTGATCGGCGGCGGCGACGACCTCGGCGTCACGGATCGATCCGCCCGGTTGGACCACCGCGGTCACCCCCGCCTCCGCCAACACGAGGAGGCCGTCGGCAAAGGGGAAGAAGGCGTCGCTGGCCGCCGCACCACCGGCCGCACGGTCGCCGGCCTTGGACACGGCGATCTCCGCCGCCACCACCCGGGACTGCTGACCGGCACCCACCCCGACCGCCTGGCGGCCGTTGACCACGGCGATGGCGTTGGAGGAGGTCCGGGCACAGACGATCCAGGCCATCGCCAAGTCGCGCCACTGGTCCTCGGTGGGCCGCACCTTGGTCACCACCTCCCAGGACGAGGGGTCGACCAGGAACCGGTCGGGGCCTTGGACCAGGACGCTTCCGCCCAGGCCGCGCAGCTGCCTCACCACCGGCTCGGGCTCGGGAGCCTCGAGCAGGCGGGTGGCCTTTCGCTTCGACGCGAGCTGGGCCAGCGCCTCGTGGTCGTAGGACTGGGCGATGATGACGTCGGCCTGGGGTCCGGCGGCGATGGCCTCGGCCACGGTTGTGGTCACCGGGCCACCGATGGCGACAATACCGCCGAAGGCCGATTGGGGGTCGCACTCGAGGGCCCGCTGATAGGCGACCGGGAGGTCGGCGGCCACGGCCGCTCCGCACGGATTGGCGTGCTTGATGATGGCCACGGCCAGCTCCCCGCTTCCCGGCTCGGGCAACTCGTGGACCAGGCGCCACGCCGCGTCGGCGTCGAAGATGTTCAGATAGGACAGTTCCTTGCCACCGTGCTGGACGACGTCGTCCCACCACGAATGCTGGCCGACGACCCGGTAACGCGCACCCTCTTGGTGGGGGTTCTCGCCGTAGCGCATCGAGCCCGCCCGCTCCAGGACCAGGTGGATGGTCGGAGGGAGCAGGGCGGCCGAATCGAACGAGTCGGCGTCCAGATCCGCGAGCGGGGGTGGTTCCTGCTCGTCGAGCCAGGCCACGATGGCGGCGTCGTACCCGGCGGTGTGGGCGAACGCCTCGCGGGCCAGCCGCTGACGGGTGTCGAGCGAGAGCGACCCGCTGGCCCTCAGCTCGTCGAGCACGTTGCCGTACTCGCCGGGCTCGACCACGATGCCCACGTGATCGTGATTCTTCGCCGCCGCCCGGACCATGGTCGGTCCCCCGACGTCGATGAGCTCCACCGACGGGTCGGACGAGAACGGGTACAGATTGCAAACCACCAGGTCGATCAGTCCGATGCCCTGTCGCTCGATGTCCTCCAGGTGTTCCGGTTTGGACCGGTCGGCCAGGATCCCGCCGTGGATGGTCGGATGCAGGGTCTTGACCCGGCCACCGAGCATCTCCGGGGCACCGGTGAGGTCGGCCACCTCGACATGGTCGATGCCGGCATCGGCGAGGACGGCCGAGGTCCCGCCGCTCGATACCAGCTCCCATCCCAGGTCGGAAAGCCCCTGGGCGAGTTCGGTGATCCCGGTCTTGTCGTAGACAGACAGCAGAGCCCTCATGGCGCAACCTCCGATGGTGATCCTGGCCCATCCTCCACCGCGGCCGCCAACCCGTCCATGAAGGAGCGGATGGTCGCCGGGTAGAGGGAGCGCTCGACCGATTTGATCCGCTCGTGCAACGTGTCCTCGGAATCGCCGGGGAGCACCGGCACCGGCGCCTGGGCCAGCACCGGACCGGCGTCCATCTCGAGCGTCGCGATGTGCACGGTCGTCCCGGTCTGGGTGGCCCCGGCGGCCAGGGCGTCGGCGACGGCATGCCACCCGGGGAAGGCGGGGAGCAGCGCTGGATGCGTGTTCAGGATGCGACCGGGGAAGGCGTCGTGGACCGGTTGCCCGAGCACCGTGCCGAACCCGGCCATGGCCACGACGTCGACCCGGTGCCCGATCAGGGCGCGGGTGACCGCCTCGGTGTAGTCGAGGCGGTCGAATGAGGCTCCGAACCCTCCGTAGGCCGTGCGATCGACCAGTTCGGCGGGGATGGACGCCGAGGCGGCGACTTCGAGCGCCCGGCACCGTCGGTCGGCGATCACCACCCGGACCGGGAGGTCCGCGGCGATGATCGACTCGAGAATGGTGCCGCTGCCCGACGCGAGCACACCCAGTCGCAGGCTCCTCCGACCGTTGCCTGCAGCTGAATCGGCGCCCACGGGCGCACGCTACCAGCGCCTCCCGTTCCCGCCACTCGGGTCCGAACCGCCCCGTCGTGGAGGTCCGCTTGGACCGGGGCGACGTGGCCCCGACCGGCCTGCCTCCGGTACGGTGCCGACGTCGCTCGGTCCCCCCTGCCCAGGGGATGCCCCTCGTGATTGATGTATCGGCAGCGTGCCGCCGTATCCGAAGGGAAAGTTTCCGCTCCCGCCGATCCACCGGCCGTCGGGGCCCTCTGTCTCCCCCGGGGCCCTCCCAATACCAGCCCACCCATGGGCAGATGAGGGAACCCTTGCTCTGCCGCCCCGAGACGCCGACCGGGCCCGGGCCCGAGACGGGCGCCCGACAGGCACGGAGCTAGCGTTCGAGCGACCGGATGAGTTCCTCGTCGAACTCGACCATCGAGGTCACCACCGCGTCGCAGAATCCCCACCGGGGAGAGCCGAGCGCAGCCGGTTCGGGCACGGCCACCACCCGCATGCGTGCCGCCTTGGCCGAGATGGCTCCGTTGAACGAGTCCTCGACGGCCAGACAGGCGGTCGGATCGACCCCGAGTGTCGCGGCGGTGGTGAGATAGGCGCCCGGGTGGGGCTTCCCCACCGGCTCCCACTCCGCCGAGTGCCACGTGGTCACGGCGTCCGTGATGCCGAGCCGACGCAGGGCAGCCTCGATGACGACGGCGTAGGAGCCCGAGCAGACCGCAACCGGGAGGGACAGGCTCCCACAGAGCGAAACGGCCTCGAGGGCGCCGGGCATCGGTTCCCCGGACTCGGTGATCAACTCGGCCACCCGGGCGGTGATCGTCCTTCCCACCTCGGCGGGAGTTGCCCCATCCCAGGGGAAGCGGCTCCACCAGTGCCGGACGGCGTCATCGATGCGCAGCCCCATCGTCTGGCGGACGTCAGCCTCGGTCAACCGCAGCCCCACGGTCGAGAACACCTCGATCTCGGCCTGTCTCCAGAACGGCTCCGAGTCGATCAGCAGCCCGTCGAGATCGAAGATGACCGCCTCGATCGTGCGGTCGCCGAGGGCGTCGGCCGACGGGAGTCCGGTGCTCAGGCCAGTTTCCGGACGACGTCGACCATCGCCTCGCCGGCCTCGGTCGGGTTCTGTGCGACAGTGACCCCGGCAGCAGAGAGTGCGTCCATCTTGGCGCGTGCTGTCCCCTTCGAGCCCGAGATGATCGCTCCCGCGTGGCCCATCTTGCGGCCCGGCGGTGCGGTCACGCCGGCCACGTAGGAGACCACGGGCTTGGTCACCGAAGAGGCGATGAACTCGGCGGCCTCCTCCTCGGCCGAACCTCCGATCTCACCGATCATCATGATGGCCCGGGTGTCCGGATCGTCCTCGAAGGCGGCGAGACAATCGATGAAACTGGTGCCGGGAACCGGGTCGCCCCCGATGCCCACACAGGTGGTCTGACCGACCCCCTGCTGGGAAAGCTCGTGAAGGGCCTGATAGGTGAGGGTGCCCGAGCGGCTCACGATACCGACCGGACCACCGGCGAGCGCGATGTCCCCCGAGGTGATCCCGATGTTGCACTTCCCCGGCGAGATGATGCCCGGACAGTTCGGCCCGAGCAGCCGGGTCCCCCCGAACTCGCGCACCAGTCGGTTGTAGGCGAGCGCCTCGTCACTGGCGGGGATCCCCTCGGTGATGCACACCACGAAGGGAACCCCGGCCGCGGCGGCCTCGACGATGGCATCGGCCGCGAACTTCGGGGGCACCGAGATGAACGAGGCGTTGGCGCCGGTCGCCTCGACCGCCTCGGCCACCGTGGCGAACACGGGGATGCCCTCGATCTCCTCACCACCGCGCTTGGGGTTGGTGCCGGCCACCACCTTCGTGCCGTAGGCCCGGTTGCGCAGACCGTGGAAGAGGCCCTGGCTCGTGGGACTGAGGCCCTGGACGACCACTTTGGTGCTCTCGTCGACGAAGATGCTCACGACTGGCCTCCTGCTAGGGCGACCGCACGGCGTGCGGCTGCGAGCATGGTCGGCTCGGCGACCAGGCGTTCGGAAAGGTGACTGGACAGGATGTCCCTGCCCTCTTCGGCATTGGTCCCATCCAGTCGAAGGACGATGGGGGAGCCGATGTCCACCCGGTCGAGGGCCTCCAGGACCCCCTTGGCCACCTCGTCCACCCGGGTGATACCCCCGAAGATGTTGACCAGGATGGAGCGGACGGCGGGATCGGAGTTGATCACCTCGAGCGCAGCCGCCATCACATCGGCGTTGGCCCCGCCACCGATGTCCAGGAAATTGGCGGCCGAACCGCCGCACTGGTTGACCACATCGAGCGTGCTCATGGCCAGACCGGCTCCGTTGGCGATGATCCCGACCGAACCGTCGAGCCCGATGTAGTTGAGCCCCCGCTCCTTGGCCCTCGTCTCGCGCTCGTCCTCCACGTCACTGCCGGCGAACTCCTCCCATTCGGGATGCCGGAAGGCGGCGTTGTCGTCGAGCGTCACCTTGGCGTCGAGGGCGTGGACCCTGCCCTCGGGGGTGAGGATGAGCGGATTGATCTCGGCCAGATCGCAGTCGCCCTCGGTGTAGCAGGTGTAGAGCTTCACGAGGAGCTCGGCCGCCTGGTCGCGTGCCTCCTCGTCGAGAGCGGCACGGTCCACCCAGGCGCGGGCCGCCTCGAGGCTCAGCCCGTCGACCGGGTCGACATGGAGGATGGCGATGGCATCGGGGTTGGTCACCGCCACCTCTTCGATCTCCACCCCGCCCTCGGCGGACAGCATGCCCAGATGCTTCTTCGCGCTGCGGTCGAGGGTGAAACTGGCGTAGTACTCGCGTCGGATGTCCGACGCGTGCTCGATCCACAACCTCTTCACCACGTGCCCCTTGATGTCGAGGCCGAGGATGTTGCCAGCATGGACCCGGACCTCATCGACGGTGTCGGCGAGCTTGACTCCCCCCGCCTTGCCCCGGCCGCCCACCTTCACCTGGGCCTTGACCACCACCGGGTAGCCCGCGGCCTCGGCCTGCTCGACGGCTTGGTCCACGGTGTCGGCGACCCCTCCTTTGGAGATGGGTATGCCGAACCGGGCGAAGTACTGCTTGCCCTGGTATTCGAAGAGATCCACCGGATCCGTTCCTCTCTGTTTCCCTCTTGTCTGTTGCCCTCTTGGTGCCTTCAGCCTGTCGATGCCTGGTGAGACTGCCCGGCGGCGACCACCGCCGCCCGGCAGGGCGTGTGCCTCAATCGTCCGCCGTGACGCTACCGACTGTGGCGCCGGGTGGCGAAATCGGCTGCTGGCCGGGTGGAAACGGACCGAGGGGTGCGGGAGCCGAGTGCCTCAGCCGTCGCCCTCGCCGTGCCCGTCACGGTGGCCCTCCCGCTCATCGAGTTGCTCGCCCAGCCATTCGCCGATGGCCGGGAGCGGGGCACCGGGGGTGAACACCTCGGCCACGCCCAGGTCCTTCAGGACCGGGATGTCGGCTGCCGGGATGATCCCGCCGACCAGCACGAGGACGTCACCCCGACCCTGGTCCTTCAGGCCCTCCACGACCCGGGGGACGAGCGTCAGGTGGGCTCCGGACAGGAGCGAGAGCCCGACGGCGTCGGCATCCTCTTGCACCACGGCCTGGACCACCTGTTCGGCCGTCTGGTGGAGGCCCGTGTAGATGACCTCGAAGCCGGCGTCGCGCAGCGCACGGGCGATCACCTTGGCCCCCCGGTCGTGCCCGTCGAGCCCGGGCTTGGCCACCACCACTCGATACGGGCGTTTCACGGAGGCCGATACTAAGCGCTCGAGGACCTGGGAGATCAATCGGAGACCCGATGGAGGGTGGGCGGCACCGGTGGCCGGCCCCGGGAACGGGCGGGGGACGAGGACGCGACGATGCTGTCGCGATTACCCCTGACGTGGTATTTTTCGAGTGGCGCCCACGGCAACCGACCATCCTCGAGAGGACGCCTTGAGCACTCCGGCCGAAGCTGTGGACAGACCAGATCAGCCATCGGGAGACCGAACCCCGCACTCGGGCAGGTCACTGGCCGCCGCCTTGTTCCGGCTGGCGCGCCCTCGCCAGTGGATAAAGAACCTGCTGGTCTTCGTGGCACCGGCGGCCGCGGGCGTGCTGTTCCACGGGAACGTGTTGTGGCGGGCGGTGGCCGCCTTCGCCATCTTCTGCCTCGCCGCCTCGGGCACCTACTTCCTCAACGACGCCATCGACGCCGCGGCGGACCGGGCCCATCCGACGAAGCACCGGCGGCCGGTGGCCGCCGGGCTGGTGCCCGAGGCGCTCGCCGTCTCGTTGGGAGTCGGGCTGCTGGTGGTGGCGACCGTACTGGGCGGCTTGTTGGCCGGTGGGCAGCTCGCCATCGTGATGGCCCTCTACGGCGTCATCAACGTCTCCTACTCGCTCGGGCTCCGCAACGAACCCATCGTCGACCTGGTCGCCGTCAGCGCCGGCTTCGTCCTGCGGGCGGTGGCGGGCGGTGTGGCCGTCGGCGTCGTGCTGTCCGACTGGTTCCTCATCGTCACGTCCTTCGGATCGCTGCTCCTCGTCACGGGCAAGCGGTCCGGTGAGAAGCAGCTGCTGGACGACCACCAGGCCGACGACGAGTCGGTGCGCCAGACCCTCGCCATGTACACCCCGACCTTCCTGGGCACCGTGCGCACCCTGTCCGCCGCTGTCACGGTGACCGCCTACTGCCTGTGGGCGTTCGAGCGGGCCGGCGAGCTGCACCCGGGCCACCACCCGATCTGGTTCCAGCTCACCATCATCCCCTTCACCATCGCCCTCCTCCATGTGATGCGCATTCTCGACACGGGGGCCGGGGCGACACCCGAGGAGCTGGCGCTCCGGGATCGTCGGCTGCAGATCTACGGGCTGAGCTGGGTCATCCTGTTCGCCATCGGGATCTACACCTGATGGGGCGCCCGGTCGGCACCCGGTCGCTGCTCACCGGATGGGGACGCACGGCCCCCTCGTCCTCGAACGTGGTCCGAGCCGTCCATCCCGACGTCGTGGCGTCGACCATGGCCGAGGTCACCGGCACCTCGGCCGTTACCGGGCCCGCAGGGGACCGGGGACTGATCGCCCGCGGGCTCGGGCGCAGCTACGGGGATGCCGCCCAGAACGCCGGGGGCACCGTGCTCGACGCCACCTGGTTGGACGCCGTCCACCGGGTCGACCTGTCACGGGGCCTGGTCACCGTGGGGGCGGGGACCAGCCTCCAGACGCTCATGGAACGGTTCGTCCCGCTGGGTTGGTTCGTGCCGGTGACCCCGGGCACGCGGCTGGTCACCGTGGGGGGCGCCATCGCCGCCGACATCCACGGCAAGAACCACCACGTCGACGGCAGCTTCTGTTCCCACGTCACGGCGTTCACCCTGGTCACCCCCACCGGCGCCGTGGCCGTGTCGCCCGAGTCGGACCCGGACCTCTTCTGGGCCACCGCCGGGGGCATGGGGCTCACCGGGGTGATCACCGACGCCACGATCCGGCTGATCCCCGTCGAGACCAGCTATGTGCTGGTCGACACCGAACGGGCACCCGACCTCGACACCGTCATGGACCGGATGCTCACCGGCGACGCCGGCTACCGGTACTCGGTGGCATGGATCGACTGCCAGTCGACGGGGAGCCGGCTGGGCCGATCGGTCCTCACCCGTGGTGACCACGCCCGTCTGGAGGACCTGCCCGAGCGGTTGCGCCAGGACCCGGCGCGTGCCCGTGCCTTCGCGCCGCGGACACTGGCCCGTGTCCCGCTCACCCCTCCGAGCGGGCTGCTCAATCCGGTGACCGTCGGCGCGTTCAACGAATTCTGGTACCGCAAGTCCCCCCGCCACGAGGTGGGCAGACCCCACCACATGGCCAGCTTCTTCCATCCGCTCGACGGCGTGGCCGCCTGGAACCGGCTCTACGGCCCGAGGGGGTTCCTCCAGTACCAGTTCGTGGTGCCCGACCGGTGCGGAGAGACGGTCCGGCGCATCATCGAGCGGCTGACCGAGGTGAGGCTGGCCTCGTTCCTCGCCGTCCTCAAGCGGTTCGGCCCCGGCGACCCGGGCCCGCTGTCCTTCCCCATGGCCGGATGGACGTTGGCCCTCGACCTCCCCGTGGGCTACCCGGGACTGGACGAGCTGCTCGACGACCTCGACGAGGCGGTCATCGAGGCGGAGGGCCGCGTCTACCTGGCCAAGGACTCGCGGGTCTCACCGGAGGCGTTCGGGACCATGTACCCCCGCCTGGACGAGTGGCTCGCCGTGCGGGACCGGGTCGACCCCCACGGGGTGCTGCGGTCCGACCTCGGACGCCGGCTCGGACTGTGTGGGGATGCCGGGCCAGCGGGCCCGTCCGCCCCGACCGAGCACCCACCGCCGGCTGCCGCCGCCGGGCGGCGAACCCGGCCCCCGGAACACGACCCGGCTCTCCAAAAAGAACGGACACCATCATGATCGACGCCATCGGGCGGCCCCAGTCGGTACTCGTCCTCGGAGGGTCGTCGGAGATCGCCCAGGCCATCGTGGCCCGGCTCGTCCCCCGGCGGTGCCGGACGGTGGTCCTCGCCGGCCGGGAGGGCCTGCGGTTGTCCGAAGCCACCCAACGGGCCAAGGAGGCCGGCGCCGAGGTGGCCGAGGCCGTGGCCTTCGACGCCACGGACGTGACGGGCCACCGGGCCTTCGCCGACCGGATCTTCGAGCGGTTCGGAGACATCGACCTGGTCGTGGTGGCAGCCGGCATCCTCGGTGACCAGGAGACGGACGAACGCGACCCCGAGGCCACCGCCACGGTCCTGGCCACCAACTTCGCCGGGCTGGCCTCGGCCATGGTGGCCATCGCCGGTCGGCTGCGGCATCAGGGTCACGGGCGCTTCGTCGTGCTCTCCTCGGTGGCCGGCCTGCGGGCCAGGCGGGCCAATTTCATCTACGGGTCCTCCAAGGCCGGACTCGACGCATTCTCCCAGGGCCTCGCCGACTCGTTGGAGGGGACCGGCGCCGGCGTGACGATCGTGCGGCCGGGGTTCGTGGTGGGCCGGATGACCGAGGGCATGGCCCCCGCCCCGTTCGCCACCACACCCGACGCCGTGGCCGACGCCGTCGTGGCCGGGATCGCCGCCGGGGCGCCCGTCGTCTACGTGCCCTCCGTCCTCCGTTGGCTCTTCGTGGTCATGCGGATGCTCCCCCGCGCTCTCTGGCGGAAGATACCGGGCTGAGCGTCCTGTCCGTCGGAGGGAATCCATCGGGACGGGGGGCTCGGCGTCACGCCCGCTTGAGTGGCGCCATCCTCAACAAGAGCTTCTTTCGGCCCACGGCCGCGAACTGGACGACCGCCTCGAGGTCCTCTCCCGAGCCACCGGTCTCGACCACGGTCCCCTCCCCCCACTTGCCGTGGACGACCCGGTCGCCGGCGACCAGGCCCAGGAGCTCCGCTCCGGTCGACGCGGGGGCCCGGCGACGACCCCCGCCGTCGAACCCGCCGCGGGATGCCGCGTCCCCGCGCCCGAACACGGTGCGGCCGGGCGTGCCGTCGCCGTCGTCCGCCGAGGAACGCCCCTCCGACGGATAGGAGCGTGGACTGCGGCCCCCGGTGTCTCCGCCCACGTCGCGCACCAACTCGGCCGGGATCTCGTTGAGGAACCGGCTGGGGATGTTGCTGCTCGTGCTCCCCCACAGCATCCGGCTCCAGGCGTGCGAGAGGTAGAGGTGGCGTTCGGCCCGGGTGATGCCCACATAGCAGAGCCGGCGCTCCTCCTCGAGCTCCACCGGGTCGCCGAGGGAGCGGAGATGGGGGAAGATGCCGTCCTCCAGGCCCACCAGGAACACGGCAGGGAACTCGAGACCCTTGGCGATGTGCATCGTCATGAGCGAGACCTTCGTCCCGTCGCCTTCGAGCTGGTCGGAGTCGGCCACCAACGAGGCCGCCTCGAGGAACTCGGCCAGGGTCTGGTACTCATCGGCCACCCCGACCAGTTCGTCGATGTTCTCCACCCGGCCCAATGCCTCGATGGTCCCCTCGGACAACAGCTCGTTCCGGTAGCCCGAGCCCTCGACCACGGCGGTCACGAGCTCACCGGGACCGAGAGTCGCCGACGGAACGTCACCGTCACCGGGCGGAGCCTCCGAATGGTGCCCATGGCCGGCCGCCCCGTGGACCTCCGGATCGGTGATCGGCTCGGGGGCGAGGGCCTCTCCGTTCTCGTCGACGAGCGCGGGCACGGCCATGCGGCGCCGGAGCCCGTCGAGAAGGGCGGAGAGGTCGACCAGCGCCGAGCCCGCCCGCCCCGAGATCGCGGCCTCGTCGGCATGGGCCACCGCCTCACCGAACGAGACTCCGTGGGTGCCGGCCCATCCGGCCAACCGGGCCACCGACGTCTCCCCCACGCCCCGCTTGGGGACGTTGACGATTCGGCGCCAGCTGACCTCGTCGTCCGGGTTGACCAGCACCCGGAGGTAGGCCAGCACGTCCTTCACCTCGCGCCGGTCGTAGAACTTCGTGCCCCCCACCACCTTGTAGGGGACCTCGGCGCGGACCATGGCCTCCTCGAGGGCGCGGCTCTGGGCGTTGGTCCGGTAGAAGACGGCGACGTCGCCCCAACGGAGCCCCTGTTCGCGCCGGAGCCGCGTGATCTCGTGGGCCACCCAGGCGGCCTCGTCGTACTCGTCCTCGGCCCGGTAGCGGACGACCTTGTCCCCGGCCCCGCTGTCCGTCCACAGCGTCTTCGGCTTGCGGGACACGTTGTTGGTGATCACCGCATTGGCGGCGTCGAGGATGGTCTGCGTCGAGCGGAAATTCTGGTCCAGGGTGATCACCGTGGCGTCGGGGAACGCCTGCTCGAAGTCGAGGATGTTCGAGATGTCGGCGCCCCGGAACCGGTAGACCGACTGGTCGCTGTCCCCCACCACCACGATGTTGCGGTGCTCGCCGGCCAACAGCACGGCCAGGGCGTTCTGGACGGCGTTGGTGTCCTGGTACTCGTCGATCAGGACGTGGGTGAACCGGTGCCGGTAGTGCTCCAGCACATCGGGGTGTTCCCGGAACAGTCGGACGGTGTTGAGCAGCAGATCGTCGAAGTCCATCGCGTTGGCCGCCACCATGCGCCGCTGGTACAGGTCGAAGACGTCGGCCACCCGGCGGTCGAAGATGGTCAACGCCGACGCCCGGTACTCCTCGGGCCCCTGCTGACGGGACTTGGCCTGGCTGATCTGGCCGAGGATCGACCGGGGCGACATCTTCTTCGTGTCGATGTCGAGTTCGCGGCACACGATCTCGACCAGACGTCGCGAGTCGGCGTCGTCGTAGATGGTGAAGGAGCCCTTGTAGCCCAGGCGGTCCCCGTGGGCCCGGAGGATGCGGACACAGGCCGAGTGGAACGTGGACACCCACATCCGTCCGGCACGCGGCCCGATCAGGTCGGCCACACGACGGCGCATCTCGTCGGCCGCCTTGTTGGTGAAGGTGATGGCGAGAATCTGCCACGGGGCCGCGTCGCGGCTGGCGATGAGATGGGCGATCCGCCGGGTGAGCACCCGGGTCTTGCCCGATCCGGCACCGGCCACGATGAGCAGGGGCCCACCCCGGTGGACCACCGCCTCGCGCTGGGGCGCGGTCAGCCCGACGAGCAGTTCGTCGATCCCTCCCGGCCGGCCGGTGCCACCGGTCGGGATCGCATCCGGGCTTCCCGTCACGGCACCACGGCTGCCGTCACCCGATGAACGGTCGCCTCCGCCGTCGCCCGTCGTCATTCCCACTCGATGGTGCCCGGAGGCTTGGAGGTGATGTCCAATGCCACCCGGTTGACGCCGTCGACCTCGTTGATGATCCGTGAGGAGAGGCGCTCCAACAAGTCGTAGGGAAGCCGTGCCCAGTCCGCGGTCATGGCGTCGTCACTGGTCACCGCCCGGATGATGACCGGGTACGCATAGGTGCGCCCGTCCCCCATCACGCCCACCGTGCGGACGGCTGGCAGGACGGCGAAGCTCTGCCACAGGTCGCGGTAGAGCCCGGCGCGTCGGATCTCCTCGACCACGATGGCGTCGGCGCCCCGCAGGATGTCGGCGCGCTCGGGAGTCACCTCGCCCACGATCCTCACCGCCAGGCCGGGCCCGGGGAACGGCTGGCGCCACACGATCTCGTGGGGCAGGCCCAACTCCTCGCCCACCGCACGGACTTCGTCCTTGAACAACAACCGGAGCGGCTCGACGAGGTCGAAGGCCAGGTCGTCGGGGAGGCCCCCGACGTTGTGGTGCGACTTGATGGTCGCCGCCGAGTCGGACCCCGACTCGATGACGTCGGGGTAGAGCGTTCCCTGAACCAGGTAGCCGGCGGCCTCCCCGCCCCTCACCCCTCCTCCACCGTCCGTGTCCGCCTCGTCCCCGAGGTTCTCGATGACGAGGTCGCGGGCCACCTCTTCGAAGATGCGGATGAACAGCTCGCCGATGATCTTGCGCTTGGCCTCGGGGTCGGTGACCCCGGCCAGCGCCTCGAAGAACCGGTCGGCCGCCTTCACGTGGACGAGATCGATGTGGAACTGACGGCGGAAGGTGTCCTCCACCTGTTCGCTCTCGTTGGCCCGCATCAGTCCGGTGTCCACATAGACGCAGGTGAGCTGATCACCGACGGCCTTGTGCACCACGGCGGCGGCCACCGCCGAATCGACGCCGCCGGACAGCGCACACAACACGGGGGACGATCCCACCTGGGCCCGCACCGACTCGACCTGTGATTCGATGATCGAGCTGTGGGTCCACGCCGGCGGGCAGCGGCACACGTCGTAGAGGAACCGCTCGAACAGGTCGGTGCCCCGCTCCGTGTGCACGACCTCGGGGTGGAACTGCACGCCGTAGATCGCCCGATGCTCGTCGTGGAACGCCGCCACGGGGGCGTCGGGGCTGGCGGCCGTCACCACGAACCCCGTCGGCACCGAGGTGATGGCGTCACCGTGGCTCATCCACACCTCGACGTGGACGGGCCAGTCGACGAACAGCGGTGAGTCCCCGGTCCGGGCCACGGTGGTGCGGCCGTACTCCCCGCGTCCGGTCCGCGCCACGGTTCCCCCGAGCTGCTGGGTGATGAGCTGGGCGCCGTAGCAGATGCCGAGGATCGGCACACCGGCCTCGTAGATGGCCGGATCGACGGTGGGCGCCGGTGTCTCGTTCACGGACTTCGGGCCACCCGAGAGGATGATCCCCGACGGACGCCGGGCGATCAGTTCGGCGGCGGTGGCCGTGTGGGGCACGATCTCCGAGTAGACGTGCGCCTCCCGGACCCGTCGGGCGATCAGCTGCGCATACTGGGCGCCGAAGTCGACGACCAGTATCGGGCCGTCCTCGGCCGCTCCCCTCCGGTCGTCGGCCGGGGTCAACGTCCCATGCCGACACCCTGCGAGCGCTGCAGGTCCTTGCCCTCGGTCTGGAGGGCGGGAGCCACCATCACCTCGGCCTTCTGGAACTCCTTGACCGTCTGGTAGCCGCAGGTGGCCATGGCGGTGCGCAGCGCCCCGAACAGGTTCATACGGCCGTCGTTCTCGTGGGCGGGGCCGAGCAGGATCTCCTGCAGCGTCCCCCGGGTGGTGGTCTTGACCCGGGCACCCCGCGGGAGGGTCGGGTGGAACGTGGCCATCCCCCAGTGGAAGCCGCGGGCCGGTGCCTCGACGGCCGAGGACAGCGGCGAGCCGAGCATGACGGCGTCCGCGCCGCAGGCCACCGCCTTGGCGATGTCACCGCCCTTGGACATGCCGCCGTCGGCGATCACGTGGCAGTACACGCCGGTCTCGTCGAGGTGGCGCATGCGGGCACCGGCCACGTCGGCGATGGCCGTGGCCTGGGGCACCCCGATCCCCAGCACGCCCCGGGTGGTGCAGGCGTTGCCGGGCCCCACACCGACCAGGACGCCCACGGCACCGGTGCGCATCAGGTGGAGTCCCGCCTGGTACGAGGCGCAACCGCCCACGATCACCGGGATCTCGAACTCACGGATGAAGCGTTTGAGGTTGAGGGGCTCCGAGGTCTTCGACACGTGCTCGGCCGACACCACGGTCCCCTGGATCACGAGCAGATCCAGCTCGGCGGCGAGCAGGGCCGGCGCCAGCTTCTCGGTCTTCTGGGGTGTGACCGACGCGGCGGTGGTGATACCGGCCGCCTTCATCTCCTTGATCCGCTGGGTGACGAGCTCGAGCTGCACGGGCTCGGCGTACATCTGCTGCATCCGGGCGGTGGCCTTCTCGACTGGGAGTTCGCGGATCTCGTCGAAGAGCGGCGTCGGATCCTCGTAGCGGGTCCACAGGCCCTCCAGGTTGAGGACACCGAGACCGCCGAGCCGCCCGATCTCGATGGCGGTGGCCGGACTCACCACTCCGTCCATGGCCGAGGCCATGAGGGGCAGCTCGAACCGGTAGGCATCGATCTCCCAACTGATGTCGACGTCCTCCGGGTCACGAGTCCGTCGGCTGGGGACGATGGCGATGTCGTCGAACCCGTAGGCCTTCCGACCCGATTTGAAGATGCCAATCTCTATCTCAGCCACGTAACTGTCCTCTCGACCCTGGTCGCAGTTGTCCACACCTCCGATCGGCGGCTACCCCGACAGTGCACACGCCGACTGCCCTCCACGATACCGCCTGGGCACCGGGCCCGGACCCCATCGGGACCGCGTTGGTGAGGTGTGGCCCGGACCCGGGTGCGCGCGCCCGCCGGACCGTGCCGCCCCGGACCGTTCCGCCGGCTGGCCGGTCAGCGGGCCCAGAGCGACGAGGGGATCTCCACCCCGAGCACCACGCACAACAGCTCGGTCAGCACCCGGGCGGTCGCCCCCCAGATGATCTCCCCACCGGCCGTGAAGAACCACACGGGGAACTCGCCCCCCGGGTCGCCGTCGGCGCCGGGTCTCCCGGGGATGGCCCACCACTCCTCGTGGAAGACCCTGTCCTCGAGCAGCTCGACCAGCGTGACGTCGAAGACCCGGGAGACCTCGTCCGGCGAGGCCTCCGTCCTCGGCCTCCCGGGCAGTGTGGCCACCACCGGGGTCATCAGGGTGTTCGAGGACACCGTGGGGAGGGCGGACAGGTGACCCACGATCGTCACCAGACCCGGGTCGAGATGCACCTCTTCGAACGCCTCGCGGAGAGCGCCCTCGTCCTCCGACTCACCGGGGTCGAGCCGGCCGCCGGGGAAGGCGACCTCCCCCCGGTGCGAGCGCAGCCGGCCCGACCTGACCGTCAGCAGAACCCGGGCCTCACCCCTCTCCTCGAACAGCGCCACCAGCACGGCGGCCGGGTTGCCGGCCACGTCCACCCCCTCGAAGGAGCGGATGAACTCGACGAGGTGCTCGGAGGCGCCCGCCGGCACGGACCCTTCGGCGGCGGCCACCGCGGCGCGGACCCGTTCCAGCGGGATGGACTTCCGGGACGCCGGGTCGGTCCCGGCCCACGGCGCCGGACCACCGGGGCGGTGGGAGCGCGGTCGCGGGATGACCTGGAGACCGGTCAGAGGCTTAGTCGGCTCGGAAGGCATCGGCACCCGAGGATAGGGCCGCGCCCCGTTCACCCGGTCGGCCGTGGGGTCTTTGGGGTGCATCACCCCACGGAGGGGTCACGCCCGGTCCCGGTGGCCTTGGCTAGCATGCGGGCCCGTGGCGGCCGAGTCGATCGGCGGTGCGCAGGAGGTGCAGCTCGATGGTGGATACCGGTGGGGGATCGGCGGCGCCCCAGTTCCCGATCACGACCGCGCTCGAGTTCCCCGAGTGGTCGATCGAGCGGAGCCTCGGGATGGTCTTCGGCGTCGTGGTCCGCTCCATGGGGGCGGCCAAGGGCTTCACCGCCGGCATACGGGCGCTGGCCGGCGGCGAGGTCAAGCAGTACACGAAGCTCGTCGAGGACAGCCGGCGCCACGCGCTCGACCGGCTGATCGAGAACGCCCGGATCCAGGGGGCCAACGCCATCGTGTCCATGCGCTTCGACTCCTCGGAGGTCGGCCAGGGGCTCACCGAGATCGTCGCCTACGGCACCGCCGTGGTGGTGGGCTCACGTCCGGGATGACGCGGGACACCGCCACCAGCGCCCCGACCCGTCCGGGCGGCTGACGTGGCCCTGATCCTCGCGTTGGTCGGCATAGCGCTCGTCGTCGTGGTGCTCATCAGCATCTTCGTGCGCCGACACGGTGAGTCCGATGCCCCCCAGCCGGGATGGACACCCACGAACGAGGTGTTCAAGGACCCGGGCACCGATCGCACCATGCGGGTCTGGACCGACCGCTCCGGTGAGCGTCACTACGTGCCCGACGCCTGAGCCGAGACGGCCGGTAAAGCGAATGGCCGGACCCGAAGGTCCGGCCACTGCCTCGCTGATGGCGCCTGAGCGGCGCACCGTCCCACCGGGGGTGGGCCGGGCTCCCTGCTACATCATGCCGCCCATGCCGCCCATGCCGCCCATACCGCCACCCATGGCCGCGGCCGCGGCCGCGGCGGCGGCCGGGTCGGCCTTCTCGGGCTTGTCGGCCACGAGTGCCTCGGTGGTCAGCAGCAGACCGGCGATGGACGCGGCGTTCTGCAGCGCGGACCGGGTGACCTTGGCCGGGTCGATGACGCCGGCCTTCACCAGGTCGACCAGTTCGCCGGTGTTGGCGTTCAGGCCGGTCGAACCGGTCTCCGACTCCACCAGGCGCACGTAGACGGACCCCTCGAGCCCGGCGTTGCTGGCGATGGCGTGCAGGGGGGCGGCGAGCGCCTTGGCCACGATCGACGCCCCGGTCGCCTCGTCCCCGCTGAGGGAGTCGACGACCTTGGCGACGGCGGACCGAGAGCGCACCAGCGCGGTCCCGCCGCCGGCCACGATGCCCTCTTCGACGGCGGCACGAGTGGCGGAGAGCGCATCTTCGATGCGGTGCTTCTTCTCCTTCAGCTCCACCTCGGTGGCTGCGCCGACCTTGACCACCGCCACGCCACCGGCCAGCTTGGCCAGGCGCTCCTGCAGCTTCTCACGGTCCCAATCCGAGTCGGTGTCCTCGATCTCGCGCTTGATCTGGGCAATCCTGCCCTTGACGTCCTCGTCCGAGCCGCCACCTTCCACGATGGTCGTCTCGTCCTTGGTCACGATGATACGACGGGCCGTGCCGAGCAGGTCGACGGTGGTGGTGTCCAGCTTGAGGCCGATCTCCTCGGAGATCACCTGGGCGCCGGTCAGCACCGCCATGTCCTGGAGCATCGCCTTGCGACGCTCGCCGAACCCGGGGGCCTTCACGGCGACCGAGGTGAACGTGCCACGGATCTTGTTGACGACGAGAGTGGCCAGCGCCTCGCCCTCCACGTCCTCGGCCACGATCAGCAACGGCTTCCCGGTCTGCATGACCTTCTCGAGCACGGGGACGAGGTCGTGGACCGCGCTGATCTTCTGGTTCACGAACAGGACCAGGGGATCGTCGAGGACGGCCTCCTGGCGCTCGGCATCGGTCACGAAGTACGGGGACAGGTAGCCCTTGTCGAACTGCATGCCCTCGGTGAATTCGAGGTCGATGCCGAACGTGTTGGACTCCTCCACGGTCACCGTGCCGTCCTTGCCCACCCGGTCGATGGCGTCGGCGAGGACCTCCCCGATGGCGGAGTCCGCCGCGGAGATGGACGCCACCTGGGCGATCTCCGTCTTCGAGTCGATCTCCTTCGACTGCTTCTTGATCGAGGCGACAGCGGCCTCGACCGCCTTGTCGATCCCCTTGCGCAGACCGAGTGGGTTGGCTCCGGCCGCGACGTTGCGCAGACCCTCACGGATGAGGCTCTGGGCCAACACGGTGGCGGTGGTGGTCCCGTCACCGGCGACGTCGTTGGTCTTGGTGGCGACCTCTTTCACCAGCTGGGCACCCATGTTCTCGAAGACGTCCTCGAGCTCCACCTCGCGTGCGATCGACACGCCGTCGTTGGTGATGGTGGGGGCGCCGAACTTCTTCTCGATCACCACGTTGCGGCCCTTGGGCCCGAGGGTGACCTTGACCACGTCGGCGAGCTTGTTCACCCCCGATTCGAGACCGCGACGGGCGGACTCGTCGAACTTCAGGATCTTGGGCATTACTTGCTCACCTTCGCCAGGACGTCGCGGCTGGACAGGATCAGGAGATCCTCGCCCTCGGCGCTGATCTCGGTGCCGCCGTACTTGGAGTACACGACGGTGTCGCCCACGGAAATGTCGAGCGGGATGAGCTCGCCGGTCGACTCGGCCCGTCGGCCCGGGCCGACGGCCAGTACCTCGCCCTGCTGGGGCTTCTCTTTGGCGGTGTCGGGGATGACCAGGCCGGAAGCGGTGGTCTCTTCGGACTCGCCGGGGCGGACGACGATACGGTCGTCAAGGGGATGCAGACTCATTGGTTCGGGCCTCCTGTGGCACGCGTTAGCAGTCGAGCGTTGAGAGTGCTAATGGTAGCGATGTCCGCGGCGTTTGGCAACCGGGTTGTCCGACTGCCAAACAGACCGGCGCTGCGGGACCGGCCTCAGGCGGTGGCGACCAGGCGCAGGTTGGGGTCGGCCCCGAGCGTGAGGGGGCTCGACCCTCCGTGGCGGAGCCGCCACCAGCCGGCCGCGGCCACCATGGCCGCATTGTCGGTGCACAGGGCCCGGCTCGGCAGGAACGCCCCGATGCCGGCGTCGCGGCAGGCCTCCTCGACGGTGGACCGCAGCAGCGCGTTGGCGGCGACGCCCCCGGCCAGGCACAGGGCGGTGGCGCCGACGTCGGCCGCCGCCGCCATGGCCCGGCCCACCAGGACATCGACCACGGCCTGGCGGAACGATGCGGCCACGTCGGCCGTCTCGGCTCGGGGGTGCTTGCGCACGGTGTTGACCACCGAGGTCTTGAGGCCGCTGAACGAGAAGTCGTAGCCGTCGCCGGGCATGGACCGGGGGAAGGCGAAGGCCCTCGGGTCGCCATCCTCGGCGACCCGGTCGACGGCCGGGCCACCGGGGTACCCGAGACCGAGGAAGCGCGCCACCTTGTCGAACGCCTCGCCGGCGGCGTCGTCGATGGTGCCGCCCATGAGCCGGTACCGCCCGGGGCCCACCACCTCGATCAGCAGCGTGTGGCCGCCCGACACCAACAGCACCACCAGGGGGAAGCCCAGGTCCGGCTGCTCGAGCAAGGAGGCGAACAGGTGGGCCTCGAGGTGGTTGACCCCCACCAGGGGAACGTCCCAGACCAGCGAGAGCACCTTCGCCTCGGCCACACCGACGAGCAGCGAGCCGATCAGCCCGGGGCCGCACGTGACGGCCACGGCGTCGATGCCGGCGCCCGTGGGATCCGAGCCCGCCGCCTCCAGGGCCTCGGCCAGCACCGGCGTCAGCAGCTCGACGTGGGCGCGCCCGGCGAGCTCGGGCACCACACCCCCGTAGCGGGCGTGCAGGTCGACCTGGCTGCTCACCACCGAGGAGGCGATGACCCGGCCGTCGTCCACCACGGCGGCGGCCGTCTCGTCACAGGAGGTCTCGATCCCGAGCACCCGGCGGGGGCCCTCCTCCTGCTCGGTCGACGCGGGCGCGTCGTCCACGTCTCCGGCCACGGCCGCAGACTACCCAACCAAGCCCGGCGTGCAGGCCACCGCCGCGGCCGGCGGGCACCGCACCCCCCGGAGACCGTCTACCGGGCGCTGACCGACAGGCCGGTCGCGACAGCCGCCTCGATGGCCGAGAGCCGTTCGGCGTACTCGTCGGTGTCGATGTCCCGGGCCCACATCACGAAGGCGTCCTCGCCGGTCTCGGGGTAGTAGTTCGGCCGGACCCCCACCGGTGCCAGCCCGAACCGCCCGTAGAGGGCGAGGGCCGGCCGGTTCCCCACCCGGACCTCGAGCGTGAGGTGGCGGGCGCCACGGGCCAGCCCGGTGCGGATGAGATCCGACAGGATGGCCGCGCCCAGGCCTCGACCCTGCCATGCCGGGTCGACGGCGACGTTGTTCACGTGGGCCTCGTCGTCGATGAACATCTGGCCGGCGAAGCCCACGATCCGGTTGCCCACCCATGCGGCCCGGTAGGCACGGGACTTCCGCTGGGCCAGCTCCTCGACGAAGAGCCGGTGGGACCAGGGCTGGGGGAACACCGCCTCTTCGATACGGAGGACGCCCTTCAGGTCCTTCACCCTCATTGGGGCGATGACCACCGGTACGGGCCCCGCCGGGGGATCCTCGGCGCTCACCTCCGGACCGGCTCCTCGGGGCCTTCGGGGCGGGGGGCCCGCTGTTCCCAGTTGATGCGGGCGTCGGCGGGACGGCGGTAGTCGGGTACCAAGTCGGCCGCCGCCACCGTCGGGGCGCCATCCGAGAGGCGGGCCAGGGCCAACCGGGCCAGGGCCAGGGGGGGTGGGGCCGACAGCTCGTCGGCCCACCGGAGGTCGAGTGGGCCGTGCACCGAGAGCAGGTGCCGGTAGCGGGCCGCCCCGTCCCCGACGACCGTCACCCCGCCGGCGTCGGCGGCCAGGGCGACCAGCCAGTCCACCAGGGCCTCGGGGGCCATCGGCTCGGGCCGGTCGTCTCGCACCGTCTCGGGGTCGGGGACCACCGCCTGGTCCGCGACCCGGTCGAACCGGTAGGCGGCGGCGAACACCTCACCCCGGCGGGCGTCCACCACCGAGGCGATGGGACCGGTGCGGGCAGCGGTCCGCCCGTACCTGTCGACGGCGGCGGCAGCGAGGACGTCCAGGCTGCTCGCCCCGAGGACGCCGACGCCGAGCGCCTGGGCCAGGGCCTTGGCCGTGGCCACTCCCACCCGCAGGCCGGTGAACAGGCCGGGGCCGACGTCGACGGCGATCCGTTCGATGTCGCCCACGGTGCAGCCGGACACCGCGCAGACCTCCTCGATGGCCGGGACCAGCAGCTCGGCGTGGGCCCGTCCGCCCACATGGACGCGCTCGGCGGCGGCACCGTCGGTCGTGATCAGCCCCACCCCCACCATGTCCGTGGCCGATTCGATGGCCAGCAGTGTCATGCCGAGGACCGCCACGGGGCGAGCGACTCGACCAGCGCACCCCACCGGCCGGACCACGCATGCCCCTCGGGAGCCATGGTGACCAGCCGCTCGAGGTCGTCCTCCCCGGCGGCCAGCACCACGGTCAGCGCCTCGTCGCCGAAGAGGGGCCGGGCGGCGTCCCCCCACTCGACGAGGGCGACGGCATCGTCCTCGACCAGCTCGGCGAGCCCGAGATCGACGATCTCGTGCAGGCGGTCCAGCCGGTAGACGTCGGCATGGAGGAAGGTCCGGATCGGGCGGGCCTCCCCTTCGGCCGCCGGGCCGCCGGTGCGCTCAGCGACCGGGTAGTGGCGCACGAGGGTGAACGTGGGGCTGGTGACCGGCTCGGCCACCCCGAGGCCGGCCCCGAAGCCCTGGGCGAACGTGGTCTTGCCGGCCCCCAGGTCTCCGACGAGCAGTAGGACGTCGCCGGGTCGGCACAGCGACGCCACGATCCCGGCCACGGCTCGGGTCTCCTCGGGACCACTGGTCGCGAGGGCCACGGTCGACGAGCGGGGGCCCCGGTCGGTGGTACCCGGACGGTGCCCGGTCACGAGCTCCATCCGAGGAGCTGCTTGGCCCGGACGAGGTCGGCCCGCATCTCGGCCACCACGACACCGCCGGACCGCAGCGCCGCCGCCGGGTGGTAGGTGGGGACGAGCTGCCAGTCCCCCATCGGGTACGCCCTCCCCCGCACCTTGGTGATACCGACGTCGGTGTCGAGCAGGAGCTTGGTGGCGAAGTTCCCGAGGGTCACGACGACGACCGGCTCGATGGACCGGAGCTGGGCTTCGAGATAGGGCCGGCACGAGGCGATCTCGTCTGGTTTGGGGTCGCGGTTGTCCGGTGGCCGGCACTTGACCACGTTGGCGATGTAGCACTGCGACCGGTCGACCCCGAGCTCCTCGAGCACGAGTCGGTCGAGGAGCTTGCCCGACCGCCCGACGAAGGGCTCGCCCTGGAGGTCCTCGTCCCGGCCGGGGGCCTCGCCGACGAACATCAGGTCGGCCGCGGGGTCGCCGACCCCGAACACCACCTGGGTCCGGTGGGCCGACAACGGGCACCGGGTGCAGCCGGACGCCTCACGGGCAAGCTCGGCCAGATCGGTCCGGTTGGCCACGGCCGCATGGTACCGCCCGCCCGACCCCCGACGGCCCCGGGGCGCGCGCCGGAGGGGTCAGGACGAACCGCGGTCCCGATCACCGACCAGGACCCGCGGCACCCGGGGCCCGATGCCGCACACGACCTCGTAGGGGATGGTGCCGAGGAGATCGGCCCACTCGGTGGCGGTGATCTGTCCGGACCCCTGCCGGCCGAGCAGCACCACCTCGTCCCCCACCTCCACCGGGGCCGATCCGACCGGCCCGCAGTCGACGACGATCTGATCCATCGTCACCACCCCGGCGAGGGGCCGGCGGATCCCGCCGATCAGCACCTCGGCACCGGTGTCGAACAGTCGCCGGGGCACGCCGTCGGCGTACCCGAGGGGGACGGTGGCGACCGTCGAACGGGCGGGCAGGGGTCTCCGTCGCCCGTAGGAGGGCCGCTCGCCGGCATCGAGGTCCTGGAGGTGGGTGACCCGGCTGCGCAGCGACAGCACCGGCTCGAGCCGTTGGCCGCCTGTCGCCCCCGACAGCTCCTCGCCCAGGGACGGGGTCGGGGCCACCCCGTAGACGGCGATCCCGCAGCGGACCATGTCCCGTCGGGCATCGGCCACACGGATGGCGCCGGCGGAGTTGGCCGCGTGGGTCATCGGCGGCCGATGGCCGGCGGCGTCGAGGGCTCCGAGGGCGTCGTCGAAGCGCCGCACCTGGAGACCGGTGAAGTCCCGGTCCTCACGGCTGTCGCCGTCGGCCACCGCCAGGTGGGTCCACACCGCGCCCAGCCGCAGGCCGGCGTCGCCGGCGATGGCGTCGGCCAGCGCCACGACATCACGGGGGTCGGCCCCGACCCGGTGCATGCCCGTGTCCACCTTGAGGTGGACCGCCACGGGGGGGAACCCTCCCTCGGCGACCACCCGGCCGAGCGCCTCGAGCCCCCCGACCGTGTACACGGTGGGCGTCAGGCGACGGGCCACGGCTTCGGCCATGGCGTCCACCGGGGGCTCGGACAGCAGGAGGATGGGCGCGTCGATTCCGGAGGCCCGGAGCGCCACCCCCTCTTCGACCAACGCCACCGCCAACCAGGTGGCACCGCCCTCGAGCGCGGCACGGGCAACCGCCAGATCTCCGTGGCCGTAGCCGTCGGCCTTGACCACCGCGCACAACGCGGCCGGGACGGAGAGCCGGGCCAGCAGTCCGGCATTGTGCCGCACGGCGTCGAGGTCGACCGTGGCCCACGCCGGTCGCCAACGCTCAGCCACGCGCGCCACCGGGGGCCCGCCCCGGAGGGTGCAACGCCAGCATCACCCGGGCAACCAGCTCGGGGAGATCCCCGGCCACCAGGCCCTCCCCGAGGCCCATGGTGCCGGCGCGTCCGTGGACGTGGGCGCCGAGTGCCGCCGCCTCCAGGGGGTCGACCCGGCGGGCCATCAGGGCGGCGATGACGCCCGACAGCACATCGCCGGTCCCCGCGGTCGCCAGAGCGGTGGTCCCGGCCATGGCCAACCGGACCCGGCCGTCGGGATGGGCCACAGCCGTCGTGGGCCCTTTGAGCAGCGCGACCGCCCCCGACGCATCCGCCAGGCGCCGGGCGGCGTCGATGCGGTCGACGCCGGGCTCGGTGCCCATCAACCGCTGGTATTCGCCGTCGTGGGGCGTGAGCACCACCGGCGCCCGGGCCTCCAGCCGGGCACCGTCGCCCACCCGGCCGAGGGCGAACAGCCCGTCGGCGTCCACCACCACCGGAACCGGCGACTCGGCCACCAGGCGCGCCACCTCGGCGGCGGTGCCCGGTGCGCGCCCGAGGCCAGGGCCCACCACCACGGCGGTGCACCGGGACGCGACGTCGAGGGCCATCGAGGCCCACCCATCACCGGGGAGGGACACACTGACCGCCTCGGTGGCCGGTGACTCGGAGAGCTCCGCCCCGGGCACCCCCAGTCGGACCATGCCGGCCCCGCTGCGGTACGCCGAGCGGGCGGCCATCGCCGCGGCACCGGTCATGCCCGGCGAACCGGCGACGACGAGCACGGCGGCCGACCACTTGTTCCCCCCGTGGCCACGGGGTGGCACGAGGGCGGCCACGTCGGTGTCCTCGATGACGGCGATGGTCGGATCGCCCGGGGGCAGGCCGATGTCGGCCACGGTCAGGTCACCGACGAGGCGGGCCCCGTCCCCCTGCACGAGCCCCGGCTTGAGGGCCACGAAGGTGACCGTGCGGTCGGCGGCCACCGGCGCCCCCGAGGCCTCACCGGTGTCGCCGCGGACTCCCGAGGGGATGTCGACGGCCAGGACCGGCGTGCCGGACGCCACCACCGGGAACCGGTAGTCACCACGGAAGCCGGTCCCGAAGGCGGCGTCGACCACCAGGTCGGCCGGTCCGAGGTGCGCCGTCGATCCCGCGTCGACGACCGTGACGCGGGCGCCCCGGTTGGTGAGGATCGCTCCGGCCACCCGTCCGTCGGCACCGTTGTTGCCGGGCCCGGCGACCACGACGACCCTGCGCCCGTAGGCCCCGCCCATGAGCTCGAGGGCGGCCGCGGCGACGGCGGCGGCCGCCCTCCCCACCAACACCTCGAGCGGGGTCGACGCAGCGGCCGCGGCGTCGACCGCGTTCATCTCCGCGACGGTCAGGACCGGTTGCATGGACCGAACGCTACGGGGTCCCCGGGGCGTGGGCGTGCACCGGTCGGTCGCCAGGGGACGCGTCCGGAGCCGCGCCCTCGGCGACGACGACGGCCATGGCCACCTGGCCGGTGTGGGTGAGGGAGAGGTGCCACCGGAGCACCCCGGCCCGGGCCGACAGCTCGGCGGCCCCGTCATGGAGGACGAGCCGGGGTGCGTCGAGCCCCTCGCGCACCACCTCGACGTCGTGGAAGGCGAAGGCACCGATCCCCACACCGAGGGCCTTCATGGTGGCCTCCTTGGCGGCGAACCGGGTGGAGAGCCGGGGCACCGGGTCGGCAGCCGCCCGGGCGTAGGCGAGCTCACCCTCGGTGAACAGCCGGGCCGCCAGCCGCCGGCGGCGGCCGAGCACCCGGGCGAAGCGATCGAGGTCGACGGCGTCGATGCCCACACCGACCAAGGCGACGCCCGGACCCGCGGCCACGGCGATCTCCCCGGCCACACCGGATCCTGCCGCGTCGAGCGGGGTGGCCCGGTTGCCGACGCTCACTCGACGGTGACCACCTTGGCCAGGTTCCGGGGTCGGTCGACGTCGTGGCCGTGGAGCCGGGCCAACGAGTAGGCGAACATCTGGAGCGGCACCACGTCGACGATGGGTGCGAAGAGGTACTCGGTCCGGGGCACCCAGAGCACGGCGTCGGCGTGCCTGGCCGTCTCCTCGTCGCCGTCGTTGGCCACCAGCACCACGGTGGCGCCACGGCTCTGGACCTCGGCCACATTGGAGATCATCTTCTCCCACACGGGCGTCCGGGTGGCCACCCCGATGACCACCGTGCCGGGCTCGACCAGCGCGATGGGCCCGTGCTTCAGCTCTCCCGCCGGGAACCCCTCGGCCCGGAGGTAGGAGATCTCCTTGAGCTTCGAGCGCGCCCTCGAGCGCCACCGGGTAGCCGACCTGTCGACCGAGGAAGATGAACGACGGGGAGTCGCGGTAGCGGGCGGCCACCTCTTCCACCTCCGAGGACCGCCCGAGGGCCACCGCCACCTTCTCGGGCAGAACGCCCATCGCCTCGAGGAGCCCCCGGGCATCGGCGGCCGACAGGGTGCCGCGGGCTTGGGCCAGGTAGAGGGCGAGGATCTCGAGGGCGGTGATCTGGGCCAGGTGGGTCTTGGTGGAGGCCACCCCCACCTCGGGCCCGGCCCGGGTGTAGAGGACGGCATCGGCCTCGCGGGCCATCGACGAGTCGACCACGTTGGAGATGACCAGGACCTTGGCCCCGAGACGGCGGGCCTCCCGGATGGCCTGGAAGGTGTCAACGGTCTCGCCGGACTGGCTGACCCCGATGACCAGCGTCGACGAGTCGAGCACGGGGTCGCGGTACCTGAACTCGCTGGCGATGTCGATCTCCACGGCCATGCGGGCCCAGTGCTCGATGGCGTACTTGGCCATCAGCCCGGCGTGGAAGCTGCTGCCGCAGGCCACGATGAACACCTTGTTGATGGCCCGGAACTCCTCGTTGGTGATGTGCACCTCGTCGAGGGAGAGCGTCCCGTCGGGCAGCAGGCGATCGAGCAGGGTGTCGGCCACCGCCCTCGGCTGCTCATGCATCTCCTTGCTCATGTAGTCGTCGTAGCCGTCCTTGCGGGCCGCCTCGAGGTCCCAGCTCACGGTGATCCGCTTGGGATCGACCTCGTCCCCCTCGAGGGTGGTCACCCGGAGCGACCCCGGCCTCAACTCGGCGATCTGGTCGTCCTCCAGGACGAAGAAGTCACGGGTCAGCCCGAGGATGGCGGGGATGTCCGAGGCCAGGAAGGCGGCCCCGTCGCTGAGCCCCATGAGGAGGGGCGAGACCCGGCGTGCGGCCACGATCAGATCGGGCTCGTCGGCCCACACCACGGCGATGGCGAAGGCGCCGCGCACCCGCCCGAGAGCCCGGCTCACCGCCCCGGTCAGGCCGTCACGCGGGTCGGCGGCCAGGTTCGACTCGATCAGGTGGGCCAGCACCTCGGTGTCGGTCTCCGACGCGAGCCGGTGTCCGGCGGCCACCAGCTCGTCGGACAGCTCGACGTGGTTCTCGATGATGCCGTTGTGGATCAGGGCCAGGCGCCCGGTGCAGTCGAGATGGGGATGGGCGTTCTCGTCGGTCGGTCGGCCGTGGGTGGCCCAACGGGTGTGGCCGATGCCCGCGGTGACCCCGGGGGGCGCGGCCTCGGCCCGATTACACAGCCCGTTGAGTGAGCGGGTGCCGTCGGCCACCCTCCCCCTCCACAGCCCGTCCTCGGGGGTGGGGCCGACCAGCGCCACACCGGCCGAGTCGTAGCCCCGGTACTCGAGCCGCCTGAGGCCCTCGAGGAGCACCTCCAGCACGTCGTCGCGGTCGGGACCCTCGGCGGCCGGCCCGGTTATGAAGCCGTCGCCCAGCGCCCTGGTGATGCCGATGATGCCGCACATGGACCCCGAGGCTAGTGCCGGACCCGACGGTGGGCGCCCCGCTCAGCCGTGGGTGGCGGCGGCGGCCTGCAGCTCGAAGCCGACCAGCTTGCCCAGGCGCTCGGCGATGGACTCGGCCACCCCGTCGCCCATGGCCTCGACCATCACCCGGACCAGCGGCTCGGTTCCGCTGGGCCGCAGGAGGACCCGGCCGGCGTCGCCGAGCTTGGCCTCCTCCTCGGCGACCGCCGACCAGACGGCCTCGGCACCCTCCAAGAGTTCCGTGTTGGGCACCGGGACGTTGACGAGGACCTGGGGGACCCGGGTCACCAGTCCGTCGAGGAGCCCGTCGAGCGGGGTGCCGGTCCTCCTGATCAGGTCGGCCAGGACCAGCCCGGTGAGGAGGCCGTCGCCGGTGGTGGCCAGGCGTCGGAAGATGATGTGCCCGGACTGCTCGCCGCCGAGGGAGAAACCCTCCTTGTCCAGGGCGGCCAGCACATGGCGGTCCCCGACCGGGGTCTCCTTCACGATGACGTTCCGATCGGCCATGGCCAGGCGGAACCCGAGATTGGTCATGACGGTGACCACCACGGTGTTGCCGGCCAACTCGCCCCGCTCGGCCAGGTCGAGGGCGAACAGGGCGATGAGCTCGTCGCCGTTGGCGAGGGTCCCGTCGGGGCGGACGGCCAACAGGCGGTCGGCGTCGCCGTCGAGGGCGAGGCCCAGGTCGGCCCCGTGCTCCACCACGGCACTGGCCAGTGTCCCGGTCGAGGTCGAACCGCAGCCGGCGTTGATGTTGGTTCCGTCGGGCTCGCAACCGATGGCCACCACCTCGGCACCCAACTGCTCGAAGAGCCGGGCGGCCAGGGCGGACGCCGCCCCGTTGGCGCTGTCCACCACCAACTTCAGCCCGTCGAGCCGGCGTCCGTCCACCAGCGAGGCCAGATGGTCGACGTACTCGTCGGCCAGCCCGGACTCGACGGTCACGCTGCCCACCCCGTGCCCCTCCAGGCTCTGGGGGCCCTTAACCGACGGGTCGAGGATTCGGTCCAGCTCCTCCTCGATGGCCGACTCCATCTCGACGGTCAGCTTGGCGCCGCCGCTGGCGAACAGCTTGATCCCGTTGTCGCCGAACGGGTTGTGCGACGCCGAGATCACCACGGCGGGCAGGCTCCGCACCGCCGAGAGCCAGGCCAGGGCGGGCGTGGGGAGGACGCCGACGTCGATCACGTCGGCCCCCTCGCTGGCCAGCCCGGCGGCCAGGGCCGCCTGCAGCATGGGGCCCGAGCGACGGGTATCCCGACCGACGATGAAGGTGGGGGCGGCGATGTGACGGGCGGTGGCCCGACCGAGGGCCAGCACCAGTTCGGGGGTCAGCTCGACATTGGCGACCCCCCGCACGCCGTCCGTGCCGAACCTGGCTCTCACCATCTGATCAGCGCTTGGAGTACTGCGGTGCCTTCCGCGCCTTCTTCAGGCCGTACTTCTTCGATTCCTTCTCACGGGCGTCGCGGGTGAGGAATCCCGCCTTCTTCAACGTGGCGCGCAACTCGGGGTCGAGCTCGCACAGGGCGCGGGCGATACCGAGCCGGAAGGCACCGGCCTGGCCGGAGACGCCGCCACCGTCGATGGTCACGTCGATGTCCCACGACTCCGTGGTGTCGGTGAGGCGCAGGGGCTCGGTGACGATCATCCGGTGGGTGGCCGAGGTGAAGTACTCCTCGAACTTGTGACCATTGACGACGATCGCGCCCTGGCCGGGTCGGATCCGGACCCGGGCGACCGCCCGCTTGCGGCGTCCGGTGCTCTGGCAGATGGGTGGGGCTGTGACCACTGTTGGTTCCTCGCGTTCGTTTCTCTTCGATCGCCTGGTCGTGGCGCTTACGCGCCGCTCCGGGCCGATGCGGTGCGCCGGGCACCGGGCAGGTCCAGGGGTTCGGGCGCCTGGGCTTCGTGCGGGTGCTCCGCACCACGGTAGACCTTGAGCTTGGTGGCCATCTGGCGACCAAGCCGGTTCTTCGGCAGCATGCCGGTGATGGCGTTCCGCACGACCTGGTCCGACCGGTCGAGCATCAGATCGCTGTAGGTGGTGGCGGTGAGGCCGCCCGGATAGCCGCTGTGCCGGTAGGCCACCTTGGACTCCGCCTTCCCCGAGGTCAGCACCACCTTGTCGGCGTTGACCACGATGACGTGGTCCCCGCAGTCGACATGGGGGGCGAAGGTCGGCTTGTGCTTCCCCCGCAGGATGGCGGCGACCTCGGTGGCCAGCCGCCCGAGGACCAGCCCGTCGGCGTCGACGATGTGCCACGCCCGGGTGATGTCATCTGGCTTGGGGGAGAACGTACGCACGAGTGATCCTTGGTTCAGTGGGTTGGTGCTGCCGGGTGGTGGGAGGGGGCGGGCCGGCTCTCCGCCGCCCCTGGAACTGTGTCGCAGGGCATCGCTGCCCACCAGATGGTCCACCGGGGCCCGACCGGGCGACTGCCTAGGTTACGACGAAATGGGCTCTCCGGGCAAGCCGGTCAGTCGGGATAGCGCACCGCCGTCAGGGTCAGGCCCTGGGGAGGAGCCGGCTGGCCGGCCTGGTGGCGGTCGGCGGAACGCAGGATCCACAGCATGTCGGACGGGCGTTTCCGCCCCCGACCCACGTCGACCAGGGTGCCGACCAGGGACCGGACCATCTGGTGACAGAAGGCGTTGGCCTCGATCTCGAAGGCCAGGAGCTCCCCGGTGACCGGTGCCAGTGCCGGGGGTGCCGTCGCCGCGGGCCCTGACCGGCTCAGCCGGGACCAGCGGGCGTCCAGCACCCGGCGGTTGATCGGCTGGGAGGGCGGGGTCCCGGGGACCCGGCGGCAGAACGCACGGAAGTCGTGCTCCCCGAGCAGGGCGTCGGCTGCGGCGGCCATCGACCTCACGTCGAGCGGGTCCGCGACGTGCCACACCAGTCCGGCCAGCAGCGGGTCGGGCACCGGGGCGTTCACCACCAGGTACCGGTAGCGCCGGGCCGTGGCCGAACGGCGGGCGTCGAATCCGGCCGGCGCCGGCGCCGCCTCACGCACCACGACGGCCGGCCCCACCTGGCTGTTGCACGAGGAGACGAGGGCCAGAGGGTCGAGGCCCGCGGACACCGAGGCGGGCACGTCGAAGTGCACCACCTGGTCGAGGGCGTGGACCCCGGCGTCGGTGCGACCCGCGCAGGTGAGCGGGGAGGCGGACGAACGGGTGACCCGCCCCAGAGCCTCGCCCAACGTGCCGGCCACGGTGCGCAGGCCCTCCTGGGCGGCGAACCCGTGGAAGCCCGAGCCGTCGTAGGCCACCCTCATCAGCCACCGGACGGGGGGGTCGTCCCCGTCCTCCACCCCCGGGCCGGGGGGACCCGCTCACACCAGTTCGATGCGGGCCATCGGGGCGTTGTCGCCCGACCGGTTGCCCAGCTTCAGGATCCGTGTGTAGCCCCCCGGGCGCTCGGCGTACCGCGGGCCGATCTCCTCGAACAGCTTGTGGGCCATGTCCTTGTCGCGGATGAACGCCACCACGTTCCGTTGGCGGGCCACACCGCCCTTGGCCGCCGCCGTGATGACCTTCTCGGCCACCGGGCGCAGGGCCTTGGCCTTGGCCTCGGTGGTCACGAGGTACTCGGCGGCGATCAGCGAGGCCACCAGGTTGCCCATCATCGCCTTTTGGTGTGCGGAGCTGCCGCCGAAGCGACGGCCCTTCTTCGGGGTGCCGAGCATGCTGGCCTCAGTCCTTGACCCGCAGGGAGAGACCCCGCTCGTCGAGCTTCTGGAGCACCTCGTCGAGCGACTTCTGTCCGAAGTTGGTGATGTTGAGCAGGTCGTCGAGCGTGCGGTCGACGAGCTCCCCGATGGTGTTGATCTGGGCCCGCTTGAGGCAGTTCCGGGGGCGCTCGGTGAGGTCGAGGTCCTCGATGCGCAGGTCGAGATCGGGCGATCCCGTTCCGACGGTTCCCACCTCGCCCAGCTCCAGGCCCAGCGGCTCGTCCTCGAGGTCGGCGACCAGGCCCACCAGGGTCCGGAGGGTGTCGCCCGCCGAGGCCAGGGCCTCGCGGTGGCGAGAGCGACCCGTCGGTCTCGATGTCGAGCACCAGTCTGTCGAAGTCGGTGGACTGCTCCACCCGGACGGGCTCGACGGTGAAGGCGACCCGGCGCACCGGCGAGAAGATGGCATCGACCGGGATGACCCCGATCGTCGTCGAGCGCTTGTTCTTGTCCGCCGACAGGTAGCCGCGGCCCCGCTCGACGGTCAGGTCCACGGCGAGGTGGCCCTTGGCGTTGAGGGAGGCGATGTGCTGGGCGGGGTTGAGGACCTCGACATCGGCACTCACCTGCAGGTCGCCAGCGGTGGCGTCGCCGGGGCCGCGCTTGTCGAGCCGGATGGTCACCGGCTCGTCGCTGTGCACCCGGAACAACAGGTCCTTGAGGTTGAGGATGAGGTCGGTCACGTCCTCTTTCACCCCGGGGAGGGTGGTGAACTCGTGGAGGGCGTCGTCGAAACGCACCTGGGTGATGGACGCGCCCGGGATGGAAGAGAGCAGGGTGCGGCGGAGTGAGTTGCCGAGGGTGTGCCCGAAACCGGGGTCGAGGGGGCCCACGGCGAACCGCTGACGGTTGTCCTCCTCTTCACCGATGGTTTCGACGGTCGGTCGTTGGATGATGAGCATGCTGATCAGGGCTCCTCGGCAGCGGGCTGCGCAGTGTCGGTAGTGGTGGTGCGGGTTCGGTCGGTCGTGGGTTCGGGCGGCGGACGGCTACTTCGAGTAGAGCTCGACGATGAGCTGCTCCTGCACGGGCTCGTCGATGTGCTCGCGCAGCGGCAACGAGAACACCCTGACCTCGAACTTGTCGCCGACGGTCTCCAGCCAGGGCGGGAGCTGCCGGTCGAGGGTATCCATGTTGCGGCGGACGTGGAAGAGCTCTCGGGATGACGGCTTGAGGGCCACGACGTCGCCCTGACGCACCCGGTAGCTAGGGATGGTGACCCGCTTGCCGTTGACCAGCACGTGGCCGTGGCGGACGAACTGGCGGGCCTGGGACCGGCTGGCCCCCCATCCGGCACGGAAGGCCACGTTGTCGAGGCGCAGCTCCAGCATGCGCAGCAGGTTCTCGCCGGTGATGCCCGGGGCCCGGCTCGCCTCGACATAGAGATTGTGGAATTGGCGTTCGAGGAGGCCGTAGATGCGACGGGCCTTCTGCTTCTCACGCAGCTGGCCCAGGTACTCCGAGCCCTGGCGCATGCGGTCGCGGCCGTGCTCCCCGGGGGGGTAGGCACGGCTGTGCCGGTCGGTCACCGCCTCGGAGACCGGGCACTTCATGGAATAGCAGCGCTCGCCCTTCAAGAAGAGCTTGGTGCGCTCCCGGCGGCAGAGCCGGCAGACAGGTCCTGTGTATCGAGCCATGTGTTCCTTAGCTTCCCTTCGTTCCCCGGCCCTAGACCCGGCGCCGCTTCTTCGGGCGGCAGCCGTTGTGGGGGATGGGCGTCACGTCCTTGATGCCGGCCACCTCGATCCCGGCGGCGGCCAGGGAGCGGATGGCGGTCTCCCGGCCTGATCCCGGTCCGCGTACCAGCACGTCGACCCGGCGAACCCCGTGTTCCATGGCCCGCTTGGCGCACTGCTCGGCGGCCAGCTGGGCGGCGAACGGGGTGGACTTGCGCGATCCCTTGAACCCGACGTTTCCGGCCGAGGCCCAGGCCAGCACGTTGCCTTCCGGATCGGCGATGGAGACGATGGTGTTGTTGAACGAGCTCTTGATGTGGGCAACGCCGAAGGTGATGTTCTTACGCTCCCGCTTGCGAGGGCGCCTGGCGCCGGCAGGCGGCTTGGTGGTCTTGGCCATTTACTTGCGAACCTTCTTCTTTCCGGCGACCGTCTTCTTCGGTCCCTTCCGTGTACGGGCGTTGGTGTGGGTCCGCTGCCCATGGACCGGCAGGCCCTTGCGGTGCCGGATCCCCTGGTAGCAGCCGATCTCCATCTTCCGCTTGATGTCCTGGGAGACGTCCCGTCGGAGGTCGCCCTCCACCTGGAGGTTGGCGTCGATGTAGTTGCGGAGCCGGGTCACCTCCTCGTCGGTGAGGTCGCGGACCCGGGTGTCGGGGCTCGTGTCCGTGGCGGCACAGATCTGCTGTGACGTCGTACGGCCGATGCCGAAGATGTAGGTGAGGGAGATCTCCAACCGCTTCTCACGGGGGATGTCCACGCCTGAAATGCGGGCCACGTGCTCTTCCTTCTCTCTTACGCCGGATCCGGGTGCATCAACCCTGGCGCTGCTTGTGGCGCGGGTTTTCGCAGATGACGATGACCCGCCGGTGCCGGCGGATCACTTTGCACTTCTCGCACATCGGCTTGACGCTGGGTCGAACCTTCACGTTTTCGTCCTTGTCTTGTAATGCTGATTCCGTTGCTGCCGGCGGCCCTCCGGCGCCAGCGGGCCGAACCGGCCGGGACCTTCTGTTCCTACTTGTAGCGGTAGGTGATCCGCCCCCGCGCCAGGTCGTAAGGGGTGATCTCCACCTGCACCTTGTCCCCCGGGAGGATGCGGATCCGGTGCATCCTCATCTTTCCCGAGCTGTGGGCCAGGACCTTGTGGCCGTTCTCGAGCTCCACGCGGAACATGGCGTTCGGGAGCGGCTCCACGACCGTTCCCTCCAGCACGATGGCATCTTCCTTGGGCTTGGGCAGGTGAATCTCCTCGAATAGTTCAGTCGTTCTCGTCCGCTCGGCCCGGGGGTCGGCGTGCACCACGAACAACGGTCACGTCGTTCGTCCGCACCGCATCCGGAGCACACCTGAAGAGGCGGAACCGTCAGCGGGATCGGCACGCCACCACACAGCCGTGGCCAGCCGAACGACCAGTTTAGCCCGTTGGCACCGAATTGCCAGTCCGGCGGCGGAAATCGGGCTCCGCCCCCCGGTCAGAGGACCGTGAACACCTCCGGGCCGTCCTCCGTGACGGCGATGGTGTGCTCGAAATGGGCGGAGAGCCGGCCGTCGGCCGTGACCACGCTCCACCCGTCGTCGAGCTGGACGGTCGCCGCCCCTCCGGCGTTGACCATCGGCTCCACGGCGAAGACCATGCCCGTCTTGAGGGTCGGGCCCCCCGATCCGGGCCAGTAGTTGGGGACCTGGGGCTCCTCGTGCATCGCCGTGCCGATGGCGTGGCCCACGTACTCGCGGACGACCGAGAACCCAGCCGCCTCGGCGACCTGCTGGACGGCCCGGCCGACCTCGTGGAGGCGGTTGCCCGGCCGCAACTGGTCGATGCCGGCGAACAGGCTGTCCTCGGTGACCTCCATCAGCCGCGTCGCCTCCTTGGTCACCTCGCCCACCCCGGCCGTGTAGGCGGCATCCCCGTGGTAGCCCTCGACGATCGCCCCGCAGTCCACCGAGATGATGTCGCCCTCCTCCAGGATGACCGACTCGGAGGGGATGCCGTGGACGATCATGGAGTTGGGCGAGGTGCAGACCACCGCCGGGAACCCGTGGTAGTTGAGGAAGTTCGATCCGGCGCCCCGCTTGTCGAGGACGTCCCGGGCGGCCCGGTCGAGGGCCGCGGTGGACACCCCGGGCCGGATGACCGCCCGGGTCGCCTCGTGGATCTCGGCCACCACCCGACCGGCCCTGCGCATCTTGGCCAGCTCTTCGGCGTTGCGTCTCACAGCAGGGCGCGCCTCCCGGGAAGCGGACGACCCATCGGGGCGGGTGTCTCGTGGCTTGGGTGTCTCATCGGCTGGGTTTCTCTTCGTCGGGGGGCGTGGTCACCCCGGCTTCACGCGAAGCCGATGCCCCGGTTCCGCCGCGTCTCGATGACCTTGACCATTCTACGGGTCACGGCGTCGGGCGTGCCGGTGCCGGCCACCGTCTCCAGCTGCTTGCGGGCCCGGTACCACTCGATCAGGGGTGCGGTCTGGCGTTCGTAGAGCTCCAGTCGGCGCGAGATCGCCTCTTCGGTGTCGTCCTCGCGCTGGACCACCTCGCCGCCGCAGACGTCACAGGTCCAGTTGATGAGGGGAGGCGACGAGGTTGAGTAGTTGGCACCGCAGTCGACGCAGACACGGCGGGCGGCCAGACGACGGAGGACCTGGCTGGTGTGCACCTCGAGGTCGATGACCAGGTCGAGGTCGTACGGGGTGAGGAGGGCGGCCAGCAGTTCGGCCTGGGCCACCGTGCGCGGGCAGCCGTCCAGCACGAACCCGCGGGCCCGGACGTCGCTCTCCTGCAGGCGCTCGGCCACCATCTCCATGATCAGGTCGTCGCCGAGGAGCTCGCCCCGGTCCATCAGCTCCTTTGCCTTCAGGCCGATGGCCGTCCCCTGCTTCACCGCGGCGCGGAGCATGTCGCCGGTCGAGACGTGCGGCACCACGTAGTGATGGGAGAGGCGCACACACTGTGTCCCCTTGCCTGCCCCCTGTTTGCCGAGGACAACGAGCCTGGCTCCGGGTACCACCTACTTGAGGAAGCCCTCGTAGTTTCGCATCATGAGCTGGCTGTCGATCTGCTTCATCGTCTCGAGTGCCACGCCCACAGCGATCAGAAGAGTGGTGCCGTAGAAGGGATAGCTGGTGATGTTCCATGCGGCCATGAGCAGGGAGGGGGTGATGGCCACCCCACCGAGGAAGATGGCCCCCGGCCAGGTGATCCGGTTGAGGATGTGGGCCAGGTACCGCTCGGTCGGGTGCCCGGGGCGGATGCCGGGGATGTAACCACCCTGCTTGCGGATGATGTCGGCCTGCTGGTGCGGGTCGAAGGCCACGTAGACGTAGAAGAACGTGAACAACAGGATGAACACGAAATAGGTGAGGATGTAGAAGATGCTGGTCGGCGTCACGTTGCTGTTGACCCAGCTCCGGAAGGCGGCCGAGGGGATGATGTTGGACAACAGGACCGGGATGTAGAGCACCGAGCTGGCGAAGATGATCGGGATCACACCCGCCTGGTTGACCTTCAGGGGGATGTAGGTGTTCGAGCCGCCGTACATCTTCCGGCCGACCACGCGTTTGGCGAACGTGACCGGGATCCGACGCTGCCCCTGATCGACGAAGACGATGAGCACCAGCAGGGCAAGGGACACCACCAGGATCACCGTGAACTTGATCCGTCCGCCCTCCTGGAGGACGGTGTTGAGGCCTGACGGGATGCCGGCCACGACGTTGGCGAAGATCAGGATCGACATGCCCTGGCCGATGCCCCGCTGGGTGATCAGCTCGGCCAGCCACATCACGAAGGCGGTGCCGGCCGTCAGCGTCATGACGATGAAGGCCCCCCGCCAGATCGAGTAGTTGAGGATGAGGTCGACGTTCTGGCTGGTGCCGAACAGCCCACCGCCCCCCTTGTGGAACAGGTAGACGAGCCCGGTCGACTGCATGAGGGCCAGGGCCACCGTCAGGTAGCGGGTGGTCTGGGTCAGCTTCTTCTGGCCGACCGCCCCCTGGTCACGCCACTGCTCGAGCTTGGGGATGACCGTGGCCAGCAGCTGGATGATGATGCTCGAGGTGATGTAGGGCATGATGCCCAGGCCGAACACGGCCATCCGGGTGAGCGCGCCCCCCGAGAAGAGGTTGAGGAACCCGAGGACCCCTGACGACTTGGACGCCGCCTCCAGCTGCTGCACCTTCGAGAAGTTGACGAAGGGGACCGGGACGTTGGCCCCGAACTGGTAGAGGGCGATGATGGTCAGCGTGAAGACGACCTTCTTACGAAGGTCGGGAATCCGGAAGATGTTGGCCAGACTGGAGAGCATGGGGCTCCTCGACGCCGCGGTGGGCCGATGCTACCGGTTGGTGAGGGCGTTGCCCTGTGCCGGCGGGCGGTGATGCCCGAACGGGAGGGGAACCACCGTGATGGACCCCCCGGCGCCCGTGATGGCCGCCTCGGCCGACTTGGAGAAGGCGTGGGCCTCCACGGTGACCGCACGGGTCAGCTCGCCGCCCCCGAGGATCTTGACCAGGTCGCCCCGGCGGGCCAGGCCGCTCGCCACCAGTCCGGCGACGTCGATGGAGTCGCCTTCGACGCCCTGGAGGGCGCCGACGTTCACCGGGGTGTAGTCGATCCGGAACGGGTTCTTGAACCCGCGCAGCTTGGGGATCCGTTGCATCAGGGGCAGTTGGCCACCTTCGAACCCCATGGGGATGGTGTCGCGGGCCCCCTGGCCCTTGGTCCCCCGGCCGGCCGTCTTGCCGCCCTTGCCGGCGATGCCGCGACCGACGCGACGACGCGCGACGCGTAGCGCCTGCGGGTGGGCGGAGCTCATGGACCTTCATGGTCGACCTTTCTCGTCGTGCTCGGCCGTCGTCACAGCCACCAGATGGGGGACCCGAGCCAGCATCCCACGGATCTCCGGCCGGTCGGGCAACACGTTGGTGCGCCCGATGCCCCGCAGGCCGAGGGCCCGGAGCGTGCCCCGGTGCTTGGGCTTGGTACCGATGGACGAACGGACCTGGGTGACGCGCAACCAGCCCGTCGTGCCCGTCCCGGCGGGTGCGGCGGTCATCTCAGTTCACCTCCGTGAACAGGTCGGCCTCGCGCCGACGCTCTCGATAGGCCCGGAGCAGGGCGGCGGGCACCACCTCTTCGGCCGACTTCCCGCGCAGGACGGCGATCTCGTCGGGGCGCTTGAGCCCTTTGAGACCGGCGATGGTGGCGTGGGCCACGTTGATCCCGTTGGACGAACCCAGGGACTTGGCCAGGATGTCGCGGATGCCGGCCATCTCCAGGATGGCCCGGGCCGCTCCGCCGGCAATGACCCCGGTACCCGGAGCGGCCGGCTTCAGCATGACCCGCCCGGCCCCGCTCTCACCGACGATCGGATGGGTGATGGTGCTGCCGGCCAGGGGCACGTCGAACATGTTCTTGCGGGCCTCCTCGATGCCCTTTTGAACGGCCAGGCCGGCCTCTTTGGCCTTGCCGTAGCCGAGGCCCACCTTGCCGTTGCCGTCGCCGACCACCATCAGGGCGGCGAAGGAGAAGCGCCGGCCACCCTTGACCACCTTGGACACCCGGTTGACCCGGATGGTCCTCTCTTCGAATTGCAGCTCGTTACTAGCCATGGTCCTAGAACTCCAGTCCTTCGGCGCGGGCGGCCTCGGCCAGGGCGGCCACCCGTCCGTGATAGGCGAATCCGCCACGGTCGAAGACCACGGCGGTGATGCCGGCGGCCCTGGCCCGTGTGGCGATCAGGGCGCCCACGTTGCTGGCGGCGTCGACGTTCCCGCCCGACGCACCCCGCAACCCGCCCTCGACGGACGATGCGGAGGCCAGGGTGCGACCGGTGTCGTCGTCGATCAACTGGGCCGAGATGTGCTTGTTGGAGCGGAACACCGCCAGACGGGGCCGCTCGGCCGAGCCGTGCACCCGGCGACGCACCCGGGCGTGGCGACGCCGGCGCAACTCCAGTTTGTGATCAGTACGTGCCATCTACTTGGCTGCCTTCCCGGCCTTGCGCACGACCCGCTCGCCCACGTACCGGATGCCCTTGCCCTTGTAGGGCTCGGGCTTGCGGAGCTTGCGGATGTCCGCGGCCACTTGGCCGACCTTCTCCTTGTCGATCCCCTTGATGATGATCCTGGTGGCGGAGGGCACCTCGAAGGTGACCCCGTCGGGCGCCGTGACGTTGACCGGATGGGAGAACCCGAGGGCCAGCTCGAGGGCCGACGGGCCCTTCGGGATGGCCCGGTAGCCCACCCCGACGATCTCCAACTCCTTCGAGAAGCCGTCGGTGACGCCGGACACCATGTTGGCCACCAGCGACCGGGTCAGGCCGTGCAGCGCGCGGTTCTGGCGCTGGTCGTCAGGGCGCTCGACCACCAGGACGTCGCCGTCCTGGCGGATGGTGATGGCGGCGGGCACCGACCGGGCCAGCTCGCCCTGGGGACCCTTGACCGTCACCGTGTTGTCCGTGCCCACCGCCACCGACACCCCGGAGGGGACGGCGATCGGGGAGCGTCCGATGCGGGACATCAGCGAACACCTCCGGTCATGGTGGGGGCGGTCGGGCGGGGCCGAGGAGCGGCCCACCCGCAGGGAGCGGAGCTACCAGACATAGCAGAGCACCTCTCCGCCCATGCGACGCTTGCGCGCCTCGCGGTCGGTCATCAGGCCCTTGGACGTGGAGACGACGGCCACGCCCAGACCACCGAGGACGCGCGGCATCTTGTCGGCGCGGGCGTAGATCCGCAGGCCCGGCTTGGACACACGCTTGATCCCCGAGATGGTCCGCGCCCGGTCGGGGGCGTACTTCATCTGGATCTCCAGGGTCCTGCCCGGCTTGCCCGGATCCTCGTTCACCTGGTAGCCCACGATGTAGCCCTCGTCCACCAGGATGGCGGCCAGCGACTCTTTCAGCTTGGACCCGGGCATCTTGACCGTCTCGAAGTGAGCGGTGTTGGCGTTCCGGATACGGGTCAGCATGTCGGCAATCGGGTCGGTCATCGTCATCGTTCGTCGCCTCCTCTCACCAACTGGCCTTCGTCACGCCGGGGATCTCGCCGGCATGGACCATCACCCGCAGGCAGATCCGGCACAGGCCGAACTTGCGGTACACCGACTTGGGTCGCCCACACCGGCGGCACCGCGTGTACCCGCGCACCTTGAACTTGGGGGTGCGCTGCTGCTTTTCGATCAATGCCTTCTTCGCCATGGGGTTATTGGTTCTCCTGTCGGAACGGAAAGCCGAAGGCGGCCAGGAGCGCCCGGCCCTCTTCGTCGGTACGTGCGGTGGTGGCGATGGTGATGTCCATGCCCCGTGTTGTGTCGATGCGGTCGTAGTCGATTTCGGGGAAGATCAGCTGCTCGGTCACCCCGAAGGTGTAATTGCCATGTCCGTCGAACGACCGGGGCGAGAGGCCCCGGAAATCACGGATGCGGGGGATGGCCATCGACAGCAGCCGGTCGAGGAACTCCCAGGCCCGGTCGCCGCGGAGGGTCACCTTGGCCCCGATCTCCTGGCCCTCGCGCAGCTTGAACGAGGCGATGGACTTCTTGGCCCGCGTCACCACGGGCTTCTGCCCGGCGATGATCTCGAGGTCGCGCGTGGCCCCCTCGATGAGGGACTTCTGTTGGGTGGCCCGGCCGACGCCCATGTTGATGACGATCTTCGAGAGCCGCGGGACCTCCATGATGTTGTCGAGGCCCAGCGTCTCTTTCAGCTCCGCCCTCACCGTGGCGTCGTAGCGCTGCTTCAGGCGGGGCCGAACCGCGGTTGCCGTGGATGCAGCCATCACAGGTCCGCTCCACACTTCCGGCAGACCCGGAGCTTGCGCCCCGTCTCGTCGATGCGCATGCCGATGCGGGTCGGGCCACACTCGTTGCACACGATGGCCACCGACGACGCCGAGACCGGCATGAACTTGTCGATCACCCCACCCTGCATGGTGGCCCGCGTGGGCTTGGCGTGGCGCTTGGCCACGTGCACGCCTTCGACGATGACCCGTCCCTCGGCGGGGAACGCCCGGACCACGTTGGCCTGCTTGCCGCGGTCCTTGCCGCTCAGCACCTGGACCTTGTCGCCTTTTCGAATTCGCATCTACAACACCTCCGGTGCCAGTGAGACGATCCGCATGAACCGCTTGTCGCGGAGCTCCCGGCCTACCGGCCCGAAGATGCGGGTCCCACGTGGTTGCTGCTGGTCGTTGATGAGCACGGCGGCATTCTCGTCGAAGCGGATGTAGCTCCCGTCGGGACGGCGCTTCTCCTTCTTCGTTCGGACGACGACGCACTTGACCACGTCGCCTTTCTTGACCGCCGCCCCCGGGATGGCATCCTTCACGGTGGCCACGAAGACGTCGCCGATCGAGGCGTAGCGGCGCCGGGAGCCGCCGAGCACCTTGATGCACAGCACCTCTTTGGCCCCGGAGTTGTCGGCCACCCTGAGCCGCGATTCCTGTTGGATCATCGGGCACGCTCCAGGACCTCGGAGAGCCGCCAACGCTTCAGCTTGGAGAGCGGCCGCGTCTCGACGACCCGCACCCGGTCCCCCACCTTGGCGGCATTGTCGCCGTCGTGCACGTAGAGTCGCTTGGTCCGCTGCACGGTCTTTCCGTAGCGCGGGTGGCGTACCCGCTCCACCACCGCCACCACGACGGTGGCGTCCATCGAGTCGGACACGACCAGGCCCTCGCGAACCTTGCGGCGGTTGACCCGCGCCTCGGCCGTGCCTGTGGTGTCGTCAGCCATCAGCTCTTCTCCTCTGCGTCGTCCGTGTCCTCGGCGCCGTCGACCGGAGCGTCGTCGGCCAGGGCCATGCCGTCGTCGTCGGCCACCTCTTCGGCCAACTCGGTCTCGTCCACGCCGTCCTCGACGTCGTGGTCGTGATCCACGGACTCGTCTTCTGGTTCCTCCTGCGCCCGGGCCGCGGCCCTGCGCTCGGCGGCCGTGGTCTTGCTGCGCCCGAGCGCCTCGTCGGCGGTGCGGCGGCGGGCGGCGGCCTGGTGGGCGGGAAGGTCGTCGAGGGCCATGCCCTCGGCCTCGGCGATCTCGCGGTTGCGCAGCTCGGTCAGCATGCGCGCCACGTCCTTACGCACGTGGCTGATGCGCGAGAAGTTGTCGAGCTGGCCGGTGGCCAACTGGAACCGCAGGTTGAAGAGTTCGCGGCGGGTCTCGCTCAGCTGGCGTTCCAGCTCCTCGGTGTCGTACTGGGCGATGTCGGCGGCGGTGGCCATCAGACCTGCACCTCCGGCGTGCCGTGCGTTCCGGGGCGGATGACGAAGCGGGCCTTGAACGGCAGCTTCTGGATGGCCCGTTCCATCGCCTCACGGGCGAGCTGGGGCTCGACGCCGGCCAGTTCGAACAGGATGCGGCCGGGCTTGACCACAGCCACCCAGTGCTCGGGGTTGCCCTTGCCCGAGCCCATGCGGGTCTCGGCCGGCTTCTGGGTGACCGGACGGTCGGGAAACACCCGGATCCACACCTTGCCGCCACGCTTCACGTGACGGGTCATGGCGATGCGGGCGGCCTCGATCTGACGGGCGGTCAACCAGGCCGGCTCCATGGCCTGGATCCCGAAGTCGCCGAAGGTGACCTCGCTTCCGCCCTTGGCCTTCCCACTCATCCGACCGCGCTGCTGCTTGCGGTGCTTGACCTTCCGGGGCATCAACACGTCAGTCCACCTCCTTGCGGAAGTGGGGCGTCTCGTGGTGCTCACGGGTGCGCCGCTCGATCTCCTCGTCCTCGCTCAGGATGCGCTCGAGCTCGTCGGGGACCGCGGGGGGCGCGGCGATGTCGGCCGCCGAACGGTCGGCCAGGCCCTCGGGGACGTCCGTGTCGCCCTCGGCATCGGAATCGACGGTCACCACGCTGCCCGGTGCGCCCTGCTCGGCCCGGCGCCGACCGCCACCGGCGGTGATCAGCCGGCGGGGGGCCTCGCCACCCTGTCCCGAGGTCTCGCCGACGGCCATGGCCGCCTCTCGGGTGATCTTGTCCTCGGTGGAGATCTTGTAGGGGAGGATGTCACCCTTGTAGATCCACACCTTCACGCCGATCCGACCGAAGGTGGTCTTGGCCTCGCGGAAGCCGTAGTCGATGTCGGCCCGCAGCGTGTGCAGGGGAACCCGACCCTCGCGGTAGGACTCCTTGCGCGACATCTCCGAGCCTCCCAGGCGACCCGAGCACTGGACACGGACGCCCAGGGCGCCCGCCTTCTGCACGGTCTGGATCGAGCGTTTCATGGCGCGGCGGAAGGCGACCCGGCGGGCCAGCTGGTCGCAGATCCCCTGGGCGATCAGCGCGGCGTCGAGCTCGGGCTGCTTGATCTCTTGGATGTTGAGCTGGATCCGGTTGTTGAGGCCGGTGATCTCCTCGATCTTCTTCTTCAGGCGGTCGGCCTCGGCGCCACGCCGCCCGATCACGATGCCCGGCCGGGCGGTGTGGATGTCCACCCGCAGCCGGTCGCGCGTGCGCTCGATCTCGATGCGGCTGACCGCGGCGGACTCGAGCTGGGACATGAGGTAGTCGCGGATCTCCCAATCCTCGATCACGCAATTCTGGTAGTTACGCTCTTCGAACCAGCGCGACTTCCAATCGGTGGTGACGCCGAGTCGAAACCCGTACGGGTTGACCTTCTGGCCCATCTACTTGCCCTTCTCTTCGGCGGAACCGCCGTCTGCGTCCGTGTCGTCCGTTTCGGTGTCGTCGTCCTCGTTCGAGTCGTCGGCCTCGTCGACGACCTCTCCGTCGTCGGCCTCGTCCTCGACCCCGCCGGACTCGAGATCCGACTCCTCGAGCGGGCCGGCCTCGGTCTCGGTCACGACGTCGTCGGCAGTGACCGCGTCCTCCGGCCACGCCTCGGCCCCGGTGTCGGCTTGGGCTTCGGCCCCGCTGCCCGTGTCGGTCCGCGGCGACTGGTCGGCGGCTGCCTCGGTCCGCTGGCGCCGGCGGGAGCCGGCCACCCGTCGGGAGCGCTGTGACTGGTTGGCCGCCTGCTTGGCCCGGCGCCGGGCGATGCGGTCCTCGGGCAGCCGGCTCACGATGATGGTGATGTGCGAGGTCCGCTTGCGGATCCTGGTCGCACGGCCCCGGGCCCGTGGACGCCACCGCTTGAGGGTGCTGCCCTCGTCGGCGTAGCAGGCCGACACGTAGAGCTCCTCGGCATCGAGACCGTCGTTGTGGACGGCGTTGGCCACCGCTGATGCCAGGACCTTGCCGACGGTCACGGCGGCTTCGCGGTCGCCGAGGGACAGGATCTCGGCGGCCCGGTCGACGTCCTGGCCACGGATCAGGTTCAGCACCTGGCGGACCTTGGAAGGGGACACCCGGCTGTGGCGGAGGACCGCCCTGGTCCCCTCGCGCTCGTTGGTCTTCACGCCGGGCACGTCAGCGCCTCCCCGCCCGCTCTTGGCCGGCATGGAACTTGAACGTCCGGGTGGGGGCGAACTCGCCGAGCTTGTGACCGACCATCGATTCGGTCACGTAGACCGGGATGTGCTTGCGCCCGTCGTGGACGGCGATGGTGTGGCCCACCATGTCCGGGATGATCGTGGAGCGCCGGGACCACGTCTTGATGACCTTCTTGTCCCCGGCCGCGTTGAGGACGTCCACCTTCTTCAGGAGGTGGTCGTCGACGAACGGACCTTTCTTCAGGCTGCGAGGCATGCTGGTGTTCCCTCTGTCTTCCTACCGCCGGGCACCGCGTGTGCGGCGCCTGCGGACGATCATCTTGTCGGAGTCCTTGTTCCGGGCCCGGGTACGGCCCTCGGGCTGGCCCCACGGCGAGACCGGGTGGCGGCCACCGGAGGACTTGCCCTCCCCGCCGCCCAGCGGGTGGTCGACCGGGTTCATGGCCACGCCCCTGGTCTGGGGGCGCTTGCCCTTCCACCGGTTCCGGCCGGCCTTGCCGATCTTGATCAGCTCGGCCTCGGAGTTGCCCACCGTCCCGAGGGTGCCCCGGCAGTCGATGGGCACCCGGCGCATCTCCGTCGAGGGGAGCCGCAGGGTGGCGAAGGCGCCTTCTTTGGCCACGAGCTGCACGCTCATGCCGGCGCCACGGGCCAACTTGCCGCCACCGCCGGGCCGCAGCTCGACGTTGTGGATCACCGATCCTACCGGGATGAAGCGGAGCGGCAGCGCGTTGCCGGGCCGGATCTCCGAGCCCTGACCGGATTGGAGCCGGTCCCCCACCTGCACCTGGGACGGGGCGAGGATGTAGCGCTTCTCGCCGTCGAGGTAGTGCAGGAGGGCGATACGGGCGTTGCGATTGGGGTCGTACTCGATGGAGGCCACCTTGGCCGGCACGCCGTCCTTGTCCCGCTTGAAGTCGACGACCCGGTACTGCTGTTTGTGCCCGCCCCCGCGGTGGCGGGAGGTCTTGCGACCGTAGCTGTTGCGACCCCCCGTCGAGGGCTTGGGCGCCAACAGGGACTTCTCCGGCCGGTCGGTGGTGATCTCGGCGAAGTCCGAGACGGTCTGGAAGCGCCGGCCGGCACTGGTGGGCTTGCGTGAGCGGAGTGGCATGGTCTGGTCCCTAGTTCTCGAAGAGGTCGATCGAGTCGCCCTCGTGGAGGGTGACGATGGCCCGCTTGGTGTCGGGACGGTGGCCGAGCGAGTTGTTCTTGCGGTTGCGCTTGGTCTTGCCCTTCCGGTTGAGCGTGTTGACGCTGTCCACCCGGACGTTGAACGCCTGCTCGACGGCATGGCGCACGTCGATCTTCGTCGCCGACGGGTCGACCACGAACACGTAGACGTTGTTGTCCATCAGCGAATAGGACTTCTCCGACACCACCGGGCGGATCAGCACGTTGTGGGGATCCCTCATGACCCGGCTCCTTCGTCCTCGTCGGCTGCGGGGCCGGCAACCTCCGCGGCGCCGGCATCGGCTGCGGGGGCCACGCTGGCGCCCGGCAGCGTGTCGTCCGTGAACACCACCCAGTCGTTGACCAGGATGTCGTAGGCGTTGAGCTCGCCGGCCACGATGGTCTGGATCTCGGGGAGGTTCCCGAAGGAGCGGTCGGCGTATCCGTCCTCGTCGCCCAGCACCACGAGGACCCGGCCCGAGAGCCCGAGGGTGCCGAGGGCGGCCAGGGCCGCCTTGGTCGACGGGACTTCGAAGGTCCACCGGTCGATCACGGCCACCCGACCCTGTGAGGCCCGGTCCGACAGGGCCGAGCGCAGCGCCAGCTGGATCATCTTCTTCGGGGTCTTCTGGGCGTACGAGCGGGGCTTGGGCCCGAGAGCCACACCTCCGCCGACCCACTGCGGCGAGCGGGTCGAGCCCTGGCGGGCCCGTCCGGTGCCCTTCTGGCGGAACGGCTTGGCCCCTCCGCCCCGGACCTCGGACCTCGTCTTCGTCGACTGGGTGCCGGAGCGGGCGGCGGCCAGTTGGGCGGTCACCACCTGGTGGAGCACGGCCACATTGGGTTCGATGCCGAAGATCGACGGCTCGAGCTCCACCTCACCGAGCGCGGACCCGTCGGCCGACCGCCGGGTGGTCGTGACGCGCCGCAGGGCGGGCCGCAGCAGACGGCGGACCTCGGCGGGACTGGCCGTGGCCAGGTCGACGGTCTCCGCCGGGGAGGTGGCGGGGCTCATCACGCCTTACCCCCCTTCACCAACGGGGTCTTGACCGCGTCCCGCAGGATGACCATGCCGCCCCTCGGGCCGGGCACGGCCCCTTTGACCAGGATCAGCTCCCGCTCTGGGTCGGCCTCGACCACCTCCAGATTGAGCGTGGTCACCTGCTGGCCGCCCATGCGGCCGGCCATGCGGGTTCCCTTGAACACCCGGGACGGGGTGGCACAGGCACCGATCGACCCCGGGGAGCGGTGCTTTTTGTGGTTGCCGTGGGAGGCGCCCTGGCCCTTGAAGTTGTGGCGCTTCATCCCGCCGGCGAATCCCTTGCCCTTGGACACACCGATGGCATCGACCAGCTCGCCCGCCTGCAGGACGTCCGCGGCCAGCTGCTGGCCGACCTCGTAGTCGGAAACGTCGTCGACCCGGAGCTCGACGAGACGCCGTCCGGGGTCGATCCCCGACTTGTCGTAGTGGCCCTGCTCCGGCTTGGTCAGGGTCGAGGAGCGGCGGTGGCCCCACGTCACCTGCAACGCCGAGTACCCCTCGTGTTCGGGGGTCTTGACCTGCACCACCCGGACCGGCGCCACGCGCAGCATCGTCACCGGTATCGCCCGGTGCTGATCGTCCCAGATCTGGGTCATTCCGACCTTTTCGCCCACGATCGCCTTGGTGGCCACTGGAGCTTCTCCGTCTCGATTCTTCGCTCTGTTCGACACCGGCCGGCATCGAACGATTCCTGCGGTGCTGGTTCGCACCCGTACTCAACTGGCGAATCCGGTGCTTCATCTCGCAACGGCTCGCACGCAGACGCTCCGCTCGGAAGAATCCCGAGCGGAGCGCTCGCCTGGTTCGGCCCGAGGTCCCCGCCTTCCTGCGGCGGGCGCTCGAACACGTCCTACTCACATGGTGTGGCCCGGATCCGGGCCGACTGAAGACCCTATACCATCCGGACCGGCCTTTCAACGGGGTCGGCCATCCGTCGGGGCCGGATCAGACGGTCTGGATCTTGATCTCGATGTCCACCCCGGCCGGGAGGTCGAGCCGCTGGAGCGAGTCGACCGTCTTCGGGGTGTGCTCGACGATGTCCACGAGGCGCTTGTGGACCCGCATCTCGAAGTGCTCGCGGCTGTCCTTGTACTTGTGCGGCGACCGGATCACCGTGTACCGGTGCTTCTCCGTGGGGAGCGGCACCGGACCCAGCACCTTGGCCTGCGTGCGCAGGACCGTCTGGACGATCTTCTCGGTGGACTGGTCGAGGATCTCGTGGTCGTAGGCCTTCAGCCGGATCCGGATCTTCTGGCGTGGGCCTTCAGCGGCCATGGGTAAGGGGTCCTCTCCTGGGGGGGGTCACCGGTCGACTACTCGAGGATCTTCGTGACCCGGCCGGAGGCGACCGTCCGCCCACCCTCACGGATGGCGAACCGCAGGCCCTCGGCCATGGCGATGGGCTTGCCCAGCTCGACGGTCATCTCCGTGTTGTCGCCGGGCATGACCATCTCGGTCCCCTCGGGAAGGCTGATCGTGCCGGTCACGTCGGTGGTCCGGAAGTAGAACTGGGGGCGGTAGTTGGTGAAGAACGGCTTGTGCCGGCCGCCCTCGTCCTTGTTGAGCACGTACACCGTGGCCTCGAACTTGGTGTGGGGGGTGATCGAGCCGGGCTTGCACAGCACCTGGCCCCGCTCCACCTCCTCTTTCTTCGTGCCCCGCAGCAGTGCGCCGATGTTGTCCCCGGCCCGGCCCTCGTCGAGGAGCTTCCGGAACATCTCGATGCCGGTCACGGTGGTCTTCTGCGTGTCGCGCAGACCGACGATCTCGACCTCCTCGCCGACCTTGACGATGCCCTGCTCGACCTTGCCGGTCACGACGGTGCCCCGGCCGGTGATCGACATCACGTCCTCGATGGACATGAGGAACGGCTTCTCCACGTCACGCTCGGGCTCGGGGATGTAGGAGTCGACCGCATCCATCAGCTCGGTGATCTTTGCCGCCCACTCGGCGTCCCCCTCCAGCGCCTTGAGGGCGCTCACCCGGATGATCGGGGTGTCGTCGCCGGGGAACTCGTACTCGTTGAGCAGCTCACGGACCTCGAGCTCGACCAGGTCGAGCAGCTCCTCGTCGTCGACGGTGTCGGCCTTGTTGAGCGCCACCACGATGTAGGGCACGCCGACCTGGCGGGCCAGGAGCACGTGCTCACGGGTCTGGGGCATCGGGCCGTCGGCGGCGGACACGACCAGGATGGCCCCGTCGACCTGGGCGGCGCCGGTGATCATGTTCTTGATGTAGTCGGCGTGACCGGGCATGTCGACGTGCGCATAGTGCCGGTTGGGCGTCTCGTACTCCACGTGGGCGATCGAGATGGTGATGCCGCGCTGCTTCTCTTCGGGCGCCTTGTCGATCTGGTCGAACGGCGTGAAGTTCGTCGTCGGGTCGTTGTCGTGCAGGACTTTGGTGATGGCCGCGGTGAGCGTTGTCTTACCGTGGTCGATGTGTCCCATCGTTCCCACGTTGATGTGGGGCTTCGTGCGCTCGAACTTCTGCTTGGCCATGGCTGGGGTAATGCTCCCTGATCTCGGACGGTACCCCCTCGGGCCCGCCACGACGCAGGCGGTTGCCTGTCGTCATTCCTCGTGGATGGTGGTCCTGCTCTGCTGTAGTGAACTGCGGTGCTGCCTGCTGCACTGGGTGGTACTTGCTGTCACGCCCTTTCGACGCCGGACCCGATGTCCGGGGACTCCCCGACCACCTTCGGTCCGGGCTTCGCGACGCCCTACTCTCCGCGCGCCTTGGCGATGATCTCCTTGGCGATCGACTCAGGAACCTCGTTGTACGCGTGGAACTGCATCGAGTACGTGGCTCGGCCCTGAGTGCGCGAGCGCAGGTCGGTAGCGTAGCCGAACATATCGCTCAGCGGTACCTGCGCCCGGACGATATGGCTGTTGCCGCGCTGTTCCATCCCCTCGACCTTGCCCCGCCGGGACGAGAGGTCGCCGATCACGTCGCCCATGTAGTCCTCGGGGGTGGTGACCTCGACGGCCATCACCGGCTCCAGCAGGACCGGGTCGGCCAGGTTGGCCGCCTTCTTGATGGCCATCGAGCCGGCGATCTTGAAGGCCATCTCCGAGGAGTCGACGTCGTGGTACGAACCGTAGGTAAGGATCACCTTGATGTCGACGGTCGGGTACCCGGCGAGGACGCCGGAGGTGATGGACTCCTGAATTCCCTGGTTGACCGAGGGGATGTACTCCTTCGGGATGACCCCGCCGGTGATCTTGTCCTCGAACACGTAGCCGCCGCCCGGCCCGGTGGGCTCGAGGGTGATGACCACGTGCCCGTACTGGCCCTTGCCGCCGGTCTGGCGGACGTAGCGCAGTTCGACCTTCTCCACCTTCTTGCGTACCGTCTCGCGGTAGGCCACCTGGGGCTTGCCCACGTTGGCGTCCACGGAGAACTCCCGGAGCATCCGGTCCACCAGCACCTCGAGATGGAGCTCGCCCATGCCCGAGATGACCGTCTGGCCCGTCTCCTCGTCGGACTGGACCCGGAACGTCGGGTCCTCCTCGGACAGGGCGAACAGGGCCTTGGACAGTTTGTCCTGGTCAGCCTTGGTCTTCGGCTCCACGGCCACGTGGATCACCGGTTCGGGGAAGGTCAGGGACTCGAGGATCACCGGCTCGTCGGGATCGCACAGGGTGTCACCGGTGGTCGTCTGCTTCAGACCGACCGCGGCCACGATGTCCCCTGCGTAGGTGGCGTCGAGGTCCTCGCGGGTGTTGGCGTGCATCTGCAGGATGCGTCCGACCCGCTCCTTGCGGTCCTTGGTCGAGTTGATGACGCCCGAGCCCTTGGTCAGGGTGCCCGAGTACACCCGGAGGTAGGTGAGCTTGCCCACGTAGGGGTCGGTCATGATCTTGAAGGCCAGGGCGGCGAAAGGGGCGGAGTCGTCGGCGGGGCGTTCGACGGTGACCCCCTCCTTGCGGGGCACGGTGCCGATGGCCGGGGGGATGTCGAGCGGGCTGGGCAGGTAGTCCACCACCGCGTCGAGCATGGGCTGGACGCCCTTGTTCTTGAAGGCCGACCCGCACAGGATGGGGACCGCATGGCTCCCCAGGGTCACCGTGCGGATGGCCCGCTGGAGGTCCTCGGGCGTGATCTCCTCGTCGCCCAGATACTTCTCCATGATGATGTCGTCATGGTTGGAGACCACGTCGATGAGCTGGTGGTGGGCCTCGTCGGCCAGATCCCTCATGTCGGCCGGGATCTCCTCTTCGGTCCACTCCTCGCCCATCCCGTCGTCCCACACCAGGGCCCGCATGTGCACGAGGTCCACCACGCCCCGGAAGCCGCCCTCGGCCCCGATCGGCAGCTGCACCACGGCGACCACGGCGTCCAGCCGATCCTTGATCATCTCCACGCACTGGTCGAAGTCGGCGCCGGTCCGGTCCATCTTGTTGATGAAGCAGATCCGGGGGACCTCGTACTTGTTGGCCTGGCGCCACACCGTCTCGGTCTGGGGCTCGACGCCGGCCACGGCGTCGAACACGGCCACCGCCCCGTCGAGCACCCGAAGCGAGCGCTCCACCTCGACGGTGAAGTCGACGTGGCCGGGCGTGTCGATGATGTTGATGACCGTGTCACGCCACATGCAGGTGGTGGCGGCCGAGGTGATGGTGATGCCGCGCTCTTGCTCCTGGACCATCCAGTCCATGGTCGCCGCGCCCTCGTGGACCTCGCCGATCTTGTAGTTCTTCCCCGTGTAGTAGAGGATCCTCTCCGTGGTCGTGGTCTTGCCCGCGTCGATGTGGGCCATGATCCCGATGTTCCGGGTCTTGGCCAGGGGATGGTGGCGGGTGCTCGCTTCAGCCATGGTTGATCAGCTCTCGGGTAGTGCTCGTACGTGGTGCTCGCTGCCAGAGTAAAGGCCGGTGCGGCCTCGTCCTACCAGCGGTAGTGGGCGAAGGCCTTGTTCGACTCGGCCATCTTGTGGAGGTCCTCACGACGCTTGGCGGCAGCGCCGATCCCGTTGGCCGCATCACGGATCTCGTTCGACAGCCGCTCGGCCATCGTCTTCTCCCTGCGCTGCTGGGAGTAGCCGACGAGCCACCGGATGGACAGCGTGGTGGCCCGGCGGGGGCGTACCTCGACCGGTACCTGGTAGGTGGCGCCACCCACCCTCCGGCTCCGGACCTCGAGCTCGGGACGGGTGTTCTCGACGGCCTTCTTCAAGACGGCCACCGGGTCGTTGCCCGACTTCTCGGCCACGTCGGACAGGGCGTCGTAGACGATGCGCTCGGCCAGCGTCCGCTTGCCCCGACTCAGCACCCGGTTGACCACCTGGGTGACCAGCACCGAGTGGTACACGGGATCGGGCATCAGCTCTCGACGGACGGCAGGACCTTTGCGGGGCACCTAGGACTCCTTCTTTGCGCCGTAGCGGCTCCGGGCCTGGTTCCGCTCGCGGACACCGGATGCGTCCAGCGTCCCCCGGATCACCTTGTAGCGGACACCGGGCAGGTCCTTCACACGACCACCGCGGACCAGCACGATGGAGTGCTCCTGGAGGTTGTGACCCTCGCCGGGGATGTAGGCCGTGACCTCGAGGCCACTGGTCAACCGGACCCTCGCCACCTTACGGAGGGCGGAGTTCGGCTTCTTCGGCGTGTGGGTGTAGACGCGCGTGCAGACACCCCGCCGCTGGGGCGCCCCCCGGAGGGCCGGGGTCTTCGACTTCGTCGGCTTGGTGGCCCGCCCCTTGCGGACGAGCTGGGAGATCGTGGGCACGCGTTACCTCTAGGTTGTGAACTGCGGGGATACTGCGGGACAGACTCAGATTTGCTGCTCAGGGGTGCCTTCGGCGGCCAGGCCACAGCCTCAGGCGCGCGAAACCCCGAACGCTCAATGCTATGGCATGGGGACACGACGGGCAAGCGCGCCCCCCGGGCCGTCCCCGCCGGAGCAGGGGCAAGCCGTTCGGTCACGGGCCCCGAACGGCGTCCGTGACCTCCCGGCCCTGATCATGCGCCTGCTTCGAGCGAGCCGGGCTCGACCGGCGGGACCTCGGGTGCACCGAGCTCCTCGGCACTCGGGATGGTACCCAGCCAGCTGGCGTCGATCTCCGAGCTGAAAGTTCCGAGCGAGGCGTCCCCACCGGTGTCCCGCAGCCAGGCGGCCAGGTCCTCGGTGCCGGCATCCCCCTCGGAGCCGAGGGCCCAGAACGGCATGGCCTCTGCTCCGGGCATCTCGAGCTTGATGTCGCGGTACCGCTCCATCCCCGAACCGGCCGGGATCAGCTTGCCGATGATGATGTTCTCCTTCAGACCGAACAGCTGGTCCGACTTGCCCTCGATGGCCGCCTCGGTGAGCACCCGGGTGGTCTCCTGGAACGAGGCCGCCGACAGCCAGCTCTCGGTGGCCAGCGACGCCTTGGTGATCCCCATGAGCTCGGGGCGGCCCTCGGCCGGGCGCTTCCCGTCCTGGACGAGCGCCCGGTTGACCTCGGCGTAGGCACGGTTGTCCACCCGCTCACCGGGGAGGAACGTGGCGTCCCCGGGCTCGGCCACCAGCACCCGGCGGAGCATCTGCCGCACGATCAGCTCGATGTGCTTGTCGTGGATGGACACCCCCTGATCGCGGTAGACCTTCTGGACCTCCTCGACCAGGTACTGCTGGGTCTCCCGGATCCCCTTGACCTCGAGGAGCTCCTTGGGGTCCTTCGGCCCCTCGACCAGGGCGTCGCCGGCGGCGACCTCCTGGCCGTCGGCCACCTCGAGGTGGGCCCGCTGGGCCACCAGCACGGTGTGCTCCTCGCCGTCGTCGGCCACCACGGTGATATGACGACCCGACTCGTCCTCTTCCACCCGGACCACACCCGAGTGGCGGGCCAGCACGGCGGCACCCTTCGGCGTGCGGGCCTCGAAGAGCTCGACGACGCGGGGCAGGCCGTGGGTGATGTCCTCGCCGACGATGCCGCCGGTGTGGAACGTGCGCATGGTCAGCTGGGTGCCGGGCTCGCCGATGGACTGGGCGGCGATCACGCCGACCGCCTCACCGAGCTCGATCATCTCGCCGGTGGCCAGGGACTGGCCGTAGCACGCGGCACAGATGCCCTGCTCGGCCTCGCACGTCAGCACCGACCGGGTGCGGACCCGGTCGACCGACGGGTCGTCACGCAGCCGATTGACCAGCTCCTCGGTCAGTACGGTGCCCGCCTCGATCTTGGACTTGTCCGACAGGGTGATCGCCTCGGCGGTGATGCGCCCGTTGACCCTGGTCTCGAGGTAGGAGCGTCGACCGGCACTATCGGGAACCACGCCCTCGATCCAGATGCCGCGGGTCGAGCCGCAGTCGTCCTCCCGCACGATGAGCTCCTGGGCCACGTCCACCAGTCGCCGGGTCAGGTAGCCCGAGTCGGCGGTGCGCAACGCGGTGTCGGCCAGGCCCTTGCGGGCGCCGTGGGTGGAGATGAAGTACTCGAGGACGGACAGCCCCTCCCGGAAGGAGGACTTGATCGGCCGGGGGATCATCTCGCCCCGGGGGTTCGACACCAGGCCCTTCATGCCGGCGATCTGGCGGATCTGCTGGCTGTTCCCGCGGGCACCCGAGTCGACCATCATGTCGATCGGGTTGAAGGCGATGCTCGACATCGTCTTCTCCATTGCCTTGCCGACCTCGGAGTTGGCCGAGGTCCAGATCTCGATCTCCTTCTGGCGGCGCTCGTCGTCGGTGATGATGCCCCTCTTGAACTGGGACTCGGCCTTCTCGGCCTCCTTCTCGTAGCGGTCGAGGATGGCCCCCTTGTCCGGGGGCGTGACGACGTCGCTGATGGAGATGGTCAGGCCGGACTGGGCGCCGTAGCGGAATCCGAGGTCCTTGATCCGGTCCAGGCTGGCGGCCACCTCGCGCTTGGGGAAGCCGGCGGCGACCTCTTCGACGATGGTTCCGATGGCCGTGTTCCGCTTGCCCACGATGTCGTTGATGTAGCGGTAGCCGTCCGGCAGCGCCGTGTTGAAGAACAGCCGTCCGGCCGTCGTCTCGATCTCGACGCGCTCGTCGGGATCGATCCCGGTCAGCTGGCCGTCCTCGTCGGCCACCGCCCCGTTGGCCAGGGCGATGGACCGGGCCAGGTGCGATCCGGCCTCGGGTCGGACCACGATCTTGGCCTGGAGGTCGATGTCACCGGCATCGAATGCGGTCTCCACCTCGTAGGCGTGCCGGAAGACCCGGCCCTCCCCCTTGGCGCCGTCCACCGGCAGGGTGAGGTAGTAGATGCCGAAGACCATGTCCTGGGTGGGCACGGTGATCGGGCGGCCCGTGGCCGGCGACAGGATGTTGTTGGCCGACAGCATCAGCACCCGGGCCTCGGCCTGGGCCTCGGCGGACAGGGGCAGGTGGACGGCCATCTGGTCACCGTCGAAGTCGGCGTTGAAGGCGGTGCACACCAAGGGGTGCACCTGGATGGCCTTGCCCTCGACCAGTACCGGCTCGAAGGCCTGGATGCCCAGGCGGTGGAGGGTGGGGGCCCGGTTCAACAGCACCGGATGCTCCTTGATCACCCCTTCGAGCACGTCCCAGACCTGGGGACGGCGCCGCTCGACCATGCGCTTGGCCGACTTGATGTTCTGCGCGTACTCGGCATCGACGAGCCGCTTCATCACGAAGGGCTTGAACAGCTCGAGCGCCATCAGCTTGGGCAGCCCGCACTGGTGGAGCTGCAGGGTGGGGCCGATCACGATGACCGAGCGCCCCGAGTAGTCGACACGCTTGCCCAGCAGGTTCTGGCGGAACCGGCCCTGCTTCCCCTTCAGCATGTCCGACAGGCTCTTGAGCGGGCGGTTGCCGGGCCCGGTCACCGGGCGGCCGCGTCGGCCGTTGTCGAACAGGGCGTCGACCGCCTCCTGCAGCATCCGCTTCTCGTTGTTGATGATGATCTCGGGCGCCCCGAGGTCGAGCAGGCGCTTCAGCCGGTTGTTCCGGTTGATCACCCGCCGGTAGAGGTCGTTGAGGTCCGAGGTGGCGAACCGGCCACCGTCGAGCTGCACCATCGGGCGCAGGTCGGGCGGGATGACCGGGACCGAGTCGAGGATCATGGCCCGGGGGTCGTTGACCCGGCGACCGTTCTCGTCGCGGCGGTTGAAGGCGGTGACGATCTTCAGGCGCTTGATCACCTTCTGGCGGCGCTGGGCCGAGAGGGGCTTGCGCCCGTCAGCGGCGTCGATCATCTCGCGGAGCTTGATCTCCTCCTCGTCGAGGTCGATGCGGTCGATGAGGCGCGAGATGGTCTCGGCACCCATGCCCCCCTCGAAGTAGTCCTCGTAGCGGATGCGCAGCTCACGCCAGAGCATCTCGTCCTCGAGGATCTTGCGGGAGTGGAGGCTCTTGAACTCGTCGAACGAGCGCTGGGCCAGCTCGATCTCGCTCTGATAGCGCTCGCGGACCGAGGCGATCTCCTTTTCCACGTTGCGCTGGCGGGCCTTGATCTCGGTGTCCTTGGCCCCGGACTTCTCGAGGTCGGCGAGCTCACCCTCCAGCACCTTGAAGCGCCGGTCGATCTCGAGGTCGCGCTTCTTTTCGATGTCGGCGATCTCCACCCGGAGCTCAGCCTCGAGATCGGGCAGGTCCTCGTGACGCTTGGCCTCGTCGACCCAGGTGACCAGGTTGGCCGCGAAGTAGATGACCTTCTCCAGCTGCTTGGCCTTCAGCTCCTCGCGGGCCTCGGTGCCCATGAGCAGGTAGGCGAGCCAGCTCCTGGTGCCGCGCAGGTACCAGATGTGGACCACGGGTGCGGCGAGCTCGATGTGGCCCATCCGCTCGCGGCGAACCTTGGACCGGGTGACCTCGACGCCGCACCGCTCACAGATGATGCCCCGGAAACGGACGCGCTTGTACTTGCCGCAGTAGCACTCCCAGTCCTTGGTGGGGCCGAAGATCTTCTCGCAGAAGAGACCGTCCTTCTCCGGACGCAGCGTGCGGTAGTTGATGGTCTCGGGCTTCTTCACCTCGCCGTTGGACCATCCCCGGATCGAATCGGCTGTCGCCAGTCCGATCCTCAGCTGATCGAAGTCGTTGACATCCAACATCAGAATCCCCTTTCCGCGGCGCGTCGTGCATCTTCTTCGTCCGACCCGCGCTCAGGTCGGCTGATGTCGATGCCAAGTTCCTCGGCCGTGCGGAACACGTCCTCGTCCAGCTCTCGCATCTCTATCTCTTCTCCACCCGGTGCCAGGACCTCCACGTCCAGGCAGAGCGACTGCATCTCCTTGATGAGCACCTTGAAGCTCTCGGGGATGCCCGGTTCGGGGATGTTCTCCCCCTTCACGATGGCCTCGTAGACCTTCACCCGGCCGAGGACGTCATCCGACTTGATCGTCAGGAGCTCCTGGAGGGCGTAGGCGGCGCCGAAGGCCTCGAGCGCCCACACCTCCATCTCCCCGAACCGCTGGCCGCCGAACTGCGCCTTCCCGCCCAGGGGCTGCTGGGTGATCATCGAGTAGGGACCGGTCGACCGGGCGTGGATCTTGTCGTCCACCAGGTGGTGGAGCTTCAGGATGTAGACGTAGCCGACCGAGATCGGGTTGTCGTAGGGCTCGCCCGTCCGGCCGTTGAACAGCCGGCTCTTGCCGTCGTCGGAGACCTGGACGGCGCCGTCGGCGCCGTCGGGGTTGAGCCGACGGAAGATCTGCTGGATCGTCGGGTGGCGCCCGGCGTCGGCCTCCTCGTCCCAGTGGGCCCCGTCGAAGACCGGGGTGGATACCCACACCGCGGGATCGGTGCGGGGTCTGGTCTTCGTCTCGGTGCCGCGCACTGGCGTCGTCGCCGCGTCCCCGCGCCCTCCCAGCCCCAGCGGGCGGCGTACCCGAGATGGGACTCGAGCACCTGGCCCACGTTCATCCGGCTGGGCACGCCCAACGGGTTGAGGATGATGTCGACCGGGGTGCCGTCGGCCTGGTAGGGCATGTCCTCGATGGGCAGGATCTTCGAGATGACGCCCTTGTTGCCGTGGCGGCCGGCCAGCTTGTCTCCCTCGGAGATCTTGCGCTTCTGGGCCACGTAGACACGCACCAGCTGTTCCACCCCGGGCGGGAGTTCGTGGGCGTCGTCGCGGGAGAACACCCGAACGTCGATGACCGTGCCCTGCTCGCCGTGGGGGACCTTCAGCGAGGTGTCACGGACCTCACGGGCCTTCTCGCCGAAGATGGCCCGGAGCAGGCGCTCCTCGGGCGTCTGCTCGGTCTCGCCCTTCGGGGTGACCTTGCCGACGAGCACGTCGCCGGGTCCCACCTCCGCGCCGATGCGGATGATGCCCCGCTCGTCGAGGTCGGCCAGGATCTCCTCGGACAGGTTGGGGATGTCACGGGTGATCTCCTCGGCACCGAGCTTGGTGTCGCGGGCGTCGACCTCGTGCTCCTCGATGTGGATCGACGTGAGCACGTCGTCCTTCACCAGGCGCTCGGAGAGGATGATGGCGTCCTCGTAGTTGTAGCCCTCCCACGGCATGAAGGCCACGAGGAGGTTCTTGCCGAGGGCGAGCTCCCCGTTGTGGGTGGCGGGCCCGTCGGCCAGCACGTCGCCGGCCGAGACCTTCTGGCCCTCGTCGACGATCACCTTCTGGTTGATGGCCGTGTTCTGGTTGGACCGGCGGAACTTGGCCAGTCGGTAGGTCTTCTTGCCCAGCGGGTCGCCCAGGCGGTTCTTGGCGCCCGCCTTGTACTCGACCACGATCTGGTCGCCGGAGACGTCGACCACCACGCCATCGCCCTCGGCCATCACCACGTCGCCGGCGTCACGGGCGGCACGGGCCTCGACGCCGGTCCCGATGTAGGGGGCCTCGGGGACGACCAGCGGGACCGCCTGCTTCTGCATGTTGGCGCCCATCAGGGCGCGGTTGGCGTCGTCGTGCTCGACGAAAGGGATCAGCGCCGTCGACACCGACACGATCTGCTTGGGGGACACGTCCATCAGGTCGACCTCGGCCGGGGGCACGAAGTCGATCTCCGACGTCGTGCCGTAGGACGTGGTGGTGGCCCCGACCCGCACACCGGTGCCCTGCGGACCGCGGCGGACGAGCACCCTCTCCTCGGTGAAGTGGCCCTTGTCGTCCAGCGCCGCCGAGGCCTGGGCGATCACGTGCTCCTCCTCCTCGTCGGCGGCCAGGTAGGTGATCTCCTTGGTCACCTGGCCGTCGACCACCTTGCGGTAGGGGGTCTCGATGAAGCCGTACTCGTTGACCCGGGCGTAGGTGGCGAGCGAGCCGATCAGGCCGATGTTGGGGCCCTCGGGAGTCTCGATCGGGCACATGCGGCCGTAGTGGGAGGTGTGGACGTCACGGACCTCGAACCCGGCGCGCTCACGGGACAGACCGCCGGGCCCGAGGGCCGACAGGCGCCGCTTGTGGGCCAGGCCGGACAGCGGGTTGTTCTGGTCCATGAACTGGCTCAACTGGCTGGTGCCGAAGAACTCCTTCACGGCGGCGACCACCGGCCGGATGTTGATGAGGGTCTGGGGGGTGATCGCCTCCACGTCCTGGGTGGTCATGCGCTCGCGCACCACCCGCTCCATGCGGGAGAGCCCGACCCGGACCTGGTTCTGGATGAGCTCGCCGACCGAGCGGATCCGACGGTTGGCGAAATGGTCCTGGTCGTCGATCCGGTAGTTCGACTCGCCGTCGGCCATGTGCTTGGCCAGGTGGAGCATGTAGGTCGAGGACGCCAGGATCTCCGACGGGCTGAGCACCCCCTGGGTGGGCGTCGGGCGCTCGAGGTCGATCTTCAAGATGTCCGAGATGCGCTCGATCTCCGGGCCCAGCTTCCGGTTGAGCTTGTAGCGGCCGACCCGGGTGAGGTCGTATCGCTTGGGGTTGAAAAAGGCGTTCTCGAAGTACTGGCGGGCGGCCTCGACGGACAGCGGCTCGCCGGGACGGGCGCGCTTGTAGATCTCGAGCAGGGCCTCCTCGCGGGTGGGGGCCAGGTTCTGCTCCTTCTCCCACTGCCCCTCGAGGAAGTCGAAGTGGCGCACGAACCGCTCCAGGAAGGCCTGGTCCTCGTAGCCGAGGGCGCGCAACAGCACGAACAGCGACAGCCGGCGTTTGCGGGCCACGCGGCACCCGGCGGTGACGTCCTTGCCCGGCTTGGCCTCGACGTCGAACTCGATCCACTCGCCCCGGTAGGGGTGGATGGTGCCGGTGAAGACCGTCTTGGCGTCGCGCCCGGGCTGGAAGATAACCCCGGGCGAACGGACCAGCTGGCTCACGACCACACGCTCGGTCCCGTTGACGATGAAGGTCCCCTTGTCGGTCATCACCGGGAAGTCCCCCATGAAGACCGTCTGCTCCTTGATCTCACCGGTGCCGGCGTTCATGAACCTGGCCCGCACGAAGACCGGCGCGGCGTAGGTCATGTCCTTTTCCTTGCACTCCTCCACCGAGAACTTGGGCGGGGGTCGCAGATCGGGATCGGTGGGATCGAACTCCAGCTCCAGGCTCAGCTGGCCGGTGAAGTCCTCGATCGGGCTGATGTCGTTGAAGGTCTCCGCCAGGCCGCGGTCGAGGAACCACTGGAAGGAGTCCCGCTGGATGGCCACGAGGTCCGGCAACGGCAGGGCCTCGTCGATGTTGGCGAAAGAAAAACGTTCCGGGCTGTTGGACCGTGTAGGCAACGGCCTACTCCTCCCAGTTGCGGGGCTAATGGGGCGACGAAGGGGTGCTGCGGTGAAGCGATGGTCGACGGACTACTGATGCTCGAGAAACTCTGGAACCATGTCCGAGCCTGCTCTGGGGTCGACAACCACCGCCGGAGCGGTTGAAGGGGCGCCAGGGCGCGCGTCAATCAGCCAAAACACGGAGGAAGGCGGAAGGAGCAGGCACGGCAACCAGTAATCCTATCCGGGTACGGACAGGATTACAAGCTCGGGGACGGGAAGCCCCGATCCAGGCCTGCACAGGCTAGGAGACCGTCGTGCCGCCGTCAAGGATCGAAGGCCCCCCGAGGCTCCGGGCCGCGGCCCGCCAACGCGGTGGCCGACCGCCCGTCGACCTGGGCCCGGCCGCCGCCGCCCGGTGACCGGGGCGGGGGGTACTACTTGAGCTCGACCGTCGCTCCGGCCCCCTCGAGCTGGGCCTTCGCCTTCTCGGCGTCCTCCTTGTTGGCCTTCTCCAACACGGGCTTCGGGGCCCCGTCCACCAGGTCCTTGGCCTCCTTCAGGCCCAGGCTGGTCAACGAGCGCACCTCCTTGATCACCTGGATCTTCTTGTCGCCGGCCGCAGTGAGGATGACGTCGAACTCGGTCTTCTCCTCCTCGCCGCCGCCGCCGGCCTCTGCGCCGCCGGCAGCAGGCGCGGCCGCCGCCACGGCCACCGGGGCCGCCGCGGTCACGCCGAAGCGCTCCTCGAACTCCTTCAGCAGCTCGCTCAGCTCGAGCACGGACAGCTCGGAGATGCCGTCCAGAATCTGGTCCTTGGTCAGGGTGCCTGCCATTGTCGTTGCTCCTTGTTTGCTTGGTCTTCGTACGAGAATGCGGATGGAACGGTGATGTCCGGCCTACTCGGCCGCCGGGGCCTCGGTGGCGACCGGTTCCTCGTTCGAGGATGCGGCCTCGGTGGACTCGGCGGAGGCCGCTGCGTCGCCTTCGGACGCCGGGGCCTCGTCGGTCGGCGCCGGAGCGGCCGGGGCATCGGTGACGGGCGCTTCGAGCGCCTCCCCACCGGCCTGGCGCTGCTCGATCAGCGCCGACAGCCCGTAGGCCAGGTTGCGGGGAAGGGCCTGGACCAGGCCGGCGAGTTGCTGGAGAGGCGCCGCCAGGGCGCCGGCGAACTGGGCCAGCAGGGTGTCCTTGGGGGGCAGATCGGCCAGGACGCTGATGTCCGAGGCCGACAGGATGCCCGATCCGACGACACCACCCTTGACCACCAGACTCGGATTGTTCCTGGCGAAGTCCCGCAGCGCCTTGGCCACCGCACTGACGTCGCCCTGCACGAAGGCGATGGCTGTGGGGCCGGTCAGGAGGTCGTGGATCCCGGCCTGGGGGCCATCGGCGACGGCCAACCGCACCAGCGTGTTCTTGTAGACCTTGTAGTCACCCCCGGCGGCGGACAGGTCGCGGCGGAGCTCGGCCAGCTCGGAGACGGTAAGACCCCGGTACTCGGTCAGGAGGGCGCCGTCGGACGACGCCAGGCGCCCGCGCACCTCGTCGACGACGGCGACCTTCTCAGGCCTCGGCTTGTCCATGGTCCCTCCAACGAGCGACTCGCTCAGGTCAGGGCCGTAGACACCGTCACTCGGTGTCGCGCGGGCATGGGATGCACCACGCGGAACGCCTCTTCAGGCGGACCCCTTCGGGTCCCTTCGGCGCCGGGGAACGGCGCACCGGAGGTCTACGGCAGTTCGGTGAATCAGAAGATCTGGAAGAGGGGACTCTAGCGCACGGGCTCCGAGAAGGCCAGCCACGGTCGGGCCGGGAGGGCCCCTCAGGCGCTGACCGGCAGGTCCTCGTCGATCCGGCGGGCCAGCAGCGGGTCGATGCGCACGCCCGGTCCCATCGTCGACGACAGGGTGACCGCCCTCACGTAGCGGCCCTTGGAGGAGGCGGGCTTGGCCCGGTGGATCTCCTCCATCACCGTGTGGAGGTTCTCGAGCAGTTTCGGGCGGTCGAAGGACGCCTTGCCGATCCGCAGGTGGATGTTGCCCACCTTGTCGGTCCGGTACTCCACTCTGCCGCCCTTGAACTCGCTGACCGCCCGCTCCACGTCATCGGTCACCGTGCCGGTCTTCGGGTTCGGCATCAGGCCACGGGGGCCGAGGATCCGGCCCAGGGTCCCCACCTGGCCCATGAGGTCGGGGGTGGCGATGGCCACGTCGAAGTCGAGGAACCCCTCGTTGGCCACCCGGGCCACGAGGTCGTCCGCTCCCACCACGTCGGCGCCGGCCGACCGGGCCTCGGCCGCCTTCTCGCCGGCGGCGAACACGGCGACACGGGCCGTCCGCCCCGTGCCGGCCGGAAGGGACAGCGTCCCGCGCACGATCTGGTCGGCCTTGCGGGGATCGACCCCGAGGCGGATGGCGATCTCGACCGTTTCGTCGAAGGAGGCCGAGGCCGAGGCCTTGACCAGGTCGATCGCCTCCGAGGGCGTGTAGAGATGCTGCCGATCGAAGGTGGCGGCGCTCGCCTTGTACTTCTTTCCCCTGGACATGATGTGTCTCCGTTTCTCGAACGTGCGCGCCGGCCTCAACCGGCGACGGCGATACCCATCGACCGGGCCGTGCCCTCGACCTGGCGCTTGGCCGCCTCGATGTCGGCGGTGTTGAGGTCGGGGAGCTTGACGGCGGCGATCTCGGCCACCTGGGCGCTGGTCACCGTGCCCACCTGCTCCCGGCCCGAAGTGGAGGCGCCTTTTTCCAGGCCCGCGGCCTGGCGGAGCAGGGCCGGGGTCGGCGGGGTCTTCAGGATGAAGGAGAAGGTCCGGTCCTCGTAGATCGAGATCTCCACCGGCACGATCGATCCCCGCTGGCTCTCGGTCGCCGCGTTGTACTGCTTGCAGAACTCCATGGTCTGGACGCCGTGCGGCCCGAGGGCGGTGCCGACCGGCGGCGCGGGTGTGGCGCCCCCGGCCGGGAGCTGGATCTTCACGACCGCGAGGGACGCGCTTCTTCGGTGGCATTGCTTACCTCTCCTTACCTGGGTCCGCCGGCCTACAGCTTCGCGACCTGGCTGAATTCGAGTTCGACCGGAGTCTCCCGACCGAAGATGTTGACCAGCACCTTGAGCTTGAGCTGGTCCTCGTTGATCTCGGCGATCTGACCGGAGAAGTCGGCGAAGGGGCCCTCTTTGACCCGGACCGTCTCGCCGACCTCGTGCTCGAGCCGCGGGCGACTCCGCTTGGACGGGGCCTCCACACCTTCGACCTTGACCTGGAGGATGCCCTCGACCTCACGGCGGGACAGCGGCGTGGGTTTCGTACCCGGACCCACGAACCCGGTGACCCCGGGGGTGTTCCGGATGACCGACCAGCTGTCGTCGTCGAGCTCGCAGCGGCACAGCAGGTAGCCGGGGAACACCTTCTTCTGGACGACCACCTTCTTGCCGTTCTTGAACTCGATGACGTCCTCCATCGGGATGACCACCTCGTAGATGCGGTCCTCCATGCTCATCGAGACGGCCCGGCTGTGCAGGTTGGACTTCACCTTGTTCTCGTACCCGGCGTAGGTGTGGACGACGTACCACCGGCCCGGCTGGTCATAGGGGCTGACCACGAACGGCTCGTCCTCGTCGTCCTCGTCGTCGAACCCGACCTCGTCGGCCACGGCGACCGTCTCGTCGACGGGTGCATCATCCACCTGGTCGGAGGGGGTCCCGGTGGCCTGGTCGGACACCTCTGGGGCCTCGGGCGCGCTCGAGTCCCCGACTTGGTCGAGGCCCTCGTCGTCGCCGGTTGCCGGATTGGTTTCTTCGTGGGTCACAGTCACACCGATCACGTCTTGAACAGCCACAGGACGCCTTTGGCGAAGGCGTAGTTGAGAATGAAGATGAGGACCATCAGCGACAAGAGGGTGACCAGGGTCACCGTCGTGTAGTTGACGACCTCGGACCTGTTGGGCCACGCCACTTGGCGAAGCTCTGATCGTACCTCGCGGAGGAACTGCCCCGGACGGAACGGCTCGCGCTTGGGTGGTCGCCGGGCCGGCTGTGCTGTGCGCTTGGCCGGAGCCTCGCCGTCAGGGTCCTGGCCCTGCCGTTGCATTGCTCGCTTCTGTTCTCGGTTCACGTGTTGTTTCCTTCGACCGTTTCCACGGGTGGTGAGCAGGGCAGGAGGGACTTGAACCCCCAACCTTCGGTTTTGGAGACCGGTGCTCTACCAGTTGAGCTACTGCCCTCTGCCGACCGCCGTTCCGCGTACGGGGAGCCGAACACAGGGGCGGAGGCCAAGGATAACACCAGGCCGCCGGCACGGCCCAGGCAGACCCGGGGCCGGCCCGGCCGTTGCGGCCGTCGCGGCCGCTTCGGGGAGTCGGACAGGCGGGTCCACCGGCTGGTCGGTCTCCCCGACTAGCGGGTCTCCTTGTGGAGGGTGTGCTGGCGGTCCCACCGACAGAACTTCTTCATCTCGATCCGCTCACGGTCGTTCAGCTTGTTCTTGGTGGTGATGTAGTTCCGCCTCTTACACACCTCACAGGCCAGAGTGACCTGGATGCGCTTCTCGTTCTTTGCCACGGTGACTCCTCAATCGTTCAATCGGTCTAAGTCGTCAGAACCCCCTCCCGACCTGCCTGGTCGGGAGGGGCTCATCGCTGTGCCTGTGCTTCGTTGCCTAGTGCCTGTGCTGTCCCGTGTGTCCGAAAGTGGTAGCGGCGGCCGGGCTCGAACCGGCGACCTCACGATTATGAGCCGTGCGCTCTGACCAACTGAGCTACGCCGCCACGGGCGAGCCCCCTGTCGGAATCGAACCGACGACACCAGCCTTACCATGGCTGTGCTCTGCCGACTGAGCTAAGGGGGCAGTGCGGCTCGAGCGAGCAGCAAAAAGGGAATCATAGCGAACCCGGGGCCCGGCGAGAAGAACGGGAACGCTGGCTACCATTCCCGGATGCAAGTCCGCCTGGCCACACCGGCCGACGCCGAGTCCATCCGGTCGATCTACAACGCCGAGGTTACCGGCTCGACGGCGACGTTCGACCTGGTGCCGAGGTCAGCCGATGAGCAGTCGGCCTGGCTGATCGACCACCGGGGCCCCCACCCGGCAGTTGTCGCCGTCGACGAGCGGGCCATTGTGCTCGGCTTCGGGTCGTTGTCGGCTTACCGGGATCGCCCGGCCTACGCCACAACCGTCGAGGACTCGGTCTACGTGGACGGGGCCCATCAGGGCCACGGCGTGGGGAAGAGCCTGCTCGAAGAACTCGTCACGCTGGCCACCCGGCACGGGTTCCACTCGGTCGTGGCCAGGATCGGAGGGGACAACGAGGCCTCGATCGCCCTGCACCGGGCGTGCGGCTTCCGCATGGTCGGGGTCGAGCGGGAGGTCGGACGCAAGTTCAACCGGTGGCTGGACGTGTCCGTCCTCCAACGGATGCTCTGAGCCGGTCAGGCCGGTGCGGTCGATGCCAGGCCCGCCGGGGTCCCCAGGTCCACCAGTGCGGGGTCGGGGCGCTCCCAGCTGGAGAGCGGCACGGTGAGCACCACCAGGATCCACAGCAGCGTCAGCACGATGAGAAGGGGATCACCGTGGAGCAGGCTCGTCGCCAGGTCGGACCCTCCGGGCAGCTCGATGAACGCGGTCACCATGGACAGCCCCACGATCAGGGAGCGGAGCCTCCCGAGCGCCACTGGTGCGAGCAGGATCAGTCCCCACGAGAGATACCACGGTTGGACCACCGGCCCGAGGAGGACGAAGACCAAGAGCGTGATGCCCACCGCCTTGAGCGTGCCGATCCGGTCACTGTTGAACAGGAGCCAGACCCCGGCGATGCCGGCGATGAGCAGGCCGAAGAACCGGGCGACCGTGAGGACGCCGCCGAGCCCGACGCCGAGATGGGCAAAGTGGAAGATGCCGGTGGCCAGCATGGCGAGGCCCGTCGTGGGGGCGGTCCACGACCTGACGGTGCCCGGGGTCCCGAGCGTCGTCACCCAGCCCCAACCGAGCCCGCTCACGTAGGAGAAGAACTCGAGGATGCCGGCACCGACGAGCAGTGAGGTGACCACCGGCCGGATGCGATCGCGCACGGGTGCCTCCGGGCCCAGCCAACTCCATCCCACGTAGAGGATCCCGATGGCGGCGGGGGCTTTGATGGCCGTGGCCAACGCGCAGAGCACGAGGGCCACCACCGGGCGCTTCTCCTTGGCCGCGGTGAGCCCGGCCAGCAACAGTCCCACCATGAGCGCATCGTTGTGGGCGCCACCGATCAGGTGCAGCAGCGTGACCGGGTTCAGCACCATCAGGGTGAACAGTTCGGCCCCGTCGCGGTGGTACAGGCGGGCCAGGCGGGGCACGCACCAGGCGATCAGGAGCACTCCGACCAGCGCCAACAACCGGAGGAGGATGATGGTGGCCAGTTCGTTGTGGAAGGTGACGCGGGCGAAGAATCCGTCGACCTGGAGGAACAACGGCCCGTAGGGTGCCGGCGCGTTACCCCACAGCGGGTCGACCGGCGCCGTGTACGAGTTGTTCCCCAGCTCGAAGGGCCCGTAGAGGTAGGGGTTCATGTGGTGGCTGACCATCTCGCCCTGGGCCGCATACGAGTATGCGTCTCGGCTGAAGAGCGGGGCGATCACCAACATGGGCAACGACCACAGGGCGAATACCCACATCATCTTCTTGACGGCGATGCCCGGGCACCGCGCGTACAGGCGGGTCATCCCCCACCAGACCCTCATGAGCAGCAGCAGCCCGCCGTAGACGGCGGCCAGGGTGAAGTACAGACCCCAGTGGGTGCCGTTGAGCGAGCCGGGCACACCGAAGTACCACACACCGGGCAGCTCGAGCTTGAACGGTGAGCTCGGCAGGGAGGCACCGACCGCGATACAGAGCATGGCGGCGAAGCCGAGGAGGGCGGGACGGAGCACCAGGCCACGCGGCGGATCACCCGCCGGTTCTTCGGTGGGCCGGATGTCCACCGGTTCCCGGCCGGCCTCGATGCGCCGGCGCGCCGAAGAGGCGAGGGCATCGAGATAACCCGCGCCGACGCGGGCCACCTCGCCGACGAGGGCCCGTGGGCCACCACCAGCCGCGTCAGGCCGCGCCGGTCGTGGCCCGGTCGCCGTTCCGGCCGTCTTCTCGGATGCCATGAGGTTGGGGGAATCTCCTCGATAGAACCGCTGATGTGTCACGGGCGCGGGGCCACAACTGCTCAGTGCCCCTCGCCAGATCCTCCCGCGCTCCACCGAGAATCCGGCCGCAACCATTCCGTAACGGCATTGTAACCAATGGTCGGGGCGGGGCAAGTCTCGCCCCCGGGCAGCCAACCTGCCCCTCCGGGGCCACGAGCGGTCGCCACCTGGGCATTCCCCGGCCGTCGCGGACCGACGACGTCATCTGGATCGCTGGTCATCGTCCGCCTCCCTTCCGGTCGGAGAGGTGGCCTCGCGCCACGGCCGTCGAGGAACGCGACCCGGTGCCGATCCGGCTCGACGGGTCGGGCACGCAGGGAGGCGCGATTCTTGGCGTCGAGCCCACGGACAGGACCATTCGCACCCGCGTGTTGACGTGCGTCGCATCATCACCCTCAGCAGCGTGATGTTGGCGACGGCGAGTTCGGTTCCCAGTGCTCGTTGCGCCTGCTCCGGTACAAGCACGACCGTCGACGCGACAAGGATGCTCGGCGCGCAGGAAGACCGGCTCGGCGGCGCCGTCGACGAGGGCCGGCGACGACAACACACCACCCAGATCGGTGGGATCCCGACGGAAGAGACCGAAGAACGCGACGGGACACCGACCTGCCCGAGGGCGAATGTCTCCCAAGTCGACGGATTGAGACACCGCCCCCACCCGGAACCACTTGGTCCTTGTCCGACCTGCCCGGGCGAACGGCTCCGCCCGGGATCGTCGTCTCGTGCACCACTGCACGGTCGTGACAGAAACGACGCAAGGGGGAGCGTTTGCTGGTCGGCTCGAGCGTGCGAGGAGGTTCACCGCGGGACGCCGAAAGCCCCGGTCAGAACGTTTTCCTCCACTCTGACCGGGGCTCTCTTCTGTGTGGGCCGGGAAGGATTCGAACCTTCGAAGGCAGAACCGGCAGATTTACAGTCTGCTCCCTTTGGCCACTCGGGCACCGACCCGCAGGCCGGAAGGTTAACCCGTCGGGCGGCGCTACTGTTTCGACATGCCCACCTTCGATGTCGTCTCCGAAGTTGACATGCAGGAAGTCCGCAATGCGGTCGACCAGGCCAACCGCGAGGCCGCCACCCGCTTCGACTTCAAGGGGACCGATTCCTCGGTCGAGCTCACGGAGAAGGAGCTCCTGCTCAACTCGTCCACGGAGGACCGGCTCCGCGCCCTCTACCAGGTGCTGCAGGAGAAGCTGGTCAAGCGTGAGGTCTCGCTCAAGTCATTCGAGGTCGGCAAGATCGAGGAGGCCTCTCGCGGGGCGGCCCGTCAGCGGTTGACCATACAGGCCGGTATCTCGTCCGATCACGCCAAGAAGATCAACCGGTTCGTCAAGGATCTCGGCCTGAAGGGCGTGAGCTCCCAGACCCAGGGCGACCAGTTGCGGGTGACGGGCAAGAAGCGCGATGACCTGCAGGCGGCCATCGCTGCGCTGAAGGCGGAGGACTTCGGGATCCCGCTGCAGTTCAACAACTTCAGGGACTGAATCCCGGCCGCACCGGCGGGCGAGCCGCCTGTCCTCATCGGGGATGCCGATGGGACGCCCTCCACACCGATCCGGTGAGCAGCCCGGCGACCAGGACCGGCAGGAGGAGCACTGCCGCCGCGCCCCGGGTCCCGTGGTCGAGGCACAAAGCTGCGACCAGGCCCACCGCCGCCACGGCACCGACGAAGAGCTCGGGGGTGTCCCCGATCAGGAAATCCCACCAGAAGCGACCGAATCCGGCCACCGCCCGACGTGGCCAGCCGCGCGTCGCGCCCGGCGGGACCCCCGAGGCGCCCGACCCCGGACCCTGGACCTCAGCCACGCGTCATCCCCCCGCGCCGGCGACGCCGGGGGCCGTCCGGTCGGAGAGCCGCGCCACGAGGATCCAGGCCACCATGCCGTAGAAACAGACCAGCACGGGGATGGCGAGGTCCGAGCCGGGCCACCGGACCCCGATGCTCTCACCGGCCCAGAACGTCCCGAAGCTGACCAGCATCAGTCCCACCCCCATCTTCATGGCGTTCTCGGGCACCGACGACAGCTGGCGGGCCACGAGCAGCCCGGCGATGAGGACGACGACCAGCGCAGCAGCTGCCGCGGCGGCGGCCAGTCCGAGATCATGGGAGGTGGAGCCGAGGGTGAGCACCACGACGACCACCTCGATCCCTTCGAGGAACACGCCCTTGAAAGACACGACGAATCCGGTGGCATCTCTCGCGCCGGCCGGTGGCGACTCGGACAGCGCCGCCACCTGTTCGCCGAAGATGGCGTCCTCGTCGTGCTTGGCCTTCAGGCCCGCGGCCCTAAGGACGGCCTTGCGCAACCACTGGAGCCCGAAGATCAACAGCAGGCCCCCGACGACGAGCCGGAGCGTGGCCAGCGGCACCAGATGGACCAGGGCCGGACCGAGCAGGGCCACCAGTGAGGCCAGGGCCACCAGGGCCGCGGCCACGCCCTCGAGGGCGGAGCGCCAGCCGCGCGTGAGCCCCACGGCGAGCACGATGGTCAGTGCCTCCACCATCTCCACGGCACAGGCCAGGAAGACGGCGACAACCAGGACGAGGGTCCCGCTCTGGGTGACCGCGCCGATCACGTCGGCCCCGCACCCCGGCAGGTCAACGCTGTCGCGGTGTTACGCAGCTTCGACGAGGTCGTCGAGCTCTTCGACCGGGTGGACATGGAAGAGCCGGTTGTAGAGGAGGTACTTGAGCACCCAGAACAGCCCGAAGGAGATCAGGTTCGCGCCGAGAACGACGAGGGTCTGGTCGAAGTGGCTGAGGTGGTGTTCGATTCCGATGTGCCGGGCCACGGCCGCGCCCCCGATGGACACCACGATGCCGGCTGCCGCCATCACCCAGAACGGCACGATCTCCTTCATCAGGTGCGACCGTCCCCCTTTGCCCCACACCCACATGCGATTGAGGTAGTACGAGGGCACGGTCGCCACCACGTTGGCGAAGACCGTGCTGGCGATCTCACCCCACAGGTGGAGGACGCCGAACACAAGGGCCAGGACGGCGAACGAGACGATCGTGGAGATGACCGACACCATCGTGTAGCGGATCACCTGCTTGGCCTCGGGGGTGTGCCTCCTCTCCCAGAGGTGCTCGACGCGCTCGGTCAGTCCACTCATCGGGGAAACCATAGCCTCCATGGGCCGAGGCCAGCCTCCGCCGGGCCCGGATCCGTCCACCCCGACGGGGCCGGCGGTGCGCTCCAAGTCCAGCTCAGAGGGCATTGGCGCCCGCCACACCCCCGAACCACGCCGCGCTCGGCTTCGGCCGCCGCTCGAAGGTCCGCCGGTCCACAGCCACCAGACCGAATGTCGGGCCGTAGCCGAGCACCCACTCGAAATTGTCGAGGAGGCTCCAGTAGAAGTATCCGCGCACGTCGATCCCGTCCCGTAGGCAGCGCCCCACTCCCGACAGCGCCCGACCGACGTACTCGATCCTGGCCGGGTCGTCGTCGGTGCCTACGCCGTTCTCGGTGACATAGACCGGCCGACCACCCGACCGGTCCGTGGCCCGGCGGATGGTGGCCTCGAGGGCTTCGGGCCAGAACTCGTAGCCCATCTGCGTGCGGGGAACCCCGTCAGCCGCGGCCAGAGGGCCGTCCGGGCCGACCCGCATGCGGGTGTAGGTCTGCACCCCGACGAAGTCGTCCCCGCCGGTGGCCTCGAGGAACACGTCCTCGGAGGGTCGGCGGAGCCGCTCGAGCCACTCCTCGCCGCCCGGCTGGAGCTGGTAGTCGGTCATCGAGAGGGTCAGCCCGACCGGGGCCGAACCGGGGCCCGACCGGATGGCGTCGACCGCCTGGCGGTGGGCGGTCACGAGGGCCTGGTTGACGACGTCCCGGCGGTCCCGGTCCCGGACCCTCGGTGGGAAGATGCCGTGCCGCCATCCCATCGTGGCCACCACGTTGGGCTCGTTGATGGTGCAGGCGATGCCGATGAGGTCCCCGAGGTGGGCGGTCGCCCGCTGGCAATAGCGGGCGAAGAGGTCGGGGCACCGGACGGACTCCCAGGACCCGGCGGCGGCCAGCCAGCGGGGATGGGTGAAGTGGTGGAACGTGACCACCGGCAGGATGCCGTGCTCGTGACAGGTGGCCGCCATCCGGCGGTAATGGTCGAGCGCCACCAGCGAGAACTCACCCTCCTCGGGCTCGATGCGGCTCCACTCGAGGGAGAAGCGGTAGGCCGAGAGGCCCAGTCCGGCCACCAGGGCGACGTCCTCGTCGAATCGATTGAACGAGTCGCAGGCGTCGCCGCTCACATCGACGCAGCCCGACGTCGGGTCGTGCTCGAATGCCCACCAGTCGTTGTTGACGTTGCCACCCTCGATCTGGTGGGCGGCGGTGGCCGCACCCCAGAGGAAGCGGTCCGGGAACGTGAAGTCAGCCACGATCGGCCACCGTAGCGGGGACGGGACCGGGCGGCCGGCCTCCCGGTCCGCGCCGCCGTCGTCGACTCGGCCGCCGTGGCCGCACCCCTGGATGCAAGGATGGCGGGGTGAGTGATGCCCTCCAATTTCTCGTCGACCTGCTCGACCTCGAGCCCATCGAGGTCAACATCTTCCGCGGCGTCAGCCCCAACGAGGATCGTCAGCGGGTGTTCGGCGGCCAGGTCGCCGCCCAGTCGCTGATGGCCGCCGGGCGCACGGTGGAGATCGGCAGACCCCACTCCCTCCACGCCTACTTCCTGCGGCCGGGTGACCCGACAGTCCCTATCCTCTACGAGGTGGACCGCATCCGGGACGGCCGGTCGTTCACCACCCGGAGGGTGGTGGCCATCCAGCACGGCCGTGCCATCTTCAACCTCTCGGCCTCGTTCCACGTCGACGAGCCGGGACTGTCACACCAGTTCCCCATGCCGGACGTTCCCGACCCGGACAGCCTCGAGTCGCTCGTCACCAGGCTCGAGCCCTACCGGGAGTCCCTGGGTGACTGGTTCGCCAAGCCCCATCCGATCGACCAGCGACCGATCGGCGAGCTCCCCTACAGTCGCTCGGCCAGCAAGGAACCCATCCAGCGGCTGTGGATCCGGGCCGACGGGACGCTGCCCGACGACCCCCTCCTCCACGCCTGCATCGCCGCCTACGCCTCGGACATGTCCCTATTCGACACCATGCTGGCCCCGCACGACGTCACCTGGGACGACGCCGACTTCATGGGCGCCAGCCTCGACCACTGCATGTGGTTCCACCGGCCCTTCCGGGCCGACGAGTGGTTGCTCTACGACATGGACAGCCCGACGGCCGACGGTGCCCGGGGGCTGGCCCGCGGCTTCCTGTTCACCAGGGAGGGCAGGCTGGTCGTCTCCCTGGTGCAGGAGGGGCTGATGCGCAAGATCCCCCGGGCTGCCGCATCCTGAGGGGCGGTCCGCCTCCCCTCCCGACCTGCGCCGGCCGCGTCCCTACCGCGAGGTGATCGGGACGTAGTCCCGGACGCCGTCCCCGATGTAGAGCTGACGTGGGCGGGCGATCTTCGAATCCTGATCGAGCATCTCCTGCCAATGGGCCAGCCACCCCGCGGTCCGCGGGATGGCGAAGAGCACCGGGAACATCTCGAGGGGGAATCCCATGGCCTGGTAGATCAGGCCGGAGTAGAAGTCGACGTTGGGGTAGAGCTTGCGGGAGATGAAGTAGTCGTCGGACAGGGCGATCTCTTCGAGTTTGAGGGCGATGTCGAGCAGCGGGTTCTTACCGGTGACGCTGAACACCTCGTCGGCGGTCCTCTTGATGATCGTGGCCCGGGGGTCGTAGCTCTTGTAGACCCGGTGGCCGAAGCCCTGGAGCCGGCCTCCCGACCCTTCCTTGACCGAACGGATGAAGGGCTCGACGTTGTCGATCGAGCCGATCTCGGTGAGCATGCGGATCACCGCCTCGTTGGCCCCGCCGTGCCGTGGCCCGTAGAGGGCGGCGGCGGCGGCCGCGGTGGCCGAGTAGGGGTCGGCGTGGGAGGAGCCGACGACGCGCATTGCCGTGGTCGAGCAATTCTGCTCGTGGTCGGCGTGCAGGATGAACAGGACGTCGAGCGCCCGGGCGAGGGTGGGATCGGCGTCGAACCGGGGTTCGGCGATCTTCCACATCATGGAGAGGAAGTTGGCAGTGAACGGAAGCGAGTTGTCCGGGTACACGAACGGCATGCCCACGCTGAACCGGTGGGCGGCGGCGGCCAGCGTGGGCATCTTGGCGATCAGGCGGATGATCTGCTTATTGCGGGAGTCGACGTCGAAGATGTCCTTGGCGTCGAGGTAGAAGGTGGACAGGGCGGCTACCGCCGATACCAGCATTCCCATGGGGTGGGCGTCGTAGTGGAAGCCCTCGAGGAAGCGCTTGCGCACGTTCTCGTGGATGAACGTGTGCAGCGTGATCTCCCGTTCCCACACCTCGAACTGCGCGGGGGTGGGGAGCTCGCCGTTCAACAGGAGGTAGGCCACCTCGAGGTAGGTCGAGTTCTCGGCCAGCTGCTCGATCGGATAGCCCCGGTACCGGAGGATGCCCTCCTCGCCGTCGAGATAGGTGATGGCGCTCTCGCACGCCGCGGTGGAGACGAATCCCGGGTCGTAGAACCACACACCCGGCAACAGCTTCCCCCACTGAGCGGCCGAGATGCCACCGTTCTCGAACGGAATCTCGAGGGACTCGCCAGTGCGGTTGTCGGTGATCGTGATGCTCTCGGCCACTGGTCAGACCCTTCTGTCGTCACTCGTGTCGTCCAAGGGCAATCCTAGTTCCAGACCCCTCGGGCCTGACCAACCCGCCCCGCCGCCGCGGCAGGATGGCTCCCCAGTCGGGGGTGGCCGACCGGGGCTCCCCCGCCCGACGTCATCCGCTGATCTTCAGGAGGAACTGCTGGGAGGTGCCGGCGGATCCGTAGGGGTTCGACAGCTGGCTCACCGGCACGGAGAGGGAGACGGTGAGAGTGTAGGTGTGGCCGCCGGCCACGATCATCGGGGGCAGGGAGGGGCCGATCGACGACCCGGCGGGGATGGATGCCTCGACATGGGCGCTCCCGCCGCGGGCACCGGCGGGCGGGGGGGCCGTTCCGGCCGGGTCGGCCAGGGTGAGCGTCTCGGTCACCGTGACGCCCGCCTCGTCGACGGTCCCGCAGTTGGTGACGGTCGCGTCCACGGCGACCGTGGAGGTCGGCGGGAGCACGCTCGGGGTGGTCCCCGGCACCGTCGACACCGCGTACTGGGCGCAACCCACCCCGATGGTGCCGGGGCTGCCTGAGGCCACCGCGGGGGGCGACAGTCCCACGGAGGTGATCACCAATTGGTGGAACGGCACCAGGGCTCCCGATCCTTCGGCCAGGATGGGGGCAAAGCCGCTGAGTCTGACCGCACCGAGCGGGGACGTACTCGCCGGCGAGGTGACCCACGTCGAGTTAGGCAGCCGCATCGGTCCCGGTTGGCGTCGGGCCGTGGCCGCCACCGCCCGATAGGCGGCATCCGCGCCCTCGAGCAGTCGGCCGACCGAGCCCATGGCCCGAGCTGCGACCTCGGGGGACTGCAACGGGACGGCGACCGCCGGGGTGGTCGACGGTGGCGAACCGGCGATCGGTAGCGGTGACATCCCGAGCAGCTGATCGATGGTGGTCCGCAGGCGCCCGACGGCGGTGGCCCGGGTGGCCATTACCCCGGTGATGCCGGCGCCCACGTTCCCGGTAGGAGCCGGAGGGACCAGCGCCGCCGCCTCGGACGCCTCTTGATCGGCGGCGGTGACCGCCTCGTCGAGGCCCTGTTGGATCTCCGCCCGCGCCGTCTTGCCGGCAGTGTCAGGGAGCGGATCGTTGGACAGCGTGGGGGCCTCGTCCATCAGCTCCCCGAGCTGGGCGCCCGTCGCGTTGGAGGCGTCGACGACACGGGTTGCCAGCGCCGCGTACCCCGAGTTGACCGACGCCCGGTACCCGCTGGACTGCGCATTGATCTCGGCGAGCGAACCGACGACCACCACGGCTCCGAACGCAACCAGGACCACCCACAAAGCCGTCCGGCCCCACGATCGGCGGGCGGTCGAGCGGCTCCGAGTCCGTCGTCGTCGGGCCCTCGGCATCCCGACGACGATAGTGCCGGATCCGATCCGGTGGCCCTCCGCCCGAGGCCAGGCCGGTCCCTATCGCTCGAGAGACGCCGCGGTGACCTGGTGGTCGGTCTTGCCGTTGGTGGGCGGCACCCGCGAGCCGCTGGTCGGCAGGTCGCTCGCCGTGCTGCGCCACTCCACCGTCGGCCGGATGGCGGTCATGTCCACGTTCGCTTTGTACTTGTCGGCGACGGCCAGGATCGACCGGATCACCGACGAAGTGAGGAGATGGGGCACCAAGCCCAGGTCGAGCAGCTTGGTATGGGCAGCACGGTAGTAGTGCTCCTCCTTCTCCACCCGGGGGTCGGGCGAATGCTCGATGACCGCCTCGCCGGCGAACTCGGCGGCCACCAGAGTGGCCATCTCGTTCACGGAGAGCGACTCTGTGAATTGGTTGAACACCCGGAACTCACCCTGTTCGGCTGGATGCTCGAGCGCCAGCTCCACGCAGGCCAACGTGTCGAGGATGTTCAGCATCCCCCGGGTTTGACCCCCCGATCCGTAGACCGTCAACGGATGGCCGGTCACCGCCTGGACGCAGAACCGGTTGAGGACGGTCCCGAACACGCTGTCGTAGTCGAACCGGGTGGCCAGCTCGGGATGGAGGACGGTCTCTTCGGTTTCGTGCCCGTAGACGACGCCCTGGTTGAGGTCGGTGGCCCGGATACCCCAGATACGACAGGCGAACATCATGTTGGCGCTGTCGTGCACCTTGGAGAGATGGTAGAAGGAGCCGGGCTGCTTCGGGTACGGCATCACGTCGGTGCGGCCCTTGTGACTGATCTCGATGAACCCCTCTTCGATGTCGATGTTGGGCGTTCCGTACTCGCCCATCGTGCCCAGCTTCACCAAGTGGATGTCGCGATCCTTCTCGGCAATGGCGTAGAGCAGGTTGAGCGTGCCGGCCACGTTGTTCACCTGGGTGTACACGGCATGGGCACGGTCGATCATTGAATACGGCGCCGAACGCTGCTCGGCGAAGTGGACGACGGCCTGAGGCTCGAAAGCGTCGAGGGTCCGGTCCACGAAGGCAGCGTCGGTCAGGTCACCGACGAACATCTCGATGGAAAGACCGGAGATCTCCCGCCAGCGTCGGACCCGCTTCTGCAGGCTGACGATGGGCACGAGACTGTCGACACCCATCTCGAAGTCGTAGCTGCGCCTGGCGAAGTTGTCGACGACGCCGACCCGGTGCCCGCGGCGCGACAGGTACAACGCCGTGGGCCAACCCAGATAGCCATCGCCTCCGAGCACCAGAATGTCCACGTTTCATTTCCTCTCGTTCGAAGTGCGCTCCTGGACGTTAATCCCGAATCCCACGCCCCCAACTATTACCCCGCGAGCTTGGAACCACCTGAGAATGCACCAAAACGGCGAGCTTCTAACCAAACCATAAGGTATCCGAACGGCGTTGCGCGCCGGAGCATGACGCGGGCCGTAGGTGTCGATGGCTCACTCGTCCGCTGACCGGCTGACCAGGAGTTCGTCGACATCGACGGGACTGTCGAGGAGAGACAGCGCCACCGTCGGCGGGGCCAGCTCGGGCGCTTGCAGCGTCCTCGTGGTCGCATCGACGGGGGTGGGGTGGGTCAGCTCCTTCTCCCCTGCGCCGACGACACCCATCTCGACGAACCGTCGCGCCGTTACCAGAACCCGGCCCTCCAGCGAGCCGATCGCCTTGTTGTAAGCGGTGACCGCGCTGTTCAATCCCTTGCCCACGCCGGCGAAGTGATCTCCGAGGAGGGCCAGGCGCTGGTAGAGCTCTGCGCCGAGCAATTGGACCTCACGCGCATTCTCCGCCAGTGCGTCCTGCTGCCAGCCGTAGGCGACGGCACGGAGTAGCGCGATGAGCGACGTGGGTGTGGCGAGCAGGACGTGGTTGGCCACGGCGTGCTCCATCAGACCCGGTTCGTGCTCGAGCGCCGCCGTCAGGAGGGGGTCACCCGGGATGAAGGCCACCACGAACTCGGGCGACGGATCGACTCGCTTCCAATACTCCTTCTTCGAGAGGGCGTCCACGTGGGCCTTCATCTGCCGACCATGGCTGGCCAGGTGGCTCCTCCTGACGGTCTCGTCGTCGACCTCGTTGGCATCGAGAAACGCCTGCATCGGCACCTTGGCGTCGACCGCCACGTTCTTCCCCCCGGGGAGGTGCACCACCATGTCGGGGCGCATGCGCCCGCCGTCGGCATCGGACGTCACTTGCTCGTCGAAGTCGCAGTGCTCGAGCATGCCGGCCATCTCCACCACCCGCCGGAGCTGCAACTCGCCCCAACGCCCGCGGGTCTGGGGAGAACGGAGCGCGGTCACCAGGTTCCGTGTCTCTTTTTGGAGTTGTTCGTGCGAGGTGGACAGGTGCTTCATCTGCTCCGTCAACCCGGTGTAGGCCCGCTGGCGCTCCACCTCGAGCCGTTGCATCCCGACCTCGTACTTGCCGAGCTGCTCCCCGATCGGCTTCAGGAGCTGCTCGATGGCCTCCTGCCGCTTGGCCAGCTCACCCTCCGCCGCCTGGCGGGTCTCTTTCAGCTTGGTGTCGGCCAGCTGGAGGAACTGCTCGTTGTTCTGTTGGAGGGCCACGTGGGAGAGGCGGGCGAACTCCCCGGTGAGTTGGGCACGCGTCTCTTCGAACGTGGTGGCGCGCTGCGCGGCCGCCTGGCGCTCGTGACCCAGCTCAGCGGTCAGCCGGGCCGTCGACGCCTCGAGGGAGGTCACGAGGCGCTGCTCCTCGGTCATTCGGACCTGGAGCTGTTCGATCTCCCCGGTCAGCGTCCGATTGCGGTCGAGTGCGTCGCCCAGCCGGGCCTCCGCGGTGCGAGCCGCCGTCACATGTCGGGAACGGGCGAGCAGTCCCACCACCACCCCCAGTGCGGCGCCGGCCAGCAGTCCCACGATGAGTCCGGTGTTCATGACGAGTCCTCCTCGGGCCCTTTGGGGCCCCGACCGGGCCCCGAGGCCCTCGGGGCCAGCGTACCGAGGGGGTGTGCCACCGCTGGGGGACTCTCCGGTCACATGACCACAATGCGCAGGTGGGAAGCACCGGCCTTGGCGCCGGGATGCATGTGCCAGCATGGCCCCATGCATCGGGTGGTGATCGTCGGGGCCGGGTTCGGCGGGCTCTCGGCGGCGAGAGCGCTGATCGGAAAGCCCGTCGACGTCACCATCGTCGACCAGAGGAACTTCCACACCTTCCAGCCGCTGCTCTACGAGGTCGCTACCGCCGGCCTCGACTCGGGCGACGTCGCCTACCCCATCCGGGCCATCTTCGGCCGGGCCGACAATGTGACGTTCCGGTTCGCCACAGTTACCGGCGTCGACTGGGAACGCCGCCACGTCGTGCTCCACGACGCCGAGCCCCTCCCCTTCGACTCGGTGATCGTGGCCAGCGGGGCAACCGCACGGTACTTCGGCATTCCGGGCGCGTCAGAGTTCACCTTTCCCCTCTACACCCTCACCGATGCGAGGACCCTGCGCGACCATGTGCTGCGCCGCCTCGAGGACGCCGACTCGGATCCCGCGGCGGTCGCCGCCGGGGCGCTGACCTTTGTCGTGGTCGGCGGCGGCCCGACCGGGGTGGAGGTGGCGGGCGCACTGGCCGAGCTCCTCGACGTGGCGGTCCGCCACGACGGCTTCGGCTTCGACCGGCGAGAGGGAAGGATCGTCCTCGTCGACGGACTCGACCGGCTGCTCACCCCGTTCAAGCCGTCGGCCAGCACGTACGCCGCCAGGACCCTCGAAGGACGCGGGGTGGAGCTCGTGCTCGGCCACATGGTCCAGTCGGTCGACGGTTCAGGCGTGCAGCTCGAGGACGGCGCCCGGATCCCCACCAAGACCGTGGTCTGGGCGGGGGGTGTCACCGTCGAACACACCATCGCCTCGAAACTGGGGATCGAAGCCGGACCGGCCGGCCGTCTTGTGGTGACCGACGAGCTGGGCATCAAGGGCAGGGAGGGCGCCTTCGCCATCGGTGACGCCGCCGCCGTGCCCTGGGGGGCGGGCTCTGCCGAGCCCGGCGCCATCTGCCCCCAGCTGGCCCAGGTCGCCATCCAGTCGGGCAAACACGCCGCCGCCCAGATCGTCAACCAGGTGAAGGGTCGCCCGCTCGAACCCTTCAGCTACCGCGACAAGGGCATCATGGCGACCATCGGCCGGCGGGCCGCCGTGACGCAGTTCCCCGAGGGAACGGTGGTGAAAGGGACGCTCGGGTGGCTGGCCTGGCTGGGCCTCCACATCCTCTACCTCATCGGGTTCCGCAACAAGATCGTCGTGCTGGTCAACTGGTCGTGGCGCTACCTGTCCTGGGGGTCGGGACCCCGCGTCATCGTCAGCGACGAGCTCGAGTGGGACAACGGGGCGGCCGGGAGCAGTCCGGACTGACCGCCGGGTCCGGGTACGGTATCCGCGTGGACACCCTCGAACAGATCGACCGCAAGGTGCTCCAGCTCTTTGCGCTGGTCGGCGAAGGCGTCTCGGGTGCCACCGACGCCCTGCTCTCGGGGGACCGGGAGGCCGCCAAGGTGCTCGCCGAACGCGATCAGGTGGTGGATGCCATCTACCACGACATCGAGGCGCTGACCCTCGAGCAGCTCACCGTGGCCGGGATCACTTCGCCGGAGGACCTCCGGTTCCTGGTCACGGTCATCCGGATGCTGCCCGACCTCGAACGCAACGGAGACCTGGCCGAGCACATCGCCCGGCGGGCGGCCCGGGGGCTCGGGGGTGAACTCTCGGCACGGAGCCGCGGCCTGATCGAGCGGATGGGCGAGGTGGCGATCCACATGTGGCGGACGACCGAGGACGCCTACGCGGAGCGCCTCCGGACCGCGGCCGAGGCGGTCGATGACCTCGACGACGAGATGGACGACCTCCACGTCAGCCTGACCATGGAAGTGGTGGCCGGGACCATGCCCCTCCCAGTGGCCGTGGAGCTGGCCATGGTGGCCAGGTTCTACGAACGCTTCGGCGACCACGCCGTCAACCTGGCCAGGCGCGTCTCGGTACTGCGGCCCAGCGCCTTCTGAGCGCCGGTCCGGCGGGCCACCCGGCGGAGGATGCTGCGCCTAGGACACCACGCCGAGCGACACCAGGGCCTCGGCGATCTGGACGGCGTTGAGGGCGGCCCCTTTTCGCAGGTTGTCGCCACTGACGAACAGGGCCAGCGCGTCGTCGTGTCCACCGGCGCTGCGGATCCGACCCACCAGCGAGGGGTCCTCACCGGTGGCGCGGAGCGGGGTGGGCACCTCGGCGAGCTCCACGCCCGGGGCGTCGGCAAGCAGCTCGACAGCCCGACCGGGGCTGAGTGGCCTCTCGAACTCGGCCACGATGGCTAGCGAATGGCCGGTGAACACCGGCACGCGCACACAAGTGCACGTCACGTCGAGCGCCGGGATTCCGAGGATCTTGCGGCTCTCGTCGCGGAACTTCCTCTCCTCGGAGGAGTCACCCGAGCCGTCGGACACGATGGTGCCGGCCAGGGGGATCACGTTGTGGGCGATGACCTCGGGGAACTTCGCCGGGGCCGGATGGTCGACGGCGCGCCTGTCGAAGGTGAGCCCGGCGGCACCATCGACCGTCTTGGCCAGCTGGGCGTCCAGCTCCGCCACCCCGGCAAGCCCTGAACCCGACACCGCCTGATAGGTGGAGACGACCAGCCGGCGGAGCCCTCCCTCGTCGTGGAGCGGCTTGAGCACCGGCATCGCCACCATGGTGGTGCAGTTGGGATTGGCCACGATGCCCTTGGTGATCGATCGGAGTACTGAGCCGTTGACCTCGGGGACCACCAGGGGCACCTCGGGGTCCATCCGCCATGCGGAGGAGTTGTCGATGACCACCGCCCCGGCGGCGGCGAATTTCGGCGCCAGCAGCTTCGACGCGGCGGCGCCACTCGAGAACAAGGCGATGTCCAGACCGTCCAACTCAGCACTGGCCGCGTCCTCGACCACCAGTTCGGTGTCGCCGAAGGGGAGTAGCCGACCTTCCGAACGCGAGGACGCGAACAACCTGACCTGGTCGGCCGGAAAGGCTCGCTCGACCAGGATCGACCGCATGACCGAGCCCACCTGGCCCGTAGCTCCCACGACAGCGACCCGCATCGCACCATTCTACGGTGGGCCGGGCCGGTCCCCGGCCACTCCGGGACCAAGTACGTCCGGCGGCGACCCGGCGTGGTGACGACCGGGGAGCGACGTCGACGGGGTCAGGACCCCAGATCGAACGCCGCGTGCAGGGCCCGCACCGCGTCCTCGGCCTCGGACGCCCGCACCATGCACGAGATGCGTATCGAAGAGGTCGAGATCATCTCGATGTTGATGCCGTTAGCCGCCAGCGTCTCGAACGTCAACGCGGTGACGCCCGGATGCGTCTTCATCCCGGCCCCGACGAGCGAGACACGGGCGACGTCGGCGTCGCTCGACACTCCGGCTGCTCCCAGTTCGGGAACCAGCGTCTCGCACACCTCGGCACTGACAGCCAAGTCGTAACCGGGCACGGTGAAGGAGATGTCGGTCGTCCCGTGCATCGATGTGTTCTGGACGATCATGTCCACGTTGACGTTCCGGTCGGCCAGTGCCCTGAACAACTGTGCGGCCAACCCGGGGCGGTCGGGTACTCCGATCACCGTGACCTTGGCTTCGGTCACGTCGTGGGTGACCGCCGTGACGATCGCATCTTCCATGGTCAAATCCTCCTCGTCGACCCAGGTCCCGGGCTCCCAGGTGAAGCTCGATCTCACATGCAGCCGGACACCGTGGTTCCGGGCGAACTCCACCGAGCGGAGCATGAGGACGCGTCCGCCGGTGGCCGCAACCTCCAGCATCTCCTCGTAGCTCACACGGGCCAGCTTGCGCGCCCCGGGCACGATGCGGGGATCGGCGCTGAACACTCCGGAGACATCGGTGTAGATCTCACACACCTCGGCGTCCAGTACGGCGGCCAACGCCACCGCCGTCGTGTCCGAACCACCGCGACCGAGGGTGGTCACGTCGCGCTCGAGGGACATGCCCTGAAATCCGGCGACGACCGGCACACCGCCGCCGTCGAGCGTGGCCCGAAGCCGGTCGGCCCGGATCTCGATGATCTTCGCCCTGGTGTGGACGGCGTCGGTGATAATGCCGGCCTGGCTCCCCGTGTACGAGGTCGCCTCCACCCCGAGCTCGGCGAGAGCCATGCACAGCAGGGCCATGGAGATCCGCTCCCCCGAGCTGAGCAGCATGTCCACCTCGCGGGTGGGTTGGACCGTGCTCACGTCGTTGGCCAGCCTGACCAGCTGGTCGGTCGTCTTGCCCATGGCGCTCACGACCACCACCACGTCATGACCGGCCCGCCGGGTCCGTGCGACGTGGTCGGCGACGGCCCGGATCCTCTCGGCGTCGGCCACCGACGTCCCGCCGAACTTCTGTACCACCAGCGACATGGGGGCCAAGGCTACAGGGGTGTCCCGACACCCCTGTCGGACGCCGTCGGGGCGACGACAGGCACCGTGGTGGGAGCGACTACCCTGACACCCCGTGCCCACCGAGAAGCGTCAGCGGCAGAAGGCTGGGCGCCAGGCCCGCCTGGCCGCCGAGCAGAAGAGCCGCAAGCGGAGACAGCGGATCCGCAGGATCATCACCATCGTCGTGATCGCCGCCATCGTGGTCGGGATCTCCTACCTCATCTTCAAGCCGTCCAAGAAGACCTCCGCCACGTCGACGACCGTGTCGGCGTCCACCACCACGACGAAGCCGGCACCCCCGGGCGGTTCCGGCGACAAGTCGCCCAGCGCCATCACCACCTCTGCCGACTGCCCCGCCGACTTCAGCGCCACCTTGAACAAGCCCTCGTACTCCTCCGCCCCGCCGATGACCATCGACACCGCCAAGACCTATACGGCCACCGTCACCACCGACATCGGCCCGTTCACGATCCGGCTCGACCCCAAACAGGCGCCCCTGGCGGTCAACAGCTTCGTGTTCCTGGCCCGGCAGCACTTCTTCGACTGCATCGTCTTCCACCGGGTCATTCCGTCGTTCGTCGACCAGACCGGTGACCCCACCGGCACCGGAACGGGTGGGCCCGGCTACCAGTTCGCCGACGAGCTGCCCAAGACCGCAACGCCGCAGTACCCGTTGGGGTCGGTGGCGATGGCCAACTCCGGACCGAACACCAATGGCAGCCAGTTCTTCATCGTGGCCGGGTCCCAAGGGGAGACCCTGGCCCCCAGCTACTCCTTGTTCGGCCAGGTCACGTCGGGTATGAGCGTCATCAACGCCATCAACGCCGGTGGCTCGTCCGGCGGAACGCCCACCACGCTCCACCGGATGGTCTCGGTCACGGTGACCGAGTCGTAACCCACCCCAATCGGCCGTGGTCCCACCCGCCCCCGGCACCTGCGCCTCAGCCGCACCATCCACGAGTTCACCCAGCACCCACCCCACGACAGACGAGGAGAAGGTCCCATGGCCCCAGAGATCCCAGCCGTTGACGGCTCGAGCCCGAAGACCCAGAGGTTCGACGGGCCCCCGCCGCTCGTCATCGACCCGGCCAAGCGGTACACCGCCGAGATAGCCACCACCAAGGGCACGTTGGTCATCGCACTCGATGCGGTCGCTGCGCCGGCCACCGTCAACAATTTCGTGTTCCTGGCCCGGTGGCATTACTACGACGGCATCGTCTTCCACCGGATCATCCCGGGTTTCATGTTGCAGGGCGGCGACCCCGAGGGTTCGGGCCGCGGGGGCCCCGGATACCGGTTCGACGACGAACTGCCGGCACCCGGACGCTACGAGATCGGCTCGTTGGCCATGGCCAATGCCGGGCCCAACACCAACGGCAGCCAGTTCTTCATCGTCAGTGGCCCTGACGGCACGTCGCTCCCTCCGAGCTACTCACTGTTCGGCAAGGTGGTCAAAGGACTCGACGTGGTCAAGGCCATCGAGGCAGTGGGGAGCCGGTCCGGAGCCCCGTCGGAGCAGGTGATCATCGACTCGGTGACCATCACCGAGTCGGACTGAACCACCACCGACCGGACCGAGAGGAACCGGGGGGTCGGTCGACACAGATGAGAGTCAGGCCGGCAACGCGCCGAGCCCGGCGGTGGCCCGGGCACCGTCCAAGTAGACCGCCACGTCGGCAGACCCTTCGGCACGCCACCGACCGTCGGGCTCCCTGATGAGAGCCGTGCGTTCCGGAATGCCGGCGACCGGCGTCCCGGCAGGTGCGAGCTGCACGGAACGGTGGAGCTTCTCGCCGTGGCCGTCCTCACCGGGGTCACCGAAGTGGGGGACGACGGCGAGACCGCTCCGCAGTCCCAACCCGATCGTGAGCCCTCCACCTCTCGCATCCACCATGGGGTCGGTGAGGGCCATCGCCGCTCCCGACGAGCCGACGACCACGGCACCGCCCGACCAGGCCTCCACCAGCGCGTCCCACACCGCCGAGTGCTTGAGCACGCTCCGGATGTGCATGGGGGAGCTCCCGTTCAGGTAGATGAAGCGGGCGGCGCGCATGACCGCTGCCGCCCCCCTGTCCTCAGCGTCGGCGCGGGAAAGGACCATCAGACCCTCGACCTGGCCACCGAGCGGGGCAAACCACTCTCCGGCGCGGAGCACCTGGCGCTCGGGGTGTTCGTAGGCCGCCGCGGTGGGGAGCACCAGGACCTTGTCGGATCCCGATGCCGACAGGAACCCCGCGTCGAAGGTGCACCCCTCGCTCCATTCGCCGCCGCCGACCAGTGCCAGCATTCCCGGTAATCGGTCCATGGTCCAACTGTAGAGGGCCCCCGCCGCGACGATCGGCGACCGCGGGTAGGTCAGTCCGGGCCGGCCTCCGAAGCCTCGCCAGCTCGGCGGACCAGCCGTCCCATGGCATCGCACACCTCGGTGGCCAACGCCAGCGAGTCGGGCAGGATGCCCATCCCCAGGAACCCGTGGATCTGGTCCTGGTAGCACCGGTACTCGACCTCGACCCCGGCCTTGCGGAGCGCAGCGGCGTAATTCGCACCGTCGTCGAGGAGCGGGTCGAAGCCGGCCGTCACCACCAACGCAGGCGGCAGACCGGAGAGATCGTCAGCCAGGATTGGCGAAGCCCTCGGATCCTCCCAGTGGGAGGCATCTGGGAGATACTGCGCCCGCATGCGTTCCATGTCGGGGAGCGTGAGTGCGAATCCCTCCCCGAAGCTCCGGAGCGACTCGGCGACCATCCGGGCGTCCACGACCGGGTAGACCAGTCCCTGGGCCACCGGTGGCGGCGCACCGTCCGCGTTCGGGGACCCGGCCAGGGTCTGCTGGGCGACCACCGCGGCCAGATTGCCTCCCGCGCTGTCACCCATGACGCCCACCTGGCCGGGGGCGTACCCGAGGTCCTCGGCATTGCGGTGCACCCAGGCGTAGACCGCGAGACAGTCATCGACCGCGGCCGGGAACGGATGCTCGGGGGCCAACCGGTACTCGACTGACACCACCAGGCACCGGCTGGCGGCGGCCAGGAGACGACAGGTCCCGTCGTGAGAGTCGAGATCACCGAGCTCCCAGCCCCCGCCGTGGAAGTAGACGATGACCGGAGGGCGCACCCGTTCGGCCGGGCCGATCCCGACGCCGACGCCGAACTGGCGGTACACCCTGACCGGGATGGCCGGCGAGCCCTCGCCCCCCGGCACCGTCCGTCCCAACACGTGGACGTCGGTCCTGCGGGGCATGGCGATCCGGGCCCCGAACCGGAGCCTCCTCCGACGGTCGAGGAGGTCGGAGGCCCCTGCGCCATCGGATCCGTCCTGCCCGGCCCGGTCGAAGCGGGCGAGCAGCTCCACCAGGGCTTGGCTGTTCCGGTTGAGCACCCGCCCGTCCCGCTCCACTGCCCCGCCGGAGCCGAGCACCGTCAGCACGGCATCGGGGTGGCGGAGCACAGCGGCCAGGACGCGGGTGCCCAGGGGCCAGTGCTCGTAGCGGCTCTGGAGGCGCCGGTCGAACAGGGCGCGGCTCCCTCGGCCGCGGTAACGGGCGGGGTCGGGCCGGTGCTCCCCACGCTGGTCGCCCCCTCGACCGGACTGGGCCACACCCCGGGAGGCCCTCTTCCGGGCGGCCGGTGCGCTGGTGGCCTTGGCCTTCGCTGCCTTGGCCGGGGTTGCCTTGGCCTCGGCCGGGTTGCCTTGGCCGGGGTTGCCTTGGCCGGGGTTGCCTTGGCCGGGGTTGCCTTGGCCGGGGTTGCCTTGGCCGCAGGGGGCGCTGACGGTGCGGGGGACGGTTCCATCGCCACATGGTGTCGGGGGGCCGGGGTGATGGCAAGCGGACCGGACGGCAACATCGTGCCCGAGCCCCGGATCGGACAGGATGAGGCATGGGAAGATCCAAAGAGCGCAAGGCGCTGCAGCGGGCCCACTACGCGGGTGCGACCGCCATCGTCACCGGAGGGGCCTCAGGCATCGGTAGGGCGTTGGCGGCCGAGCTGGCCGGCCGGGGCGCCACCGTGCTGATCGCCGACATCGACGGCGAGGGGGCCCACGAGGCCGCCGGCACCATCGGGCCGGCGGTGCGAGGCCCCGGCAGCGTCGCGGCGGCGGCGCTCGACGTGACCGACGCTGGGGCGGTCGCCGATCTGGTGGGCCGGTTCGCCGCGGATCACGACGGGCTCGACTTCCTGTTCAACAACGCGGGCATCGCGCTGGGTGGTGAGGTCAGGCAGCTCTCGATGGACCACTGGCATCGCGTGATCGGCGTGAACCTGCTCAGCGTGGTCCACGGGGTGGCCGCCGCTTATCCGGCGATGATCGAGCGGGGCCGCGGGCACATCATCAACACGGCTTCGCTGTCCGGACTCCTCCCGAGCCCCTTGCTGGTCCCGTATTCGACCACCAAGCACGCCGTGGTGGGACTCAGTGTCGGGCTCCGGGTCGAGGCGGCCACCCACGGGGTCAGGGTGAGCGTGCTGTGCCCGGGACTCATCGAGACGCCTCTGCTCGACAAGGGCAACCCCGAAGACCTCCCGCCGGCCGAGTCGATGCCCGACATCCGGGCCATGCTCACCGAGCTCATGGGGAGGCCCTACCCGGCGGCCTCGCTGGCGGTCGACGCTCTCGACGCCGTGGCGCTCAACCGGCCCATCATCGTGGTCCCCCGTCGGGCGAAGGCGGCGTGGGTCGCCTACCGGGCATGGCCGGGGCTCCTCATCGACCAGAGCCCCGGCCGGTTCCGGGCAAGGACGGGCCCCGCGGCGCCGGCAGTCACCCGGCGGGACCTGCCGGGCTCCCACTAGCATCGTCCCCTATGTCAATCGCGCGAGTGGGAATAGTCGGTTCGGGGATCATGGGCTCGGGCATCGCCGAGACCGCGGCGGTGAGCGGCTTCGAGGTGGTGTTGCGGTCACGGAGCCAGTCGACGGCGGACGCCACCATCGCCGCGCTGGAGAAGTCGCTCAATCGTCAGGTCGACAAGGGCAAGAAGACCGAGGAGGAGCGCGACGCCGCGCTCGCCCGTGTCACGGGCACGTCCGACCTTGGAGCCCTGAAGGACGTCGATCTCGTCATCGAGTCCGTGGTCGAGGACCTGGCGGTGAAGAAGGTCCTCTTCAACGAGCTCGACCGGATCACCGGCGACAACGCGATCCTGGCCACCAACACCTCCACCCTCCCGGTGATCGAGCTGGCCATGCAGACGGGTCGCCCCGAAAGAGTGTGCGGAGTCCACTTCTTCAATCCGGCGCCCGTGATGACGCTGGTGGAACTGGTCCGCCCGCTCACCGCGTCGGACGAGACCATCACCACCGTCCGTCAATTCGCCGAGTCATGCGGCAAGACCCCGGTCGAGGTCAAGGACCAGGCCGGGTTCATCGTGAACGCCCTCTTGTTCCCCTACCTGAACAATGCCGTCAGGCTCTATGAACTGGGCGTCGCCTCCATCGAGGACATCGACACGGCCATGAAAGGCGGGTGCGGGTTCCCCATGGGACCGTTCGCTCTCCTCGACCTGGTCGGCCTGGACACTTCGTTAGCCATCCTCGACGCCCTCTATGAGGAGTTCCGCGATCCGAACTACGCCGCAATGCCCCTGCTCCGCCGCATGGTCGCCGCCGAACAGCTCGGTCGCAAGTCCGGCCAGGGCTTCCTCGACTACCACAAGTGACCTTCGGGTAACTTCCGAGTAGCCTGGGTCGGAGTTGGGCCGGGGTGCCGCGACGGCTGCGCCAGCGCTTCAGGGCTGCCGAGTGACGGCGCACCCCGCTTTCCACAGTGGCGATTCGGGTACAACAATGGAATTAGTGGACGCGACCGACCGGAGAGGTCGTAGCACGGGGTTGGACCGAGGGCACGGAGGACGAGGTGGGACAGGTGACACGCTCCGAGAATTCGACTGACGCTCCTCCTGCGTCGGCCACGCCACGCCGGGACCGCCCGTGGGTGATGCGGACCTACTCGGGCCATTCGAGCGCCACCGCCTCGAACAAGCTCTACCGCACCAACCTGGCCAAGGGGCAGACGGGGCTGTCGATCGCCTTCGACCTGCCCACACAGATCGGCTACGACCCCGACTCACCCGAGGCGGCGGGCGAGGTCGGCAAGGTGGGGGTGCCGGTCGCCCACCTCGGGCACATGTCCCAACTGCTCGACCAGATCCCCGTCGAGTCGATGAACACGTCGATGACCATCAATGCCACTGCGGCATGGCTGCTCGGCCTCTACATCGCCAACGCCGAGGACCACGGCGTCGATCCGCGGGTGCTATCGGGGACCACCCAGAACGACATCGTGAAGGAGTACCTGTCGCGGGGGACATTCATCTTCCCGCCGCTCCCCAGCCGTCGGCTTACCGTCGACACCATCGCCTACACCGTCCGCAACGTCCCGAAATGGAACCCGATCAACGTCTGCAGTTACCACCTGCAGGAGGCCGGTGCCACGCCGCACCAGGAAGTCGCCTACGCCCTGGCCACCGCCATCGGGGTCCTCGACGCGGTCCGCGCATCGGGTCAGATCCCCGACGAGGAGTTCCCCGACGTGGTCGGCCGCATCTCATTCTTCGTGAACGCCGGGGTGAGGTTCGTGGAGGAGACCTGCAAGATGAGGGCCTTCACCGCGTTGTGGGACCGGGTCTGCACCGAGCGCTACGGGGTGACCGACCCGAAGCTCCGTCGCATGCGCTACGGCGTCCAGGTGAACTCTCTCGGGCTGACCGAGGCCCAGCCGGAGAACAATGTGCCCCGGATCGTGCTCGAGACCCTCGGGGTCACCCTGTCGAAGAACGCCCGGGCGCGCGCCCTGCAGCTCCCGGCGTGGAACGAGGCGCTCGGGCTCCCGCGACCTTGGGACCAGCAGTGGTCCCTGCGCATCCAGCAGATCCTCGCCTTCGAGTCCGACCTGCTCGAGTACGGGGACATCTTCGACGGCTCGGTGGTCATCGAGAACAAGACGGCCGAGGTGGCCGACGCCTCGTGGTCCGAGCTCGAGAGCGTGCTGGCCCTCGGGGGCGCGTTCGAGGCCATCGACGAGCTCAAGAGCCGCCTGGTCGCCAGCCAGGCCGACCGGGTCCGTCGGATCGAGACCGGCGAACTCCAGGTCGTGGGGGTCAACTGCTTCACCGAGACGGCCGACTCCCCCCTGGCCGCCGGGGACGGCTCGTCGGGCGGTGGTGCCATCCTGAGAGTCGACCCGGCCGTGGAGTCTGAGCTGCGGGCCGACGTCGAGGCATGGAGGGCGGCCCGCGATGGCGCCCGGGTCCAGCGGGCCATCGACGACCTGCGGCGGGCGGCCGAGGGGACTGCCAACATCATGCCCGCCACCATCGCCCTGGCCCACGCCGGCGGCACCACGGGCGAGTGGGCCGGCGCCCTGCGCGAGGTGTTCGGGGAGTACCGGGCGCCTACCGGGGTCAGTGGCGGCGTCGGCCACCGCGGAACCGAGTTCCGTGCCGTGCTCGCACGCTCGAAGGCCATGGCCCAGCGGGACGGTGGCCCTCCCAAGCTTCTCGTGGCCAAACCGGGACTCGACGGCCATTCCAACGGGGCAGAGCAGATCGCCGTGGCCGCCCGGGACGCCGGGTTCGAGGTCGTCTACCAGGGGATCCGGCTCTCACCGGCGGAGATCGCCTCCGCCGCCCGGGACGAGGACGTCGACGTGGTCGGCATCTCGATCCTGTCGGGCTCGCACCTCGAGCTGATCCCCGAGGTGGTGGACCGTCTCCGGGCTGCGGGGGTCGCTGCCCCCGTCGTCGTGGGGGGCATCATCCCTCCCGAGGATGCCGAGATCCTGGTGGGCAAGGGGGTGGCCCGCGTCTACACGCCCAAGGACTTCATGATCGGGCAGATGATGGACGACCTGGTGACCCTGGCCGAGCGATACCGCTCCGGCGCGGTCGCCTGACGCGGACGGCGCCGCCCGCGTCCACCTCCCGACCACCCAGACGGACTACGTTCCCGGAAGTGGCCGCTCGCCGGAATCCGATGGCAGGCATCCTGGCCGGACCCATCGACGCCCCTCCGGCGAGGCGGTCGGCCGCGAACTTCCCCACCGTCGTCGGCGTGCCCGGCACGGCGCTGGCCCATCGGGCCAGCGGGTTCAGCGGGGTGCTGGTCAGGATCGAGGGTGGGGGCGTGGAGATCCGGGGCGGGACCGGGCTGGTGCGGGTCTTCCGCCACACACCCGGGGCGTTCGCGGTGGAGGGGAGGCCGGTCACCCTCACCCGTCCCCCTGCGGCCAGAGGGACCGGAGGCTCGACCGGGGCCGGCACCACCGCCTCGGGGTCGGTGGCGGTCCCCGGGGCCCAGGCCAGGGTGGCCAGGGCCGGCCGGCTCCTCGTCGAGGGGGTCCACGACGCCGAACTGGTCGAGCGGGTGTGGGGCGACGACCTCCGGATCGAGGGCGTGGTGGTGGAGCGACTGGACGGGATCGACCATCTGGGTCGTGTCATCGAGGATTTCCGGCCGGGACCGGCGCGGAAACTGGGGGTGCTGGTGGACCATCTGGTCGACGGGTCCAAGGAGTCGAGGATGGCCATGAGCCATCGCCACCCCCAGGTGCTCATCACCGGCACCCCGTTTGTCGACGTGTGGGAGGCCGTCAAACCGGAGACCCTCGGCTTCGACCGATGGCCACCGGTCCCAAGGGGCCGGGACTGGAAGACGGCCGTGTGCGAAGCACTGGGGCTCGGCGACCCTCCAGGGGCCTGGAGGCGCATCCTGGCCTCGGTCCGCAGCTACGCCGATCTGCAGCCGGAACTGATCGGTGCGGTCGAGCAGCTCATCGACTTCGTCACCGACCCGACCTGACCGGCACGGGCGCCGCACCGTCGGCCCCGGTTCCATTGATGACTTTCGGCCCTACGCAACCTCGCTCTCGAACCGTACCGTGACCTTGGGCGTGTTCCGACGAGCGGGACGCCTGTGTGAACCGAGAGGACCTCGATGCGACGGAAGACCTTTGATGCCATCCTGACGGCGGTGGGAGCGGGGCTCACCATCTTTCTGATCGTCGTCGGTCTGCTCGGGCTGTGGGCGTACAGCTTCGCCAACTCGAACGTGCACAACCAGCTGGCCCAACAGCAGATCACGTTCCCGACCCAGGCCGAGTTCGCCCAGGCCAAGGTCGGCACCGAGATCGAGCCAGTGATGCTCCCGTACCTCCAGCAGTACGCCGGACAGCAGCTGGTTACCGGCAAGCAGGCCGAGGCCTACGCGGACCACTTCATCGCCTACCACCTCCAGGAGATCGGCGGTGGCAAGACCTACTCCCAACTGAGCGCCGAGGCGCTGTCCTACCCGAAGGGCTCGGCGCAGTACACCGCAGCCGAGGCCACGGCCCAGACGGTCTTCCAGGGCACGACGTTGCGAGGGCTCCTGCTCGAGGCCTACGCCTTCTGGCAGATGGGCCAGATCGCCCTGTTCGCCTCCATCGCCTGCTTCGTCCTGGCGGCGATCATGCTGGTGTTCACAATCTTCGGCTTCGTGCACCTGCGCAGGGTGCCCGCAGACGAGCAGATCTGAGCGACTCAGCCCCCGGTCCAGGGGCGGTCGCGACGGGTGGTGGCCGGGCGGGTCCACCACCGGCCGCTGAACCGCCAGGCCGGGGGCCGGTTGGCCTCCTCGGCCACGGCCACGACGGGTCGTGGCCAGGCCTGGTCGAAGGCGGCGGCCACGACGGCCAGGACCTCGGGATCGATGTCCGGGCGGGAGGCGATTCCCGTTCCGTGGGCGGTCCGGCCCGGTCCGGTCACAGCGGCATGTTCCCGTGCTTGCGCTTGGGCAGGTCCTCCCGTTTGGACACCAGCAGCGCGAGGCTCCGGACCAGGACACGTCGGGTCTCCGCCGGGTCGATGACGTCGTCGACGTAACCCCGCTCGGCCGCCGCGTAGGGGTTGGCGTACCGTTCGGTGTACTCCTCGACCAGTTCCTTGCGGCGGCCCACCGGATCATCGGCCTCGGCCAGGTCCCGCCGGTAGACGATCTCCACCGCCCCCTCCGGTCCCATCACCGCCAGTTCGGCGGACGGCCACGCGTAGGCCAGGTCCGCACCGATCGACTTCGAGTTCATCACGACGTAGGCCCCGCCGTAGGCCTTGCGGGTGATGATCTGGACCCGGGGGACCGTCGACTCACAGTAGGCGTACAACAGCTTGGCCCCGTGCCGGATGATGCCGCCGTACTCCTGGTCGGTCCCGGGCATGAACCCGGGAACGTCCACGAAGGTGATCAACGGAACGTTGAACGCGTCGCAGGTGCGCACGAACCTGGCGCCCTTCTCGGAGGCGTCGATGTTGAGCACCCCGGCCAGCATCTGGGGCTGGTTCCCGACGATGCCCACCGCCCTGCCGTCGATGCGGGCGAACCCGCACACCAGGTTCATGGCCCAGTGGTGGTTCACCTCGAAGAACTCACCGTCGTCGACCACCGCCTCGATGACCTTCTTCATGTCGTAGGGCTGGTTGGGCGATGCTGGCATCAGGGCGCTCAACTCCGGGGTGAGCCGCTCGGGGTCGTCACCGGTGACCACGAGCGGGGCCTCCTCCAGGTTGTTGGAGGGGAGGAAGCTCAACAGGTACCGGACGTCATCGAGGCAGGCCTTCTCGTCCGGGGCCACGAAGGCGGCGACGCCCGACTTGGTGGCGTGGCTCATGGCGCCCCCCAGCTCCTCCAGGGTCACGTCCTCTCCGGTCACCGTCTTCACCACGTCGGGACCGGTGATGAACATGTGGCTGGTCCCCTGGACCATGAAGATGAAGTCGGTCATGGCCGGGCTGTAGACGGCCCCACCCGCACACGGGCCGAGGATGACGCTGATCTGGGGGATGACCCCGGACGCCTGCGCGTTGCGGTGGAAGATGCCACCGTAGGAGTGCAGGGAGACCACGCCCTCTTGGATGCGGGCGCCGGCACCGTCGTTGAGACCGATCATCGGGACCCCGATGGAGGACGCCAGGTCCATCACCTTGTGGATCTTCTCCGCGAAGACCTCGCCGAGGGCCCCGCCGAACACGGTGAAGTCCTGGCTGAAGACGCACACCCGGCGTCCCTCGACGGTGCCGAACCCGGTGATCACCCCGTCGGTGTAGGGCCGGTTCTCCTCGAGACCCATGCCGTAGGCCCGGTGGCGGGCCAGCATGTCCAGTTCCTGGAAGGAGCCGTCATCGAGCAGGTAGTCGATGCGCTCCCGCGCGGTCATCTTTCCCTTGGCATGGTGCTTCTCCACCGCCCGGGGTGAGCCGGCGTTGCGGGCCTGGGCCCTCCGCTCGGCCAATTCCTCGAGGCGCTGGGTCATCGGGTGATCCATGGGCACTGAGGCTACCGGACCGGCCGGTGGGACTCAGATCCGGGGGGTGGGGCGGGGAGGTCGCCAGCCCCCGCCGACCGGAGCGCCTACTCCTGCACCAGCTCGATCAACGTGCCGAACGCCCCCTTCGGATGGACGAAGGCCACCGTGGTCCCCCGCGATCCCGGCCGGGGAGCCTGGTCGATGACCTGTCCACCGTGGTCCTTCACCGACTGCAGCGCCGCAGCGCAGTCGGTGACGCGGTAGCCCACATGATGGAGGCCGGGCCCCTTCTTCTCCAGGTACTTCGCCACGGGGGAGTCCGGGCGGACGGGGGTCAGCAGCTGGATGTAGCTGTCAGCCACCTTCAGCAGCGCCTCTTCCACGCCGTCGCTCTCGACTCGCTCGCGGTGGTCCACCGTGGCACCGAAGGTGTCCGCGTAGTAGGCGATCGCCGCGTCGAGGTCGGGCACGGCGATGGCCACGTGGTCGATCTCCGTCAGGAGGGGCTCGGTCACGCCCCGTGCCTCCGGAACAGCGTGATCCGGTCCTCGCCCACCTCGGCACGGAACTCCGGGTCGTCGATGCCCAACCCCTCCTCGGGCGCCAGGCACAGCACACCGATCTTGCCCTCATGGAGGTTCTTGTGGACCTGGTACGCGGCGTCCCCCACCTCGTCGAGGCTATGGACGGCCGACAGCGGCGGGAGGATCTTGCCCTCACAGACCAGTTGGTTGGCGTCCCACGCCTCGCGGTAGTTGGCGAAGTGGGACCCCTTGATCGTCTTGAGCTTCATCCACAGGTGCCGGTTGTCGTACTCGATCATGTAGCCGGACGTCGCCGCGGAGGTCACGATGATCCCACCCCGCTTGGCCGCGAACACCGACGCACCCATCGTCTGGCGCCCCGGGTGCTCGAACACGATGTCCACGTCGTCCCCGACGAGGCCGCGGATGTCCTTGCCGAGGCGGCGCCACTCGGACTCGTCCTGGGTGTGCTCGTCCTTCCAGAACCGGTAGTTGGCCACCTTCCGGTCGATGACCGCCTCCACTCCCAGATCGTGGAGGAGCTCGACCTTCGACGGTGACGAGACGACACCGACCGGGGTACCCCCGCCGTTGAGCACGTATTGGACCGCGTAGGCGCCGAGACCGCCCGACGCACCCCACACCAGGACCTTGTCCCCCTGTCGCATGTGCGCCCCGTTCTTCGACACCAGCATGCGGTAGGAGGTGGAGTTGCACAGCGCGTTGGCTGCCGCCTCCTCCCAGGTGAGGTGCTTCGGCTTGGGCATCAGCTGGTTGGCCTTGACCACGGCGAGGTCGGCGAGGCCACCGAAGTTGGTCTCGAAACCCCAGATGCGCTGGTTGTCGGCCAACATCGAGTCGTCGTGGGCACTGGGGCTCTGGTCGTCCACGTAGTTGCAGTGGACGGTGACCCGGTCGCCCGGTCTCCAGTTGCGCACCGCCGAACCGGTCCGGAGCACCACGCCGGCGGCGTCCGATCCGACCACGTGGTAGTCGAGCGCGTGGCGCTTCCCCCATGTGGACTCCTTGCCCAGCCGGTCGAGGAACCCGAACGTGGGCAGGGGCTCGAAGATCGAGGTCCACACCGTGTTGAAGTTGATGGCACTGGCCATCACGGCGATGTAGGCCTCATCGGGGGCCAGCTCGGGGACGGCCACCTCGCCCACGTGGAGGGACTTCCTCGGGTCCTTGTCCTCGGTCTCCAGACCCTCGAACATGCCCGACTCGTTGCGGAGCACGAACGAAGCCCTGTAGGACTCAGGCAGAGGGATGGCGCCGAGTTCGTCGCCCGGGGCACCTGCTTGGATGGCGGAGAGGATGTCCTGCATGGCATGCGAGGATAGCCCGGCGGCCGGATCCCGATTCTGGGTAACCCGGTCCGACCTTCGGTCACCGCCACGGGTCGGGTGGTCCCCCCCGGGGGGAGGCCGTATCATGGCGGGGTCGTCGTGGCGGCCCCATGGGGGGATCGCCGCCTGATCAGGCCACCAGGCCTCGGAGGTCCATCATGCCCGGAACCGTCATCGTCGCAGGCGCCCGTACCCCGATCGGCAAGCTGGCGGGGGCGCTGGGGGGCTTCGCCGCCACCGAACTGGGCGGTTTCGCCATCGCCGGGGCCCTGGACCGGGCCGGTGTGACCCCCGAGCAGGTCGACTACACCTTCATGGGGCAGGTGATCCAGGCGGGGGCCGGCCAGATCACCGCCCGCCAGGCGGCCGCCAAGGCCGGGATCCCCATGAGCGTTCCCGCCACCACGGTCAACAAGGTCTGCCTGTCCGGGCTCAACGCCATCTACCTGGCCGACCTCATGATCAATGCCGGCGAGGCCGAGATCGTCGTGGCCGGTGGGATGGAGTCGATGACCCAGGCGCCCTACCTCCTACCGGGCGCCCGCGCCGGCTACCGCCTCGGGGACGCGACCGTGGTCGACTCGATGATGTACGACGGTTTGTTCTGCGCCTTCGACGACTGCGCGATGGGGCTGGCCACAGAGCGTTACAACGGAGCCGACGGGGTGTCGCGCGAGCGTCAGGACGCGCTCGCCGCACTGTCCCACGAGCGGGCGGCCGCGGCCATCAAGGACGGCAAGTTCGCCGAGGAGATCGTGGCGGTGAGCGTTCCCCAGCGCAAGGGGGACCCACTGGTGGTGGACACCGACGAAGGGGTGCGCCCCGAGACGACGGCCGAGTCGCTGGGCAAGCTGCGACCGGCGTTCGACAAGAGCGGCACCATCACCGCGGGCAACGCCTCCCAGATCTCCGACGGGGCCGCCGCCGTGATCGTCATGTCCAAGGCCAAGGCCGACGAGCTCGGGCTGTCCCCGATCGGTGAGTTGGTCAGCTACGGCCAGGTGGCCGGGCCGGACCCGTCGCTGCTCCACCAGCCGTCCCACGCCACCTCCGTGGCCCTGGACAAGGCGGGGCTCACCGTGAAGGACATCGACCTCTTCGAGATCAACGAGGCCTTCGCCGCCGTCGGTTGCGCGTCGGCCGCCGACCTCGGCATCAGCGACGAGGTCCTCAACGTCAACGGTGGCGCCATCGCCCTCGGCCACCCGGTCGGCATGTCGGGCACCCGTCTGGCCCTGACCTCCCTCCTCGAGCTGAGGCGTCGGGGTGGCGGGACCGCGGCGGTGAGCCTGTGCGGTGGCGGCGGACAGGGAGACGCCGCCATCCTCCGCACGCTCTGATCCTCGGACCGGGCGGTGCCTCAGTAGGGGGGCTTGAACAGACCCTTTAGCGTCGCGCATCCGTCCGCCGCGTCCTCCCACGACGGGACGCGGAGGGCCAGGACGGCCAGCGCGCAGGTGGGAAACCCGTGGGCCTCGAGGACGGAGCGGTCACTCGGCGTCCGGTCGTCATCGTCGTCGGCGAGGAGCTCCCAGGCCAGTAGGGAGATGGTCGGGTTGTGGCCGACCACCATCATGCTTCCGACCTCCTCGTCGACCTCACGGACATAGCGGAGTACCACAGCCGTGTCCGCTCCGTAGAGGGCGTCGAAGGAGTCGAGGGGGACGTGGCCGCCCATCGCCTCCACCACGAGACCGGCGGTCTGACGCGTGCGGACCGCCGCCGAGGAGATGACGAGCTGCGGCAGGGGGACTCCCGCCAGCCCGGGGACGGGAACGCCGCCGGCCAGCCGCCGGCCCAGGGCGGTGGCGTCCCTCCGCCCGCGGCCGGTGAGCGGCCGGTCGCGATCGCTGCCCCCCCAGGGGGCGTCCGACGCCGCCTTCCCGTGGCGCAGCAGCCACAGGTGCCGGACGGGGGGACGATTCAATGACTCCATCCCCTCATCGTGCCCCACGGGGGTGGGGGCTCAGCTCCGCGGCCCGTCGGCGCGGTGCTCAGGCATCCACCTCGCGCCGGCCCTCGAGGGCCCGGCCGAGGGTGAGTTCGTCGGCGTACTCGAGGTCGCCTCCCACCGGTAGGCCGCTGGCGATCCGGGTGACGGTGAGGCCCATGGGCTTCAGCAAGCGGGCCAGGTACATGGCGGTCGCCTCGCCCTCGAGGTTCGGGTTGGTGCACAAGATGACCTCGGTGATCCCTTCTCGGTCCACTCGCTCCAGCAGCTCACGCACACGTAACTGCTCGGGTCCGATGCCCTCGATCGGGTTGAGGGCTCCCTGCAGCACGTGGTACCGGCCCGAGAACTCGCCGGTCTTCTCGACCGAGACGATGTCGCGGGGATCCTCGACCACGCAGACCGACGTGGCGTCACGCCGGTCGTCCAGGCAGATGGCACAGAGTCCGCCCTCGGCGACATTGAAGCAAAGGGTGCACAAGGTGATGCGCTCCTTCACGGCGATGATGGCCTCGGCGAGACGGAGCGCATCCTCCGGGGCCACCTTCAAGAGGTGGAACGTGATCCGCTGGGCGGACTTGGGGCCGACGCCGGGGAGGCGGCCGAGCTCGTCGATCAGCGTCTGCAACGGCCCCGAGAAGATCGCCATCTACCCGATCTCCTCTGCGCCCGGGAAGGCCTGGAGCACCCGGGCCTCGGCCGAGTTGTCGATGTCGGCGACCTCGCCCAGCTCGGCTTCGTCGAACGCCGACAGGTCCTCGGCCTCGTCGACCCCGTCATCAGCAACGCCGACCGGTTGGGCGGGCCGTCGGGTGGCCCGACCACCGGGCCCGGTGGATGGCACCCGGTCCCGGACGACCGGCGACCCGTCGCTCGGCGGTGCCCCCGAACCCCCCGGACCGGGGTCCGGCACCGACCGGTCTCCCTCCCCGGCCGCGGCCACGGCACCGGCGTCGACGACGAGCTCGAGGCCCACGGGACGGCCGAAGTGCCCCGAGAGGGCCGCCTCGATCTCGGCCTGGACCTCCATACAGCGGGTGCGGTGGATCTCGTTGGGCAGGCCGAAGACGGCCCGGTCCCCCTCCACCCCGACGAAGCGTCCGGCCTGGAAGAGAGCCTTGGCCTTCGGTCTCAGGCGGCCGATGATGTGATCCCCCCAGGCCTGCACCAGCTCGTCCCGCGAGGGGAACGGCCCGGGTGCCGACCCGATCGGGGCCTCCCGTCCCGGGGTGGGGACGGCGGCGGTCGGTGGTGGGGAGGGTTCGGCCGGTGCGGGCCCATCCGAGGGTGCCCCCTGGCGGCGCACCGCTCCGACCGTCCTGCGCCCTTGAACGGTCCCGGCGGTCGGCGCACCCGCCCCGACCGGCACTCCGTGCTCGACCGGGGACGGGGATGGGGGCGACGGGGGGGCGGCTCCGGCCGGCGAGGGCACCGGTGGGCGATCGACTCCGCCGGCACGACGCGCTCCGGCCTCATCGTGCGCTCCCCCGTCACGGACGGCAGCCTCGAGCCGCTCGATCCGGGCCAGCAGCGCCTGGGGGGAGTCGTCGGCCTCGGGATGGGCCAGGCGGACCAGCGCCACCTCGAGATTGACCCGCGGGTCTGGGGCGTCGCGCATCGTCACCTGCGCCTGGCCAAGCACCTCCATGGCCCTGACCAGCGTGGCCAGCCCCACCCGATCGGCCTGCTCGACCACCGCCTGGTGCTCGGACCCGGATACCGCCACCAGCTCGGGGGAGACGAGGGCGAGGAATCCCTGGCGCAGGTGATCGACCAGGTCCCCACTCAGCTGCTGGGGGCTGAAGCCCGCCGAGATCAGGCTGGCCACGGCCACCAGGGCCCGGTTCACATCGTGGTCGGCCAGTGCCTCGACCACCTCGTCGAGCTCGGGGAGGTCGTCCTCGACCAGATCCGACGCCACCACCTGGTCGAGCACGGAGAGGGCGTCACGGGCCGACCCGCGTCCCCGACGGACGGCCAGCTCGAGCGCCTCGTCGGGGACCTCGAGGTGGGCGTCCGTCCTGACCTGGTCCAGCAGGGCGCCGAGGACCTCGGGGCCGAGCAGCCGGAACTCGAAGTGCTGGGTGCGGCTGCGGATGGTGGGGAGCACCTTTTGGGGGTCGGTCGTGGCCAGCACGAACACGACGTGGGCCGGCGGCTCCTCCAGGGTCTTGAGCAGTGCATTCGACGCCGCCGCCGACAGCATGTGGACCTCGTCGACGATGTAGACCTTCTGACGTCCTGGTGTCCCGAGTGCCGCCCGCGACACCAGGTCCCGCATGGCCTCCACCCCGTTGTTGGACGCGGCATCGAGCTCGTGGACATCGAGCGACGTCCCCTTGGTGATCTCGATGCACGAGGCACAGACACCGCAGGGCTCGCCGTCCCGGAGATCGGTGCAGTTGAGCGCCTTGGCCAGGATGCGTGCCGTCGACGTCTTGCCGGTGCCCCGCGGCCCGCTGAACAGGTACGCGTGGGCCACCCGTCCATCCCGCACCGCGTTCCTGAGGGCCAGCACCACGTGGTCCTGGCCCCGAACCTCACCGAAGGTGGCCGGCCGGAAGCGGCGGTAGAGCGACTGGTATGGGGTGTCGTCTGGTGTGTCGGCCACGCCACGGGAGCCTATCGGTAGCCAGGGTGGGGCTCTCCGGAGGTCCGTATCTCCGCGGTCGTCGGGGACGGGGAACAGAGCGGGCCCCGACGTTCGGTGCGACGGCCAGGTTGACTGCGGCACACGGTCTGACCTGCTGAGAGCTGCTGCCTTCCGACCCTGACTCGATTCACAGGAGAACGTTGCGCAGGACCCAGCCGTCGCACGGAACGTCGGGACCGGGGCAATCCTACTCCGGTGGCCACATAGCGGCCCCGGCCCGGCGTCGGGCGGGTCGGGGGACCCGGAGTAGCCTGTCCGGGCTGTCGACCCCGGGAGAGCCGGGGCGCGGCATCCGGAGGCGTGCGAGAGCGGCCGAATCGGCACGATTGGAAATCGTGTGTGGGGAAACTCACCGTGGGTTCAAATCCCACCGCCTCCGCCACCGGCCCTGTCGGGACTCGCGGGCCCGGATCCCGGCCGGCACCTGATGGTTAGCATCCGGTGGATGAGCACACGTATCCGTCCCGATCGGGCGGATACCAGGGCCCGGTCCGGTGTGGGAGGGAGCGACGTGGACGACGACGAGGCCATGGCCCTGGCACTGGCCGAGGCCGAGCGGGCCATCGGGCACGACGACGTCCCGGTCGGGGCCGTCGTGTTGCATCGGGGGCAGATGATCGCCTCGCGCCACAACGAGCGGGAAAAGAGGCAGGACCCGACCGCTCACGCCGAGCTGCTGGCGCTGGCCGATACGGCCGTCGCCCTCGGAACCTGGCGACTCGACGATGTGACGCTCGTCGTCACCCTGGAGCCGTGCCCGATGTGCGCCGGTGGTCTGGTCGCCGCCCGGGTGGACCGACTCGTCTTCGGGGCGACGGACCCCAAGGCAGGAGCGTGCGGCTCCCTCTACAACCTATGTTCGGATCCTCGGCTGAACCACGAGCTCGCGGTCACGCCCGGCGTCCGGGCCCCCGAGGCGTCCGAGCAGCTGAGGCGGTTCTTCGAGAGCCGCCGAACCTCTTAACACCAGCTACCGGGGGCAGAAGGCGACGCACACTGGCACCGGACCGGTGCGACGTTCGCGGTCGGTGCGGTCACGGGCCCGGAGCCGAGGCCGCCGGCGTCGGCGCGGCGGGGACGACGGCCACCAGCGAGGTGTAGACGACGACGTTCGAGAGGTAGCTCCCCGTCTGGTGGTCGAACACCCCACCGCACGTCACCAGTTGCAGGGCGCTCGAACCGTGGGACGAGTAGACGCGCTGGGCGGGGAACTGCCCTTTGAGGTACTGGGTGACCGCGTTGACCGCGAACTGGGCGGTCACTCCGTCGGCCAGGCCCACATCGACCTGGTCACCGGGGGCCAGAGTCCTCAACCCGAAGAAGACACCCGGACCCGTGTAGTTGTCGACGTGACCCAGGATGACGGCCGAGCCCAGCTGTCCGGGTGTGGGGCCGAGGCGGAACCAACCCGGCTCCAGGATCGTGGTCGGCACCTGGACCGAACCGTCGGCATCGAGGCCGAGTGAGGAGAGCGGTACCGAAAGTCCGATCGCCGGGATCCGCAAGGTGGTGGGCACCGAGCGGACTGCCGACAAGGGGACCGGCGTCGACGGCGTCCGAGGTACCGACCGTGCGGCCCGCATCGCGGCCGGCGACGGTGCCGGGGGTCCCAGGACGTGGTTGCCGCCTCGGACGCCGATCGCCAGCAGTCCGACCCCCACGAGACACAAGGTGGCTCCTGCCACCCACCATCTCCCCGCCGGGCCACGGGCTCGCAGACCGGCGCTCCATCTCATGGCTACCCGCTGGTTCCGACGCCGCGCTGCAGGGGGCGCCGTCTGCGGTAGGCGAGGCCGAAGGCGCCCGCCGAACCCACGAGTGCCGCCACCCCGAGTGCGATCACGTCGTCATACCGTGCGTGGGCCGCTCCACCGAGACCAGTGTGGGGAAAGCCGACCGGGACGACCCCGCTCGTGGTGGACGCCGTCGAGCCCGAGGTCCCGCCCGCGGAGCTGCCTGTCGCCGCCGCAGCGCCGTTGCCGCTGGCCGAGCCGGTCGCACCAGTCGACGAGCCGGTGCCGGTGGTCGCCGCCGTGGCCACCACGGCAGTGGTGGTGGGCGACGTCGAGGCGGCGACGGTGCAGCCCGAGGGGGCGGTGATGGTGTCGGCATCGAGCGTGACTGCCCCGGTCTCGGCCAGGATCCGGCCCTCCACCGTGGCGGTGGAGCCCAGGGAGGCCGAGGTCACAGCCATCACGGTCCCGACGAAGGTGCTGGACGAGCCCAGGGTGGCCGAGCTGCCGACATCCCAGAACACGTTGCAGGCCTGCGCACCGTTCTCGAGTTCCACCACGCTGCTGGTGCCCGTGACGAGGGTGGACGAGGCCTGGAAGACGAACACGGCGTCGGGGTCACCCCCACCGTTCAGGACCAGGGGGCTCCCCCCGACGAGATTGGCCGTGCTCGCACCGCCGAAGGCATAGACACCGGCGGTGAGGGTCTGACCACCGAGCTGGTTGTCACCGGTGGTGAAGGTGGTGACCGGGGTCTGGCCTGCCGCCGCGTTGTATGCGGTGGTCAGGTCGCTGGACGCCTGGGTCAGGAGTGCGGGGTCGTCCACGTCGCCGGCCGGGCCGGTGGCGTTGGTGGCATAGATCGTCCCCGTGACCTCCGCCTTGGTCAGCCCGGTATAGCCGGTCCCTGCGTTCGCGGTCAGGCCGACGTCACCGGTGATGGCCGAAGTTGGGATGTCGGTGACCGCGCTGGCGCCCAGTACGGCGAACGGTGTCACTGTCCCCAGCTGCACCTTCTGCGCGGCCGACGCCGGAACGGCGAAGGCCGTGCTGAGCAACACGAGCGAGCATGCCAGGCCACCGGCCACCGACAGCGCAGCTCTCCGGCCGGGCCCAGAGCCACGCGAGCGAGCGGGGTGCAGCTCCCCCCTCCGACGATCAGGGCGCGAGAGAACTTGGAGCAAGGTGAACCGGTTCGACCGCATGGCGGCCCCCTTCGTGCACACCCGAAATAGATAACCGTCGGCGACGGACGTCCGGGCTGCATCACCAGAATACTTGCGTAGATTGTTTCCAGCAACTTATTTCTTGTATTTTCTGTTATCTTTCCCTCCATGGCCAGGTGGACGTTTCTCAGCACACACGGTCGCGCGCTGCTGTGTATCGCCCACGATCCGGCGATCCGCCTACGCGAGATCGCCGCCCAGCTCGGCATCACCGAACGCAGTGCCTACGCCGTCGTCAACGACTTGGTCGAGGGCGGCTACCTCGTGAAGGAGCGGGTGGGCCGGCGCAACCGCTACCAGCTGCAGCACCACCTTCCGCTCCCCGAGGCCACCGACCGGGATCAGGCCATCGGTGAGGTCCTGGACGTGCTGGCCCGCCCGCGGCCGAAGGCAAGGCGCGCGGCCCGATAAACCCCGGCGTGCTCCTCGCACACCTTCGATCGGTTGGGTCGCGACTATGCTCACGGGCCTTACCGATCTGGCCCCGCCCTCTCGGCCCACCACCACGGCGTTGCGGTGATGAGGTCACGACGCCGGCCGGTTCGGCGCAGTGCTGGAACTGCAGTGCTGGAACTGCAGAGTCCCAGTTCAGGAGGGATGCGAGAGCGGACGAATCGGACGGTCTCGAAAACCGTTGTGTCGCAAGGCACCGTGGGTTCGAATCCCACTCCCTCCGCTTTGTGATCTCGCGCGACATAAGCGACGATGTCGCGAGGCATCGTCGACAACCAGCTCAGGGCATGCACTGGTAGTCCTGATTGGTATCGAGGGTCAGTTGTCGGAGCGGTATGAGGGTCGGTCGTCGGATCCCGAGTTCGGCGACCCATGGCGTGATATCGGGCCAATTGCGCCGGTCATAGGCCATGCCCTACAATTCCACTTGGGCATCTCGTGCCCGGTTTTCGAACAATCGAAAAAGCAAACGATCCAGCGGGCAGGGCTGCTTCCAATGCAATACGCAACAGCGACGATCAGGGCGGGGACCGTCATCGACGGTGGGGGTCGCGGGTCGACGAACGGGCCGAAGGGGTGTGGGCCATCGAGGCACGCGCCGGTCCGTTCTCTGGGTCGACTGATTGGCGTTGGGCTGTGTGCGGCTGCATCGGACGGCAGGGGGCGATCGTGGCCATCTCTGACCTGACCACCCCGGCAACCGATCGTCGTTCGACTAGTGAGTCGGGTCCCCGGTTGCTCGAGCGCGAGCCTCTGCTCCGCGAGTTCGAGGCCATCTTCACCAGGACCCTGCAGGTTCCCAGCCGGTGCATCGCCATCGAGGGACCGTGGGGGTCGGGGAGAACCGCATTGGTCAATGCCGCCTGCGAGGTGGCCGGCAATGCCGAGTGCGTCGTCCTCCGGGCCAGAGGGGGCGACGTCGAGAAGCAGATTCCCTTCTCGGTCCTCGGCAAACTGGTCGAATCCGCCGTGGCGTCCGCCGGCGAGAACCAAGCGGCATCCCGTCAGGCGAACTCTCTCTGGGAGCGCTTGGCTTCATCGGAGACCGACCGCCATGACCCGGCGGAAGTCAGCCATCTATTCCATACCCTGGTCCTCTCCCTCCGGGCCACCGCACCGGTCCTGCTGGCGGTGGACGACGCCGACCTGGCCGACCGCGAGACCCTGGCCACCCTCCGGTACATGGTGCGTCGCCTGGAGAACCAGCAGGTCTGGCTCCTGGTCAGTGCCCGACCTCTCCATCCGGGCGAGGGAGTGCGGCCGGTCGACGGGTTGCTCACCGACCCGGAGACGCGCCAGTTCATCCTCGAGCCGCTGCAGTACGACAGTGTGGCTCTCATGCTCTCGGGTTTCTTCGGTCAGGAGCCGGACCCGGCTTTTGTGACGGCGTGCGTGAAGGCGACGCTCGGCATGCCCTTGTTCGTCAAGACACTGCTCCCGTGTCTGACGCGCCACGACGTCCGCCCCGTGGCCGACATGGCCGGACTCGTCGAGCGCGTACCGGCACCGAAGATCACCCAGTTCGTCCTGGCCCGGTTGGCTCAACTTCCGGTGGCCGCCTCCGATCTCCTGCAGGCCTGTGCCATCCTCGGCGACGGCGCGGATCCGACGGTTGCCCGTACCCTGGCGAAGATCGATCCGCTGGCCGCGGAACGGGCCGCCGATGCTGCGGCCCACATGGAGCTCTTCCGACCGGGCCGGCCCTTTGCGTTCAGTTCACCGCTGATCCGATGGGCCATCTACCGGGACATCCCGACGGCCCGGCGCTCACACCTCCACGCCCGTGCCGCGGAACTGCTCAGTGAGCAGGGAGATGCCGACGCGACGGTCGCCGAGCACCTGTTGGCCACCGAGCCCGTCGGTGACGCCCAGACCGCCGAACGGCTCCATCGGATGGGCCGTGTGGCACGGGAAGCCGGTGACCTCGCCCTGGCGCTCCGTTGCCTCAACCGCGCCCTGGTGGAGTCACCACCGGCTTCCCGCGGGGGTGGTCTCTATCTCGATCTCGCCTCGGCGGAACTGGCCAGCAGCCAATCCACGGCACTCCCCCACTTCCGCCGGGCCCTCGAGCTCGGTGGCACCGAGGACACCGAGGTCATCGAGCTCGCCGTGGGACTGCTCCGGAACCTGTCCCAGGCACCTTCCCTGCGGGAGGAGACGGTGCGGGCCGTCCAAGGGCTCGGCGACCGGCTCGAAGGCGTCGACCACGATCTCCGCGTCGAGTTCGAGCTGACGCTGGCCATGAGGTCGGGACGGCCGGCGGAGCGGAGCCAGAACCTGTCGGGGCTGACGGCGTTGGTTGCCGCGCCCGGCGCGGCGCGTGATTCCGACTCGGCCATCGTCCGCCTGGCCCGGAACTTCATCAGCCTCCACGAGGCCGCCGGTGGCGCGTCGGTCACGGCCGACGAGCTGGCCGTGGTACTCGAGCAGGCGGTCGACGCCGAGCAGCTGTTCAGCTCCGACCCGGTCGTCGTGGAGATCCAGTCGATGACCTTCTTCGGCCTGCTGTGCACCGATCGGTTCACGGTGGTCGACGAACTTCTCGCCTCTCCTCTTCGTCATGCCCGTGATCGTGGGCTCACCGCCTTCGAGCAGCGCGCTTCGCTCCTGTCAGCGACCTCACTCCTATGGCAGGGGTCGCTGACCGCGGCGGAGGAAGTCTACCGTCGCGGGAGGCGACTCGGCATCCAGCTCGGGGGTGGCGCACAGAGCCGCCCGACACTCGGGCTCGCCGACGCGCTGCTTCGCCAGGGAAGGACCGACGAGGCCGAGCGGATCCTGGAACGCCTCCGGGTCGAACAGGACGGGTCGCCGAACTTCGAAGCCACCGTCCGCGTCGAGCGCGGCCGCCTGCTGGTTGCGCGGGGCCTCCTCCGCGAGGGTCTCGAACAGTTCATGGGGGCGGGGAGCGACGCCCAGCGCGCCGGTCTGGTGAATCCGGCGCTCAACTCGTGGCGGGCCGACGCGACGATGGTGCTGTCGACGCTGGGCGAGTGGACGGAAGCCGGGCGACTGGCTGACGAACATCTCAAGCTGGCCCGGGCATTCGGGGCCACCCGCTCTCTCGGCATCGCCCTGCGGGCGTCAGCGGCGGCCACGCCCGACCTGGAGGAGCGGACCGCGTTGCTCACCGAGGCGGTCGACCTGTTGGAGCCATCGCCGGCTCGCCTCGAATCGGCCTACGCGCTCGTCGAGCTCGGCATGGTGCTGGTCGAGCGCAAGAAGAAAGAGGAGGCTCGTGGCGTCCTGCGGCGCGGGGCCAACCTCGCATCACTGTGTGGGGCTCATCAACTGGTGGAGGCGGCGGGCATCCAGCTCCGCGCCGCCGGCGCCCGGCCGAGGAGGCTCGGATCGATCGGGCCGGACTCGCTCACGCCGGCCGAGCGCCGCGTGGCCCGCCTGGCGGCGACCGGCCTGACAAACCAGGGGATCGCCGCCGACCTCTATGTCACGGTCAAGACCGTCGAGGGGCACCTGGCCAAGGCCTACCGGAAGCTGGGTGTCGACTCACGCCGCAACCTGGCCCTCGCCCTCGGTGACGACGACCGGGACGGCGGGGAGCTGCTCGACGCCTCGGCGCTCTGACGGGGGCGGACGGACCGGTCAGGTGGCCGGATTGAGCGAGGCGGTTCCCGCGCCCGCACTCTCCTCGGCCGACCAGTAGGCGGGGGGGGAAGCTGGTCGAAGGGGTCAGGCGGCCCGGCGTCGGTCACGAAGACGTAGCCTGCACCCCTGACCCTGCTCAATGCCAACGCGTGCCGCATCTCCGCCACGGTGCCCGCGCCGTAGATGATGTGCCATGTCTTTCCGGGCCCTCCCGCCGTCCAGTCCAGAGGCCGATAGGCCTCGTTGGGCGAGCCACCGGTGTCGGTGTACTCCCCGTAGGTGCCCTCAAACGTCACCAGCACGTCTGCGGAGTCCTCGAAGCACTGCCCGACCGCTGTCCCGGGATTGAGCGCGGTCACGGCGCCGGGCCGCAACTCCCTGACGAAGGCGGTCAGGGCCCGGTACTGTTCGGCGTACAGCGTCGAGGACGCGGTGGGCCCGCACTCGCTGGGGGTCTGGTCCATGAAGATCCCACCGATGTCGGACCCGTAGAACTCGTACCACGCCTCGATGTCGCCCTCGATCTGTCTGATCCACGCGGTGAAGCCGGTCGAACCGGATCTGGTGACCAGCCCAGCCGACCGGTCCCCGTTCGGACGTCCGAGGTAACCGGTGTCGACATAGCCCAGCACCGTGGTGCCCGCCAGGTGGGCCCGGTGGATGGCCGTGGACCATGCCGGCACGGCCTGCGTTCCGGGTCCGTTGCTCACGTTGGCGACGACGAGCCCCACCGCATGCGAGCCGGACAGCTGGACCCACGCCCCGGGATCGCTCGCCGGGTCGATGTAAGCGGGTACCGCGAGTCGCTGCACGAGGCCGGAATCCCCTTCGTCGTTCGAGCGTCGGGAGGCGGTCGATCCCGACGGCAGCACCTGGATGACCACGATGCACACTACGGCCAGCACCACGACCAAGACCGCGACGCGGCCCACCCGGCCGGGCATCAACAGCGGCGCGAGGGATCAGTCGACGCCACGGGATCGAGACCGTGGACCCAGCCCCGCCACCGCCATCCTCGAAGTTCCATCCGTCGTCCTCGCATCGTTTCGATCGAACCCCCGTGCCCCTCCGGCACTTCCGACACCAAGCAGAGTGACCGGTGGTCCGGACCAGCCTCTCACCCCGCGGCCACACCGTCATGGCTCACTCCACGGTCACCGTCTTGGCCAGGTTGCGGGGTCGGTCCACGTCGTGACCGTGGGCCCTGGCCAGCCAGTAGGCGAGGAACTGCAGGGGGATGGCGTCGACCACCGGCGACAGCATCGGCTCGGTGCGGGGCACCCATAGCATGTGGTCGGCCAGCTGTGCGGTCTGCTCATCGTCATCGTTCCCAACCAGGACGATGGTCGCCCCGCGACTCTTCACCTCCTGGATGTTCGAGCACATCTTCTCCCACAGGACGTTGCGGGTGGCCACGCCCACCACCACCGTGCCCGGCTCGATGAGCGCGATGGGCCCGTGCTTCAGCTCACCGCCCGGATACCCCTCGGCCCGGAGATACGAGATCTCCTTCAACTTCAGTGCCCCCTCCATGGCCACCGGATGGCCGACGTGGCGCCCGAGGAAGAAGAAGTCCCGGGCGTCGGACAGCTCCTCGGCCACCGCAGCCACGTCCTTGGTCCGCTCCAGTGCCGAGTCGAGCAGACCGGGCAGTCCGAGCATCTGGTCCATGAGGACGGCAACGCCGGCCGGAGAAAGGGTCCCCCGGGCCTGGGCCAGTACCAGGGCCAGCAGCTCGAGGGCCACGATCTGAGTGAGATAGGTCTTGGTGGCCGCCACGCCGATCTCCGGGCCGGCCCTGGTGTAGAGGACGCCGTCGGCCTCACGGGCCATCGACGAATCCACCACATTGGAGACGACCAGCACCTTCGACCCGAGGGAACGGGCCTGACGGAGACCCTGCAGGGTGTCCACCGTCTCGCCGGACTGGCTCACCCCGATGGTCAGTGTCCCGTGGTCGAGGACGGGATCTCGGTAGCGGAACTCGCTAGCGATGTCGACCTGGGTGGGCAGTCGCGCCCATTTCTCGATGGCGAACTTGCCCACCAGCGCTGCGTGATAGCTGCTTCCGCAGGCGACGATGCACACGCGCTCGACGGCAGCGAGCTCATCGGCACCCAGACCGGACGCCTCGTCGAGGACCAGTGCCCCGTCCTGCCGGCACCGGCCGAGCAACGTGTCGGCCACCGCCTTCGGCTGCTCATGGATCTCCTTGGTCATGAAGTCGTCGAATCCGCCCTGCTGGGAAGCGGCGACGTCCCAGTCGATGGTGAGCGCGGTCGCCTCGACCGGGGTGCCGTCGAGAGCCGTCACCCGCATCGTCCCGGGTCGGAGCTCCACGAGCTGATCGTCCTCGATGGCGAACAGGCGCCGGGTGGAGCCGAGCAAGGCCGGGATGTCCGAAGCCAGGAACGACCGCGTCGTCACCGATGCCGACAATCAGGGGCGAGATCCGCCGTGCCGCGACCACCAGATCGGTCTCGTCCGCATGGACTGCAGCCACGGCGTAGGAGCCGCGGACCTGGCGCAAAGCCCGACGAACCCCTTCCGCCAGGCACACGCCGTCGCCCATCTCGGATTCCACCAGGTGGCAGAGGACCTCCGAATCGGTCTGCGATTCGAGGACGTGCCCGGCAGCCAGCAACCGGTCGGCCAGCTCCACATAGTTCTCGATGATGCCGTTGTGCACGAGGGCCAACCGGCCGGTGCAATCGAAGTGCGGGTGGGCGTTGCCCGTCGTCGGCTGCCCGTGGGTGGCCCAGCGGGTGTGGCCGACACCGGTGGCCGACCCCGTCGGGGCGTGCTCCGCCAGTCCACGGAGATCACGGACGGAGTGGGTCCCCTCGGCAGCCCGGCACCTCCACAGGCCGTCCCGACCCGTGAGCACCACGCCGGCCGAGTCGTAGCCGCGGTACTCCAGCCGGCCCAGCCCCTCGAGGAGGGTGACCACCACATCGTCGACCCCGGTGACACCAATGATTCCACACATGGTTCAGCTCCCTGACTGCCAGAGGTCGGACATAGCTTCGGAGATCGAGGTGGTGGGAACCCACTGCAGGTGCTCCCGGAGCAGGGTGACGCTGGCCTTCTGCCACGGCACCGCCGCCGACCGCCTGGACCCGCTCTCTGTCTCGAAGACGTCACCGTCGAACCCGGCGGCGGCGGCGAGGAGTTCGACCATCGACCGACACGACATGGCCACTCCCCGTCCGACGTTCAGGATCGGGGGCGTGTCGGCACAGTGGGCCGCCCGGAGGGCAGCGGAGACGACATCGTTCGTGGAAAGGAAGTCCCGATACGAGCAGAGCGAGCCGAGTGTGATGAACGACTTGTTGGTGGCCAGGGCCCGGCGGATCTCACGGACCGCGGTTCCGGCCAGTGAGTTGGCCGGGGCCCTCCTCCCCACCGGGTTGAACACACGGAGCACGGTGGCGCGGATGGCACCGCGATCGACCATGTCCCGCACCAGTTCGGTGGCCACCAGCTTGGTCCGCCCGTAGTCGCCGACCGGTCGGGCGGTAGCCGTCTCGGTGATGGCGATGCCCTCGGGCTGGAACCCGTACTCAGCGGCGGAACCCAGGTGGACCAGGGGGATCGGTTCGGTGGCGGCCAGCGCCTTGACCAGTTTGTCGACGACGGTGGTGTTGACGGCCTCGAGCAGCTGCGGGGAGCCCGACGTCGATCCGGCGCAGTTGATGATGGCGTCGGGTTTGCTGTAGTCGAATAGGGCCGAGAAGTCCTGTACCGAAGCCCGCACTAGGTCCATCCGGCGCCAGTGGCACGTCGCCCGCAGCGGGTGGCGCGGCTGGTGGCCGCTTACGGCGACCATGAACGACGAGTCGCCGGAGCGCTCGATGGCTTCACGTACCTGGCTCCCGAGGAAGCCGTTCGCGCCGAGGAGGAGGTACCTGCTCACCGCTGGCCCGGCAGCAACCGAGGACCGAGAACGTCGAACTCCCGGTTGGCCTGGTCGTAATCGTCGGGTCGCCCGATGTCGAGCCAGAACCCGTCGAAGCTGTAGCTGAAGGGCAGCGTGCCCCGCTCGATGAGATCGAGCATCAGCTCGTCGAATCCGTAGGGCAGCCCCGGCGTGTAGCGCTCGAGGTGCCGCTTGCTGACGCCGTAGATCCCCATGCTGACCGAATAGGTCATGGGTGGCTTCTCCGTGAAGTTGATGATCCTCTGGTCCACCACCTCGAGGACGCCGAAATCGACCTGGTGGACACGGTTGTAGGTGGCCACCGTCAACGGGGCGCCCGACGCCACGTGGTCGTCCATCAGCTGGCCGTAGTCGAGATCCGTGAGGATGTCGCCGTTCATGAGCAGGAAGTGGTCCGGCAGGCGGTCGAGGACCATGAGGGCGGGGCCGATGGTCCCGAGCGGAGACTCCTCGTGCACGTAGTCCACCTCGATCCCCCACTGCGAGCCGTCCCCGACATAGGCCCGGATCAGCTGACCGAGGTGGCCGATGGCCAGGGTGGCATGACGGAACCCCTTGGCGGCCAGCTGGCGGAGGACGATCTCGAGGATCGAATACTGCTCACCGATGGGCACGAGCGGCTTGGGGATGACCGTGGTGTACGGCCGCAGACGAACGCCCTTCCCCCCAGCCAGGATCACCACGTGCCGGGTGTCCACGCTCGTCGGACTCTCCCTGTCGATGACATCGGTCATTGCTCTGCCCCTGTCCTGCGGAATCTGGTCAGACGTTGTACTGGTCGGTCTTGTACCGGCGGAGGTTGTCGGGATTGGAGAACCACTCGATCGTTGTGGCCAGGCCCTCGGAGAGGGTGTGGGCGGGTTTCCATGACGCAGCCCGCCGAATGGCCGAACTGTCGGACACCAGGCGGGTCACCTCGGATCGTTCGGGCCGGAACCTCGCCTTGTCGACCTCGATCTCCGCCTCGGTGCCCATGAGCTCGGCGATGAGCTTGACGGTGTCCGCCACTGAGATCTCCACGCCGGACCCGGCGTTGAACGTCCTCCCGACGACCTCGTCGACCGGGGCCTCGAGCATCGCCCGGAACGCGTGGGCGGTGTCGAGCACGAAGTTGAAGTCGCGTGTCGGCGTCAACGAGCCGAGGGAGATGGCCCGGCGGCCGGCGGCGAGTTGGGAGATCACCGTCGGTATCACGGCCCGGGCCGACTGGCGGGGGCCGTAGGTGTTGAACGGCCGGAGCGTGACCACCGGGAGCCCGAAGCTCAGGTGGTAGCTCTCGGCCAGTTTGTCGGCGGCGATCTTTGACGCGGAGTAGGGCGACTGGGCCTGGAGGGGATGGTCCTCGGTGATGGGTACGACCTGGGCGCTCCCGTAGACCTCGCTGGTCGACGTGCAGACGATCCGCTCGGTACCGAGCTTGCGTCCGGCCTCCAGCACGTTCAACGTGCCGCCGGCGTTCGTCTCGAGGTACGACCAGGGAGCCTGGTACGAGTAGGGAATGGCGATCAGCGCGGCAAGGTGGCACACCATGTCGGCACCGGTCAGCAGTGACAGCACGGAGTCACGGTCCCGGACGTCGCCGGGGACCACCTCGATCGAAGCGAGCGCCTCGCTGTCGAGCGACTCGATCCACCCCCAGGATCCGAACGAGTTGTACTGCACCATGGCCCGGACGCGGTAGCCCGAACCCGCCAAGGCCTCGGCCAGGTGGGAACCGATGAATCCGTCGGCTCCGGTGATCGCAACGGTCATGGACATGGGGTTTTCCTTCTCTTCGGCTCGGAGCTAGTAGCTCAGAGGTGATCCAAGGACTCGAATCGACAGCAGGGAAAGCATGAGGATCGCCGTCCCGGCCGCCGCCAACAGCATGGTGAGCCCGGTCAGCGGGGCGATGCGGTGGTGGGCGGAGAACACGACGGACGCCAGCGCGGCGAGCAGGCCGAGGCTGACACCCCAACCCAAGAGCACCAGGTTGACGCGGCCCGAGGACGCCAGCAGGAGTGCGAGGAAGAACGCGATACCGAGAGCTCCCACCGAGGCAAGCAGTATCGGCACGTCACCGGCCCGTCTGGCGTCCCCGACCGCCACACCTGCGGCGGACAAGAGGGCGAGAGCGGCCACATAGCAGCCGACCGACCTGGCGAACGCCCCCCGGGCCCGGAGACCGAACTGTCGGACGTCCCGGCTGGTCGCCAGGGCCATCGTGGCCCGGCAGCGGAACGAGCGAAGTTGCCACTCCATGAGTCCCAGGGTCGCCAGGAGGGGGACGACGGCGATGACCGAGCGCGCCACCGCTGCCGTCGAGGTCTGCGGCACACACGATGAACACCGAGATGAAGACGCCACAACCCAGGCCGTACCCGAAGTACTTGACGGCCCGGGCATGGTCACCCCGGACCAGGACCGGTCGACGCCAACGGGGCGCCAGCAGGTGCCGGTTGGCCATGGCCACCACCAGGATCGCGGTGGCCACCACGCACCACGCGGCGGCCCGGTGGGTGATCGCCACGGGCAGGACGCCGAGGATGAGAAGCGACCCGACCACAGCCGGCAGCATGCTGGCGGCCAGCATCCACTCGGCCCGCTGGAACACGAGGATGCCGCTGGCCGCGATGTAGGCGGCGACGGCGACGGCGAGGATGACGCTGGTCTCGTTCCCCCCGACGATCCGCGTGGCCGACACGGCGCACACCAGACAGACGAGGGCGCTGGCCACGATGGACACGAATGCGATCAGCGAGTCGCTCCGCTCGTCCTCCCGGCCCCGCAACGACCAGGCGATGGTGGCGGTTGCCTGCCCCATGGCCCAGGCAACAGTGAGCCCCACGGGGAGCACCCACCACTTCAGGTGCAGCGCGAACCCGGTCACCACCACTGGGAGGAACACGGCGGGCAGGGCATAGAGCGCTCCCCGGAGGAGGTCTGCCGGCCCACCCATCGCCGGGGCGGTCGGCTCCGGGGCCGCGAGATCGACGAAGGGCAGTGAGCGGTAGACGGCCTCGGCCACGCTGAACACGTCGGGGAACCCGAACGAGTCGATGGCCACCCGGCTGCTCACCCCGTGGGTCTCCAACCGCGCCGCCACCTCCAGCGCGTCGACGGCTGAGGCGCACTGGGCTGCCAGCCGCGGATCCCTCAGCACCCACGCGGTGATGCGACCGGCGGCGGCGTCCGGCACGGGGGCCCCGGCCGCAGCATCCGAGCGCACCGCTTCCGATTGCGTCGTCATGCTCACCCCGCCCCGAGCGGGAGCGCCAATGCGCTCCATTGGATGAGGTCGAACGCGTTCCTGGGCGCGGGCTCCAGGCGGGATCTCGACACCGCGTATTTCTGGCGCGCCCCGACCCGGTCCGCCCTCAGGACGGTGGCACTCGAGACCTTGCCGGTCGCCTCGCGGTAGAGGTCGGCGAACACCGCCAGGCTCTGCTCCAGGGTGAACATCGACAGGATCCGATTGCGGGCGGCGTTCCCGATGGACCGGCGGAGCGAAGCGTTCGACAGGAGCTGCAGGCACGCTTCGGCCATGGCACGGGGGTTCCGCGGTGGCACGATCAGTCCGGCATCACCGGTGGCCTCCCTCACCCCTCCCACATCGGTGGCGACGGTGGGCATGCCGGACGCCATCGCCTCGATGAGGGTGTAGGGGAATCCCTCAGAGATACTGCTGAGCAACACGACGTGCCCGGCGTGATAGGCCTCGACCACCGAGTCGACCCGGCCCTCGAACACGGCCGATCCGGCCAGACCGAGAGAGTCCCGAAGGGCGATGCACCGCTCGAGATAGTCCCTGTTCTCGGCGGAGGCACCACCGAAGATCCGCAGCCGGGCGGTGGGTATCGCCGCCCGCACGTTGGCGAAGGCGCGGATCAGCGTCTCCACGTCCTTCAGCGGGTCGATCCGACCCAGCCAAACCAGGGTCGGCACCTCCGGCTCGACGGCCGGGGCGATGAAGCTGCCGACGTCGACACCGTTGTAGACGGGATGGATCCGCTCCGGGTTCGCCCCGTTCGCCTCGAGCCACTGGCGGTTGTACTCACTCCCCGGGGCGATGCATCCGGCGATCTGGTAGCCGGCCCACGTGAGGTGCTTGTAGAAGCGCAGCATGATGGCCCTCACGGGGTGGGAGAACTGGTGGGACCCGAGCGCCAGGTATCGCTCACGCAGGTAGATCCCGTGCTCGCTGATGATCAGGGGGGTGCCGTAGGCCCAGTGGGCCCCGATCCCGAGCAGCACCGAGAGCCCGTTGGCCGTGGCATGGCAGAGGTCAGCCCGCGGCGGCGGGACGAACAGCGGACGCAACTGATGCTCGATCAGGTCGAGCGCCACCCTGGCGTCCTGCACGGAGACCGTGACCGGTTCGGAGGTGGAGAAGCGATCGCTCCGACTGGCCTCTGCCATGGCACGGAGGAGGACGTTCAATGAAGAGGTGGTGTGCAGGGCTCCGACCAGTGACATCCGTTGCGAGAGTTCGAACAACTGATGGAGTGCTTCGAGGAACTCTGGCCCCCCGTCCGGATGGGCCATCGATGCGACCAGCCGGAGGAAGGCGGACTGCAGCTCAGGCGAGTTGCGCGCCGGCCGTCCGGCCCGGTGGGTCGGACCCCACACCGCGATCGCCCGCACACCGTCGACATTGTCCGGGAGCTCCCATGTCGGCACCGGATCGTCACCGGCGGTGATGGCATGCACGGTGAACCGGTGCGGCGCGAGCCCGCGGATGAGTTGATCACACCAGACGCTCACGCCCCCGGGGTGATACGGGTAGGTGCCCTCGGCCAGGAGCGCGACGTCCATCAACCAGCCGCCGGTCCACGGATGGCCGAACAGGGGCGCGCCACTGTCGATGAGGAGATGGTGCGGTTCGAGTTCATCGTCGAGTACGAGAGTAGAGAGCCGACCCGGATGTGAACACCCCGGACTTTCTCTGACCTCCGCTGGTCGGTGCGTCCCGATCGACGCCTCCACCCGAGTGACAATTCCGCCGACCCTGGCGAGAAGCCCGGACCACCCTCACCACAGGGTCGGCCCACCCTGGAAGGAAAACGCCGGTGTGTGCCCAACCGGTCTTCAGGAGTCGCCACCGGGGCTTGGAGCAAGGCCACGAGACGGTCCCCACACTCTGCAGTGGGAGCCGGGGCGAATCCACGAACCGCGTACCGGGGTCCGCCGCTCCACCGCCCAAATGCCCGGGTCGGAGCCAGGTCCGGGGCGAAAAAGAGCAGGGTGGTTTCGTGACAGTGCAGGGTAGGCAGGACTTTTCTCTGGGCTTACTGTGCCCATTGCGTCGGCGCGCACTGGGCAGGAGCCGCGCAAGGGAGAGCAATTCCAATGAATCGATTCCGTCGATCCCTCAGCAAAGTGGTGACGGCCGGTGTGCTGGTCTCCATGGTCGTCTTCACTTCGCTCTCCGTGGCGGTCAAGCCAACGGAAGCGGCAACCACGCCGCCGGAGCTCAGTCTCAACGTGCTGCTCATCGGCGGCGGCTCCACCGACCCGACAACGGTGGCATGGCAATCGGCGCTGTCCAGTGAGGGAGTGAGCTACACCCTCGCCACGGCGGCCGGAACCTACGGCGCCGAGACGGTCACATTGCCCGCCCTGACCGACGGTACGATCGGGAACTTCAACGCGGTGGTGGTCGCCGACTCACCCGCGGCCTTCGCCTCGGGCCAGCTCACCTCGCTGTTCTCCTACGAGTCGACCTACGGCGTGCGGCAGCTCGACGGCTACACCGCTCCCTACACCGGGATCGGCGAGAACGACTCGAGCACCGCCGCGGTGCTCGACGGCACCAACGGGACCCTGACGGCCGCCGGGCTCGCCGGGCTGCCGGGTCTGGCCGGAGCCGTGCCCTTCTCGACGGGCACCAATGGCTACCCGGCCACCGCCGAGACCGGCGCCCCCTTCACGGCGTGGCTCGACTCCAGCACCGGTGCCGTCCTGGCCGGTGTCTACCAGCACCCGGCCACCGACCCGCAGGCCAACGTGACCGAGCTGGCGCTCAACTTCGACTACAGCTCCACCGACCTCCAGTGGCTCCTGCTCGCCCCGGGGCTCATCAACTGGGTGACGTCTGGCACCCACCTCGGGATCGACCGCAACTATGTCGAGATGGACATCGACGACACCTTCACCCCGGACAACGCCTGGAGCACCACGGTCCACGACAACGACTACTCCGATGCCGACTCGCTGCGCATGCAGCCCGCCGACGTGGTCACCGCCGCCCAGTGGTCCGAGGCCAACGACTTCCGCATGGACCAGCTGTTCAACTACGGCGGCACCGACGAGTACCAGGCGGGCGAGCTGGGCCTGCCCGGTGACACCGCCGGCGCCGACCCGCTGCTGGCCGAGTTCCAGGCCACCGACCCGACCACCGGGAAGTCCTACGCCGACGACTTCGGATGGCTCAGCCACACCTACGACACGCCCTACCTCGACGTGGGCTGCGCCACCCAGAACTACATCGAGGCGGAGCTGAACCAGAACACGTCCGAGGCGGCGGCGGCTCCGGGGGCCACGCCGGGGACCGGTGGGCTCGGACTGACCGAGTCGACCGACACCTCTGACGCCCTCGGGTATGAGAACCCCCAGGTGTTCGTGCCCGGCAACCACTCGGGCTTCGCCGACCTCGCCCCGGGCACCCCGTCCACGGTCGACCCCCCCGACCTCGACAGCGAGACCGCCGGGACCGGTGGGACCCTGGGTGCCGGCACCTATGAGTACGCGGTCACCGACCAGTTCAACTCGGCCGACTCGCCGAGCGTCGACCAGTCACAGGCGTACGTGACCGACCCCATCACCGTCGGCGCCGGCGGGTCCGTGTCCCTGGTGTGGCAGGCCATCTGCCACGCGGACAATTACCTCGTCTACCGCGCCCCGGTGACCGGCACCACGGTTGGTGCCTGGTCCTACCTCGGCAACCTCTCGACCCCGTCCTCGGCCACCCTGCCCGACAACAGCTCGGGCAATCCGACCTCTACCACCAACACGGCGAACGGTGGTGAGCTCGAGCTGACCTACACCGACAACGGTGCCGCAGGCACGGCCGAGCCGGCCGGCTGGACCCCTCCGGTGGTGGAGAACGCCCAGGAGACGCCCTGGGAGCAGAACCCCTACTTCATCCCCGCCCTCGAGGCGGTCGGGATCACCGCGGTGGGGGCCGACGCCTCCAAGGCCTACCCCGATCCGGCTGACGCCACCTTCGGCACCGGGGACATCTCGGGGGGCACCAACACCTCGTACACCGGTGCCACCTACGCCGCCGGCGTGCCCTTCGTGGACGGCACCGCCGAGGCCGTCCCCCGCCACCCGATCAACATCTTCTACAACGCCTCGACCGAGGCCCAGGAGCTGGACGAGTACAACACCCTGTACGACGCCGATGCGCCGGACAGCCAGTGCAAGTCCACCTCGACCACCACGTGCTCGACCACGGCGTTCACCTGGAGCGACGTCGTCAACCAAGTGGTGACCGGGATGCTGCAGAACATGCTGTCCAACAACCCCGAGCCGACCTACGTCCACCAGACCAATCTGATGGGGACGGTTCCGTACACCACGGCGCTGCCCCCGGCGGGCTACACCCCGCCGGCCACGGCCGACACGACCGGCGACGGACTGCTCTACTCGGTGCTCAACCCGCTGCTGGCCGACTATCACTCCTATTACACCTCGGCCACGCCCTACGAGCAGCTGACCCTGGGCGCCATCGGCACGACTCTCGCCGAGCAGACCGACTGGTCCACCGCTCTCGGAGCGGGAACGGTGAAGGCCACCGAGCAGAACGGTGTCGTCACGGTGACCAACTCGGGCACCGGTGCGATCAACGTGCCGGTGACCGCCCCGACGGGCACAACCGTCGGCGGCGTCGCCTACGGCCAGTCCTACGGCGGTGAGCTCTCCACCTGGACGAGCGTCGCTGCCGGCGGAAGCCTGGTCCTCGACGAGAGCGGTGCCCCGATCATCACGAGTGCCGCCACGGCCAACTCGATCGTGGGCGCGGCCTTCACCACCACGGTGACCACCACCGGTGAGCCGGCACCCGCTCTCACCGAGACGGGCGTGCTGCCGTCGGGCATCACCTTCGTCGACAACGGCAACGGGACGGCCACCATCTCGGGCACCCCGGCGGCCGGTTCGGGCGGGAGCTACCCGATCACCATTACGGCCACCAACACCGCGGGAACGACCACCCAGGCCTTCACGCTGACCAACTCGCAGGCGCCGACCATCACCAGCGCCGCGGCCACGACCTTCTACTCGGGGACGGCCAGCACCTACACGGTGACCACCACGGGCTTCCCGGCGGCCACCATCACCGAGACCGGGGCCCTTCCGACCGGATTGACCTGGACGGTGCCGTCCCCGGCGACGGGATCGGCCACCATCACCAGCACCACGGCGGCGGTGGCCACCGGGTCCTACCCGATCACCATCTCGGCGACCAACTCGTCTGGGTCGACGGCCACCCTGGCGGTCACCATCACGGTGGACCCCTCGGGGCCACCCACGTTCACCAGCCCGTCCACCCAGTACTTCCCGGTGGGTAAGGCGGGGACCATCGCGGTGACCGCCACCGGCGGGCCCGCTGTCACCTCGATCACCGAGGCCGGCGCTCTGCCGGCCGGGTTGACCTGGTCGACCCCGGCCCCGGCGGCCGGAGCCAACGCCGAGGCCCTGATCTCGGGGACCCCGACGGCCACGGGCACCAGCACCATCGTGGTGACGGCCACCAACGCCTACAACGGGACGTCGACCACGACCCAGGACCTCTCCATCGTGGTCACCGCGCCGCCGGCCATCACCAGCGCCGCTTCGGCCGGGGCTGCGGTGGGTCTGCCCTTCTCCTTCACGGTGTCAAGCCAGGGGTATCCGACACCGTCGCTCGGTTGGAGCGGGACGTTGCCCAGTGGGCTCACCTTCACCGACCACGGCAACGGGACCGGCACCCTGTCGGGGACACCGACCAGCGCCGGGGTCACCCAACTCACGTGGGAGGCGACCAACGCCAGCGGCGAGGTCAGCCAGGGCTTCACCCTGACGGTCAATCCCAAGGTGACCACCACCCTGGCCGGTGGCAACCGGCTGGCAGCCACGCCGGACGGGCTCGGCTACTGGATGGCCGGGTCCAACGGATCCGTCACCAGCTACGGCACGGCGGTCAACTACGGGTCGATGGCCGGCAAGCCTCTCAACAAGCCGGTCGTGGGCATCGCGGCCACGCCGGACGGGAAGGGCTACTGGCTGGTGGCGACCGACGGTGGGGTGTTCAGCTTCGGCGACGCCCAGTTCTACGGCTCGACCGGGAACATCCGGTTGAACCAGCCGATCGTCGGCATCACCAGCACCCTCGACGGGAGGGGCTACTGGCTGGTGGCCTCCGACGGTGGGGTCTTCAGCTTCGGTGACGCCCAGTTCCACGGCTCGACCGGGAACATCCGGTTGAACAAGCCGGTCGTGGGCATGTCGGCCACGCCTTCGGGCAACGGCTACTGGCTGGTGGCCTCCGACGGTGGGATCTTCACCTTCGGTGACGCCCAGTTCTACGGCTCGACCGGGAACATCCGGTTGAACCAGCCGATCAACGGCATGGCCCCCACCCGCGACGGTCGCGGCTACTGGCTGGTCGCCTCCGACGGTGGGATCTTCACCTTCGGCGACGCCTCGTTCCACGGATCGGGAGGGAACGCCGGGCTCGAGGCGGTGGGGATGATCGTCTCCCCGACCAACCCGGGGTACTCCCTCATCGACGCCAACGGGGCCCGCAACAACTTCGGGTTCTGATCGAACCCGGTAGTGCGACAGTGGCCGGGGGTTCCCGTACCCCCGGCCACTGTCGCGTCCACGGACGGACGGGTCCCTCGCCTCGGCACGACCCGACGGCGAGGAGGGGCCCGACCCGCGCCGGGCCCGTGCCCCCGCCGCGTCGGCGCTAGTGCTCCTCGCCGGAGTGCGCCGGCTGGTGGGTCTTCAGCAGGCCACCGATGACAGGGATCTCGGCGACCGCCTCGGCCCGGGCGATGGCCAGCCCGCTGCGGGCCAGCGGCAGATGGGGGCCGGTGACCACGTAGCGGGGATTCCACATCGGCTCGTACTTCTGGTTGAAGCGCCACAGGGACTCGATCTGCAGGGTCTCACTGAACCGGTGCAGCACGCTCCGCTCCAGTGACGCCCACGGCCCGGTGCCGACCTCGCCGGCCACCACCGCCCGCATGGTGGCGAAGTTGAGGCCCAGGCCCCGCATCCCTCGTTCGGCCATCCACTGGAGCGTCTCGATGATCACGAAATCCGTCAGGCCGTTCGGGGCGTCGGGATCGTTGGTCCGCCTCATGAGGTCGAGCGAGTAGCCGTCCACCTCGGCGGCCGGGACGTACTGGTTGAACGCCAACGGCCGATCGTCATCACCGAAGCACACCGCCAACAAGAGCCCCTCGTCCCGGGGGTCGAAGATGCGGCTCAAGGTCATGGAGTACCCGCGCTCCCCTTCACCCTGGCGTGTCTCGGTCATCAACTCGAGCAGCTGGAGCTTCAGCTCGGGGGCAATGTCTTCCGTCGACTGGTAGCACTCCACCCGGCATCCGGCCTTCTTCACCCGGTTGTAGGCGCCGCGCAGGGACTTCATCGACTTTCCCTTCAAGGTGAATCGGGTGGCGTCGACGATGGCCTCGTCACCGATGTAGTGGTCGACGAGCCCCGCCGCCCGGTAGACACCGAGCCACGACTGCGATGCAGCCAGTACGGTCGGTTGCCACGCGTTCGACTGCGCCATGTCCATCACGTCGGACCACACCTCGGCCCGGTCCTGAGGCGGCCCGATCGGATCCGGCGATACGAGCATCACACCGTTGATGACCGAGTAGGCGACCAGGGATTCACCGGTGAAGAGCCACGACTTGTCGTCGCGGAGCGCGAAGTAGTCGAGGGTGTCGCCCCCGTGGGCGTCGATGATCGACCGCGCCCGCTCGAAGGCCTCCTCGCGGGCTGCCCCCACCCGGCGCGACTCCCGGCCGGGAATGGCCACCAGCAGCAGCAGGACCAGGACCACCACCACGATGAGCAGGAACACCACGTCGAAGCGGGCCCGGTGTCCGTAGCCCAGGAGGTTCCCGACCCCGGCGGTGGCTCCGATGACCACCAGGCCGGCGGCGGCGGTCCAGACGAACAGCCGGCTCACTCCCGAGGGCCTCACGCGGAAGTGCTGATGCTCGACGAGCAACCACAGGCTGAACACGAGGGCCAGGCTCGCCCCCTCGGCCGGCCGGCCCTGGATCAGTCGATCGGCGGTGGTGGCCAGCATGAGGACGATGGTGGCCACCCAGGCCGGACGTATGCCCCTGCGCACACCCCGGGCCAGTCCGAGCAGGGCCAACCCGGCGACCAGTGCCTCCACCACCGACAGCGGGTGTACACCGAAGGGCAGCCAGTGGTCGACGGGGCGGGTGCCCCGGATGCCCCACAGGGCGGCGAAGACCACATTGAGTAGGCCGAACACCACGAGGAGGCCAGCAGCCACCTGGCGCACCCGCCGTCTGACGACCCACCGTCGGAGCCCTGATTCGTTGAGCGGCCAGGTGGGACCGTTGGGCAGTGCCCCCACCACGGTCGTCTTCGTCATGTCGATCTTGCTCGGTGCCGTGGCCAGCCGTTCGAGCAGGACCGGCGAGCGGACTGGCACCTCCCGCAACCAGAGCTTCAGGCCGAGGACCGTCCCGCCGGTCATCTCGACATAGGAGAAACGGTGCACCGTCACGAAGGGATGGGGAAGCCGGAGCCGGGACGGTCGACCCGCCACCGAGGCGGTGCCACTCCCGGTATTGGCGTAGAAGCCGTTCCCCACCACGGACAGCTCGGGCTCGTGGGTGTGCCCCGAGATCATCCCCGCATACCCCCGGGACACCAGGCGAGCCGCCTCGGCCCGAGGGGGGGCATTGTGGCTGGACGGATCGGACCGGGCGCTGATGGCCGTCTCGCGCAGGGCGCGGTTGACCCGGAGGAGGGTGGCCACGGCGGCCACGGCGGCCACCACGATGATGAAGACCACCAGCAGACCGAAGCCCAGGAGCCATCGCTGCGCGTGGTGGTGGAGGAGCTGGTTGACGCCGGGCAGGAAGGTGAGGAGGCGCAGGAGGAGGATGGCCACGAACGGGACGGCGACGAGCCACAGCTTCCCGATGATCTTGCGGTAGAAGAGGCGTGATCCCACGAAGTCGGCGATGTCCCCGTCGAGCCACTGGATCCCCTCGAGGAGGGAGCCCGAGGTCTGGCGCGTCTCGACCTCGGGGAGCAGGTCCCGGACGACATGGTGGCCGAACGGCGTGTCCACCGGCGACCACGGGTCTTCGAATGCGTTGTAGGGATCCGCCTGGTTGCCGTGGACCACCCGCACCCGCTGGGGACCTTGGTCGGTGCTGACCGCCAGGTTGCACCGGAGGGCGAACCGCTGCACGCCCAGTCGCTCCCTCAACACGGCGATCGAACGCCCGTCCCAGGCCAGCTGCCCATCGTGGTTGCCCGATAGGACGACCAGGTGGTGGTCGTCCCGAGCGGCGAAGGTGGAGGCCGCCCCGGTGAACTGCGGATGGGCGTCGAGGATCTTGTCCACGTCGGGGGGCCCGGCCAGCATCTCGAAGCCGTCGCCGGCGATGACGAACACGGCCGGACCCTGGACGGACCTCAGCAGGCCGGCCAGCTCGTCGGCCACCGCTGTCGAGGTCGGCGTGGCCACTGCCGGAAGGTGTAGGTCGCTCACCACCAGGGTGCGGCAACCGGGGGGAAGTTCGAGCTCGATCTCCTCGTCGATGAGGAACGGTGGCAGCTCCCCTTCGGTCGCCCCCTGATCGAGGACGCCCCGGACCACGTCCGTCGTCACCGCCTCGGTCAACTGGTGACCTCCGGCCGCATCATCGGGAACAGGATCACGTCGCGGATGGCCTCCACCTCGGTGATCAGCATGACCAACCGGTCGACACCGATCCCGATACCCGAGGTGGGCGGCAACCCGTATTCGAGCGCCCGCAGGAAGGCGAGGTCGGCGGGATGGGCCTCGAGGTCCCCTCGGGCCACGGCGTCGGCCTCACCCCGGAACCGGTCCTGCTGCTCCTCGGGGATGTTGAGCTCGCTGTACCCGTTGGCGAACTCCTTGGCGTCGATGGCCAACTCGAAACGGTCGGCCATCGTGGGGTCATCCCGGGTCCGCCGGGCCAGAGGTGAGACCTCGACCGGGAACCCGCACACGAAGACCGGGTCGACCACGGTGGGCAGCAGGACGGTGTCGTAGAGCTCGAAGATCAACTTGCCCGATCCCCATTCGGGGAGGAAATCGACTCCGAGGGCTTCACAGATCTTCCGCACCTCGTCCACCGGGTCGTTGGGGTGCAGCCTCCTGCCGACCACCTCCTCGAGCCAGTCCAGCAGTGGGCGGCGAGGCCACGGTGGTGTGAGGTCGATGGACCGGTCGCCGACGGCGAAAACGAGCCGGCCGGCCGCCATCTCAGCGGCTCCGACGATGAGCCGCTCGGTCAGGTCCATGCCGTCGTTCACGTCACCGAAGGCCCGGTAGGCCTCGAGGGAAGTGAACTCGGGGCTGTGCCGGGTGTCCACGCCCTCGTTCCGGAAGTTCCGCCCGATCTCGAAGACCCGTTCGTAGCCCCCGACCACCAGGCGCTTCAGATACAGCTCGGGAGCGATCCGCAGGCTGAGATCGATGTCGAGCGCATTGGCGTGCGTCATGAACGGTCGGGCCAGGGCCCCACCGGCCTGAGGCTGGAGGATCGGGGTGTCCACCTCCACGAAGTGCTCCGACAGCAGCTGCCGGCGCAGGGCGGCGATGGCCGCGAACCGGGTGTCGAAGACTCTCCGGCTCTCGGCATTGGCCAGGAGGTCGATCTCCCGCTGGCGGTAGCGGGTGTCGGTCTCGGAGAGCCCGTGCCACTTGTCAGGAAGAGGACGCAGCGACTTGGACAGCAGCTGCAGCTCGGTGACATCCACCGACAGCTCGCCGCGCCGGCTGGTCACCACCTCCCCCTCGGTGCCGACCCAGTCACCCAGGTCGACGTTGGCCAACACCGCCTTGGCCCCGTCGGAGAGCGAGGAGACCTGCATCAGCAGCTGGATCGAACCGGTCACGTCGGTGAGGGTGGCGAACGACAGCTTGCCGTGGCCGCGGATGCTGGTCAGCCGCCCGGCCATCCGGACGGTCTCCCCGGTACGGGCGTCCGGTTCGAGGGCGTCGTACCGCTGGTGCAGCTCGGAGGCCACCGCCGTTCGGTCGAACCTCACCGGATAGGGGTCGATCCCCACCTCGGCCAGGGTGTCCCGCTTCTTCCTGCGCTCGGCGATCAGGGCGTCCGACGTCGATGATTCGCCTTCGGGCCTCACCGAGTCGGACTCACCACCACTGCTGGGATCTGCCACGGTCTCGCCCTCTTCCCCGGGTTTCCCCGTTCCTCAGTCCCCGCTCAGCGCTGTCGTGCTGGTTATCTTAGGCAGAGGCCTATGGGGACTTTCGCTATCGACATCGACCTCATCACCGGCTGGTTCCCCGAGACCGTGGTCATCGTGGCCATCGCATCGGTGGTCCTCTCCGTGGGTTGGCACGACGGTGCGTGGAAATGGGAGCTGCCCGTGGGCATCCCGGTAAGCTTCGTCCTGACCGTGCTGACCGGCGTCGCCATCCACGTGTTCAACCTGGTGCCGGCCGAATTCCCCACGACCTTCTACCTGTGGGCCTGGCTCATCTGGTTTTCAGTGGTGGTCATCATCCTCGGCTGGACCAGGGCCCACTGGATCCTCCGCACGTTCTCGGTCATCGCGCTGGTCTTCTGTGTGATTGCCGCGTTCACCGTCGTCAACCAGTCCTACGACTACTACCCGACCCTCTCCCGCTTGCTCGGCAAGAACGCGGCCGACTTCACCAGCCTTCCCCAGTTGCAGGCCATCCGCAGCGAGGTCCGGCGCACCCACAAGCTGCCCGACCACGGCGAGACCATCCAGGTCACCATTCCGGCGACACAGTCCAAATTCGAAACCGGGCCTGCTTACGTCTATCTTCCTCCCAGCTGGTTCAACAACCCCGAGCCGCAGCTCCCGGTCATCGAACTCATCGCCGGGGTGCCGGGGCAACCGTCCGACTGGACCCGGGCGGGCTATGCCGACACCACGTCGACTGCGTTCGCAGAACAGCACCACGGGGCGGCTCCCATCCTGGTGATCCCCGACAACAACGGAGTCAAGACCCAGGACACCGAGTGTTCCAACAGCGTGTTCGGGAACGCCGAGACCTACCTGGTCAAAGACGTACCCGCTTTCATGGAGGCCAGCTTCAACGCGGCGGTGGGCAAGCACTCGCTGGCCGTGGCCGGCCTCTCCGCCGGTGGCACCTGTGCCACCATCCTCGCGCTGAGGAACCCGAAGACCTTTTCCACCTTCGCCTCCTACTCGGGCTATGCGTCACCGACCTACATCAACGACGACGAGCAACAGACCATCAGCCAGCTGTACGGCGGATCGAAGGCCGACTACGAGGCCCACAACCCGGTGAGCCTGCTCAAGAGCTCGAAGTTCACAGGGCTGGCCGGCTGGTTCACCGCGGGCCAGAGCGATCCCCAGGCCCTGGCCGCGACCCAGCAACTGGCCAAACTGGCGGAGCAGACCGGGATGCAGGTGTGCTCGTCCACCCCGCCGGGAGACCACTCCTTCCTGTTCTGGGCGGCGGCCTTCAGGCTCTCGCTCCCCTGGTTGTCGTGGCGACTGGGGTTGACGCCTCCCCCCAAAAACGTACCGGCCCACTGCACGCCGCCGATCCCGTGATCGGTACGACGCCACTCGTTGACGGCCACGGCCGCGACACTTATGCTGCCCGGGCGCCCCTAGCTCAACGGTAGAGCAGCGGATTCTTAATCCGCAGGTTCCTGGGTTCGAGTCCGGGGGGGCGCACCAGATTGGCTGTCGGCCCGGTCAAGTCGGGACGACAGCAGCTGCAGGCGATCGCAGCTGACCTCTTCGACGGCACCCAGCGCAGCGGCCCGGTCCCGGCGTCGTGAGGACAGGCATAATTCGAGACGTGTCGAGCCTCGAGATCGATCACATCAGACTCACCCGGGTTCCGTATTTCGACGTACCTCTCGACGCGAGTGTGATCGGCTTCACGCGAGAACAGGTCACCTCCATCCCGTGGGCGACGCCCGCCTGGGCCACAGAAACCGGCCAGGTGATGGTCGGACAGGCAGTCTGGGTCATCGAATCCGACAACAAGACGGTCGTCGTGGATCCGTGTGGTGCGGCAGACGCGTTCATCCGATCGGGACCCGAGGCTCTGGCGCACCAATCCGCAGTGGTTGAAGCGCTGGCCACCAGGGGCTATCCCGTCGGCCGTATCGATTCGGTCGTCCTCAGCCACCTCGACGGCATCGGCATGGCCGCCTCGGTAGACGGTCGTGGCAAGTGGTCACCATTCTTCCCGAATGCGAAGGTGCTGCTCTCCACCAGTGAGATCACTCACATCGCTTCGAATCCTGAGATCGGCGGCGCTGTCGCCTTCTCCGAGCTCGCACGTCAAGGAGTGGTCGAGGGTTTGTCGCCACCGGTGGCCGTGGCGCCCGGAGTCATTGCCGAACAGGTCGGAGGCCATTCACCTGGCCACCTGACCCTTCGGATCGGTGATGGCGGGATGTTTCTGGGTCATCTTGCCGTGAGTCCTCTGCAGGTGACCACGGGAGCTCAGCCAGACCAGCACGTCGATGCGGTGACCGCCCACAAGGCGCTAGAGGAAGCCCTTCGGTGGGCATGCGACCATCAGGCTCTCCTCATCGGCCCTTTGTGGCCGAGCCCTGGCGCCGGCCGGGTGAGCGGACCTCCCTGGGAGATACAAGCGACCTGACCCGTGTTGCCGACGATGCATGCGTTCTGGCGTGTTGGGACTTTGTCCCCTCCCCTCGGGCGCACGAATCGATCAGTATGTAGAACTAGGGGGAGCGTTCAGGACAGTCGGGAAAGGACTGAATCATGGCTGACACGAGCGATGTGCGGAAGCAGATCGAGCACTTTATCGAGCGGGCGGAGGACGAAATCTCCCATGCCGGCCACCAGTTGACAAAGGGAATCAACAGGCGCACCGGTCGACGCGTAGCCCCGGCGTCGGAGGACATCGATCAGGCGCTGCACGAGGTATTCGACTTCGCCGAACGGGTGCTGAGGAGTCAGCGGCGGATGGTCCGTGACGCCGTGAAGGCCATCAACGAACAGACCGACGAGGCTGCACAGAAGGGTCGGACGGCAACCCGGAGGATCACCAAGCGGGCAACGGCGAGAAGAAAGGCTGTGGCCAAGCGGGTAGCGGCGGTCCGGAAGGCGTCGGCCAAGCGGTCACCGGCTAAGAAGTCGCCCCCGAAGAAGGCGGTGGCCAAGCGGACACCGGCGAAGAAGGCGCCTCCGAAGAAGGCGGTAGCCAAGCGGGCACCGGCCAAGAAGGTCCCGGCCAAGCCGGCACCGGCCAAGAAGGCCGCGCCGAAGACTGCTGCCGCGAAGAAGACGACGGTGAAGAAGGCTGCACCCGGGTCGTAATTGAGTTCCCAGACTTCGGCGGGGATCATGCCGGTTGCAGTGGACTGGTGCTCGACCGCCTAGTCCACTCCGCAGCAGATATGGCAGAGGCCCACGCTCCAGAGCCGGGCATCGTGATGGGCGCCAGCGAAAAACTTGGCCGCCTCTAGGGCTTCTTCTCGCGACTCATACCCCCGATGCCACTGCCCGTGGAGCGTTCGCTCACCCGCCGCCGTGCAGATCGAACACGTGGCCAGGTGGACCCGGCAATGCATGTCCGTCCAACTCTCGTGGACGACGAACACGTCAGGTCCTCACCGACGAGTCGTCCCCACTGTTCAGACGACGTGAGAAAGTGTGACTGCGGCACCCAGACAGTGGCCGTCTTGGTCGATCCTGGAAGAGATCAGCACGTCGAACCAGCGCTCGGACTCCGGGCTGTTGCACGGGATCAACAGCCTCAGCGGTGCAGGAAGGTCACCCCGGAGCGCCACGCGAAGGGCCCGCTCCACCTCCTTGGCGTGGGGATCGTCACAACCAGTGCAGGCGTCCAGGTAGGACGACCCGACACCCGCCCGACCCGGGTCTCCGCCGTTCTCAGTGCAGAACGAGACCCAGGCCGCGTTGACCGACACGATGACGCCTTCCGCATCCAGCAGGGCGATCTCGGTCTCAGGTATTGGCGGCGTCTGCGTCGGCCGACCCGCCGGACCCTCGGACTGGACCCACTCACCCCCCGCCGCCACGGACATCGCTCGTTGATCGAGGAGGCTCCGGAGGTGGTCCCTCACCTCGGCTGACATGTCCCCGAACAGGTTCGGGCCGGCCGGGTTCGTCCGGGCCCGTAGGCGGATGAGCACTGCTGACATCCGACGGTCGAAGGCCTCGTGCTCGAAGAGGCCGAGCTTGTCGAAGAGGGAGGCCACCCGGTCCGTGACCGATTCGACGGGGAGTTGCAGCACATCGGCGATGGAGGAGTCGGACAGCCCCCGTGTCATCAGATCCAGTATTTCGATCTCAACGTCTTCGAGATGGTCGAAGTTCATGTCCTCGTGCCACTGGGCCAGTGCATCGCTGATGCCCGGGTCGAGCACACTCCGTCCGGCGCACACCTGGTGCACCGCGTGGAGCACCGTCGCCATGCTCCTGACCTCATCGTCGAGCAGATAGGCGATCCGTGACGTCTCTGCCATGAGGAGGTCGAGGACGAAGCTGTCGACCATGTCGGAGATGATCACGGTTCCCATCTCGGGAAATCGGGAGCGTACGCGGTGCACGGCCACGGTCATGGACGTTGTGAGGCCTGCCGTGGCGCGAAGCGTCACGATGATCACATCGGGACTGACTTCCTCGACGAGTCGCACCATCTCGACAGGGTCGCTGGTCCGCCCGACCAGGTCGACCGATGAGGCATCGCTCAACGAGACAGCCAGGCCCTCGCCGATGAGGCTGTTCTCCGTGACGAGGATCACCTTCGTCGGCTCTCTGTCCCGAACCATGCGCAGCTTCCTAGCACCATGGCGGACGACTGCGGACCTGCTGGATTTCCAACATGCCAGCTCGTCGACCGCGCCAAGCGCCCCTCAATGCCGGGCACTGCACAGCATACGGCCGAATCCGGACGACGATGCAACACGTGTAGCGGGCGATCGGAACTCCCCCTGGGATCGTCACCGAAGAGACGGCAGTGGCGGGGTGGCGTCCACACGCCGGAGTCCTTAGGGCGTACCCCCTCGGCCAGGCGCACGGATGTGCCGATGCCCAAGTGTCGGCGCGTCACGTTCAGCTCAACGCGCCCGGAAGGAACCGGCCCGTGAGACGGCACAGGTGGGCATTGGCGAAACGTCTGACTGCGATCGGCATCACGGTGGGCGTGGTCTTGGGCCTAGTGGCGCACACCCCCCAGCGGGCTGAAGGGGCAGTGGCGGCACGACGAGATTGTCAGGTCGCCCACGAGGGCTTCCGTCCGCGGCAGTGGGCCATTCCGGACTTGTTCAGGGGCAGGGAAGTGGATCCCGGCAGTGGTGGTCCATGGGTGCCGATGGGCTGCGGTCCCGGTGCTCGGGAACTCCACCGTCAGCCGGGTTCCAGCCCGGGGCACGCTCCGGCGGAGGCCGGACACCCTGGGCAGCGGCCCCTTGGACCACGGGGCATTCTGGGCACGCCCGGTAACCGGGTCGGCAAAGGACGGCGCGGGGGATCCGCACCGTCCGGCCGGCTTGCGGTCGGTGCCGAACCGACCTCCCGACCGAATCGCGAGCGGTGGCATCGCGGCGTGCACGGTCGAACAGGGGCCGCAGGTCCCAGCGGCGCGACTGGGCTTACCGGCACCCAGGGTGTCCCGGGACCATCCGGCTCGACCGGAAGCCGCGGTAGGGCGGGGGTGAAGGGGACCAGTGGTGCAACCGGAGTTACAGGGTCGATCGGTGCTGCCGGTACATCGGGGGCAACCGGCAGTCAGGGCGTCGAGGGGAACGCGGGTGTCCAGGGGACGACCGGGGCGACCGGTGCAGAAGGAACCAATGGCGCTACGGGTGCGGCGGGTGCCGAGGGGGCGACCGGTGCGGCGGGTGCCCAGGGATCGATCGGGGCTCCTGGTGCAGAAGGGGCCACCGGCGCTACCGGTGCGACGGGCGACCAGGGAACGAACGGGGCTACCGGCGCAGACGGGTCCACCGGCGCACAAGGGACTCCAGGGGCGACCGGGCCGCAGGGAGTATCCGGGGCGCAGGGCACAATGGGTGACCAGGGAGGGACCGGCCCGCAAGGCCCGGATGGGCCGATGGGTCCGGTCGGTCTTCAGGGGTCCCAAGGAGCGCAGGGTATCCAGGGGACCGCCGGTGCAGCCGGTACGCAGGGGGCGATGGGCGCCACCGGCGACCAGGGTCCCGAAGGCGCCCAGGGCGCGGTCGGATCCCAGGGCGCAGTCGGACCGCAGGGTGAGGACGGACCGCAAGGGCCGGTGGGTCCGCAAGGTCCGGTCGGCCTCCAGGGACCCCAGGGAGCACAGGGAGTCCAGGGCCCGGGTGGTGCAGCCGGTGCGCAGGGGGCGACCGGTGGCCAGGGTCTGCAGGGGGCCCAGGGCGCGGCCGGATTTCAAGGGGTACAGGGAGCAGTGGGCCCCCAGGGATCCACCGGGGCAACCGGCGCTCAAGGCCCCGCCGGACCCCAAGGAACTGCAGCACCCCAACACACCCCGAGCGACTTCGTGACGACCTTCACCAACGTCAGCTTCGTAGCGAACACCGGCCAGGATTTCACCGCCACCTGCCCCAGCGGTGGGTACGCCCTCGGGTGGGGGTTCTCCCAATCCGCATCGCTCATGCCGTCCGACGCCTATCCCACCTCACTTGGTGCGTGGTCCTTCGACTTCACCAGCACGACCACAACCGTGGTCGCCTCCCTCAGCATCTTCCTGACCTGCGAGACGCCGAACTGATGCCGACCGGACGTCGGATGCGGGCGGCACCGGGGGTGCTACTGGTGGTGTCCGCGTGCCTGGGTTTCGTCGGCTGCACGACCGCGGGTTCGTCGACGGAGTCAGCCCGAACCCAAGAAGTCCGACTGATCGGAGCAGGATCCGAAGCCCTAGCCCACCACGACCCCGCCAGCGCCGTCCACGACTACGGCAGTGTGCTACGGATCGACGCGAAGAACACCGCCGCCGCCTACGACCTCGGCGTCGCCTACGAGGCTGCGGGCGACACCACAGCAGCGTTGCACTCCTACGACATGGCGTTGACATCGGATCCGACGTTCGTACCGGCGCTGTTCAACAAGGCGGGGCTGTTGACTGCCACCCAGCCGTCCGAGGCGATTTCGATCTATCGACAGATCCTCACCCACGACCCACTCGCGGCTTCGAGCTACTTCAACCTGGGACTCCTGCTGGTAGAGCGCTGGGACCCGGGCGAGGGAACAGCCGACGTGGGCGAGGCGATCCATCTGGAGCCGTCGCTGGCCACGCGAGTCCCCTGGGGCTTGACCGTGCCGAAAGTCGAAAGCGGCTCTCCGGGTGCCGATCCGGCCGCCACCACTGCGTCCACCGCCTCTCGCACCACCGGACCACACAGCACCTGACCGGCCGTTCCGCCGCTGAGTGTCCGACGTCGGGACGTGGCTCAGCGGTCATGCCTGGTCGGAGGCGACATCCCCGGTCAACTCGCCCGAGGCCACGCTGGGCCGCGGGCTCCTCTTGCGCACCTCCATCTCGGGCGGTGCCCACCGGGACAGGAGGACCACTCCGACGAACATCCCACCGAGGCACAGGGCCTGCAGCAGGATGGCGACCGGGGACGACCGCAGCTGCTCACCGAAGAGCTCGACGCCGATGGCGATGCTGGCCAGCGGGTCGACTATCAGCAGTGCCGACTGCGAGGCGGCCAACGGCCCGGCGGTGAAGGCCGCTTCCAGCAGCACCGTGCCGAGCACTCCGCTGGCCACTACGGCGTAGAGGGGCCAGTGGACGAACAGGGCTCCCCAGCCCTCGTGGGCCAGCACCTCGGTGGCGGACTTGACGAAGGCGGCGTCGATGGCCCACACGAGCGCGGCGGCCGCACCGAGGAGGGCGGCACGGCGGGCCGGGGAGCCCCACCGGCTGAGGACGACGAGGACGACCACCACCACCATGCGGCTGCCCACCGCGACCACCCACCCGATGGCGCTCGGGTGCCCGTGGCCCTCTTGGGGATGTGCGACCACCAGGAAGCCGAACAGCCCGGCACAAAGAAGGCCGGCCGCCGCCCAGGTCCGCTGAGCGATCCGGTCCCCCAACCACAGGGCCCGGAGTGCGAGGGTGAAGATGAGTTCGGTGACGAGGATGGGCTGTACGGTGGCCAACTCGCCGAAGTAGAGCGCGAGAGCGGTGAAGACGAAAGTGCCTCCCATCGTCACCATCCCGAGCAGCCACATGGGCTGTCGGACCAGGTGCAAGGCTGTCTGCCACGCCGATCGCTTGACCTTGGGTGCTGACACGTTGGCCAGGCGTTGCAGCACCGAGGTGAGGGCCTGGCTGAAGGCACCGAGCAGCGCGAACAGGATGCTCATCGGCCCGTTCTCGCGATCCTCATGACGGCTCCCTCCCGAACCATTCGAGACCACCGCGGCTGTACCGCGCAAGGCGGGAAGGCGGGCGGGGGTGCTCCGTTTCCCTCGCGTACGGTCCCAGCACTCAGGCTGACGTGCATTTTGCCGGTTCGCTATCGGGTTCGGGGCTGAGTCCGAGCCGCCAGGCCAGCCAGGGGAAGGAGTCGACGAGGGCCTGGCTCCAGAGATCGAAATCGTGACCACCCGGTCGCACGAGCAGGCAGGTGGCGATCCCCGCCTTCGACGCCGCCGGTTGGAGGGCGAGGGCCGCGGCCAGCGGTTGGGCGTCGTCGTCACCGACCTCGAACCAGCCCGCCATCCCGTCGAAGCGACCCTTGCCGAGGAGCAGCAGCGGGTCGTGGGCGTCAAAGGCGGCGACCGACCCACCGAAGAGTGTGTCGACGGTCTGGGCCCGACTGGTGTCTTGGTACTGGGGGAAGGAGAACCCCGAGTACGTGGCGAAGGTCGGGTAGACCGTCGGATGCCGCAGGGCCAGCATCACCGAGCAGGTCCCACCGGCCGACAGTCCGCCGATGGCGAGCGAACCGGAGCCGGTCGCGGCATGGAACTGCCGCCTGACGAAGGCAGGCACGTCGTCGACCAGGTAGGTCTCGGCGTTCCCGAACTTGCTGTTCACGCACTCGGTGTCGATCGTGGCGTACCCGTTGGGATCGGGCATCACGATGATCGGTGCCACCCCGTGGTGGGCCGCGGCGAAGGCGTCCGCCGTGTTGTCGGCATCGCCGGAATCGGACCAGTCCGCGGCGCTGCCCGGTTCCCCCGGGAGCAGGACGAGGGTGGGGAGGGACGGCGTGACCTTGGCGAACCAGGCCGGCGGCAGATAGACGTAGGCGGGGCGCGTGGAGAAATGGGAGACGGTCGGCGGGATGGTGGTCATGATGAGGACCCCCTCCGACGGAAGCCGGCCGGTGGCGGCCACCTGTGCTCGCAGCTGCTGGAGCTGTGGGCCGTCCACCACGTTCTCGGGATCGAGGGTGACCAGTCGGTCGACGGTAGGGAAGGAATCGGAGGTCTGGTTGACCGTGCCCAACGTCGCCGCCAGGGTCAGGATCATCGCGATGACCGATACGGCCCGGCGTGCTTGGCCTCCGACAGACCAGTCGGTCAGGGTGAGCCAGACGGCGAGGACGAATCCGGCCCCCCATCCGTAGGCCGACGTAGGGAAGTCGGAAGGGACCAGCGATCCGAGGGACAGGACGAGAGCCACCGCCGCCGTGACCACGAGGGCGAGAGGCACACCGAAGCCGAGTTGTCGCCGCCACCGCCACGACCTCCAATCGACGGCCAGCGCCAGGCTGGCCAGGGCCAGCGCCTCGACGAGGACCGGCACCCACCCCGAGACGATCGAGATGTTCACGACCGCTCACAGGGCAAGGGGCGGACGCCCGGGACCGCCCGCTCCGCCGCACCCGCGATCAGCTGGCGCTCCCCCCCGTCGCACCGCCGCCGCCGTCGCCCGTGGCCCGGGGCGGGCGGGTGGTCAGCCACCGCTCGAGTCCCGCAGCATTGGAGTGCACTCCGTTCATGACCTCGAGTTTCTCCCGATGCTCCTCGGCGACACCGTCCAGGTCGGACTCGAAGGCGGATGACAGCGCGGCGGCGATGTCGTCGCCGCGGCGGAATGCCGACTCGGCCACCTCGGCCCACTTGCGGAGGGTCCCGTCCGCCTCGTCCAGCAGGTCGAGCGGATCCCCGAGGAGGCCGTAGTGGGCCAGGGCCAGACTCGCGGGCCGGCGGTCGGCGAACCGCTGGAGTGAGTGCAGCGCCAATGTCAGATCGAAGTCCGGAGGGGGAGTCGACGGTCGCAGCACGCCGCCGTCGGGCAACTTCACCCCCACGGCGTCTCCGGCGAACAGCACACCGCTCAGGGAGTCGTGGAGGGCGACATGGTGCTTGGCGTGTCCGGGCGAGTCCACCGCCACCAGGGATCGGGCGGCACCGACCCGAATGGCCTCACCGTCCTCGAGCACGTGGATCCGGTCGGCCGGTGTGGGATCGAGTCGGCCGTAGAGCGAGTCGAGCAGTGGACCGTAAACGCGGGCGGCGGAGTCGACGAGCCTGGTCGGGTCGGCCAGGTGGCGAGCGCCTTTCTCATGCACGTACACCGTGGCGTTCGGGAATGCCCGGGCCACGTCGCCCACCCCGCCGGCATGGTCGAGGTGGATGTGGGTGACGACCACGCCGGCCAGATCCGTCGGGCCGAGACCGAGGGCATCGAGGTGGGCCAGGAGGACGGGGACGGACGACTGGCTGCCGGTCTCGACCAAGACCGGGCTGTCGCCCTCGATCAGATAGCCGGCAGTGACGCGCTCCCACCCTCCGAGAAGCGTGTCGAGCTCGATGACCCCTTCGGCCACGACGGTGCCGGCGGCAGGCGTGGCGGTGTCGGGATCGTCTCGGTTTTCCCGCGCGGCGCGCCGGCCTGCCCGACGACCGTGATGATGGTGCCCACCCACTACGAGCGCCCTCTCGATGCCGACGACCGTCGCCCGGCCGCCGGCGCTTTCGTCGTGGACGAGTTGGCCTTGGTGGCCTCGGTGGCCAGGCCGGCCTTGGTGGCCTTGGTGGCCTTGGTGGCCTTGGTGGCCTTGGTGGCCTTGGTGGCCTTGGTGGCCTTGGTGGCCTTGGTGGCCTTGGTGGCCTTGGTGGCCTTGGTGGCCTTCGCCCCCGCTTTCTTCGGCACCTTGGTTGCCTTGGCGGTCCTCGTTGCCGCCGATGTCGCTCCTGTCCCCTTCTTGGCCCCATCGGCGGCCGCATCCCGCAGGGGGTGTTTGTCCAACATCGTGGGCGGATGTTTGGCTGACGCCTTGGCCGTGGGCTTGCCCAGCTTCTTGGAAGTCCGCTTGGCGGGTTTGGCCCCACCGGCCTCGTCCGATCCGCCGACCGCAACTTGGAGAGTACGGGCGGCGGTTCGGGGCTCATCCGCATTGATGCTCTCGGTGAGCTTGGCCAGCATCCCCTGGGCGGTGAGTCCCCCCATGTGGTGCTGCCCACCGGCACTCTTGCTCTGGGTCAGCGCGCGGCGGGCCAGGCCGAGGACGAAGTGCTCCGACGTCGGCTTCTCGCCGCCGACCAGCTTCGATGCCGAGTTGACCAGCGACACATGGGAGAACGCCTGGGGGAAGTTGCCAACCAGACGGCCCGCCACGGCGTCGTACTCCTCGGACAGGAGCCCGAGGTCGTTGCGGAGCCCCAGCAACCGGTCGATGAGTTGGCGGGCATCGTGGGTCCGGCCGAGCATGGACAGGCAGTCGGCCAGCCAGAAGGAGCAGGCGAGGAACGAGCCTTCGCGGCCGGACAGCCCGTCGACGTTACCGGTGTCGTCGGTCCGGTAGCGGAGGACGAATCCCCCCTCGACGAGCTCGCGCTCGACCGCCTCGATGGTTCCCCGGACCCGGGGGTCGTGGGCGGGCAGGAAGTCCACCATCGGGATCATCAACAGGCTGGCGTCGAGCTGGTCCGATCCGTAGTACTGGGTGAAGGAGCCCACGTCGGCATTGAACCCCTCGTCGCAGACCTGATCATGGATCTCCTGACGGATCTCCTTCCAGCTGTCGACCGGACCGTCCCGCCCGTACTCCTCGGCGGTCCTGATGGCACGATCGATGGCCACCCAGGCCATGACCTTCGAGTGGGTGAAGTGACGGCGCGGCCCCCGTACCTCCCAGATGCCGTCGTCGGGCTCGCGCCATCCGTCCTTCAGGAACTCCATCAAGGACAGTTGGAAATCCCAGGTCGGGCTGGTTCCGGATTCGGCCTGCGACCCCGCCTCCGACTCGTAGAGTGCGGACATCACCTCGCCGTACACGTCGAGTTGGAACTGACCGGCCGCCGCGTTGCCGATCCGCACGGGCGAGGATCCCTCGTACCCGGGCAACCAGTCGATCTCCCACTCGTCGAGGCGTCGTTCGCCGCCAGCGCCGTACATGATCTGCATCTGGGAGGGATCGCCGGCCACGGCGCGAAGCAGCCAGTTGCGCCAGGCCATCGCCTCGTCGTAGAACCCGCCGCGCATGAGCGACTCGAGTGTGAGGGTGGCGTCACGCAGCCAGCAGAACCGGTAGTCCCAATTGCGGTTGCCCCCGAGGGTCTCGGGGAGCGAGGTGGTGGCGGCCGCAACGATCCCGCCGGTCGGGGCGTAGGTCAACGCCTTCAGGGTGATGAGGGACCGAAGCACGGCATCGCGGTAGTCGCCCTCATAGGTGCACTGGGACGCCCAGTCAGTCCACCACAGCTCCGTGTCCTGGATCGCATAGGCGGCATCGACCGGGCGGGGTGGCTCCTCGTTGGCCGGGAACCACGTCAGGGAGAACGGGACCTGCTGGCCTTCGGACACAGTGAACTCGGCGACCGTGGAGAAGTCCTGACCCCGGCACGGCACCGGCGTCCACAACGAGAGCCCGTCCGGTCCGGCGATGGCACTGAGGGTCCCGTCCAGTCGCCGAACCCAGGGGACGATCTGTCCGTACCCGAACCGGATGGTGAGGTTCATCTCCATGGTGACCTTGCCGAGCACACCCTCCACCAGTCTGACGACCTCGGGATGCTGCTGACGTATGGGCATGCAGTCGATGATCCGGACCGTCCCCTCGTCGGTGACGAATTCCGACTCGAGGACGAGTGTGTCGCCCCGGTAGTGGCGGTGGGTGGCGCCCTGGGCGCCTCGGGGAGCCAGCTTCCAATAGCCGTGGTCGTCGTCGCCCAGAAGTTTGCTGAAGCACGCGGCCGAGTCGAAACGGGGAAGGCACAGCCAGTCGATCGAGCCATCCCTCCCCACGAGCGCGGCCGTGTGAAGATCGCCGATGATGCCGTAATCCTCGATGGAGAGCGTCATGCTCACTGTCTAGTCGGGGATGCCGCCAATTGCGGACCGGCGGCCCACTGCCCGGCCGGAGTCGTCAGCCCGGGGTGCAGGAACCGGTGCCGACGGAGGTTGTGGCGGTACGGGCCCCGAGCACCCGCGTCAGCACGCCCGGTGACGTGAGGGCATACCCGATGTCGTCGTTGATGGTCGATCGGGAGAAGACCACGCCGATCACCTCACCGTCGGGCTCCACGAGCGGACCCCCGGAGTTACCGGGTCGCACGACCGCCTGGACCTCATAGACATTGCGCAGCGTCAGTCCCTGCCCGTAGATGTCGCGACCCTCGGCCTCGAACTCGGCCATGACCCCGGCGGGGGTGGCCGTGAACTGACCGCCCTCCGGGTAGCCGAGCACCGCGGCGGTGGTCCCGCGGGCGACGTTGGCCGGATCGAGGGCGAGCGTCGGTTCCGTCAGCCCCCCGACCCTCATCAGCGCCAGGTCGTAGGAGGGATCGAACAGGACGACCGACGTCTGGTGCGAACCGTTCATGTCCTCGACCATGGGGTGGGCGATGCCGGCAACCACGTGCGCGTTGGTCACCACCAATCCGGGCGCCACGACGAATCCCGAACCCTCCTGGATCCCCCCGCAGCCGATGCCGACGACCTTGACCGTGGAGGCACCGGCCCGGGCGACCGCCTGTTGAACCTCGGCACCGCCGGTCACCGGGACCGGACCGGCCGAGGCCGGCGCCAACTGGGCGAAGACCGGAGGGAACCCCTCCGCGGACAGGAAGCTCTGCACCTGCGAGAACACCGATGGCGGCGGCGGAAGCACGCTGTCGAGTGACCGGATGATCTGTGACCGGTCGATGGACGAGTTGAGGCTGACCGACGAAGAGTTGATCAGCGTGTTGGCCACCAGCCACACGATCAACAGCGTGGCGGTGACGGCCACGGCCACGCCGAGGACCGAGTCGACCGAGCCGAGAAATCCCTTGTGGACGTGCCGGAAGGCCAGATTGCCGACCACACGGCCCGCGACGCCGCACAGGATGGCCACGCCGATCATCGTCCCGAGGGCCACCAGGGTCCGCGTCGACTGCGAGTGGACACCCCGCACGGTCACCGACGCCAGGCGGGCACCGAGATAGAGGCCGCCCAGGAAGCCCCCGAACGAGAGCACCTGCACGATGGCACCGAGCCTGAGCCCCTGGACGGCCGCCAGCGCCACGATGACCAGCACGGCCACGTCGACCAGGGTCATCTCCTGGACCGCCCGGTACGGGCCAGACAAGGGCACGGAGAGGTTCGCAGGGCCAGCACCACTGGCCAACGGTAGACCCCTGTCGTTGCCACCAGCCGTCATCACCTGCTCGGGGATGGCCGCGTGGCAAGATCGTTGGCGGAATCGGACGTTCCGCCGGCCGAACGGTGCCGGTGCGGACGCAACTCGAGTGAGCGGGGTTCATCGTGAGCGATCTGACGCCCCCCGGGGGCGAGGGCCCGGAAGGGCCGTCAGGCCGGTCGTCGCCGGAGGGGCAGGGTGCGGACCCGGCGGTCCCGCCGTCCGCGCCCCCACCGATGCCGCCCCCGGCGGCTCCGCCACCACCGATGCCGCCCAGGATGCCACCTCCTCCATCGAATCCGGGACCGACCTACGGCTACGTCGCCGTCCCCACGGACCGGTTCGGTCGTCCCCTGGCTGCATGGTGGCAGCGGCTGGTGGCCATCATCCTCGACGGGTTGATCCTCGGAGTCCCGAAGAGCATCATCCTCGCCATCGTCGTGGGCCGGGACAACGGGGGAGGCGTCTTCTCGTCCGACTGGCGCGGCGGGGTCGTCGTGATCGGGATCATCTTCGCTGTCATCGACCTGGCCTACTTCGCACTGCTGAACGGGAGCGAGCACGGCCAAACGGTCGGGCAGATGGCACTGGGCATCGCCGTGCGTGACGAATCCTCGGGCGGGGCCATCGGCACCCAACGGGGCGGGCTCAGGATCCTGGTTCTCTATCCGGGCCTCGTCTTCTCCTGGGTGCCTGTGGTCGGAGGGGTCCTCGGCATCTACACGCTGGTGGCCGCCCTGTCCCCCCTGTGGGACCGGCGCCGCCAGGGCTTCCACGACAAGGTGGCCAAGACCGACGTCGTCAAGGTCCGCTGATCCCACCCTTCGGGCCGTGAGCACTCGACGAGGGCGAAGGAGCCGACCGCTCCCGTGGCGCCTGGCACCTGTCCTGGCCGTCATGACGCTGCTCGCCACGGCCGGCTGCTCGAACACCTCGGCATCGGGGGGTACGACCACGACGTCCACCCTGGCTGCCGGCGCGCCGTGGGTCGGAGGATTCACCAGCGTCACCCCGCCGGCCCCTGTCAACTCCCTCACCGATGTGACCTGTCCCAGCCCCTCGCACTGCTGGGCCGTCGGATCGACGGTCGGAGGTGCGGGGGCCCCGAACGGTGCCGCGGTGATCGCCACCGACGACGGAGGGATGACATGGTCCATCGAGGTCATCCCTCCGCAGGTCGGCTACCTGTCCCGCATCGCCTGTAGCGACGACCGCTCGTGCACCGCGGTCGGCCAGGCGACCCAGACGACGGACGGGCAGGGTGTGACCATCGGCACCGACGACGGGGGGGCCACCTGGAAGCTGGAGCCGGTACCAGTTGGTGTCCTCGATGTCACCGCTGTGACCTGCAGGCCGGGTGGTAGCTGCGTCGCCATCGGGGCGACGACGGGAGGGGCGATCGCCCTCACGTCGAGCTCGCCGCAGTCGGGGTGGACGGCGGCCGGAGCACTCCCGCCAGGCACGACGGGTGCGACGGCGATCTCGTGCACGGAGGACGACTGCTGGGTCACCGCCCGGACCGCGGCCGGTGCCGATGCCATCACGGGCACGGTGGCCCTGACGACGGACGGGGGCACCACCTGGGCGACGGTCCCGACGCCGAAGGGCCTCGGCTCCCTTGATGGTGTCTCGTGCCTGGCTGGCGCCCCCTCGGGGACCGGTGCGGTTCCGGCGGCCACCGCCCCGGTCGGGGCACCAACCGCCGGGGCACCGGCGTCGACCACGACCTCCGCTCCGGCCCCGGTCGTCGGAGTGGCCGGAGCCCGCTGCGCTGTGGTGGGCACGACGGCCACCACCCTCAACGGTGTGCGGACCGGGCGGGGGGTGTTGCTCACGTCGGACAACGGTGGGGCCACCTGGACCAGCCAACCCGTCACCGCCGCATCCGCTGCCCTGATGGACATCTCCTGCACGGCAATCGGCACCTGCGTGGCCGTGGGCAGCGCCGTGGCAGCCTCCCCCGAGGCCGGACTGATCGTCCTCACCGGCGCGTCCATCCACCCGTGGAGCCATCCGGCCGTGGACCATTCGCCCCAGTCGCTGACCGCGGTCAGCTGCGTCTCGCTCTCCTCGTGCGTGGTGGTGGGTGAGTCGATCAGCCAGTACCTCAACGGCGGCTAGGTTCGCCGGCGAGGGGAGCGATGCCCGACCGCCCGGCTGAGCCCATCCCCTGGGTGGAACGGGGGCACCGCTAGCCTCCTTAGCCATGCGAGGGCAAGCGACCGGCACCCCGTCGTCGCGTCACAACCCTTCCGTATGATCTGCCCCGTGCCCGCACAACCGACGGCCTCCCCGACGCGATGGACCACCGACCACGGGTCCGGCCCGCGATGAGCAACGTCGAGCCCATCCGCCGGGCTCCCCGACGTCGGCCCACCTCTACCTCGTCATTCGGCGTCGGACGGCGGGAGGCCCACGACTCTTCGCCGTTCTACGCCCGTTTCACCCCACCGCTCCTGTCCGACGACAGCGACATCAATCGGCCCACCGCGCTGGACACGGTCTGGGCCGGGGACGCCCGCGCCATGAACCGGCACGGCGACATCGTCGACAATTCGGTGGCTCTGGTGGTCACGTCACCGCCGTACTTCGCCGGGAAGGAGTACGAGGCTGCGCTCGGTGTCGGTCACGTCCCCGCCGACTACCACGCCTACCTGGGCATGCTCGACGCCGTCTTCGCTCAGTGTTTCGACAAGCTCGAACCCGGCGGTCGCATCGCTGTGAACGTGGCCAATCTGGGACGCAAGCCCTACCGCTCGCTGTCGAGGGACGTCATCGACCTGCTCGAGGGCCAGGGCTACCTCCTACGGGGGGAAATCATCTGGCAGAAGAGCCGCGCCGCGGGAGGTTCGTGCGCGTGGGGAACGTATCAACGGCCGGGCAATCCTGTCCTGCGTGACGTGAGCGAGCGAATCGTCGTGGCGTCGAAAGGCCGGTTCGACCGGGCCCTCACCGCCGGCGAGCGTGCCGTCCAGGGCCTCCCGTGCGAGGGAACCATCACGATGGACGAGTTCGTTGATGCCACCCTCGACGTCTGGGACATCCCCACCGAGTCCGCAACCCGAGTCGGCCACCCGGCACCGTTCCCAGTGGAGCTGCCCCGGCGGCTCATCGAGCTCTACACCTACCGTGGCGATCTCGTCCTCGACCCGTTCATGGGCTCGGGATCGACGGCCGTCGCCGCCGTCCGCACCGAGCGCCATTTCGTCGGCTTCGACACCGACGAGGCCTACGTGGCGTTGGCCCTCGACCGGGTGGCCCGCGAGCGGGCCGCCGTGCCCGCACCCGACCCCGGGCTCGACCGGCGGGTCACCGTCCCCCCCACCGGGTCCGCAGCGGTCGACGCCGACGCCGTGGGCCTCGGCCAGAAGGCCCGCCAGCTGGCCCACCAGGCCCTCGAGGCCAGCGGGTTCGAGGGCATCGAGCCCAATGTGGCCTATGGGGACCTGGGCATCGCCGTCGACTTCCGGGCGCGGGACGCCAAGGGACACTGCTGGCTCTTCGACCTCTCGGGTGCCTACTCGACGACCCGGCCGGGCCTTCGGCGTCCGGATGTGCTGCTGAAGGCCTTGGGCAAGGCCAGCGTCCTCCATCAGGCCCGAGGGAGCGATCCCGGCCGCGACGACCTCGGCCCCCTCGTCCTCCTTTCCACGGAGGTCCCCGGTGCCCGTACGGCTGGGGGGAAGGCGCTGCGGGCGGTGACCGGCCCCGATGGCTCCGGTCCGGTCCACGATGTCCTCGAGCTGCTCGACCCCGAGTCCATGCACCGGCTGCGCGCCTACGGTTCGGGCGGCTCAACCCGCGGATGACCCCGCCGTCGGAGCGCGCGCTCGGTGCCTGACGAGCGGACCATGGTGACCGAGCTCGGGACGGCGCTCGGGACACTCCCGTTCGGCGACCCGGACTCGGCCATCGCCCATCGTCCACCCGAGATCCGGGTGGGGGCCGAGACATGGGATGACCTCGGGCGCATCGGACGATCAGGCCGGTACTCGACCGAGTTGGGCACGGCCTTCGCCAACGGCCGTGCGCTGCTCGAGGCGCCCGACGGTCTACGCGGCCGCACCCCGCTCATCATCGAGTGGACCGGTGGGCGCCGGGCGCCGGGGGACGAGGTGGCCCCCATCGACCTGCGAATCGACCACGTCTACCTGGTCAGCTGCAAGTACGAGTCCGACATCCTGGCCAACGCCTCCCCGGGCCGGGTCTTCGACGGGCTGCTCGCCACGAGCGGCGACTGGGAGCGCGGCGACTGGTACGAGGTCGTGGCACCGGCCGAGCTCGGATCGCTCTTCCGGTCCTGTGTTACGGCCACAGGACTGGTCGGCTTCCCGTCCGAGCCCTCCGGGTGCACGAAGGAGCAGCTCGCCTCGATCCGCGCCGCCCTCGGGGGTCGGTCGTACCCCGACGCCGCCTCGCGGGCGGCGTACGCCCGACTGTGTCGCGCCGTCAGCGCCGCCTCGGCGGAGCGGTGGGCGACGAGCCTCGAATCGTCGGGGGCGACTGACGAGGTGATGCTCTGGCGCCTGCTCCGGATCGGCAGTGCCCCCTACTTCGTGCTGGGTGTCGACCGCCGCAGCGGAGCGCCGGCCCGCTACCGGATCGCCAGTCCGTGGGACTGGCGTGAGCAGTTCGAACTCTCGGCCTTCACCATCGCCCCCGGAGAGGCCGGCCAACCCCGGGTCGATTGGTCCTGCACCTACCGCTGCCGCCGGGACGGACAGCCGGCATCCGTCGCCGGCCACGTGGAGATCAGGTGGAGTCACGGTCGGTTCGCCCATCCCCCCGAGGCCAAGGTGTACCTGGACACGCCCATGGCGGACCTCCCCGGGTACCACCGGTTGGGACCCGTGGACGAGCCGCAGCTGAACCTCTTCGGTGGTGGGTCGGCTACTGGCTGAGGGCTCGTGCGTCGGGCGGGGGGCGGATTGCGCCCGTCGGATCTGCCAACATGGGCCGGCTCCCGAAAGGACACCATGCGCAACCCCATGTTCGTCTACGACGAGCAACTGACCACCCTCGTCCTCGACTACTGCCGTTGGCGCCTGGCCCTCGACCCGGTCCCACTCGACTTCGGGGGGGCCCAGGCGGCTTCGCTCGAGGCCAGTCTCAAGGGACTGATCAACCCGGGCGGCACCGACGCCCACCGGGTCATGGAGCTCTTCGACAACGAACTGGCCACGGCCGTGGTTTCGTGCGACAGTCCGCGCTTCCTCTCGTTCATCCCGGCGGCGCCGACCAAGGCCGCATTGCTGTTCGACATGGTGGTGGCGTGCTCGTCGCTCCAGGGCACCAGCTGGATGGAGGCGGCCGGGGCCGTCGCCGCGGAGAACCAAGCTCTCGGCGTGCTCTCCGACCTCGCCGGCCTCCCCGAGGGAGCCGGCGGATGCTTCGTGGCCGGGGGCTCGGCCGGCAATCTGTCGGCCCTGATGGTGGCGCGCGACACCGCGTCCCACCGCATGGGCAACCGGGCACCCGTGCGCCCGGCCGTCGCCATCAGCGAGGAGGCCCACTCGTCGGTGGGCAAGGCTCTGCGGGTCCTCGGGATCGATGCGCTCCTGGTGGCCTGCGAGGACCACCGCCTAACCGGGCGTGCCCTGCGCTCCGCGCTCGAGCACAGCCCACGGGGCGAGAACGTCATCGCCGTAGTGGCCACCGGGGGAACCACCAACGCGGGGATCATCGACGATCTGGCCGGCGTGGGCGAGCTCGCCCGCGAACGGTCCCTGTGGTTCCACGTGGACGGCGCCTACGGCTGTGCGGCGCTCTTCGCCCCGTCGATCCGGGCGCGCTTCGACGGCATCGAACTGGTCGACTCCTTCGTGGTGGACCCCCACAAGTGGCTATTCGCCCCCTTCGACTGTGCCGGCCTCATCTACCGGGAGCCCAACCTGGCCAAGGCCGTGCACACCCAGGACGCCTCCTACCTCGACGTGCTCCACACCGACGCCCCCGAGGAGTGGAACCCGAGCGACTACGCCTACCACCTGACGCGGCGGGCGCGTGGGCTACCCCTGTGGTTCTCACTGGCCGTCAACGGGACCGATGCGTACCGCGAGGCCATCGAGACCGTGCTGACCGTCACCCAGCAGGCCGCGGACCTCATCGAACGGCTGCCCCACGTGGAACTGGTGCGGCGGCCGGAGCTCTCGGTGGTCCTCTTCCGCCGGACCGGCTGGGGTCGCGAGGACTACGAGCAGTGGTCCGACCGGCTGCTGAGCGACCAGATCGGATTCGTCGTGCCCACCACCTGGGAGGGCGAGTCGATAGGGCGATTGGCCCTGCTCCATCCGGACACCACGGTGGAGATGATCGAGGAGATCCTGGACACGATGGCCTGAGTGAGCCGGCATGGCACACTGGCCCGGGACAACCGATCGACGCGACGGGGAGTGGAGCATGACAGCTGAGGTGCGGGGCGTGGTGGCGATGGCCGAGGGGGAGCCGGTCTCGGTGGTGGGAGTCCTGGTTCCCGACCCCGGTCCGGGCGAGGCGGTGGTGCGGGTGCAGGCCTGTGGCGTGTGCCACACCGACCTCCACTACCGCGAGGGTGGCATCAGCGACGAGTTCCCCTTCCTCTTGGGCCACGAGGCGGCCGGCGTGGTCGAACAGGTCGGGTCCGGAGTCACCTCGGTGGCCCCGGGGGACTTCGTGGTCCTCAACTGGAGGGCGGTGTGCGGGGAGTGCCGGTCGTGCCGCCGGGGCCGCCCCTGGTACTGCTTCTCCACGGCCAACGCCGTCGAGAAGATGACGCTCGTCGACGGGACGCCGCTCACCCCCGCGCTCGGGATCGGGGCGTTCGCCGAGAGGACCTTGGTGGCGGCCGGCCAGTGCACAAAGGTCGACCCGGCCGCTAAACCCGAGGCCGTCGGCCTCCTGGGCTGCGGGGTCATGGCCGGACTGGGATCGACCATGCTCACCGGCGAGGTGGGTCCGGGGGACTCGGTCGCCGTCTTCGGCTGCGGTGGTGTCGGCTGTGCCGCTGTCGCCGGCGCCCGACTGGCCGGGGCGGCCAGGATCATCGCCGTCGACCTCGACCCGGGCAAGCTCGAACTGGCCCGTGCCTTCGGCGCAACCAACGTCGTCGACGCCTCCCGCGAGGATGTGGTCGCCGCCGTGCAGGGCCTCACCGGGGGGAACGGTGCCGACGTGTGCATCGAGGCGGTCGGCAACCCGACCGTGATGGAGCAGGCCTTCTACGCCCGCGACCTTGCGGGCACGCTGGTGCAGGTCGGCGTGCCGACGCCCGACATGCGCATCGACCTTCCGATGATCGACTTCTTCGGCCGGGGTGGCCAGCTGCGACCCAGCTGGTACGGGGACTGCCTGCCGTCACGGGACTTCCCCCTCCTCGTGGACCTCTACCTCCAGGGCCGGCTCGATCTCGACCGGTTCGTGAGCGAGACGATCGAACTCACCGACGTGGAGGAGGCGTTCCATCGGATGGAGCGGGGGGAGGTGCTGCGTTCGGTGGTGGTGCTCCGATGATCGAACGGGTCGTCACCTCGGGGATCTTCTCGTTGGACGGCTCCGACTTCGAGGTGGAGAACAACATCTGGATCGTGGGGGACGACCGTCAGGTGGTGGTGGTCGACGCGGCCCACGACCACCGTCCCATCGCCGAGGCGGTCGGCGGCCGCGACACCGTCGCCATCATCGCCACCCACGGGCACAACGACCACATCAACGCGGCCGTCGCCCTGGCCGACGCCCTGGGGGCGCCGGTCTGGCTGCACCCCGACGACCTGATGCTGTGGCACGACGTCTACCCCGACCGGAACCCGGATGGCGCCCTGTCCGACGGGATGTCGATCTCCACAGGTGGCGTGACCCTCGAGGTCCTCCACACGCCAGGCCACACCCCCGGGGGCTGCTGCCTCCACGATGCCGAGGGGTCCGTCGTGTTCACCGGCGACACGCTGTTCAACGGGGGACCGGGCGCCACCGGGCGCAGCTTCTCCGACTTCGCCACCATCATCGCCTCCATCCGGGACCGTCTCCTGGTGCTGCCGGCGGACACGAGGGCCCTCACCGGACACGGGGACGAGACCACCATCGGCGCCGAGGCACCCCACCTCCCCGAGTGGATCACTGCCCACGAGCAGGCCGGTTGAGCGCCAGGGCTGGTCCCCCCGCACGGACGATGCTTGAGCGGGGGAAGGAGCTCCGGTAGCTTCACCTTCCACCGGTGTGCGTCGTTCCCCGCAATCGCGGCGAGCGACCGATGAGACGGAGGTCGCGGATGGACGACGGTGCGGTGGCCATCCCGACCGGAGAGAGAGCCGTCGGTGATGCCAACACCGCCGACTCCACCGCCGGCGACGGCCTGACCCGCAATGTCGGCTTCTTCGGACTGCTGCTGACCTCCGAAGGCTCGATCATCGGGTCGGGATGGCTGTTCGGCGCGTTGGTGTGCGCCACCATCGGCGGTCCGGCCGCCATCATCGCCTGGCTCATCGGGTCCGTGGCCGTGATCCTGCTGGCGCTGGTCCATGCCGAGCTCGGCGGGATGTTCCCGGTCAGCGGGGGAACCACCCGCTTCCCCTACTACGCCTTCGGAGGGCTCGCCGGTGCCTCGTTCGGCTGGTTCTCGTGGCTGCAGGCGGTCGGGACCGCCCCCATCGAGGTCGAGGCGGCGATCACCTACACCTCCAACTACTGGCACGGCCTGACCCACACGGTCAACGGCACCCCGGTGCTCTCGGCCACCGGCTACCTGGTGGCCACGGTGATGATGGCCCTCTTCGTGGTGGCCAACCTGTTCGGCGTGCGGTACCTGATCCGGGCCAACAGCGCCATTACCACCTGGAAGGTACTCATCCCCACCCTGACCATCGTCGTCCTCTTCGTCACCCACTTCGACACGTCCAATTTCACCCGGGCCGGGGGCTTCGCCCCCTACGGCCTGCACGGGGTCCTGAGGGCGGTGAGCGACGGCGGGGCCGTCTTCGCCCTCGTCGGCTTCGAGCAGGCGGTGCAGCTGGGCGGTGAGAGCAGGAACCCCCAACGGGACATGCCCCGGGCGGTCATCTTCTCCATGCTCATCGGTGCCACCATCTACATCCTCTTGCAGGTGGTGTTCATCGGTGCACTGCCCCATGACGCGCTGGCCCACGGGTGGGCCAACCTGTCCTTCGCCGGCATCTTCGGCCCGTTCGCCGGACTGGCCAAGGGGCTGGGCCTCGGGTGGCTGGCCTACATCCTCTACGCCGACGCCATCATTGCCCCGGCCGGCTCCGGACTGATCTACACCACGACGACCAGCCGCATCACGTTCGGCATGAGCAAGAACGGACACGTACCGTCCATCTTCGAGAAGACCACCAAGAAGTCGAACGTCCCGGTGTTCGGGCTCATCTTCACCTTCCTCATGGGCCTGCTCCTGTTCCTCCCGTTCCCCGGCTGGCAGAAACTGGTCGGCTTCATCACCTCGGCCACCGTGCTCATGTACGCCGGGGCGCCACTCGCCCTCGGCGCCCTCCGGCTGGAGAAGCCCGACGCCGAGCGTCCCTACCGCCTGCCGTGGGCCACCGTCCTGTGCCCGGCGTCGTTCGTCTCGGCCAGCCTGATCATCTACTGGAGCGGGTGGGACGTGGTCTGGAAGCTGATGGTGGCCGTCGTCCTCGGCTACCTCTTGATGGGCCTGTCACGCATCACCAACGCCAATCCGGTCCACTCCCCACTCGACTGGTCCGCGGCCATCTGGTTGTGGCCCTATCTGGCCGGTCTCACCCTGATCTCCTACTTCGGGCAGTTCCAGGGTGGTCGGATGAACATCCCCTTCTACTGGGACATGCTGGTGGTGGCCGTCTGGAGCCTGGTCGTGTATTACACGGCGATACGGCTCCGGCTGCCCGCGTCGAAGGTCGACGAGTACGCCCAGGGCGTCTACGGCTTCGAGAGCTGACCGCCCGTCGGGGCCTGCCGGACGTGGCTCAGGTATACCCCTGGGCGATGTGCTCGATCCACCAGTCGGGAGCGGCATTCATCAGGGTCTGGAGGTCCCAGTAGTCCCACCACCGGATGATGGCGCCGTCGCGGAGCTCCTGGACGGAGACGAAGGGCAGCGTGACCTCCTCGCCGGTGTGCCAGTGCCAGGTCTCCGAATGCTCGGTGACCACGGTGTCGCCCTCGGCGACCATCAGGCGCAACTCGTGCCCGTAGTCGGCGATCCGCTCCAGCCCCAACCGCAACCGGGCCACGATCTGTGCCGGGCCGTGGGCCACGTCATCGGCCGGGGACGGGACGTCGGTGTACTCGCTCCCGTCGGTGAAGAACGAGGCGATGGCCTCCCAGTCCCGGCGGTAGAGGGCGTCCCAGAACTCCTGGACCCGTCGTCTGTTGTCCTCACTGGTCACGATGGCTCCTTTGTCGGCCCCGCCTCCGAGGCCCATCCGGTCGGATTCCCCGTCACGGGCCCCTGACCCGCACCCGGGCGGTAGCGTAGGCCCCGACGCCGTCCGACAGGGGATCGGGATGACCAGAGTGACCAGAGTCAGCCTTGAGAGGACCGGCGCGGGCGGGATGGTGGGCCTCCCGGGGCTCGGCCGGCGGACCTCCCGGGCACGTCGATGATCGAGGACCTCCTCACCGACATCGTCGGCGCCCCCCACATCGACCGGGGCGATGACGTGAGCGACGACGTCACCCACGACGAGGCCCTCGGGGCGGTCGGCGTGCGGCCCCGGGCCGTGGTCAGGCCGGCCGCCACCGACGAAGTGGCAGCGATCGTGCGGGCGGCGGCCGCCGGAGGGGTCCCGCTCACGCCACGGGGTTCGGGAACCGGACTGTCGGGCGGTTGCACGCCGGTCGCGGGGGGTGTGGTGGTCTCACTCGAGCGGATGAACCGAATCCTCGAGATCGACACCGACAACCACACCGCGGTGGTCCAGCCGGGGGTCACCCTCGCCGAGCTCGACGCCGCCCTCGTCCCCCACCGTCTCGTGTACCCCGTGTTCCCCGGTGAGCAGTCGGCCAGCCTCGGAGGCAATGTCGCCACCAACGCCGGCGGGATGAGGGCGGTCAAGTATGGCGTGACCCGGCACCACGTGCTCGGCCTCGAGGCGGTCCTCGGGACCGGCGAGGTCATCACCTCCGGCGGCAAGTTCGTGAAGTCCACCAGCGGCTACGACCTGACCCAGCTGATCGTCGGCTCCGAGGGGACCCTGGCGATCGTGACCGAGGCCATCCTGCGGCTCCACCCGCGGCCGGAATACCACACCACGGTGCTCGCCCCGTTCGCCACCGTGGGACAGATCGCCGCCGCGGTCCCCCCCATCGTGGCGAGCGGGATGGCCCCGCTCCTGGTCGAGTACATCGACCTGGTATCCATGGCCGGGATCACGGCCCAGGCCGGTATGGACCTCGGGATACCCGATGACATCCGGGACCAGGCCCTCGCCTACCTGGTGATCGTGCTCGAGGACCACCACCGCGAGCGGCTCGACGAGGACGTGGAGGCCCTGGCCGTCCAGATCGCCGAGCTCGGGGCGCTCGATGTCTACGTGCTGCCCGACCAGGCCGGCGCCCAGTTGATCGAGGCTCGGGAGCGGGCGTTCTGGGCGTCGAAGGCCAACGGGGCCGACGACCTCGTCGACGTGGTCGTCCCTCGGGCCTCCATCCCCGCCTACCTGACGGCGGTGGGAGGGCTGGCCGCGGCCACGTCGTCCCTCGTCATCGGCTGCGGACACGCCGGCGACGGCAACGTCCACCTCTCGGTGTGGCAGTCCGACCCCGCGGTGCGCCACGAACTGCTCCGCTCCATCATCACCACCGGATTGTCGATGGGAGGCGCCATCTCCGGCGAGCACGGGATCGGCACCCTGAAGCTGACGTTCCTGGCCGAGCTGGAGGACCCGGTGAAGCTCGGCCTGATGCGCCGCATCAAGTCGGCCTTCGACCCCTGTGGCATCCTGAATCCGGGCACGATCTTCGAGCTCCGGCCCACCGACCCCGTCCCGACGGTGACACGCCGGTGATCGGTGCCGAGGCGCTCATGCACACCCTGGTCGACCACGGGGTCGACACCTGCTTCATGAACCCCGGCACCTCGGAGATGCACTTCGTGGCCCAGCTGGACGAGGTACCGGCCATGCACAGCGTGCTGGCGCTGTTCGAAGGGGTGGCCACCGGCGCTGCCGACGGCTACGCCCGTATGGCCGGACGGCCAGCGGCAACCCTGCTCCATCTGGGACCCGGGCTCGGCAACGGGCTGGCCAACCTGCACAACGCACGCCGGGCCCGGAGCCCAATCGTCAACATCGTGGGGGACCATGCCATCTCCCACCGGCCCTACGACGCCCAGTTGCAGTCCGACATCGAGACGGTGGCCCGCAACGTGTCCTCGTTCGTCCACACCTCCGAGTCGACCGCGGCGCTGGGCGACGACGCGGTGGCCGCGCTGGCCGCGGCGCTCGGGCCGCCGGCCACCGTGGCCACGCTGATCCTGCCCGCCGACGTGTCCTGGTCCGAGGGCGGCAAGGTGGTCCCGCCCACCGGATCGCCGACGGTCGGTACCGGACGGGGCGGTGCCGCCCCGGACAGTGAGGCCCTCGTTGCGGCGGCGGACGCCCTCCGTTCGGGGGAGCGGGCCGCCCTGTTCATCGGAGGGCGGGTCTGCACCGGAGCGTCCCTCGCCATCGCAGCCGACATCGCGTCCGCAACCGGCGCCACCTTCTTGTGCGAGACGTTCCCTAGCCGTCTCGAGCGCGGGGCGGGGCGACCGAATGTCGACCGGCTGGCCTACCTGGCCGAGTTCGCCGCCATGCAGCTGGAGGGCATCCGCCATCTGGTGCTGGTGGATGCGGCGTCGCCCGTGTCGTTCTTCGCCTACCCCGGCAAGCCCAGCGACCTGGTCCCGACCGGCTGCACGGTGCACAGGGTGGCGGGACCGTCGGACGACGCGTCGGCGGCGCTGGTCGAACTGGCGGGTCTGCTGGGTGTGCGGGACGGCACGGCGGCCCGGGGCGGTACCGAGGTTCCCGACCTACCGACCGGCCCGCTCACCGCCCAGGCCGTGTGCCAGGCTCTGGGTGCCCTGCTGCCCGAGGGTGCCATCGTCTCCGACGAAGGGAACACGTCAGGCCTGTTCGCTCCCGGAGCCACGGCTGGGAGTCCACCGCACGACTGGCTCTGCCTCACGGGCGGCGCCATCGGGCAGGGCCTGCCCGTGGCACTCGGCGCGGCGGTGGCGTCGCCGGAACGGCGGGTGGTGGCGCTCGAGTCGGACGGCAGTGCCCTCTATACGCTGCAGGCCTGGTGGACCATGGCCCGTGAGGGGCTCGATGTCACCACCATCCTGTTGAACAACGGTTCGTACGCGGTGCTGAACATGGAGCTCGACCGCGTCGGGGTGGACAAGCCCGGCCCACGCGCCCGCGAGATGCTCGATCTCGGCGGACCCTCAATCGACTTCGTCCACCTGGCCAAGGGTCTCGGCCTGCACGCCACGCGTGCCGGCTCGGCCGACCAGTTCGCCGATCAGCTGGCGCGGGCCCTCGCCACCCCGGGCCCGAGCGTGGTGGAGGCGATCGTCCCCCCACTGCTGTAGGCCGCGAGTCCCGAGCACCGGACCGGCGGCGCGAGGGCCCCGTGTCCGGTCGGGGCTCGGGGGTTCGGACCGCCGCCCGCTACGATCGTCAAGGTGATGAGCAAGGACATCGCCGAAAACCAGGGGAACGGTCACCACCCTCACGCCGGGGCCGGTGCGTTCGTATCGGACGAAACCGCCCCCACCGTGGTGTCCAGGTCCGCCTACGAGAAGGAGCTGGCACGGCTCCAGATCGAGCTGGTCCGGATGCAGGAGTGGATCATCCACGAGGGCCTGCGGGTGATGGTGATCTTCGAGGGCCGCGACACCGCCGGCAAGGGCGGGACGATCAAGCGGATCATGGAACGGCTCAATGCCCGGCACTGCCGGGTCGTCGCCCTCGGGACGCCGACCGAGCGCGAGCGGACCCAGTGGTACTTCCAGCGCTACATCGCCCACCTCCCGGCGGCCGGCGAGATCGTCCTGTTCGACCGCAGCTGGTACAACCGGGCCGGGGTAGAACGGGTCATGGAGTTCTGCACCGAAGAGGAGCACGAGGAGTTCTTCCGGACCTGCCCCCAGCTCGAGCGGGCCCTCGTGCGCTCCGGCATCATCCTGGTCAAGTACTGGCTGTCCCTGAGCGATGAGGAGCAGGAGCGCCGGTTCACAGAACGGATCAACAATCCGGGCAAGCGGTGGAAGCTGAGCCCGATGGACCTCGAGGCACGCGCCCGCTGGGTGGACTATGCCGAGGCCAAGGACGAGATGTTCGCCTACACCGACATCAAAGAAGCCCCCTGGTTCGTCGTCGACGCCGACGACAAGAAGGCGGCCCGTCTCAACATCATCAGCCATCTCCTGCAGATCGTGCCCTACGACGCCGTCCCCCACGAGGAGGTGGCGCTGCCCCCCCGTCAGCAACGTTCCTACCAGCGGCCACCCATCGACAGTCAGACCTGGGTCCCGAAGCGGTACGTGGTGCGATGAGTCCTCTGCCGTCCGGGCGGCGCAGGGTCGGCTGATCCACCCGTGCGCAAGTACATCATCATGGGCATCCAGGGAAGCGGGAAGGGCACCCAGGCGAAGCTGCTGGCCGTTGACTTCCAGCTCGAGCACATCAGCGTGGGCGACATCTTCCGCTGGAACGTCCAGCACCACACCAAGCTCGGGGCCCAGGTCAAGCGCATCATGGCCAGCGGACGGCTGGTCGACGACGACCTGGTCGAAGCGGTGGTCAAGACGAGGCTGGCCGAGCACGACTGGAACTACGGCTTCATCATCGACGGCTTCCCCCGCAACGCCCGTCAGGCTGAGTTCTTCCTCGAGGGCTACGACATCGACGGCGTCATCAACCTGCACCTCCCAGACGAGGACGTCGTCCGCCGGGTGCTGGCCAGGCGCCTCTGCTCCCAGTGCGGGCTGGACTACAACCTCATCGGGCAACGACCGGAGACGCCGGACACCTGTGACGTCTGCGGTGGTGCGCTGGTCGCCCGCGACGACGACAACCCCGAAGCGTTGGCCGTGCGGCTGGCCCAGTACCACGAGGAGACCAAGCCCCTCATCGAGATCTTCGAACGCAAGGAGTTCGTGGCCACCTTCGACGCCACCCGGTCGATCGAAGAGGTCCAGGCCGCCATCCGCCGGCGCTTCTCCTTGCCCCTGCAGCCCGGTCGACCGTAACGCGGGCGCGGTCCGGCCCGTTCACCTCACTGCTGGGCGGACCCCCGCTCGATGATGCCCGCCCGCCGGGCCGACAGCGCATCGGGATCGAAGCGGTCCCTCATCCACCGCCTCGACCACCGAGCCTCCTCCACATAGGCCTCCTCGTCCGACCGCAGCGCGAGTGCGTCGTACATGGCCCGGAGCTCCGCGACCGCGTCCGGGTCGACCTCGCTCACCGATCGAGCCACCTCGAGCGTCCGCGGCAGCAGGTCGTCGTGGGTCACCAGCTCGTTCACCAGGCCCCACTGGAGGGCCTTGGACGCGTCGACGAAGTCACCGGTCATCGACATCTGGCGGGCCCGGTTGATCCCCACCAGTTGGGGGAGGCGGATGGTGAGGCCTCCCGCCGGCATCACACCGACCCGGGCGTGGGTGTCGGCGAAGGTGGCCCGGTCCGAGGCGATGAGGAAGTCACAACCGAGGGCCAGCTCCAGGCCCCCGGTCACCGCCGGCCCGTTGACCGCTCCGATGAGGGGGATGGCCGGACGGGGGAACGCCACCCGCCGACCCGGAGAGCCCGCTCCGCCGGCGGACCCGACCTCGTCGTAGGTCCGGGACAGGTCATTCAGGTCGAGTCCCGCGCAGAAGGCCGGGTCTCGGCCGGTGAGCACCACCACACGCACCTGCTCGTCGGCGTCGCACTCGTCGAAGGCGGAGGCCATCTCGTGGATCATCGCCCCCGTCAGGGCGTTGCGGGCCTCGGGCCGGTCCATGGTGACGACCGCCACGGGACCCTGGCGCACGGTGGTGATCACGACCACTCTCTAGCACGGAGGGCACGGCCTGTCCGGCGGGCGGGTCCACACCGGCCCTCGGTGTGCGAGCCACCCCGAATGCGATCCCGACGCCGGGAAGGGCCGAGGCTGGCACAATGAGCCGGTGACTGGTCCGTTCGTCCCTGCGCCCACCGCCCGGTGACGTTCACCCGAGCGATGGGCGGCCTGCCCGCCGACGGGGCACGTCGCCGTGGCCCCGACCGGTAGCTGGCAGGCCCGGGTGGCCCGGGCGATCGGCCCGGTCGCGGCCCCCCGTCCCCTCGCCGGCCGGGTATGGAGACTGTCCTCCGCCGATGCGGACGTGGTCGTGAAGGTGGGGCCCGGTGCCGTCGACGAGGCCGAGGGGCTCGTCGAGCTCGCCGCTCGCCATGGGGCGCCACCCGTCCCCGAGGTCCTGATGGCCGAGCCCGACCTCCTGGTGACCCGCTGGGTGGAGCAGGGACCTCGGACCTCGGCACACGACGAGGCGCTGGGCCGGATGCTGGCCGCGCTGCACGGCGGGCCATGGCCGCGCTGGGGGGGCGGCTCGTCGTGGATCGGCGCGTGCCCCGTCGACCCGTCCGTCCATCCCGACGGTGCCGACTTCTACCGGTCCCGTCTGTCGGAGCTGGCGGTGCGCTGTGGACTGGACCGTCAGATCGAACCGGTGCTGGACCGGGTCGGCGAGCTGCTCGCTCCCGGTGGTCCCGCCCTGGTCCACGGTGACCTGTGGTGGGGCAACGTGCTGTGGGGCGCAGACGGTCGGCCATGGCTCATCGACCCGTCGGCGCACGGAGGCCACCCCGAGGAGGACCTGGCCATGCTGGGACTGTTCGGGCCGGTCCCCGACGCCACCCTCGGCGCCTACTCGGAGGCGCGTCCGCTCTCGTCCGGCTGGGAGCAGCGGGTGGGCCTCTTCCGGCTCGTCCCGCTGCTGGTGCACACCGTGCTCTTCGGGGGTGGCTACCGCGGCCAGGCCGAGGCCGCCATCCGACGACTGTCGTGATCGTGGGGAGCGCTCCTCCCTCTACTGTGATCCCGTGCTCGTGCTCCTGACCTCGGTGGCCCACGCCAGCTTCGGTGCATACCTCCGACGGCCCGGTGTCGAGTTCCTGACCATGGAGACGGACGGAGGCCTCCGTGACGGCGAGGGCAGCATCGTCTCCCCCGAGGACGCCCGTCCGGTGGTGGCCTGGGGCACCTCGGACCTCTTCCGTGAGGGTGCACCGATCCGGGAGTTCTTCGGACTGCTCCGACGCGCCTCCTCGCTGCAGTGGTTCCAGTCCCCGGCCGCCGGCTACGACGCCCCCGTGTTCGCCGAATTGGCGGCGCGGGGGGTGACCGTCACCAACGCCCACGTGAACAGCCTCCCCATCGCCGAGTTCGTGCTGCGCGCCGTGCTCGACGAGTTCCAGGGTGCCGCCCGGTGGCGGGAGCAGGTCGCCGAGCGGTCATGGCAGATCCACGACTGGCGCGAGGTGTCCGGCACCACCTGGCTCGTGATCGGCCTCGGGGGGATCGGCTCCGAGGTGGCCATCCGGGCCAGGGCATTCGGTGCCCGCGTCATCGGGAGCCGGCGGAGCCCCTCCCCCGCCGATCCCACCGACCTCACCGTGACGCCCGATCGGCTCCACGAGGTACTCGACCAGGCCGACGTGATCGTACTGGCCGCGCCGGCCACCCCGGAAACGACCGATCTCGTGGACCGCGAGTTCCTCGCACGGGTGCGACCGGGATGCACCCTGGTCAACGTGGCGCGCGGCGTACTGATCGATGACGGAGCGCTGTTGGCCGCCCTCGACGACGGGACGGTGGGCGCAGCCGTCCTCGACGTCTTCCGCACGGAGCCCCTACCTGTCGACCACCCGTACTGGACCCATCCCTCCGTACGGGTCACGCCGCACAACGCGGCCGGGGGCCGCGGGCGCCTTAGCCGTCAGGCCGAGCTATTCGGAGCCAACCTGGACCGCTATCTCGACGGTGCGCCGTTGCTCAACGACATCACCGGATCGATCGCTCAGGACAGCTGATCGGAGGCGACCGCGGCGAGCCGCGTGGTACGACGGACCTTCGGGCACGACGCGTGGTGGGATGCACCGTCGTCGTCGGCGTCACAGCTGTTGCAGGTCCACACACCACCCGGGGGTCGCCACAGCATGGACCCGCACTCCTGGCAACGCTCGTGACCCTCACTGCACTCCCATCCCGCATAGCGCTTGGAGGACAGCGGGCAACCTCTCCCGTGGCACACCGCCCAGGTGCCGTCGGCGACCAGTCCGTCGACCGGGCACACGGCGAGGCAGCGGCTGCAGTCGTTGCACAGGAGGGGATCGACCAGGTACGCCACCGGGAACCCCGTCGACTGGGTGACCGCCCCGGTGGGGCACGCCGACTCGCATGCCCCACAACCCAGGCACTCCTCCTCGTTGACCTTGAACGCCATGGTCAGGGCACCGTGGCGGCCGCAGGCGCACCGGCGGCATCGAAGACGGCCTGGATCGTCCCCATATAACGGAACAACTTGTCGTGGCCCACCGCGTCAGGCGCCCGGGCCTCGAGGGGCACACCGGCCAGCGTCAGGCTGTTCAGCGTGTGGGGGCCGTCGGCCCCACCGTGGTCCTCGATGGCGGAGACCATCTCCTGCCACACCTCGAGGGGACCGCTGATCACCACGTCGGGGGCGAACCCGCTCGCCGACACGTCCCCGAGCGAGTGGACCTCGTAACCGTCGAACACCATCCCGAACAGTCGGGGTGAACCGCTCCCGTCCGTTACCTCGATCCCCAGCCGGAGATCGGCGATACCGAGGCGCTCCATGGTCGGCTGGTCGGAGACCGCCCGGGCCACGACCTCGGAGAACCAGCAGTCGGAGGGGAACGCGGCACCCACCGACGTCATCACGCCACCGCCTCCGCCGTGGCGCCGGGAACGTCCTCGAGGAGCACGTCGGGGAGATGCAACCGACCCCGGCGGTCGAGCCCGGCGTGGGCGCATCTCCGGAGGTACTCGCCGATGACCTGCTTGCGCATGACGTCTCCGGCCGCGGTCCCGAGCTCCGCGGCCTGGGCCACCCCACCGGCGGCGAGGATCGCCGTCGGCTCGACGATCTCGGGCGTGGCGAAGATCATGGAGATGATCTCCTCGCCCCGGTCGAGGTAGGCGTGGAAGTCCTCGGCCATCAGCGGGTCCCTGTCGAGTCGGTAACGCAGGTGCATGGTCCCGTAGGCCACGTGACGGGCCTCGTCCTGCATGCACAGCCGGAAGATCTGCTGCTCGACGGGCGAGGGGGCGATGGCCTCCCCGGCGCGGAACAACGAGAGCACGATGCCCTCGCCGAGCAGGTGCATGAGCGCCGACCCCTCGTCATAGCTCCCAGCGTCGAGGATCAGCTGCAGGAACCGCTCCACCACGGCGGTCGCCCGACCCAGACCGCCACCGTTGGCCAGGGCGCGCTTGCGGAAGACCTCGGTGTGACGGGCCTCGTCCATCACCTGGGTGCAGAGGAACATCTTGGCCTCGACGAAGTCGTGGTTGATCCGCCACATCCACTTGGCCGGGAAGTCCGCCGCCACCATCTCGACCTCGGAGAGCACGGTGGCCAGCTGGCACATGGCGTGCTCGAGATCGGGATCGAGTTCGGGGATTTCCCCCCAGGGGATATCCCGCGTGGCACTCCACTGCCGGCTCACCGCCTCCTCGTAGAGGTCCATCACGTTGTCGGACCACACTTCGGCCTTGTCGTTGATGGTGTACCCGAGGTCGGGTACGTCCTCCTCGACGTCCGAACCCCGGGGCGCCATCGAGCGCCGCGGGGCGTGGTCGGGGATCTCGCCGTAGGTGCCGATGGCGATGTCACGCAGCGTCAGGCCGGTCTTACCGGGTTTGGCCCTGACGCCCCACTCCGAGCGGGTGTCCCGCAGCCAACCCAGATCGAACTCACCCCTCGCCGACCGCTCGAGGTACCCGAGATCGAGTCCGAGTGCCATATGCCACCTCCGTGCTCGCCGCCCTTTGCGGGATGAGACAATCTTCGTCAAAATGTCTCTTCCCTTCGGAGGCTAAGTACGGGAGGACTCCTTCTCTAGGGTCGAAAGACCCTATTGAATTGGCCAGACTGCACTGACCGGCCTTCCTTCCTCGCTGATCCCGCGGCCCTCCTGGTCGAGGGCACCCCTGGGTGATGAGGCCGTCCGGATCGGGAGCCCGTCGGGCGGAAAAGACCCCTTCGGGGCGTGGGTGGTCGTAGGCTTCCGCCGGTGCAAGGCTCGTGAGCGACCTCCCCTCGACGGACGAAACGGAACCGGACGCCCGGTTCACCTACGCCAACGAGCGGACCTTCCTCGCCTGGAACCGGACCGCACTGGCCCTGATCGCCACCGGGGTGGCCGCCACGCAACTCCTCCCAGAGTTCCACGTGACCGGGGGGCGTCGCATCCTCGGCGTCCCGCTCATCGCTCTCGGCGCGCTCGTGGCCGCGACGAGCTTCCAGCACTGGAAGGCCAACGAACGGGCGATGCGACGTGGCGAGCCCCTCCCCCGTTCGCTGATGCCGCTCGTGCTCTCCGTCGGCATCGGCCTCGTCGCCGTCATCGCCGTCGTTCTGGCCGTGTTCGGTCCGAAGTGAGGGTCGGGGCAGGTTCGGGGAAGGGGAACGAAGGTGCCTCCGACGATCTCGGTGTGCAGGACCCGGGTGCGGTCCGGGAGCGGACCCAGCTGGCCTGGACACGGTCGGGCCTGGCCGTGGCGGTCACCGTGGCCATCATCATCCGTCATCTCTGGCCGCTCACCGGGAACAAGGCGGTGGCCGCCCTCGCCGTCGGAGCCGCCGGGGCCACCCTGTGGACCGTCGCGGTGAACATCGGTCGCTCGAACTCGGGCCGTGCCGACGCCGGGTCCCTCGACACGTCGGCGTGTCGGTTGATGACCATCGGCACCCTGGGGCTGGCGGCGGCGGGGCTCATCATCAGCTTCGTCTCGGCGTAGGCCGGACGGTCAGGCCCGGCCGGGCCACCAGGAGCGGATGGCCGCAGCGAACTGCTCGGGCGCGTCCGACTGGACATGGTACAGACGATCCTCCCAACGGAGACGCTCCTCGCCGGCCGCTGGAGCCGACCCGAGGGCGACCCTAAGTGTCGCCCTGTGCGTTGTTGAAGGCGGAGATGCAACCTTCCATCCACTGGGCGCCGTCGTCGCCGCGCGGCATGCCCCCGTTGGCCGCGTTGCGGGGCTGTATGGCCTGGCAGGCCTGCTGAGCACCCTCCTGCGCGGTGTCGGCGGTGTAGGCCGTGCCTCCCGACGCATAGCCGTCCTTGTAGGACTGGGACTGGCCTCCGAGCGACGAGAACATCAAGGCACCGCCGACGACCACCACGAGCACGATGACGGCGATGGCCAGGAATAGGAGCATGCGGCGCCCGCGCTCGGTCGCCCACGCAGCCCGGAGGCGATCGGACATGCGCTGCCCGATCCGCCGAAGGCCGGTCGGCACGACTTCTGCTGACCGTGGATCACTCACCGAGCCACCTTACCGTCGACGGAGAGCCACCCCCCTCGTGCGGCCGCTTCAGGCCGCTCCGGCGGCGGCCGCCCGGCTCGTGGCCCCCTCCCGCACCAGCGGGAGGAGCTCCTTGCCGAAGTCGACGGCGTCGGGCACGGGGTCGAACCCCTTGAGCAACAGGGTGGTGATGCCCAGGTCGCAGTAGCGGAGCATGGCCTCGGCGACCTGTTCGGGGGTGCCCACCAGCGCTGTCGAGTTGCCGGCGGCACCGGTCAGGTTGGCCACCTTCATCCACAACCGCTCGTCGTGGACGTCGCGCTCGGAGGACATGGCGATCAGGCGCTTGCGACCGACCGACGTCGTCCCTCCGGTATCACGATCCACCGACAGCATGGCGTTCTGGCCTCCGCCGAGTCCCCGATAATCCGCCTTCCGACCGTCCATCCGCTCCTTGGCCAGGTTGATGCGCTCGGCCGTCTTGTCCGCGATCCACTCGGCCTTCTCCCACGCCTCGGCCTCGGTGTCGGCGATGATCGGGCGCAGGGAGATGCTGTAGCGCATAGTCCGCCCGAGTGCGCGACAGGCGCGGTTGATGATGTTCATCCGCTCCGCCACGGCGGCCCGGGGCTCGCCCCAGAAGGCATAAACGTCGGCCTGGGCCGCTCCCACCTCCACGGCTGCGGGTGAGGCTCCGGCGAAGAACAGCGGAATGCTGTCCGGCGTGACCGGCTTCACCGAGCTGAACGCCCCTTCGTAGCGGAAGAACTCGCCCTCGTAGTCGAAGGGACCGTCCTCCGACCAGATGCGGCGGACGATCGACATGACCTCCCCTGTGCGGCGGTAGCGGGCGTCGTGGGGGGCGAAGTCCCCCTCGCGTCGCTGGTCCTGCTCGTCCCCACCGGTGATGAAGTGGATGCCGATCCTTCCGCCTCCGGTGAGATTGTCCAACGTGGCGGCCTTGCGGGCCAGCAGGACGGGCTGCACGAAACCGGGTCGGTGGGCCACCAGCACCTTGAGGTGGTCGGTGCTGTGCAGCACAGAGGCGGCGACCGCCCATCCCTCGGGGCCGACGGCCCCGTAGCCGATCAGCACTCGATCGAAACCGGCCTCCTCGTGGGCCCGGGAGATATCCACCAGGTAGCCGGGATCGACGACCGGGCCATCCATCCAGTCGACGACCGGGCCATCGACCAGGGGACCCTTGATCTCCGATGCGTCGCGCGTCCCGACCATCCCGATGATCTCGATAGGCATGTCGATTGGTCCCTTCAGGTTCGTGATCGGTGTGCGCCTGTAGTCAAGTATCGGTAGGCACGAGGGATTTCCTGAGCACAATCACGATTCGCCACCGGTAGGACCGGAATTGGGTGGGGTGGCCGGGCTGGCGGAGGCCGGGAGGCCCATCTGACCGGCCCGGCGGAGAACCAGATCCTCAGGAAGATCCCCGATGATGCCGATACGGGTGCATGGCCGTCGTGCATCCCGAGTCACTCGCGGCAGGTGACCACGGCCCGTCCGCCACAGGGTCGCCCCACGAATCACGCCGGACGTGTGCGCTGGTCAACAACATGCCCGACGGCGCGTTCAAAGTGACCGAGCGACAGTTCCTCGGGCTCCTCGGTGCCGGATTGGGTGGCGACACACTCGACGTCCGGCTGTACGCCCTGGACTCGATCCCGAGGGGCAAACGGGTGGCGCAGCGGATCGCCGAGCACTACGCCCCCGTCGCCGACCTGGTCGCCGATCCCCCCGATGTCCTGATCGTCACCGGAGCCAATCCGGTGGAGCCGGTACTCCAGGACGAGCCGTTCTGGTCGGACCTGGTCGAACTGCTCTCGTGGGCCACCGAGCACACCCGGTCGGTGCTGCTCTCGTGCCTTTCGGCGCACGCGGCCCTGGCCGTGTTCGACGGCCTGGAACGCGAGCGCCTCGCCCGCAAGTGCACCGGCGTCTTCCGTCATGAGGTGGAGTCGGACGATCCGCTGACGGACGGCCTCGACGCGGATCTGACGCTGCCCCACTCCCGTTTGAATTCGGTGCCGACACGTCGCGTCCGGGACGCCGGCTACGAGGTGCCCGTGTTCTCCCGCGCCGTCGGGTGGGGCGTGGCCACCAGACGCATCGGGCGCGCGGAGGTCGTCCTCGTCCAGGCTCATCCCGAGTACGGCCCCACCAGCCTCCTCCGTGAGTACCACCGCGACGTCCGCCGCTATGTGCTCGGGGAGCGGGACGACCTGCCGATCCTCCCGTTGCGATGCGTGGCCCCGGGGGACCGCTCGAGCCTGGCCGAGCTCCACCACCGGATCACCCACGGCGAGCGCGAGCCGGCCCTCGTGGCCGCCTATCCCTTCGAGCAGGTCGGCGCCAGGGTCCCGTGGCCGTGGCGGGAGGCGGCGGGTCGGCTGTACGCCAACTGGTTGGCCGGCGCCATGGAACGGAGCGGGTGAGTCGGTGCACGACGAGACCATCGCCATCCACGGCGGCTACACGGCAGACCAGACACGCGCCGTGGCCGTGCCCATCTACCAGACCGTCGCCCACGACTTCATCGACGCCGAGCACGCCGGGGCCATCTTGGACCTCGAGGTTCCGGGGTTCCACTACAACCGGCTGAACAACCCCACCAACGACGTCCTCGAACAGCGAATCGCCGCGCTCGAGGGAGGAACGGCCGCCCTGGTGGTGTCGTCGGGCATGGCGGCCGTCAGCTACGCGATCCTCACCGTGGCCCGGGCCGGATCAAACATCGTCGTGGCACCGCAGCTGTACGGGGCCACCTTCACGTATTTCTCCCACGTCCTGCCCACGCTCGGCATCGAGGCCCGGTTCGCCGTCGACGACCGGGCCGAGTCGATGGCACCCCTGATCGACGACCGCACCGTGGCGATCTTCTGCGAGACCATCGGCAACCCGGCCGGCAACGTCGTGGACCTCGAAGCCGTCGCCGCGGTGGCCCACGGTGCCGGCGTACCCCTCATCGTGGACAACACGGTCGCCACCCCCCTGATGCTGAAGCCCATCCGCCATGGGGCCGACGTGGTCGTCCACTCCCTGACCAAGTTCATCGGCGGCCACGGGACCACGCTGGGGGGTGCGATCGTCGACGGTGGGACCTTCCCCTGGGCCGGCCATGCCGAGCGCTTCCCGATGTTCAACGAGCCCGAGCCGGCATTTCACGACGTCGTCTTCGCACGCGATTTCCCCGACCGCCCCTTCGCCGTCCGGGCCCGCTCGGTACAGCTCAGGAACACCGGGGCCACCCTGTCGCCCCTGGCCGCCTTCCAGCTGCTGCAGGGGCTGGAGACCCTCCCCGTCCGGCTCGAGCGCCACGAGTCCAACGCCCGCGCCGTCGCCGCGTATCTCGTCCGCGACCCCCGGGTCGAATGGGTGAGCTTCGTCGGCTTCCCCGACCACCCCCACCATCACCTGGCTCAGCGCTACCTGGACGGACGGGCCCCGTCGATCATCACCTTCGGTGCTGCCGGGGGCTACGACGCCAGCCTCGCCTTCTTCGACTCACTCCAGCTCTTCAAGCGCCTGCTCAACCTCGGGGATGCCAAGTCCCTCGCCATCCACCCCGCATCGACCACACACCGTCAGCTGAGCACCGAGGAGCTGACGGCCGCTGGAGTCAGACCGGAGATGATCCGGTTGTCCATCGGGCTCGAGCACATCGACGACCTCATCGCCGACATCGACCAGGCTCTGTCCGCGGCGAGCCGCTGACACCCTGGCGGCCACCACCTCTGTCGCCTCCGGCTCAGCCGATGACGTTCTCGACGCACTCCTGGGCGTCGAGCACCGCCCGTATGCGACTCCGGGGCGACGGCAGGTAGTGAGTGAAGTACCGGGCGCCCTCGGTGAGCACACCGAGCAGCGAGAGATTCGCCTGGACGTGACCAGCCGTGTCGTAGGGATGGAAGTGCTCGGTGATGGCCACACTCCCCACCGGGGTGCTCCCGTAGCTCATCTGGGTCAGCCGGCCGTTGGCATAGAGTCGGTTGAGCAGCGGTGAGCTCGAGCGGGCCAGCGAAGGAAGGTCGAGGTGACCGCGGACCACGCCGTTCACGGTCACGCTCATCTCCTCTTCGAGCTGGGTGGAGCGGAGCGTCACCCGGCCGTCGGGCGAGGCGACGACGTCGGGATTCGGGCCGAAGGGGATGTGCACGACACCGGCGTCGAGGAGGGCCAGCAGCTGCTGGGACCGGAGGGGCGGGGGACCGGCCTCGAGCCGGTTGATGCGTCCCCGGATATTCGTCTGGAAGTCGAGATAGGACTCGTAGGTGAGCCCACCGAACTCGATGACCGACCGCAACTGGTCGCGGAGGATGCGCAGCACTTCGAGCGCCGCCTTGACCGGGCTGCCACCGATGGCCATGGCCTCCTCCAGGTCGGACTCGATGGCGTCGTAGACACGGGATTCGTAGTCGGCGCTCGACACGTAGTGGTTGCCGGCGCCGGCGAACAGGTGGTCGGCCGGATCGAACCGCCCGTAGACGGGCTCGTAGTGCTCGACGGCCGCCTCGAACCGACCGGCGCCCCAGGCCTCCTTCAGCCGGCTGCGCACGTCGGCCGCGTCGGAGGGGCCCGCCTTCAACAGCGCGGCGTGGGTGAGAAAGCGCGCCTGCATCTCGGCGAACAACAGTGGCAACAGGTCGCGGCGGAAGTCCACCTGTCGGCGGACCGGCGATCCTCCCGGATTGGTCAGGGCCGCGATCTCCTCGGGGGTGCAGACCACCGGCTGGTACTCGCCGTAGGGGTCGACTCCGTGGGCCGACTTGGCGCAGTAGGGCACCCCGGAGCGGGAGTAGAGGTAGATGACCGGCTCCCGGCCACTGCGCACGTAGCGCAGGCGGTCCCCGATCTCCTCGAAGCTCCCTCCCCGCCCCACGGTGAGGGCGGTGAGGAGGTCGAATCCAACCAGGCCCATCCCGGCGATGGCCACCGGCTCGCCGGGGGGACGGGGTTCTCGAAGTACTCGACCGGATACGGGCGCAGATATCGGACATCGGACGCATCATTGGTGGACTCGTCGTTCCACGTGTGACCGGAGGTGAGCACCACGTGGTCGACGCACAGGGTCCGACCGTTGTCGAGGGCGACCGCCTCGCGGCCGCCGCCACCGGGCGTGATGTCCACGGCGGTGGCGTAGTGGCGCACGACCTCCAGGTTCTCCGGAGCGTGGAGCATGAGCGTCTCGTAGAACCAGGCCAGGTACTCGCCCATGAGGCGCCTGGGCAGGTAGTCGGTCGGGAGGATGGACCGGCCGGTGGGACTGATCCGGCACTCGTGACCCGACCACCGGTACCCGGTCTGGACGGCCCACTCGTAGAGTCCCACCGCGTAGGGAGGAGTCTCTTCTCCGTCGGGTGAGGCGTACAACGAGAGTTGGCCGCAGGGGTTGTTGAGGACCAGATAGTCGGGTTGCTCCTTGGCATAGACGCCGCCGCCCATCTGGCCGGGCTCGATCACATGGACCCGCACGAAGACATCGGTGCGACGGGCCTGGGCCACCGCCCGCTCCAAAACGCATAGCCCCCATGCACCGAATCCCACGATGGCGAATTCGATCACCCGCGCACCACCCTCGCCGCCCGGAGTGGTCTCCGAGCGCGGACCGGTTGGCGACATGCTTGACGACCGACGCGACGACTCCATGTTTACTGCGTGCCCCTTCTTCACCAATGCAGCAAAACGATGCGGCTCTTTCGATGGTATGTCTGCCCCTGACACTTGCACAAGGCCCCGTCGATGGGGCCGCGAGACCCTGTCGGTGTCGCCGCCGAGCCCTGTCGAAATGAGGGCGAGGCCCTGTCGAAATGACAACTCGACCGGTACAATGGGGCACTTCGGGACAGGGACCATCGCAGATGCTCGGCACCGGCAACTGCGATCGACAGAATTGAGACGATGGTGGACGCCTCCGGCACGTTGAAACTAGGGACGCTCGTCGTCCACCGCCTCGGCTACGGAACGATGCAACTCACGGGACCGGGGGTCTGGGGTCCTCCCGACGATCATGAAGGAGCGGTGCGGGCCATCCGGAGAGCCGTGAGCCTCGGCGTCGACCTGATCGACACGGCCGACTCGTACGGCCCCAACGTGGCCGAAGAGCTCATCCGGGAGGCGCTCCATCCCTACCCGCCCGGCGTGACAATCGCCACCAAAGCCGGATTCGTGAGGACGGGGCCGGACCGCTGGGAGGAGTGCGGCCGTCCCGACTACCTGAAGCAGCAGTGCGAAGGGAGCCTCCGGCGGCTCGGCGTCGATCACATCGATCTGTTCCAACTGCACCGCGTCGACCCCAAGGTCCCCGCCGACGACCAGTTCGGCGCGCTCCGTGAGCTCCGCGACGCCGGATTGGTCACCGAGGTCGGGCTGTCCGAGGTGAGTATCGACCAGATTGAGCGGGCACGGAGCATCGTTCCGATCGTCACGGTGCAGAACCAGTACAACATCGCGCAGCGTTCGGCCGAGGACGTCCTCGACCACTGCGAACGCCACCGGATCGGGTTCATCCCGTGGTTCCCCTTGGCCAGCGGGAGACTCTGCCGCGAAGGAGGACCGATCGACACTGTGGCCCGGGAACTGGGTGCGACCATCCCCCAGGTGTGCCTGGCCTGGCTCCTCCGTCGGTCACCGGTGATGTTGCCGATCCCCGGTACGTCGTCCTCCGATCACGTCGACGAGAACTCTGCGGCGGCGCAGATCGAGCTGTCCGAGGCTCAGGTCGACGAGCTCACCAACGCCCGCAAGCCGTTGCGCCGCTGGGCGCTGGCCGGCTGAGAACGAAGGGGTCCCGATGACGGCCGATCTTGTCATTCGCAACGGCACCGTGGCCGACGGAACCGGTGGACCCCTCCGTCGGGCCGACGTCGCCATCACGGGAGACCGGATCACCGAGGTCGGTGGCGACATCTCCCCGGGAAGGCGCGAGCTCGATGCCGAGGGTCTGTTGGTGACGCCCGGCTTCGTCGATCCCCACACCCACTACGACGGCCAGGCCACCTGGGACCCGCTGTTGGCGCCCTCGTCGCACCACGGCGTGACCACGGTGGCGATGGGCAACTGTGGTGTGGGCTTCGCCCCGGTCGCGCCGGACCGTCACGATTGGCTGATCGCCACCATGGAAGGCGTGGAGGACATCCCCGGCACTGCGCTCCACGAGGGGCTGCGGTGGGGATGGGAATCGTTCCCCGAGTACCTCGATGCGCTCGAGGCACAGCCGCGTTCGATCGATGTCGGTACCCACGTCCCCCACGCCGCGCTACGCGCCTTCGTGATGGGCGAACGGGGCGGGGATACGACTGAGCATCCCGACGAGGACGAGCTGGAGACCATGGCGAAGCTTCTCCACCAGGGGCTCGACGCCGGGGCCCTGGGGGTCTCCACCTCACGCACCGAGCGCCACCGCACGAGCGCCGGCGAGACGCTCGGGACCCTCCGCGCCCGCGAACCAGAGCTTATGGCCCTGGCCACCACGCTCCGGGCGAGTGGCCGGGGCGTGTTCCAGTTCCTGAGTGACAGCTACCGGACGACCGACGACGCCTATGCCCGGGCCGAATTCGCCCTGGTCGACGCTTTCGCCAGAGCCAGTGGACGCCCGGTCAGCTACACCGTGCAGCAGGACATCGCCGCACCGGAGCGGTGGCGTGACCTGATCGACCTCGCCGTCTCGCTCTGCGCCGACGGGCTCGACGTGAAGGCCCAGGTCGCCCCCCGCCCGATCGGCGTCCTGCTCGGCTTGGAGGCGTCGGCCAACGTGTTCACCCCCTCGCGTGCCTATGCCAGGATCGCCGGACTCCCCCTGGCCGAGCGCGTGACGGCTCTCGGCGACCCCGAACTGCGCCGGAAGATCCTCGAAGGCCATGCCCACCTCACCACGGGACCGGATGCTTTCGCCGGCTACGCGTTCTTCGGGCGCTTCGACGATATGTACCTGCTCGACGATCCGGTCACGTACAACTTCGACAGCCGCCAGTCGCTCGGCGCGAGGGCCCGCCGACAGGGGATCGACCCCCGTGAACTGGCCTACGACGCGCAGTTGCAACGCGGCGGGCGCCAGCTCATCTACACACCCATGTTCAACTTCGCCCACCGCAACCTCGATGCGATCCGCGAAATGATCACTTCTCCGGTCGCCATGTTCGGCCTGTCGGACGCGGGCGCCCACTGTGGACAGATCTGCGACGGCAGCATGACGACGACCTACCTGTCTATGTGGGCCCGCGACTTCCGTGGTGAGTACGGACTGCCCATCGAATCGGTGGTCCACCAACTGACCAAGCGACCCGCCGCGCACTTCGGCTGGCTGGACCGGGGGATCGTCGCCCCCGGGCTGCTGGCCGACCTCAACGTCATCGACCTCGAGCATCTCGAGTGCGCGCCCCCGGAAATCACCACGGACCTCCCCGCCGGCGGCCGCCGTCTCCTCCAGGCCGCCCGGGGCTACCGGTGGACGGTCAAGCGGGGAGCGGTGACCTTCGAGGACGGTGTCCACACCGGCGCGCTCCCCGGCCGGCTGGTCAGGGGGACCCAGATCCCGAACAAAGGAGAGGTGCAGTGAACGCGAACGACGTGCTCTCGGCCGTCATCGGACAGGCCGACGCCCACCACGCCCATCCGGCTGTGCAGGACCTCGACCGCGCCCTCACCTATGGCGAACTGGTGGACGAGGTCGGCCGGGTGGCCGCCGGGCTCGCGGCCCGTGGGGTGCGGGAGGGCGACCGCGTGGCGCTGCTCCTGCCCAACTCGGTCGACTTCGTCGTCGCCGCGCTCGCCAGCCTTTGGGTCGGCGCGGTCTTCGTGCCGCTGGCCGTGACCGATCCCGAGGCCCGGGTGGCGGCCATCGTGGCCGACTGCGACCCGAGGATCGTCATCACCGGTGCCACCGACGATCCCCAGGCCCCGGCCGACGACCCCGGCGCCAACCGGGTCCCGTTGCCTGACCTGACGGTGGCGGGCGGGGAGCCGGTTTCCGCACCGACCCTCGATCCGGAACGCGTGGCCTACGCCATCTACACCTCAGGGACCACGGGAAAGCCGAAGGGTGTCCTGATCGGCCACGGGTCGTTCACCGCCGCCGTCAGCTCGGCGGCGGCCATCCTCGGGATCGACGGCACCACCCGGGCGCTGTGCGTCTCCCCCTTCTACTTCGACGGATCGTTCGGGACCCTCTTCCCCACGCTCTTCGTAGGCGGGACGGTCGTGATCCGGCCCCGTGAGTCCCTGCTCTTTCCGCGGACCTTCTTCCGGGCCGTGAGGCGCGAGCACATCACCTTCACCGGCTTCTCCCCGAGCTACTTGAAGCTGCTGCTGGCCAACCCCGAGATGGGGACGTTGAAGGAGAGCACGCTCGAGGTCGTGGCCCTGGGCGGCGAGGCCAGCTCCGCAGCGGACATCAACGCCCTCTGGGAGGCCGTCCCGGGTGTTCGGGTCTTCAACCGCTACGGGCCCACCGAGACCACCATCGCGGTCACCCACCTCGAGCTCACCCCCGAACTGATGGCCGGCGGCACAGTCCCCATCGGGCACCCCCACCCCGGTGTCACCTTCCACATCATCGACGACGACGGCCGCGTGGTGGAAGGAGCGGGTCGAATCGGTGAGCTCTACATCGGCGGTTCACAGTTGATGACCAGTTACTGGGGAGCCCCGGACCTCACCGCCGAGGTGATGAGGTCGGACGTGGTGCCCGGGGCGACCGTCTACCGCACCGGGGACCTCGTGCAACGGGACGACCGCGGTGACTACCTCTACGTCGACCGGGTCGACCGGGTCATCAAGCGGCTGGGCGTGCGCATCTCACTGGTCGAGGTGGCGGACGCCATGCGCGGCCTGGACGGGGTTTCAGCGGCCGCGTGTGTTGTCTTCGACAACGACGGAGAGGTGGGCATCGCCGCCTTCGTGGCCACGGACGGCTCGATATCGACGCTCGACCTCCGGTTGGGCGCGAGGCAACAGCTGCCCGACACCATGCTCCCCGACCGGATAGAGCTGGTCGACGAGCTGCCGATGACCAGGTCCAGCAAGCTCGACGAACGCCGGCTTCTGATCGAAGCCGGGCTCCGTGAAGTCGGCTCCGACGCCTCCAGGGGCGCCATCGCCTGACCGCGTCACCGCGTGGCCCCGGGGCCTCGCCCGACGTCATCGCGTGGCCCCGGGCCACGACCAAAACTCGAGATACTCGACCGCAACGAACCGAGCCGTCAGCGTGGTTCCCGGTGACCGCAGAGGAGTCGAACGGTGATCGGGTGCACCTCGCTCCAGCCCCCTGTCGACGAACGCCGACCGGGGCCGCAGCGTCAAAAGCCCGGAAACGCCTGGCGCAGCGAGTCAAGCGCGGGCCCGTCGACACCTCCCGGCGTGTGGGCGGGGTCGAGACGTCCGTGCACGAGGCGGATGAACGCCTCGGACGGGAGGGCCAGATCCGGGTGCGGGGCCGGATCCGATCCGATCAGCACTATCGAATCCGCCGACAAGCTGACCGTGAACCCGCGGGTCGGATCGTCGGTGCGGACGTGGAAGGTCTCCTCGCGCCCGACCGGCCTGCCGGCAAATCCGGCGATCCGTTCGAGGTTGTCGATTACCACGCGTGTCGCGGTGTCGGGAAGGCGGGCCGCCGGGTCAGCGACGACCTCGATATCCCACGTGTGGAGGACGTGCTCGTTGAGCCGAAGACCGACGAATCCGGCGAAGTCGAGGTCGAACGGACCCATGGCGAATCGGAACGAGTCGCGGTGCTCATCATCGAGGGCGCTGAGCGTCGAGACCAGGGCTGCGTCGGCCTCGGGGGCGCGGGCGGCCTGGTCATCGGGGGTCATGGCGTTCCACTCGTCCCATGTGCTCTGGTTGAAGCTCTCGTCGGTGGAGCGGCCGTGCACGATGTCCTCGAAGCGCCGGCGCATGATGACAGCACCGGAGCCGATGTGGGAGAGGACATCGGCGATCGTCCACTCGCTCGGATAGGCCTGCCGTCTCAGCTGATCCGCGTCGAGGCCGTCCACGATGCGACCGAGTCGCTCCACCGAGGCGTGCAGTGCCGAAAGCTCTTCACCCATCCCGTCCACTCCGATCGTCTGGTTGCCGTCGGCCGCCGTGCATCGGTGATTCCGACCGGCGTCCCCCCGATTTGGTCAGGTCCCGATGGCCGTGTCAACTGGGGGCCGCCGGGGTACGCGTGGGATGGCGACGGGGCGCGTTGGCGCCCGGCGCCGTGATCCGCGGCAGAATTTGGGCCGGTCCGCCGATCCACCGAACAACCGAGGTTCCCATGGCCATCGCCACCGTCAATCCAGCCACCGGTCAGACAGTGAAGACCTATACCGAGCTCACCGACGAGGAGGTCGAGGATCGCCTGGCCCGGGCCGCGGCGACGTTTGCCACCTACCGGCGTACGACCTTCGCCCAGCGGTCGGACTGGATGCGGCAGGCTGCCGGGATCCTCGACGACGAGGTGGATCCCATCGCCGAGACGATGACCACCGAGATGGGCAAGACGCTGACAGCTGCCCGCCAGGAGGTGCAGAAATGCGCCAAGGCCTGCCGGTACTTCGCCGATCACGCCGAGGAATTCCTGGCCGACGAGCCGGCCGATGCCGTGGCGGTAGGAGCGACCGCGGCCTACGCCCGTTACCAGCCACTCGGGCCGGTCCTGGCCGTCATGCCGTGGAATTTCCCCCTGTGGCAGGCCATGCGGTTCGCTGCGCCCGCACTCATGGCCGGAAACGTGGGGCTGCTCAAGCACGCCTCCAATGTCCCCCAGACCGCGCTGTTCATGGAGGACCTCTTCGCCAGGGCCGGCTTTCCCGAAGGCGCGTTCCAGACCCTGCTGATCGGCTCGGGCAAGGTCGAGGCTGTCCTCCGGGACCGTCGGGTGGTGGCCGTCACCCTCACCGGCTCCGGACCGGCGGGGTCGTCGGTGGCTTCCATCGCCGGAGACGAGGTGAAGAAATCGGTGCTGGAGCTCGGAGGCAGTGACCCCTTCATCGTCATGCCCTCGGCCGATCTGGCCAAGGCCGCCGCGGTCGGTGCCACGGCCCGGTGCCTCAACAACGGGCAGTCGTGCATCGCCGCCAAACGGTTCATCGTCCACACCGACGTGGCCGAAGAGTTCGAGCGGCTGTTCGTCGCCGAAATGGGGTCGCGGGTGGTCGGGGACCCCATGGACGAGAACACCGATGTTGGTCCCCTGGCCTCCGAGCAACAGCAGTCCGACATCTCCGAGCTGGTGGAGGACGCCCTGGCCAAGGGGGCGGTGGCCCGGTGCGGCGGTGCGGCGCCCGACCGTCCCGGCTGGTACTACCCGCCGACCGTCCTCACCGGGATCACCCCGTCGATGCGGGTGCACCTCGAGGAGGTCTTCGGGCCCGTAGCCACCGTGTACCGCGTGGGGAGCCTCGAGGAGGCCATCGAGCTGGCCAACGTCACCGCTTTCGGACTCGGTGCCAACGCCTGGACCGACGACGGGGACGAGCGGGCCCGCCTGATCGACGAGCTGGACGCCGGCATGGTGTTCGTCAACGGGAACGTCACGTCGTATCCGGAGCTCCCCTTCGGAGGAATCAAGACCTCGGGGTACGGGCGGGAGCTGACAGCCCACGGGATCAGGGAGTTCTGCAACCTCAAGGCGGTATGGGTGGGCGCACCGGCTGCCGGGTGACCCGGCGGTCACACGCTCAGACCAAGAGCCACTGCCGCTTCCGTCGCACGAAGCGGTCTGCTGCGGCAGCCAGGTCGGCCTGCACCTGACGCTGGTGCTCGAGGAGTTCGTCCGCCCACAACATCTGCAGGGTCGTCCGCAGTCGGTCGGCACGGTGGTGCGCCCGTGCGTCGGCAAAGGCCTGGGCGAGGACATCGTCGAGGACATGGTTGCGGACCGGCGGCGGATCGAGCGACGAGCGTCGATCGGCCAGCAGCGCGGCGAACTCCTCGTACCACCGGTGACTGGACGCGTAGGCGTCGCGCAGGACCGCCCCGGCCACCGCCACCGACTCGAGCTCGGGCTGTTCCGCGTCGGGGGGGAACGTGGGCAGGCTGGCCAGAGTGTAGGCCGCCAGCCTGATCCGGTTGGTGCCGGTGAACAGGTTGGTCACGGTGTCGACCGGCACCACTTTGGCTCCGCGCTCGGCCAGGAACTGGCGGAAGGCGTCGTCGAGCCTCAGGTAGGCCAGATGGGCGGCCCGCTGGCTCGCGACGGAGTCGGCCGGTCCGGACGACGCGGTGAGCCGGTCCACGGCGCGTTCCAGATAGTCGGAGCTCGCCAGGAACGCATCGGACAGGGCACCGCCGAGCGCGGCCGTCGCTCCTCGGGGCCAGAACAGCAGGCCCACCACGATGCTCACCCCGCACCCGATGGCCACGTCTTCGATCCGGGTCAGGCCTACCTTCCAGCCGACCGGATCGATGATGTTGAACAGGATGATCACCACCAGGGTGAACCCCGCCTGCCCAGCGGCGAACGACACCATCGACGGGGCAACGCCCGAGACCAGCACGGCCAGCGGGAGAAGCGCCCAGAGCAGGACCGTGTGGTCGGCGACCCCGATCATGATGGCTGAGCCGATCACGAAGCCGACCGCCGTGCCCCCCACGGCCCGCAGGGCAGTGGCACCGGTACCGAGTGCGTTGGACCGCAGGACCGACAGCGTACCGAGCACCACCCAGAAGCCGTGGCCGACATCGGTGATCTCCACCACGGCCACGGCGAGGGCCAGCCCGAACGCGCCACGGAGGGAATTGCGGAACCACACCGAACGGAACGAAAGATGGGAGAGGAGCCGATGGCGGATCAGGTGCGGGGGTGTCGCGCCACCCATTCCCAACCGGCGATCCTCGACGGGCTGGGCGCCGGCCGCCTCGAGGGTGGCATCCGCCACCATCTCCGCAGCGATCCCCACGGCGCGGGCACGGACGGTCGGATCGAGGGTGGAGACGATCTCCCCGCCCTCCGGCTGGCCGGTCCCGGCGCCACCGCGACTCCTGTCCCCGTCGCGTTCGGTATAAGACTCGATCAGCATCGAGACCTCGGCATCGAGCTCGGTGCCGACCAGGTCGTCCAGTCGAGCCGACGACGCGCGGACTGCCTCGACGAGCTCCGGATCGTCCACCGGATAGGCGTTCGAGTCGCAGATCAACGCGGCGCACTGGCCGAGGATCTCGGCCACCGTCTCGATGATCCTCCCGATCCGCGGCGACGCGACGGGCGCGGTGACGTCGTCGACCAATGCCGCGTTACCGGCCACCCACTCGACCCGGCCCACCAGCTTCGCCAAGGCCACGGCGCCGGCCGCGGCTCCCGTCGGTGGGTAGGGTGTCGCCGCATAGGAGTCCCTGAGCAGGGAGAGCTCGGCGTCGACCGTCCCACGTTGCTCGGGGTCGGCGGTGCCACCGGCCAGGTTCGATGCCGACCGACTGACCGCCGACATGGTGGCCGACAGGCGACGACGGAGCTCGTCGTGCCAGGGCGTGGGCCAGACCAACAGGCACGCGGGGATGCAGAACGCTCCGGCCAGGAGCCAACCGAAGAGCCGGGGCCCGGTGGCCGCGGCCGGCTGGACCACCGCCACCGGCAGCACGAACGTCAAGAGGGCTGCAGTTGAGGCGGTGGCGACCTGTGGAGAGACGATCCCGGCGAAGAGCACGCCGAACCCGACCACCCCCATCGCCACCACGGCGGCCGCCTTGTGCGCCGAGACGACCGTCCCGACGGCGATGAAGCCACTGCCCACGAGGAACAGGACCAGGTACGAGACGAGTCGGGTGCGCGTCCGGCCCGGGAAGTCGACCAGGAGCAGCAGGGAGAACGATCCAAAGGCCCCGAACAGGCTGATCTGGGGGTCGGAGAACAACAGATGGGCGATGCCGAACACGAGGGGCATGACGACCGCGGCCCTCACCGACCGCTTGACCGCGGTGAGCTCGGGGTCCCTTTCCCTGACCCGCTCGAGCGCCCTCGACCAGACACGGGCTTGCCCCCCGCCCCGCGGCCCGGCGTCCCCGGCGCTCGGGCGCTGGGCGGACAGCTCAGATCCGGAGGGGTCGTTGGGTGGAAGGGGCTCGGACATCTCCGTGGTGAACCTACTCCGACCGGTCGTGGGAGGCTTCGACCATGGATGCCCCGATCAGCGGGTCCTGCACCGACGGGTTCGAGTCGGTCCGTCACGAGTTCAGCCGCAACTTCGTCGAACGCGGTGAGATCGGTGCATCCGTTTGCGTGGTGGTGGACCACCGGGTGGTCGTCGACCTCGTCGGAGGTTGGGCCGACCGGGCCCAACGCCACCGGTGGTGCCATGACACCCTGGTGGACGTCTACTCGGTCGGGAAACCGGTGGTCGGCCTCCTCGCCCTGCAGCTCGTCGATGCCGGCCTCATCGGCCTCGACGACCACATCGCCTCGGTGTGGCCGGACTTCGGAGCCGGGGGAAAGGAGGTGGCCACACTCCGCCATGCGCTGTGCCACCGGGCGGGGGTCCCCGCCATCCGCCACCCGTTGACCAATGCGGACCTGTGGGATTGGACGCGGATGGTCGACGCACTGGCGACCACCGACGCATGGTGGGAGCCGGGGACCCGGCACGCCTACCACACCAACACCTACGGCCATCTGGTCGGCGAGATCGTCCGCCGGGTGAGCGGCGAGACGTGCGGTTCCCGCCTGCGCGAGGTGACCGGGTCGCTGGGCTCCGACTTCTGGTTCGGCGTCCCAGCCAGCGAACAACGGCGCTGTGCGGAGGTCGTCTGGCACGGGCCGGCAGCGCCGCCCGATTCCGATGTGGCCGGCCTGCCGGAGGACGAACAGATGACAATGCTCGGCTACTTCAATCCCCCCGGCTACTCGTCCGTCGGGGTGGTGAACACGACGGAGTGGCGTGCCGCCGAGGTGCCGTCCACCAACGGGCATTCCACCGCCACGGGGATCGCCCAGATCTACGACGGGCTTCTTGAGCCGGGGCGGCTCCTCTCACCGGGCCTGTTGGCGGAGGCGACCTCGCCCCAGTCACAGGGGTACTGCCCGGTCCTGGGCGAGGACGTCACCTTCGGTCTCGGGTTCAAGCCGACCACGCCCCGGCGGCCGTTCGGACCCAATCCGGGCAGCTTCGGGCATTTCGGCACCGGCGGCGCGGTCGGATTCGCCGACCCGGTGGCCGGCGTCGCCTTCGGCTACGCCATGAACGACGTGATCCCCCGGTGGCAGAGCTCGCGCAACCGGGCACTCATCGACGCGGTCTACGAGTCGCTCTGACTGCCCGCTTCACGGGCGGGGGGGGGTGCCGAGGCACCCCGACCGGCTCCCGGCCGGCGAGCTACCCCAGTGACGCCGGGTCCACGCCGGCGCCCCCCGCCGCACTGCTGGCGTAGGCGGCGAGGGCGAAACGCAATACCGAAACGGCGTCGTCGCCGCTCCACAGCAGTGGACCCTCCCCTGTATGGAGGTAGCGCAACCAGTGCCGCCCGGAATCGCGGAAACTGCTGGCCCAGTCGTCGTCAAGGGCGTGGTACGACCGCATCTCCCCACCGACGTAGACCTCGAGGCTCGGCTGTTGGATGCCCCGACCCGTACAGCGGTTGACCCGGGCGTAGCCGCGCCGACCCGTGACCTCCCACCGCTCGTCATTGGTGTAGTAGTCGGACCGGAGGTACATGTCGGGGGCCATCGTGATGTCCCACACTCCCCGGATCCCCGATTCGTGTTCCCACACGATAGTGGACGGTGCGTCGATGGCCAGGCCCGGCAGGACCTCGGTCCCGCCGATCCAGGCGCGGACCTCTCTGATCGGACCGAAGAGCCAGAGCGCCGTCGACAGCTTGTGCCAGCCGTCGTCGAACACGAGGATCCCGCGCCCCTGACGGATCTGCTTGAACTGCCACTCGTAGCTGCTTCCCGGTACGTCCCAGCCCCCGAGGCCGCTGGCCACCATCTTCAGGTGGTAACCGCTCACCTCGCCGATCTCCCCCGACTCGACGATCTGCTTCATTTTCCTCAGGGGCTCGTAGAAGATGTAGTTCTCCATGACCCGGAGCAGACGGTCGTTGGCGTCGGCAGCCTCGAGCATGCGGTTGGCGCTCGCGATGTCGTTGCACATCGGCTTCTGCAGGTTGACGTGCCAGCCGTGGCCGAGCAACTCGACGACCCCGTCGACGTGGAGCGGGATGGGGAGGAGCGTCTCGACGGCATCGATCTCGATGCCACTCGCGGCCAGCTCGGCGACACTGGCGAAGGAGCGGGCCGCCGGCCAGTCGCTCTGCCGCTCGGCACGCCGCTCCTCGCTCGGATCGACGAGTGCTACGACGTCGACGTCGGGATTGTCGACGTAGGCCCGCATGTTCAGGTCGTAGATGCGACCGAGGCCCACGAAGGCGGCCCGCACCGGTCGCTCATAGGGTGTAAAGGTCATCGACAGCCCGTCTCCTCTGGTCGTTCGCCACCGGCCCATCGCCGCGCCGCCGGCGGCGAAGCTGCGGGCTCGCTGCCTCGGGACCGAACACTACGGAAGGGCGCGCGAGCGGGCCAATCGGCGGAGGCACCCCGGCCCGGCCCCGGCTTCGCTGGTGGCGGTTCGGGCCGTGGACCGAAGCCGCCATGCCGTTCCGGCCGCACCACTCAGTCGAGGACGGCGCTGAGGTCGATGCCGGTATCTTCGACCACCGGTATCAGCGCGGTCACCGACGCGAACCCCCGGTTGACCAGGTCGGTATCGGTCTCGCTACCCGCGCCGTCTCCCTCGGTGACCGTCACCGGCACCGACCGACCGGACCGCTCGGTCATCGACGTCTGGAACGTGCCGATGAGGTCCAGGCGCCCACTCCGCACCCCGAGCAACTCGCCGGGAGGGACATTGGGGACGTTGCAGTTGATCACAGCCCGGCGCGGATTGCCGATCATCCAATCGAACACCCGCCCCGCGACCTCCGCCGCGGTCCCCCAGTGCAGGTCGACCGCCGCCGGGTCGGCCAGGTGCAACGAGACGGCGAGAGCCGGGCATTCGTGCTGGTACGCCGTGAACGCGGCACCGACCGTCCCGGAGTGCAGGATCGCCCGGCCCGTATTGGCCCCCCGGTTGATACCAGACAACACGATGTCCGGCCGCTCGCCCCACCTCCCGTGGAGCGAGACGAGGGAGATCAGCGCCGGCGTGGCATCGACCGCGACCACCGATCCTTCAGCCCAGCCCGACCACGAGCGGGGCTCCGTCGCCACCTCGCCGACACTGCCGACACCGGTCACCGACGAACTGGCACCGCTGCTGTCCCAGCACGGCGCGGCCACCAGGACATCGTGCCCCCGGTCCTTCGCTATATCGGCCAGGGCCCTGAGGCCAGGGCCTTCGATGCCGTCGTCATTGGTGATCAGAACACGCAATGCGGTCACCTCCCGTGCGGGCCCAGTGTGGCATCAACTGGTGCCGGGTCGGGTCCGTGGTCCCCGGATCTCACGCTGCAGGTGGGCCTCCGATCTGGCCGGGACCAGCAGATGTGCGTAGGGTCGCTGGACATGGCGCCGTGGACCATCGAGGACATCCCTTCGCTCACCGGCCGTGTGGCCGTGGTGACAGGCGCCAACAGTGGACTTGGCTACGAGACGGCGCTGGCACTGGCCGGCGCCGGCGCCCACGTGGTCCTGGCGTGCCGTGACCAGGTCAAGGGCAGCGACGCCCTGGACCGGATCGCTCAGGCCTCCCCCGGGGTGGACCTGGAGCTCCAACGGCTCGATCTCGCCGACTTGGCCTCCGTTCGGGAGTTCGCCGCCGGCTTCTGCGCCCAGCACGGTGCCCTGGACATACTCGTGAACAACGCCGGGGTGATGGCCATCCCTCGGAGGGAGACCATCGACGGGTTCGAGATGCAGTTCGGCACCAACCACCTGGGTCACTTCGCCCTCACCGGGTTGCTGCTCAACCGGCTGCTCACCACGCCGGGCGCCAGGGTGGTGACGGTCACCAGCATGGCGGCGAGAGTGGGCCGGATCCGGTTCGACGACCTCGGGGGCACCCGCCGCTATGGCAAGTGGTCGGCCTACGGTCAGGCCAAATTGGCCAACCAACTCTTCACGCTCGAGCTCGACCGCAGGGTGAGCGCACATCACGCCGACCTCGTGAGCGTGGCGGCCCACCCCGGCTACGCCGCCACGAATCTTCAGATGGTCGCGCCCCAGATGAGCGGCTCGGTCCTGATGGAGGAACTGAACCGCATGGCCAACACGGCCTTCGCCCAGAGTGCCTCGGCCGGAGCCCTTCCGAGCCTTTACGCAGCGACGGCGCCCGACGTCCGCGGCGGCCAGTTCTTCGGTCCCGACCGACTTTTCGGGTCCCGTGGTCATCCGAAGTCGGTTCCGTTCGTGAGCGCAGCCAAGGACCCCGGGAGGGCGCGCCGCCTGTGGTCGGTGTCCGAAGGCCTGACCGACGTCACGTTCGGTCCTCTCGACGAGGACCCGTGAATGCCGCAACTGGCGGCACCCGGGCAACCGGCCGGCCCTCCGTCTGACCGCCTTCGCTCCCTTCCGCCCCGGGGAACGGCGACGGCGCGGCGTTCATCAAGCTCGGCTCGACGCTTCGGCGGAACCGGACACGATCAGCTCGACCACAGTGCGGCTAGGACTTCACGCCCACGAACAGGAGCTATCAGGGGATTCGGTCCGTTCTGCCTACCCCAACGTCGCGGGGTTCGGGAATACTTCGACAGACAACGCCTCTCCTACAGGGTCGCCAGGTAGGCATCCATCTTGACGAAGCTGGTCTCAAGACCGGCCTGGGCCTCAGGGCTCATCAGCATCGGAGGCACTTTGGTCTGGTGGGTGACCGTCTCCGTTCGGCCGTCGCCGAGATCGTTGAAGGCGATGGCCGTCGTCATGCCGCCTTCGGCGCCAGCCTCGGTGAACGAGAGCGTGCGGGGAGGATCGAAGTCCACGAACACACCGCGGATCGGGTACTCCTCCCCGGTTTCGTCGTTGACCATCACCGTCTCAAAGCGTCCGCCGGGACGTGGCTCGACTGTGATTCCCTCGAGCGGCGTGCTCATGCCGGCCGGGCCCCAGAAGTGGGTCAGGTGTGCGGGCGTGGTCATGCATTCGAAGACGACCTCGGGTCGGGCTTCGAAGATCCGTGTGATGGTCAGTTCACCCAGTTCAGACGGTGCGTCGCTCATTGTTGCCTCTTTTCCTCGTTGTTCGTCATGCGTTTCAGGTGCAGCTCGAGCTGGTCGAATCGCTCCGTCCAGATCTGTCGGTTCTTCACAATCCAGTCAGTGGCGGCGTCCAGGGGCGCCGGTTCGAAATGACAGGGCCGGTACTGCGCATCCCGGCCCCGCGAGATCAAACCGGCCGTTTCGAGCACCTTGAGGTGTCTGGATATGGCCTGCAGGCTGATGTCGAAGGGCTCTGCGAGCTCGTTCACGGTCGCTTCACCTTGGGCCAAACGGACCAGGATGGCCCGACGGGTTGGATCTGCGAGGGCGGCGAAGGTCTGACTCAGCGGATCGTGCGGCATTTTGTATTCACATAGTACGTTAATTAACTTATTTGTTGATTATGCCTCAGCGAGGGAGGCGGGTCAAGCTGCCGCCCGATGGACCACCGGTCGGACTCACTACCGCCAGAATCCCCACTCTTCCAAGTGCTCCTCGTGGGGAGGGGTTGAAAGGCGTCCGGTCTTCGCCAGCCGATCCGCCCGGATGAGTTCGCGGGGACCCGGGATGATCCGGCTCGGGGAGACTCCTCCCCCCGGGGGACGCTCACTTGATTACCCACGCCTCCGACAGTGAGACGGTACGTTTTGACGGTGTTGACGCAGGCACCGGACACCATCGACAGCGCCCGTAACCCCAGTCCCTTTCGGCGGACTTCCAGCATTGGGTGAGACCCCAGCACTTCCAGCAGCCGAGGTCCGTCCCTATCTTCGCCAGGTACCGCTGTCGGTATCAGGGACTGTGGGCTTCGTCGGAACACTCTGCGTTCTCGTCGGAGTGACCCAGAGCGGATCGCCCTTCACGTCAAAGCTGGCTGATGCTTGGTTCTTCGGTCTAGGAGGCCGGACGGGGGGTGCTGGGCAAGATGGCACCTATCTCGGCGTCATCATCTTGTATCTCGGCGTCGCCCTCATGATCGGCTCATGGTTTGAGAGTGTTCGCACCCTGCGCAGGAATCCAGCCACTCCAGTGAAATCCGTTGCCGCGATGGTCGTCGCCTGGGCGGTTCCCGTCTTGGTGATGCCCCCACTGTTCAGTCGGGACGTATACAGCTACGCCGCCCAGGGCGAGATGATCAGTCGGGGCCTCAATCCCTATGCCCAAGGTCCAACTGCCCTTGGCCCGAATCCCTATCTCCGGCTGGTCGACCCGATCTGGCAAAGCGCCCACGCTCCCTACGGTCCGGCATGGGAGCGCCTTGCCGAGGGCATAGTCCAACTCGCACATCATGACGTTGTCGCCACCATCGTCGGGTTCCGATTGGTTGCCCTGGTCGGAGTTGGGCTGATTGCCTGGGGTGTTCCGGTTCTGGCCCGGTCGGTTGGGCGGGACCCAGCGCTTGCCCTTGCCTTGGCCGTCCTCAATCCGCTCGTTCTGCTGGTACTTCTGGGAGGCGCCCACAACGACGCATTGATGCTCGGACTGTTGGTTGTGGGCTGTGCTGCAGCTCGGCGCAATCACATCCTGGTGGGACTGGGCCTCTGCGCACTGGCCGCTGAGGTCAAGGTACCGGCCCTGATCGGAGCACTGTTCATCGGTTGGTGGTGGAGCGATGAGGCCAATTCTTTCCGACAGCGCCTTCTTCGCGTTGCCGGTGCGGTCCTGATCGCAATGGCCCTGATGGTTGTGATCGGACTGGCCTCAGGACTCGGGTGGCACTGGCTCGATGGACTCAGCGATCCGGGCGTGGTGGTCTCTTGGGTGGACCCGGTGACCTCCGTCGGACTGGCTCTCAGCCACGCCTCCCGCGGCCTCGGACTCGGCGGGCACTCGGTGGCCTATGTGCAGGCCACCCGTGCAATGGGTGTTGCATTGGCGGCAGTGATTTCCGTCGGCCTGGCACTTCGATCTCGGGTGGGGCCGCTGCAGGCGATCGGATGGAGTCTTCTGGCTTTTGTGATTCTGGGGCCAGTCGTGTGGCCGTGGTACGAGACATGGGGATTCGTATTCCTGGCTGTGGTCGCAGAGGCATGGACCTTGTGGCTCCTGCTCGCATTGTCAGCTATTGCCTGTTTTGCGGACCTTCCGGGCGTTCGCTACTACGGGGCGGCCGAACCGGTTCTGACCATCGTCTGCTGGCTACTTTTGGCGGTGTTGGTCATCTCTTACGGCGTTGTCCGAATAGCGCCATCTGTCCGGGCACTCTCTGTGGGACTTCGGCCCACCATCGACATTGGCTCGACACGGGACCGACCACCGACGTACCCATAGCCGGCGGACTCGGCGAGCATCCCCGAGGTTCCGTTACAGCTAGCGGGCTGACGGGAGTCCGGTGCCGTCCTCCGCCTCAGAGCCCACTGCTTGAGGTTTTCCAGACGCCATCAGTCGCAGTCAGCCTTCAGCTCGGCCATGAGTCTCCTGCGGAAACCAGCAACCGTGGTCTCGACCACACGATCGTGGCCCCACTGCAGGAGCGGCCGCCCGAATCGACTGGCGAGCCGCATCGCCGGTTGCTGCATCTCGACCGTCCATGCGACCTCTGCCACTGTCCCTTTCGACTCCGCCAGGAGCCGAAGCTGGGCATCACCGGTGAGGTCCCCGTCGATCGTGGCATCGATGGCCGACGGGCGTGCACAATCGACGAGCTCGACGGCGATGCACATGCGGTAGGGCAGCGGAGGAGCGACCACCCCGTGGAGCACCGACCCCTCCGTCAGCCCTTTACCGTCGAGTCTGAAGTGGGTCAGCCACGGCCACCATCGTTCGAACTGGTCGACCTGTTCGATCTGCTCCCACAACTGGTCCGGAGGCACGTCGAACCGGTATTCCCTCCGGTAGACGATCACGGGAGCCGTCACGGTTCCAGGGTAGAACCAACCGTCGGCCGGGACGACCCGGCGGCTGAAGGAACGAGTTCGGCCTGCTCCCGCCCACAATTGCAATCGGGAGTTGCAACAAAGGTCGGCATCCCTCATACTCGCGATGGGCGGCGAATCCCGCGAAGTCGATGGCCATGCACCCGAGCCCGACCTTTCGAAGGTCGCTCGGGGCGTGGCCGATCGGCGGGGTGCATGGGGCCCCACCCTGCGGTCACGGCTGGTCGTCGGCCGGGCCCTCAGGAGACCAGTCGGGGTCGACCTCGAAGAACTGCAGGACCAGTGCCTCGAACGCCACCGCGAACAGTGACCACTCCTGGGGCACGCCCTCGTGGCCGGTGCGGCGCACGATGACGTCCCTGACCGAGTGGTCCACCCGCGAGCGCAGTCCGAATCCCTGACCCAGCAGGTCGACGGCGACGGCGAATTGGCGAAGCGTGAACGGCTCCCGCACCCGGAAGCCGAGGGCGGCGGTCATGGCCGCATCGATCTCCTCGATCCGTCCCGTGAAGGCGTCATACCCCTTGAGAAGTGCGTCTTCGATCTTCAAGCGGTGGTCGAGCGGTTCACCCACGGCAGCCAGGGCCCACACTCCGACCCACAAGGGGAGAGAGCGTGACTTGGACACCGCCCGCGCGTTGACCTCACCTCCCACCCTGCAGAGCTCCCGCATGGCCGCCTGGCGGGACGCGGGAGTGCTGAGGTCGACGGCGGACAGCATCGGTCTGATGGCGTCCACGGAGATGTCGATCTCCTCGACGTTGGCATGCTCGGCGATCGTGGCCAGGACGTCGGCCTGATACTCGGCCTGGTTCTCCCAGACCCGCCGGATCACCGATGCATTGGTGATCCGGATCCCGTTGCGCTCCTCGACCCGGTCGAACACCCGCTTGAAGGTGAGAGCCTCGGCCCCGGTGCCCAGTCCGTCCTCGTAGAGGATGCTCCGACCGGTATCGAGGAGCAGCTCCCGCAGTTCCTCGCGGCTCTGCCTCGGCTGGCGTCTCGCCGTCACGACGGTCCAGACGGGACCGGGTCGAGACCAGGGCAAGGGGGGGGCACCGCCCCATCATGTGCCCTGCCGGTCCCGGAGTCGAACCCGTGCCCCCTCCACTGCGCCCGGGCGACCCGGGGGGCCCACGTCAACGGACGACACCGGCCGCCATCGGCAGACATTCGTACCGCCTCACGAACGGTCCCGGAGCGAGACGGGCCCGGGAAGCGTCCACGCTGAATCCGGGCGCGACGGCCAGGAGTTCCTCCAGTGCGACCCCGGCCTGGAGCCGCGCCGCCGCGGCACCGATGCAGTGGTGCGGCCCATTGCCGAAACTGAGCATCCGGCGGAAGGTGCGACCGAGATCGAGCTCCTCGGAGGTCGGTCCGAACTCCCGCGGGTCACGATTCGCGGACCCGTAGAGCAGGTGAACTTTCTCGCCGGCCCGGATGGTCTCCCCGCGCAGTGTCAGCTGGCACGTCGCCGTGCGGGACAGCCCCTGGACGGGACTGGTCATCCGGAGAAGCTCCTCAATGGCCGGGGCGATGCGTCGGGGGTCGTCGACGAGCTCGGCCCGCTGACCGGGATGCTCGCTCAACAGGACAGCCGCCCCGCCCAGCAGGCCGGTCGTGGTGTCGTTCCCTCCCGCGATCATGACGAAGCAGTACCCGAGCAGTTCATCGAGACCGAGCGGGCGACCGTCGACTCTCGCCTCGATCAGGTCCGAGAGCATGTCGTCCCCCCCGTGCTTCCGCCTCCACCCGATCAGATCGGTGAAGTACGCGTACAGGCCCGCCACCGCCTCGGAGGCCCGGCTGATGACGGCGCCGGCCGCGTTGGCCTCCACGATGGCACCGCTCCAGGCATCGAACTGGGCACGGTCGCCCTCGGGCACCCCGAGGTAGGTGGCGACGACGAGCGTCGGCAGGGGACCGGCCACCAGTTCGACGAAGTCGGCCTCACCCGCCTCGGCCAGCATCGCCACCCGAGGTCTCACGAACGCACGGATCAGTGACTCGAGACGGGCGACCCTGGTCGGGGTGAAACTGCGGCTGATCATCCGCCGGAACGTGGTGTGCTGGGGACGATCCATCATCACCAGCGTCGGCTTCAGCCCGAGCGTGGCGATCTCGTCGTCCTCGAAGGTCAGCCCCTGGGCCGATGAGAACGTCGCCGTGTCGAGCGTCGCCCGATAGACGTCTTCGAATCGTGAGAGCACCCAGAATCCCCGTGCGGCGCGGTGCACGGGATCCTCGTCGCGCAGCCGACGGTAGACGGGGTACGGATCGATATGGGTGTCCGTGGCCGAGGGATCGAAGGTGGGTGGCCCGTCGGACGTCACGTCGGAGTGCCCTCCACCGGCAGAGGCAGGCTGAGGACGGCCGACCCCGTCACGTGGTCACCCAACTCGGTCGAGGCACGCAGGTCGACCTCCACGATGCCCTCAGACCCGGACCGGTAGGTGGCGGTGACCGAGCCGCTGTAGGTCAGTCTCGACCCGGGGAACAGCGGCACACCGAGCCGGATGGCGATCCTCCGGACCATGGCGTCGGGCCCCGCCCAGTCGGTGAGGAAGCGGCTGCAGTAGCCGGTGTCGGAGAGGATGTTCATGAAGATGTCCGGCGCCCCCTGGGCATTGGCGTAGGCCCGGTCGTGGTGCACGGGCATGAAGTCGCGGGTGGCGATCGCCCCGGCCACGATGCGGGTGGCGGTGACGTCGATCACCAGGTCCGTCAATCGGTCGCCGACGCGGATGTCCGACCAGACCAGGGTGGGCCACGGCCCCGCGCTGGTCATGGTGATGCCGGCGGTTTGAATTTGAGGATGCGGAACCGTTGCCGGCCGACGACGGCACCCTCCCCGTCGACGTAGGTGGTCGCCCAGGTCACGAAGTAGCCGGACCCGAGTCGCGTGCTCTTCTCCTCCGAGATCGATTCGATGACGGTCGATGCGGACACCACCTCACCGAGGTGGAGGTAGCGCACGATGTCGAACTCCGAATTCGACGCCAGTGTCCCCACGTAGCCCGCCTCGTCGAAGACCGCGAGGGGGCCTTCTCCCTCGGTCTCGACGGGCGACCCGCCGCGCTCGGCGATGCCCGTGATCTTCGGCGTCGCCATCGTCCACGTCTGGAGCATCAGCGGCGGCGCCACGATCCCCCCGAAACGGGACGACGCGGCGAAATCGGGGTCGGTGTAGACCGGATCGCCGTCTTCGAAGGCCGCAGCCCAGTGGCGGATCATCGGCTGGTTGACCGGATCGGGGGCCACCGAGGGTGTGCCCGAGCCGACCGGCTTGCCGACCAGTGCGGCGAGCCGGTTGTGGAACTCCCCCGCCCCAGCATCCTGCCCATCGCCCGGGGCGTCCGTCTGCTCCGCTCCCAACCCCCGTCACCTTTCATCGAGATCCGGCACGCCATCGAGACCGGTACGGCACGGACCTTGGTCCCGTTCGGGACCGACCCTATCGGACCACCCGTCCACGTCGCCGCACGGGTCCACGCCCCACGGCCATGGCGGCTCCGGGCCCGGGGCGCCCCACAGTGGCCCCTCCGACCTGCGCCGGTGCACCTCGACGCGTCGACTGTCTATTGTTCGGGGCACGTGATTTGCCGGCACACCTCGCATGGACCCTGCGCCTGGTGACTCGCCGCCGGATCGGAAGGCCCGATATGACGTGCCGTCCGTCACCATGACCATCTCGAATCGACCGAGTACGACACCCCGAGAGGAACTGAGAATGAGCGAACTGCTCCTGGCAGAAGAACGAGAAGCCGTGGCGAGTGCGAGCCGCCACCTGGCCGAAGAGGGGCTCGTGATCGGCACGGCCGGGAACATCTCGGCGCGGAACGGTGATCTGGTGGCGGTGACCCCGACCGGCGCGGACCTGGGCACCGTGACGGCCGCCATGGTGACGGTCATCGACCTAGACGGTGAGGTCGTGGACGGCGACCTGGCACCTACGTCGGAGGTGCCGCTCCACACCGGCATCTACAAGGGGACCAATGCCCTGGCCATCACCCACGCCCACGCCATGGCATCGACCGCGGTCTCGTGCTGCCATGACGAGTTGCCCCCCTTGCACTACAGCTGCCTGGCTCTGGGCGGGGCTCCCCGGACCGCCCCCTATGCGACCTTCGGATCCCAGGAGCTGGCCGACAACGTCCTCGATGCACTGAAAGGCCGCAATGCGGCGATGATGCAGAACCACGGCTCGATCGCCTACGGCTCCAAGATGGGCGAGGCCGTCGAACGACTCGAGCTCCTCGAATGGCTCGCCGAGCTCTACTGGCGCGCCGCCTCGATAGGGACCCCGCATGTCCTGACCGACAAGGATTTCGAGGCCATCATCGTGGCGGCGATGGAGAAGGGCTATGGCACCGTCAAGAAGATCAAGAAGGACTAGTCGGCAACCGCCCGACAAACGCGATACGGGCCGCTCTGGGTTCGGGCCCGAGACGCTCCACCGGCTCCCGAACGTAGAGTCTGCGGGGTGGGCACACCTCGAGCGAACGGGTCAGGCGTCGATACCCTGGTCGACCTCCTGCGGGACGCGGCCACCTTCGAGGAGCCCAACGAGGACATTGACGGTCTCACCATCCTGAACCACGGCCTCCAGTGTGCAGCGCGGCTGCGGACCACCGATCCCGACGACACGGAGCTTCAGCTGGCCGGACTCGTGCACGACGTGGGCCACGTTCTGGCGCCCGGTTGTCCGGAGGCCCACGGATCCGTCGGGGCGGCCTTCGTGGGTCCCGTGCTCGGCCACCGGGTGGCCGCGCTCGTGGAGGCCCACGTTCCGGCGAAGCGGTACCTGGTGACGGTGGACCGCTCGTATCCGGAGCGCCTCTCGCCAGGCAGCCTGCGCACACTGGCTGTGCAGGGGGAGTGCATGACCGCCGACGAAGCCGAAGAATTCCGGGCCGGTCCCTATGCCGACGCCGCGCTCCGCCTCCGCAGGGCCGACGAGGCGTCCAAGGATCCGAACGCGGATGTGCCCGGCCTGGGCTGGTGGATCCCCATCCTCTCGGCCGCAGCGGATTGAGCCGTACCCCGTTGCTCGGACGCCTCGCCGTCGGGCCCCTCGGTCCGATCAGTCCGGGAGAACCCGGATGTGGGACTGCTCGGCCGACCCTGACCTGTGGATCACGCCTTCGTCCGTGAGCCGGTTGCCGACCGACGGGATCCGGGGCATGCCGAGCGTCGTGCTCGGCCGGCTGGCCGCCAAATAGGTGCGCACCCGAGCCGCCAACGCTGCGAAGCGGGCAGCGTCCTCCGGCAAGTCGCACGCCTCTCCGGCCAGCTCGAGGGCATCGGCCGCCTCGACGAGCAGGTCCATGCCGGTGTCGTACCCCTCTACCGACATCGGGTTCGGCCGCAATTCTGGAGTCGCATCGGGACACTCGATCCTGTCACCGTGAGCGGAGACGCTTGGCCTCATCGGGCGATTCGAACCTACACCACCCGGGTTGGCCCGCGGACACCGACCCGGCGGCGGCTCGGCCGCCTTGGACCCGGTGCCGGTGGGAAGGGTGGGCCCGCCGACCTCCCCAGGGGCACGCCCGGGGGCGACGCACCCACCGGACCGATCGCCGGTCACTGATCGTCTTGGCCCGACGCCAGCCGCAGGGCGAGCGCGGCCGCCCCGACGGGATCGTCCATCGGCACGATCCCGGCGTCGGACACACCGCCGGGACGGGTGAGCGACCATGTGCCGAGACCGACGACCGCGATCCCCGACCGCAGGGCCAGGGCGATCTCCGACAACGTCCCGTAGCCTCCGCCCACGGCCACGACCGCCGCCGCTGAACCGACCACGACGGCGTTACGGGCCTCACCGAGACCGGTGGGGACGACGAGATCGACCCAGGGGTTGGCGGCCCGGGGATCGGTCCCGGGGAGCACACCCACGGTCAGGCCTCCTGCCGACCTGGCACCCCGGCAGGCGGCGGCCATCACCCCGCCGAGCCCACCACAGACCACGACGGCCCCCTGCGCAGCCAGGGCGGCACCCAGCCGCTCCGCCACCGCCAACAAGGAGGGTGGCGCCTCACCCCCTCCGACGACGGCGATCTGGGTCCGCATGGTGGAGCCAGCCTAGGTGGGCGTACCGGGGTGCAACGGGGGCCCGGCCCTGAGGGAGTAGCCGCGGCCCACTGGCCATGCCGTTCACGCACCGGTACTGTGACATCGGCACGACGGTGGAAGTCAGCTCATCTCGCCAACGGTGGATGGCACGCAGGATTTCGGCGGTTCCATTGAGAGGTCGGTCGGATGGAGAATACCCAGCTCGGTCCCGGCTGTCCCCGGTGCGGGGACGTCGATGCGCCCAGACTCATCGTCCGCGACACCGGCACGCCAACGTCGGACGCCGGGCTGCCCAACGTGCGTCTGAGGTGTCGACGCTGCGACCACGAGTGGTCGAGCCTGCCGCGAGAACAGTGGGCATCCTGACCTCCTGGCCCTCGCCGGCACCACCACCCGGCCCCGCCGGACGCCCTCATGGGATCCGCGTGGTGATTTGCCCCGGCCGTCCCGGGCGGTCGACGGCACGAGACGCCTCCCGGTGTTGCACACCCTGCCGGTCGCGCCGTGCTCCCAGACGCGAGTTGGCGTAGACCACCGACTCCAGGACGAACGCCGCCGCCCCGCGGAGATCGGCGTGGGGCACGCTCCACCGGATGGTGCCCTCGGCACAGATCCGTGGACTGCCGTTGCCGCCCATGACGAACTCCGGCGTCCCTCGCCGCTTTGCCGGTGCACCGGCGAAGGCCTCGATCCACCATCCTTCCGGAATGGCGTTCAGTGACCACTCGATCATGACCTGACCGCCGAAGGACCCGAGCAGTCGAACCTTGTCGATGATGACCGGCTCCGGTGGTCCCGTCTCTGCGAACTCACTACCCCGTCCTGGCACTCCTGCTCCTGTTGTCCATGTTCTTGGTGGTGAACATCCTCTCGATCCACCGACAGCGGCTGGCAAAAGCCCGGAACGGTCCGGTTCTACCATCGGCATCGGAACGGTACGACACGCCACGGCGAACTCTTGGAGAACCTTGGGCGCCATCCGATCGGCGTGGGCCCGATGACGCCGACCGACGTCGAGACGGTGGGGATCGACAACCTGGTCAGGCCGGCCGTCACCAAAGGTTCATGTTGGTGTCACGGACAGGCAACCCGCACATCAGGTGGACTGGCTAGGTTCAGTCGGGCAACAGGTCGCAGGACCGACAGGAACGTGCGGGACAGCGGGAACCCGCCGTCGGGCAGTGCAGCCATCGCCCTCCGACGGGCGGTTTCAACGAGCGTCTCTGAGCGGTGACGAACACGTGCCATCTCCTCCGCGGGCAAGCAACCGAACCTCGGACCACCGGCCGCCGGGTGGGACCGGGTCCGACCGTACCCGCACCAAAGCAATCGCCCTCCCGGGCGCGGCCTTCGCCGTGGTGGTGGCATTATTCGTGGCCGGGACGATCAGGGCCGGTAACGGTGAGCGGGCCGCCGTCACCGCGAGCAGACCTCTGGCCAGCAGCCCGGGGACGACCGACCCGTCCCCCGCCGTGGTAGCGAGACCCCCGAGTTCGCCACCGGCGCCGCCGGCGACCCGGCCCGCCCCGGCACCGCTGGAGACCGGCGCCACGACTGGTGCCGCACGGGCCGAGATCCGGACCGGGACCGCCGCGCCGGCGGCGGCAACGGGAGCGAGCCCGACCCCCGGTGCCGCCGGGGGGGGCACCGGTTCGTCGGCGGACAGGGGAAGCGGACCTACCAGCTACGCCTCGAGTGCGCCCGAGCCGCCGGCGACCGACATCCCGCCGGACCCCGACCCTTCGATCCCCTGTCGATCCCCGGACGACGAGAGCGCATGCATCGCCGACACCGTCCTAGCCATCGACAACGCCCGTGCCCAGGAGGGCGTCGAGCCCATGGTGCTCCCAGCCGACTTCGAGGAGATCACGCCGTCAGAGCAGTTGTTCGTGATGGTCGACTCCGAACGCGTCGACCGCGGCCTGAGCCCCATCGCCGGAGAGTTGGGTAGCCTCGACCAACTCTCCGCAACGGCGGCGCAGGAAGAGGAGGACCCGTCGGTGCCCCCGGACGGTGTCGCCGGGCTCACCGTCGGGGCCTGGGCCGGAAACTGGGCATCCACGGAAAGCGACGTCGAAGCCATGTACCAGTGGATGTACGACGACGGGCTCGGCAGTGGCAACGTCGACTGCACGGCGACCGATCAGAGCGGGTGCTGGGACCACAGGGACAACATCCTCGGGTTCCAGAACGACGTGGACCGCTTCGGTGGCTCCCTGTCGTTCGGCGGAGGGACGGCCTCCACGGGGACCGCGCACCAGGCACTCCAGTCGGTGACCATGCTGGTCACATGGTCGCCAGGATCGACGTCGGGTTATTACTACACCTGGGACCAGGCCGTGGAGGACGGGGCGGGATAGGCGATCCTCCCGCATCACCGCGCCGTCACAGGATTCCGAGACCGGGAGTCGGGTCTCCGAGTGCCGCACACCGGAGTGGTCGGCGCGAGACCCAGACGGATACGTTCGGGAATGTCCGTCCGGCGGACCGGCCGCTCCAGGACTGCCCATGGGATCCCACGCCACACCGCTCGGCGACGGCGCCGACAACACAGAATCGCCCTCCCGATGCAAGGGGGCGGCGACGTTCAGCGGAGACGGCCGCTACCGCTACTGGCTGCATCGCCATTGGGACGCGGACCTTCCCCGGTTCGCCTACATCCTGCTGAACCCGTCGAGGGCCGACGCAGACCACGACGACCCCACCGTCCGGAAGCTCGTCGCCCTCACCTCGGCCAACGGCGGCGGGAGCTTCGAACTGGTCAATCTCTTCGCCCTCATGGACACCCGACAGGTGGGGCTCCACCGGCCCGGTGCCGTCGAGGAACTTCCTGGCGAGAACGACCGGTGGATCGAGCGGGTGGTCGGGAGATCCGACACCCTCGTCCTCGGATGGGGCGACGGGGGCGCCGACGACTCCCTGACCCGAGGACGACGGGCCGCCGTCCGGCGTCGGGCGGAGGAGGTCCGGCCCCTGCTGGCGGATCGGCGGCTCTGGTGCTTCAGGACGATCAAGAGCGGTGCCCCGGGACATCCGGGCCGCCTCGCCAACAACACCTCCCTCCGCCGCTACTCCGGAACTCCGGTCGATCGGTGACCGTCGTGAGCCTCCAGTCGATCCACACCGGTACGCTCGGCCCATGGCCGTCGAGCGGACCACGAGCCGTGCACTCTCCTTCGGATCGGTGGCCGAGACCTACGATCGTTTCCGACCGGGACCCCCGGCGGCGGCCGTCGAGTGGGTCCTGCCGGCCGGCGGTGACGTAGTCCTCGACCTGGGCGCGGGCACCGGATTGTTGACCCGGCGACTGGCGGCACGCGCCACCCACGTCGTCGCCGCCGAGCCGGATCCGAACATGGTGGGCATCCTGGCCAGGCACTCCCCGGAGGTTCCACCGGTGCGGGCGGTGGCCGAGCAGCTGCCCTTCACCGGGACGATCTTCGACGCCGTCACGGTGTCGTCCGCCTGGCACTGGATGGACACCGACCGGACGCTGTCCGAGGTGGGGCGGGTGCTCCGACCCGGTGGCGTGCTGGGGGTGCTGTGGAACGGGGCCGACCGGTCGGTGGAATGGGTGAACCGGCTGCTCGGAGCCAGAGGGCGCTCCACCGGCGACGACCGGACCCGGCGGGGTCGCCACCGGGTCGAGCTACCCCGTCGGTCCCCGTTCCGGGACCTCGAAACCTGCCTCATCTCCTGGACGCTGCCGATGACCAGAGAGGAGCTGGTCGGCCTGGCCGGAACCTACAGCTCGGTCATCACCCTGCCTCCTGATCGACGGGCCGCTGAGCTGGAGCGGGTCCGCGACACGGTGGCCACCGACCCCGCCACTGCCCACCGGGACGTCGTGGAGGTGCCGATGGGCTGCCGCTGCTGGCGGGCCATCCGGCGGTAAGCGCCCCGCCGGGTCCGGCCCGCGCTGACCAGATACGCTTCGCCCGTTGACCACCGCCACCCCGAGCCCGCGGCATCGCTACCGGAAGAGGGAGACCATGACTGAACGACGCCGCAGATGGGTGCTGCCGATGGCGATGGCAGTCGGGATCGCCATCGCCGCAGCCGGATGTTCGTCCTCGTCGTCTTCAACCGCTACCACCCGCGCTGCCTCCAGCACGTTGTCGACGCCGACAACCACCGGCTCTTCGAACTCGACTGCCGCCCCGGGCGTCTCCGCCACCCAGGTCGACATCGGGGCCATCTCATCGAAGACGGGACCCCTGGCGGGGTACTTCGGTGGCCTGGCTCCCGGCATGATCGCCTACTTCAACACGCTCAATGCGTACGGGGGCGTCAACGGCCGGAAGATCGTCCTCACCGATTCCCTCGACGACGGAGGGTCCCCGACCCAGTTCACCCAGGACACCCACACGCTCATCGACCAGGACCACGTCTTCGCCGTCGGGGTGGCCTCGGCGTGGTTCACCCCCAACTACTTCGTGGCCACCAACACGCCGACCTACGGGTACAACGTGAGCGGGAACTGGCAGACGGCCCCGAACCTCTTCGCCGTCGGTGGATCGACCCAGATCTACTCGGCCGGGTTCCCGACGTTGGCCTACTTGATCACCAAGGTGGGGGCCAAGTCCGTGGCGTTCATCAGCTACGGACCATCAATCGCCTCCTCCTACGATGCGTGCAGTGCGGATGCCGCCGGTATGAAAAAGGCCGGGTTCGACGTGAATTTTGTGGACGTCGCCGCCCAACTCGGCGGCAGCTACGCATCCGACGTACAGCGGATGCAACAGGCCGGCTCCCAACTGGTCGTGACGTGCATGCAGGCGTCGGACAACGTGACATTGGCCCGTGACATTCAGCAGTACGGACTGAAGATCAAGCAGTACTGGCTCAACGGGTACGACCAGACCCTGCTGGCCCAGTACAACGGCGTGATGCAGGACGTTTACGTGGACAACACGGGGAGCGTCCCCTTCGAGGCCGCCAACACCGCGAAGTACGGCGACACCTACCCGGGAATGCAGCAATACATCGCGGCGATGAACAAGTACGAACCGGCCTATACCTACAACGGCGTGGCCTTCCAGGGCTGGCAGTCCGCCGCCCTCATTGCCCAGGGAATCAAGGACGCGGGGAGCGACGTAACCCAGGCCAACGTCGTCAGCGCCACTAACAAGATCACCGACTTCACGGCCGGCGGGTTGTCCGCGCCGGTCGACTGGACTGTCAGCCACACCAGCACGACCCTGCCCAGCTGCAATTCCTTCGTGCAGGTGCAGGGAACGAAGTACGTCCCCGTGTTCGCCCCGGGCAAGCAGGTCTTCGTCTGCGTGGGAGCCAGCGTGAAGAACCCCGTCCCGGTCACCCCGCCGCCGGGGACCCCGGGAGCGTAAGCCGGGGGCAGCGGCCGTCCGTGTTCTCACCGCCCCGATGGGGTGAGCGCCGGACGGTTGAGCAGTCAGCGCTCGTAAAAGCGAGCCTCCATGTCGGCGATGATCTCGCGCTCACGGCGGACCGCCTCAGCCGCGGCCAGAGCCTGCTCGGCCAATCGGGACTCGTCGCGCTTCACGACCATACGACGCCGGATCCAGACGACCACCATCACCGGGAGCACCAGCAGTACCACCACACCCCGAGCGTAGCGAACCGGGCGGCGTGAGCGTGAGCGTGACCGTCACCTGACACCCCGATGAACGTTGTGTGACGGACCGATGACCTGGGCACGATACGGCGGCTGTCAGCTTGACAAGCACTACCGGCCTACTCATGATTGAGCCCGCAGGCTCTCACCTGGGCAACTGAGAGAGGGGATTCGCCTTGAGCGCGAGGCAGGGGCAAAGGCAAGGGACCAGAAGGCACATCCGCGGTTTCGGACGCCGGGGGTTGGCGATCCTCGTCGGTGCCGTCGTGATCCTGGCCGGGCTCTACGGCATCGCCGGTGGCGCGGTGGGACCGGGCCTGTTGATGTCCGGCGGTGACAGCGACCACGTCAGCTGCTCGGGTTCGCGGCTGACCATCGAGCACCGGACGGGGACAGGTCTCGACCTGCGCTGTGTCTCCGCGGGCACCGACAGCAGGCGTACCGATTCGACGAACGTCACGGCGGGCCCGGGACCGAGCGCATCGGTTCCGACGACGCCGACCAGCGATCCGACGACGCCGGACCCGACGACGCCGACGGTCGCTCCCCCCGGCCCCGTCACCCCGACCGCCACGGCCTCGTGGTGGGTGCCACCTCTCGGCGACCAGCCTTGGCAGTGGGAGATCGACCACCCGCTGGACCTCTCGAACCCGAGCGACATGGGCACGGACGCGACACTCCCCGACGGCCAGCCGGCGCCCAACCCGGTCATCTACGACATCGACGGCATCGAGAACCCGAAGTCTACGGTGACCGCACTCCATGCGCTGGGCGACCATGCCATCTGCTACATCGAGGTCGGCGCCACCGGCAACTATTACACGGCAGCACAAGAGGGGATAGTGACGACCTACTACGACCAGCTTCAGGCCGACGGTGACCTCGGTGACAAGTTGAGCGGCTACCCCGAGTACTTCTTGAACATCACCAGCCCGACCACGGTGTCGATCATCGAATCGATGATCGACCAGCAGTGTGGGGCAAAGGGATTCGACGCGGTCGAGACCGACCTCGACGAGACGTATTCGGGGAGCGACGGGCCGACCGGCTTCACCCTGACCAAGGCCGCCGAGGAGCAGTACCTGACGACGCTGGCCGACTACATGCACAGCCTCGGTCTCGGCTGGATCATCAAGAACCCCGATGACACGGGCGACAGCTACGCGGCCGATATGGAGCCACTGGCCGACGGCGTCCTCACCGAGCAGTGCAACGAGTACAGCACGTGCATCAACCTGGCGAGCTACGAGGGCCACAAGGCGGTCTTCAACGCCGAGTACCCGCCGGAGACGACCGCCGAGATCTGCACGTCGGACGACGCGGTCGGGTTCAACGGAGCCGTGTTCCCGGTCGCCCTCGACGGCAGTAGAAGCCCGTGTCGATAGTCGATAGAGTCATGGGGGCCGGAGCGGGGGTATCGGGCAGGTAGCAGCGCACCCCCGACTCGGTACGGTGAAGGCGCTCCGCTGGGGCGGCGTCCGGGTGAGACCGACGGGGGGTGACGATGATGAAGCCAAGGGCTCCTGCGCTATTCCTCTCCCTGCTGCTCGTCATCGCCGGACTTCTCGTGCTGCCCGGTCGGGCCCCGCAGGCGGCGGCCGCTGCTCCCCGATTCCCGAGGTACACCGGTGATGCACCAGGCCAGGTCGACTGCTCCCTCTCCTTGACCGTGGCCTTCTCTTCGCCGCTGACCGACGTGGGCGATGGGTCCGGAACGTCGGCCACCGCCAGAGGGGGTCTGGCTCAATGCACCGCCACCTCCAGTTCGGTGTCCATCACCTCCTCGACCGTCACCGGGTCGTTCGCCGGCTCACCGCTCCGGTGTGACGGCACCCTCACCGGCGCCACCGAGGCACTGGAGGTTCGTTGGAAGGGTGACGTGAACGGGGCGGTGGCCACCTACCCCGACGCGATCGCCTACGCAGGCGCGGCCCGGTTCAGCGGCAGCTCAGTCACGGGGTCCACCTCGTCAGGATCGTTCTCCGGCCCAGCCGCCGTCGTGCTCAGCCCACCGTCAGCGTCCACGGTCATCGCCGACTGCGCCGGCAAGAGGGGCCTGAAGAAGATAACGCTGACCGGCCTGTTCGAGGCCGGCAACCAGGTACCGTCGACCGTCCTCCCGACCTCTTGGTGGGTTCCGCCGTTGGGCAACGTGCCGTGGCAGTGGGAGCTCGACCACGCGCTCGATCTCTCGAATCCGACCGACATGGGGACCAACGAAAAACTGCCGGACGGCCAGCCCGCCCCTGCTCCGGTGGTCTACGACATCGACGGTATCGACAATTCGGCCAGCACCGTTGCGGCGCTGCACGCCCTCAGCGACCATGTCATCTGCTATGTCGAGGTCGGATCGGCCGGCAACTACTACTCGGCCAGCGAGGAGGGTCTCGCCACGACCTACTACGACCAGTTCAAAGACGCCGGGGTGATAGGCCACAAGTTGAAGGGCTATCCGGAATACTTCTTGAACATCGACAGCTCCAGCACACTGGGCATCGTGGAGGACATGATCGCCCAGCAGTGCTACGCCAAGGGTTTCGACGCAGTGGAGACCGACCTCGACGAGACCTACGGCAACAACGAGGGACCGACCGGTTTCACCATCAGTCAGTCCGACGAGCAGACCTACCTGACGAAACTGGCCGGGTTCATGCACTCGCTCGGACTGGGATGGATCGCCAAGAACCTCGACGACACCGGCGACGATTTCGCCACGTTGATGGAGCCACTGGCCGACGGGATGATCACCGAGCAGTGCAACCAGTACGACACGTGTGGGGCCCTCTCGGCCTATCAAGGGGTGAAGGCCGTATTCAACGCCGAGTACCCGCCGGAGACCACAGCCGAGTTCTGTGATGCCGACGATGCGGCGGGCTTCAACGGCGCCCTGTTCCCGGTGGCCCTGAACGGGCCACGGCAACCTTGCCGCTGACCACCGAGCCTTGAACCGCACTCGGAGCTTCTGGGGATGGGGCTTCGAGGAAGAGCATCTGACGCGCCACCAACAACGTGAGCTCGGATCCATGGTGGCGCCCCTCGTCGGGAGCTCCGCCCTCGAGGCCATCGAACCCCCCACCGCGTCGGAGATCGCGCTACCCAGGCCCCGCCTGGCGCCACCGGCCGCACTGGCCGACGTCTGCACCACGGACGACGTGTCCCGGGCAGGCCATACCTACGGGAAGTCGTACCGGGACGTGGTTCGGGGTCTCGAACGGCAGTGGGACCGCCCCCCCGATGTCGTGGCCACCCCGCCGGACGAAGACGGTGTCAGCGCGGTACTCGAGTGGGCGGTGGACGTCGACGCGACCGTCATCCCCTACGGAGGAGGATCCTCGGTGGTCGGCGGCGTGGAGGCCCCAGACGACGACCGACCTGTCATCTCCTGCGACCTCAGCCGCATGGACAAGGTCCTCGACATCGACCGGACATCCCGCGCCGCCCGCATCCAGGCCGGCGTGTTCGGGCCCTCGCTCGAAGGCCAGCTCCGACCGAGCGGGCTCACGCTCCGACACTTCCCCCAGAGCTTCGAGGTCTCGTCGCTCGGGGGTTGGCTGGCCACCCGTTCAGGCGGTCACTTCGCCACGCTCCACACCCACATCGACGACTTCGTCGAATCGATCCGCGCCGTCACCCCCCGGGGGGTGCTCGAGTCCCGCCGGTTGCCGGCATCCGGAGCCGGCCCGTCGCCCGACCACCTCCTCCTCGGCTCCGAGGGCATCTTCGGGATCATCACCGAGGCCTGGATGAGGCTCCAGGACCGTCCGACCCACCGGGCGTCCGGGGTGGCCCGGTTCGGGTCCTTCGAGGCGGGGGCGGCCGCCGCACGGGCGCTCGGGCAATCCGGCCTCTGGCCGTCCAACTGCCGGCTGCTCGACGCCACCGAGGCGATGATCACCGGCGCCGGCGACGGTGCCGCCCACCTGCTGCTGATCGGCTTCGAGTCGGCCGCATACCCGGTGGACCCCTCCCTCGACCAGGCCGCGTCAGTCGTGGCCGACCACGGTGGGACATTCGAACCCCGTCCGCAGGGCGCCGGCCGTCCGGAGACGGGTGCGGCCGATGCGGCCGACCGTTGGCGATCAGCCTTCCTACGCGCCCCATATCTCCGCGACGCGCTGATCGGCCTCGGGCTGATCAACGAGACCTTCGAGACCGCCATCACCTGGGATCGCTTCGAGCCCTTCGTCGCCACCGTCCGGACGGTGGCCACCGAGGCGCTCCGGTCCGTCGGCGCATCGCCCACGCTCGTCACCTGCCGGTTGACCCACGTCTATCCCGACGGCGCAGCGCCCTACTTCACCGTCATCGCCCCCGGTACCCGGTCGGGCCGGCTCCAGCAGTGGGCCGAGGTCAAAGGGGCGGTGATGGATGCCATCGCCACCCATGGGGGAACCGTGACGCACCACCACGCCGTCGGGCGCGACCATCGTCCCGGCTACGACCAGCAGCGACCGGAACTGTTCGCCGCTCAGCTCCGCGCCGCAAAGCGGGCGGTCGACCCACATGGACTGCTCAACCCCGGGGTGCTGATCGACCTCTGACCACAGGCAACGACCTCTGCTGCGCTGGCCGGGTGGCCCACCGGTGGTCTCAATCCCCGAGGCTGCGACGCAGGGCGTCAAGTGAGGCATTGAGCTCGTCGATCCGACCCCGGACCTCCGCCACCTCGGCTTCCATCCGCTCGATCCGAGCCTCGAGGTCACCCGGGCCGCCCCGACCACCTGCCGAACCCGACAGAGGCTGTTCGGCGGGTACAGCGACGGGAGGGCGACCGTGCGGTTCGTCCCCCTCCGAAGGAGTCGGTAGCTCCGGGCCGTCGGCCACCGCCACCGCACTGGTCTCTGCCGCCAACAGCTGCCGCCAGCGGTCCTCTTTCTGGCCTGGCCGCCGGGGCAGCACCCGCACCAGCGGTTCGACATTGCCGGCCAGCGCCTCGAGTTCTTCTTGCACCCGGCCCACCGAGTCGAATTCCGCCATGCGCCCGGTCCTGGCCCGGAGGTCCCCCGGGGTCTGGGGCCCCCGGAGCAGCAGCACCGCCAGCAACGCCAACCGGGGGCGGTCGAGCCCGTAGACCTCCTCGAGGACCTGTCGGTACCGGGTCACCGACTTCCCGTGCGACGGGAGGACGAACCGGACCAGTCGGCGCTCCTTGAGCTCGGTCAGCGCCCGCTGCACCGTCTCGTCCTCCAGTGCCATCACCGGTTCCCGGTTGGTGGCCTGGTTGCAGGCCAGGACCAACACGTTCATCGTCAGCGGATACTGCTGGGGGGTGGTCAGGAGCTTCTCGGCCAGGGACCCGAGTACCCGGCCGCCCTCGGGTGAGATGGTCACCCGGCCGACCCTACCCGCAGCATCCCGGCCGCAGGACTCGCCGCGGGTCGGAGAAACCACCCGGACCAGAAGTGACTTTGGCCCCTGACGCACCGTGGGCACCGCACCGTACCCTTGACTGGTCATGTCCGACACGGACCACGCCAGGCAGCTGACCGACGAAGCGCTGATCATCGGGAGCACCCAGGCGCTGGTCGCCGAGCTGCAGCACGCGGAGGCTGCGCCCCGCGTGAACCTGGCCAGCCTCCTCGACGCGGAGCTCGGACTGGACAGCCTGGCCCTCGTGGAACTTCGGTCACGGGTGGAAGAGGCCTGCGGCGTCGAACTCCCCGACCGGGTCCTCGCCACGGCCACGACACCGGCGGACCTGGTCGATGCCGTGAGACAGGCACGGGGTCGGGCGCCGGCGGTGCGCGGTCCCGTCCCCGGCGTCACCCCCCTGCCATCCACGGGGGGCGGTCTGGACCGTCCGGGACAGGCCGAAACCATCCTCGAGGCCTTGTCGGCGCACTGTGTCGCCCACGGGAACCGCGTCCATCTCCGCGTCCTGTCCACCGAAGACGCCGGATCCACCCTCGACGACGTCACCTACGACGCCCTGTCGGCGGGCGCCGAGGCGGTGGCCGCCGGTCTCCTCGGGCGAGGGCTGCGCGAGGGGAACACGGTGGCGATCATGCTGCCCACATGCCGGCAGTACTTCGAGGCCTTCCTCGGTGTGGTGATGGCCGGTGGCGTGCCGGTGCCGATCTACCCGCCGACGCGCCCGTCGGCGCTCGAGGAGCACCTGCGACGCCAGGTGCACATCCTCGACAATGCCCAGACGACCACCCTGATCGCCGGCGAGGAGGTCCTTTCGGTGGGCCGACTGCTCCGACCGCACGTCCCCTCGCTGCGAGACATCCGGACCGTCGCCGCCCTGCAACAGACGCCCTCCCCCTCACCGGGTCGTGCGCCACGACCAGGGGTACGACCGGCGAGCACGGCACTCATCCAGTACACGTCGGGCAGCACGGGCAGTCCGAAGGGCGTGGTGCTCAGCCATGCACAGGTCCTCGCCAACATCCGGGCGATCGGTTCTGCCGCAGCGGTGAGCCCGTCCGATGTGGTCGTCAGCTGGCTGCCCCTTTACCACGACATGGGACTGATCGGGACCTGGCTGACCAGTCTCACGTTCGGGTTTCCCATGGTGGTGATGTCGCCTCTGTCGTTCCTGGCCCGCCCGTCGCGATGGCTGCGGGCCATCTCGGACTTCGGGGGGACGCTCGCGGCGTCGCCCAACTTCGGCTACGAGCTCTGCCTGCGCCACATCGACGAGAGCGAGATGACGGGCGTGGACCTCAGCTCGTGGAGAATGGCCTGCAACGGTTCGGAACCAGTCGGTCCGGACACGATGCACCGGTTCACCGAGCGGTTCTCACCGTACGGCTTCCGGCCCGATGCCATGGCGCCGGTCTACGGTCTGGCGGAGGTGGGGGTCGCCCTGTGCTTCCCGCCACCGGGCCGGGAGCCCCTGGTGGACGTCATCGATCGGGAGACCTTCACCGGGTCGGGTCGGGCGGTCGACGCCCTCCCGGGCGGCGGCGCGCCGCTCCGGGTCGTCGCCTGCGGTAGGCCCCTGCCCGGCTACGAGGTGCGGGTGGTCGACAGGTCCGGCCACGAGGTGCCCGACCGGCAGGAGGGCCGCGTCGAATGCGCCGGGCCCTCGGCCACCACGGGCTACTTCCGGAACCAGGAGGCGACGCGCGCGCTCCGCGACGGCCGGTGGCTCGACACCGGCGACCTGGGCTACCTGGGAGACGGCGAGATCCATCTCACGGGCCGGGTCAAGGACATCATCATCCGGGCGGGCCGGAACATCCACCCCGACGAGCTCGAGCGGGTGGTCGGAGACCTCCCCGGTGTCCGCCAGGGATGCGTGGCTGTGTTCGCCGGCAACGATCCGATCCTCGGGACCGAGCGCCTCGTGGTCCTGGCCGAGACCAGACTGGACCGGGCCGCCGAGCGGGAGCGCCTCCGCATGACGATCACCGAGACCACGGTCGGCCTCCTCGGCACCCCGCCGGACGACGTGGTGCTCGCCCCGCCGGGCTCCGTCCTCAAGACGTCGAGCGGGAAGATACGCAGGACGGCGAGTCGTCAGCGCTACGAGAGCGGGCAGGTCGGCATCTCGGCGCGGGCCCCACGGTGGCAGGTCGCCCACTTCGCCATCGGTGGTCTGGGAGCCCGGGTCGAAAGGCTGGTCCGTGCCCTGGCCCTCCTCCCCTACGCCGCCTACGTCTGGGCCCTGCTGGTGGTGGTGGGCGCACCCGTGTGGCTGCTCGTGATGGCGATGCCGACGGCGGGCATGCGCTGGTCGACCGTGCGCATCGCCGGCCGGGCGATGGGCCGGCTCGCAGGGATCCAGCTGACCGTTGACCACGAGCTGGCCGGTGGGCAGGGGCCCCGGGTCGTGGTCGCCAACCACGGGAGCTTCGTCGACGGGCTCGTCCTCATCCTCTGCCTCGAACGACCCGCCGTCTTCGTGTCCGGGGACGAGTTCGCCACCCAGCGCATCGCCGGGCCCTTCCTCCGTCGGCTCGGTTGCGAGTTCGTCCACCGAGCGGACGCGGAGCTGATGGCGGGGGACGCGTCGCGGCTCGACGGACTGCTCTTGCGGGGAGCCACGCTCGTGTACTTCCCCGAGGGGTCGCTCGGACCGGGTGCCGGTATCCGACCCTTCCACCTGGGGGCCTTCGCCGCGGCGACGGCCGCCGGGTGTCCGGTCATCCCGGTCGGCATCAAGGGGAGTCGGGACGTGGTGCGCCCGGGCACCCGCCTTCCCCGACGCAGCACCGTGGAGGTGGCCGTCGGCGACCCCATCGAACCGGGGGGCTCCGGATGGACCGAGACGGTCGCACTCCGCGATCGGTCGCGCCTGGCCGTCAGCCGGTTGTCAGGGGAACCCGAGCTCGGATGATCCGTAGCCGGGGGCCACTGGATGCCCCCCGCTCAGAGGCTGTCGGACACGTCTCGACACTCAGAGTCCCGTCGGATACGTCTCGGCGGGCTCACCGAGATCCCAGCGGGTGGTCCGTTCGAGCGGTTCGAGGGCCCGGGTGCGATCGACATGGATCACCGCGTCGAATTGCTGCGCCAACCGAGCCTCGAAGTAGTGGCTCTGGAGCTCGGTCTCGGGCCTGTAGATCACACCGATGGCTCGTTCGAGCCGGGGCTCCACCAAGACGGCGTGCACCGGCGCCTCGGACGTGTCCAGCCAGAATTGGGGCAACCTGACATCGTGGAGTAGGGCCTCGTGGCTGTGGGGACGTCCCGGACGGACACGCTTCCGCTCGCCGGGCTCACCCCAGTCCGAGGACGCAGTCACCTCGCCGTCGAAGCCGGTGAACCCGATTAGGGCGACCTCTCCCCCGTAGCGCTGCCGGGTCAGCTGGCCGACGTTGAGCTCACCGCGCGCGCCCATGGCCGTGGCCCACGCGTCGCCCACATGCGAGTTGTGCTCCCACACCACGACCTTGGTGGTTCCCAACTGACGGTCCAGGTGCTCCACCAACGCGTCCAGTGTTCCCGCCATGTGCTGGTCTCGCAGATTCCAGGACGAAACCTCGGCCCGGTACATCTGGTGGTAGTACTCCTCCGCGTCCCGCACCAACCGGGCGTTCTGTTCGGCGTAGAACTGTTCGTCGTCGGCGATCCAGCCGTCGCGACGGAGATAGGCCTCGGCGGCGACGCCGGAGTTCCACGAGCTGGGCGACCACCTCGTTCTCACAGGGTGTGGCCTGCCGGTAGGCCAGGGCATAGCCGTAGGCCTGTCCCTCGGCGCCAACATGGTCGAAGCACGAGTACCGCTGCCGGGCCCGGTCCGCCTCCGCGGGATCGACCTTGTCCAGATACTCGACCACCGCCTCGATCGACGTCCTCAGGCTGTAGAGGTCGAGCCCGTAGAAACGGGCCTTGGCGGCCGGGTACCTCTCCGCGTCGTTGCGGGCCCGGAGCCACTGGACGAAGCTCAGGACGTCGCGGTTGCGCCACATCCAGGTGGGAAATCGAAGGAACCCCTGCAGGGCGGCATCGGCGTCCGGGTCGCTCGACATCCCCATCACGTATCGGTTCACCCGGTACGCATCGGGCCAGTCCCCCTCAACGGCGACCACGGTGAAGCCCAGCTCGTCGATGAGTCGCCGGGTGATACGGGCACGCTCGCGGTAGAACTCATGGGTCCCGTGCGACGCCTCTCCGATGAGTACCAGCCGACGGTCGCCGATCAGGTCCACGAGCGCGTCGTAGTCGGTGCCGGCCCCGGTGATCGGGCGGGCCACCGCACTCAGGGCATCGGCCAGCGCCCCGCTGGTCGCTTCCTCCATAGGACAAGGGTCTGCCCGTCCGGTCCGGTCGTCCAGGGCCGAAAGCCCTTTTGCCGCCAGGAAAATCCGGCTCCCCTCGTGGCGAACCCGCCCCGACGGGAATGGACGGTGGCCACGTCGAGGTTCGTCCGCTGTGCCGATGGTCAACCCCAGTCGGGACGGACCCCCATCCGGCTCGCGTCGCTCCGGACGGCGGTGCGCGGCGGCGCCTACGTCCACTGACGAAATTCCGCCACGGACCGTGGTCAATCGCCCCTCCGGACAGTGACGATCAAGGGTCCCGCCCCGGTATTCCGGTAACCTCTCGCCGGAAGGGACAATCGTGGCCTGGCGCCCGCTCACACGGACATCGTCGCCAGGCAGGGGGATGGGCACGACATGCAACACGTCTCGGAGATCGGTGCGCCATCGCGTGCCCTCCTGTTTACCGAACCCGGACGGGCGACGGCCGAGTTCGGTTCGTTCCTGATGAGTGCGCCGTTGCTAAGACGGGCTCCGCGAGGTGACGGCCACACCGTGCTGGTCCTTCCTGGCTTTCTGGCCGACGACCGGTCGACGATCGTCCTCCGCCGGTTCCTCGGGTCCCTCGGCTACAAGTCCTGCCCCTGGGGTCTCGGACGCAACCTGGGACCCACCCCGGAAATCCTCGATGGCATTGAACAGCGGCTCCGACGCCTGGCCGACTCGGCGGGGACCCCGGTCAGCATCGTCGGGTGGAGCCTCGGGGGGATGTTCGCGAGGGCTCGGCCGGGAGCACCCCGAGTCCGTCCGGCAGATCGTCACCCTGGGCAGCCCGTTCCGCGGTGCTGCACCGATCGGGAGCCACGCCGCCCGGAGCTTCGAGCGCCTCGCGCACTTCCACGTGCCACACAGCGAGCTGCCGGCGGCCGACACCGACCGGGATCCTCTCGAGATGCCGGTGGCCGCCGTCTACACAAGGGGAGACGGGGTGGTCGCCTGGCAGACCTGCCTTCAGGACGAGGGCCACGAGCGGGAGAACATCGAGGTCCTGGGCAGCCACTGTGGGCTCGGGCACAATCCCATGGCGATGTGGGTCGTCGCCGACCGACTGGCCCAGGCCGCCGGGACCTGGACGCCGTTCAGTCCCCCGGCGTTCGCCCGTCGGTTCTTCCCGGCTCCGGTGCCCGGAGACGTCGCCGCCTGATCAGGCCGCCGACAGCAGTTCGGCGAGGCCCTTTTCGATCCCGCGGCACAGCACGTCGATGTCAGGGGCGGCGTCGTAGTCACCGGTCACCCCGAAGTTCACGTGACCGTTGTAGGAGAAGATGGCGACAGTCACCCGCATCTGGGCTCCGAGCGGCACGAAGGGGTACGCCTCGAGCATCCTGCGGCCCAGCACGTAGAGCGGGATCTGCGGTCCGGGAACGTTGGTCGTGACCGTGTTGATGTTGCGCTGCGAACCCTTGGTGGCCAGGCGGCCGCCCAGAGCCAGCAGCAGCGGAGGGGCGAATCCCGACAGCGAGGTGAGCGCCTCGCCCGCCACCGCCTCGTTGGAGTCCTTGAGGCCGGCCATCTGCTCAGAGATCGCCCGCAACCGGTCGACGGGGTCGGTCTCGTATACCGGGAGCTCGGCGAACATGGCGGAGACCTTGTTCGACAGCTCGCCGTCACCGACCGCCACCCCGTGCGCATCTCGGGGACGCACCGACACCGGGACCATCGTCCGCACGATCCGATCGGCCGACTCCCCCCGGGACACGAGGAGCTCCCTGAACCCTGCAGTGATGCAGGCCAGGACCACATCGTTGAACGAGCCGCCGTGGGCCCGGCGGACCGCCTTGATATCGTCGACCGAGGTGGTGGCCCAGGCCCAGTGGCGGTGCGGTCCGATCGGGCCGTTGAGCGAGGAAGCCGGTGTGCGGCCGGACCAGGCCCACCATCGAGGTCAACCCGCGGACGACCTCCACGAGTTGGGCGGCGGCCTGGCGCGGCACCCGCACCGCGGCTCGAGCGGCCCGGTACTGCTCGTAGGGGCTCCTCACCATGTCGACCACCGCACCGAGGGTCAGCGAGAGTGAGCTCGGGGCCGGGCGGGGGTTCCACTCGACGGGCTCCACGCGGGGCGGACTCGGGACCGAGATCCATGATGACCGAGAGCAGCTCGGTCCCCGAGACGCCGTCCACCATGCAGTGGTGGCTCTTCGACGCCATGGCCCAGCGCCCTCCCTCGAGCCCGTCGATCATCCAGATCTCCCACAGCGGCTTCGATCGGTCGAGTTGCTGGGACATGACCCGTCCGACCAGTCGTCGCAGCTCGGCCTCGCCGCCCGGGGCCGGCAGTGCGGTGTGCCGCACGTGGTAGTCGATGTTGAAGTAGGGGTCGTCCGACCCAGACGGGGCGGCCCAGATCGGCGGGCACCCGGGCGACCACCTGGCGGTAGCGGGGGACGGAGCCGAGCTTGCCGGCGATCATGGCGACGAGCTCCTCGACGCGGGGGGCGGGGCCCTCGAAGACACCGATGGAGGCGATGTGCATATGGCTCACGCCGTCCTCGATGCTCAAGAACGACGAATCGAGGGGGCTCAGCCGGTCGCTCACCACCTGGAGGTTACTAGGGTGCGGGCAGAAATCCAGGGTCGATGGTCACGGTCATTCGGTGCGACCCGCGCTCCGGGCGGCCGGCAACCGGGTGCCGCCCAGGGGGCGGTCGCCCGTCCTGTCCCTTAGCCCCCGCCCGACAGCATCGTGGTGATCTGACCGAGGTCGAAGTAGTCACGCCAGGCGCTGATCTTGCCGTCGCGGATCTCGAAGGTGCCCATGACCAACAGCGGTGCGACCACGTCGCCGACCGTGAACGTGTCGACGCGCTCGGTCAGCACGACGTTGTCCCGGACGGCCAGATGGACGGTCTCGATCACCATGCTGGAGCACATCCCGAAGAACCCGTCGATGAACGCGACGGCCGCATCGACGCCCACGGCGCGGTCCATCGGGATGTTGTGGTAGACGACGTCTTCGGTGAAAAAGGGGCGCAGCGCCTCGGCATCGTGCGCCTCGAAGGTGCGACAGAACTGGCGAACAAGCTGCTCGGCGTCCTCCGGAGTCCCCACGGTCCACCTCCTGCGTCGACGGGACCCTCACGTTAGCCACCTCCGTCGATGCCGGCCGGCCCGACCCCGGGGATCACCACGAGCGAGCTGGTCGGCGAGGTATGTCAGGTGTCCCGGGGCGGCTTGCGGCCGAATCCTCCGAGCAACCTGCTGGTCCGCTCGTCGGAGAGACCGATCTTGCGCTTCGCCCAGTCGTAGAGACGGACCGACTCGTTGTCCAGATAGAACAGGATGGCCTTGGCGCCGTCGCCCGGGCGCGACCGGTACTCCGTGGAGCGGGCGGGCGGGGCGTCCTCCACCGTGTAGTAGTAGATGGCCAGGGACCTTCGGGAGCGGTCTGGCGGGCAGCGGAGCGGTTCGGGATGCCCGTGCCAGGTGTCCCCCCCGGTCGTGAAGACCACCGCCCGGTTGGCGATCGGGGCGATCACCTGCTCCCGGGTCTTCATGTCGCGGCTCCACAACTCGAGGTCGCCGCCATAGGACGCGGGCCAGTCCTCGTTCAGGTAGACCAACAGGTTCGCCCGGCGGTGGAGGTGCTGTCTGTGGGGATGCACCGTGAAGTCGGCGTGGATGTTGAGGTACCCACCGGCCTTGGTCTGATGCAGGCCGGCACCCTCGAGGGTGTCATCGGTCACGAGGCCCTCGATGCCGGTGAGCTCGCTCAGGAATCCGACGAACTCCGGCGAGGTCAGCGCACGCCACACTGTCCGCAGGGTGGGCCCCCACGTCACGGGGTCGTTGTTGGCGAACTTCCGCTCGTTGGCGTGCACATAGTTGACCCAGTGGTCGCGGTCGACCGGAGGGATCTCGGCGGCCGCGGCACGGGCCACCTCGGGCAGCAGGAACCCGTCGATGGCGATGTGGGGGAACGGGGAGGCTGACCGGTAGCGGGCACGCAGTTCCGGTAGTTCCCGCTCAAGGGCGGCCAGGTCGATCGCCTGGCCCTCCATCCACCCCTGACCAGCATGTTCGTCGGTCGACGTCGTTCCGCTCATGGATGCCCCCTCCTCGGCCCGCCCTCAATCCGCACCTCTACGAGTCTGCGCAACCAGAGATGCCGGAAAGTAGGGTCGAAAGTCCATATCGGGGGGCACCGCTCCCCTCCCGGGTCACGCCTCGGACGGTCGCCGGGGTCAAGCTCGGTGTCGGGTCTGCCGATCATCTGCCCATGACGACGGAGCGGACGGCCGCGGCAGCGGGCTGGTACCCGGACCCGCTCGACCTGGGACAGGTCCGGTACTGGGACGGCCGGGACTGGACGGAGCACGTCACCCCGATGGCGCACCCGGCCGTCATGGCGCGGCTCGGTCCTCCGGCCGGGCTGACGGGCGTGCCCGGCGCTCGTGGAGGCGACTGGGCCTAGGTCATCCTCAATCGCTGGCCGAGAAGGCGTGGGCCAGCGCCGTCGACTCCGGCTCGCTGGTCGGCGGGGTCATCAGGATCAGGCCGAGGCACATCTCGTCGGTCGACCCGTCGCCCCAGGTCACGAAGTGGGGCGGCACCTTGCGAAGGACGGGGAGCTCCTGTTCGAGCGTGGGATCGTAGGTACAGGTGATGCCGATGGTGTCGCCTGGCTTCACCGGCACCGGCTTGGCCAGGTCGTAGCCCCGCTGGTAATGGAAGTCGTAGTCCGTGACGTCGAGGAGCGTCTTCTGGGCCGGGGTGTTCGGGTCGAGGACGAACTTCATGGCCACACCCAGCAGGTGCATGTGGGGCGCCAGCTCGACGATGTTCCCCCGCCCCTGGATCGGCCACGTGCACGACGTGGTGTCCCCCTCCGGGGGATCGGCCGGGTTGTGGCCGCACACCGCTTCCAGACCGTCGACGAGGGCCTCCTGGGATGCGCCGAACCGCTGACCGACGCTGGCCAGCTCGGCCGACCGGCTGCACAGCGGCCCCGAGGCCCCAGCCGGGCACGGCACGTCCGGCGGGGCGGCGGCCAGTTCCAGACGCAGGGGGCGCAGGGGCGTGGAGGCCGGCACGGTGTCGAGAATGAGCTTGGAGTGGACCGGCTTGTCCCCCACCAGCATGTTGTAGTGCTCCTGCATGATGACCAGGCTGCCGGCGGGCAGCGGTGCGCCGGTTCCCATCGGCTCCTTGGAGATGTTGTGGCCGGGGCCCCAGGCCGTCAACCACGGTGTCCCACCGTCCAGGGACCCGGCACCGGCTCCCGACAGGCTGGACTCGCCGAAGCACGTCCAGCCCTTGCCGCCGTCATTCTGGGCCTCCGCCTGGGCCGCCAGGTCTGGGGGGACCTCGTAGGTGATCTCGTGGTGGACCTCGATGCTGTTCGGCTGGAAGTCGATCGAGGTGATGAAGGCGTTCTTCTTCAGGTGCGGGTTGAGCAACGTGCAGTGGTAGTCATCGGTCCCCCGGCCCGCCGGAGCCTTCGGCTGGTAGGCCGTCGGGGCCTGGAGCACGACCTGGGTCACCGTGGCCGGGCCGCCCGAGGCACTGGCCCCCGCCACCGCATGGCCCGCCACGAGGGCAGTGGCCACGATCACCAGGGCCGCGATGATGCGGGCTCTCTTTTTCACCATGGAGCGATGCTACCGGCGGAGCGGGCCGGGTTCCCGGCCCGAGAACGAAACCCTGTTTCCGCCGTCGGGGCGCGGCGGGAGGGCGTCAGGGGACGAGGACGATCTTCCCCCGGGTGTGGCGTTGGTCCAGCTCCCGGTACGCCGCTTTCACCTGGTCCAACGGGTAGGTGGCGGCGATCGGGACGACGATGCTGCCCGAGGCCACGAGTTTGGCCATCTCGGCCAGCACCTCGGTATTGGCGGCCGTCGCACTCCCCTCGGCCTTGGCACCCACCTCCTCCGCGGCCTCGAAGCCGATGATGGTGTCGATGCGCTCCGGATCGACACCGAGCGCCACGGCCAGCCGGACGTACGCCTCGCCGAAGGTGTCGATGAACGCGTCCACTCCGGCCGGAGCCAGCTCCCCGATCCGTTCGAGCAGACCGTCCCCGTAGGCGACGGGCGTCACCCCGAGCGAGGCGAGCCATTCGTGGTTCGCACTCGAAGCGATGCCGATGACGGTGGCACCTTTGACCTTCGCCAGCTGCGCGGCGATCGATCCGACGCCGCCGGCGGCGGCCGAGACGACGACCGTGTCGCCCCCGCCGGCACCCACCGCCCTGACCGCGGCATAGGCAGTGGTACCCGCCACGAACAGGGATCCGGCGGCCTCCCAGGAGAGGAGGGCGGGCTTCGGGATCAGGTGGTCCTCCTGAACGCTGACGTACTCGGCGTGGCTGGACCTCCGGTCGGACCAGCCCAGCACCTCGTCGCCCACCGCGAACCCGGTGACCCCGTCACCAGTCTCGGACACCACGCCGGCCAGGTCGCTGCCCTCCCCCGAGGGGAACGACGAGGGAAACCTTGCGTCGAGGTAACCCCTGCGGATGGAGTCCTCGCCGGGATTGATTCCGGCGGCCTTGACAGCCACGACCACCTCGCCGGGGGCCGCCTGTGGCATCTCCACCTCGTCGACATAGAGAACGTCGATATCGCCGTAACGGTCGAATCTGACTGCCTTGGGCATGATCAGGTCTCCTCTCCCCGGGGGACGAGGGCCCTCGGAGCCGGGTCCAGCGTAGGTGCCCTCCCGCGGAACCCAGACGTCCGACAAGCCTCCAGGAGAGCCCGCCCGACGAAGCCCGAGATGCTCGGGCGGCCGCCCCGGTCCCGCCCTGTCGCTACCGAGGTTGGCGTCGTCGTTCCGGAGAGCCCCCGGTTTACAGTCCCGGCCTGCGAGCCCGAACCGAATAGGTCAGCGGGTAGCGGGGCCACCCCTCGGGTAGGCGGAAGAATCCGTCGTCCCCCCGGACTGTCCAGGGCCACGGGGCGTTGGTGTACTCCTGTTCGTGCAGGAGCTCGACGACGAGGCCGGCGTCGAGCACCGCGCTGACCACATCGCTGATGGCATGGGCCCGCTCGTAGGTGATCCTGTTCGACATCTCCGCCTCGGGCACGGCGTACGTCCCGTCCGGCGCGACGGTCCCCTCGTAGCCGGCCCCGATGATGTCGTGGGCCAGTGTCCGTCCACTCTCGTCCACGCCGAAGACGACGGGATGGATCTCCGAGAGGTACAAGAGCCCGCCCGGGCGCAGCAGATCGTCCACCACCCGGGCCCAGGCCTCGATGTCCGGAAGCCAGTTGAGCGCCCCGATCCCGGTGTAGACGACATCGAACCGGTGGCGTCCGAGCGAGTCGGGAGCGTCGTACACGTCGGAGCAGACGAACTCGATGGGAAGTCCGCAGTCCGCGGCCAGCCGGGTCGCCGCCTCTATGGCGCCCGGCGAGAAATCGAGTCCGACCGCACGGGCGCCCCGCCGGGCCCACGACAGCGTGTCGGTGCCGAGGTGGCACTGGAGATGCACCAGGTCGCGTCCGGAGACCTCACCGATCTCGACGATCTCGTGGGGTCGCATCACGTCACGTCCGGCCCGTAACCCCTCCAAGTCGTAGAAGTCACTGACGGCGTGCAGCCCTGCCGCCTCCTGCCACCACGCCAGATTGGCTGCCGACCCTCGCTCCCGTTCGTCCTCCACCGTCGCGACGGTAGTTGGCAGGCCGGGTTCCGGCCTGGCGGGGACGCCCGGACGGTCAAGACCCGACGCACTCGACCCGGGGAACCGGCCCCCGGGCAATGCCCCCAAGAGGGTCATAGAGTGAGACGGATGCTTGATGTCATCGACTCGGATCAGCACCTCTTCGAGGCCCGGTCGCTCTGGGCCGACCACATCGACCCGGCGCAACGGCACGAGGCGCTCGCCATCGTCGACGACGAGCTGGGGTATCCGTGGCTGTCATGGCGAGGGCAACGACTGTCGCTCGCCCAGGTGCAGCACCCCGGTTCGACGACTGAGCTCGGAGAGTTGAACCGCCGCTGCCGCCAGGGGCTGCCGGCCGACGGCTCCTACGACGAGGAGCTCCCGCTGGACTACTGGGAGCCGGGCGCCCGGCTGGACCAGCTGAGTGCCATGGGGTTGGAGGGAGCCGTACTCTTCCCGAACTTCGGGCTCTTGTGGGAGCGTTCACTCTCGCGGTCGCTCACAGCGCTCACCGCCAACATGTCAGCCTGGAACCGATGGTGCGGCACGGTGGTGGCCGAGGGCGCAGGCCGTCTCCATCCCGTTGCCCACCTCACGCTCCGTGACCCCGAATGGCTGGAGTCCGAGCTCGCGTCCCTGTCGGCCCGTGGCGTGCGCCTGGGCATGATCGCGCCGGCCGCGGTGGAGGGACGCCCTCTGTCGCACCCCGACCACGATCGTCTGTGGGAGGCGTTCGTCGATCACGGGGTGACGCCGGTGTTCCACGTCGCCGACCAGCCCCGGATCTTCGACGAGGCCTTCTACCCGAAAGAGGACGAGACCTCGATCTCGGCGCTCGACTCCATCTTCTTGTGGGTGCCCCCCGCCATCGCGCTCACCGACCTCATCGTGAACGGGGCACTCGACCGTCATCCCGGGCTGCGCATCGGCGTCGTCGAGCTCTCTTCCATCTGGGTCCCGCTGTACCTGCGGATGCTCGACGGTGGGTGGGAGTTCACCTCGGCGTTGAACGGCGAAGCCCCGGCCCGGCTCTCACAGCGGCCGAGCGAGTACTTCCGCCAGCAGGTGCGGGTCTCGGCCTTCTCCTACGAGCAGCCCGGCCGGCTGATGGCCGCCTCGGGCGACCTTTTCATGTGCTGCAGCGACTACCCCCATTCGGAGGGATCGGCCACACCCCTCGAGGACTACGCCGGCAACGGTGGACCGCCCGGCGACTCGGTGGGCTTCTTCCACGACAACATCCGGGCACTGCTCGGGAGGTAGGCGGTCGGGGGCGTCATGGTCCTCGTCCGTGGCCGTGCACCGCAGGCTCAAGTGCCCGGTGCCGGCCTGTACCGGTAGCTGTCACACCCCGGCGCCACACTTGACCTCCGCGGAATGCGGGCAGGGACCTGCGACCGTGAGGCAAACGCCTTCCGGTCGCACGATAACCGAGGAGCACCACCATGGGTGTCGGCGTCAAGGGGAACGCGCGCTACGGCGACGGCATGGAGAGTGCCCGACGGCTGATGAGCCATCTCCGATCCGGGGGCGCGCCGGCCGCGACGGATATCGGCGTCCGTCTCGGGTACGGAGAGGAGGCGTTCGGGATGTCGCAGCTCTCGTATGCCCGCTACGCTTCGCTGACCGACGCTCCCTACGCCAGCACCACGCTCCTGGGTCTCGGCAGCCTCAGGGCGCTGGCTGTCACCGCACTCGGGAGCGCGGCGTGGAACTCGCACAGGCGGCGCCAGGCTGAGCGGCGTGCGGCCGCCCAGTGGCGACCACTCGGCTGGACCACTGTCGCAGTCACATCGGCCCGCATACTCGTCCTCGACGAAGCGCGGTGGCAGTCGATCTGGTTGGAACAGATCTTCCAGGTCGTCCCCCGGTTGGACCGTTTCGAACTCGACCTGCTCTTCGAGGAAGCCCCCGCCGTCCGTTTCGCCGGTCCCGAGGTTCCTCTCATCGCCGTGCTGCTCGCCTACCTGCTCTCCGACGAGATCGCGCTGCCCGTGGACGGTCCCGCCGGGCTCAACAGGAGCCTGCGGTGACCGACACCGTCACCGCGGCGGGCGACGTCCCGTTCTCGATGTCGACGATGCCGGCGCCGGGGTGGGAGGTGATCCGGGCACCCACGACCCGCGCGCAATAGCCGTGGGGATAATGGGTCGACAAGGGAACGACGACCACGGTGGGGGCGGTGATCTTCGGGTTCGAGCGGTAGCGCAAGGTGAATGCGGCGGTGCCGGGGTCGAACGCCATGGATGTGGGTGTTCCGGCCACGGCCGACGCGTAGGTCTCCGACAGCACGTGGAGCTGCGCGGCGGTCGCTTTCCGCGGTGGCCACAGTGCCGACGAATGCGAACCGGTCGGGTCGTCGTAGTTGATCCACTGCCAATAGATCCATCCGACGAGGTTGGCATTGGCGTCCGACGTGATCCGGTTGAGGTCGGCGGTGTCGGTGGTGGCGCCGAACTCGGTGAGCAACCAGCTCGGGCCCCCGGGTTGCTGGGGTGAGGCGTCATCGGCCCGTTCCTCCGCGTGCTGGGAGAAGACGTAACGCTCGAGCGGGCCACAGATCGAACCGAACCCGGGTGGCTCCGGACCGTTCGGGACGTGCAGGAAGCAGTAGTCGTGGAAGTTGAGGACGAGGCGTGGTTCGTCCATGGCACCGATGTGGTTCGGGACACCGGAATCGGTGCTGTAGTTCCCTTCGTAGGCGACGAGATGGGTCGGGTCGGCGGCTTCGATGCGCGGGATCAGGCCCTCCTCAGGATCGTCGGGCGGGCAGGTGACTGGCAGTCCGGCCTGGTCGAGGCCGGGATGCGCACGCCCGGTGTAGAAGCACTCGAGCTCCGCATCGAACGAGGGATCGTTGGCGTCCGTGCTGAGGCCGGCGGCGTAGGGCTCGTTGAACGGGTCGTAGCCGACCACCCAGGGATTGCCCCGAAAGTGGGCGGCGATCCTGGCCCAGATCGTGTCGAACTCACCCTGAAGGTTCCCGACCACGTCGTTGGCCCAGAAGTGGCCGTACGCCTGGGCCACGCCCGGCCCGGTGTAGTTCACGCTCCAGTTCTCGACGTTCCGTTTCGGCGCGGGGGTGACCCCGTCGGTGCAGACGGCCCAATTCGGAGCCCCCTCTCCCCCGAAGGCCTCGTTGTAGACGTCCTGGTGCATGTCGATCAAAGAGGCGATCCCGTAGTGGGCGAGCAGGGACACGGTGGCCTCGAGCCTGTCCAGGTACGTGTCGAAGACGCCGGCGTCGAACTGTCCGGACCCCGACGGCCGGGGCGTACCCGGCGTGCAGACCGCAGGGTCGTTGATGGGGTCGGATCCGGGCTCGAGACCCTTCCAGATGATCCCGAGGCGCACGACGTCGAAGCCGAGCTCCGCCATGCGACGGGCCTCGGCCGGGGTGAGGACGTTGGGGCCGCTCCCGGTGACCTCCACCTCGTAGGGCTCGACCTTGTACACGAGGTCGACCCCGTGGAGCAGCACGGTCCGACCGTCCCGGTCGACGAGCCACGCGCCCCCCGGGGAGCGCAGGGGACCCACAGGACCCCGGGCCGGATCGGGAGCCGGAAGCGTAGCGGCCGATGCCCATGCCGGCACGCCACCCAGGACCACCACGAGACCCAGGGGAACGAGGATGCCACGTCGGACCCACACCCCAACGGAGGCTCCACCCGATCGTCGGAGCGGCAGCCAACCACACCGGCCACGGGCGGTCGCCCACCGTCGGAGCACACTGGCCATCAGGAGAGTCTGGCTCACACGACCCGGTCGTTCCATCGTGGCCCGGGCCTTCCCCCGCGGTGGCGACGACACGACGGGCCCGGCGGGCACCGGGCAGAGGGGTAGGCTCGGCCTGGGTCGTGACTGGCGCCGGGGTGGAGCACCACCGGGGAGCGGCCCGGGAACAGCAACTCCCGTCATGAGCCGTGCGCCTGGGCGATTCCATCGACCCGAGGAGTATCCATGACCGAGACATCGGGCGCCGTGATCCTGGACGGTGCCTCCCTCGCCCGTGAGATCATGGCCGAGACGGCCGGACGGGCCGCCCGGTTCGCCACGCGGTACGGCCGCCGTCCCAGTTTGGCCGCCGTGCTGGTGGGCAGCGACCCTGCTTCGATCACCTACGTCGCCATGAAACAGCGACGGTGTGCCGCGGTGGGCATCGCGTCGCGCCTCGTCGAACTGCCGTCCGAGGTGTCCACCTCCGAGGTAGTCGACAGGATCGATGGCCTTTCGGCGGACCCTCAGATCGACGGCATCCTGGTGCAACACCCGGTTCCGAGCAATGTCGACGAACGGGCCGCGTTCGAGGCCATCGACCGTCAGAAGGACGTGGACGGGGTGACCATGCACTCATTCGCCTCGATGGCGTTCGGGCTGCCGGGCTTCGCCTCGTGCACCCCGGGTGGGATCCTGCGGCTCCTCGACGAATACGGCATCGACCCGTCGGGACGCCATGCCGTGGTCATCGGCCGGAGCCCCATCCTCGGCAAGCCGGTCGGGATGCTCCTGTTGGCCCGGGACGCGACGGTGACCTTCTGCCACTCCCGGACGTGTGACCTCCCCCGGATCGTGGGAACCGCCGACATCGTGGTCGCCGCGGTGGGCCGGCCGAATTTCGTCAGGGGCGGGTGGCTGAAACCCGGTGCGGTCGTCATCGACGCTGGCTACTACCAGGGAGGAGTGGGTGATGTGCACTTCGAGGAGGCCCGCTCGGTCGCCAGCGCCATCACCCCGGTGCCCGGAGGGGTGGGTCCCATGACCATCGCCGTCCTCCTCGACCAGACGGTAGCTGCCGCCACCATGCGGGCCCGGCACACCGATCCGGAGTGAGTTCGGTCGTCCCCGGGGGACCCCGCACCGATGGTGGACCGCCGGTAGCGTCGTCGCGTGGAACGGGCCCGTACACGCTGCGTGGGCTCGAGAACGGTCCCACGGTGCATGATTGATCTGTCGACTCCATGGTCCCGGGCGATGGGGATCGCCGCACCGGTCCTGAACGCCCCGATGGGTGGTGTGGCCGGGGGAAGGTTGGCCGCAGCCGTCTCGCGGGCGGGTGGCCTCGGGATGATCGGTGTGGGGAGTGCCGGATCGGTGGCGTTCCTCGAGAAGGAGGCCGGCCATCCCCGTCGAGCTGGCCTCCGCTTCGGCATCGGTCTCCTCGACTGGGCCCTGGCCCGGGACACCGCGCTGCTCGATGCCGCCATCGAAGCCTCCCCCACCTTGATCTCGGTCAGCTTCGGGGAGGCCTGGTCCTGGGCCGAGCGGGTCCGCGATGCGGGGATCGTGACCGCGGCGCAGGTCTCCGACCTCGCCACGGCGCGGCGGGCCGCCGATGGCGGGATCGACGTCCTGGTGACACGGGGTGCCGAAGGTGGCGGCCACGGCCAACCATCGGTGGGCACACTCCCGCTGCTCGAAGACGTCCTCGATGCCCTCCCGCTGCCGGTGGTCGCCGCGGGAGGGATCTCGTCTCCGCGCGGACTCGCCGCCGTGCTGGCGGCGGGCGCATCCGGGGCCTGGATCGGAACCGCCTTCGCCGCCACCCCGGAGTCGCTCGCCTCCGATACCGCGAAGAGCGCCCTCGTGCGGGCCCAGGGCACCGACACAGTGACGACGAGGGTCTTCGATGTGGGCCTCGGCTACCCCTGGCCGGACAAGTACCCTGAGCGAGTCCTCAGGAATGCATTCTGGGAGCGCTGGGCCGGTCGCGAGGAGGGGCTTCGGGCCGACCCCGAGGCGCTCGCCGAGTTGGCCCGCGGCAGGGAGCGGGGAGACCCCGGTTTCGCCCATGTCGATGCCGGCCAGGGCGTGGGCCAACTCGTCGAGTTCAGCCCGGCCTCCGACATTGTCGAGCGCCTGTGCGCCGGCGCCGCCGATCTGCTGGCCGCGTGGGCCCACCCACGGGAGGAATGACGTCCTGCATCACACCTCCCGCTCCGGCCACCGTCGCCGAGGTAACACGGTGGATCGGCACCAGCCCCGCCCGCCGTCTCGCCGGTATTCGGGGACGCCGGACCCTGGCGGCACCGAGCTGAGGGAGCAGTCGGAGGGCCGCCGGACGACCGCTGGAGGTAGCGTCGGACCGTGGCCGCAGACCGGGAAGCCGCCGAGGTCGATGTGTTCTTGCGGTCGCTCGGTGCCAGCGACGAGCAGATCGCCAACGCCCGCTACCCGGCCCGCCTGGCAGGAGATCTGGTGCTGGCCCAGGGGACCACTCTCACCGCCGATGACCTGGCATCAAGATCCGGGGCCAGTGTGGATCACGTCCTCTCGATGTGGCGCACCTTGGGGGTCGTCGTTCCCGACGAACGTCGGCCGATGTTCTCCGAAGGGGACGCCGACCTCACCACGTTCCTCGCTCAGGCCAACCCGGTCGGTCCGCACGGCGGCGAGCTGCTCAGAGTTCTCGGGAGCTCCCTCGCCCGCGTCGCCGAGGCGGCGGTGGCGGTCTACGTGCAGACCCAGGAGCCCTTGTTCGACACGCCGGAGACGGACATGCTCTCCCGGGCCGAGGACCAGGCCGCAGTCGGCGCCGCCGCGCTGCGCCTGGGCAGTTCGATGGGATCGGTGTTCGCCCATCACATGCGGGACGCCATCGACCGCCAGCGTGCCGCCCAGGCCGAGGTGAGCGACCGGTCCCTTCACCGATTGGCGGTCGGCTTCGTCGACCTTGTCGGCTTCACCCCGCTCTCCCTCCACACCCCTCCCGCCTCGCTGCTCGAGTTGGTCGGTTCGTTCGAGGACAAGGCATTCGAGGTCGCCTCGTCCCATGGCGGCAGGATCGTCAAGCACATCGGGGACGAAGTGATGGTGGTGGCCCCGTCCGCCGATGCCGGCTGCGCCATCGCCCGCGACATCACCGCGGCGTTCGGGCCCGACATCGAGCCACGGGGCGGCGTCTGCTTTGGCGACGTGATCTCCCGGCTCGGTGACTACTACGGGCCTGTCGTGAACATGGCCTCCCGATTGGCCGACCTGGCCATCCCGAGGGAGGTCCTGGTCGACGGAGCCACCGCTCGCTCCGCCAGCCACGTGTTCGAATTCCAGGCCGCAGGCCACCGTCTCCTGAAGGGGTTCGAGCATCCGGTCGAGGTGCACTCGATCAGTGACGCTCTCCCCCCGTGGACGCCCACGGGGGGCGGCCCCGAGCGATGACCGCCACCGGAGCCGGTCGGGCTGTGCCAACTGGAAACCGACCCGGCGGCCCCGACATCGGGACCTCGGGGCTGGGCCTGTCCATAGGGGTGATCCGGGGATGACCCCGGAGTCGACTCAGTAGGGCCGGTCCGAGCTACCGCCCAGTGCGAACTCCATCACCGGTCGGTACCGACCTCGGGTGCTCTCGAAGAGCGTCAACCGATCGGCGACGAACCGGTCGATGACGCTCCAGGTGGGGGACAGCTCCTCGAACCCCGGAAAGGGATGTTCCCCGGTCCGGCAACGAGCGATCGTGACGTGGGGAGCGAACGGTGACCGGTCCGGATCCTTCGAACCCGACGTGGCCGAGCCGAACTCCCTCGTGGCGTCCAGGAGCTGTCGGCGGGTACGGGCCAACCTCTCCACCTCCCCCGTGACGCCGAACCAGAGCACGGTGCCGCGCCTGAACTGGCCGGCCCCGCCCATACCCAGCTCGAACGGTCGCCGGTCGCGGCACAACAGATCGATGGTGCTCCCCAGCTGCTCGAGTGAGTCGGTGCCGACCCCTCCGTAGTAGATCAGCGTGAGGTGGTAGCGCTCCGGGAGCACCACCGTGACCTTCCCGGCGGTAAGATCAACGGCCTTCGCCGCCACCGATTGGCGCAGGTGACGGGGAATCGGCACGGCGAGGAAGAAATTCCGCTGCGGGGCCACGGTACCCACCCGGTCCCCGCCGTCACCCGAGGAGGGTGACCGGCTCGCCGACGGAGGACCGGCCCGCAACGCCCATCTGCGCCCCGGGCAGGGTCGGGCGATCCGCACCGTGGTCACCACGGGCCACGGGTCGCCGACGTGGGGGGCCGCTGCGACATCGTTGGACCCGTCGGAGCCGCCCCACCGCCCGGTTCATGCGGCCAGGTGCTCTCCGGCCGTCCCCATGAGGAAGAGGAAGTTGTCGGCGTAGAACTGCCGGCGTGTGTCCGGCCCGGAATCTCCGAGGGACGCCTCGAACCGCTCGATGGGTTTGCGGCCTCCTTCGACATGTGGATAGTCGGACGAGAACATGACCAGATCCGGACCTCCCTGCTCCACGATCCACCCGACGTCCTCTGTGGGATAGGGGGTGAAGCGGACCTGCCGATGGACATAGTCGGTCGGTCGGAGGGCCAGCGCCTGCAGCCGATCCTCGTGCCGGTGGAACGCGTCGAACGCCGACTCCATCTGGCGCAACCAGGACGGCACCCAGATGGCTCCCTGTTCGATGACCCCGAACCGCAGCCCGGGGAAACGGTCGAGCACACCGTCGAAGATGAGCGTGGCCAGTGTCTGGGCCGGCGGGCCGGGGATGCCCATGTAGTCGACCGACCGGAAATTCTCTTCGCCCCCGTGGAAGTCGGGAGGTACGGGGAGCCCGTTTACGAAATAGCCCGGGTCGATCAGGGCACCGGTTCCGCCCACGTGGAACACGACCGGGATGCCGGCCTCCTCGGCCTGGGCCCAGACGCCGAACAGGTCGCGGTGGCTGGGCGAGAACGCGGCGGGGCAGCCCGAAGCCACCAGCAGTGCGGCAGCCCCTTCGGCCAACGCATCGGCGGCCGTCTCTGCCGCTCTGGCCGGATCGACCAGGGGGACGTAACACGAGGGGAGGAGGCGCGGGTCGACCGAGCAGAACTCGAGCATCCCCCGGTTGTGGGCCCGAGCGGCGGCGTAGGCGAGTTCGTCGTTGCCGGCGTGCTCGAAGTCGTACAGCCGGCTGTTGTGGAAGGTGTTGAACACCAACTGGCTGGAGAACCCCAGCAGATCCAGAGCACGGGGACGGTCCTCGGCAATGAACCCCCCCGTGGCGAGAAAGTTCTTGCGCTGCATGATGTCGGCCTCTTCGGTGGCACGGAACTCCGCCGAAGCGTGGCGTTCCCGCAGGCGGTCGAAGGAGGCGGCCAGATCACGCTGCTGCTCCTCGGGACTCCCGGTCTGGCGCAGCTCGTTGCCGCCCGGGTACGCCAGGACAGGCAGCTGGTCGCGGTATCTGGGCTCCGCGTGGTCCCGGAGCCAGGTGGGCGTCTCCATGAGGTGGGCGTCGGCATCGTGGACGATGCGACCTTCGCTGTACGACATGGGCCCCCTTTCGGCCTCACCGAGTATTCCAGCAAGCACGAGGTGGGGCCACCGGCTGCACCTTCTGGCACCAGCCGGTTCGACCCATCCCCTCCGCAACCCTCGATGCCGGGCGTAGGAGGCGGGACGCCGTCGAAGGCGTCCTGCTCACAAGCCAGTGGACTCGTCGATCGCCACCGATGCCGCATCGCTGGCCCTCCGGGGGTCATAGGGATCGTCCCGCTCGGCGTCATCCGCCCGACGGAGGTCACCCCCCTCCCTAGCCCCCTCGCCTTCGGCCGGGATCCTGACCGCTGTTTCCGTCTGCGGGCCGGTCACGTCGTCGTGGGACTCGACACCCCCGTCGTGGACCAGGTTCGTCGGCTCGCCCTCCGAGAGCCAGCGGGCCTCGTGGCGGCCGAGGGGGTCGGTGTACCAGCCTTCCTCGGGTATCTCATCCACCTCGCAACTCCGATCACGTCGACGTCGGGTCGTCCATGCCGGTAGCTGCCGAGCACCGTCCGACCCGTCCGGATGGATCTTGGCACCACGAGAGGACCGGCGCCAAGGGTCGGGCCCGGATCCGCGACGTTGTCGCGAAACGTTCACCTCGTCGTGACGGCCGACACCGCTTTCGGCGACGCACCCTGTGCCTCCCAACGGGGCGCCCGTCCCGATCCTGCCGAAAGCCTCTATCAGGACCGGCGGCGACCGGCCAAGATGGCCGTAGCGGAACCGGGATGGCTGCGCGGAAGCCAGGGGGTGGCGCATGACAGTTCGCCGGAGTGAACGCACCGTACTGACCACGGGGGCCAATTCCGGGATCGGCCTGGCCACCGTGGTGCACCTGGCCTCGTTGGGATTCCGCTCGGTTGGATCGGTGCGCTCGGATGCCAAAGCGGCCGAGGTGGCCAGGGTGGCCGCCCTCGCCGACGTCTCCGTCGAGACCGTCGTGCTGGATGTGACCGCGGCGCGGCGGTGTGCCGCCGTCATCGACGAATTGCGGCCCTGGGCGGTCGTGAACAGTGCCGGGTACCCCGGTGCGGGGGCGATCGAGGACGTCACCGACAGCGAGGCACGCCGCCAGCTGGAGACGATGGTGATCGCCCCCATGCGCCTGGCCCGGTTGGCATTGCCCCACATGCGGGCGCAGGGCCAGGGGCGCGTCGTGAACATGTCCTCCATCTACGGAGTGACCACCACGCCGTTCAGCGGGTGGTACCAGGCCTGCAAGCACGCGCTCGAGGCGGCGTCCGACGCCCTGCGGCTCGAGGTCGCCCGAGACGGCGTCCGAGTGGTGATGATCGAGCCCGGAGGCGTGCACACCGGGATCTGGGACGCGTTCGAAGGTGACGTCCTCCGGCACGCCGGTTCGGAGTACGGGGCCAGTTACCAGCGGCTCCGCACGCTGCTCAAGGCGTTCTCCCTCTTCATGAGTGAACCAGAAGGTGTGGCCAACGCCGTCGGCAGGGCCTTGACCGCCGGTGCGCCACGAGCCCGGTACCTGGTGGGATACGACGCTCGGGTCATCGCCGCCCTCCAGCCGCTCATCCCCACCGAGCTCCGCGACCGCTTCATCCGGTTGGTCGCCGGTCTCTGAACGGACGGGACCCCCAGCTCGGGACAGGCGGCCGGTCGGGGGCATCTCGCCGTGAAGACGCACCGACTACCGTTCGGGGTGTGAGTACACCGCGGATCACCATCGTCGGGGGAGGGAGCACGCACTGGACCCCGCGACTGCTGGTGGACCTGGCCAACACCGAGACGCTCCGCGACGTGGACGTCACATTGATGGACAAGGACCCGGGTTCCCTCCCGAAGATGGTGGAGGTCGCCGAGCACATAGCCAAGGTCCGTGCCATCGGGCTGTCAGCGCACCCGACCACCGACATCGGTGACGCGCTGGAGGGCGCCGACGTGGTCATCATCGCCCTGTCCGTCGGGGGATTCGCGAGCATGCGTCACGATCTCGAGATCCCCGCCCGCTACGGCATCCGCCAGCCGGTCGGCGACAGCGTCGGGCCGGGCGGCATCGCCCGGGCGCTGCGGAGCGTTCCGGTCGTCGCAGAGGTCGCCCGGGAAATGGAGCGCCACTGCCCCGAAGCACTGATGATCAACGTCAGCAACCCGTTGACCGCCCTCTGTCGCGGCGTGGGGCGCGAGTCCGACATCAAGGTCGTCGGGTTGTGCAACGAGCTGGTGGGCCTCAAGTTCACGATGAGTCTGCTCTTCGACGCGCCGCTCCACGAGGTGGACCCTGTCGCGGCCGGAGTGAACCACCTCCCATTGGTCACAGAGCTCAGGATCGGGGGGGGTGATGGGCTGGCCATGCTCCGTACTCTCCTGGATGATCCCGCCGCACACGGAGGGGAGCCGATCTGGATGGCGCCCGTCGAGGGAATGCACTGGGTGAAGATTTCCGACGGTGAGGCCTGGACCAAGGCCGACGTCATCGCCAACAACCAGATCAAATTCGAGCTCTTCGAACGCTTCGGGGTCCTCCCCGGCTCATCCGACACCCATGTCGCCGAGTTCTTCCCCGGATTCGTCACCTCTTCGTCGGACTTCGGGAGGGACTGGGGGGTGCACCACTACGGGCTCCGGGGCCACAGGAGCGACAAGAGGGCGGACGATCGCGAGGCTGCTGCTCTGCTCGGTGGAGACGAGATCTCTTCGTGGCCGTCCGGTGAGCTGGTGGTGGAACTGATCGAAGGCGTGGCCAATGGCGAGGAACGTCATCTGCCGATGAACCTGGCCAACGTCGGTCAGGTCCAGAACCTCCCGGACGATGTGGTCGTGGAGTGCATCGGCGTGACCGGGACCACCGGGGTCCGTGCCCGTGACACCGCGGACGTCGGATCGGTGCTCGGGGAGTACCTGCGTCAGATCGCGGTCTCCCAGGAGCTCACGGTCGACGCCGCGCTGACCGGTGACCGCACCCGCGTGGTCGAGGCCATGCTCACCGACCAGCTGGCCGGTCGCCTGCCCTACGAGCAGGTCGTGGCCATGACCGACGAATTACCGGCCTCAACGGCGCCCTGGCTCCCCACATTCGCCTGACCGCGGGGGACGACGGTAGGGCCCGCCCCGGGCGATTCTCAGCTTCGGGGGTCGGGTCGGTCGAGGTTCCAGTGCCGGACGACCGAGCACAGCCAATCAGATTTGCCCTCCCCCACCGGGTTCACGTGGAACCGGCTGATGGTTCGCTGATCACCTTCGTAATCGCTGTAGAGAACATCGATCATGACTCCGTGACGTGCGTTGATGGAGTTGAGCACCACTCGCTCGTTCGGATCGTCCTTGTCGCGGATGGCGGCCTGCCAGAAGCTCATGTCGCCGGCCGGGACGAACAGGTCGCGTGATTGCGGGCGGAACTCGCCGAGAGGTGGTCGCTCGACCGGAGCGCCATCGAGCTCGGGCACGTCCTGGGTGCGCCAGGCATGCAGCACCGCGGTGCCGGACCCCACATTCCTGATGGACATGGCCAGGTAGATGATTCCGTCGACCGCCTCCATGGTGGCCCGCCCGCCATCGATGCTCACCCAGTGGTCGTCGGCCCACCGGATCTTCTGAGCCGGGTCTTCGAGGCGGGACGGGAACAGCAGCGGCACCAGCCCGACCTTGAAGGCGCGCTCAGCGGTCCGGGCCGCGTTGTTGGCCGAACGCACCGAGGCGAAGGTCGCAATGGCCAGGATCAGCGTGCCCGCCGCTGTCCCGAGGGCCGAGATCGTCGTCCAGTCCACCGCCCCGACCATGTCCACAGCCTAAGTCTGGGCTCGGGTGGCCAGGACCACCACGGTACGGGCCGTCGGGGGTCCAACCTGAGAGTGACGACGGACCCTCCCCTTGGTTCGAATCGGGGCCTCGGCCGGTTCAGTCACGGTGAGCGCCGCGTTCCCGACCTGACCGGTCAGGGTGCCGTCGACGGGGCTCCGCTCAGCTCCATTCCCCACGCCTGCTTCAGCTCATCACTGACCTCGAACGACGGTCGCTGGCCGTCTCGTCCGTAGAGCTCGAAGCCCTGCCAGATGCGACGCCCCAGCATCGAAGCGATCGGTCCGGTACCGGGTAAGCGGATCAGGGCGAAGTCGTAGAGGAAGTCGGTGCGCTGCATCACCTCGAAGAGGATTCGGGTCCAGTCGGCCTTGGGTACGCCCAACGTGTCGGCCGTCTCGTTGCCGAGATAGTGGCGGATCCCCGTCGCCGGCAGCCCGGGCAGATGGGTGAACGCGAAGAGCTCCCTCATGCACTCGATGGCTGCCGCCGTCAGCTCCCGGCCCTCAGGCGTGGGGCCGTACTCGCGACGGCGTCGGATGTCCCACAGTGTCTTCGAGTCCTTCCACGACAGCGGCAGGAGGTCCTCACGGACTCCGATCTGGTGCCCGACCAGATTCCAAACGTGGATGTACGACTCGGCCCGGTCGTCGCTCAGTCGCACGCCCGACCTGTTCAGGGATTCGATGCCCATGACACCGAACGAGAAGAGCGTGCCGAGGAGCTGCAGCTGACTGATGGGCAACCCGAAGCCGGCATCCCACGGGGCGATGGGAGGCCCTCCCTCCTTCCGGATCTCGTCGAGGTGGGTCAGCACATGACGCACGGCGGCGTGCATGAGTCGCACATGACGGACGGCCCGGTACCCGCTCCTGCCCGGTGCCAGGGCGCCCGGCTTCATCACATCGATGATCATCTGTCCGGTCTCGACGTACCTCCGCTTGGGATTGTGGGTGAGCCGGGCAGTGCGGTCCAGCGCCTGCACGCCCTTGGCGAAGGCGTAGTCGGCGGGAAGGCTGGCCATGAACAGCCCCATTCCGAGTTGAGGTCCGAAGTCGCCGAAGACCTGTTGCCCCTCCCGGACCAGGTCGGGGTCGGCCCAGTCGGGCCAGGGCTCCTGCTGGCGCACGAACGCACCGATCCCGGGGAGGTCCTCGTCGGCGACCGTGCCCACCGGGGCCGAGCCCAGCCGTCGGAACAACTCGGAGTGACCGACCCCGGTCTCGGCGAAGAACTCCGCCACCGCCTCGTCGGCCGGTGCATCACCGGTCTCGCGTAGCGCCTCGACGAATTCGTCGGTGAACACGTGGACACCCCTCGACGGCGGAGCGACCAACCTCCTCGGCCTCGAACCCGGTCCGGTCCTCGCGTCCGGGTGGACCCCCGGGATGCGGTCACTCTCGATGGCGGCGAGCACGGCGCGGCCGAACGGGGCCGCGAACAGTTGCATCCGGTGATGCCGCGAGCGGAACAGGTTGGTGATGAAGTTCATACGGTCGTCCAGGCTGACCCAGTCGATGGCGCGGCTGCCCTGCCCGTCGTCTTTGGCACGATCGAAGCGCTCCAGGAGGACGGCCAGCTCGTCGACCACGACCGGTTCCGTGTCGGGTGGGAGGAAGGCCTGGTCCGGAAGGCGTGGGACGTCCCGGTCCAGGCGAAGGGTCCCGTCGGGCGTCACGATGGTGCCGAGCAGCTCGGTCATCAGGTCCCCCCAGAGGGCGCTGACGACGGCACCCAGGGGATGGAGCAGCGCATCGATGATCCCGACGACCTCGGCCGGCGCCGGACCTTCCATGGTCACGTGTCGCTTCAGGCGGTCGATCGACTGGTTCACACCCATGTCCATGCTCCCGGCGATCGCCCCCTGGAGATGGTGCTGTTCATGGGCCCCGAGGTCGAGAGATCCGGCCAGGATGAGCTGGCTCCGTCGGACGGGGTCCAACTCGGCCAGGGCATCACACCACAGGGAGAACCCCGACCGGAGCCGATTGACCCCCTCGAACTCCGGCGCTCCGTCGCACGCCTTCAGCACCTCAGCCCGCGCCGTCGAGGGGTCGGCGACACCTTTGGCGAACCAGTGGATGAACGTCGCGGCCACCTTGCCGATCTCGCTGAACACCTGGGTGTTCCCGTCGGAGAGGTTGGTCGCGCACGCTCCGAACAGCTCCCGTACAACCACACTCAGGTGCTCAGGGACGACTTCGACCACTTGGAGGTCGAGTCCCGCCCGCTGGCGGGTGTTGTTGGCCTCGCGGACGACGCCCATCATCCCGTCGGGCAGCACCACCCGCTCGTGCAACCAACCGGGCAGCTCCTCACCGCGGAGGTTCCTCCCCACCGTGTCGGATGCCCAGGTGCCGAACGTGCACCAGTTGGCGGTCCCCGGATCGAGGAGTTCGGACAGCCCGGAGGCCAGATCGCTATAGGTCTGGGTCACCCAGTAGTTGCGGAGCACGCGGTCCTCGATGGCCAGAACGGCCTCCACGTGCTCGATCGAAGTCCCTCGCTCCATGGGTCACGCTCCGCCTCGTCCGCTCGACGCCCATCCAACCGACGACGGGCCGTTCCCCCTGATTATGCCAAGGATCCGCCCGGCCTGCGCGGCCCGGATCGATGCCCGAAGCGGTCCTCCCGCCGGGGCGTCCGCATCCGCCCATCCCGTTTTGGGTAAAGCTCTCACCATGCCCAAGGCCCCACTCTCCGAGTACCGCGAGAAGAGGCATCCGGGCCGCACGCCCGAACCGCTACCCTCCCCCGGTCGGGCCTCACCGTGTGGGGGGAAGCGCTCAGGCAGGGGCGGAGCGGAACGGCCGAGGTTCGTCATCCAGGAGCACCATGCGTCGAGCCTCCACTGGGACTTCCGACTCGAGAGGGACGGGGTCCTGGCGTCGTGGGCACTGCCCAAGGGGTTGCCCCGCACACCCGACGACAACCACCTTGCCGTACGGGTCGAGGACCACCCCCTCGAATACGGCTCCTTCGCCGGCACCATCCCACCCGGCGAATACGGAGCGGGCAGGGTGACCATCTGGGACAAGGGAACCTACGACCGCGAGAAATGGCGGTCGGACGAAGTGATGGTGGTGCTCCACGGCAAGCGGGCCAAGGGCAGGTACGTCCTCTTCCCGACCAAGGGCAAGAACTGGATGATCCACCGCATGGATCCGGCCGCCGGCGGATTCGAGCGCCTCCCCGACCAGCTCGCCCCCATGCTGGCGACCCCGGGCGAACTGCCCGACGACCCCGGGCAGTGGGCATTCGAGTTCAAATGGGACGGCATTCGCGTCCTGTTGTGGGTCGACGGCGGAAGGCCACGTGCGGTGAGCCGAGGGGGGAAGGACATCACTGCTTCGTTCCCGGAATTGAGGGATCTCGCCGAGGCCGTGGGCTCGGATCAGGTCGTTCTCGACGGCGAGCTGGTGGTCCTCGATGAGAACGGACGCCCGAACTTCTCACGGCTCCAGCACCGGATCCAGACTGCGGGCCGGGGCGCTGACCGCGCCGCCGCGCGCGATCCGGCAAGCATGATCATTTTCGATCTCCTCCATCTCAACGGGCGGTCCCTGCTCGACGCCCCCTACGACGAGCGGCGGAAGCTGCTCGACGGCCTGCGGCTGGCCGGCCCGAGCTGGGGCGTGGCGCCCTCGTTCACCGAGGAGCGGGGGGAGAAGTCCTACGGGTCTCCGCCGAGCTCGGCATGGAGGGCGTCGTGGCGAAACGGCGCACCAGCCGGTACCGTCCGGGCACCCGGAGCCGCGATTGGATCAAGGTAAAGAGCCAGAGGATGCAGGAGGTCGTGATCGGCGGCTTCACGGACGGCCAGGGGGACCGGGCATCCACGTTCGGCGCCCTCCTCCTCGGCATACCGGTGGAGGGCGCTCCTGCGACGTTGGACTACGTGGGCAAGGTGGGTACGGGATTCGATCGGGCGGCACGGGGGGACCTCCTCGCCATGCTGACGAAGGCCACCCGATCGACGAGCCCCTTCGCCGGCAGACTTCCGGCTGCCGTGGAGCGATCGGCCCACTGGGTACGACCGGTCCGGGTCGGCGAGGTCCGGTTCAGCGAGTGGACGGCCTCGGGGCACCTGCGCCATCCCGTCTGGCGCGGCCTGCGCACGGACAAGGCCGTCCGGGACGTCCGCCGTGAGTCCTGAGAACTCGGTGAGGACCACGGTCGAGGGCAGGGAGCTGACCGTCTCCAACCTGGAGAAGGTCCTCTATCCGGACAGCGGCTTCACCAAGGGCCAGATGCTCGAGTACTACGCGCGGGTGGCACCGGCCATGCTCCACCACCTCAACGACCGGCCCCTGACGATGAAGCGATATCCAGACGGCGTCCGGGGCTCATCCTTCTTCGAGAAGCATGCCCCGGCGGGCGCTCCGGAATGGGTGCAGCGCATCGAAGTGCCGGCGCGCGCGGGAAAGCCTATCGACCACGTGGCGATCTCCGACCTTCCCAGCCTCATCTGGGCGGCCAACCTGGGCACCATCGAGTTCCACGTTCCACTCTGGCATGCAGGCCGACGACGGGTCCTGCCCGGACCGCCCGACCACCTCGTCTTCGATCTCGACCCGGGCGAGGGGTCAACGATCGTGGACTGTTGCACCGTGGGCCTCCGTATCGCCGAGCTGATGGACGATCGGGGAAGGGGATGCTTCCCCAAGACGAGTGGCTCCAAGGGCCTCCAGCTCTACAGTCCGCTGACGGGACGTCCCACCTGGGAGCGGGCCCGGGACGAGGCCCACCAGATCGCGCGCCAGCTCGAGCAGGACCACCCGGAGCTGGTCGTGTCGAAGATGGGGAAGGGTCTTCGACGGGGCAAGGTGCTCATCGACTGGAGTCAGAACCATCCCGCCAAGACGACGGTCGCCGCCTACTCCCTCAGGGCCACCCCCGCCCCCACGGCCTCGACCCCCGTCACCTGGGACGAGGTCGCCGAGTGTCAGAAGTCCGGCGACCCGGACCGGCTCCGTTTCGTCTCGGACCAGGTGCTCGGAAGAGTCACCGAGTTCGGGGATCTCTTCGCCGGCGTGTAGGCCTAGGACGCCTTCCGCCGACTGGCCGGCTTGGCCGGTGCCTTGGCCGCCGCCACCTTTGGCCCCGGAGTCGCCTTCTTCGTCGCTCGCTTCGAGGAGATGCTCGTGGGTGCCTTGGTCCCCGCCGCCTTCCGTGAGGATCCCGCCTTGGAGGCCGATCGCTTCTTCGGCGCAGCCTTGGCCGACGCCTTGACCTGACTCCCACCCTTGACCGACTGGATGCTGGCGCTGAGCACGTCCATGAGATCGACGACCTTCGTGGTCGGGACTTCGGTGGACCCGACCACGATCTCCTCGCCCTGACGCTTGGCCTCCACGAGTGCCTCCACCCTCTGGCGGTGGGTGTCGTGATAGCGCTGTGGGTCCCATTCGGCCTCCATCGACTCGAGCAGGAGTTTGGCCATGGAGACCTCACGCTCGGAGATCTCGCTGGCGTCCGGGAGGGCCGGAAGGTCCTTGTCCGGCGAACGGATCTCATCGGAGAAGTACATCGTCTCGAGCTTGAGCACCTTGTCGTCGGGCCTGATGGCCACCGGATACTCCTTGTTCCGCATCACGAGTGTGCCGATGGCCACCTTGTTCGAGTCCTTCATGGCCTGGCGGAGGAGCGCGTACGCCTTGGCCCCGGCCTCGCCTTCAGGGGCGAGGTAGTACGTGGAGCGGAAGTACACCGGATCGATCTCGTCCAGATCGACGAAGTCGGTGATCTCGACGAGTCGCGAGCGCTCAGGCTCTGCGGCGGCCAGCTCGTCATCGCTGAGGATCACGTACTGCCCCCCGCCGAGGTCGTACCCCTTGACGATCCTGCCGGCTTCGACCTCCCTGCCGGTGCGCTCATTGACCTTCTTGTACCGGATCCGATCCGACGTCCCCTCCTCGAGCTGGTTGAAGTGGATCGCCTTGTCCTGAGTGGCCGGATAGAGGCCCACCGGAACGTTGACCAGCCCGAAACTGAGGGCCCCTTTCCAGATCGTCCGTGCCATGAGGCTCCTTTTTTCCAGGTCAGATGGGGTCCACCCCGGTGTCACACCCCATCGAAAGAATAGGTCCGTGGTTAGGAATTCCTCAATAGAGAATGTTCAAACCGGCGTCGACGAGCTGATCGCGGAAATTCTGTGGGGAATCGTCGAGTTCGACCTGGCGGAGTCGCCGGCGCCAGAATTCGCCCTCGAGCTGGGACTTTCACTGTGGATTCGTCGGGTGGGCCGGGAACTCGAGGCGGTCCGACCGGCTGTGATGCAGCTCCGTCGAGCGCTCGTGGAAGTGGGGGGCTTGGACCTCTCGACGGAGCCGGCACCGTTCCTCGGTGTCTCGGGCCGGACCGACGCGCTCAATCTCGTTGCCTACGCCTGCGACCTCATGAGGCGGGCATCGGTGTCGAGCGGCCGGAGCGGCGGTGAGCTCGCTTCCCGGGCCGTCGAGTGGTGCTCGTCGGTTCCGACGGCTCCGAGGATGGGCGATCTCCGAGTCGCCCACGCCTGACCGCTCGACATCGGGCGGAGGAACGAACTCGCCGAGGCACCCGGGGAGGTGGCGAGGTGGTGGCATCAGACAGGCAGCGAGAGCTGATCGAGCCGTCGGATACGTTCCGTCTCCCGGTGCGGTCCCTTGTCGCTCCGGTCGAGGTGGAGAGCCTGGAGGCCCGCCGACCGCGGGGCGAGGACGTCGAGGTCGTACCGGTCCCCGACATGAAGGACACGGGGCGGATCGGCCCGCAGGTGACGACAGACGGTGAGATATGCGGAGGTGGCAGGTTTTCCCTCGCCGAGAGCCTCGGCCGTGAACACGGGACCGACGCGGCCGGCCAGACCGATGGCCTCGACTTTGGCCTGCTGTAGTTCATCAGGGCCGTTCGTGAGGACGGCCATCTGGATGTCTGCCTCGCTCAACGTGGTGATGGCGGCCTCCACGTCGTCGAAGCGAACCCACGCCCGCCGGTAGCAGTCCAAATAGCCGGCAAAAAGGGCATCGAGCATCTCGCTCCCGCCGGGCTCGAGGCCCAGTGTCGGGAGGAATTGGCGGAGGCGTCTCCGTCGCATCTCGGCGAGCCCGACCTCGCCGGCGACCCAGGTCGGATGGTGGCCTTCCTCGATGGCGAACCAGGTGTCGATGATCGCCTCGTCGGGTGTGACCCCGAGTTGCGGCAGCCAGTGCCGGAGCGCCTCGGCCGCAGACCCTTCGTGGTCGAACAGGGTCCCGTCGAGGTCGAAGATGACGGCACGAACCGGAGGATTCACTCAGCGAGTCTATGGCCCCGATCCTCGGCGTCACCGCGCGATCCCACGGCCCTCGAGCCGCTGTGGCCGGTGGGCCACCGATGTGAGCGAGGTCACCCCGGCGCAGTCGGCCCACCATCGTCGAGCAAGAACTCGAGAAACCAGTCCCGGGCCAGGATGGCTGCTTCCGCCAGGGTTCCCGGCTCCTCGAACAGGTGGGTCGCACCCTTCACGACAGCCAGCCGGCTCGGTGGGCGCAGATGCTCCAGAGCCTGCCGGTTGAGATCCAGGACGGCGGTGTCCGCGCTGCCGACGATCAACAGCGTCGGTGCCGACACCTCGCCCAGTCTTTCCATGGCGAGGTCCGGACGTCCCCCGCGCGACACGACCGCCCCGACCCGGGGCCCGGCCACCGCAGTAGCAGCGAGCGCGGCCGCAGCGCCGGCGCTGGCGCCGAAGAAGCCGACTCGACTCGACGCGGACTCGGGTCGCCGACCCAACCAGGCACCGGCCGCCAGAAGCCTCGTGGCCAGCAGGTCGATGTCGAACACATTGGCGCGGTCGCGCTCCTCCGCTGGAGTGAGCAGGTCGAGGAGGAACGTACCGAGGCCGGCCTCGTAGAGCACGTCGGCGACGAACCGGTTCCGTGGGCTGTGGCGGCTGCTCCCACTCCCGTGAGCGAAGACCACCACAGCCGGCGCCGGGTCGGGAAGGTGGAGGTGCCCCTCGAGGACCTGATCGGCGACGGGGATTTCTACTTCGACATCGCAGTCTGGACCGTCGCCCAGGTGCGCAGCCTTCCGGCCCCCGTGCACCGCCCGGTCGAGGAGGACAACCACCTCGTCGTCGCTCGTCGGTGCGAAGTCGTCATAGTGGTAGCCGACCGCCTGGAACTGCGCCGGCTCGGCGACCGCTACGACCTCATCAGCCTCGACGAAGTTCCCGAGGGTCTCGGGCGGCCCCACCGGGACCGCCAGGATCACCTTCGCGGCGCCGAGCAGGCGGGCGACCTTACAGGCCACCCGGGCCGTCGATCCCGTCGCAACCCCGTCGTCCACGATGATGGCGGTTCGACCGGCGAGACCGATCCGGTCGCGTCCTCTGCGGAACCGACCGACCCGGGTGATCAGCTCCTTGCCCTCGCGCCGTTCGACTTCACGGAGCTCGGCCTCCGTGATGGCGGCCTGGCTGAGGACCCTGTCATCCAGCACCTCCGTCCCGTCCTCGCCGATGGCGCCCATGGCCAGCTCCGGCTGGAACGGGACCCCGAGCTTCCGCACGACGATGACGTCGAGGGGAGCTCCGAGCGCCGCCGCCACCTCGTAGGCCACCGGCACACCGCCACGGGGAAGGGCGAGGACGACGGTGTCGGCGCCACGGTAATGACCCAGACGCTCGGCCAGCCGCCGGCCGGCATCTCTCCGATCGGTGAACCTCATCCCGGGCTCGACCTCCGTGCTCGACGCCCGCGCCCGACTGCAGGACGGCGACTCCGGGCACCGTCGGGGTCCATCGCTCCGACCACCTCGTTTCCGGCCGCCTTCCGGCGACGTCGGGCCTTCACCGGGACCTCGGGCGAGGACAGCTGGCCACCGGTGATGCCCACGACGTCGAGCACGTTGGTCATCACCTCTCCGAATGCATCCGGGTCAGCGATGAGCCAACTGTGGTTGCCGGGAACGGTGACCACCTCGGGACTGCCCAACGTGGCGCACATGTCCTCGAAGGACCCACGCGTGATCAACTGGTCGTTCTGGCCCCACAGGACCACCACCGGCAGGTTGCGCACCCGCAGTTCGCGGAGCTCGGCGTTCATGTCGGCCCGACGGGCCAGTCCCGCTGTCCTCCAGAAGGTCCTCGGGTTGAACGCGATGTTTGGCAACGCCTCGGCGACGATGACGGGCAGCACCCTCCGGCCCTGGCGCACCGGGAGCAGGTCTGCAGGGAAATGGAGCCCCCAGTCCCACAGCGGACGTTGGGCCATCGAGCGCAGGGCCGACCCACTCCCCGTCCACGCCGAGCCGCCGACCGAGTTGACCAGGACCAGGGCCCGGACCTGGTCGGCATGCTGGTAGGCGAGCCTGATGGCGACGCCACCGCCGAACGAGTGGCCGATCACCAGCGCCGGCTCGTCGATGCCCACGGCCACGAGGGAATTCACTGACCCAGTCCGCGTATCCGCTGAAATCGGTGGCGGCGCGGGGAAGAGGCGCCGTGCCCCCGAACCCCGGCAGGGCCGGTGCCAGCACATGCACACCGGCATTCACGAGCCGGGACAACGGCCGCTTGTACGCTTTGTGGTCCAATCCCCAGCCATGGAGGAACAGCACCGGCGAACCGGTGCCCGCCTCCCCGTAGATCGCCGCACGACCGTTGATGGTGGTGCGCTCCCAGTTGAGCCACCCTGCACCCCGGGGCACTTCCTTCGGCGGCCCCTCCCCGTTTCCAGACGCAAGCGCACTATTCGCCATTCGACCACCATGGACCCGGAACGTGCTTGGGCGACAGGGCCGAACTACCCAATTTGGCCGGTCGCCAGACACGTGCCCGCTGGGGCGGGACACCGCACGTGCACGAGGTCGACGACCGGGAATAGGGTGATTCCCGCTACTTCCGAAGCGAACGGGCGACGGCCAGTGCGGCGCCGCCGGGAAGTGAGGGCACGTGTCGCGTCGAACGTCGAGACAGGCCGGTGGAGCGGGTGCGGGACGATGCCCGGTACCCGTTCCGACCCGGGTTCCGCTGCCACCCTCGGACGAAGCACTGGGGGTCCTGTGATGGCCACCAGCGAACGGGTGGCAACCGCCCCGCTCTCCCCAACCCGCGGCAGTCACGGGTCCCTCGGGCAGGGCAGGGTCGCGTTCGGTCCGGGGGACATCCGCAACGTCGCCCTGGTCGGGCACAGCGGCTCGGGCAAGACCACGCTGGCCGAGGCGCTTCTCTTCGCCACCGGCTCGGTCGCCAGACAGGGGAGGGTGGACGACGGCTCGACGGTGTGTGATTTCGAACCCGAGGAGATCAAACACCACATGTCGATGGCCCTGTCGCTCGCGCCGTGCACGGCCGGGGACGTGAAGCTGAACATCATCGACACTCCCGGCTACGCGGACTTCTTCGGCGAGGTGCGCGCCGCATGCTCGGTCGTCGACGCGGTGGTCGTTGTCGTGAGCGCGGTGGAGGGGATCGAGGCACAGACCGAGGCCGCGTGGGCCCTCGCCGCCGAGATGGGACTGCCCCGGTTCATCTTCATCAACAAGCTCGACCGGGAACAGGCCAGCTTCGACCGCACACGTGAGGCGCTCGTGGAGCGGTTCGGCGCGGGGATCGCCCCTCTGGAGCTTCCGATCATCGACGACGCCGGGGTCAGCGGGATCGCCGACCTGCTCACCGACACCGCCATCTACTACGACGGATGGACGTCGCGCCCGGGCCCTGTCCCCGACGACCTGGCCGCTACCGAGCACGAGGTGCGGGAACAGCTGGTGGAGGGGATCGTGGTGGGCGACGACGATCTCATGGAGCGCTATCTCGATGGGAACGTCCCCTCGAGCACCGAGCTCGAGGACACCCTCGCTGGTGGGGTCGCCGAGGGGGTGGTGTTCCCGATCATCTGCGGCTCGGCCGCCACGGGAACCGGCATCGATCGCCTGGCCACCTTGTTGGTCGAGGTCGCCCCCTCACCCGATAGGCGTCCGCCGGTCGAGGTGAGGGCGGGTGACTCGGTCCAGAACGTGGCCTGCGACCCGACCGGCCCGACGCTCGCCCGGGTCTTCAAGACGACGTCCGACCCCTACGTCGGCAAGGTTTCGCTCCTCCGCGTCCTTTCGGGCACGATTCGGCCCGACACCGTGCTCACCAACTCCCGGACCCACGGTGACGAACGGCTCCACGTCCTCGAGGCCCTGCGGGGCAAGCACACCGAGCCTGTGAGTGAGGCCCAGGCCGGTGACATCGTGGCCGTGCCGAAGCTCTCCGATGTCAACACGGGTGACACATTGGCCCCCAAGGGTTCGCCCGTGCTCGTGACGCCGGAGCCGGTCGAACCCGCCGTCTACTCGGTCGCCCTCCATCCCAGGTCCAAAGGCGACGAGGACAAGTTGATGGTCGGACTCCATCGGATTCAGGAGGAGGACCCCGTCCTCGTCGTCGAGCGGGTGGACGAGACGCATCAGACGATCATCAGAGGCACCGGCGAGACCCATCTGGCCGTGACCCGGGAGCGCCTGGCCCGCAAATTCGGCGTGGAGGTGGTCACCGAGGACGTACTCACCCCGTTCCGCGAGACCATCACCGGCGCGGCGACGGCGGAGGGGAAGTACAAGAAGCAGACCGGAGGCCACGGCCAGTTCGGGGTCGTGTCGATCCGTATCGATCCCCTCGGGCGGGGCAGCGGATTCCGCTTCATCGACGAGGTCGTCGGCGGTGCCATCCCCCGGCAGTACATCCCAGCGGTGGAGAAAGGAATCGTCGAGGCCATGGAGCACGGCGGTCCCAACGGCTACCCGGTCGTCGACGTGCAGGTGACCCTCGTCGACGGCAAGCACCATCCCGTGGACTCGTCGGAGATGAGTTTCAAGATGGCCGGGTCACTCGCCTTCAAGGAGGCACTGGCCAAGGCCGGTCCCGTCCTGCTGGAGCCCATCTCGCTCCTCGAGGTCACCGTCCCGGCGACCCTGCAGGGCAACGTCCTCGGCGACCTCAACTCCCGCCGGGGACGAGTCCAGGGAACCGACACGCTGGACACCGGAGACCAGAGGATCACAGCGCTGGTGCCGACCGTCGAGATCCAGCGCTATGCGGTCGATCTCCGTTCCCTCACCGGCGGCAGGGGCCGGTTCCGGGCCGAGCACGACCACTACGACGCGTTGCCACCCAACCTGATCGACAAGCTGGTCAGGCCAACGACGGCGTGACCGACGTTCCGAGGGGGCGGGGTTCCCGCGGCACCCGGCGTCGCTGACGACGGACGGTCCCCCTCGGTCGATGGGGGCGGGTGACCCCAAGGCGACCTAGCCTGGTCGGATGGGTCCCGACACGCAGTCGCCCTTGACCATGCCCGCGGCATTCTTCGGCCACGGGACGCCGATGAACGCTCTCGAACACAACCGATTCACCGGAGCGTGGCGGATGTTCGGAGCCGGGATACCCCGCCCACGCGCCGTCCTGGTGGTGTCCGCCCACTGGTTCGTCAACGCATCGGCTGTGACGGCAATGGGACGGCCCAGGACAATCCACGACTTCTACGGGTTCCCCGATGAACTCTTCGCCGTCGACTACCCGGCCCCCGGCGACCCGCAACTGGCCCAAGACATCGCCGACCTGGTCGCCCCCACCTGGATCGGCCTCGACACCGACAGTTGGGGCATCGATCACGGCAGCTGGTCGGTGCTCATCCATGTCGTCCCCGAGGCCGACATACCGGTCGTGCAGCTGTCGGTCAACGCGCTCGAATCCTTCGAATACCACCTCGACCTGGGAGCGAAGCTGGCGCCCCTACGCGATCAGGGGGTGTTGGTCATCGGCAGTGGAAACATCGTGCACAACCTCGGTCGCATCGATTGGACCAGGCCCGATTCGGCGTTCGACTGGGCACGGAGCTTCGACGACGACGTGCGCGGTGTGATGACCACCGCCCCCGCAGATCTGCCAGCAGTGCGCGGCCACGACGACTTTGCCATGGCGGCACCCACACCGGACCATTTCATCCCGCTGCTCTATCTGGCGGGCTTGGCGGCGGCCGCGGGTGAAACTGCACAAGTACTGGTCGATGGCTATGCCATGGGTTCTTTGTCCATGGCGTCCTACACGTTGGGGTACCGGGTACGAGAGCCTGAAGACCGAGGTGGGGCCCCGGTGCTCCCCCATGTCCCGGCCGACGAGACCAATCTCTGACCGCCACACGAAGAGCACCGCCCGCCACGACGCGGGAAGTTGGGCTCAGCGTCCGTAGACCGAGACCAGATTCTCAGTCCCCGAGTCGTAGGGCTCCCGGTTCCATCCGCCCCATCGATCCTTCAGACGGAGTCCGGCGATCTGGGCCATGAGATCGAGCTCGCTCGGCCACGCATACCGTGTGACGATCGGAGTGAGGCGAACGCCGTCCCGTGAGAGAGACACGTGGCTCTCGTCGAGAATCTGGTGCACGGGATCATGCTGGCCGACATCGAGTCTCACCTCGTCCACACCGACCGCCTCCGCCTCGACGTACTGGTCGTCCACCAACCTGTAGAGGAACGAGGGCACGACGGCCTCGACCAAGAACAACCCGTCATCGGTCAGGTGGGCGGCGGCGTTCGTGAAGCACCGGACCTGGTCGGCTTGGGTGAGCAGGTTGAACAGCGTGTTGAACACCACGAAGATGAGCGGATAGGAGCGCTCGACGCCGACGTCGGCGAAGTCCCCCAGCGTCACGCGGATCCGGTCACCTCCCGGCTTGGAGCGAAGCTTGGCCACCATCGCCTGCGAGATCTCGATCCCGTCGACCTCTATCCCCCGGTCAGCCAGGGGCAGGGCGATGCGGCCCGTCCCCACGGCCAGTTCGAGGGCAGGACCGCCCCGTGCAAGGTGCTCCAGCAGGTCGACCGTCGCCGACTCGTCTCCCCGGAGGCGATCGTCGTAGGACGCGGCGACCTCCTCGCCGAAGCTCGTCGCAGGATCGAAGTGCTCCACGCCACCTTCCCCGTCGTCCGCATGGCCAGCCGACAATGCTCAACGCCATCGTCGCATATCCACGGTGGACCGCCCGACAGTGACGGTGTGACCCTTTGGCAGAGGCCGTCAGATCACCGGGTGGACGGGAACCACAGCGACAAGAGAGAGCTACCGTCTGTGCCGATCAGTCACGAACCGGTTGATCGTGAGGGGCCACGTCGAACGTCTCGGCTCCTCCGAGGAACAGCTCATCGGTGAACACGACACAACCGTTCCCCCCGTGGCTCTTCACCGCGTACATCGCCACGTCCGCCTGGCTCAGCAACTGATCACCTTCGGTACCCGGTTCGTAGATGCCGATTCCGATACTGACGGTGGTTTCGGCCGCGCTGTCCAGTGCCGTTCGTCGGGTGCGGACCTCGGTGAGAATACGTTCCGCCAGGTCGAGCGCATCACCCTGGTGGACGAGATCCTCGATCAGCACGCCGAATTCGTCGCCGCCCAACCGGGCTGCGGTGTCGGAGCCGCGCAGACATCCGTTCAGGGTCTGTGCGAACTGGCGGAGGACCCGGTCGCCGGCGGCATGGCCCTGACAATCATTGATCATCTTGAACCCGTCCATGTCGAGGAAGAGCACCGCCAGGGTGGAACCCGAGCGAACGGCACGGGCAATGGCATGGTCGAGGCGGTCAACGAAGAGTGCCCGGTTTCCCAACCCGGTCAGAGGGTCGTGAGAGGCCTGATGCGAGAGGTCCAGCTCCAATCGCCTCCGATCGGTGACATCGCGGAAGCTCCAGACGCGGCCGACGACTCGATCATCGACCTGCTGCACATGGGAGCGAGCCTCGAACACCCGGCCGTCCAGGAACTCGAGGACGTCGTGGCTGTTCTCGTCCACATTGTCCGACAGCTCCCTCAGCCTCTCGACGAACCGCTCAGGATCACTCAACTGCCGGCGCACGAAGCCCACGGCGGAGTCGACATTCCTCCGCACCAACACGGACTCCGGCAGACTCCACATCCTCGTGAACTGACGATTGAAGCTGGTGAACTGACCCGACGTGTCGATGACCAGGACTCCTTCGGCAGTGGCGTCGAGGGTCGCCTCCACGAGGGAGAGCGATTTCCGCTGCTCCATCTCGGCCCGCACACGATCGGACACGTCGTGAGCGGAGACGACGAGGCCCGCAACGGTCGGATCGTCGACAAGATCGACAAACGAGAGCTCAAAGGGCAGGGACCGACGAGCGGCGTGCCGCAGGAGACGCACGGTGACGGTGACCGGATTGCCGGCCGAGGCGCCCCGGGTCGCTCGTTCGAGCGCCGCCTGGAGCACGGGCGCATCAGCCGGTTCCACGATGTCCGACAACGTCAGACCGGTTACCTCCTCGGGATCGTGACCCAGACACCGGGTCAGTGCACCAGACGCCGACTCGATCACCCCCTCGGGCGAGACCAGCAGTGTGATCGACGGGGCGTTCTGCACGATGGAACGAAAGCGGAGGTCCTGATTGTGGGACAGTTCGTATCGTCGCCGGTCGGTGAGATCACGCATCGTCAGCAGCACCGCCACGCCGTCGCCGAAATCCACCGGTGCTCCGACCAGTTCCATGAGACGCCAGCCTGACGGGGCCCGGAGCCGGATCTCGATGGGCGTCCCGGCCTCTTTGGACTGGATGCTCTCGAGCGACCGCAGGACGAGCTCCAGGTCGTCGACGTGCACGAAGTCGAGCCCGCCGAGTCCCACCGATTCCTCGACCGACCGAGCGAAGAACCGCTCGGCCGCGGGATTTCCCCACCGGATCGTGCCCTCGGTGTCGACGACGATGGCCACGTCGGGAAGTGCGGCCAGCAGGCGCGAGTCGAGGGATGCGGTCTCCGATATCGGAGAGACCGCCCTCTGCGCGGCACACTCGGACATACCTCATCTGTCGACGCCTCCTGCGGCGGCCTTGAGGACGCATCCGGACCAGGCGACGGCTCCGAACCGGAATCGCGGGCCGGTGGTCGGCGGCGGGCCCGGCCGAGGGCCGGTCCATCAGGAAGAGGCGAGGAGTCCTGCCACCTCCGAAATGGTCCGGCGAGGCGAGGAAAGGACGTCCGCAAGGTCACGGGGCAGTCGTGCCGGTCTTCCCAGGAAGAAGCCCTGGCCGTAGGGGCAGCCCAGCTCACGGAGGGTCCCGAGCTCCCCTCTCGTCTCGATTCCCTCCGCGACGATCGACGCGTTGTACGCATCCAGGCCGAATTGCAAGAGCGCCCGAACAAGCGCCTGGCGCGCCGGATCCCTGTCGATTCCGTGAATCAGGGCCATGTCGATCTTGATGACCTCGGGCTCAAGATTGAGAATGTGGTGAAGGTTCGAGAAGCCCGTCCCGGCATCGTCAACAGCCAACCGGACTCCCCGCGATCGAACGGCCTGAATGCACCTCTCGAAATTCGCGTAGTCAACGATCGGCGTGTGTTCGGTGATCTCCAACACGATCCGCTCCGCCGGGACATCGGCCAGGATCGGCCCCAGTCGCTCCGACATCACCGCCTCCACCGAGGCGTTGAGCGACATGAGGAGTCCGGCGGGCAAGTGGTGGAGATTCTCCAGTGCCAGGTTCAGAGCGAGGATCTCGAGGTCCACGCCGAGGCCGATCGCCGCTGCCTCGGCGAACCACACATCTGGAGGACGGATCGGCAGAGGAGCGAACCGGGCTAGTGCCTCGACCCCGACGGTGGTGCCACTTCTCAGGTCGACGATCGGCTGAAAGTGCACATCCATGGCCTGCTTGGCGAACGTGACCCGAATGAGCTTCTCCCGTTGTCTGCTCAGATGTGCGGACCCGGGCCCCGGCCGAGCGGGCTCAACCGGGGACGAGTGATGCCCGGGGGACGCGGTTGCCCGGCCCGGATCGATCGGCCACGCCGGTCGTCTGACGAGGAACAGCCCTCCCCGCGAAGCAACGGACATGGTCACCGTGCACTCGTCATCAGCTCGCTCGCAATCGACGATGATCGTGGGTCAGCCTCGAATGACCCCGCCGGGAGTAACTCTCCCTCTATCGGCAGCGCTACCCGACACCTTTAGCTCACAGCAATCCGGCCACGGGCACAGGCTCCCTGGGGGTCAGGAGCCTGATGGATGCTGGTCCGATCGGCACGACGGCGCCGACCAGGCCAGATCGCTTAGGCCGGATTCACCTCGACGTTCTTCTCGTCCACGTGCACCACCCGAGGCTGATGACCCCCGAGTTCGGCTTCCTCGTACTCGCCGTAGGTGAGGAGGATCACCTTGTCGCCGACGTGCACCAAGCGGGCCGCTGCCCCGTTCAGGCAGATCTCACCGGGATCACCCACGATGGCATAGGTCTCGAATCGCGCACCATTGTCGATATCGAGCACGGTGACCTGCTCATGTTCGAGAATATCCGCCTCGGCCATCAGGTGAGCATCGATGCTGATCGATCCGATGTAGTTCAAATCAGCCGCTGTCACTGTGGCTCGATGGATCTTCGACTTGAGCATGCGTCGTCTCAAGGGCGGCCGTCCTTTTTGGAGGATCTGCGTGTTCAACCGTTCGTCCTGTCGGATGTACAGGCGAGCCGTTAGTATATCGCCCTGGCGTGCCGTACCTCCGGGCGGCAGGCACTCCGCTCAGGCCATCCTGTCGCAGCCCTCGGAATAGATGTTCGCTGGCCACGTTGAACGGATATAGGCGAGTGGTCAGAGCCGTTTGCGCGACTCACCGGAGGTAATGCATGCGTCACGCCGGACTTTTCGCAGCTCGAGCTGTTCTTGGCGGGTATCTGGCGGTCCACGGAGCACAGAAGCTGTTCGGTTCCTTCGAAGGCCCGGGTCTGGAGGCGACCGCGGCCGGGTTCGAATCGCTCGGGATGAAGCCGGGCAAGACGATGGCGGCGCTCGCCGGAGCCAGCGAGCTGGGCGGTGGGTTGCTGACCGTCACCGGTGTGGCCGAGCCACTGGGACCGTTGATGATCGCCGGCACGATGGTCGTGGCCGAGCGCGACGCACCGGGAGAACGGCCCGTTGATGAAGAACGGAGGATTCGAGCTTCCCCTCACCAATCTGGCCGTGGCCATTGCCCTGGTGAGCTCGGGGTTGGGCCGATACCGGCTCGGCCCACGCCTTCCTCGATCGTTGATCGGAATTGCGGTGATCGGCGGGACGGGCTTGGCCGCCGCCTCTTTGTATCAGCTGTTCTCCGTCCGTTCGGAAGCGGCCGATGGGCCGGGCGCGAGCCCCGACGAAGCTGCCCCGGATCCGCAGACCTCCGCTTCGCACTGAAAGGCCCGATGGGGGGGTATCCACCAGCCTGTCTGTTTCGCCGCCCCACCACTCGAGTTGGCGCCACGCCGGACCCGGACCACCCGGTCCGAACAGGGTCTTCGGGAGAACGGCCATTCCCCTGGATGCTGAGACCGGGCCCAACGGAGGCCCAATCGGACGGGGTCGAAGCGGTGGCAGGGCGGTCCTTGCAGTGCCGCCACGACTGTGCCAACAATGGACGAGCGACCCCGGTCGTTGGTCGCAGAAGCAGCAGGACGAGCCTGACCTCTGGCGGAGAGGACATGAAATGGGCAAGTGCGATCCGAAGCTGGCATGTCCCCACTGCGGCGAGAAGTGGAGGATCCGGGCCGAGTTGCTGTGCGTGATGGACCGACCAGTCGGATTCGTCCACAGCTGCGAGAGCTGTGGCTCCGAATGGACCGATGACGGCGTTATCGTCGCCGACTAGACCGCAGCGAATTCCCCCGCCTCCCCGAGTCGCGACACCGCAGTGGCAAGGATGCGATTTCTAGTCCGGTCCCGTTGCCGAGGTGGTGGAGCAACCGGTCGTTCATCCCTCCGGTCCCATCTCCCCCCTAGGACTCTCGCCGGTGAAATGCTCATGCAACCCTAATACATTCCACGCAATCCCCTTATCTCCGAGCGGGACGATGTCCACAGCATCCAAGCCATTGGATCGAGAACAAGGAGCTTGCCATGTTGAGGAAAGTAATCGCCCCAGTCGTGATCGGCGGCGTCCTGCTGGGTGGGATCGCTGCAGGCGGCACCGCCTTTGCCAGCACTCCCGCCGCGGTCACGGCCCCCGCCACCGCCGGAAAAAGTGCGGTGCGTACGTGGGTCCGCGCCCACCGGAGGGAGATCCGTAGGGACGGTGTTGCCATCAGCGCCAAGACCATCGGCGTGACCCCGAAGGCCCTGGTGAGCGAATTGCGCTCCGGCAAGTCGATCGCCGACGTGGCCGGTGAGCACGGTATCAGCGCCCAGACAGTGGTCAATGCGCTCAACAGTGCCGCCGACGCCAGGATCACCCAGGCGGTGTCGGCCAACAAGTTGACATCCACGGAGGCAGCCAAGATCGAGGCCGCCCTCCCCGCCTACCTGACCAAGGCGGTGAACCACACCTTCTGATGCGATGACTGATGGGTCAACGCCACAGGATCGGCGTGAAGCAGCCCCCGGCTCCGGATCACGGGCCCGGGGGCTGCGTCGCGCCGTGGCCTGACCCGACGCACCGCTCGGGACCGGCGCTGGGCTGGAGCGGTGAGGCGGCTACGGGGCAGACGGGTCGGGACGACGTCAGCCCGGCGGGCGGGAGCGGCACCGAGGGTCGAGATGGCGGCAGACTGGCTGCGTGGACCCCGTGGTGCGCCAGATCCGTCCGGATGAGGAACCGGCGTTCAGACGATCGGTGATGGTTCCGTTCCTCACCCCCTTCGCCGGCGACCCCGACCAGGTGGCCGAACTCGAGGAGGGAGCAGCCAAGTCCCCGCTCGACAGGGCATGGGTCGTCGACACGGGGAACCGATTCGCCGGAAACGCTTGCATCTACACCCTGGATGTCACGATCCCCTCGGCGCCCGGACAGCTTTGCCCAACGATTCCCATGGCGGGGGTGAGCGCGGTCGGGGTCCACCCCACCCACCGGCGGCAGGGTTTGCTACGGCAACTGATGGTGGTCCTGCACGACGATGCCCGGAAGCGAGGTGAAGCGATCGCCGGGCTCGAGGCCTCGGAGTCGGTCATCTACGGGAGGTTCGGATACGGGCTGGCCGCCAATCTCGCTGAGTACACGATCGACACTCGGGCCTCGGCGTTCGCAGTCCCCGCCCCAGCCGTCGATCTGAAGCTCATCGATAGGGAGGAGGCCACCAGAGTTCTGCCCGACCTGTTCGACCGGCAACGGCGGTCCCGGGCCGGTGAGGTCAATCGAAGCTCGACCTTCTGGGCGCGGTTCCTCGCCGACCACCCCCGCCACCGAGCCGGAGCGGCCGCCCGATTCCACGTGGCATGTGACGACGGGTATGTGCTGTACCGCGCGGATGCCGATACCAACGTCTTCCGAGGAGACCGCGTCGGGGTCACCGTCGAGGAGCTCCGTGGCAACAGTCCCGAGACTGAAGCGGCATTGTGGCGCTTCGTCCTCGACCTCGACCTCGTCGGCCAGGTCACCGCCAAACGACGACCAGTGGACGAACCGCTCCATTGGCGTCTGGTCGATCCGCGTCGGCTACGAACCGTCGGCATCGAGGATCGGCTCTACGTGAGGATTCTGGACACCGCCGCCGCGCTCGAGACACGCGGCTACCAGGACGAGGGACGCCTGGTGCTCGAGGTGGTCCCGCCCACCGCGGCCGAGGGCCCGGCCGACCCGGCACCCGGCCGGTGGGTGCTCGACGCCGGGCCGGAAGGCGCGTCATGCCGGCGGGCCCGCAGCGGCGAGGCGGCAGAACTCCGGCTCGGGCTGCCGTCGCTCGGGTCCCTCTTCATGGGCGGCTTCCCGGCCTCGCTTCTCGCCGCCGGTGGGCGTATCGAGGAATTGAAGGCCGGCAGTCTGGCGGTCGCCGATCGCCTGCTCACCACGCGGCCGTCGCCGAGGAGCGGAACGTGGTTCTGAGCGGCGCTCATCCGGGTCGGGCAACGTCGCGCAGCTCGAGTACCCGGCTCGTCTCTGCGAAGCCGAGTCTTCGGTAGAGCGGGAACGACTGCTCGCTGGGATGGACGGCGATGTAGTCGAGACCGAGGCTCCGGCCGTGATCGACCACCAGCTGGATCAGCCGCGCGCCCACCCCGTGGCCGCGCTCGTCGGCGACGACATAGACGCTCTGGAGATAGGCGGACCTCCTGACCAACTGCTCCGGGCCCGGTATGCGGTCGACCAGAGCGAGCCAGGCCATACCGACCGGTCGAAGCCCCTTCTCCGCGAGAAACGGCAGGTGCGTTGCCGCGTGGTCCTCGATCCACCCGGACAGCGCCTCCTCGAAGGCCCGCTCATCGAGTCCGCGCTCACACCGCTCCCCCACCCGCCACCGGTACCGGAGCTGGGACAGTGCGGCCACGTCGGTCGTCGTCGCCCTCCGGACCCTCACGTCCTCGACCGACGCCATGAAGGAACTGTAAGGAGTCGTGGCCGGGCGGGCAAGGAGTCGGTCAGCGTGGGCCCTGTCCGGTGAGCACCCTGGGGCCGACCCCTCCGGCCGGGTGCGAGCTCAGAAAGGTGGGGCCGGACCCCTCAGTCGACGAGAGCCTGGTACACCAGCTGCTTGAGCTGGGACCGGATGGGGTGCGTGCTGGATGGGAGCAGCTGGGTGAGGAACAGCCCGGTGATGTCTTCGGTCGGGTCGACCCAGAACACGGTGCTGGCCGCCCCGCCCCACGAGTAGTCGCCCGGCGACCCGAGGACCTTGTTTTTCACGGGGTCGTCCACGACGGCGAAGCCGAGACCGAAACCCGTTCCGTCGAACGTCGTCTCGGAGAAGAGCGGCCGCCCGAACGCCTCCAGGTCAGCCCCTCCCGGTAGGTGGTTACGCGCCATGTAGGCGACGGTCCGGTTTCCGAGGAGCCTGACGCCGTCGAGCTCGCCGCCGCGCCTGAGCATCTCGGTGAACCGGTGGTAGTCGCCGGCCGTGCCCACAAGCCCTCCTCCACCCGAAAGGCAGGTCGGCGCAGCCAGCGCGGCAGCACCGAGACCATCCTGTTGAACGGCCAGTCCGGTCTTCGGGTGGGGCGTGTAGAGGGCCGCCAGACGCCCGGCATCCTCGGATGACACCTGGAATACGGTGTCCTCCATGTGCAGAGGCCCGAAGATGCGCTCAGCGAGGAAGCGATCGAGGGGCATTCCCGCCGCCACCTCGACGACGCGGCCGAGCACGTCGGTGGCCACCGAGTAGCTCCACTCCGAGCCGGGTTGGAACAGGAGCGGGAGCGCGGCCCACCGGTCGCAGCATTCGGCCAGATCGGCGCCGGGCGGGGTGCCCCACTCGAATCCCGCCGACCGGTACATGGAATCGACCGGCGAGGCGTACTGGAACCCGTAGGTGAGCCCGGCCGTATGCGTCAACAGGTGCCAGATGCGCATCGGCTCGGTGGCGGGCTCGGTGACCGGATTCAACGCGTTCCCCCGCGGAAGACCCGCGTTTCGGCGAACGAGGGGATGAACCGGCTGACGGGGTCCTTCAGCTCGAAGGCCCCCTCCTCGTAGAGCATCATCGCCGCCACCGAGGTGATCGGCTTGGTCATGGAGAACAGGCGGTAGAGGGTGTCGGTCTCCGTCGGGAGCCCCGCGGCGACGTCGCGGAGCCCCGACGTCGAGAGGTGGACGATTTTTCCGTGTCGGGCGACGAGCACCAACCAACCGGGAAGGCGTCCGTCCTCCACATAGACCTGGAAATGCCGGTCGATCCGGGCCAACCGCCCTTCGTCGAAGCCGACCTCGGACGCTGCGACCTCGGTGCCGATCGTTGCCATGGACTCCCCCTTGTCGCCGACGGTCGGGTTGAGCCTACCGACCCGGTCGAACGGGTACCGAGCCGTCGGCCGCCGGGGCGTCGACGACCGACCGCGAGCTACAGTCGTCGGCCGTGGACACAGATGCCGTCGTGACACCAGAGATCAGCTTCCCCGAGGGGTTCGTGTGGGGAACTTCGACAGCGGCTCATCAGATCGAGGGCGGCAACGTCAACAACGACTGGTGGGCCTGGGAGCACAATCCGGACTCGGGGTGTGTCGAGTCGAGTGGGGACGCCTGCGACTCGCTGTTCCGGTGGCCCGAGGACATCGAGCTCGTGGCGACCATGGGCTTGGGTGCCTATCGGTTCTCGCTCGAGTGGAGTCGGATCGAGCCCGCCGAAGGCGAGTTCTCCCGCTCGGCCCTCGACCACTATCGCCGCATCTGTGCTGCGTGCCTCGAGCGGGGCATCACCCCCGTTGTGACGTTCCACCACTTCACGACCCCGACATGGCTGACCGCCCGAGGGGGGTGGGAGGCCCTCGACGCCCCCGAGGTGTTCGCCCGCTTCGTCGGTCGTGCGGGAGCCCACCTCGGCGACCTCATCGGGTGGGCGTGCACGATCAACGAGATCAACCTCATCGGCGTGATGGGCTACGCCCTCGGATCCTCTCCCCCCGGTGTGAAGGACGACTTCATCCGACACCTCGCCGTCAACGACGCCATGGCGCGGGCCCACCGTCTCGCCGTGGACGCCCTCCGGTCGGGACCCGGGGAGTTCCCCATCGGCCTGACGTTGTCGATGGACGAAATGGTCGCCGATCCAGGTGGTGAGGAAATCCTCGAGGCCGCCCGTGAGATCCTCGAGGACCGCTTCATGAGAGCCACCGTGGGCGACGACTTCATCGGGGTCCAGTGCTACTCCCGGGTCCATTTCGGTCCGGAGGGCCAGGCCCCGAACGAGCCCGGGGTGCCCACCACCCAGATGGGGTACGAGTACTGGCCCCAGGGGGTCGAATACTGCGCCCGGCGGGCTGCGGCGATGACCGGGCTGCCGGTACTGCTCACCGAGAGCGGCATCGCCACCGACGATGACACCGAGCGCATCACCTTCATCAGCGAGGTCCTGACAGGGGTCCGACGGGCGCTCGATGACGGTGTGGACATACGCGGGTACTTCGTGTGGAGCCTGCTCGACAATTTCGAGTGGTCCCTCGGCTTCGGACCCAAGTTCGGACTCCACAGCGTCGACCCCGAGACGTTCGCCCGGCATCCGAAGCCCAGCGCATCGTGGTTCGGCGCCGTCGCCCGGGCGAACGGGGTGGTTGCGCCGCCCCGTTGAGCGCTGGCACCGTTGCCGCAGCCATCGTGGTGAGGGGCAGATGGGCGGAGGACCCGTGGTCGGGGCGAATCCGTTCGACCTCAGAGCCCCTGCAGCTCCGATTGCATCCGGAGCGCCTCGACCGCTCGCCGCTCCACCCCGCCGTATCCCCGCTCCACGGCGCGGACATGGGCCTCGTTCAGGAGTTCTCGGGCCCTGTGCCCGTCGCCGGGAGTACCCCGCCCGGCCAGCATTGTGCCCCACCACAGATTGGTCCGAGCGAGATAGAACCAGGCTCCGACCCGGCGACAGGCGTCGGCCGACTGGGCGAAGTAGGCGTCGGCCTCGTCAAGACGGTCGAGCACCGTGGCGAGACCGCCGAGGGTCAGGCTCACCGGACCTTCGGCGCTCGTGCCTGTACTGGACCACTGTGCAGCCCAGGGGACCAGTCGATCGAACAACGGCTGGGCGAAGACAGGCCTCCGGACAAACACCGCGGCCTGGGAGAAGGCGACCATGGCCGTGATCCAGAGCGCGTTCTCGGGCAGATCGAACTGAGAGGCGGCAAACTCCTCGAGCAGGCGTTCGCAGTCCGAGACGTGACCCGCCTCGGCGTGGGCGAGAGCGAGCGCCGCATCGATGGAGGCCCTGAGGTCGGGGGTTTCGGCGGCGAGACGTTCGATGAGGGGGACCAGATCGCCCATGGTTCCGCGCTGAAGGGAGACGATGCTCAGCTGCGATGCGAAGAAGAGGCCCGCGTCGGGCTGGGCGCTCTCAGTGCCGTACTGCAGAGCGGTCGTCGCCATTTGTTCGGCCCGGTCCGTGTCCCCGGCGATAAGGGCCCGCACAGCGCCCAGGAAGGAGTGTGACCAGGCCAGCATCGGCTGGTCCACCCGATTCGAGATCGACCCCATGATCTCGATGCAGCGGTCCATCTCCCGAATCTCACCGGCCAGATGGGCCGTCTCCGCTCGCCAGTGGGCAGCAAAGAACACCAGCGTGTCGTCACCCAGGGCTTCGGCTCGGGCAAGACCGTCGGCCGTCCTCGCCATCGCCTCCGCCAACCCGGAGGGAACCAGCAACGGGAAGTGGATGCTGTTGAGAACCCGCAGGGTGGTGGCGTCGTCCCCGGTCGCTCGAGCCACGGTCAATGCCTCGTCGGCCAGCGCCTGGCGCCGCTCGAGTGGACTCCCGAAATTGAGCTCGGAACACAGGGTGGCGAGCAGGAGCGCCCGCCTCGGGTCGCTCGTCGAGACCTGGTCGAGGGCCCGCTCCAGGAGCTCCACCCTCTCCTCGTCGACAGAGCCGGCGGCGCTGTACCAGCCTCGATTGTTGGCCAGTGCCGCAGTGACCAAGCGGTCCGTGTCGTCGAGATCGGCAGCCTGGCGGGCCGCTCCTAGCAGGGTCTCCCGAAACGCCGGGTCCCCGGTCTGGCGCTGAGCGGTGCCGATTCCGATGGCCAAATCGATCGTCAGGCGCGGGTCGGCGTCCGCCATCCGCGAGTAGAGGTCGAGCGCCTGCTCGTAGTAGCGGAGGGCGTCCGCAGGGGCGAGGGCGGCCAGGGCCGCGTCGCCGGCCTGTCGGGCATAGGTGACGGCCTTACCGACGTCGATGGGCTGGAGGGCGCTCAGCCAGTGACGCGCCAGGTCCCCGATTCGTGCTCCGGGATCGTCACCACAGATGAGCTCCAATGCTTCGGCCAGTTGGCGGTGTGCTCTGGCGCGGCGGCTGGGACCGAGGTCCTCGAAGAGGGCGTGCTGGATGAGGGCGTGGGTGAAGCTGTACCTACCCGAGGCATCGGTGGGTTCCCGGACCAGGGACACTGCCGCGGCCGCCTCGAGACTGTCCAGTAGGTCGTCCTCGTTGGTCCCGGTAGCCCCGGCGAGGAGATCGAGGTCGAAGTCACGTCCGATCACCGCGGCCATCGACAGGACCTTTCTGGCATCAGGGCCCAGCCGCCCGACTCGGGATCCGATCACGACCCTCACGCTGTTCGGCAAAGGCATCTGGTCCAAGCTGATGTCCGTCACCCAGTGGCCCGAGGCGTCCTGGTGGATTGCTCCGGTTTCGGAGAGGTTCCGGAGGACCTCGAGTACGAAGAAGGGACTGCCGTCGGTCTCCCGGTGGACAGCGCGGGCCAGCCCGATGCCGGTTTCGTCCAGGCTGTAGCCGGCGATGGCCTCCATCAGGGCAACGACACCGTCGTTGTCCAATCCGACCAGGTCGATGCGGCCGATGCCGTCCAGACGGTGGAGTGCGGCGAGGGTGGCGGTCAGCGGGTGCTCGGGAGCTAGCTCACCGGCCCGGTAGGTACAGAGGATGAGCATCTGCCGGGTCTGATCAGACGACACCAGATGACGCAGGAGCACCAGGCTTCCCTCGTCCGCCCACTGCAGGTCATCGAGGACGAGAACGACAGGTTGGCGTTGTGCCAGCTGGGAGAGCAGGCCGACGACGGCCGAGAACAGCAGGAACCGCTCGCTGTCGGGGTCCGACGCCCGGGAGGGGGGCAGGTCCGGGATGCGGCTGGAGAGGACCGGGACGAGCTTCTCCAGTTCCGATCCGTGGGCGGCGACATGGGCTACAAGCTGATCCTCCGGGGCGTGGGTGATGTAGTGCCCCAGTGCCTCGGCAAAGAGTTGATACGGGGAGGCGAGGTCTTCCTCACAATGGCCGAACAGGACGGTGGCCCCCCCTGCGAAGGCTGCTCTTGACGCCTCGGCGGCCAGTGTCGTCTTGCCCAATCCGGGCTCACCGGAGATGAGCAGGACCTCGCGGAACCCACCAGCCGACACGCGCGGCGGCATCGGCGATCATGGCCAGTTCGGAGATCCGCCCCACCACACCCGGGTCGGGTCGCACGGCGAGCCGACCGGGCAGCGGGACCGTCGCATCCGAGTCCGCTCCTTCGAGCGGCTCCCAGAGGACCTCGACCGTGTCGGTGGCGACCGGCAGACCTTTGAGGGCCAGCTCCCCGACCGGGCGGAATTTCAACTTGGTGCGGCGGCCGGCCATGGCACGGACCAGGTCGGCAGCGAGGATCTGACCGCCATCGGCGCTGTTGCAGAGACGAGCCGCTTCCACGACCGGGTCACCGAAATAGTCGTCACCCTCCTTGGTGACATCTCCTCCGCTGAGACCCACACGGATGGTCAATGGCCGTTCGCTGTGATGATTGTCACGGTCGACGCCCTGTTGCATGGCGACAGCACAGGACAGGGCCGCCGAAGCCGTCGGGAACACCACCATGATCCCGTCCCCGAGGTTCTTCACCTCGGTGCCTCCGGATTCGGCGACAGCACGGCGGAGCGTGGAGAAATGACCACGGCGGACCTCGTCACCGGCCTCGGGCGCCACCGATGTCGCTAGTTCCGTTGACCCGACGAGGTCGGTGAAGAGCACGGTGATGTTCTGTGTAGCCACCGCCATCCCCTCATACTGTCCGCCCGAACGCCCTCAAGGCTAGGCGAACGGGGGGTGCCGCGAGCAGAGGGCAAGGGGAGCGCGCTGATTCGGCCCAGGCACCAACCCGGTTCGGTGCAGTCGTGGAACTGGGAGGCCTTTCGGGGGCCACTCCCGTCCACTTCCCGATGGGGTGCCGTCGAGGGGTGACCACCACCGTCGGGAATCAGCTCATCCCTCGTCCGGTTCGGCGGACCGTAGATCCTCGACGCCCGCCCGGTCGATCCGCAGAGGCGGTAACCATCGGGACCCAGGTCGCTACGGGAGCAGGACGATCCGCGATCCGGGGGAGTCCGGCCTCGTCCAGGCCGACCCGACGGCCTCGAGCGGGTACGTCCGAACGGTGATGTCGAGCGAGCCGGAGTCGATCATGTCGATCAGCGAGGGCAGTTCGGCCAGATAGCCTGAGGCGGAGACGGAGCCCTGGCCGACCCCTTGGATGCGGAGGTTCGCCGAACGGAGAACCACGGACGGGAGCTCCAACGTCGGCCCCGCGACGGCACCGATCTGGATCCAGTCCAACGACCGACTGCGGTCGGCTCGTTCCGCCATGAGGGCACCGATCGCCTGCTCGGCCGGCTTGCCCCACAGGTAGTCGAGGACGATGTCGACGTCAGCCGAGGCTGCGGCGAGCGCTGCCGCCGTGGCGTCGGCGTCCCCGGTCAACTGAACGGTTCCGTCGGCACCGACGTCGGCGAGAGCATGCAGTCGGCCGGCGTCACGACCGGCACCCACCACACGCCCCGCTCCGAGACGCTTGGCGACCTGCACAGCCATCCTTCCGGCGTTACCCGTCGCACCCAACACCAGGACGCTCTGACCTGGCTCGATCGGCACCCGGCGGCGGAGCGCCACCCACGATGACATTGCCGGGTTCATCGTGGCAGCGACCCTCTCGACATCGACCTCGCCCGGAAGCCGAATCGTTCGCCGCGGGTCGATGGCTGTCTTCTGTGCCATCGAACCGGGCAGCCCGTCGTCGACCACGAAGTAGACGAGCGTCCCGTCGGCCATTCTTCCGACCCCGTCGACGCCTGGGATCATCGGCAATTCGCCGCTGCTCGTGTAGTGCCTGCCGGAGGCGCCACTCCGCACACGGGGATGGAGGCCGACGGCGAGTACGTCGACCACCTGTTGGCCTCCTCCGCCCAGCGACGGCACATCGCACTCCTGGTAGTGCGGTGGCTCGTCGAAGGAGGTGACGACCGCGGCGTGCATCCTCTCGGTGTGCGCTGCGTCCATACTCGTCTCGCGATCCCTGGTCGTGGTCATTTAGTTTGTTCCACGTACCAAAGTAGTTGGTTAGACGTACTATTGCAATTACAGTGGAGGAATGGTCAACGCCCGGCCGATCCCTCCGCCCGAGCCGGAAGGGGACGGCGCGGACGACCTCGGGATCGTGGATGCTCTGGCCCAACTGAGTTTCCTCGTCCAGGGGACGCTGGCCAAGCGTGCCGCCGCCCACGATGTGTCGATGGTCCAGACGCGGCTGCTCGGTGTGCTGCGCGACCGAGAACCGACGATGCACGAGCTGGCGAGGCTGCTCGAGCTGGACAAATCGAGCGTGACCGGCCTGGTCGATCGCGCCGAACGGCGGGGCCTCGTCTCGCGGAAACCATCCGTCGACGACCGCCGCGCCATCCGGGTCACTTTGACGTCGTCCGGCCGGCGAATGGTCGACGACGTCGTCGACGCCTTCCGGTCCGACATCGCGTCGGCATCTGCATGCCTCTCCTCGGAAGAAAAGAGGAGTCTGTCGACCCTGGCGACGAGGGTCGTCCGGTGGCATGCGGCCGCTTCTTGAGTCCGACGACCTGGCCGTCGGACAGTCTCTGAGGTGTCCGCCCTGCATCGGGCTCCCCGATCGTGCTCTCGTCGTCCGTGACCGGCCCTCCCAGGGAGGAGCGGGTCGGGGCCGATGTGTCCGGCCTCGGCGGGCGGCGGGTCCAGAGGGCTTCTCGGTGCCCGACCGCGCAGCCCTAGGCGACCGAGGCGTGGAAGGCGGTGAGAACGGAGGCCGCCAGCCCGGGCGCCTGCAACGCCCACCAGTGGCCGACCCCCTCGAGTCTCTCCTGGCGCGCCCCGAGCATGTCGGCCACATCTGAGGACTTGGCCTCGTCCCCGAACGGGTCGTCGGTGGCGTGGAGGACCAGGCCGGGAGCCGAGGTCGGCGTCATCACGTCGCCCCACGATGCGTAAACGCTCGGAGTGGCCGACCGGTAGAGGTCGAGGATGCACGAGGCCATGGTCTCGTCGGCCCATCCGGCCAGGTCGACGGCGTCGGCGGCCGGCACCCCGAACGCCTCGAACACCGCGCCCTGGTCGGCGGGTGGGCTGGCCAGCTGGTCGCGGAAGAACTGCTCACCCTCACCCGGGGTCTGCCAGATCCGGGCGAAGTCGTGCCAGGTGTAGTCGGGGTGCATCACGTTGGCGACGTCCGCCGCCCAGGACCGCAGCCTTTCGCCGTGGGCGGTGGCCACCCGGTAGGTGAGAGCAGCACCCCAGTCGTGCCCGACCAGGTCGATCGGCCCCTCGATCCGGTCGAGCTCGCCGACCAGCCAGTCCGCGTAATCGTCCTTCGTGGCCCCGAAGCCCTCCGGTCGGGGACACCCGAACCCGGGCATCGACAACGCCACCGATTCGCCCTCGAGATGCTGGCGGACGTGGTTCCAGAGATCCTTCGTCTCGGGCACACCATGGACGAGGACGATCATGGTCACACGGTAGCCACCTCGGCCGCCATCTGCTGGCTCCAGCCGCAGGCGGGCAAAGGGGCGGCCGAGCTCCGGCTCGACGGGTCCTGGCTGCAGTCACCCGAATGGGTGGCGGGGGATGCCGGTAAGGTGCCGACATGACCCGAATCGGCTATCAGATACCGAACTTCACCTACCCCGACACAACCCCTGCCGACTTGTTCCCCACCGTGGTGCGCCAGGCCCGGGAGGCTGAGGAGTCGGGCTTCGACACGGTCCTGGTGATGGACCACTTCTACCAGTTGCCCATGCTCGGCCCACCCGAAAATGCCATGCTCGAGTGCTACACGCTGCTCTCCGCCCTGGCCCAGCACACCCAGCGGGTACGCCTCTCCGCACTCGTCACCGGCAACACGTACCGGAACCCGGCGCTGCTCGCGAAAGAAGTCACCACACTCGACCACGTATCCGGTGGGCGCGCCCAGCTCGGCATCGGGGCGGGGTGGTTCCAACTCGAGCACGAGAGTCTCGGCTTCGAGTTCGGGACCTTCACTGACCGGTTCGAGCGATTGGAGGAGACGCTGCAGATCGTGAAAGGGATGCTGGCCGGCGAACGGCCCACCCTGAACGGTCGGTGGTACACCGTGACCGAGGCCATCAACTCACCCCCGCCCCTGTCGAAGATCCCCGTGTTGATCGGTGGTGCGGGGGAGAAGAAGACCCTGCGCCTGGTGGCGCAGTACGGGGACGAGTCGAACCTGATCTGCGCACCGGAGGAGGTGGCGCGCAAGCTCGAGGTACTGGCCGATCATTGCCGGGCCGTCGGTCGCGATCGCTCCCAGATAACGGTCACCGTGCAGGCCAACGCCTGCGTCGCACCGACCCATGATCAGGCCGTCGCGGAGGCCGACGAATTCCTGGCGAGCCGCGGCATCGACCTGGCGTCGATGAGTGCCGAGGACGCGGGCCAGATCCGCTCGATGATCACCCTCGGCGACCCCGACGAGGTCGGCGAGCTCTTCGCTTCCCGACTCATCGAGGGTATCGACGGCTTTACCGTCAACGCCCCGGCCAACTGCCACATCGAGGGGCGGGTGGCCCTCCTCGGAGAGGTGCTCGCCAAGGTGGTCGGTAGCTGATCCACCAGGCCTGTCGCCCGGGTGGAGCCCACCGCGAGATGGGCATCGCGGATCATCCGCCGACGGTGCCGGAGCAGCCCCTGCGACAACGGGCAATGGCGCCCAGTCGGGTCAGGAGCAACCCATGACCGGCCCGTACGTCGTCGGCCTCGTGCTGACACCCGGAGCGGGCGCTGGACGAGACCAGCCGGCCCTCGTCGCCATCGATGAGGTGGTCACGACCCACCGCATCGCCGTCGATCGCGTCGAATTCCCCGGGAGGGCGGCCGGCCGGCAACGGCCTGATCCGCCTGAAGTCTGTATCGCGGTCATCGGGGCTGCCACGTCCGCACTGGCCCGGCGACTCGATGTCCCGACCCGTCGAGTGGCGATCGGTGGTCGCTCCATGGGTGGTCGGATGTGTTCGATGGCCGTTGCCGAAGGTCTGGAGGTCGCGGCTTTGGTGCTCGTCAGCTATCCGCTCCATCCACCCAAACACCCCGACCGGCTCCGCACCGCACACTTCCCGGCGCTATGCGTGCCCTGTCTGTTCGTCTCGGGGCGCAAGGACGCCTTCGGATCCCCGGCCGAGCTCCAAGAGCACACGTCGGCCATCCCGGGGCCAGTCACCCACGTCGTCGTGGAGGGAGACCACTCGCTGCGACGGAGGGAGGCAGAGGTCGCCGGCATCGTCGCTGCGTGGCTGTCCGATGTGCTGGAGCCCGAGGGGCCCTGACCACGGCGAAGGCTCATCCTGACTGGCCGGTGACCTCCCCGCCAGACGACCGATCGGGAGGCGGACAACCTCCCGTCGAGCGTCCCTACGGTCGAAAGCTACCCCTGGTCTGCTGCTGCCGGGACATGAGGGAGCGCGAGAATCGCCCCGAGCGGGTCACCCGACTCCTCCCCGGCCGAGCGGCGGGCAAAGGTGGCCAGCGCCTCCTCATGGGCGACGTAGGCCCGGGCGACTTCGCGCTCGACGTTGTCGACAGCCAGCTCGACCAGTTCATGATACTTGGCAAGGAACTGTGCCGTCACCGGAAGTATGGAGCCCGCAAAGTCCTCCCAGGGCACCTCCGCCAACGCGTCAGCCAATTCCTTGGCATCGGAGATCGACCCGGCGGTGTCCCCGCGGTCCAGACCCCGGCGATCCATCACCGGCTCGGCCAGGGCTCTCGTCGACCTCTCGAGCAGGGTCAGCACCTCCAACTGACGGCGTCGCGTGGGATCCCCCTCACGCTCGGCCAACACACCGAACAGCGTTTCGCCGAGTACCTCACCCTGATAGGACTCGATCCACAACTCATCCGCTCCCATGGGCCAGACCGTACCTGCCCGTCTGTCGCCGTGCCCGCCCGCTCGAGATCTCCCCGTGAGCCAGAGCGTCTCCGCACCACCGACAACCTCGGGTCAGGCTCTGCCACCGGTTCCTGAGGTCCCTCGCTACACTCTGGGCACGGACACCGTGCGCACAGAGATCCATGTCCGGCCGGCGGCCTCGGCCACGGCCGTCGGTGGGGAGTACGACGGCGCTGTGGTCGTGCGGGTGGCGGCACCAGCCGACAGGGGACGGGCGACCAGTTCCGCTCTGCGGGCGATGGCCCTCGCCCTGGGGGTCCCACCGAGTGCGGTGACCCTCGTTCGAGGCGCGACCAGTAGAAGGAAGCTCATCGAGATAGAAGTACGGGGCCACGAAAAGGAGCGTGTCGATGGGGCACTGATGCGCTTGCGGCGTGACGAGGGCGCGTGATACCGCCTGTCCACGTCGCTTGGTGGATCTCGGCACCTGACCCTCCCTTCTTCGCACCGACGCCCGCGGCGAGATGCTCGTTCCCTTCCGATCGCGCCATTCTCGTCATCGCCTCATCCCTGCCAGTGCGTCACGGGTTTCGGTCACGGTGGCTCGGGTAGTTGGCAAGGATGACAGTTCCCCCTCCGGACGATCCCACACCGGTCGATCCGCCGCCCCGGCCTCTCCAACCGGATGTTCCCGGTAGCCCACCGTCCCCTGTGGATGGTCCCCCGTCGGGGCGAGCGAGGGTTGCGGGCCTGACGAGACCCATCTGACCGTGTCCGCTGGTCGGTTGCCCGCTAGTGCGGTTGAGTGCCGGAACTGAGGCTCCGGTACCAGAGTCGCCACGGTGTTCGGTGACCCTGCCACACCTCTGGACCTGAGCTGTAGGGAGGCCCGACGTGGCGGCGCTGAGAAGCCCCCTGCTCGTCGACCTCATAGATCGCAAGGTACCGGGGAGCCCCTTGATACGGAGCCTTGACCTCGCTCACGAGCTCGTACCGGACGGCCCGGCCGGCCTGACGGCGTTCGGCGACCTCGGGCAGATGGACACTCGTATAGAAGTCGTTGAAGACTTCGAGATCCCGCACCGTTGCTTCGGCCGGTGGGTTGACGCCGAGCAAGTAGATCGCGTAGGGATCGACCCCTCTTGGGTGGGTTTCCACAATGGGGCGGTAGAGCAGGGACCAGGTCTGTCTGATCCCCTCGTTGCCGGGTCGGGCGCCTCTCTGTTCCACCGCTTGGAACCCCATCGCGGGTTCACGAGGAATGTCGGCGACCGTCAGAAACCGGGGCGGTCGAAAGCCGCGGGCGGCCACAGCCAGGAGTTCGTAGCACGCTGCCGCGCCGTCCCCAGCTGACAGGGCGAGCACGTCTCCCGGATCGGGTTGAGCGGCCTTTCCCCCACGAGGATCCCACCCCGTGAAGGCGGTCAAACCAGCCACATCCTCGTCGCCAGGCACTCAAGCAACGATACCCGGGGGACGCAGAGGAAGCGTCAGCGTTCCCCGTCTTCTTCGAGGGGGACGGCCTCGAGCAGATCCGGCGTGTTGTTCCTCACGTTGCCCACGTCCTTGCTCACCGGATGATGGACGAGCGTCCCCTCCGCCGTCGGCACCAACAGGGGCTCGAGCACCTTCGGATCCGTCACCGCGGGGTCGAGCCAACGGTCCCAGGACTGCGGGTCGAGCACTACCGGCTGACGGTTGTGGATCGACCTCATGTCCGGGCCGGCATGGGTGGTGATGATGGTCGCCGTCCGAAGCTCGTGGCCCTCAGCGTCCTTCCACCACTCGCGGAGGCCGGCGAACATGATCGGTTCGCCGTCCGATCTCGTGAAGGCATAGGGCTGCTTGACGTTCGGGCCGAGCGTCTTCCACTCGTAGAAGGCATCGGCCGGGACCAGGATGCGATGGCTCTTGAAGGCAGTGCGAAACATCGGCTTCGTCGCCACCGTCTCTGCTCGGGCGTTGAAGGTGCTCTTGATCGCCGCCGGGTCCTTGGCCCAGTAGGGCACCAGGCCCCACCGGTACACATCGAGGAAGCGTTCGCCGTGCCGCTCGGAGACACCGAGCAGCCGGGCCTGTGGTCCGAGGTTCCACATCGGTCGCCAGTCGGCCGACAGCTCCGGGTTGATCCCGGCGTGAACGAGCCGGGCTATGCGGTCTGGGTCCTCGTAGAGAGCGATGCGTCCACACATGTGGGTCGAGCCTATGTGCCACCGTTCCATCCGCGGCCCGGACGAGGCCGGACCTCGCCCCGGACAGTGCACACCCGACGTGAGGCGTGTACAGCCGACCGGGACTCGACGACGTGCGCCGTCAGGACAGCGGAGCGACGCTCCTACCTGACGCTGTGACGGATCTCGCCCTGCCTGCGCGACACAGACCTGGCACTTTCTGGTCCGCCTCCAGAAGCGCCAGGCCTGCTCGCTCGGTCCGCCGCCCCCAGGCATCATGACGGGTGACCGCCACTGTTGCAACTCATAGTTGCCGTTCGGTTACGGGGATCGACGGGTCATCGCGGCCGCCGCGGGCCGGCCGATCCACCGGGAACATCCGTGTCAACCGGGGTGTGGCCGAAGAACCGACCGAGACCCTCCACCTCCCGACGCCGCCCATTGCTTCGGACGCGTCACACAGAGTTCACCACCGCGTAACCGGACGTTCAGTACGACACTGCGAGACTGCCGGTAGTCGCGGAGGTACCAGCAGTGAAGCGAAGAGGGGCCGGAGTCTTCACCAGGATGAAGGCGTGGCTCATTGGAATGCGCGGTGGGCGGGGACACCCGCGCTGGGAGCCATGGGGGTGGTGGCGATAGGCCAGATGTCCTGCTTCCGCGCATACGAGACGACCTGGAGGAGAAGTCGATCATGGCACGAGTCTTCATCAGGCATTCGGTGTCCGATTACGACGAATGGCGATCGGCGTTCGACGCCGACAAGCCGAGCCGAGCCATCGCCGGACTTACCGACATCGCAGTGCTCCGCGATACTGCCGACCCCACCTCCGTCTGGATCGTTGCTGAAGGCGAGAGAGCAACCGTCGAGGACATGATCGAAAGCCCCGACATCTGGTTTGCCTGACCAGTTGAGACTTCGACCCGCTGGTCGGTGCGTTGGCATCAGCCTGCGTCGGTTGGTCACGGTGGTGGGGCGCGCCACCGGTGGTCCCTCCGGGATGGGCGGCGCTTCACCCTTTCGATGAGCGGCTCGATTCCAGCGACTTGCCGTGCTTCACGACCATGGAAACTAGTCGACCGGCCAGCGACCTGCCGACAAGCGGCTCCAGCCAATGCAAGAGGTCGTCCTGGGGCGCCTGCCCGTCGTCATCGAACGTGCGGGTGACTAGCAGGTCGCCCGATTCGGACCTCGAGATGCCGATCCACCACAGCGGGACCAGGGACTGTCCGGAGTCGTACCAGCGCAGGTCATAGATGAACCCTCAGGCCCGAGCCGTCGCCCGGATCCTCCCAGCACCTACCTCTCCCACAGACGGGATCACGATCCACCTCCGACATAGGCGGCTCAATGCCGCACAGCCTCCTACTTCGACAGAGGTTCCGCAATAGGAATCCGCGTTCTGAGGGCCAAACGGGAAGTCTGGGAGGCTTGCCGACATGTCAAGCGGACGATCGGTGCCCGCGTCCATCGGATGTCCTCAACGGGATACGCAGCACAGCAACTCGACGCGGTGCATGGAGCACGTCCACAAGACAACGTTAACGCGGTGGTCCCTGGTTTGAACCGGAAGATTGCACTCATCGGAACGACATGCACGGGTAAGACGACCCTCTGCCAGGCTCTCGCGGGAGATCCCCGGGTGGTCATCGTTCCCGAAAGTGCCCGACAGTACTTCACGGACCACCCCATCGACCCGATCGAGCGTTACTCGGCCGCCGTCCAGGGAGCGATCCTCGAGCTCATCATCGAGAACGAGCACCGCGCCGAGAGTGCCCATCCGGGAGAGACCCTCCTCTGCGATCGTTCGGTACTCGACGCGGTCGTCTACGCAATGTTCGGCGGCGACACTTCGGAAACGGAGACGTTGTTCGCCCGGGCGCAGACCTTCCTCCCCACCTACGATGCACTGTTCCTCGTCGATCCCACCGGCATCCCATACAATCAGGACGCCGTCCGCATCGAAAGCGCCGATGACCGTACAGCGATCCACGGTCTGTTCCTCGAGGTCCTGGGTGCGCGCAAGATCCGGTATCAGTTGCTGAGCGGGTCTCTGGGCGAACGGATCCGACAGCTACGAGCATGGATGTCCTGATCGCCCGGCGGTGTGGAGGGAACCACGTCCGCAGGGGATGAGGGGCCTACGAGTCGTCGAACCTTCTGCCTCTCGTTCGGGTGGGTCCCGGATCCTCTATCGACTTTCGGAGCTCGTCCAGGACCTCCCGTTCGAGCAGGGACTTACGATGCTGGAGCATCTGGATGTCGGATCGAAGGGACGACCTTTCCTGCCGTTCACGCCGCAGATCGGAGAGCTCGTCCCGGAGTGGCGTCATTTCGGCGTGGAGCTCTGTTCGCTGGTCACCGAGTCTGGAGATCTGCTTCTTGAGGTCTACCAGTTCGGCTCGGAGCTCGTCTCGAAGGTTCCTCAGCGCTCCGTTCTGGGCTTCGAGGTGGTCCAGCTCCATCTGGAGTCGTCGGCCCTCGGCCACAGCAAGGTCGATCTGGCTCGGGCGGGACCCGAGCCGTTGGTGCTCACGCTCTCCACCTTCGGTGACGGGCTCCTCACCGAGGGACGGTTCGGGATCGGCGGACGGAAGGCCATCCGGAATCGGCGGCGGCGGTGATCCGGCGCCGGAGTCGCCCTCCGGCGTTGAGGTGGTCGGGGTAGCACGGGCCCTGACCGAGGCGGCAAAGGACTCCCAAGCCGAGTCCTCCCACCACCAACGGCCCTCGGGGAGTGGAGGTCCAAGACGTCCGTCCGCTGCTGTTCGTGCCTGAGGCATTGCGGCCTCCAATGTCGTCCCGTCCCGAGGCGCCAAATATCCTTGCATCGATCCCCCGACGGGTGGGTGACCACCGGTTGGATCGCCGGGAGCGCCGCCACCGAGTCGGAGCCGGCTGTCGGGAGCACTGGTCTAAGGTTTGCCATGCGCGCCGCCGTGACTCTGCACATCGACGCCCCACCCGACAAGGTCTGGGGGCTCGTCAGTGACATCACGAAGATGGGTGAGTACAGCCCCGAGGTGATCGAGGCCGAGTGGATCGGTGAAGCCACGGGACCGGAGGTGGGCGCCCGCTATCGGGGCCATGTGAGGCGCAACGAGAACTGGCCGGTGCTCTACTGGACAACCTGCGAGGTCACCGAGTGCGATCCCGGCAAGGTCTTCGAGTTCGTCGTCGTGATGCGTGACAGGCCGGTCAACACTTGGCGCTACGAGTTCCGAGGAACGGATGACGGCGGCACCGAAGTGTCCGAGTCGTTCGACCTCGGCGACAACGTCTTCACCAAGATCTGGCGCCCACTCGGTGGGTTCATGCGGGAGCGCCGTAACCGGCGGGACATGCTCCGCACGCTGGAGCGGGTCAAAGCGGTCGCCGAGGCGCAGTAGAGCGCCCAGAGGCGGTTTAGATGGAGTCGTGGGAATTGGGGAGAACGGCCGACGTCCACGCGAGGCCGATGCACATCTCGTCGGTCGACCCGTCACCCCAGGTCACGAAGTGGGGAGGCTTTGCGCAAGAGGGGAAGCTCCTGTGCCAGCGTCGGGTCGTAGGTGCAGGTCACCTGCACGGGTTCACCCCCGGTGACCGGAATCGGCGAGGCCGGAAGTCGTAGTCGGGAACGTTGAGGACGGTCCTCGACTCCGGCGTTCCCGGATTGAGCACCATCTTGAAGGCCACACCCGAGAGGTACATGTGCGCATACGCCCTGACGATGTAGCCGTTGCTTCTGATCGATGACATGCACGACGCCGAGTCCCCTTCGGGCGGATCGGCCGGATCGTAGCCACAGAGGCCCTCGATACCGTTCACCTCGTCGACCGCGCTCTGGCCGAAGCGCTGACCCAGGTTGGCGACCGAGGCAGCACGGTTGCAGAGTGGCCCGGTCACGCCGGCCGGGCAGGGGATGTTCGGTGGTGCGAGCATCAGGTCGAGGTGGAGCGGTTGGAGCCGTGTCGACTCCGGCACGGTGTGTAGAACCAGTGTGCTCTTCACAGGCTTGTCGCCGACGAGCAGGTTGTAGTGGACCTGCATGATGACCAGACTCCCGGCGGCCAGAGGGACTCCGGTCCCCTTGGGCAGCTCGTCCGCTCCGTGGCCCGGGGCCCAGAAGCTGAGCAGTGGTACGGCGGCGATTCCGGCCACCGCCGTGTTGGGAAGCGCGCCTTCACCGAAGCACGACCACCCTTTTCCGACCTCGTCGTCGCCTTCGGCAGTTGCGGCCAGTGACGGGGGCATGAGGAAGAGGGCGGCGTGGTGAATCTCGGTACTTCCGGGAAAGAACTGGCTGGAGACGATGTACGAGTTCTTGGCCAGGCGGGGATTCACCAGCGTGCAGTGGTAGTCGTCGGTCGTTCCCGGGGCCGCATGGGGCTTGTAGGCGTGGGCCATCGTCAGGGACATGGTCCTGATCGACGGGGCCGGGTCGGATGCAGCCACGGCTGCCCGCGAGGCGACGAGCACAGGGAGGGCGATCAGCACCGCAAGCAGAAGCACCGCCGTCCGTGAGCCCCGCACCGGTCAAGGTACCACCTCGGTGTCGAGGTCGTCCGAAGGCGTCGGAACCGCTCTCGGGCCCTCTCAACAGGGATAACGCCGTCGCGTCGCCCGGAAGGCTCCCGCCCGGCAACGCAGGTCAGTCGGTCATCGGTCCGTCGGGCCGGGGAGGGTGGCCAGGGCATCGAGATCGAGGGCCTGTTGCGCGTAGCGGGCCACACTTGTCACGAACATCTCGTCGCCCCGTTCAGTGCGTTTGACCAACATCGATGCACCGATCGACATCACGAGCCCGCCGAAGCACAGCCGCCGGTATTCGTCGTCGAGCCGGTCCCGGTCGTAGCCGGTGACCCCCTCGGCCGACAGGTTCCGGTGGTATCCGTCGAGCAGGGCCGCTCCGTGCCGGCGCCGGTCCTCCACCGTCAGGCTCGCCCCGAGGAAGTAGGCCGCGTCGGAGGCCGCGTTCCCCCAGGTCGCCGTCTGCCAGTCCACCACGAAAGGGCGCGGGTCCCCCGGCCGGAACAAGAGGTTGTCGAGGCGGAAATCTCCGTGGGTGACCGTCGCCGCCGGGGGACGGTCGGTCAGCCAGGGTAGGAGCACGGCGATGAAGCGGTCGCAGAGTGCCAGGTGATCGCGCTCGAGCCGCCCCTGGTACCGCTCCACGAATCCGGGCCAGAGGGACGTCACCAGTCCGGCCAGGAACTCGTCCGCCTGGGCTCCCCCGCGCTGGAGCCACTCCAACTGGGCCAGGTCGGGTCGGCCCCAGGCCGGCCCGTGGAGCCGGGCCATCTCGGTGAGGGCCGATGCGGCAACCTCGGGGCCGCATCCGGCCAACTGGTCCCCTTGGGACGCCTCGGCCAGATCCTCGAGGAGGAGGACGAACCAACCGGTGTCCGGCTCGCACTGCCGGTGGTAGCAGCGGGGCATCCGTGTGCGGATATGGTCGGCCACCTCGCCGTAGAAGCCCACCTCGATCTCGTAGGCCCGGGTCAGCAGGCCGGTCGATCGGCTCTGGTCGTCGGCCGACGCGAACTTGGCCACCACTGATTGCGGCGCCTCCCTCGCTGCCGTCCGGTAGCGGATCCTCACGGTGTCGGCCATCTGACCGGTCCCCACCGGCTCCACCGAGAAGGCTTCGATCGAGGAGCCCTCCTCCAGGAGCTCCGACCCGCCCAGCGCCGTGGTCAGCCACTCGGCCGTCAGGTCTTCGGGCCGACGGACAAGCGTGGCCCCGATGGCGGCCGGGGTGTCGGCGCCGGCGGGGGTCACACTCGATCCTCGGGGGCCGGCTCCGGTCCCGGGTCGGTCACCTCGACGACCGGCTCCGGACGGTCGTCGAACTCGGTGCGGAGTGCCCGGGACATCACCGTGTGCTGGAGGTAGAGCGCGCCGATGTAGGTCAGCTCGAGGATCTCCTCGTCCCCGAGACTGGAGCGCAAGGCGTCGAAGAGCCCGTCGGGCACACGGCCCCGGTCGTAGACCAAACAGTCCACATAGGCCAGCACGAGACGCTCGGTGGGTTCGAAGCAGTCGGCTGTCGACCAGTAGGGAACAGCCTCGACGACTTCGTCCACGACCCCGAGCTCGCGCAGCGCATGACAGTGCTGAGAGAAGACGAACTGGCTGCCGGCCGCCCATCCGGCCCGGGCCTGGGCCAGTTCCCGATGACGAGGTGCCAGTCGTCGCGCCGGGCTCTGGTAGAGGGCGAAGCCCTGCACGGCATGCTCGAGAACATCAGGCACCAGGGCGAACACCGTCCACCAGTCGCCCCGGGTTCCACCCCCGGCGCCAGGGTGCGTCACCGGGTCCCGGTCACCGAAGATGAAGTCGTACATGGTGGTCACGATCGGAGCGGTGGCCTCGGCCCTCGGGACCTGGCGCAGGCGCGGCACGACCGCTCAGCCCGGGACCCGGTCGCCAGCCCGGGCCGGCCGGTGCGAGACGTCGTCGGCCCGGAGTGGTCGGGTCCAACAGGCCATTTCGAGGAGGACGCCGTCGGGGTCCCGGAAGTAGACGGAGCGAACGAAGACCCCGGGATGGATCCGATCGGCGATCCCCCACTCACTGTCGTCGTGGTTGGCCACCTCGGTGCAGTCCACCCCGGCGGCGACCAGACGGTCACGGTACTCGTCGATACGCTCGGGCGGCACGGAGAAGGCCACGTGGTTCATCGAGCCGATGGCGCTGGTCAGGCTGCCCTGATCCGGCCGGCCGGTGGGTGCCGACACACCCGGTGCGGGCTCGGGCGCGTCGGGGAACCAGAAGAAGGCCAGGGCGTCCCCGCCTCCGCAGTCGAAGAAGAAGTGCTGACCCATACCCGCGGGAAGCTCGATGGTCTTGATGAGAGGCATCCCGAGCACATTGGTGTAGAAGTCGACGGTGCGGGCCATGTCCCGGCACACCAGGGCCAGATGGTTGATCCCACTGAACTCGAACTTCGCGTCCGCCCTCGTCATGATTGTCTCCCTCCCACGGTGCCGCCCGACGATCAGTGCCGCATTCCCCGGCACCAGCTTGCCAGACGCCCGTCACCCCATGCCGCGCCCGCAGAACGGTTGGCGCGGGAGGCGCGGGAGGCGCTGGCGACGCCGGCTGGACCTGTCGCCCTCCGTGTGGTTGACACACTGGCCCCGTTCCCGATGGCCTCCGACGAAAGGTGTGCTGCGCCGGCCGCTGTCAACAGCTCGATCCGGAGTACGGGGACGGGACGGATGCTGAGGCTGGGTGACTTCAATGCCACCTGGGAACAGGGGATTCGTGACCCTGATGGGCGACGGGCTGACCGACGGAGACGCGGCAAGAGGACAGGCCCTGGCCATGACCTGGCCGAATGGTGCAATCGTGCCCCCTTCGTGCGCATCGACCACGTACTCACCGGCGCCTCGCTGGCTGTGTCCGCACCTCGGACGGAACCGGATTCGGAGCGACCACCACTACCTCACCGCGGTGGTCGCGGTGAGGAAGTGAATGATCCCGGGCCCGGACACCGCCCGCCCCCACCGCGTTCGGTCACCAGCTGTCAGGGCAGGGTGGGACTATCCACTGACAGTGGATAGTCCTGTGACTTGCATCCGTATGGACAGAGATGCCACGGGTCGTTCACCGTGGGGCTGCACCGCTCCCGAACACGTCTGGAGCCGGGCATAGGAATTGACGAACCGGAAACCCTGACGGGGCCTCCACACGGTCGACCACCCGCTGCATAGGCTGGGAGCGTGGTACCCGCGCAAGCATCCAGACGAGCGACTCGATTCCGGGGCTGGCATCCCGAGGTGATCGAGTTCTTTGACGATCTCGAGATCGACAACACCAAGAACTTCTGGACCGCCCACAAGGAGTTCTACCAGACCAGTGTCCTCGGTCCGATGCTGGATCTGCTGGCTGAGCTGGAGCTCGAGTTCGGAACGGGTCGCGTCTTTCGCCCCTATCGGGATACGCGGTTCAGTGCCGACAAGTCCCCGTACAAGACCAACATCGCGGCTGAGCTAGAGGCGGGCTACGTCTCCCTTTCCTCAGACGTGCTGGGGGTCGGTTCCGGTCTCTACATGCCGTCACCTGGCCAACTCGCCCGGTACCGGACGGCGGTCGCGGACGACAGGCGTGGGGCCGAACTCGTCGCGCTGGTGGACGAGCTCCGGGCCAAGCGCATCGGGGTGATGGCCCACGAGGTCCTGAAGACGGCACCCCGGGGATTCGCCACGGACCACCCCCGTCTCGAGTTGCTCCGGCACAAGGGACTGGCGGCCTGGAGGGAGTGGCCCGTCGGACCGTGGCTCGCCGGCACCACAGCGAAGCGAAGGATCGTTGACGTCCTGCGGGCCTCCGCCCCCCTCAGGGACTGGCTCGACGCCAACGTCGGCGCGGCCGACTGACGGCCACCGGTATCCGGGTGCGTGACCGGGCGGCGGACTGTAGCAGTTCGCCAGGGCCCACGGGATCTACCCCCGGAAACGGCCGGCTCCCACTGTCAGTCCATGGGCACGTAGCGGGGACCGGGTCCGAGTGCGGACGCCAGATCGCCGGGATTCGAGAGGGCGCAGGTGCGCAGGGACAGGCAGCCGCAGCCGATGCAATTGGTCAACCCGCCGCGCAGGGCCTCGAGTAGGGCGATCCGCTGATCGATGCGTTCTCGCCATCCGCGGGTCAGGCGCGTCCAGTCCTGACGGCTCGGCGCCCGGTCGACCGGTAACCCGCCCAGGGCGGCCCGGATCTCGTCGAGGGTCAAGCCCACCCGTTGGGCGATGCGGATAAAGGCGATACGTCTCAGCACGTCCCGCCGGAAGCGGCGTTGACCCCCCGACGTCCGTACGGCGTGGATGAGCCCCTGTCGCTCATAGAAGCGGACGGCCGACGCGGCCAGACCGCTCCGCTCGGACACCTCGCCGATCGAGATCAACTCGTCCGCCAACGCCCACCTCCCGGTCGATCGCCGATCCTGCTCAAGTGGCTTGACTTAAACATTACTTTAACCTTTACCCTACCGGAAGGTGCCGGAACCGGCGCCGGAAACGGAGGGTCCCAGTGCCGGTTGCTATCGTCACCGGAGCGTCACGAGGGTTCGGGAGGGCGCTCGCCACCGACCTGGCCAGGGACGGATGGGCCCTGGTCATCGACGGACGCCGGAGTGAGTCGGTCGGCGAAGCCGCCGAATGGCTCCGCGGTCTCGGGACCGCCGTCCGTCCCATCGTTGGGGATGTGGTCGAACCCGAACACCGGGCCGCCCTGGTGGCCGCGGCAGCCGACCTCGGCGGCCTGGACCTCCTAGTCGCCAACGCCAGCAGCCTCGGACCCAGTCCCCTTCCCAGGCTCGAGGACTATCCACTCGACGCCTTGGGACGGGTCTATCAGGTGAACGTGTTCGCCCCCGTGGCCCTCACCCAACTGGCACTCCCTTCGTTGAGGAACTCTGAGGGGGTTGTCGTGTCCGTGTCTTCGGACGCCGCCGTCGAGGGGTATGAGGGCTGGGGCGGCTACGGGTCCTCCAAAGCCGCACTCGACCAGGTGGCCCGGGTGCTGGGAGCCGAGGAGCCGACTCTGCGTGTGTATGCGTTCGATCCCGGCGACATGCGTACCGACATGCACCAAGCGGCGTTCCCCGGTGAGGACATCTCCGACCGACCGGAGCCGGAGACCGCCGTGACGCCGCTTCGTCGCCTTCTCGCGTCGGGTGCCCCGAGCGGCCGCTACACGGTGGGTGATTGGAGCGGGTCGTGACCACCTTGACCGGGACACAACGCCTCACCTGGGACCTGCCGGCCGCCCTCGAGGCATCGGAACCACCCGAGGCCCGAGGGCTCACCCGGGACGCCGTTCGCATGCTGGTGGCCGCGAAGCACGACCGCTCGCTCGTCTCCAGCACCTTCTCGTCACTCCCGCGCTTCCTCCACCCGGGCGATGCGGTGGTGGTGAACACCTCGGGGACCATCCCGGCGGCCATCGACGCGATGGACGCCGACGGGTCGCCGCTGGTCGTCCACCTCTCAACCCGGCTCGAAGGGACTCGTTGGGTGGTCGAGCCGCGGCGGTTGGTGGGCCGGGCCACCGAGCGCTGGGAAGGGCCGTTGCCGTCACGACGCCTGACTCTCGCCGGTGGGGCCACCCTCACCCTCGAGGCACCCTACGGGGAGGCCGGGCGGCTGTGGGTGGCCGACCTCCATCTGGGCCAGCCCGTCCTCCGGTGGTTGGCCGTCCACGGACAGGCGATCCGCTACCGCTACGTCGAGCGGCCGTGGCCGATGGAGCTCTACCAGAACGTCTACGCCGACGAGCCCGGCAGCGCCGAGATGCCCAGTGCGGGTCGGCCCTTCACCCCCGAGGTGGTCACCCGTCTGGTGGCCAAGGGCGTGGCCGTGGCCCCCCTCGTCCTGCACACCGGGGTGGCCTCGCTCGGCGCCAGCGAACTCCCCTACCCGGAACCGGTGCGGGTGACCCAGGCCACCGCCGACATTGTCAACGCCACCCGCCGTCGCGGCCGGAGAGTCGTCGCCGTGGGAACGACTGTGGTCCGTGCCCTCGAGACTTCGGTCGGTTCCGACGGTCGGGCCCGCGCCTACGACGGATGGACCGATCTGGTCATCTCCCCCGATCGTCGCGTCCGGGTCACCGACGGCCTACTGACCGGCTGGCACGAACCCGCCTCGTCGCACCTGTTGATGCTGGAAGCCATCGCCGGGCCCGACCTGCTCTCGGACTCCTACCGGGCCGCCCTGTCCGAGGGCTACCGCTGGCACGAGTTCGGAGACGTCCACCTGATCCTCCCCTGAGCACACTGGGCTGGCCGTGGAGGCGGGAGGACGCGGTGGCGCTCCCGGCCCGCCGTGGTCAGGTCGGTCACCCAGGGGACCGAGAGCTCCGGAGATGCAAGACTTCGTCCGTGGAGGTACACCTCGTGGACGGGACCTATGAGCTGTTCCGGCAGTTCTTCGGCCAGCCGTCCCGCAGCGCCGACAACGGAACGGAGATCGGTGCGGCGCGGGGTGTGGTCCTGTCGGTCATGAGCATGCTCACCGAGGGTGCCACCCATGTGGGGGTGGCCACCGACCACGTCGTCGAGTCGTTCCGTAACGACCTCTGGCCCAGCTACAAGACCGGTGCCGGGATCGACCCGGCACTGCGATCCCAGTTCGAGATACTCGAGGTCGCGCTCGGGGCACTGGGGGTGGTCGTGTGGCCGATGGTGGAGCTCGAGGCCGACGACGCGTTGGCCTCGGCCGCCTCGGTGACGGCCGAGGATTCGGACGTGCAGCGTGTGATCATCTGCACTCCGGACAAGGACCTGGCCCAGTCAGTGGTGGGCGAGCGGGTCGTCCAGCTCGATCGTCGTCGGGGGACCATCACCGACGAAGTCGGAGTGTGGGCGAAATTCGGTGTCGCCCCTGGGTCGATACCCGACTGGCTCGGCCTCGTCGGCGACTCGGCCGACGGCTTCCCCGGGCTGGCCGGGTGGGGCCGACGATCGGCGTCGGTCGTGCTGGCCCACTACGGGCACATCGACGCCGTGCCCGATGACGCCGCCGACTGGGATCCGACCGTGCGACAGTCCCTGAGGGGTGCCGCCAAACTGGCCGACCGCCTGGCCGCTGAGCGCGACCGGGCCGAGTTGTTCAAGGACCTGGCGACCCTCCGGGTGGATCGGTCCCTGGTCGACGGGGTCGGCTCCCTCAGGTGGCGGGGGCCGACGGCGGAATTCGACGTGGTGTGCCGGCACTTCCGGGACCCGGCGATGGCCGAACGAGCGGCCGCCATCCGGGTCCCGTGACCAGGACCCATCGGGGTCAGTCGGAGGTGCCGAAGACCTCCGCGAGTTCGGTGGGGACGGGGGTCTCCAACTGCGCGTAGGTGCACGACGCCGGGCTCCTGTCGGTTCGCCAACGAAGGAACGAAGTGGCGTGGCGGAACCGATCGACCTGTAGGTGGTCGTAGGCCACCTCGGCCACCAACTCGATCCGCAACGGTTCCCAACTGAGGTCCTTCCCGCCGCTCCATCGGCTCTGGCCCCCGGGGACGCGCCCCTCGGGAGCACCCTCCCCGAGCCAGGGATGCCCTGACGCTGCTCCGCTGCGCAACGGCTCGAGCACCCCGACGAACTCCTCCCGCCTCGCCCCGCTGAATCCGGAGGCCACCCCGACATGGTGCAGGATGCCGGCCCCGTCGAAGAGACCGAGGAGGAGGGAGCCCACCACCCCGCCCGACTTGTGCCACCGGAATCCTCCGACCACACAATCCGCGGTCCGCTCGTGCTTCACTTTGAGCATCACCCGCTTGTCGGGCTGGTAGCGCAGATCGCCGTCCTTCACCACGACACCGTCCAGTCCCGCGCCCTCAAAACGCGAGAACCAGTCCCGGGCCCGGTCCGGCCGGTCGGTGACCGGCGTCAGGTGGACGGGGGGGCGTGCGTCACCGAGGGCGTCCTCGAGGGCGCGCCGGCGGTCGGCGTAGGCCTGGGGCCGGAGGTCGGCGTCGCCCAGGGCCAACAGGTCGAAGGCGACGAACGAGGCGGGGGTGGTCCCCGCCAGGTGCTCGACGCGGGACTCCGCCGGATGGATCCGTTGGGAGAGAGCGTCGAAGTCGAGGCCGGACGGTCCGGCGATCACGATCTCCCCGTCGACCACGCACCGTGCGGGCAGGTTGGCCCGCAGCGCCTCGACCAACTCGGGAAAGTATCTGGTCAGCGGTTTCTCGTTGCGACTGCCCAGGACCACGTCATCACCGTCCCGGAAGACGATGCACCGGAACCCGTCCCACTTCGGTTCGTAGAACAGGCCTTCGCGCTCGGGGAGCTCACGCACCAGCTTGGCCAGCATCGGCGCGACCGGGGGCGACACGGGCAGCGACACCGGCTCATGCTACTCCGGTGGAGGCGGCCCGGCCCGAGCCCGTCAGCGGTCGTGGCCGGCTGTCCAGGCCAGGAAATCCTCCAATGACAGGGTATTCATGATCCGCTCACCAGGTACCCCGGCACGGGCGGCCTGCTCGCAACCGTGCCGCTGCCACTCGAGCTGGCCCGGCGCATGGGCATCGGTGTCGATGGTCACGACACAGCCCAGCGAGAGGGCCTGGGCAAGCAGCAGCTCGGGTGGGTCGAGGCGTTCCGGCCGAGAGTTGATCTCCACCGCGGTGCCGGTCTCGGCGCAGGCGCTGAACACGGTCTCGGCGTCGAACGTCGACGGGGGCCGGCCGCGCCCGGCCAGGAGCCTTCCCGTGCAGTGGCCGAGGATGTCGGTGTGTGGACTCTCGACGGCGCGCACCATCCGCCTGGTCATGGCGGGCTCCTCCATCCTGAGCTTGGAGTGGGCGCTGGCCACGACCACGTCCAGCCGGGCGAGCAGGTCCTCGTCCTGATCGAGCGAGCCGTCCTCCAGGATGTCCACCTCGATGCCGGTGAGGATCCGGAAGGGCGCCATCTCGGCGTTGAGCTGGTCGACGACGGCGAGCTGTCGGCGCAACCGCTCCGGGTCGAGCCCGTGGGCCACAGTCAGCCGGGGGCTGTGGTCGGTGAGGGTCCAATAGCGGTGACCGAGCGCCCTCGCCGCCTCCGCCATCTCCCCGATGGGACTGCCCCCGTCGGACCAGTCCGAATGGCTGTGGCAGTCCCCCTGCAGCTGCTCGAGCAGGCCGGCGGCCTCCGGGCTCAGCTCGGGGGGTTCGATCGATTCGAGCCTGGCCAGGTACTCCGGCGTCCCGCCTCCGGCGGCCTCCTTGACGACCTGGGCGCTCGTCTTGCCCACTCCGGGGATGGCCCGGAGCCGGGCGGGGGCCATCGTCTTCAGGTCGTCGACCGGTACGTCGGCGACCGCCTCCGCCGCGTGGCGAAACGCCCGCACCTTGTAGGACTCGGCGCCGTCCCGTTCGAGGAGGTATGCGATGCGGCGCAGGGCCGTGACCGGCTCCAACGGTCAGCGCTTTTTGGCCTTGCTCGGGGCGACCCGTAGGGGCTCGTCGGGTTGTTTGGGGTACTCGGGCGGCCACGGCGCGTCGTGCAGGCCACGGGCCCGGTCGTCTGCCGCCATGGTCAGGAGCGGCTCGAGCGACTGGGGTGCATCGCCGATCCCCGCCCAGGGGTCACCCCGCTCCCGCACCAGGTCCGGCACGTTCCGGATGGTCAGGCCCTCAGGGTCGACCGTCTCGATCTCGTCCCACGTCAGCGGGGTCGATACCTGCCCGCCGACGCGGGGGCGGGCGAACCACGCACCGAAAACCGTCTTGTGCGGCGCATTCTGGTTGAAGTCGACGAAAATGCGCTCGCCGCGTTGTTCCTTCCACCACTCGGCGGTGATCAGGTCGGGGTGTCTCCGCTCGAGCTCGCGGGCCAGGGCCACGGCAGCGGCCCGCACCTCGAAACTGTCCCAGCGCGGTTGCAACCGGACGTAGACGTGGATCCCCCGGCTCCCGGTCGTCTTCGGATACCCGACCACGCCCAGCTCGTCGAGCAGGGCGCGCACACAGCCGGCGGCCGTCCGGACCTCGCCGAACGACATCCCGGGCTGGGGGTCGAGATCGATGCGCAGCTCGTCGGCGTGCATAGGGTCATCGACCCGGTAGGGCCACAGATGCAGCCCCAGACACCCGAGGTTCACCGCCCACACCACGTGGGAAACGTCGGCCACGACGAGCGCGTTCGACGTCGTGCCGTTGACCGTGGTCACCTCGGCGGTCTCGAGCCAGCTCGGCGCGCCCGACGGCACCCGCTTCTGGAAGAAGGACTTTCCCCCAGCCCCCTCGGGGAACCGCTGGAGCATGGCCGGACGCCCGAACGCGGTGTGCCCCAAGGCCTCGGCCATCTCGAGGTAGTAGGTGACGAGGTCGAACTTGGTGGCACCCAGCGCGGGGAAGTAGATCCTGTCGGGGCTCGAGATCTCGACGGTGCGGCCCGACGCCCCGACGCTCCGAACGGCCCTGGCGGTCACAGTTCCACGATATCCAACCTGCCCCTGGCGTATTCGGGGCCTTGGCGGCGTCTCCCTGTCAGCTGCCGTCCTCGGTGAAGCCGAGCTCGTCGGCCAACAGCAGCAGCACACGATTGGGCAGCCGCTCGCCCCGTTCGAGGAGTTTGAGGCAGCCCTCCACATAGCTCCTCCGGCCAGCCTCGCGGTCCTTGGGTGGGCCTGAGACCGCAGGAGGACGGATGCCGATGATCGGGGCCAGGACCGATGACGGACCCTCGGTGGCGCTGCCGCCCTCTGCGACCAGTGTCTCGATGACCCTGAGCATGTACCGCCGTGGCGGTGATCCCTGCTCCCACCGGGCCACCGACTGCTGCGTGACGCCCAACTGGTCGGCCAGGTCCCGCTGCGTCATCTCGTTCCTCACCCGGTACGCACGGATGCGTTCGGCCAGCGAGCCGGGAGAATCGACTGCGTACTCGTTTGTATCCACTGCTTGTCAACGGTAGCCGTCGGCTGCCGGGCCCACAAGGGCCTGGACGTGGGCCGCAGAGGGCCGTTGTTGAACTACATCCATGTCGTTCACACGCCACGGATACGTGTTCACCGTGCGTACGCCTTCGGGGACGGAGCCGGATGTGCCCCCGGCGGCCGCCGGTTCCCTGAGCGGTGGGTCTCCCCCTCAACCCCGCCGGGGTGTCCAACTCCACCGGCGCACGGCCACGACGGCGCCCACGACGCCCCAGACCGCGACCACCAAGAGGTCGTGCCAGGCCCACGGCGAGGCACCCTTTTGGGTGTCGAAGGGAGCGAACACGGCGATGATGAAGTGGTGGACGGGGAAGTAGGACGAGAACTGGGCGAGCCCCGATCCGGGCGTCAGCGGGAACCACAGTCCGGAGAGGAACAACAAGACGAAGAAGACGATGCTCACGATCGGCCCGGCGGCATCCTGATTGGGGACGAGGGTGCTCATGGCCAGTCCCAGCGCACTGAAACTGACCATGCCGACCACCACGGCGAGGACGAACGCCCCGACGTTGTCCGGCGGGTGGACGCCAAACCCGACCCGGCCGACGATCAGCAGGATGACGACCTGGACGGCGGCGATGATCATGTAACTGAGCACGATGGCGCTGAGGAGCGCCCACGTGGGCAGCGGGCACAGCCTCAGGCGCTTCAAGAGGCCCATCTCCCGGCGGTTGACCACGCTGATGGCCAGGATGTTGAAGCAGGCGGCCATCACCCCGTACGCCACGAATCCGGGCACGTAGTACTGGATGAGTTTGATGTCACCGTAGAAGGAGATGCGCGAGTTCCCCGCCGAGGCTCCGAGGAGGATGAGGAACACGAGCGAGAACCCGACCGTGAACGCCGCACCGATCGGGTTGAGCCAGAAGGAGAGCTGCTCGTAGCGGGTCTGGCGGAGCACCAGCTTGACGTCGCTCAGCCCCTCGAACGGGGTGACCGGGGATGCGGTGGTCACCGATCCTCCGCCTCTTCCCTGGTGAGCATGAGATAGACGTCCTCCAGGGTGACCCGGGCCACCGACAGCCCCGGCAGGCCGATCCCGCGGTCGAGCGCCCAGCCGCTCAGGGTGTGGAGCACCCTGAGCTCGTCCTCGGTGCGGATCTCAATCCGTCCTTCGTGCACGGCATCGACCGGTACCGGGAGGTCGGCCGCCTCGATCCCCTCAGGGAGGCCGAACCGGATGGTGGCGGTCCCGGTGTCACGACCACCGAGCGAGGCCGGGGACCCTCTGGCCACGATCCGTGCGTTCGAGAGCACCGCCACCTCGTCGGCCAGGGCCTCGACCTCGTCCATGTAGTGGGTGGTCAACAGCACCGTGGTTCCCTCCGAGGCCAGCCGCCTGATCAGGTCCCAGGAATCGCGCCGACCGGACGGGTCGAGCCCGGTCGTCGGCTCGTCGAGGAACAGGAGCTCGGGATTGCCCACGATGCCGAGCCCGACATCGAGTCTCCGCTGCTGACCACCGGACAGGGTCTTCACCCTGGCGTCGGCCTTCTCGTCCAGTCCGACCAGCGAGATGACCTCGTCGACCGGCCGCGGCGACGGGTAGTAGCCCGCGTTGCGGGTCAACACCTGTCGGACCGAGTAGAAGGGCTCGACGGCCAGCTCCTGGAGGACGACACCGATGCGCGACTGCAACCATCGCTTGGTCTTCCGATCGGCCGGGTCCACGCCGAGCGTCTCCACCCGTCCCGAGGTGCGATGCCTGAATCCCTCGAGGATCTCGATGGTCGTGGTCTTGCCCGCCCCGTTGGGACCGAGCAAGGCGAACACCTGGCCGCGCTTGACGTCGAAACTCACGTCACCGACGGCGACGTTATCGCCGTAGGTCTTGCCCAGGTTGCGCACGCCTATTGCCGTCGTCATACCCTCTTCCTCGGTACGGCCACACCATAGCTATGCCCCGTGGAATACCTCGTACCCCCCTCTCTCCCGTTCCAGGGGCGAGCCGGCCACGCGCCTAACAGCGGTAAATGCGCTCCGCGTTCCCGGCAAAGAGCTTCTCGCGGGATTCAGCGTCGATGCCCGCCGTCACCGCGCTGAACGTGGCGTAGAGCTCGTCGAAGGTACCGAACATGGCGTCGACCGGGAAGTTGCTGGCGAACATGCAGCGATCGGTGCCGAAGGCCTCGATGGCGTACTCGAGCCAGGGGGCGAAGTCGTCGACGCGCAGCGACATGAGCGGCATGGCCAGGCCCGAGAGCTTGCACACGACGTTGTCACCGAGCCCGGCCAGCGCGTCGATGCCCGCCCGCCAGAGGGCGGTCTCCTCGTCGGACTTCGAGCGGGGCCATCCGGTGTGCTCCACCACGACGACCAGGGCGTCGAAGCCGTCGAGCTGCGCCGCCGCCTCCCGGAGTTTGTCGGGGTGCGACATCAGTTCGAACAGCAGGCTCCGCTCCTCCAGGGCCCGCAGCACCGCGGCATCGGGAAGCGGTCCCTCGTAGACGCCCATCGGTCGGACCCCCCGGAAGCGTGAAGCGGTCATCTGCCGGTCCAAGAGCCCGACGGCCTCGGCGACGGAGTCGGTCGGCGGGAGGCCTCCGACGATGGCGTCGGGACCACCGCTGGCAGCCGCGTTGTCGTTGAGCTCGATGGTCTCTTCGACCGAGTGGCCGCCGGTCGCGGCGGCGACGTTGACGAATTTCTCGACGTTCCACCCGGACGTCTCGGCCCGATAGGTGTCGGCATCGAAGCGGCGGTACATCCTCGCGGCGTCGCCGGGACCCTGTGCCGGAGGACGGGAGAGGTACGGGTACCAGTCGGTGCGGGAGGGGTCCCAGAGGTGCACGTGGGCATCGACGACACGGGTGGGACGGTCGGTCACCGGGCCTCCCCGTGCGGTGGGCCCGAGGTGGCACCGATGATCTCCCGGAGCGTGCTGTCGAGCCACCCCGGGACCGCCGGACCACCGTAGGTGATGCTGCCGATCGGCCGGGGGTGACTGCGGAGACCGATCCATCCTGCACCGATCACGAGCTCCGCTCCGGCCAGCGCCGCGGCCTCGGGGTGGCCGAGCAGGTGGGCGACGAGCTCACCGGCCGGTTGGCCCGCAGCGGCTTCGGGAGCTTCGATGCCGACGGCGAAGGCCGTGACGCGGCCCTCCGTCGAGCTGCCGGCGACCCGTGCGAACTGCGCCGAGGCCTGCGCCCGGCTCCGACCCCCCGCGGTGGTGGCGTCGGTGAGGGTCACCAGGTGCACCGGACGGGAGTCGGCGGCGGCATAGTCGGCGGTCGCCCGGGCCCATCCGGCGTCGGTGTGTATGCCCTCCACGATGCCGCGGTGCTCGGCGAGCGTCCGCTCCCAGTCACCCGACCGGTTTGCGGTGATCTGGCCAGCGTCGGGCGCGAGCACGATGGCGTCGATCGGACCGGCGGACGCCACGAGGGCGCCCAGCGCATCGGAGGCGCCTCCGAATCCGTGTGCGACGTCGAGGCGGTGGCCGGTCACGGATCGGGCCTCGAGCGCGGCGAGGAGCGCCGTGGCCAGGTCCGGGCGGTCGGTGACGACGGCACAGGACCGCACGGGCGTCGGCGCCACCTCGGCGGGGGCCGGCTCGTCGAAGACCGGCCCGAACCGTGGATTGCCGCCACCGTCGCTCGCCTGATTGGTCTCGGCCGTGGCAAAGGCGCGGGGGACGACGGTCTCGAGCACCCTGGCGAGTGAGACCGCCTCCTCGCTGCGTACGACCTCGAGGAGACGGGGCTCGTCGATCACAGCCACCTCCGAGCCGCCGGCGAAGAGCACCCGGCCGTTGCACCACCCGAACTCGTCTCCCACGAGATGGGCGGCGAGCGGCCCGAGGTCCTCGGGTCCGGGCATCGACGCGAAGAGCGAGAGACCGCCACCAACCCCGGTCAGGCCCGCCTTGCGGGCGCGCTCGGCCGCGGCGGCGACCATCCGGGTGGCCGCGATCGGCGAGATGGCGTTGACGGTCACATCCGGCGGCAGCTGGCGGCCCAGCTGCCAGGTGAGGGAGGCGACGGCCCGCTTGGCACAGCTGTAGGCCCCGGCGTCAGCGGCCCGCCACCCTGATCCGGAGGTGACACCGACGACGCGTCCCTGTCCCGCCCCGGCCATGATCGGCAGTGCCGCACCGAGCACGTTGAGGTAGCCCCCGAGGTGCACGGCGAGGACCGCGAGCCAGTCCTCCTCGGTGCCCCGGCCGAAGTAGGTCTGCCGGGTGATACCGGCCACGTTGACGACGGCGTCGAGCCCGCCGTGCTCGTCCACCAGCTCGTGGAACAGGTCACGGAGCGCCTCGGCGTCGGCCACGGAGGCCGACGAGGCCTGGGCCGAGCCGCCCGCGGCCACAATGCGTCCGGCCGTTGTCTCCTCCGGCTCGGGGAGCTGCTCTGAGCCGTCGAGGGTCACGAGGGGGTCGACGGTGACGACGAACCAGCCGCCGCGGCCCAGTTCCTCGGCGATCGCTCCCCCGATCCCACCCCCGCCGCCGGTCACGACGGCGACCCGCTGCCGTGCGCTCACGACGCCGGTGACCGGACCTCGAGCTCCAGGCCCTCGAGCCGGCCGGCCTCGAGCCACTGCTCGAGCAGCTCGCGGTAGGCGAACCAGTCCCCCATCCCACGTCCGTAATTACCGTTGCGGGGGTTCAGCGCCTCGGGGTGGCCCTCGTTGTTGATGCGTGAAGGCGTGCAGGCGGACATGACGGCGCTGGCGTCCACGAAGGAGTCGACGATCTTCTGCGTCCACGCCTCCTCGGCCTCGGCGCTGACGTCGAGCAACTCCACGCCTTGTTCCTCGGCCAGCCTGATGGCACCGCCCACGAACTCGGCCCCGAGCACGGCCAGCTGCGTGTAGTTGACGGTGACCACCGCCTGTTGTCCCGGCGCAGGCATCACGAACATGTTGGGGAAGCCGCGGCTCATCATCCCGAACAGACTGGCCGCGCCGCCGGCCCACTTCTCGGCCAGGGTCACGCCGCCGCGGCCGACGATCTCGTGGCCGACGCGACGGTACAGCGGGGTGAGCTCGGCCTCGAAGCCGGTGCCGTAGATGATGCAGTCGACCTCGTACTGTTTTCCGTCGACCACCGGGCCCCGCTCGGTGATCCGATCGATCCCCGAAGGGCAGCCGACGAGCGTGACGTTGGGGTTGTTGAAGGCGGACAGGTACTCGTCGTGGAAGCATGGCCGCTTGCACAGGTACCGGTAGTACGGCTTGAGGATCTCGGCCGTGGCCGGGTCGGCCACCAGCTCCTCGACCCGGCGACGGTGCGCCTCCATGATCGAATAGTCGAGCTCCTCGGCGCTGCGCAGGTACTCGGCCGCGGTCATGCCCTTGCGTCGAGGCGGGTGATGGACGGCCGCGTAGTGGTGGGTCCACCCGTCGTCCACCAGGTCGACCTCGACGGGCCTACCCAGGATGATGGCCTGGAAGTTGTCCATTCGGGCCCGCTGCCAGCCCGGTTCGAGCCCGCGGGCGAAATCGGGGTCGGTGGGCCGGTTCCCCCGCTCGCCGATGGCCGACGGCGTGCGCTGGAACACATAGACGTGCTCGGCCGACTCGGCCAGCGGCGGCACGCACTGGATGCCGGTCGCGCCGGTCCCGATGAGGGCGACGACCTTGCCCTCGAGGCCGGTGAGGGGCTCGTGGGGTCCGCCGCCCGTGTACCCGTAGTCCCACCTGGCCGAATGGAACGAACGACCGGCGAAGTCCTCCATGCCCGGGATGGCGGGCAGTTTCAGGAGGTTGAGGATCCCGACGGCCAGCACGTACCAGCGGCAGCTGATCTCGTCCCCACGATCGGTATGGATCCGCCACCGGGCCGCGTCCTCGTCCCACTCGGCGCGCGTCACCCCGGTGTGGAACAGGGAGTCGTCCACCAGATCGAACCGTTCGGCGATGGCCTCGAGGTGGCTCAGGATCTCCTCGCCGTATGCGTAGCGCCGAGTGGGAATGTAGTCGAGCTCCTCGAGCATGGGCAGGTAGCTGTACGACTCGACGTCGCACATCACGCCCGGGTAGCGGTTCCAGTACCAGGTCCCCCCGATGCCACCCGCCTGGTCGACGATGCGGATCCGCCCGACCCCGGCCTTGCGGAGCTGGACGCCGGCCAGGATCCCGGCGATCCCCCCGCCCACGATGACGACGTCGGCTTCCTCCGCGACCGGGTCACGCTCGATGAACGGCGTAAACGGGTCGTCCCGATAGCGGGCGAAACGCTCATCGGTCCGCAGGTCGCGGATGTCGGCACGCCCGGGGATCAGCCGCTTGTCGCGCTCGCTGAGGTACTTGGCGCGGACGGCGTCTGGGTCGTAGCTCGCCGTCGTCGGATCTGTCCCGGGCATGGCGCAACATTAGGCCAGGTCCGCCCGATCGGCCCGGAGAGCCGCCTGACCTGACCGGGAAGGCTCCGGGTCCGGCCATTTCCCCGACTGTGCGCTTCAGGGCGGCCGTCCACCCGGACGTGGCGAGGATCCACTTGCGGCATCTCACTCGCCGTTCCCGCCCGAGCGAGGCCGCGATTCCCGGCGAGCTTGTCTCGGATGGCTCCGGCCATCAGGACCGGTGGGCCCCTCGTCGTCGGCCGGGGCCTCCGAGCCGACGGTGCCGGTGCCTAAGCTCAGGCACCGGATACCGCTTGACGCCACCGGGCCGCCATCCGCCGCTCGAGCCGCCTGATCATTCGAGGGTCGAGATCTTGACTGACACCGTTCGCTTTCCCCACCTCGAGGCTCGCGACCTGACGGGCCGGACGCGATGGGTGCCGGACGCCTTCGAAGGGGTCAACAACCTGGTGTTTGTGGCCTTCCGCCGCCAGCAGCAGGACGTCATCGACTCGTGGGTTCCGTGGCTCGAGAGGCACGCCGCATCAGACGACCTCAGCTTCTACGAGGTTCCTGTCCTGGCCCGGTGGTGGGCACCCGCGCGACCGGTCATCGACGGCGGCATGGCCTCTGGTGTTCGCGACCAGGAGGCGCGGCAGCGGACACTGACCGTCTACGGGAACGTCAACCGGCTCACCGGACCCCTCGACATCAGGGACCGCGCGACCGTCTCGATCTTCCTGGTCCGCCGCGGCGGCGAGGTCATCGATCGTGCCGCCGGTCCATTCGACGAGGTGACCGCCGTCCGCCTGTTGGAGCGATCACGGCGCTAGTGGCGTCACGGTCCCCCGACTCCGCTCCGCAGCGCCTTCGGGAGTTGACCACCGGCCGACGCCGATACCGGCCGGCTCCTCGACCCGGCGAGGCGTTCGCGGTCAGCAGATGCGCGGGAGCTGCTCGCCGAGCGGCCGGTCGACCACCCGCATGGCCCCGAGTGCGGTCCGCGCCGCCACCACGCCGGGGTGGTCCTCGACGACGCGGCCGATGACCGCACTCCCGCTGCCCTCGGGGACGGCGCACATGGCGTCGAGCACGGCCGCGGCCCGATCGGGCCGGACAAAGGTAACCAGCTTCCCCTCGTTGGCGACGTGCAGAGGGTCAAGACCGAGGAACCCGCAGCCGGCCCGGACCGCCTCGGGTACAGGGACGGCCGACTCGTCGAACTCGATTCCGACGCCGGCCGTGTCCGCCAGTTCGCACAGGCTCGTGGCCAGGCCGCCCCGGGTGATGTCCCGCAGGACGTGGAGGTCCCGGTCGACCTCGAGCATGGCGGACACCAAGGTGGCGAGGGGGGCGGTGTCCGAGCGGAGGTCCGTCCCGAACTCCAGGCCCTCCCGCAGGCTCAAAACGGCGATCCCGTGCAACCCGATCGGCCCGCTCACCAGGACGACGTCACCGGGGGTCGCCCGTCCGGGCCGGATATCGACGCCGTCGGGCACGACACCGACGCCGGCCGTGTTCACGTAGAGCCCGTCCCCGTGCCCGCGTTCGACCACCTTGGTGTCCCCGGTGACCAGGCCCACACCGGCGTGCCCGGCCGCCCGGCCCATGGAGGCGGCCACCTGCCGGAGCACATCGATCTCCAGACCCTCCTCCAGGACGAACGCCGTCGACAGGGCGAGCGGGGCCGCACCGCTCATGGCGAGGTCGTTGACCGTCCCGTAGACGGCGAGCTCACCGATGTCGCCGCCGGGGAAGATGAGCGGCTGCACCACGTAGGTGTCGGTGGTGAACGCCAGCCGGGCCCCGCCCGGCAAGCCGAGCACGGCGGCATCGGTCGGCGTGGCGGCCGCGGCCGCGCTCCCGAACCCGGGGAGGAAGACGTCGTCGATCAGCTCGGCCGACAGGCGCCCGCCGCCGCCGTGGCCCATGACGATGCGCCCGGTGGAGCGAACCGGTGCGGGGCAGCTCCGGGACTCGATGGCGGCCGCCGTGGCTCGTCGGGTCGCCGCCTCATCCACGACGCACGCTCAAAGGAACGGCCACGCGGCGGTACTGGTGGTAGGCCGCGCAGGCGCCCTCGCTCGACACCATGGTCGCCCCCATGGGCGTGCGTGGCGTGCACGTCTTCCCGAACCACTCGCACTGGTCCGGTTTGATCAGACCCTGGAGGACCTCGCCCGCCCGGCACTCGGTTGGTTCGTCCGCGGTCAGGTCGCCCACCCCGAAGCGCCGCTCGGCGTCGAAGGCGACGAACGCCGGGGTGAGGCGCCACCCGCTCCGCGGGATGAGGCCGATCCCCCGCCACGAACGGTCGCACACCTCGAACACCTCGGACAGGACCTCCTGGGCGACACGGTTCCCCTCCGGACGCACGGCCCGTGGGTACGCGTTCTCGAGCTCGCCCCGGCCCTCCTCCAGCTGCACCACGCAGCGACGGATGCCGTCCAGCACGTCGAGCGGCTCGAATCCGGTGACCACGATGGGCACGCGGTTCCGCTCGGCCAGCGGCTCGTACTGCCACGTGCCCATAACCGAGCACACGTGCCCGGCGGCCAGGAACCCATCGACACGGGACAAGGGCGACGTCAGGATCGCCTCGATGGCCGGCGGCACGAGGACGTGGCTCACCAGCATCGAGAAGTTGGTGAGCCCGCGGTCGCGGGCCTGCAGGACCGCCATGGCGTTGGCCGGCGCGGTGGTCTCGAATCCCACGCCGAAGAAGACGATCTGGCGATCGGGCTCGGCCTCAGCGATCTCCACGGCGTCGAGAGGCGAATAGACGATGCGGACATCGCCGCCGGTGGCCTTCACGGCCGAGAGGTCCCGGTCGCGACCGGGCACCCGGAGCATGTCGCCGAACGAGCAGAACACCACGTCGGGCCGGGCGGCGATCTCGAGCGCGCGCTCGATCATCGCCAGCGGGGTGACGCACACCGGGCACCCCGGCCCGTGGATGAGCTCGACCTGGCCGGGGAGCAGTTGGTCGATCCCGTTGCGGATGATCGAATGGGTCTGACCTCCACAGACCTCCATCAGCGACCAGGGCCGCGTGATGGCCGACTCGATCTCGGCGAAGAGCCGGCGGGCCAGCAGCGGGTCCTGGAACTCGTCGAGGTACTTCACGGCACCGCCTCGTCGAGGCCGAGCTCACCCTCGAGCATGCCGAGCTCGGCGAACATCCGCAGCGTCTCGAGGGCCGACTCCTCGTCGAGACGGGTGATGGCGAAGCCGGCATGGACGATCGTGTAGTCCCCAAGCCCCACGTCGGGGACATAGGCGAGGCAGACGGTCTTGGTGACGCCGCCGAAGTCGACGACGGCCATCCTGGTGCCGCGGGTCTCGTAGACCTCACGCACCTTTCCGGGGATTCCTAGACACATGGTCAGCTCCTACGGTAGCCAGCGACGACCGCCTGGCCCAGAGCCAGGCCACCGTCGTTGGGGGGGACCGAACGGTGGGCGAGCACGACGAAGCCCTCGGCTTCGAGCGACCGGCGCACCAACCCGCTGAGGAGGGAGTTTTGGAAGACCCCCCCGCTCAGGGCCACAGGGAGGGGACCGACTGACGCCACGACGCGGCGGGCCGAAGCGAGGACGGCCCCGGCCACGGCCTGGTGGAACGAGCACGCCAGGTCCTCCACCCGGTCGCCGGCGGCCAGGCCCTCCACGAGGCCGCCGAGGACCGGGCCGGGATCGAGGACGCCGTCCGGCGACAGCCCGAAGGCCAGCGCACGCACCGGGCGGCCCGCGTAGGCCGCAGCCTCGAGTTCGATGGCGGCCTGCGCTTCGTAGGAGATCCTGTGGCGGATGCCGAGGAGCGAGGCCGCGGCATCGAACAGGCGGCCCATGCTGGTCGTCGGCGTGCAGCCCGTACCGCCTTCGACCATCCGGGCCACCACCTGGCGCTCAGTGGTGTCGCACGCCAGTTCCGGGGGCGAGACACCGGCGGTGGGGATCCGGAGAGCCGCCAGGTAGGCGAGCGCGATGCGGCACGGGTTGCGCACCGCGCCGTCACCTCCGGGGAGGGGCAGCGCCCGGAGGTGGCCGACCCGCTCGAAGCCGGCGTAGTCGGCGACCAGGACCTCACCGCCCCAGATCTCGGGCGTATCGTCGGGACCGGTCCCGAAGCCCGTACCGTCGAAGGCCATGCCGATGACGGGCGACGAACCATCGAGCCCGTGCTCTACCATGACCGACGCAATGTGCGCGTGATGGTGCTGCACCTCGACCCGACCGATGAGGCCGCGCTCCTGTGACAGCTGGTGCGTCCGGTAGCCCGGGTGCCGGTCGACGGCGTGGACCTCGGGTGTCACGCCGTACATCTTGCAGAACCCGGCCACCACATCCTCCACGGCTCGCTCCGTTTCGAGGCTCCCGAGGTCGCCGATGTGCTGGCTCATCCAGGCGCGGGATCCAGATGCCACGCAGACCGCCACTTTGAGCTCGCCCCCGAAGGCCACCGTCGGGACGAGATCGACCGGGAGCCGGATCGGCAGGGGGGCGAATCCTCGCGACCGCCTCACCGGGACGGCACGTCCGTCGGCGATACGCACCACCGAATCGTCGCACGGGAAGGCGATCGGACGGTCGTGGGCGCAGATGGCGTCGGCCAGACCCACCAGACGCTCAGTCGCCTCGGCGTCGTCGAAGCAGATCCGTTCGTCGGCGACATTGGCCGAGGTGAGGACGACCACCGTCGGAGGCCCAGCCTCGCCGCCCGGAACCCGCTCGAAGAGGAGATGGTGAAGTGGGCTGTACGGCAGCATGACGCCGACCAGCGGGTTCCCCGGCGCCACCCGGTCGGACAACGAGGCACCGGGCCGACGCCGGCAGAGCACGATCGGTCGTGCGGGCGAGACGAGGGCCTCCTCCTCGGCCGGACCGACCTCGGCGATCCTCCGGGCCGCGGCAACGTCGGGGACCATGACGGCAAACGGCTTGTCGCCCCGTCCCTTTCGCTGGCGCAGCCGGTCGACGGGACCGGCGGTCGTGGCGTCGCACGCCAGGTGATACCCACCGATCCCCTTGATGGCGACGACGTCACACGCGGCGAGGGCACGGTGCAAAGCGGCGAAGACTGCGTCAGTACCACTCACGAGGACGGCCCCCCGCCGGATCGAGATGGCCGGCCCGCAGGCCGGGCACGCCACCGGCTGGGCGTGGAAGCGACGGTCGGTGGGATCGTGATACTCGGCGGTGCAGGCGTCGCACAGCGGGAACCCGGCCATGGTGGTCGACGTTCGGTCGTAGGGCAGGGCGCGGATGATGGTGAACCGCGGCCCGCAATCCGTGCAGTTGGCGAACGGGTAACGGTAGCGACGGTCGGAGGGGTCGCGCACCTCGACCATGCATGCGTCGCACACGCCCACGTCAGGAGGAATCAGCGTCCCTGACCCGACACCGGCCTGCGACGCCACGATCACGAACTCCTCGTCGGCCCGGCCGGCCGGCTCGGTGTCCGTGGATTCCACCCGTTCGATCACCGCCAGCACGGGCGCCTCCCCGACCAACCGATCGTGGAAGCAATCCACCGCCGAGACGGGCCCCTCGATCTCGATCCGGACACCCGACGAGTCGTTCCCGACCCAGCCGATCAGGCCCAGGCCGGTGGCGATCCGGTGGACGAAGGGTCGGAACCCGACTCCCTGGACCACGCCCCCCACCGTCAACCGGCGACGGACGACCCGTTCGGCCACGACCGCCATCCCCTCGGCCCGTCCGGATCGCTCAGTGATCGCAGGCCCCGACCCTTTCGTCTTCGGAGCCCGTCAGTTCGAGGACCCCGTCCCTCTCACCAGTTAGCCCCGCCCACAACTGTCTGTTCTACTTCGCCAGGCCCGGGCACGGCGACCACGTCGCGGGCTTGCAACGGATCCCCGCAGGCTGAGCAGACCATCACGGCTTCGGCAACGTTGCCGCACTCTTTGTGCATGATCACGAGGGGCGGCCCGTCCGGTGCAGCGTGCTGATCCCCCCACTGACGCATGGCAGTGAGCACCGGCCACAGGTCGAGGCCCTTCTTGGTCAGCCTGTACTCGAAGCGAGGCGGGTGCTCGCTGTAGAGGACCTTCTTCAGCACGCCCGTATCGACCAGGGAACTGAGGCGCCGGCTCAGGATGTTCCGCGAGATCCCGAGCCGCTCTTGGATGTCATCGAAGCGGGTGACGCCGAGGAATACGTCACGCAGGATCAGCATCGACCACCACTCACCGACGACCTCGAGGCATTGGGCCACGGAGCAGTGCAAGTCAGCGAGGCTCTTCCGTTCCATGGGTGCAGGCTAGTGGGTTGCATCATAGAATGCAATCCACTAGCCTGCGTTCCATGACGAAACTGACTACGCCAGGCGGTCGGGTGGGCACCACGGGAGCGTTCGCCTCGGCCACCGGGATCGGGCCGCTGGGATCGTGCCGCTGGAAAGCGGACATCCCTAGAGGCTGGGACATCGCCGGCAATGTCAACGGTGGCCTGCTCCTGGCCGTCGCCGGCCGCGCCCTCTGTGCGGCGACCGAGCGACCGGACCCCCTGACCATCACTGCGCACTACCTCTCGCCCGCCGGTCCGGGTCCGGTCGACATCTCCACCGAGATCGTCAAGCAGGGACGGCGCTTCACGACGGCTCGGGCCACTCTGGTCGGGTCGGACCGCCCGATCCTCACCGTGCTCGGTACCTACGGGGAACTGGACCACCGCACCGAGGTCCTGCTGGCCGACGGCGGGCCCCCGACGTTGCCTCCCCCGGAGGATTGCGTGCCGATTCAGGCGACCGAGACCTTCCCGCCCCCGTTCGCCGCACACGTCGAGACCCGGATCCATCCTGACGATGCGACGTTCCTGGTCGGCCAGCCGAGCGGGCGGGCCGGGATCCGAGCGTGGCTCCGCCTTCCCGATGGCGAAATGATCGACCCCGTCGTCCTCCTCTGCCTGGTCGATGCGATGCCACCCACCATCTTCAATGCGGAATTCCCAATCGGCTGGACCCCGACGATCGAGCTCACCGTCCATGTTCGGAGGCGCCCGGCGCCCGGCTGGGTGAGGGGTACAGCTACCACCCGGTTTATCTCGGGTGGGTTCCTCGAGATCGACGTCGAGGTCTGGGACTCGTCCGACTGGCTGGTCGCCCAGGCGCGGCAGTTGGCACTCGTGCCGGGGTCCGGACCCGCACAACACGCCGGGGTCCTCATCGGCGAGCGAGTCGCCGCACGATGACCCAGCTCACCAAGCACAACGGGCCGAGTCCGGTAGCGACGTCCAGGACCGGAACCACGCCCCGCCAGGTGCTCGTCATCGTCTGCGCGGGGGTTGTCCTGGCCAGCCTGGACCTCTTCATCGTCAACGTGGCCCTGCCGCAGATCGCACGAGACCTCCACGCATCGAACCTGAGCGAATTGTCGTGGGTGCTCAACGGCTATGCAATCGTCTACGCGTCGCTGCTGGTCTTCTTCGGCCGCCTTGCCGACCGCTACCGGAGAGATCGGGGCTTCCTGCTCGGCGTGGCGATCTTCACGGTGGCGTCGGCGGCGTGCGCGGCATCGACCAGCGTGGGAATGCTGGTCGCCTTCCGGCTCGTCCAGGCGGCCGGCGCGGCGCTGCTGACGCCGACGTCCCTCGGACTGGTGCTGGCCTCCTACGAGCCTGAGCGACGCCACGGTGCCGTCCGGGCATGGACAGCGGTCGGCGGTCTCTCGGCTGCACTCGGACCGGTGGTCGGGGGCTTGCTCGTCGCTGTCGACTGGCGGCTCGTGTTCCTCGTCAACGTACCGGTCGGCATCATCGCCCTCGTGGTCGGCTGGCGTCGGCTCCCGCATCTCCCGGGTCAGGCGGTCGAGCGGCCGGATCCGCTTGGTGTCGTCCTGATCACGGCCGGGGTGGCTGTACTCACATTTGGCTTGGTGAAGGGCGGCGACTGGGGCTGGGGATCCGCGAGCATCGTTGCGGCGCTCTTCGGCGGAGTCCTTCTGACCGCCCTGTTCGTCGTGCACTGCCGCACCAGCCGCACGCCATTGATCCATCCTTCGCTGTTCCGCTCCTCCTCCTTCACCGGGTCGTCACTCGTTGCGGTCGTCTTCTCGGCATCCTTCGGAGCGATGCTTCTGTCCATCGTGCTCTGGGAGCAGGGCGCCTGGGGGTGGTCGGCCCTGCGGTCCGGTCTCGCCATTGCCCCCGGGCCGCTGATGGTTCCGCTGTTCTCCTTCCTGATCGCCGGCAGGCTCATCGCCCGCTGGGGACCGGCCGTGGTCATCGGACTCGGCAGTGCGGCATTCGGCGCGGGAGTTGCGTGGTGGGCCATTGCCATAACGACAGAGCCGAATTACGTATCCGGAGTGCTTGGTGGAATGATTCTCACGGGAGTCGGTGTCGGCCTCACGCTTCCCACCATGATGGCGACAGCATCTGCCTCGCTTCCTCCAACGTCGTTCGCCACCGGCTCGGCGGTCATCAATATGGTCCGCCAGATCGGAATCGCCCTCGGTGTCGCCCTCCTGGTCGCGGTCCTGGGAACCAGCGGCAGTCACGTTCCGTCGCTCACCGTTTTCCGGCAGGCCTGGTGGTTGATCGCCGCGATTGCATTCGCCGGAATCATCCCCGCCGCCGCTCTACTCCGCCGACCTTCGGCGACCACCGCTATCGGCACCGGCCCTGATGCGTAGACCGCGGATCGTGTTCGAATTCGGAACCCTTGACGGGGCGACCACTCTACGGCTGGCGACTCTTCTACCTGATTCGCAGGTCATCACTATCGACCTCCCGGACGATCGATCGGAAGTCACTGCTCGCTCGACGGGTGAGTCACCGGGATCCGGTTATCTCTGTTGTGGTACTCCACAGGGCAGCACAGATCGAGCAACTCTATGGGAGCAGCCGGGTCTTCGATTTCTCACCCTGGTTCGGCAAGGCGGGAATGGTGATCATCGATGCAGGCCACATCTACGACTGTGTCAAGGCTGACACCGCGTTCCGTTCTCCGGATACTCACACCCGATGGAATTGTCCTATGGGACGACTACTGTCCCATGTGGGCAGATGCCGTCAAGGTCGTCGACGAGACCGCCGAATCCGGCCGAGCCCAGCCCGTTGCGATCAATGGGACAGAGATCACAGTGTGGGACCCCGCCACATCCCGTGGGTCCGGGACTCACACCCTCGCCGATGAGATGCCCGACCGACCATGACCCTAGAGAGATGACGACAAGCGACTGCCGGGAGTCGCAGATAAACGCCGCGTGAACAACTCGGGACACGCGTTGACTTTCGAGCGATCGGGTGTTGAATCTCAGTATGACTGGCTGCGGGGCCGCGATGGCCCGGAAGCTCGACGAATGTGAGTGCGCCCTTCCCCCGGGTCACCCGCCCCCGCATCGCTGCGACGACTGCGGGCTCAAGTGGGATGAACCGCCGGCCGCATTTGACCACCAGGGGACAGGGGAGTTCCACGCCTTCGGTCGGCGATAGCCGCCGTCCGGGCGTTCGGCGCCGATCCCGCCGGAGTCGGGCTGGTGGGTGGTCGGCCAGTCGATGACACCGATAGGACCCGGTGGTCAGCGTCGGACAGCACCCGCGTCGACCTCCCCGGCACGAGCCAGTTGTGGATACCCCCCGATTCGTTGCCCGGGACTCATGTGCGGATCCAAATCCGAGTCGCCCACTGATCCGACGGCTACCCGCCTGGCGACATCCATGCGACGCGTGTCAAATGGTGCCCATGGAAGCAAAACGCCGCGGCCGTATGCTCCGGCGACCGTGGACGATGCTTGCCGCCATCATGACCGGCGCACATCATGGCTTCGAACTGGCTAGCGGCATCGGGATCGTCGGGCAGCCGGAACTCGGTCTGGTGGGAGCCAGTGCCCTCTGGGCAACGCAGATCCCCACCTGGATCGCACTGGCCGCGAGGGGTGGCAGCCGGTGGGACAGGCTCCTTGCCGTGTGGTCTGGTACAGCGCTCGGAGGTGCGGTCGTGCACTTCCTAATCTGGCCATGGCGACGAAGCGCCCTGGGCATCCCGATCCTGACCGAGGCGGAGGGCCTCGACGTCTCTACCCTTCCTACTTACAACACGCTCCTTTATGGTTGGGCGATAGCCTCTGCTCTCTCGATTTCCCGCGAGGTGCCTTCTCGTGACCGGCGGTGGGTGCTCCTGGGCTTCGCCGCTTTGCCGCTCTTGCGTCATTCGGCGAAGCACCACTTTTCCTGGATTGTCGGTCAAGCTGCGACCAGGCCAGCCTGGTGGAATCGGGGCGTCCGAGTGGGCAGTCCGCCAGCCGTGAGCCCTTGAGACGAAGCAATGGCCTTCATGTAGGTCGGCGATCAGTCCCGGATGCGTCGGCTGCCATCCGAGCAGGTCCCTCGTGATCTGCGCGGAGGCGGGGCCATCGAATCCCCAAAAGCCGGCAAGGAAGCCTACGAGGTCCCCAGTCTGCTCGGACCGACGGAGACCGCGGGTATGTCGAGTTTGGCAGCGATCATCTCGGATCAAGGAGACAGCGACGGCCCCTTGAACGAAAGGCGCAGATCCACCGAGATCAGAGAGCACGGCGCTCTCTCGCGAATCCGTCTGTTCAAACTGGCACGGGAAGATGCGTCACGGCTGCACCGTATGATTACCGAGCTGGATGCCGTGACCGGATCGGTCGTCCAGACCTTCGGCGAGAGTGCGGTGACCTGGCGGACGAGCCTCTGAAGGCTAAGGACTTGTCGATCGGCCTCAGCTGATCGAGCTGAACGCCGGATGTCGGCTGCCGACCTGGGTCTTCGTTCTGAGCTCCGTCGGCGGCTCGGCTGTACCGCTCGGCCCCGGTCCGTTTCATACGGAGACAGGCGTGAAGTCGCCCGTCCACTGCAGGTCCGTCAGGCGGGGCGCCGCGGAGAAGTCCACCGAGGCCAGGTCGACCACGTAGGTCTCGGGATTGCCGATCATCCGGTAGGCGTAGCGGGGGGTGCCCAGGTTCAAGACGGTGTCCCAGACGGTGACCTCAGGCACGAGGTCCTTGCCCATGACCTCCTTGACCGCGCCCGCGGGGATGTCGAAGGCGTTGCACACATGCAGCGCCAGAAGTTCGGCCTCGTGTGTGTCGGCCGCCTGATCGACGAGTCGGAGGACGCTGAAGAGACGCACGAACCGTGCCGACGGGGTGTAGTCGGCCGGAATGCCGCGCAAACCTTCCCCCTGCCCGGGTGCGGACAAAGTGAGCCCCCCGACCACTTCGTCCGACGGGTTCTCCGCGGAGACACCCAGGTAGTTGCCGAGGTTGGTCAAGTGCCAATCGAGGTAGGGCGCGTTGGTGGCGATGCCGACAGGATTGTCCACGACCCGTGTTCCGTGTGCGTGGAACTCGATGGCAATCGAGCCCGTGGTGTCGTGGACGATGCAGTGGACCGGTGGCTCGAAGCCCATGCCGGGGTCCCGCCCGATGACGTTGATGCCGGCCACAGCCGCCTTCACTTCGTCGATGCTTCCGGACGTGCCGAGCAGGTAGGCCGCTAAGTCGAGCTGGGAGAGATCGGAGCCGTCGCACTTGGGTTTCCGGAACGAGCAGTAGCCGCCCGGCATGTAAAGCAGGTGGACACTAACGCCTGCCGTGTTGATGCCGTCGACTAGCCAGTCCGCGTGGCCGAAGACCCCCATGCCGACGACCCCATGGGTAGCCCTCCACGTCTTCGGATGCCCGCCGTCACCGACCGAGCCGGTCCCGGCATGATCGGCAGGCAGGACCGCCAGCTGGGTCGGCATACCCATCGGGAACTCCATGCTCCGCGCCGCAACGACGCTGCCGTCCTTGGCGACTGGAAGTTTGAATGTCATGCACATGTGTCTCTCCCTGCATTCATTGCTCGCGGGCCCGAGGGCGCTGACCCCGGTTTCCCTGGTTCGATCTTGGTGGCGTGCGCGTCAGCTCGCCGTGGCGACGTCGGCCGACTCGGGCCCAGCGTCGAGGTGCGAAGAGCCCTCGATCCCGGACAGCAGCACGAAAGCGACGATCCCGACGACGAGGGTCAGGCCGCCCGCGATGAAGAACATGGTGCTGAAGGCGTGCCCGTACGAGACGACGGCGTCCTTGAGGGCATCCTTGCCCGCCGAGGTGGCCGGCGCCGTTCCCTTCGACGCGTACACGTTGACAGCGTCGAGGCCGGTCGAGAGCTGGTTGGCCGGCACGCCGGCGTTCTCCATCCGGTGGACGACACCCCCAACGGTGAGCCGGTCGATCACGACGGCCGAGATCGAGAAGCCGATCGTGTAGAAGAACTGACCGAACGTGGTACGCGAGCTCGATACCGGGCCAAGGTACCGGGCGGGTGCCTCGGCCAGGATGAGGCTGCCGAACGGCACAGCGGCGATGACCACGCCCGCACCGGTCAGGACCAGGCCGGGAAGGAAGCCCACGAGACTGGTGGAGCCGTGGGCTGTCGCCAGCAGTACGAACCCCGCGGTGGAGACGATGCCGCCAACCAGGATGGCGGTCCGGCTGGTCAGCCCCTTGGTCATGAGCCGGCCGGTCACAAGGCCAGCCACGATGCCGGCGACCAGCAGCGGCAACTGCCAGACGGCGACCTTGGCGGTCGCCAGCCCGTTTACGTACTGCCACAAGTTGGTCACCTGCAGGAACGCCACGGCGGTGCCGAAAGTGTAAATGAACCCGGCACACAGGGCGGCCAGGAAGACGGGCGAGCGGAAGATCCCCACCGGATAGAAGTGGCCCTCGTACCGGGACTCCCAGACGAAGAACGCCCCGAGCAGCAGGGCGCCGAGCACCAGCGGCACGAGGGTCTTGGGGCTGGTCAGGCTGTGGGCGAACTGGCTGGCCGAGTAGAGGACGAGGATGACGCCGACCATGAGGAAGGCCTGGCCCGGCAGGTCCAATTTGTTGCCCGTGATCCGGTCGACCCGGGGCAGGAGCACCGGGGTGACGGCCAGGCATACCAAACACACGGCCGGGATCAGCAGGAATGCCATCCGCCAGTGGGCGCTCGCCAGATTGCCACCGATGAACGTGAGCACCACGGTGCCCGCCATGACCACGGCCGTGAACACGCCCATGGCGCCCGCCATCCGTTCCTTGGGCACGACCGCGTCCATGTAGCCGAACGCGGCGCAGTAGACGGCGCCGAGCCCGATGCCAGTGATCGCCATTCCCAGCATGTAGAAGACCGGCGCCGGTGCGGCCACCACCGCCAGGTTGCCGATCGCCCCGACGATCAGGGCCACCATCAAGACATTGCGCCGACCCAGGCGATCGGCGAGGAGGCCCGTCGAGATCACGGTGGCGGCGATGGCCAGGGTCTGGACGCTGGCCGCCAGGGCCTGGGTGCTCCCGGCCATGTGGAGCGACCGGCTGGCACCAACCAGCGCCGTCGAGGCGATGTTCGGGCATGAGCCCTGCACGGCGCCGAGGAGGCCGAGGAACGGGACCACCAGCTTGGAGACCTGCTTGACGGTGGGCGCCGGGAACGGCACCGCGACCTCGGTCGTGGGGTGGACGGCGGTGCTCAAGGGTGCTTCCTCGTTGCGGCTCGGATCGCATTTGGGTGGCTCGTGCCGGCCGCCGTGCGCACCAGATCCAGCTCGAAGGCCATCGGGCCCTCCTCTCGCGCCGGAGAGTCCACCTCAGCTGACGCCGCCGGTGTCATCTCCAACCCCGCGCCATCGACGCCGCAGCACCCCAACTTGAGGCATCCGCCGATGCGCGAGGTGTCCCAGGCCGGTACAGCTGACGACGAGGGCCCGTACCTCAGCTCATAAAGCTGAGGGGTTCTACGCGTGGCACGTCCCTAGCCGTGTTGGCTGAGACACCGGCATCCCTCGCGGTGGGACTCGGGCCCGTACCTCCCCTGGGATCGCCCCCTGCGTTGTCCCGACCACCTAGGAGTTGGTCGGCGGGGAGATGCTGTAGTAGCCGGAGCCGAGAGGGCTGTTGTCGGTTTGGGCGGTGGTGTTGGTGGTGAGGTAGTGGCTGTTCCGGACAATGATCGTTCCCGGGAGGTCACCGGGGGGCCGGCTGCATTCGAGTAGACCTGCGCGCCGACCCCTGGCCCGAGATGTTGTCGCGATTACACGATGGGAGCGGGGCGTAGGACTGTCCGCTGTACTGAATGACTCCACACAGCAACGGGACCCCCCGGAACCGTGTTCGGCAGCCGCTGAGGATCGTTCTCAGTCCTACTGGCTGAGGCCGTCGGGCAGAATCCTCAGCCTGTGGGGCGGGGAAACCACTCACCGGAATGCTACCGGGAGGAGAATGCCTTGGGAGGAACCTGGTCGGGTCGGATGAACCCGAGGACCTATGCGTTGGTCGAGCATTGGGCGCCGCCGACGGTCACCGTGATCACCTCGCCCACGCTCGTGTGGTACAGGAGGATCACCGCCGACCCGGACCCGTTCGTGTACTCGCTCCAAGTGTCGTTGGCGTCTGACGCCGTCGCCTCTTTGTCCGGCTGATTGGAGGTGACCTGGACGTCGTAATCCTCGGGGTATCCGTCGTTGGCGGATGCAGCGGTGGCGCTGCATGACGGTCCTCCGCTCGTCGTCGGCGGGCTGGCAGTGGTGGTCGTGGTCGCCGGGGCATGGAACGGGGTTGCTCCGGCGAAGTCTGCGCTGACCGTCTGAGAGACTGCTCCGGCGAGCGCGGGATCGCTGGTGATGATGCCAAGCTCCCGGTTGTAGTCGAGGCTCGATATCGAGAAGTTCTGGCTGCCGAGAAACAAGGACGCTCCGTCCGCCACAACTACCTTGGCGTGGATGTAGAGTGAACCGTCACTCGGGTAGGTGCTCACCTTCACGCCGGCGTCGACCAGCTGACCGAAGGCGCCGACCCACGATGGCGAGTAGGTCATGACCACCTCCACGCTCACCCCTCGCTGCGCCGCCGCCTCCAGTGCGCCTATCACGGCGGAGTCGTCCATTTCCTCGTTCTCGACGACCAAGGAGCTCCGGGCAGAGTCGATGAGCGACACGATTGGACCCTGGCCGCCTGGGGACCAGACGAGGTCGAGGCCGACCGGGCCCGCTGCTGGCGGACCGGACCCGCTCCAGTCCTCATTGAAGACCTGCTCGATGGCGGCCACATCCTGTCCGTCGGTCGTGATCACGGCGAAATCGCGGGACGTCGGGTAGTGGGCGCTCGTCAGGTTGAGGGTCATGATGACCGAGGTCCGATCGTCGACGGTGATCGTCTTCTGATGGAATATCGTCCCAGCGGGGGCCCAGCGGACCTGCACCCCGTTGGAGCTGAGCGAGGTGAAGGCAGGTCGGTTGTAGGAGCTCTCGTAGTCGCTATCAAGCAACACCCGCACGATCACCCCCCGGTGGGCGTCGGCCTCCAGGATCTCAACTGCCTGGGGATCGGAGAGTTCGTACATGGTCATGTCCAGGGTGTGCTGAGCGCTCGACATCAGTGAGTAGATGGGTCCCATCCCTTGAGTGGGCTCCGTCACGAGCGACCAACTGGCCCCAACAGCGGATCGAGTCGGCTCCGTCGTCAATGTGGTCTCGGACGACGCGCTGGTGCGGGAGGTCGGATGGGAAGGCGACGCCAGCGGGCTTCGGCGGGCGTCGACGGTCGGGCCGGTAGCGGCGCAGGCGGAAAGGAGCACCCCTACGCCTGCAACCATCCAGACCCATCGGCTGCCATGCCATGCTGGCCGCGATCTGGTTGCGCGAGGTCGGCTGGGCGCGTACTCCGAGTCCTTCCGCCGCTCCAAACCCCGTGTGGCATCGCTCATCGGCACCCCTTCGACCGAGCACCACGACCGCTGCCGGCGCATCGCCGTCGTCCGGCCACGCGTTCGCGTCTTGCCCAAGTTCTTGAGACCCTACTTTCCGGGAAGGCGCCGCTCCGGGCAACTACTTCATTCGGGCGGCACCTGCCCGAATGCCAACGGCGAGAACGACAGACGGCCAACAACCCCGAAGTGGCGCGAGCCACTAGAGTGCCCCGCCGACCGATCGGGTCGTGCGTCCAATATGAACATCTACTGCCCAAATGCAGCACCATCAGCGACGACAATGAAGATCGGATCAGAACAGGGGGCGGAGTCGGGAGTCCAAGTCTTGGACGCCAGCCATAGCGCGCCGCTCCACGGTCCCGTACCCTTGGGTCGCAGCCAAGCTATGCGCCATCGAGAGAAGCTGCCGAGCCTTCTCGGTGTCGCCCGGAGCCCTGCGTTCGACCAGCAACTCCCCCCACTTGAGGTCTGTTCTGGCGGCGAAGAATCTGGCTGCCATCCGGTCGTTCACCGTCGCGGCCTTCGCGAAGTAGGCATCCGCCTCGTCGAAGCGCCCGAGAACGGTGGCGAGGTCCCCGAGGTAGTGGCTCACCGGGCCCTCGACGGCAGCGGCACGCTTGGAGCTGAAGAGGCCACGGTCGTTGGCCAGGGTGGCCGAGGCGAGGATCTCCGGTGACCGGCGAGAATCTAGCGATCCTCTTCACATACGTCGTCGGGTCCACCCGATCTGCAGGGCCTCCCCCGCCAGCTGTTCTGCCCGATCGGTATCCGGCAAGAGCTGCTGGGACATCGGTGTAGTGGCGCAGAGCACAACGGCTGGTAGGGAGTGGCGAGGCCCTCCTCGGAGTGTTGGTGGGTTTCGAGCGGCACCTCGACGACACTCCGAGGCGTTTGGCAACCTCCGATCGCCCTCGAGAGATGGCACACTTGTCCGTGGCTTCCTACAACGCCTTGGCTTGGCACGACTTCTTCATCGGCACCATCGGAGCGGCAGCAGCTCTGACCGGACTGCTATTCGTTGCGATCTCGATAAACCTCGACCAGATCCTGAAATTCCCTCGCCTACCAGGCAGAGCGGCTGGAACCCTCGGGATCTTGGTAAGTGGTCTAGTCGTTTCTGGGTTCGCACTAGCACCGGGCCAAGGTGATCGTGTCCTCGGTGTCGAGATCGCTGCCGCTGGCGCCATCGTGTCAGTACAGGCCATTTGGGTGTCCCACGGAAAGCAGACGCCCGATGAACCAACGTCTTGGCAGATGGAACATCTGGCCACTTTATTGCTCCCGAGCATCGCCTTGATTGTGGGAGGTGTGAGCTTGGCCTCAGGCGCGGGAGGGGGCTTCTACTGGGTACTCGCTGGAGTCCTGCTTGCATTCGTATCGGCGTCGATCAACGCGTGGGTACTCCTCGTCGAGATCAAGCGGTAGAGGACAGACAAGCCGGCATTATCGGCGGCTGAAACTGGGCGCGCCATGCGACAGAATCCAGGTGATGAAGGCCATTCGCTACGACTTCGCTGATCCCAATTTTCCCGCGTCGTTGGTGGACGTGGACGAACCCGCATTTCCCACCGGCGAATGGGCCCGGGTGGCGGTCGGCGTCGGGGGCATCTGTGGCAGCGACCTCCATCTGTTCGCCCCGGTCGTGGATGGCTCACCGACCCTGCGGGGGATCGCCGACTTTCCCTTCGAACTGGGCCACGAGATCGCGGGGACGATTATCGAAACCGGCGAGGACTGCCCTTTCAGCGTCGGCACGCGGGTGGCGATCGACCCGATCATCCCCTGTCTGCCGCGGGGCATCGATCCACCGTGTGCCAACTGTGCCAGGGGATGGGCGTCGAGCTGTCTCCGCTTCGACAGTCACACGATGACCGGGGGGCGGGCCCTCGGGTACACGCGGGGGCTCGGGGCGGGATGGGCCGAACAGGCACTGGGGCATCGGTCCATGCTTCATCCGATCCCCGACGGTGTGCCCGAGAAGGTGGCCGGCCTCCATGAGCCGATATCGATCGCTATGCACGGCCTCGCTCACCGGCCGCCGGACGAGGGAGCCCCGATCCTCATCGTCGGGGGCGGCATCATCGGCCTCACCGCCCTCCTGGCTGCTCGGGCGTACTTCCCGGACAACCCGGTGACGGTTCTATTGCGGTACCCCCATCAGGCTGAAGCTGCACGCGCCTGTGGGGCCACCAACGTCGTGATGGGCTCGGGCGCTGCGGCGTTCGAGGAGCTGGCTGCCTTGACCGGGGGACAGGCCGTCGGCGACGGTGACGACCGGATGCTCATGGGGGGCTTCGCCTACGTCATCGAGGCTGCCGGCGGCCCGGACGCAGTGACCGACGCGCTGCGGGCCGCTGATCATCGGGGAACCGTGCTCACCCTAGGTGCGGTGGGAATCGCCTCGGTCGACATGACCCCGATCTGGTACAAACAGCTCGTGGTGGTCGGTTCCATCGACCATGGGTCGAACCCTTCGTCGGTCATCGGTCGCGCACCCGAGGGCCTCGACCACTCGATCGATGCCGCCCTCGCGGTGCTGGCACGCCGGGCGTTCCCGCCCGAGATGCTGATCACACACGAGTTTCCCCTCGAGGGGTACCGGGAGGCAGTCCAGGCCGGGCTCGACAAGAACATCAGCCACGCGGTGAAGGTGGTCTTCCGACCGAACGGTTGATTCCCGAAGATCGGCCCGGCGTCCGCGGCCCGCAACCATGGGGTGTCTAACGGCTGTCGATCGCAACCTTGATGGCCCCTGACGTCTCCTGGTCGGCCAGCACCGTGAAGGCGTCACGCCACTCCTCAAGGCGGAACGTGTGGGTGAGCATCGGGGTCAGGTCGATCCGGCCGGATCCGACCATGTCCAGAAAGTGGGCGATGCCGTGCTGACGCACGCCCTCGACCTCCTCTATCCCGAAGGCATTGGAACCCGTGTAGATTATCTCCTTCGAGTAAACCGGTGTGTCGTCCCACTTGGCGGCTCCGTGCATGCCCAACTTCACGAGGGTCCCGCGGGCACGCAACACGCGGCAGCCGACCTCCAACGTCTCGGCTGCCCCGATGGTGTCGTAGACCACGTCGATGCCGCCCGGAAACGCCATGGGGAGCCCGTCAGCCGGCTGCAGCACGCCGCCCGACCAGTCCGCGACCCGTTCGATGAGCTCAAGTCGCGGCTCGTGGCGTACGGTCGATGCGCCGAAGGTCTCGGCCAGCTGGCGTTGCGCATCGAACCGGGCGACCACCATCACCTCGACCGTCGGGTGCAACGCCTGCAGGATGGCGACGGCGCACTGGCCGAGCGTGCCGGCGCCGTAGACGAGCACCTTGCTGCCCGGGTGCGGCGGATGGCGGGTGACACCATGGAGTGACACCGCGAATGGGTCGGCGACGACGACCTGCTCGTCACTCAGGGTGTCCGGCACCTTGAAGAGCATCGAGTCGTGCGCCGGCATGAGGTCGGCGAATCCTCCACTGACGTCGGTGCACATGCCGATGTGGATGCCCGGCGCGAACGAACCCTTCGCGAACGAGTGGCACTGACTCAGGTCACCAGCTTCGCACGCCGGGCAGACGGGCGACACTCCTCGGGTCACGCACGTGAGCCACGGATTGAGGGCGACCCGGTCCCCCGGCTCGAGCCCCTCCGCCTCGGGGCCGACGGCAACCACGTCGGCGATGACCTCGTGGCCCATCACGTGGGGCATGGAAACAAAATTCTTCATCGGATTCTGCTGCATGCCTGATGCGCTTGCCGGGTCGATCAGGCTGGCGTAGTCCAAGAACACCGCCTTGGATTCCGAACCGCAGATACCCACCAGTCTCGGCCTGGTCACCACCCAGTCCGGGCGGAGGAACCCGGGCTCGTCGATATCGATGAGCCGCGTCGGCGTCCGAGCGAGCATCCGCAACAAGCGGTTGCCCGTCTCGCCGATGGACTGGACCTCCGGCTCCACCCCGTACATGAGCGCTCGCATGGCCACATCGTAGGGCTCCGCCGGCCCGTCCCCCCGGCCCGGGAATCAACCGGCCTGGCAGAGTCGGCACCGCAACAATCGTCAGCACTACGCTCCCGCCCATGAACTTCCAACCGGGTACGGCCCGAAACGGCGAGGTCGAGATCTACTTCGAATCGCTTGGCGATCCCGATCAACCGGCCCTCCTGCTCGTGAACGGGCTCGGTTCACAGTGCATCAACTACCCCATCGACTGGTGTCGGCAGTTCAGCCGTGAGGGCTTCCGGGTCGCCCGATTCGACAATCGCGACGTCGGACTGTCTTCAAAGATGGACGGTGGTGGCTACTCATTGTCAGAGATGGCCGATGACGCTGTCGCCGTCTTAGATGAGCTGAATGTCATCAAAGCCCATGTGATGGGATGTTCCCTGGGGGGAATGATCGTCCAACGTCTGGCGATCGATCACCCCGATCGGCTGCTCTCGGTCACGTCGGTGATGTCGCGCACGGGAGAGCCGGGCTACGGCGATAGCTCGCAAGCTGCGTTGGAGTTCCTGCTTACTCCACCTCCGGCTTCTCGTGCGGACAACATTGAGCGTCACCTGGCGGCACAACATGTGTATGGATCAAAGCCGGAATGGCTCGACGACGACGCCATTCGGACCCGAGCAGGCATCGCCTTCGACAGGTGCTTCTGTCCATCAGGGGTCGGCAGGCAGATGAAGGCTGCGCTGGCCGACGGGTCGCGCGACGAGCAGCTGAAGATGGTGAGCCTGCCAGTGCTCGTAATTCACGGAAGCCTGGACACTCTCATCGATCCGAGCGGCGGACGACACACGGCCGAGGTGATCCCCGGGGCACGCTACGTGGAAGTCGAGGGGATGGGCCACGACTATCCTCCGGCAGTCTGGGATCAATGGGTGGGCGTGTGGTCTGATTTCGTCCGTGATGTCGTTTCGGCATAGATCACCGGTCGCCGGGCAGAGATCTACTCCGGGATGATCTCGGCCACCTCGTCGAGGTTGACCGACTCGGCGTCTTCGAGCTCGTGCAGCACACCCGGGCCAGCCTCCAGGGGACCGGGCAGGAAGACTGCCGGCACGACGGCGAGAGCACAAACCACGAACGACCACCAGAAAGAGGTGGCGAACGCCTGGGCCAACCGGTCGGCGATGGTGACGGGTAGCGCACCAGCCGGCATCGACCCCAGGTTCGGGGGGTGGAGGGGGAACCGATCGGTGATGGCATGCTGGAGCACCACAGCGAACACCGCCACACCGATCGACCCGCCGACCTGACGGATGATGTTGGTCGAGGTGCTCGCCCGGGGTACCTGTTCGTGGGAGAGGCCCCGGTAGGCGGCCGCGAACACAGGCATCATCCCGAAACCCAGGCCGATACCCCGTACGAACAGCGCAACGGCGAGGAACGCGTAGCTCGTCGAACCCGAGACCTGGGTGTAGGCGAGCGTGCCGAGGGCAAGGACCGCCATGCCTGCTGGGACGGTCCTGCGGGTGCCGTACCTGTCGGCCATCTTGGCCGACGTCCGCATCACGAGTGCCGCACCGATGCCCTGGGGTGCCATGAGCAGCCCGGCCTTCCACGCCGGCTCACCACGCACGATCTGGTAATAGAGCGGCAGCAGGAACATGGTGCCGTAGAGGGTGGCGCCAACCAGGAAGATACAGACTGAGGCCATCGTGAAATTGAACCTCTTGAACAGGCGCAGGTCGAGCAGCGGTTCCGGGGCACGCAACGAACGCAGCACGAACCCGACGATCAGTACGACCGAGACCACCAGGCTGAGCTGGACGCCCCGGGACGAGAACCCACCCTCACTGCCGACCTGAGAAAGGCCGTAGACCAGGAGGGAGAGGCCCGGTGCCAGCAGGAGGAACCCGATCACGTCGAGCCGGTGGGAACGATCCCCGCGGGCGGTGGGGAGGAAGCGGAAGGACAAGAACAACGCCACGATGCCGATCGGTACGTTGATGAAGAAGATCCAACGCCACGAGAAGTTGGACACGATCAGCCCACCGAGGACGGGCCCGAGGATGGGCCCGAGGAGCGTCGGCACCCCGATCAGGGCCATGACCTTGTTCATCTTGTCGGGGCCTGCGGAACGGGCCATCATTGTCTGCCCAACGGGCATGATCATGCCGCCCCCCAGACCCTGGAGCACGCGGAAGGCGACGAGCACACTTGCCGACCAGGCCAGTCCACACAGGGCGGAGCCCATGACGAACAGCGCTAGCGAGATGATGTACACCGGTTTCGCCCCGAAGCGGTGTACGGCCCAACCGCTCAAGGGGATCACCACCGCCAGCGCCAGCAGATATCCCGTCGTGACCCACTGAATGGTGGTGATGTCGGTGTGGAAGTCGCGGGCGAGCGTGGCCAGGGCCACCGCGACGATGGTCGTGTCCAGGATCGCCATGATGGTGCCCAGAACCACCACGACGCTCACCTGCTTGACGTCCCTGGGGAGCCGATCATCGGACGAGGCGGCCTGCGGCGTTCTGTCAGCTGTTGTCATCGACCCTCCCAGTCTTCCGCTGTCCGGAGCCTCCGCCGTCGTGCGACGTTACAGGATGCGGACGCTGTGATTTAACTTGCGGGGGGTCCCCCGCTCGATCCAGGTCGTCCCAACGTGACTACCGAGAGATTCGCCGCGGGAAGGTGGATATGCGAAAATTGGTGCTTCCGTTTCAGGAACCCTGGAGGGCAAATGGACACCACACCGCCTGTCGCCGACGAGAGTCCGTTCGCGGCGATGGATCCCGAAACGGCCGCCCACCCGCAGCCGATGTACAAGATGCTCAGGGATTCGACACCGGTGATGCCTGTCGAGGGCGTGGGGATCGTGATCACCCGAAAGTTGGAGGCCGACGAGGTATTCCGCCACCCTGAGGTCTTCTCGTCGAACGCAGACGCGCTGGACCTCAAGAATCCCCGTCCCCTCATCCCCCTGCAGATCGACCCCCCCGAACACAAGAAGTTCCGCAAACTTCTTGACCCTATCTTCGCGCCCCGCCAAATGGCGTTGATGGAGGGGTCGATCACCCAGACGGTCAACGAGCTGATCGATCGCTTCATCGACCGCAGCGAAGTCAACTTCTCCGCTGAGTTCTCTGTGCCCTTCCCCTCCCAGGTCTTCCTCAACCTGCTCGGCCTGTCGTTCGACGAACTCCCCCGCTTCCTCGCCATGAAGGACGGGATCATCCGGCCGGAACGGGCGGTCGGCGGGGCGTATGGAAGTGAGGAGATGCACGCCTACCAACAGGAGATGGCGGACTCCATCTACGAATACTTCAACGGCATTCTGGACCTGCGGGAGCAAGAACGGGAGGACGACCTGCTGAGTCGGTTCCTCGATGCCGAGGTCGAGGGCCAGAAGCTCACGCGTGAGGAGATCCTCGACATCTGCTTTCTCTTCCTCATCGCCGGATTGGACACGGTTACCGCCACACTCGACTGCATTTTCGGATACCTGGTCGCCCATCCCGAGCAGCGCCAGCAACTCGTCGACGATCCGTCCATCATCCCGGCCGCCATCGAGGAGCTGCTCCGATGGGAGACGCCGGTGATGGGCGTGCCCCGGGTCTCCCTTGCGGACCTGGAGTTGGCCGGCTGTCCCGTCCACGAAGGCGACCATGTGATGGTCATGCTCGGCTCGGTCAACACGGACGAGGCCGATTTAGCCGACGCCGGCGTGGTGCGCTTCGACCGGACGACGAACCGCCACGTGGCCTTTGGTGCTGGAGTCCACCGTTGCCTGGGTTCCCACTTGGCCCGACAAGAGCTACGGATTGCGGTTCGCGAGTGGCATCGTCGTATTCCTGAATACGCGTTGCTCGAGGGCCATACGCTGTCCTATACGGGGGGGATCAGGTCGATTGACCACTTTCCGATGACCTTGACTGCCACCACCGCGTGAACGAGAGGTCCCGTAGATGATCGGGACGAGGAACTGAGCGGCGGCGGCCCCGGACATATGCCTTCGAACGTCTGGAGCAGACCTAGCGCTTCACCGACAGCCGGTCCTCTGAATATGACCATTCTCATCCTGCGGTTGACGAGGGACCTGAGCTCCGCTGGCGGACCTACGCCTGCGGACAAACGAATCCGAGCCTGGGTAAATGCCTGCTCCACTAAGTTGTGCCCATGCCTGGCGAGCAATCACATCTGCCCTCGGGAACGGTCAACCTTTTTCGACGTCGTTGGGTCCACCCGTCTTTGGGCCGCCGACCCCGATGCCATGTCCGCGTCACCACAGATTCATGACGCGAGCTTCGACGACACCATCGCCAAGTACGACGGCCATGTGTTCATAGTTGGCTGAACCCGGCAGGGTGTAGCTCTACGATGCAGGCGTGACCGGCCCCCACCGATTCATCGTCACCTGGGGGAGAATGGGGCGCTTCGACTTCGTGGCCGAGGAAGTCGAGGCGTGGGATCCCGATGACGCCATGGTCACCGCGGCGGAGCTCCATCCTGAGCTCCCGCGACCCAGGGTCGCCGTACCGGCCTCTCGGGCCGGGCCGCTGACCTTCGATCCCCGGCGCGGCAATGAGCTCGTGGAACCCGAGTAGCCGTCCAATCGCCCCTTTGGCCTAAGATTCCTCAGTCGGACCCGCTTACTCGGGAACGCCCATGCGCCGGCTGTGGGCGCGCCATCGGGCCCTCCGAGGACCGGGCTCATCAGCCGATGGGGTCGCTCGGCTCGCAGAGCCGGGTATGGCTCACCGGGTCCGACTGATTCACCCCCGACGCAGTCGAGCCCTCAAATCGCGCCTGGCCTCAACTAGTTCGCCAAGCCGATCACCGGAGCGCTGAGTGTCTTACCCCCTGTGGAACCGAAGTAGCCAGCGTCGCCGAAAGTGAACACACCGCCGTCACTGGCGACGAGCCAGTAGCCACCGCCGTCCGGAGTGGCGGCGATCCCGACGACGGGCTTGTTGAGGTGTTTTCCACCCATGGAGCCGTGGAAAACCGCGGAGCCGTAGCTGAAGACCCCGCCGTCACTGGCGACGAGCCAGTAGCCGTTGCCGTCGGGAGTGGCGGCGATCCCGACGACGGGCTTGTTGAGGTGAGTCGCCCCGGCGGAGCCGTGGAACGCAGCGTCCCCAAAGCTGAAGACCCCGCCGTCAGAGGCCACGAGCCAGTAGCCACCGCCGTCCGGAGTGGCGGCGATCCCGACGATTGGCTTGTTGAGGTGTTTCCCGCCCATGGAGCCATGAAACACAGCGTCGCCAAAGCTGAAGACCCCACCGTCACTGGAAGCCAGCCAGTAGCCATGGCCGGTTGGCGTGGCGGCAATCCCTACCACCGGAGCGGCGAGTGTCTTACCGCTCAAGGAGCCCGCGTTGGCTGCGTCGCCGAAATTGGCGATCGCGCCGGTGCTGGTGACAATCCAGTAGCCACCGGAGTCCGGCGTCTCGGCCAGACCCACGGCCGGAGACGCCTTGGTGGCGGCCGAACCGGACGCGGAACCCCAGAAGGGCAGCGTTCCGAAGGTGAAGACCCCACCGTCGGCACCGCCCAGCACATAACCCGTCCCCGGCGGAGGAACCGCGTAGGTCGGCACGCTCACGTTGGTGAACGTGTTGTTGCTCGTGCCGCTCGTGTCGACGTTCTGGGTCCAGATCCCGTAGTAATTGTTCGAGATCGAATTGCCCTGGACGATCGTCCCCGTCACATGATCAACGGCGCTGTAGACCAGGATACCCGTCGTGGCTGGGTCGCCAGCATCGACATCACCCGCGCTGGTGCTGCCTGAGGTAAACAACCCGGATCCTGGCAATGCCTCCCCGACCGCGTTCTGTCCGACGACGTTGTTCAGGATCTGATTGCCATTGACGTCCTGTGCCGGCGCGTGGCTGTGGATGGTGATACCGGCCTGGCCGTTTCCCGACACCGTGTTGCCTTCGACGATGTTGTCATAAGAGGCGGTGCCGGGGAACGGCGCCGCGATCAGGATCCCGGAGCCTCCACCGCCCTGGATGCCGTTGTTCTGAGACACGTTTCCACTGACCGTGTTGCCGAAGACGCCTCCGGCGGAAGGATTGGGAACCCCTCCGGGTGCGGCATTCGAGTTGTGGGACGGCATCGTGATACCGCAGTCCCAGACGTTGTTGACGACGATGTTGCCCTGGACCACGTTCCCCGATGTTGGGCCGTAGTAGGCGGTCGCCCCTCCGAAGGCTCCGACACCGATGGTGCCTGGAGGAACTCCGTCGTCGAGCAGGATCCCACCCGTGTTGTTCTCGCTGGTGTTGCGGTTCACGGTGGAATTAGTGACGGACTCGAGGTGGATGCCTTCTCCGCAGTCGTTCTCAGTATTCTGGGGGATGCACGCCTGGTCATTGCCGTTGACCACGTTGTTCGTGACCGTGACGTTCGAGGTCCCTTCGACCAGGATGCCCTCGCCCTGGGCGCCCACAATGGTGAAACCTTCGAGGACTGTGCCGGCCGATCCAGGCGCCTGGATGACGACTCCCTCCGGAAGGCCCGCTGCGTTGATGGTTGCCGTGCCGCCCACCGATCCGTTGATCGTCAACTGCTTGTTGACGTTCACGGACTCGTTGTACGTGCCAGGGCAGACGTCGATGGTGTCCCCGACCGCAGCTCCGTTGACCGCTGCGGTGATCGTGTTGTAGTCCGGGTCGGAACAGCTCCCCCCGCCCGAACCAGTCGGTGCCACATAGAGGGTGGCAACGACCGCGCCAGCGGGCGCCGATGCGATCGACACCCCGACTACGGTTCCCAGCACCAGTGCGAGCCCAAGTCCAACCGCCTTGAGTCTCGACCACCAATGGATAATCGACATCCTCCGCCTCCTTAGTCAGGCCCATGTATGTACTACGTCTGGACCTGTCCGTCAACAGCTCCGGTCCCTGTAGAGAATCTTCTAGTATCCACGGCCTGAATCCGCCTCATAAAGGCGTCCCGGCGATTGAAGGATTACGCTGCGTTCTCACGGGGACCCATCTCCGGCTGAAGGGAGAGGCACATGCCAGAGTTCACCTCGTACGTTGCCGGGACCCCATCTTGGGTAGATCACGCCACCAAGGATCTCGAGGCCTCCAATCTCTTTTACGGGACGCTGTTCGGCTGGGCTGCCGACGACCAGGGTGAGGAGATGGGTCACTACACCCTGATGCGCAAGAGCGGGAAGACCGTCGCCGGCAACATGCCAGCCATGGGCGAAGCTCAACCCAGCGTGTGGGTGACCTACGTGTCGGTCGACAGTGCTGACGCGACCGTTGCGTTGGCAAAGGAGGCGGGTGCTCTCGTGTTCGTCGAACCGATGGACGTGTCAGACATAGGGCGCATGGCCGTGTTCGCAGACCCCACTGGTGCTGCGATCGGCGTCTGGCAACCGAGATCGTTCATTGGCGCTGAACTGGCAAACGAGCCCGGGACGCTTGTGTGGAACGAGCTGAACACCCGCGACCTGCCCACGTCCACGACCTTCTACGCAAAGGTATTCGGCTGGGAGCCCAACGACCTCGACATGGACGGAGTGAACTACACCGAGTGGAAACTTGACGACAGGACGATTGCCGGTATGTTGGCAATCCCTGAGACGGTCCCGTCGGAGGTGCCGGCGCACTGGCTCGTCTATTTTGGTGTCGACGACACCGATGCCACTGTCGCCAAGGCGACCGAACTCGGTGCGTCTACGGTCGTCCCACCGACCGACATTCCCCCAGGTCGTTTTGCAGTCTTGGCTGACCCAGATGGGGCGACCTTCGCCGTGATCAAGATGCCCTCGTGACAAGGGACTGGCTGGGAAGCTTTCTCTGGACCTCTCTCGGCGGATCCAGAGCAGCGAGGTCGGCCGTCGGTACCTGGGTTCACGAGCCGTACTGAGTGGGTCGGCTGGGGGAATCAGCCACGGAGCACCTGCGGATATCATGGCCGCGATCGGCTAGTCCGTCGTCGCAGGATCCCCGCCGAACTCACGCCGGGTCAACACGATATTCCGGTAGGCCGGCCCCGCCAGGACCGCGTCCCGGTCGCCGTAATCCGCGATTTTCCCGTTAGCCAGTACCAGGAGCAGGTCGCACTGCGCCGTCGTCTCGATCCGGTGCGAGATGATCACCACCGTGACATGCCCGCTCAACTCGGACAGGGTCTGGCGGATGAGCCTCTCGGTCCGCCCGTCCACAGCACTCGTCGGCTCGTCCAGGACGATGAGCTTGGGTGAGCCGATCAGCGCACGGGCGATGGCGAGACGCTGTTTCTGCCCGCCCGAAAGTGCGCCGCCGCCCTCGCCAACGGGAGTGTCGTAGCCGGCAGCCATCCCTACCACGTCCTCATGTAGGTTCGCCGCCCTGGAAGCTTCGATGACCTCCCGTTCCTCGAAGTCCCGGAAGAACCTGATGTTGTCGATGACCGAGCCCTGCAGGAGGACCGGTTCCTGGGGCACCAGCGCCACCGTGCTGTGCGCATCACTTCTGGAGATCGCTGTCGCGTCCTCGCCGCCAATCGTGACCCGGCCGCTCGTGGGCCCCCGCAGGCCGAGCAGAAGCTGGGCGATGGTCGTCTTGCCGCTGCCCGAGGGTCCGAGTACGCCGACGGTCGTCCCTTCCGGGATGTGCATGGTGATGCCGCTGATGGCGAGCGCCACCCCGTCGTAGGAGTACTCCACGGAATCGAAGTCCACCCCGAAGGATTCGGGCACCCGCTCTCCCGAACGGGTGCGAGCGTCCTCGTAACGACCGAGCTGGCGGGTGATGTCCTCGAGCATGCCCTGGGAGCCGCGGAGACCCTGGATCGAGCCCTGAACGCTCGAGCCATAGCTGACGGATCGCAGCACCAGGAGAAGGATGGCTCCAAGCTCGGCAAACTTCGCATGCCCGGCACCGGCCAGGAAGATGATGGCGAGGACGACGAATCCGAGTGCGAGGGACTGGTACAAGATGGGTGCGATTGTGATGAGAAGCTGGCTTCTGCGGAATACGTGACCGGCGTCCTGGATAACCCCGCGGAGCCCGTCCATGATCCGAGTCTCCACGCCGAACAGTCGGAAATCCCGGCTCAAGCGGGTGTACTCGGTCACCTGTGTGGCCATGGCTCTTGTCGCCTTCGAGAGCTCCCGGTTTGCCCTCCGGCTCCGCTGGTTGAGCGGCCTGAGTATCTGCGAGAGCACGACACCGACCACGATGACCCCGATCGCCGCGGCGGGATCGACCACCAGGGCCACCGCCAAGAGCCCGGACACCATCAGGAGTGATTGGAGCCCGGACGACAGGTTTTGGATGACATTGGCGGTGGCCGCACTGTTCACCGTGAGGAGCTGTTGGACGTGCCCGAGCCGTTCGGTGGATTGGAGGGACCAGTTGGACCGGAAGAATCCGGTGACGACCCGGGTTCGGGTCGCCGACAGCGCACGCTCTGAGACAGACGTGCTGAGCAGGGCGGCGACGATCGAGGTGGAGCAAAAGAGCACCAATGCGAGGAACGAGACGATGATCGCGTCCGTCGGCGAGAAGGAGCGCCCGAGGGCGTGTATTGAATGTTTGCCCTCGACCTCGGCCACCGCGACCTCCGAGATGAGCACCAAGAGGACTGCTTGGCTCAGACCGCCGACGAGGGAGAGGAGGGTGAAGGCGACGATCTTCAGACGCAGGGAACCGAGCCCGAGCGTTCGCATCACCGAGATCAGGGAGTCGGTCGGCGTGTCCCCGCTGCTGGGCGACCGGGGCCTGGAGAAGAGTTTCATCACTGATCCCGTTTCGGTGGCAGTGGACGCCCCTGTGCGAAGGTGGGCGCAGCCGAATTGTAGTCGGCGGAGCTCATGACCGGTCCTGGTATAGCCCAGTTGCTCGGCGTATCGCAGGCGTTCGACCCCCGAATGGCTGATCCGGTCATCGAGCTCGGCGGCTGTCCCCCATCCACAGGAGCTCGATCGCACCCGAACGAATCGGCGACAAGTGGACCGCAGCTCGCCAGCATTTGTGTGGACCAGACGTCACCATCAACATGCTGGGTCGCGTCGCACGGAAGGCTCTATGGGGTAGACCATGCCATCGCCTCGGCCGCGCTCCGAACAATCCGAGCAATCCGAAGAATCCGAACAATCCGAACAATCCGAACAATCCGAAGATCACCACGCTGGAATAGGCTCGCGACATGACCGGACATCAGGCGGCGCCGCAAGAGGACGATCCTCTCTTCTCCGCCGTCGAGGGAATGTACGACGCCAACCTGGCGGCTCAACGTGTCCTGCGAGAAGCGCAGGGGCGCATCGAGCAATACATGACGCTGTTGCGCACCGGCCATCGGGCCGTCGATATCGCACGGGAGCATCCACCCGCGAAGGAGCGGGACGAAACCAACGAGGCAATCGAACACCTGACCAGAGCGCGCCAGCGGGCTCGTGCTGAAACCTTCCGTCGACTAATCGATGAGGGCATGAGCCGGAAAGAGATTGCCAACGGCTGGGGATTCTCGGTGCAGGTGGTGTCTCGCATCGTGAATTCTTAGATTCCTGGTTAGATGCAGTCAGAGGTCCTCGCAGCTGGGGTCCGGATGGGTGATCCCCAAGGAGGTCCCCGGACTCGGCAGATCTCCCCGCGCGACGAAACCCTGTGCCCGTTTGGCGGAGAGCGGGCAGAGGGTTTCGCAGCAGTCGACGCCAACGCGCCGCCACCAGGTTCTTCACGGCCTTTGGCGGGAAAGGTGGAGGAACTCAACGACAATTTTACAGTGGGGTCCGCGCATGATCAACGGGTGTTGAATGCGCCGAGTGGTGGGCCGGTAGAACGCTGCCCGCTCATGACAGCAAGAGAGGGTCGGGGTCTCAAGGGTCCGGTTCCGACTCACCGGCCATTTAGGTGTCCCCGGCGCCGAGTGGGCCACCAGGGGAAGGGCCGCCTATTGAGTAACATGGAACTCGACGCGATAGAGGACCGTTTCGTCGTGGATCGGTCCGGCATGGGCGGCCCGACGTCGGAGTGATTCCAGGTCTGTCTCGCCAGCTCGGCGGATGTCGGAGGCGTCGATAAAGGCGAATGGAATCAGCTCGACCGAGTCAACGACGATGCGGCCTTCACCCACCCGGTAGCGATTCCCGACCTTTACCTGCGGTCGCCGCCACAGGCGGAACGAAACCGTGATGTCACCGGACAACACGGAGGCACGAAGCTCCCGGCTGAACTCCACGCGCCCACCCTACGACAGCCCTCGGCGGCCACCCGATCAGGATGGGCCAGCTGAGATCCCTTGCCTGTCCGGCACCGCCTGGGCAATGGACGGTCACCGCGATGGATAGGGACTTTCTCCTCTAGCTACTCGGATCACCCGGACGAAGATGGACCAGAGGCGGTATACACGAACCAGGGCAAAGAGGGGGTAGAGCGCAATGCCAGAGAATCCATACGAATCATTGGTGCGGAAGACGTACGCGGACTTTCAGTCGGGAGATTTGGACCTCCTTGGGGTGGTCATGGCCGAGGAGGTGGTCTGGCATGAGCCCGGGCGGAGCAGCCTGGCCGGCCACTACACGGGCCCGAAGGAGGTGCTCGGCTTCCTGCAGGAGCTGAGGGCGCGTAGCGGTGGCACATTCGAGATCGAGATTCTGGACGTCCTCAGCGAACCGGAGCGGGCCGTGGTCCTTCAACGAGAGACGGCAAGGAGAAACGGCAGGACCTTGGACGTGATCGCTGCCGTGGACTTCGAGATTCACCGCAACAAGATCACCGAGGTCACCGTGTACCAGCATGATGCATACGCGTTCGACGAGTTCTGGGCGGACGTCACCTAGTCAAGTCTCGGTGGTACGCCCGGGCGGTCACACACTCCTCGCCAGTCTCCGATCGGGTATGAACCAGATCAACGAGACCGATACGTAGCAGGCATAAGCCAGATACGGACTGATGAAGGCCAGAGCAATACCTACGGCGCAGATGAGGGGTGACACAACTCCCTTCACGTTTCTGCCGATTGCTGCCAGGATACCGAGGTCATCGGGATTGGCACGCAGGATGGACCGCACGAGGGCGAAGTAGGCCAAGGCCGAGGCGAGCGCCACGACACCGTACGTGGCGGCTGGAAGAGAGTGGCCATGCGAGGTTCCCACCCAATCGGTGGCAAAGGGGATGAGCGAAAGCCAGAACAGGAGAAGGAGATTCGTCCACATCACCGAGGCGCTGATCCGTCTGGTCGCCCTCAGGAGATGATGGTGATTGTTCCAGTAGATGCCGATCATTGAGAAACTCAGGACGTAGACGAGCAACGAGGGCCACAGGCGGATCAGCCCATGGAGGTCGGCGGTGACTGGGGACTTCAACTGAAAGGCCATGATCGTAATGATCACCGCCATGACGCCATCGCTGAATCCCTCGAGACGATGGGCGTCAATGGCGTCACCCTCGCCCGGCGAGGTATCGCGGTCGGTCGACCCTCCGCTCATCGGTCGAGGGCACCGCTTGACGTGGACGCAGCGGGGCCAGTGCACCTGTGCTCATCGACAGCCTCGGCGAACGGCACGCCTGAATGCTACTCGTGCCGATGGGCGGGGAGGCGGCCGAGCCGTCGTGTCTTGCCCAAGCGATCCCAGTGGGTTCCGCATCCAGCCGGACGGCTCATGGGTATGCCACGCACTCCTGTCCTCAGCCACTGAAATTGAAATCGTTGCCCATCTCCCCGCCCCAGCTCCTAAGCTGCACACCCGGTGGCAGGGTCTTCGAGGCCTCCAGATAGTCCAGGAACGCGGAAGTGGTTCCGGTCGTGAACACTCGGCGCTCGGTTATCTAGGATTGCTCCGACCGAGGAGAGACCATTGAGCGAATACGACGTACGAATGATCGTGTTGTCTACCGACGACTTGGACAAGTCGATCCAGTTTTACGCTGAGACACTCGGAATGCAGTTGAAGTTTCGTGACGGATCCCATTTTGCGGCCCTGGACGGCGGGTCTGTCACCATTGCGCTGGCGACCGCGGTAGACCACCCCATACCGGGCCAGGTCGTCGTCGGCATCAAGACCGACGACGTCGACGCCGCCGCTCAGGCCATCGAGGCCAACGGCGGTGGAATCGTGAAGGGACCATACAACGACGCGCATGAGCGCCGTGCCGCCGTGTACGACCACATGGGAAACGGCTTGGTCTTCTACAGTCCACTGGCCCAGTGAAGTAGAGATGCCTCGCGGTCGAAGAGTCTCTCGACCCTTCCATCTTCAAATCACCGGTTCAGCTGGGACTCCTAGGTGGCGTTCCGCAGCACCGGTATCCGACGCTTGGCGTCCCGCTCCGTCTCAAGCACCGACTTCATGCTGGACGCTGCAGAAGGGCTGTCTGAGAGTCGATTGTGACGCTCTTCGGGATCCGAAGTCAGGTTGTGCAGTTCCCAGTCGGGCTCTGCGGTCGGACCCCAGAACGGGTTCGGAGCCACACCCTGTGCGGCGTACCAGTCGTCAAGGCGCTCGTAGTAGTGATTCAGCTTCCACAGCTCAGGTGTACCACCGTCACCGGTCGGCAGGGTGGCAAGCACCGACTCGATGTTGACGGGCGGTGAAACGGGATCGAACGGTGCACCCGTCAGGATGTTGACCTCGGTCATGCCTCGAGTCACATCGTCTTCGGTCATGAAGTAGATCGGCGATGAGACGACTGCCGGGTCCACCTGGCCCCGGATCACCTGGCTCAGGTCGCGTCCCGGCAATGGTTGGACTTCGTCGTGATGGGCGGAAACACCAGCGGTCGCCTCCTCCGGGTCTATCCCAGCCAGGCCAAGGAGTGTCGGGATGAGATCGACGTGACTGGTCGGTACCTCGACGCCACCGCGTCCGGATTGGATGCCCGGCCCGGCGATGAAAAGCGGTACCCGGGTGGCCTCGTCGAATGCATTGCACCACTTCTGAATGAGTCCACCGTGGGCGCCGAGCAGGTCCCCGTGGTCCGATGTGAAGACAACGACGGTGTCGTCGGCCATGCCCGACTGCTCGAGTGCCTCGAGAATGCGACCGATGGCCTTGTCAACCAATTTCATGAGGTAGTAGTAGAGCCTCCGGTAGCCGAGGTCGGTGGCGGTTTCGAAGATCATCTTGGGCCAGACCGCCTTGAATGCCTCCTGGCACTGGGGCCGTCCGGTGAATGGATCCGACTGCGAGGGCGGCTCAGGAATCTCGGGCACGGTATCGTCGGGCGGCCCGAATTTCAGCAGCTGCTCCCACCCGAAGCCCGAAAAGGCGATGTCGTGCGGGTTCACGAAGGAGGCGACTGTCAACCACGGGCCATCGTCCCTCGACGCCGCCAGATCGCCGAATAGCTCGACGACTTGCTCGGCGAAGACTCCATCGCGCACAGTGCCGCAGTCGGATTTTTCTGCCCCGTGCGGCTCGCGCCCTATCCAGCCGGAGAACCCGAACGGGTCAAGTCGGTCAGCCTTACGGTAGGCCTCGACCGCCTCAGGCAGGGGCTTGCCGTCATCATCGGAGGCTTTGAGCCCTTCGTGCGAACCGGGCATCGTGAGATCGGCGAACGAGACGTGCCACTTACCTCGGTAGTTGGTCCGGTAACCGCCTGCCCGGAACCAGTCCCCGAGGGTGGGGACCGTATTCGGATCGAGCCACTGCATGCCAGGGTCGGTGTTCTGCTTGGCCACCCCGTCGGTGGACGTGACTCCGTGCAGCGACGGGTATTGACCGGTAAACAGCGTGGCGCGGCTGGGCACGCACGCAGTTGAACCAGCGTAGTGCCGGTGGAATTCAACTCCCCTGGACCGGATCGACTCCCGGGCCGTCAGTTGGGAGGTCCGGAACGATCTGACCGATTCGGGCTCGTACGGCGGGGGGTACCGCTCCTCGTCGGTCATGATCAACAGGATGTTGGGTCGCTCCATAGTGGGCACGTTAACCAGAGTCACCGGGGGTGTCCATGGAGTCAGCTCGGCAGAAGGTCGGGCTGCACGGGTCCGCCGGCCGCCCTGACCCGATCCTCGGTACCCGCCCCCGCCGGGAAGACGGCGGCTGCGATCCCGCCAGGCGAAAACACCGGGCACGTCCACCAGACAGACTGTTGTCGTGTTCCGCCCGGGCCTGATCGCATCGGTGGTTCTTGTGGCCGCCTTGACCACGGGGATCTCCTTTACGACGACAACAGGCCAGAAGGCCTTGCGTTCGACGGTCGTCGTGTCATCTCGTCGTATCGATCCTTCAGCGTGCGGACACCTCCGGCTCGCCACAGCTGACCGTCCACGGCTCCTCGCAGTCAGGATCGTCCACATCGATTCGGGCGCTGCAGTGCTTGTCGATGCCTGTATCGATGGTGCTGGACCATTCCCCTTCGTGATTGACTCCGGCTCATCGCTCTCGGTCATCGACAATCAGCTCTCCCGGCGCCTCCGGCTGCGCCAGGCGGGAGCGACCCAACAGGCCGCAGGCATCGCCTGCAGCGCAACGGTTGTACCCGTCAAGCTTTCGGGCTGGTCAGTCGGTGGGCTCGCACTGCGCCCGCAGGTCGTCTTGAGCGCAGCCCTCCCCAACCTCGAACCCGACCAGCCCCTAGCCGGGGTGATCGGTTCGGACGTGCTGAGCCGGTTCGGCTCCGTACGCATCAACTATCGGAACCAGACGGTGGGCCTCGGGGCGACCGAGAGCGAGTCCCCGACGGCCGGCGGTGTTGTCCGAGGTCCCACCTCAATGCCGACGCCTGCGCAGTTCACGACGGGCGTACGCGCCGAGGCCAGACTCACGATCGTGGCCCGGCAGGGCGGTGTGGTGGCCTACGCGCCGATCAAGTTCGACAGATCGAGGACACAGCTGTTCGTTGTCGATACCGGCGCAACCGTCTCCAGCGTGTCTTCTCTGCTTGCGCACAATCTTCATCTTGCGAATGCGGACCAGAGCATCGAGCTTTCCGCGGCTTTCGGGTGCCCAGCGGACCTGACCGAGGTGGACAGTGGCCGCTGGACCCTTGGTTCCACTTTGCTCCCACCTCAATCGGTGGCGAGCCTCCCGACTTCTGGATCAGGAGTTTCCGGACTACTCGGGTCAGATGTGCTGTCCCGGTTCGGAGCGGTGGTGATCGACTACCGGGGCGCCCGGATGCTGCTCGAATCGGGGCGGTCTTGACCACCTCGAAGGCAGAGCAGCCAGGACGCTCCACCCGTCTCTCCGTCCGGATCCCGTCGCCGGCTGCTGCGTCGGCTCCTCAGCGCCACCGAGCGCGTTCCGGGAAGCCCGCTCAGAGTTCGGATAGCGCGGGTGCCAGGTCGCGGTAGGCCTTCAGGGGAAACGACTCCAGTGGAGCGAGGACCTGGACACAGACGTGGTTCGCCCCGGCTTCCAAGTACTCACGGATTCGACTCGTGATCCTGTCCGGTTCACCCCAAGCCACGAGGGCATCGACGAGCCTGTCACTTCCTCCGGCGGCAAGCTCGTCGTCTCCGAAGCCGAGTGAGCGGAGATTGTTGGCGTAATTCGGAAGGGAGAGATAGCCCGCCGTCCAGTTCCTGGCCGTCCGCCGCGCCGTGCTGGCGTCCCTCTCCAGCAGCACAGTCACTTCAGGAGCCAGCAGCGCGTCGGCCCCCAGGATCTCGCGAGCTCGAGCCGTGTGTTCGACCGGCACGAAATACGGATGGGCACCTGCAGCTCGCTCGGCCCCGAGTCTCAGCATCCGAGGTCCGAGAGCGGCGAGTATCCTGCGCCCTACAGCTACCGAAGGGCCCGATCCGTCAAGGGCGTCGAGATACTCGACCATGTGGCTGTACGGGCGCGCATAGTTCTCCACAATGGCCGGGTGGCTTGCCCCGAGCCCGAGTATGAACCGGCCGGGATGACGGAGATCGAGGTCTGCGGCAGCCCGAGCGAGCTCGTCAGGGGGCGACGACCAGATACTGACGATGCCACTGCACACCTTCATTCGGGTGGTCGCCGCTAGCAATCGTTCGAATCGGGCCGAAAGACCCGGCTGATACCCTCCGGAAGACCACAGCGTCGTGTAGCCGAGCCCCTCCAACTGGCGGGCAACGTCGATCGAGGGGTCTTCGGCGAGCCGCCAGGTGCCGCTCCACCAGACGCCAACACGTCCCAGGTCCACCGGACCACGCTACCTTGTCAGATTCGGGCGACGGCAACGTATCCCATGGCTGACGCAATCGACCATGGCGGCGACCGGAACACCGGAGGCGCCGAATGCGGACGCGCTGCCCTTCCTAGGGATCCCGACGTCGTAGGCTCGTGGTCCTGTCATCGGAGGCTCCCGATCAGGATCCCACCCGTGGCGGCAAGCGAGATGCCGACGATGACTACGCGCGCCGCTCTGGACCCCGGTCTAGGAACTTTGAATACGAAGATGCCGACGCTTGCGTTGACCAACAGGCTGAGTTGGGCGATCGTGAAACCCACCCCGGTACCCACCCTTGCAACCAGCCCCAATAGGGCAAGATTGCCAATGCCGAAGAGGACGCCTGCCGAGATCTGCGTCGCCGTCCGCCGAGGACTCAACTTTGCCGGCGCACCGGCTGTGAGGACCAGTACCGTCCCGGCAGCGAGAATGCCAAGGGCCAGCGGGAAGTTTCCCAGCTGCGCCGATACCTTCGCCCACTGCGCAGGGACGAAATAACTGCCCCACAGTACGCCGGCAGCGCCCGCGAACAGATACCCCAGACGATAGGTGCGAGCCGTTCCCGAGATCGACGAGACGTTGGCGGAACCCGCTCCCTCGGCATGCACTTCGGCTGCCTTTCCACCACCACCCTGAGCACCCTGCGATCTGACGATCAGCAAGATGCCTGCCATGATCAACACCATCCCAGCACCAAGCGCGACAAAGTTGGCTGTGGTGAAACTGCCGAGCTCTCCGAAGAGCAACGCACCCCAGACGAAGGCGACGATTATGTTCAACGGTGTCCAAGAGCCGCTGGCTCGAGCCAAGCCGACGATCTCCGTCGCCCCGAACGCGAAATAGTTTCCCCCAATCCACACCACGCCGCCCGCGAGCGGCAACCAGAATTGACGCCACCCGAATGAGAGGTGCCCACCGCCAACGACCAGGGCGCCGAGGGCAAAGGCCGCGTTTCCGAGAGCGACGTAGAACACCCGTGAACGTTGAGGAACTCCCGGTATCACTTGCGCCGTCGGTATCCAAAAGCCCCACGCCACCACCGTGGTCAACGCGAGCAGGACGGTCATTGACCCGGAGGCGGAAGACGCGGGTTGACTGCTTCAGATGACGTTTCCCGGTCCCACCTTCGCGTCCGGGGTGTCATTCTCCGGCCTCTGAGGCACGGTACCCGGCGTCACGACCGGTTGAATTCTGGCCCACGGAGCAGCCACCTCGATTAGCCCCCACAGAGTTGAGCTCGGGGAGGACCTTACCTGCTCACACTGGAGCGGAGATCTGCGAATCTCTTGACCGCGACCCTTGGTCATGAGGCCAAAACTCATCGGCCGTCTGGTGCAGGATGATCTCGCCGATCCGTGCATTCTGAACTCGACGGACACGAGCAGTGTGGACGTCGGTCCGGCGACTCGGCGCTTCGCGCTGGTATCTCTTGCGATGGCTGCCTTACTGACCGCCGTCGTCTCGGTCTCCGAACCTGAGGACGGGTACGCCCGCCGAAACAAGGCCCGGACAGGTCACACCCGCTTGGAGTACGAGTGGACGGCGAGTGGAATGAAGATCGCGGCCACCGTGGCACATCCGAGGAGCGCCCATCCGACCTGAGCGGTCAAGGCCCCGTCGTTCATCAGGTCGCGAAGTGCCGAGACGACATGAGACACGGGATTGACACGCGTTACGGCCTGGAGCCATCCCGGAAGGGTGTCGACGGGGACGAACGCATTGGACAGGAAGGCCAGGGGGAACATGATCATCATGGACATCCCCTGGACTGCGCCGGCGCTCCTGGCCCTGGTACCGATCCACAGGAAGATCCAGGCAATGGACCAGCCGGTGATCACCGCGAGCAGTACGCCGGCGAGCACGCCGAGAACACCGCCACCGGGGCGGTAGCCCATGACTACACCGACTGTCAGCGTGATGCCGGCAGCAATGGCATAACGGGCGAGGTCGGCCATCATCGGTCCGGCGAGTGGGGCGATCCGGGCGATGGGCAGCGACCGGAAGCGGTCGAACACGCCCTTGTCCATGTCCTCGCGCAGTTGGATGCCAGCACCTACACACGCGGTGATGGTGGTCATGGCGATGATTCCCGGGATAAGGGTCGGCAGGTAGTGCGCGGTGCTGCCGGAGACGGCCCCACCGAACATGAGTCCGAACATCACGGTGAACAGCACGGGCATCGCGGTGACGTCGACCAGCTGCTCGGGATTGCGGCTCATCTTGACGAGGGCGCGCCAGGCCAGCGTCGTCATCTGGGAGAGCGCCTCTCCAACGGGAACTGACGCTTTGACGTCGCGGTCCGCCGGTCGGGAGCGGGCGCTTGGGATCGTGATGGCAGAGGTCATGATGTGCTCGCCTCGGTCTCTGGTGTCAGGGTTCCACTGGCGTGGCCGGTCAGGGCGAAAAACACGTCATCGAGACTCGGCTGCTCGACCGTGGCGTTGGTGATGTCGAGGTGGTGGTTCCGAAGGGCGACGAGGACGTCGGCGGCCTGGTTGGCATCGTTGAGCGTGACGCTGAATCCCGAGCCGGCCGGGGGAACGACCGGCGTGTCGCCGGTCAGGTCCGCAGCCAGTGAGACCGCCGCTGCCGTGTCGGCAGCATCGGCCATCAGGACGCGGAGACTCGATGTGCCGATCAGGGTCTTGAGCTGGACCGGAGTGCCCTCAGCAACCTTCCGACCGCGGTCGATGACGGCTATCCGCCCGGCCAGCGCATCGGCTTCATCGAGGTACTGGGTCGTCAACAAGATGGTCGATCCCTCAGCAACCAGGTTGCGGATCGTTTCCCACATCTGACTTCGGTTCCGGGGGTCGAGACCCGTCGTGGGCTCGTCGAGGAACAGCAGCGCGGGTCTGGTGATGAGGCTGGCCGCGAGATCGAGACGGCGGCGCATGCCCCCGGAGAACTGGGATATAGGACGGTGGGCGGCCTCGGTGAGGTCGAACTGCGCGAGCAGGTCGTCGGCCGTGCTGTGGGCCCTTTTGGAGGACAATCCTTGCAGGCGGCCGAACATCCAGAGGTTCTCGCGGCCGGTCAGGTTTTCGTCGACCGACGCGAACTGGCCAGTGACTCCGATGAGTTGCCGAACCTCATGGCCCTGGCTGCGAACGTCGTAGCCGAAGACCCTCGCTTCGCCGCCATCAATCGGTAGCAACGTCGCCAACATGTTCAGCATCGTGGTCTTGCCGGCACCGTTAGGGCCGAGCACTCCGAAGATCTCACCCTCCATCACCGTGAGATCGATTGCGTCGACGGCGCGATTCGAGCCGAAGAGCTTCGTCAGGCCGTGCGCCTCAACGGCCGAGGCCCCCGAAAAGGAGCCATCACGCCCGGCTCGGGTCGGCAAACTCACGGGTTCGGCTCGTGAGGTTTCGGTTGTCATATTGTGGCTCCAAACTTTGATTCACACTAACTCTAGTGCAACTCTACCGTTCTGTCTATACTGGGTTCGCATGATGAAGAGCACCGACGAACGCGACGTGGATACCATCCTCCGTCTCTTCGAAGGCACGCGTGCCAAAGAGGCGGAGGACCGGGGCGAAGGTTTGCGCCAACGCAAGAAGCGGCAACTTCGTCAGCGGATCTCCGATGTCGCCACCGCGATGTTCCTGGTTCACGGGTTTGACAATGTGACAGTGGCCGAGATTGCGGCGGCGGCCGAGGTCTCCCAGCAGACGGTGTTCAACTACTTCACGACCAAGGAATCGATGTTCTTCGATCGCACCGAACCCATGATCAACGCCGTGGCGGATGCCGTGAGGGAACGCGGTAATGCTCCACTGATCGAAGTGGTCGTGCAATCGATAGCCAGCGAGATTCACCCGGGCCGATTGGAGGCCTTGGACGATGCCCGCCAGATGCACCTGATCCGCCGCTTCTGCGAGATCGCCACCACGTCGCCGACGCTCGTCGCGGCGCGATTCGCCGATCTTCCACACTTCATCGACGAGGTGTCCACCGCACTTGCGCAGAGAATCGGCGCGGACCCGATGGACCCCGAAGTGCAGTTCGCCACATTCGTCATCGCCGGCTTGGTCCAAGTCCGAGTGCGGTCTGCCTTTCGGCACGTCGAGCACGCAACTTCATTCGCCGCGCTGAACGACATCATTCACAGCGACTTCCTCAAGGCTGCCGAGCTCGCCGAACCGTCCCTCACCGAGTTCGACAACTTGCGAGGCATTTCCCACGGTTGAACCGAGCCGACTCGTCCGTCAGTGGGTGGCTTCCGCGGCTGATCGGCTGGCGGGAGCTTGGTCTGGATGAGGAGTTGTCGTCGTTGCCTTAGAGCTCGCCCAGGACGGTGGCGAGCGGCTCGAGTACTCCGGGATCCAGGGGCGGGCGGAGGTAGACGATGCCCAGCTCGGCGCCCACGCCGGCCAGCGCAGCGGCCTGCTCGGCGGTGGCTTTCGGGTCGCCGGCGAATATGACATGGCTGGAGAGGAGGATCTCCTCCGGGTCGCGACCGAGATCCTCGCAGTGCTGATGCAATATCTCGCGCTTGCGGGCGAACTCCTCCGGCGTGCCACCTACGAAGTTCCAGTGCTGGGCGAACCGGGCCGCGGTGCGTAGCGTCCTCCTCTCACCGCTACCACCGACACAGATCGGCGGGTGGGGCCGCTGCACCGGCTTGGGCTCGTTGCGGGCATCGCTCAGGTGGTAGTACTGACCCCTGAAGGTCGTCGACTCCTGCGAGAGGAGCCCGACGATCACCTCACAGGCCTCCTCGAAGCGGTCGCTGCGCTGGCCCGGTGTTCCGAGCTCGATCCCGTAGGCGCCCGACTCCTCCTTGTTCCACCCGGCTCCGATGCCGAGCTCCAGTCGGCCACCCGACACGATGTCGAGGGTGGCCGCCATGTTGGCGAGAATCGCCGGGTGGCGATAATGGATGCCGGTCACCAGAGTTCCCATGCGCAGCCGGGTCGTCGCCTGGGCCAACGCCGTGAGAGTGACCCATCCCTCCAAACAAGGGCCGGTGCTGTCGGAAAAGATCGGATAGAAGTGATCGAAGGTCCAGCCCGACTCGAACGTCTCGATGTCGTCGGCCGCCCTCCACACGGCAAGCATGTCGGACCAGGTCGTATCCTGCGGCGAAGTCTTGAATGCGAAGCGCATGGACCCACGTTACGTCTGGCCGGCCGGTGACCGGCGACATCCGTCTCAGGCGTCGAGTGGGCGGGGTGGCCGCCGCGCCGACCGGGACGCCGGGCGGGGACGCGCCTTCGTCCGGTCAGAGCATTCGGGGGCGGCTGCTGCCCATTCTTCGGAGGACCACGACCGCAACCGTCGTCCCGACAATCATCCCGAACGTGAGGCCGCCGGCGACCTCCGTGAAATTAGCGAGATCGTGGAAGCTCTCGAGGAGATGTCCACCGGCCAGCGTCGTGATGCCGCGAAGTGCCATGGAACCCACGGTCAGGACGAAGACTCCGCCGAGGATGATCACCAGTGTCGGCGGTCGGCCCGGTTTGCGACCCAACCACACCCCCGCCGCGGTGAGGACGAACGCAGCGAGGAACGTGCCGGCCGCAGCACCGAAGAACCACGTCCCCAGCAGCTGGGTGCTCCACGCCACGTACACGCCAAGCAAAAGCCAGCGCAGGTCGCGAGGCCGGGCACAGAAGGTCAGGCCCATACCGATGGTGAATGGGATCCATGCCAGCGCAGTCAGGATCCAAGGCATGTTGTCGACGGTGGTGGACGAGATCAATGACGACGTCCCCGCGCCACTGATCGCCGCACCGATGATCACCCCGGCTGCCAACTCGAACAGCACGAGAAAGGATTGGACCAATCGGATGGTGCCCACCGTGAACTGTCCTACCGCCACCTCAGCCGCCGCGGCGCACAGGAAGTCCCCGGGGATCATCACGAACAGGGCGGGCACCATCACCAGGACCGGTCCACCATGGGCGTGGGCGATGTGAAGGCATGTGAAGGCCACCAGGGAGACTGCAGTTGCCGCAACGAGGGGCAGAATGATCCGGAGTACTGCAATGCGCTCACCGACGAGATACACCGTGGCCATCACTGCGCCCAGGATGAGCGATCCTCCCAGTTGCCGCCAGTTCGCTTGGACGCTTGGGGCGAAACCCGCCGCGAACAGCATCACGCCGACGAACCGAACCCACCAGGGGAACGGTGGGCGTCGCTTCTCCAGCGCCTCGAGGCGACGAACGGCCGCGCACGCCGTGAGCTTGCCCGACACGATCAGCTGTTCCAACTGCTTGAAGTGAGAAACCTGGTCGAGCCGCTCCAGTGACGGTTGGGCGTGGACGATATCGCTCCTTTGGCTACCGTCCGCATGGGTGATGACCACCACAAGCCCCTCCATCATTGCCAGCGACTCGATGTCCACGCCGTAGGCTCTACCGATGTCCCGCAACTGAAGGTGGAGATCGAAGGTGCCCTCGGCGCTGTTCCGCAGGAGGAACTTGCTCACCATCCGAATGAGCCGATCGACGTCGTCTGTGCGCGTGACCGCCTGTGTCGTATCGGTCATCGCCTTTCGGCCCACCGTTGGATCATCTCGCTTCTGACTCCTGCCGGTCGTCCATTGCCCATGAGATTTACCGCGCAGACCGAGTTCGGGTGCTGCGGCGAATCCCTTCCCCCCACATCGGCAGCTCATCGAGTGGGCCTTAGCCCACCAGCTGCATCGCCAGCTTTAAGAGCTCGATGACGTGGATGGTGGAGACAGACAGAGGTCTGGTGGTCCACCGATGGGTCAACCGCCGATGGCCCGCTCGGCGTCAAGGTGGCGACCACCGTTCGTCCGGTCAACGACGCCCGACAAAGTGGACTCGGCCTTCACTGTGCCGATTGGCGCGTGGCCATGCTCATCGAGGGACTTGACACCGAGTTGGTTGGCCTGGACGGCTCACCCCTCCGGCACCTCGTCCTCGACCCGACCAAGGACTATCAGCGCACGCCTTGACCCAAAGACCTTGTCTACGATGTCTCGCGACATCGTCGCTTATGTCGCGCGAGATCACAAAGCGGAGGGAGTGTTGTCTGGTTCCATGACTTAGTGGACACCATGTCCCAGGACATCGTGGACACCTGCTCAGGTGGTGTCCATGGATCGTGCCCGCTACGCCGTTGACGCCGTCCTGATCGAAGGCCGGTCCGTCCGATCGGTGGCCTCGTCTCTCGACATGTCGAAGTCCTGGGTGGCCAAGCAGGTGGTCGTGTTCCGAGCCGGCGGCTACGAGGCACTGGGCCCGAAGTCGACGGCACCCCACCGCCGCCCGACCCAGCTCGACGTGGCGCTCGAGAACGAGATCGTGCTGATCCGCAAACAGCTGTCCGAGGAGGGCTTCGACGCCGGTCCACTGGCGATCCAGTACCACCCGGCCCAGCGCCACGGGACCGCACCGGGTCGCTCCACCATCCACCGGGTGCTGGTGCGACGGGGGTTCGTCGTCCCCCAGCCCCAGAAACGGCCCCGACAGTCCTGGCAGCGGTTCGAAGCCCACCTGCCCAACGAGACCTGGCAGGCCGACATGACCCACTGGTCCCTGGCCGACGGGACCGGGGTGGAGATCCTCGACTTCGTCGACGACTACTCCCGGATGGTCACGGTCGCCGCGTTCTACCAGGGTGTGGGCCGTTTCGGGCCGCCCGCCCCGATGTTGACCGACAACGGCTGCATCTTCACCGCGCCGTTCCGCAACGGACGCTGTGGCTTCGAGACCGAGCTCGCCACGCTCGGCATCGCCATCAAGCACGGCAAGCCCTACCATCCCCAGACCCAGGGCAAGATCGAGCGCTTCCACCAGACCCTCAAACGCTGGCTGCGCAAACAGGACCCGGCGGCCACCATCGCCGACCTCCAGGGACAGGTCGACTACTTCGTCCGGTACTACAACGAGACCCGGCCCCACTCGGCCCGGGGGATGGTCCCACCGAGACAGGCTTTTGATGCGCTCGAGAAGGCCACCCCGGACCCCGACAAGTACCCCATGGCCCCCCACACCCGGGTACGCCACGACAAGATCGACAAGACCGGGGTCTTCACCCTGCGACACGGGACCAGGCTCCACCACGTCGGAGTGGGACGGGCCCACACGGGGCGGCGGATCGTCGTCCTGGTCGCCGATCTCGACATCCGGGTGCTGAGCGAGGAGGGCGAACTGCTCAGGCACCTCACCCTCGACCCCGGCAAGGACTACCAGCCACTCGCCTCGAAGGCGGAGGTCACGTAGCCTGCATAGGTTCGTCTGTCCGCGATGTCCAGGGACATCACACAGCGCGCTCGGCAGGATTCGAACCTGCAACCTTCTGATCCGTAGCGCGCCTCGGGGTCGTTTCAGGAGGTCCCGCCAAGTCCCAAAATGTCTCAAATACCCAGTTCAGATGGGGTGTGATTTTCGGACCGCGAAATCGGCTGGGACTGATGCTACGCCCTGGGACCCAATTGTCGGCTTTTTCGTTGGCTAAATTCGTTCCTTGCAGGCAGGCGAATCAGAAGGTTTTGACCACTTTTTCACCCCTTGAAAGACCGAGTCAGAAGGTTTGATCAGAAGGTTTGAAGTCGCTCAATTCCCCTCCGGAGATTCCCTCCCCATACACGAACTTCTACCCTCGTCCGATCCGGGTCAGCACCGAGCGACCGGGCGACTCGATGTCTGCGGGAGTCGGAGGGTCGGCGAGCATGGTCTGTCGGATCGCCCGGGCAGTCCGGGCAGCACCCGTGATGAATTCGAGTTCGATGCGTTGAGCGCACCACTGGCCGAGCCCATGGGGAGCACCCGGCAGGTCAGTGGCGATCCCGGCCATCGACTCTGGTTGGGTAAACAGGCGTACAGATCCCCGTAGTCGTTCGGCCCCTTGTGCGCCTGCTCGGCCCGTCGACGAGGCGCCGACTGGAGCTTCATCGCCACGAGGGCCGCAGGCGTGGCCACACGGCAGGTCACCGTGGCCACCGGGACCTGTTCCCCCGAGACAACGGTCAGCGAGGCTGGCGTCGCCGAGTCGAGCGCCCAGCGATGAGCCAGGATGAAGGCCCGATCGAACTGATCTTCAGGAAGCTCCCCTGGGTCGAGGTCGGCAGCCGGAATGGACCCGACATCGATGCAGTCGACCTTGACACCCTCAATCGGATGGCGCGCTCGCCCGCTCTCGCCACCGCCCACCAGGATCGAGAGACGGGAGGGGCCGCCGTCAACGCTCTGTGCGGCCGCGTCGAGATCGTCGGTGACGCGGTGGACCCGACCGAGCCTGGTCACTACAGCCAGGCCACCGATGAGTGCGAACTCGGACGATGGCACCTCCTGGGTGAGCGTGTGCAAGGCACCGACCAGACGCGACGCCGACCCACCCGGCCCATCGAGAAGGAGGATCTCACCAGACACGGACGCGGCCTTTCGGATTCCATCCTTCGAGGATCTCCCGGCCCCGACCGCGATCCTGGGCCAGGTCGAGGGCGACCACGATGTGATTGGCCACCGGAAAGTAGTGGTCCGGTAGCTGCGCCGGTACCGACCACCCGTACCGGGAGGGGCACACCGCCACCCGTCCAGCGGACGGTGTACCAGGGGACACACCGTGGGAGCGGAGCACGCTTCGTAGCTCGCTCTGGCTCTCCACGTAGAGCTCGGCCGGCCAGTCCGCCGTGGCCACAACCGGAGCCTGATGCCATACGGCCCCCAGGGTCCCTGAGAGCCGGTAGAGGTCGGAGTCGGACTCGGGAAGGCTCCCACGGCCGCCATGCCGGTCCCAGGCATCGGCCATCTCGTTAAACAGATCGGGAATCGATGGCCGACCGGTGCGATCGACGAGTCCCCGTTCACGCAAGGCACCCAGGATCTCGACACCCGTCCCGGTGAACGTCCGATCAGTGTTGCCAACTCGGTGGTGCGATGGCCGTGCTCGGGTTCGAGGAGCAGGGCCATCCCGACATCCAGACCCGTCGGGACGAAGGGATCAGCAACCCGGGTCGGCTCGGGCCCGATCAGCGGGGGCACGTCAGCGTCG
>CAVRYH010000012.1:0-280708 GCA_963725395.1 uncultured Acidimicrobiales bacterium | reverse complement strand
CATCTCCAACGACGGGCGGGGATAGTGGGTCAGAACGTACGTCGGCGTGTGGAACGGCGGGTTGTCGCCCCACCACCCGCGCCACTCCGGGTCGCCCTGCCAGCCCGGAGGTCCGAACTTTCCCGCGCCCATAATCTCTGCTCCAATCCCGGGTCCGTACTGGGTGGCCATTACGTGATCGACCCCCTCGGTGCCGCCTGACTCGCCGAGAAGCTCCTGGCGGCCGAACCTGGTGGCGAACATCCACTCGTGGAGCCGATCCCCGGCGTGGCCGAAAGGGGCGTCGAACGTCATGCCCTCACCAGTTCCAAATCCGTCAGGGAGATGGAGAAGTTTGGACGCGGACCTGGGACATGGCGGCCTCCGAACCGTTGGGTGATTGGGACATGCGACTGGTTGACGCTAACGCCGAGTGGAGTCAGGCGCCTGCCCCACTCGTGCCAGTCCAGGTCAGCTGGCTAGCACAAGCATCCCGCGTCGAACAATGCGCCCGCTTCGGTGTTTAGGAATGGGCAGGGACTGAAGGTCGCCCATGCCCCCGGATGAAGCTACTCGTAAGTCGGATTGGTGGCCTCCCATGCGGCCGGTGTGAAGCTGGCCGTCGTGGAAAACAGTGTCCGCGCAATCGCTCAAACGTCACTCGGGAATGAAGCGGTGTATGGCCTCGTCGGCGTGGTCCTGAAAAGACGGGTTGGCCAAGTCCGGGAAGATCTCCGCTTGGTCGACCATGGGACCCTTCAACTTGCCCGCCGGCGCTCTATCCCCAACTCGGCGCGTCACCTTGACGGATCGCAACTGCTTTGGCTGGCGCTGAACCCGCGGATGGCAACTGGTTCAGGAACCACCTCCTGTGAAGTCAATGATCGGCGGTCGTGACTGGAACCAGGCCAAGATCCAGTACGAGAAACCGACCCTTGATGCCGTCTCGGTCGGTGATTTCGGCAGCCTAAGCACGGCAACGGGGGTGCCATCAAAGTGCCGATCATGGGCAGTTAGTCCGCAAGAACGCTCCGGTCGATAACGCCTCCGAGCCGGTGGTCGGGGGCACCCCCGTAACCACCAATCGGTCTAACGAATGGGTGAGCCAAATCGGATGACATTCCCGTCTGGGTCGCGACAGATCCCTCCCGCTTGCCGTAGTCCTCGTCCTGGGGGCCATTCACGTCAAGACCTGCCTGTCTCCACTCTGCCGCCACCCGATCTGCGTCTTGGCAGTGGATGTAGAGACCACAGTGGCCCGGTAGTTCGCCCCCCGCAGTCTGGACAAGATGGATTGTGAGGTCCCGATTCCGATGGGCGAATGCATAGGTGTTGTCGTGGAGTGACACCTCAAATCCCGCCCTGTCGAACCAGGCAACTGAGCGAGTTATTTCGGCGACACGGAAGATCGGCTCGAAGCCTGTGGCTAGCCAGGTACCCGTCATGAGTTGCATTTGCCCATCTCGCTGGGCGTTCAGCCCGGCGAGGCAATCGTGGCAGATGGGCAGGTCGGGGTGTGAGCGCGATCCAACCCACCAATCGACCGACATCGAGCAGCAGGTGCAGGTAACGGCCATGGCCGACATCGTAGAAGGGTGCCTACGTCCCATCGACCCGGTGTTCGGGGACAGGGGACAACCCGTCGGGGATTCGATGTCTACGATCATTCGGATGGGTCGCCCAACGGTCCAAACCGAGCAGCCGTTCCAGGTGACCCGTGTCCTAGCGGTTGGTGGGCCTAAAGGTGCACCCGAGGCCTTCCTGCGGCTCGAAGAGCGGATGCAATCTCTTCGGGGTTCCAAGATGTACGGACTCCTGTACCCAGGCCAACCAACTGCGTATTACGCCTGCTTGCGGCTCGATGACGACCATTGCGAGGACTTGGGTTTCGAACGGGCAGAAGTGCCGGGCGGCCTCTACGGACGCAGGCTGGTACGAGATTGGGAGAATAAGATCTCGAAGCTCTCGGAGCTTTTCGATCAGCTTCAAGCAGATCTATTCGATGCTGGTTTTCTCGGGGATGCCACCCGCCCGTTGCTGGAGTCTACAGACGCTCCGACGAGCTACTGATGACGGTGCCGGTCTTAGCCGGGCCAGAGGGCCAGCCGAACCGGGACGGGGGGTAGCCTCGAAGTGCCATTGTGGGGCAGGAAGACCTCGAAGTTGTCTCGTCCGACCTCAGCCGTGAGCTGAGGGCTGATAATCTGTTCCCAAGCTCTAGAGCTGCTGACGTTTCTCGCAGGAATGATTATTCGGCTACATCGTGGGCCGAGCCCGTCGCTCGTTTCGCCACGCAACGATGTCTTGGCGGACCCAGAGACGAATGCGATCAGCACTCTTATCGACGACCGGTTTTGGGAAGTTGTCGTAACGGTGAAGGTAGGTCGTCACGCTGTTGTGATGCCTGAGACCCAGGATCTCGGCGACCTCCGATATGCCCTGGGGCTCCCCGACGAAGGCGGCATCGTCTTCGATGCTCAGCCAATTGAGCGAGCCCTGGAAGTGGTGGGCCCGGTACTGGCTGCCCCAGTCATGGCGGAGCTTGATTCCCCGGGCGACATTGGGCTCGAGGCCTCCGAAACGGTCGATCACCGCGTCATAGACCGGCTGGAGGGCGGCGAACCGGTTGCCCACCTTGGCCACGCGGCCTCGTCGGTGTGGTGGTCGAGGAGGGCGAACACCCAGACCCAACCGTCGTTCCTGGTCCAGGCCATGGTGGCGTCCGTCCCCCAGCGGACGTTGGGGGCGTCGGTGATGACCCTGCCGTCATGGACCCGGGGCCGCCGGCGTCTGGCCACCCGCGGGGGGGCGAGCAGGCCGGCCTTCCGCATCAACCGCAGCACCCGGTTCTTGCCCATGTGGAGCTGGTGCTCCCGGCGCTTGCCACTTCCCAGTGACAGTCGGGCTCTGCAACGAGGCCTGGGTCGCCCGTGGCCGAATTGCCCTCTCGGCAGTTCTAGGTGGATGTCGCCTTCGACCGACCAGACCCTTGCGTCCCGAGTCGATCTCTACGAAACTGACCGACGGGACCAATGGCGGGCAGAAGCGGACGGTGGCTTGCCTGGGTCGATGGGGCGGAAGACATCGACAAGGAGGCGGTACCGGATGTTCAGGTTGTCTCGCATCAGAACATTGTCCCTATTAAGCACTTTGGCATTGGCGGTCGTAGCTACTCCATTGATTTCCGCCGCCAATGCATCTCCTGCCTATGCCAATACTCCCAATGCGGTACTCGTCAACTCGTACGCTACGGCGTGGGACAACATAACTCATCAAGTTCTCGCAGACGGAACGTTAACCGGCGTAAAACAAACCATAACGGGAGCGATAAGTGGCCAGGAGAATCCAAACCCTCCGTTATATGGAGGCGGCCCGTTTACCGGGATCGTAACCGGTAAGTCAATACAATTCACGGTGATCAGTACACAACCCAATCCCGCCAACTCCATTAAAATCATTGTCACCGGAACAATCAGCCAGACGGGATCGATGAGTGGCAAATACACGGCAGTAACTACTACCGAGAATCAGAAGGGCACTTGGACGGCCTTGATACCCCCTGTTCCGCTCGTGAACTGTATAGTAAACGGGAAATCTGCTCCTCCGGGGACCCAAAATTCGCAGGTCATTAGCCAAGTGTATTCGCAAGTTGCCAACTATAGAGAGTACATGAAGGTTGATGGCGTGGTTACTGCTATTGCAGCTTCACCGACGGTTCAGCTCGCGGCTTTCGAGGCCGCGCTCGTTGAGAGTGATTTCAACAACTGCTCAAACGGAGATGCTGACTCCGTTGGTGTATTTCAACAGCGAAACACAGGCTGGGGTACCGTTGCACAGAGAGAAAACGTCATACATGCAACGGACGCGTTTCTGAGCAAAGCAATAAAGCTTTCGCTAGCGCACCCTAGCTGGACATCCGCAGTAGTTGCTCAGAAAACCCAAACCTCTAAGTTTCCACTTCGATATCAGCAAGCGGCGAGTCAGGCTCTGAAACTACTGAATCAGGCGGCGCCAAAATGATTGCTAAGTAGCTAACTATATCGCCCGGCGTTCATTGGGAAGTGGCGCGCCGGGTCGCCGGGTCGATTTACAGCGGCCACGGGCGCTATCGCATCGCATCAGCAGAGATGCCGACACCGAGGACTTCGGCCAGCAGTCCGGCGCGTTCACCGCCGCCGGTGCCCTCCTAGCGCCACCCGGGTGCGCGCCAGCGCAATCCGCTACCAGCACGCCCCCGATCGACGCGATCGGGAGCTTGCGGATGCCCTGGCTGGCATGTCTGCGTCTAAGCCTGAAAGCTCTCGAGATCGCGAATGAGGAGAATGACCACGGGGGCCAACATATTGGTAACCGATCACTGACTCAGCTCCGCCGGCTGAGGTCGATTTGTGACCGAGACCGTCCTCAGCAGCTCGGGGGGCTGAGTTCAGATGTCCTCAGCTCGACCGGCAGAGACCGATCAGTCAGCTCAACCAGCTGAGTATTGCTTTGCGCTTGCGGTCGTATGCAGTCGCTTCTAGCGTCCGCATCATCCGACGGAGCTCAACGATCAGAACGGGGGAAGAATGCCCAAGGTTGGCCTGAGCGACGAGGAGCAGGAACTGCGTCGCGCTGCCATAGCCAACCTGATGCCCTCGACGATGTTCCTTCAATGGATGGGTGTCGTCTTTGACCGTTACGAGCACGACGACGTGGTGCTTCGGGTGCCCTTCCGCGAGAATCTGACTAATGATGGTGCCGCCTATCACGGTGGTGTCATCGCTGCCGCTCTCGACACGGCGGGGGCGGCAGCAGCCTGGTCCAACCACGACTTCGACAAGGGGATCCGAGCCTCCACCGTGTCCATATCCGTGCAGTACGTGGGGACCGCCAAGAAGTCAGACCTTCTCTGCCGTGCTCGAACGGTGAAGCGGGGCAAGGAATTGATCTTTACGGAGATCACGGCGACTGACGCAGATGGGGTAGTTGTGGCTCACGCGGTGCAGACCTACCGAATTGTTTGATCCCCGCCAGTAATGGCACCTCTAGCTGAAACGTCGTAAGTCTCTGACTTCAACTGAGTCCATCGAGACTCAGGTTTTAGTCAAACAACGACGGCATAGAGGCCGTCTTCATTCGCATCAGTCCTGGCAGAAAAGTTTCGAGTAGTCCTCCCTACCCCGGCGAATTCTATGCCTGGTGGCCCGAGAATTCGGGACCCGCCATCGAAATGGTGGTCCCAAGGAAGGAGACCCATGGCGCCCGAAGGGGCAGAAGTTGAAGGCGGGGGCGAAGACTCGAACGACACAATCAAGGACCTCGGGCCGAATGCGGAAACTCGAGCACTGAACCGCCCCGGGTTTCATAGAGACTCGCGGGTTTGGGAACCGGCCATCTCGGCCGGGGTGTTCTGACGGTAGTAGGCGGCTTCGAACTCTGCCGGTGGGACCATGCCGATCTCGGTGTGCAGCCTGCGGTTGTTGAACCAGTCGACGTAGGTGAGGGTTGCCCACTCGACGTCCTCGACCCCCTTCCAGGGACCGCGCCGGTGGATCAGCTCGGCCTTATAGAGGCCGTTGAAGCTCTCGGCCAGGGCGTTGTCGTAGGAGTCGCCCCGGCTGCCGACCGATCCGACGGCTCCGGCCTCGGCCAGTCGCTCGGTATAGCGGATCGACAAGTACTGAACTCCCCGGTCCGAGTGATGGACCAGCTCGGACAGGTCCTCGTTGCGGCGGCTGTAGACGGCCATCTCGAGCGCGTCGATGGCCAGGTCGCTGCGCAGTGACGTCGATGCCTGCCAGCCGACGATGCACCGGCTGAAGACGTCGACGACGAAGGCCACGTAGACCCAACCCGTGTGCGTCTTCACGTAGGTCAGGTCCGCCACCCACAACCGGTTCGGCCCCGACGCGTGGAACTGGCGCTCGACCAGGTCAGCCGGTCGGGTGAGCGTGTCGTCGCCGATGGTCGTCCGCTTCCAGACCCGGCCCCGCCGGGCGCCTTGGAGGCCCTGGCTGCGCATCAGGCGCTCGACGGTGCAGCGGGCCACCCGGGTGCCCTCCCGGTTGAGCTGGGCCCAGACCTTGTCGGCGCCGTAGACAGAGAAGTTCTCGGCGAACACCCGGCAGATCTCCGGCTCCAGCTGCTCGTCACGCAGCCTGCGGGCACACGGTGGTCGGGACTTCCTGGCGTAGTAGGTGGCGGGAGCGAACTGCAGGGTCCTGCAGATCGGCTCGACTCCCCAGCGACCCTTCCTGGCGTCGATGTAGGCGACTACCTCTTCGGTCGACCGTCGAGCTCGGTCGCGAAGAAAATCGAGGCGTCCTTCAGGATCTCGTTGGCCCGACGGAGCTCACGATTCTCCTTCTCGAGCGCCTTCAACCTGGCCCGCTCGTCCGTGGTCAGACCGGCACGCTCGCCGTTGTCGATCTCGGCCCGTCTGACCCACTTGCGCAGCGTTTCTGGCGTCATGCCGAGCTTGCCCGCGATGCCCGTCATGGCTGCCCACTCCGAGGGGTACTCGGGCCGGTGGTCGAAGTACATCCGGACGGCCCGCTCACGCACCTCCGGCGAATAGGGACTCCTTGGCATAACTCCATCCTCTCAAGGGATAGAGCCTCCAGGATTCCCGGGGCGGTTCACACCCAGGGGAGGGCCGAGGACTCCTGGTGGGAAGAGGTCAAGCTCGAAAAACGCGATACGTCGCGGAATCACCTCGACGAGTCCAGTTGCCGGGGGCGAGTCGGAGGAGGATTGGCTCGTGTTCCTCGCAGGCATCCGGGCAGGTCTCAAGCCTGTCGTGCGGTGACCCGTCCTCAGCGAGCAGGCCGAGCACACTCAACTGGACCTCGGTGAATGAGGGGTTCGGGTAACCCTCAGCTGCTGCCGCTGACGATCAGGGTCAGTCCTCAGCTCGGCGGCTAAGGCCATAGGCTGGCGTCTTCGCCAAGTTGCTGAGGAGGCGTGGGCCGACCTCTAAGCTGTAATCAGCGCCCAACGATCGGGGTTCGAGTCCCATAACCTCCACCCGTAGTTGGAGTTACAACGTTATCCCTGGTAGATGGGCATTTGTGGCATCCGATCGCTAACTGAGGAAAAGGTCGATGTTCGAACCCCTTCTGCAGTGGCACATCATCAGGCAGATCCTCGGCGTGCTAGTTCGTGGTGCAGCCAGCCGTGCTCCCAGAAGCTGACGTCGCCACCGTGATCGAGCAGGTACCGATGGGCGGCCACGAGCACCTCCTTGGCCCTCGGATCCTCGGGTGATACCGCGTCCACGGCTTCTGCCACCCGGATGGCGACGACCGCATCACCACGGGCCAGTGCCGCCTCGGCCCGTCCGACGGCTGCATCCACCCCGGACGCTTCCACGAGTTCAGCGAGCGCTGCGCCCGACGAGTCGGGGTACATCTCAGTGGTCGACCGGAGCTGGAACCAACCGACGTACGTCTCCCACAGGGTCCGGACGGCCCACGACACCTTTCCGTAACCCTGACCGACCCGCAGGTGGTTGGGCAACTGGATCTCGCGCATAAGCGTCCACACGCCGGTGCCTGCGTTGAACCCCTCGAGCGCCTGCCGATGGACGTAGTCGACGGCGTCGTGCAGGCGTTCGAGCGATGCGTCGATGAGTTCGGAACCGACGATGGGGTCGTGATGTCCGGTGACCAGTACCTCGGGCTGTAGCTCGCGCAGGCGTCGCACGGTGGCGAGGTAGGCCTCCGCCGACCGGTACTTGTCCCCGCGGAGGGTGTTGAGGTTCGGGAAGTGCGGGAAGAGCGGTCCCAGCAGGTTGCTGATCAGCGCCGTGCGGTGCTCGGGAAGCCACACGATGCAGCTGTCGATCGTCTCCCCTACGGATGCGATGAGCTCCAACCGGAGCCCGTCGACGGTGAGACCGAGGCGGTCGTGGAACGTGATGTCCGGTGTGGGGGTGTCCTGGCGCATCTGGACTCCCGGGTCCTCCTTGGCGATGCGGATGGCATCTGTCCCCAGCATGTCGAACCAGATGCCGGCCGTACGCATCCGCAGTGCCTGGATACGGGCGTCGTCGGCCTGGCAGGCGAGGTTGTTCACCTGGGCGATGTAGGTGGTGCCCGGCTCACGGAACAGACCCACGCCGCCGAGGTGGTCGACGTGGGCCTGGGTGGTGATGATGTGATGGGTCGGTCCGGCGCGCACGGCATCGAAGACCCGCTTGTGGTGCGGGGCCTCGAAGCCCAGACCCGTATTGACGATCACCCGGCCACTGTCGGTCAGCAGGAGGTAGGCGGCAGTGGTGCCGCTCGACCGGTAGATGGTGTCGGAGATGCGATGCGCCGGATCTTCGTAGACGGGGGTCAGCAGTTGCCTGCCGGGGCGCTCGTCGATCAGGCGGTCCACCTGGTCCTGGATGCTCATGTGACCTCGGTTCTGGTGTCGAAGCGGTCGAAGTAGAAGCCGAACGGGGCACGCACCTCTTCCGGGGTCACGGAGAAGTCCCGGCGCAGGTCGTAGACGACTCGGCCCTCCTTTCCTCGAGGATGGGCGTGGCGATAGGCGTCGATCTGCCGTCTGGCCTCAGGGCTGAGCTCCAGACCGGCCGCGTCGTAGATGCGCTGCAGGGTGCCCATCTCGTCGGCCATGTACCGGTCGAAGTACACGTCGACCGTCCGTTCGGCCGGGAGCAGGTGTCGGTCGCGGACCGAGGAGGCCAGCAGGAGGCGGATGCGGTCGGTCCAGTACTCGGCGTACCACTCAGGTATGGCGTGCCGGTAGGCCATGCGTGCTGAGTAGGTCATCATCGTCGCTGTGGACTGGACGACCGCCACCGGGTCCCGGTGGGTCACCACGAAGGTGGCGTCGGGAAAGATGGACAGCAGAGGTCCGATCTGCTCGAGGTGCTGCGGCGACTTGAGTACCCAGCGCTCACGCGGCCGGCGCCACTGCAGGATCTGCAGTGCGGTCCTCATGTAGCGGTAGTGCGGCCCTTGGTCGTGGGAGAGGTGGTAGTCCCGCCATTTCGGCGCCCGGGACACCCACTCCTGGTTGTACGAGGCGAAGTCCGCGAGCTGGAGTTCGATCTCCTCATGGATGTGGTCGGGCTCCATGGGGTGCATGGCGGCCACATGGGGCACCGTGGCTCGCATGGCCTCCCACATCCCGTTGCACCGGGTCCACCGGGGATCCACATCGTCGGCGTCGGGAACCTCGGACGGGTCCGGGACCGGCTCGTAGCTCTCCCACAGCGGCATCGACCGGAACCGCTGATCGGCGCCGAGCAGGTTGACGAGGTTGGTCGTTCCCGACCGGGGGAGGCCCAGGACGATGACCGGTCGTTCGATGGGCACGTCGCGGATCTCGGGGTGGCGTCGGAGGAGGTCCGCGATCCGTAGGCGGTTGGATGCATACCGCACGGCGTTCCCGAACAGTACGAGACGGGCCAGCCCGACGGCGTCGGGATCCTCGTCCATCTCGGAGAGCCAGAGACCGAGACGTTCGCGGAAGTCGTCCGGGCCGAAGTCGTCGAGTCCGGTCGACGCGATGGCCCCGTCAAGCACCGCATCCACTGAGAGGTCGGTGTGCTGGGACTCGCCGTATGCCAGGGCGGAACGCTGGACGTCACTCAGGACCGGCTCGGCCAGGTCGCCGATGCGGATTTCGTGGGTCACCGGACGCGGCTGGCTCGGTGCACGCGATCAGAGCGCGAGGTACCCGCCGTCGACGGCGAGTACCGATCCGGTCGTGTAGGCCGACGCGTCACTGGCCAGAAAGAGCACGGCGGCCGCCACCTCCTCCGCCCGGCCCATGCGCCGGATGGCGGCCTTGGACAGCTCAGCGTCGACCATCCCTTCGAACGCCTTCATCGGGGCGGTCATCGGGGTGTCGATCAGGCCCGGTGCCACGGCGTTGACCCGGGTGCCGTCTCCGACCCAGTGGACGGCCAGATTCCGGGTGAGTGCGAGGAGCGCCGCCTTGGCGGCCGAGTACCCGGGCACGATCGTCGTCGAACGGAACGCCGTCATCGACACGATGTTCGTCACACTGGCCCCACCGGACACCGCACTGGCGGCCAGTGCGGCACGGCAACGCACCGTGAGGCGCATGGCACCCTCGACGTTCAGGTCGAGCGCGGCGGAGAACCCGTCGGGATCCCACTCGTCCTTGCCGTCGGGGAAGTTCGCTCCGGCATTGTTCACCAGGACGTCGAGCGAGTGGATACCCGCGGCCAGCTCGTCGACGGCGTCGGTGTCCCGCAGATCGAGCTGGTGATAGCCGAAGCGCTCGAGCGCGGTGTCGTACGCGGTGGCCGATGGACGGGTCCCGGTGATCGTGACGGTCGCACCCGCGTCGGCGAACGCTGACGCGGTGGCCAGACCGATCCCGCTGGTTCCCCCGGTCACGAACACGTCCGTGCCGGAAAAGTCGAACCGGCACAGGTTGGTCATCACGCCATCCCCATGGTGATCATCACCTTGCCGCAGTCCTTGGAGCCCTCGAGCAACCGCAGTCCCTGATGGAACTCCTCGAGGGATAACTGGTGGGTGATCAGCCCGGACAGGTCCCGCCGCTCGAGCAGTTCGATAGCGTCTTCGAATCGGGGCGGGTACTCCATCGAGCCGCGGATTGTGAACTGCTTCATCAGCAGCAATAGGAAACTGGTCGGCACGGGCCGGTAGTGCAGTGCCACGACTGACATCCGACCACCAACCCGTCCGTTCTGGAGGATGTCACCGATCACCTGGTCGGCCCCGGACGCCTCGATGAACGCATCGGTCGCAGGCGTGGACCCGAACATGAACGGTGCCGTGCCGTGGAGTCGGGCCAGCTCTGCCCACACGTCGACCGTGGCCGGGTCGAGCACCGCCTGGGCACCCAGGCTCTCGGCCAGGGCCAGGCGCAGCGGGCTGAGATCGATGGCCACCACCTCGTGGACGCCCCGGTCGATCAGTGTGGCGATCGCCATCAGTCCCACCGGGCCACAACCGAACACGGCCACCTTGTCGCCGGGTGCCACGTCCGCCCGGTTGACCGCCTGCATGCCGACCGCGAGCGGCTCGGCAAGAGCGGCGACGGTGAGGGCCACGCCGTCGGGCACCCGGAACACCCGTTGGCCGAGACGCGCCTCACGCAGGAGGAGCGACGGGGTCAGCCCCCCGACCGGGCCGCCGCTGCCGATGCGGCCATGATCGCCGGCGCCGGGATACACGATGACCCGGTCGCCGACGGTGATGTCCTCGACGTCGGCGCCCACCGAGTCCACTATGCCCGCCAACTCGTGGCCGAGCGGCATGGGCTGGCCGGATGGCCCCGCGAGCCCTCCCATGTGCACCCAGGACACGTCGGACCCGCAGATGCCGCAGGCGGCCACCTGCAGAACGATGTCCCGTGGTCCGGGATCGGGCGGGTCGATGTCGTCCAGGCGGACGTCGTCGGGGCCGTGGATTCGGATCTGCTTCATGTGGCCGACCACGACGTCCCGACGTTTAGGTCGGCGCGCACTGTTGGGACGGGGCCGGTCATCAGTGCCTCGTCCGCCGACGTTGAGGATGCAGTCCGAAGGCCATGGCCGAAGTGTATTTCGATACGATGGAGAACGGAGTACCGCTGACGAAGCTGGGGGAGGTGCGATGGCGTTTCATCTGGACGACCCATGAGTGCTGCTCCGCAACCACGTCGTGGACGATCCCGGTCCCTCCTACTACTGGCTGCGGAGCGAAGCGCCGATTGGCGGACCCCGGGACAGGACACCTTCCTCGTCTCCGACCCCTCCCTCATCCGCGAAGCCGTCCGCCGGACCGACTATTTCTCCTCCAATCTGGTGAGCGTCCTCCACGACATCGGCACTGGCTGCCCGGAGGCCTACGCCATGGCCCCGTTCGGCGACCCGGTCCACGTTCTCGCCACTGCCGATCCAAAACCGGAACAGGACGGAGGTCCACCGAAATGACTGACCGGCAGCTGGGCCCGCTGTACCACGTGGGCATCGTGGTCGCTGACCTCGTGGCGGCCCGGGCGACGATGAGCGAGCAGCTGGGCGTTTCCTGGGGTCCGGTGATGCGACTCGACTCGGTCGAGTACCGCGACGGCGATGGTCGGGACGTCGTCCTCCCTACGGCCATGTGCTACTCCGTCGACGCACCGCACCTCGAGCTGATCGAGGAGGTTCCCGGCTCACACTGGGAGCGCAACGACGACTCCAACCTCCACCACATCGGCTTCTGGAGCGACGACCTGGCCGCCCAGGGGGCGGCGCTGACCGGTGCCGGCTGTCCACTGCAGCTGTGCGGTCGGAGCGGCGACCTGTCGCCGGTGTCGTTCGCCTATCATCGCAATGAACTGGGCGTCCGGATCGAGCTGGTGGACGCAGCCATTAGGGAAACCATGGGCTTCCTGTTCACTCCCGATCACGGGTGAGGAGCGTCACGCCTGATTGCAGAGGGTGACACCCTCCTCAGCTCAGCGGGCTGAGGTCCAACGACATTGTCGGGTCGGCTGGGCTGAAATCATCGTGCGAGCGCTCTGACCGAACGGTCGGGCGCCAATGTTCGTTTGTTAGGTAAGCGATCAGGCGACCTTACGGCTGTTGCGAGGCAGCTCGGTTGGCCGAGGACGGCCAACGGCCGCCAGCTCGATCAGATGAGTTCAGGGGGGCGCTTCAGATCACCCTCAGCTCGACGTAGTCATCTCGGACCACTAGTTCAGCCGATTTGACTGATTTGGACGTCAACTCCCGAAGGTGGTGATGGAGCAGATCGCAGGATCCCATAAACGAAACAAAAGGTGGTGGACTCACCAGCTCGGCACCACCGTGGGCTTGCTCTGAGACATGTGACATGCAATCACGCTGGATAAGCAAGTGAACATGACCGGCGAATTGGGTCAGGCTCACCTACCGCTGGCGGGTGCCCGGCAGCGGTAGGTGATAGTTGGCTGCTTGTTCAGCCCAGCGATGTCGCCGCTGCTCGCAGCTCGTTAAGGGCAGACAGGCTGTAGTAGGCAAGGTCGTGATCGGCCTGATGATCGGCGTCGCACCACTCAGCGAAGCCCTGCTTGAACGCGAGGACCCCCATCTCGCTGGCGAGATGTGCCGTCGAGTCCGGAACACCGCGCTCGACAAGAGCAGCGGTCATTGCTGCGGCCAGGCCCACTCTCTTGAGTGCATCTCGCTCTTGGAGCTCCGTGTTGGCCGCCACGGCCGCCTTCATGCGTGGGCCAAGATCTCGATTCATGGGACCCATCGCGCTCGAGACGCACTCAAGGCCGCTGGCCACGGCCTCGAGCGGACTTGCTCCCGCCGCCGCGTCGGCGATGCCCCTCGCAAGCAGCTCGCTGAGCGTCTCTTGTCCAGCCACCAAGATCTCGCGCTTGTCAGGGAAGTAACGAAAGAAGGTGCTCTTGGTCACGCCTGCCCGAGCAGCGATCTCTGTCACGGTCGTGGCGTCGTACCCCTGCTCGGTGAAGAGGTCGACGGCAGCGAAGACGAGTCGCTCTCGCGCACCTGGTTCCCACCGAGCCATGGATTCATTCTAGCGATGGGACAAGTATCCCATCATTTGGTATGGTGATGAGACAAGAGTCCCATCACGCAGAGGGAGAGAGATCCATGAATGTCTTCATCACGGGTGGCACGGGCCTGATTGGGTCGGCCGTCGTCGCCGAACTCCTCGGCCATGGCCACAGCGTGCTCGGTCTCGCTCGCTCCGAGAGATCCGCAGAAGCGCTCACGGCAACTGGCGCCGTCCCCCATCGGGGCGATCTCGGAGATCTGGAGGCAATTCGGACCGGTGCTGCACAAGCCGACGGTGTCATCCACCTCGCTTTCGGAGCGGACTTCTCGAGTGCTGACGCACTGGCCAAAGTGGTAGCTCAGGAGAACGCTGCCTTGACCATCATGGGGGAGGCTCTGGTCGGCAGTGATCGTCCCTTTGTCACGTGCTCTGGAACACCACCAGTGGCGGGTCGGATCTCCACTGAGGAGGACCCGCTCCCCCTCGAGGGGCCAGTCGGCGGTCGAGGTCGATCCGTCAACCAGGTCCTTGCGTTGGCCGCACGCGGCGTGCGCTCCAGCGCTGTGCGTCTGCCACGGACCGTCCATAACCACGGTACAGGGGGCTTCGCAGGAATGTTGACGCAGATCGCTCGCCAAACGGGCGTCTCGGGCTACGCCGGCGACGGCACTCAGCGCTGGCCCGCGGTGCACGCCCTCGACGCGGCCGTGCTTTTTCGCCTGGCACTCGAACAAGCTCCGGCTGGCACATCGTGGCACGCCGTGGGCGACGAGGGGGATGCGGTCCTAGACATCGCCACCGTCATTGGTCGACGCCTTGAGCTTCCGGTCGAGTCCGTGCCACAGGAAACCTACGGTCCGCTCGGGCCGATCTTCGCCACTGACCAGCCCTCCTCGAGTGCGTACACACAAGAGGCGCTTGGTTGGCAGGCGTCGCACCCGAGTCTGCTCGAGGACCTCGAGAACCTCCGGCCCTGACGCGACTGCTCGCCTCATTTGCCGAGGCATCACCCGATCAGGACCCACGACCAGCTGGCGTTTGCTTCCTCAGGCTTTAGAGCTGAGTCTGTATACCTTGCGTCCTGTCCCGAGCGCCCATATGCGCTGTTCGGGGATGCAACTTCTCGGCCCTTTACCTGGACTTCGACCTCGTGAACGGCGCTGCCGATGACTGGTGGACCTCCCGCAGGCGTCAGGGGGAGAATCGCAGCCCCGGCATGTTCATCGGTATCGAAGACGGCGACGCACATGCCTGTTCCGCTGCCGTCGTTGTGCCACATCCCGTTCTCAAAGCCCGGCAACTCTCTGGCCTCCGGTATCACGAAGTCATTGAGAATTGAGTGTCCGTGCTCGCGATCTGACGCTGGGTCGATCTTCACTTGAATGACGGCGGCGTAGGTCATGCCTCGTAGCCTCCATGGCTGGCAATCGAAAAAATGATCACATGATTCCGCCGCCCCAGCCGTGCCGGTCGAGGTCAGATAGCCCTCGGCAAGCGGACCCCGATAACCGCCGCCGAGTCGGCGACAGGGATGGTCGCTGAGCGCGACTCGAGCGATCGCAAGGGCCGGGAGGCGACGTGTGTTGGGCTGAGGTGGTTCCTGTTTGACCGGAAGGAGCCAAGGGAGGAGGATGGCACGCGAAGTTTCGTGTGAAGGGTCGCCATGATTGGACGCTTGCTTGCTGCTCTCAGTCTTGTGCCGCTCACCTTCGCCGTCGTTCCGACGACGCTGGCCTCAGCAGCTGGCGCGAGCACGGTCAGCGTTAAGGACGTCGTCTCCTCATCTTCGTTCAGCGGGGCCGTATCCTCGCAGTCGGGGATCAGCGGATGCAGTTACGATTTTCTGACGTTCACTGGCTCTTACCCTGGAAGCGCAGCCGTGGGCACGGTGAACCTCGATGTTGCCGGATGTTTCGCCTCCGACGCGAATAGCTTCACTGGCTCCTTCACCATCGCGACGGCGGTCGGAACGCTCAGTGGTAGTGCTGCTGGTCCGGTGGCGATCACCTACACGACCACGGGCGGCATCCCGCCCGTAGTGACCCCGGTGTCTGACAACTTCGAGCTGACGCTGAGTGTGACGGCCGGGACCGGCTCATTTGCAGGGACGACGGGAACCCTTCAGGCGGTCCTCGACACTCCCTACAACAACTTTGGAAGCAGCTTCGAAGGGACGATCACGGATTTCTTCACCCAGATCCTTGTGCCCAAAGCTGGAATAGTCAGTGGGGTGACCATCCTCGATGCAGGCGCTTACGACGCTTCCGGTGCCATCACGAAGGTGGCCTTCGAGGTCAACGGCCAGGTCGTCGCCACTGCCAACCCCACGTACTACGGGTGGCTCGCTCAGTGGAATACCACCACCAGCATCGCCAGCGGGATCTACGACCTCGTGAGTGTGGCGACCGACAGCCAGGGCAACGCCGTGACCAGCTTCCCGGTCCAAATCCAGGTGAATAATCCACCACCCACGACGGAGATTCTGATCCCATCGACCGGGGCCACTGCTTCGGGCACGTCGGTGGTCCTCGACGCCACGGCCTCGTCTCCCGACGGAGCCCCAATCAGCGTCAAGTTCACGGGCAGCGGTGCGTTGAACGGCGTGTTCGGGAGCCTCGGAACGGCCACGCTCACCCTCTACGGCTATATCTTCGTTTGGAACACCACTTCCGTCCCGAACGGGACCTACACACTTCAAAGCGTTGTGACCGACGTCGCGGGCAACTTCGAATACAGCACTGGGGTCTCGGTCACCGTCGCGAACCCCACGCCCACAACGGCAGTGCTCATCCCCTCGGGCGGGGCCAGCGTCTCGGGCACCTCGTCCGTCCTCGACGCCAGCGCCTCGGCCAACGTGACCTACGTAGCCTTCGAATTGAGCGGTGGCACGATCAACGGCGAACAGTTGATCGCCACCGCCACCCCGACCTACTACGGCTGGCTGGCCGAGTGGAACACGAACAGTGTCCCCAACGGGACCTACAAGATACAAAGTGTTGCTTCTTACTCCCGGTATTTTTCGGGCGGGACTAGCGCGCCGGTCACAATCACGGTGGCTAACTAGCCCTGGTGTGCCGTTCGTGGGCTGTTAGCTGGCCGCTAGCACTTCCCGCTCCCAGAGCCAGATAACGCGACCCTCTCCCGGTGATGTGGGGCACCTGTTGCCCTCGCCTCCCTTAACGGGCAACCACTCTCTTGACTCAGAAGCTCACTGTGAGCAACGGGTGTTGTCAGCACCGACCAAATCTGTTGTCAAACGGCCAGGCGGTGCATGATCGGCACCCTGGAATGAACAACGGAGAGCGGCCTCATCTCAGGGACGCCGAGAAGCTCGGGCACCTACACGATCATCGTCAAGTGTCTGGAGTCGACAGCCCATCCGTTCAAGACCGTAGTGACGCAGGAACTCACGATCACGGTCAATCCGTAGGCGGTTACCCACACGCCCAGTCGTCCGTTGGGGAGAGGCCCATGGCTGCCAGAGATCCGAGCGCCGAGTCAGCGTCCATTTGCCTCGGCTGCTTGAGCTGAGCTCGCGGTGATTTGCTTTCAGCCCCGCGGGCTGAGGACTGCTCTCGTGTCGTCAGCTCAGTGTGTACCCAGCTCAACTGAGATCGTGTTTCGTCCCGCCCGGTGACCGGTCGCCTCGCCACTCTTGGCTAAGCCGGGAATGGTCAGTCCTCTCGGTGTTGTCGAGCTGTGATCAATCGAATTCGTCGGTGCGGACGAGCTCGAGGTTGCGGAACCGAGGAGGCACTTTACACAACTCGGCCAACCCCCTGAGCGAACTCGGCGGTCTCGGGCAGGGCCGAGTTCTGCATGGCCTCTTCGTAAGAGGAGAACTCGACAATCTGCACGTAGGTCTGCGGCCGATCTCGGTCAGCCGTGAGAGCCGAACGGCCGACCTTGCGGCGCCCCGCCGACTGAGTGACCCACTTATCCATGAGGGCTTCCACCTCGTCGATGCGGGTGGCTTCGAACTCGAAGATCTGAATGAACCTCATAACGGAATCTCCCGTCCTGATTCGGGAATGTGGGATCTCAGGGCCGGGCTTCGAAGACCATGTTGAAAGGTGTCTCCGCCACTCGGTGGAAGTGGCCGAACCCGGCGCCGGTCACGACCTCACCGATGCGGCCTTCCCCCGCCTGGGCTCCTAAGGCCAAGCCAACCTCCTGGGACAGCGAACAGGGTGTGCACAGCAGTGTCGAGAATGCGTAATAGGCGCGCCCTACCGGATTGAGGTTGTTCTCCACCCGGTCCCCGGCCGCGGGTTCGACGATCATCCACGTACCGTCGGCAGCCAGGGCGCCCCGCGTGTGCCGGGCGGCGCCGACGGGGTCGCCCATGTCGTGCAGGCAGTCGAACATCGTCACCAGGTCGTAGTCACCGCCGGGAAATGTGGCGGCCGGGGCCACTTCGAACGAGACTCGGTTGCCGACTCCAGCTTCCTTGGCCCTCTCGGCGGCGATTTCGATCGAATCTTCGTGGTAGTCGAACCCAGTGAAGGTAGAGGCGGGAAAGGCTTGGGCCATGAGAATGGTGGACGCGCCGTGGCCGCAACCGACGTCGGCCGCATTGGCGCCGGCCTCGAGCTTGGCCACTACGCCATCAAGGGCCGGGAGCCACTCCTCGACCAAGTGGGCGTTGTAACCGGGCCGAAAGAACCGCTCGCAGCCTTCATGCACATCGGCGACGTGGTCGTGCCAGCCGATCCCGGCGCCGGTCCGGGCGGCGTCGACCACTCGCGGGGCGTCGTGCACCGACCCGAGGGCGATCTGGAAGAAGCCGGGCAAGTAGGCCGGGCTTGACTCGTCGGTCAAGGCCACCGCTTGCTCGGGAGGCAGAACGTAACGACCACTATCGGAGTCGTATTCGAGGTATCCGCCAGCCGCCTGGGCGTTGAGCCACTCGCGAACGTAGCGCTCGGCGCAGCCGCTGCGGGAGGACACCTCAGCCGGCGTCAACGGTCCGGCGTCGGCCAAGGTCCGGTAGAGGCCGAGCTTGTCGCCCATGACCACCAGAGCCGTATTCAGGGTTGCCCCCACCTCATCGACGGCTCGGAACACGAAGCTCATCAGCTTGTCCATATCGACGTCAGTAGTAGTGGTCATGGATCCGATCCTCCGAACTTTGGTAGGCCAACGAAGAAGATCGTAAGAAGAATGTTGCTTGGCGGCATCGGGCGTTCACCCGATTTTCCGCCCAGGACCGCTATTCGACGCTGATCAAGCCGTGCTTGGCCGCGAACAGGCTGGCCAACGCTCGGCTGTTGACGCCCAGCTTGGTGTAGATGTGCTCCACATGGGCACCGGCTGTCTTCGGAGAGATCGTCAGCTCCGAGGCAATCTGCCGGTTCGACAGGCCCCGCGCCACGAGTCGGAGAATTTCGACTTCGCGCCCCGTCAAGCCCGCTGGCCACTCCCGACGGCGGGTGCCCCGAGGCCCCTCCGAGCCGAGGACAGCGGCCACTGCGTCCCCGTCGAGACGTCCGGCGCGAACCTCGGCTCTCACCTCCTCTGCCGCCCGGTCTCGTGTCATTGCGGCTCGGTGGGGTCGTGGCTCGAGCCGGGCGTGATAGCTATCTGCCGCGCCCAGAAGCCGCCCGGCGGGGCTGATCTCGTCTCGCGACAGGCCTCGGGGATAGCCCGATCCGTCCATGCGCTCATGGTGCTGGACTGCCACCGCCGCCATCGGACTGAGAGCCGTAGATGAGGACAGCATCCGCTCGGTGAGGTACGCGTGCATCCGGACCCGCTCCAGTTCCGAGGGGCTCAAACGTCTGACCTTGTCCAAGATGAGGTTCGGCACTCCAAGGTTCCCCAGGTCATGGACCAGGGCGGCCCGCCGGACCAACGTCGCCTGGGCGGCATCAAGGCCAAATGATGGTGCTGCGGCGGCCACCAGAGCGGCCACCCCCTTTGAATGGCCGATGGTGTAGGGCGACTTGACATCGCAGAAGTCGGAAATGGCCTCCAGGGCGGCGTCGAGTTCGCTGTTGGTCAACCTGTAGCGTGAGGCCGGCTCGGCATTGACGACCGCCTCCCACGCCGACAGCTCGTCGAGTTCTCTGAAAAGATCAACGGCGGCCTGGGCGAAGACCTCGGCCAGGTCCGGGTCGAACTGGCTCCCCGCCCGCTCGTGGGCCACCGATACGGCCGCCTCGACACCGGCGGATGCATGGAACACCTCGACCACGTCGGCCAGGTTCACCAACCGCGAGGTGATCAGGATCTCGTGGCCTTTGAGAGCTTTGGGCGCCCCTCGCCCGTCCCAGCGCTCGAAGCTTTGCTCGACCGTGTCCCGGACGAGCTGGTCGAGGCCGAGCCTCGCCATCAGCTCATCCGAGGCGCGCCAGTGGTCCTCGAGCATCGACTCGGCAAACTGCCGCCCGGCTCCCAGGAACGACGGGACCATGCCGATGCGTTGATGCAATGGTCGGCCACTCCCCAGGTGGCGGAGCACGAACAGGGGTCCCGATGACGCAGTGGCGAGGTCGACCCGTCGGAAGTCGCCCTTCAGTACGGTGTCGTCGCCGAACCACTTGGCCTGCTCGTAGGCGTCCACGTGGCAGCCGACCCAGGCGACCAGCGAAGCGAAGTACACAGCCTCCAGGTCTCCGGCGCCAAGGCCGATCTCCTTTGCCAGCCTCATCGCGATGAGGCTCTGCCTCAGCACGTGTTCCATCGGCTGCCCCATGCCGAGGTCCACCCCGAAGGATAGAACTCCTAACAACTCCGAAAGGGGGAACTCAGAGAGCTCTCTGCTGCTCTGCACCAGACCCAGGATAAGCCTCTGGAATGCTCGGGGCCAGGGTGTCCCTCCGATGCGCGCCCGTCATGAATCCGTAGCCATGAGGTGACTCCGCCGGCCGGTTTGACGGAAGCCATCCAGGGTTCACATCGTCGGGTCGGGGGCCGCTACCGACGATCGGCTCCTGTCCTCAACTCAAATGGCTGTGGACTTGCCGGCCACCGAGTCCCCACCTCAGCGTGGCCTGTTGAGGCACTCTCTGTTCACTCAGAACTGATCGAATGTCTTTCAGGCCGACAGCTTCTGCTGATCGTCTCGGCTGGTTACCTCGATGCGTCGAGGCTTGGCCTTATCGGCGACCGGGATGGACACCGTCAGAACGCCAGCTTCGTATTCTGCTCGGATCCTCTCGGTGTCCAGATTGCTCCCGAGTTGCACCTGTCGGATGAAGGTCCCGAAGGGACGCTCGGAAATCACCGGCTCGACCTCTTCCGAAGAGGGCGGGGCCTGACGATCCGCCATGATCGTCAGAACGCCGTCTTCGACGGTCAGATCCACGGCATCGGCGGCCACGCCTGGAAGGTCAACTCGGATGAGAAAGGAATCGTCCTTCCGGTAGGCGTCCATGGGCATGGCCATGGATCGAGTCCCGTTCTGCGCAGCCCAGAGCTGCTGGAATAGCCGGTCAATGTCTCGGAACGATTCACTACGCACAAGGGCCATCACTGCCACCTCCTGTGTCTTGTCCAATGCGCCCACCCGATCAGGGCGGCTGATAAATTATTAGCACTCTCACCCCGAGAGTGCTAGTGGTCTGACCTGGACATTTCCACTCGATCTGGCGTCACCAGCTAAACAGAAACTGGGGACCTCTCTGATGGGAGGCGCGCATGAATGAGTCCTCGGGCCCAGAATTCAGTGACGAGCAGCGCAGCGGACTCGATGCCCGCCAAGCTGACCAAGACCGCACTCTGGCGGCCATGCATCTTCTTGAGGCGGCGCTCTCGGCGGCGGCTCCCGGACGGGAGTCGAACTGGCGTGACGCAGTCCTCGGTGCGTTGGGCAGCCTCGAACAAGCCACCCTGGACGAGGCGACCAACGCGGACCGTCCCGATAGCCTCCTCTCCGACCTTGCACGGAGCCAGCCGCGCATGCGCAATCGGGCCCGGGCCCTCCGGCTCCAGTATCGGCAACTTCTCGAGAGCATCGGGTCCCTACGCCGAGAGGTCCAGGACGTTCCCGACGCCGACATCGATTACGTGGACCTTCGCCAGCGGTTCAGTTGGCTGCTTACTGCCCTTCGGCATCAGCGGGCCCGGGAGTCTGATCTGATCTACGAGGCCTACTACGAGGCATTCAACGTCGACCTCCGGGCGGAAGCGAATCCCGGGAGCGAAGCGCCGTAGAAACCAAAAGCGTCGGGCCACCTCGAATCGAATGGATTGCAAGAACCAGATAACCGCCATCCACCCGGCGTTGGGGGATGTCCCAGCCGTCCTCGATGACACATGGCCCGAGAGGGACGCCTCCGGACGGGCCCTACGCCTGTTCGATCCGAAGCCGGTTGCCCGCCGGGTCGCGAACGGCCGCATCTCGGACACCCCAGGGTTGCGTAGCGGGCTCCTGCAGCACCTCGACTCCCGGTGTGCTGGCGATCTTCTCGAAGGTGGCGTCGAGGTCCTGACAGCGAAAGTGCACTGGGTACAGCTCACCCTTGGCGAGCAAGGCAGCCAGTGCGTCTCCGTCCTCCTGGGACCGCCCCCCATGCGGCTGGGACAGCACGATCCCGACTTCAGGCTGGGATTCAGATACGAGGGTGACCCATCGGAATCCCTCGTTGGAGACATCGAGGGTCACGGTCAGTCCAAGGGTGTCCCGATAGAAGGCGAGGGCGGCCTCCGGGTCATCAACAGTGATGTGGACGGTGCTCAGGGAAACTGTCATGCCGCCAAGGTTAAGTGGTAGCGCACACAAATGCTTCTTCGAAACTGCTCTCTTCCCTGGCTTTAGGACTGCCATTCTTGCGTGGGCGAGTCAGTACCATCATCTGGCAGGGGGACACGACTCGCAGCTCGTCATGATCGCGGGCCTGGTAGCTCGACGGGGACTCACCAACAAGTTCTGTGAATCGGGCAGAGAACGAGCCGAGGCTTGTCCAGCCGACTGCCAAGCACACTTCTGTCACGCTCAGATCGCCACCACGAAGAAGCGCCTTCGCACGTTCGACACGCCGAGTCATCAGGTAGGAGTAAGGCGATTCGGAATAGGCCTCACGAAACCGGCGACTGAAGTGCGCCGATGACATGAGCGCCGTACGTGCGAACGCGGCAACGTCGAGGGGCTGTGCGTATTCGCGATCCATCCGGTCGCGGGCTCGCCGCAGGCGTCGCAGTTCCCCTAGGTCAGCGCCCACGGACAACCATTCTGCACCCCCTCGGCGACCGCTGTATAGCGCGGCTGGCTGAACACTATTGGGCGCCCCACTCATGCCTGGTCGAGACTTCTGAGGTCGATCGACACACCCTCAGCTTCATAAGCTGAGGTCGATCGTGGGATCCAGGCAGCGATACCAAGCTGTTCGTTTCAACGAAGTGATTGAGGCAGCGACGGTTTGGACCAGAGTGCTCTGGCAGCCGACATGGTGGTGTCTCAGGCCGGTGGGCGCTGCATTGTTCCTCGAGCAGCGGTCTCGATTGCCAAGATGTCGATCTTCGTCATCGTCATCATCGCATCCATTGCCCGCTTCGCAGCGGCCCCGTCTCGGCTGTTAATCGCCTCCAGCAAGGTTCGAGGCGTGATTTGCCAGGAGAAACCCCACCGGTCTTTGCACCAGCCACACGCGCTCTCCTCCCCGCCGTTGTCGACGATGGCGTTCCAATACCGGTCGGTCTCGGCCTGGTCGTCAGTCAGCACCATGAAGCTGACCGCCTCGTTCGGGACGAAGTTCGGGCCGCCATTGAGACCCACGAATGATCGGCTGAGCACAGTGAACTCGACCGTAAGCTCGTTGCCGGCTGATCCGTCGGGGTAGTCCGAGGGGGCAACGTGGATCTCGTCAACGTGGCTGTCGGGGAAGGTGGCCGCGTAGAGTTCGGCTGCCTTGCGGGCTTCACCGTGATCGAACCACAGGCAAGTTGTCAGTTTATCGGACATGTAAATCCTCTCCACTCTCCGGTGCTGTGAACGTCATCTCGGGCTGCCCCGTTGCGTCCGTCCTATCCATTCGCCGTAACGACGTGGCCATTCCATGCTTAAGGTATCGCTGCTTGGAGCCTTCGAACGGTGTCTCCGAATCCGGTGATCTTGACCGCACTTCGCCCCGGTCCGACGTCACGTTGTCTCTAGACCGGCGCGATTGGCGAGCAGGAACGTACAGGCTGGTGACCAGTCTGTGGAGAGCCGCAATGTACGTGTTGAGCGCGACACGATCTTGGATTGTCAACTCAACGTCGTTCGTGAGAAGACTCCCATCCCAGTCTCAGCTGTTGAGCTCCGCGACCTTGCACACTGGTGTCGTGAGGTTCGAACTCAGCGTCGCCAGGCTGAAGCCCTACTTGGTGATCTCAGCCGGGCCCGCTGAGGGTCGACCTTGTCTCAAGGTTGTAGAAGATCAGATGCCTCTTGGTGCAGGGGTCGAACAGTCGACGGCCTTCACTCATTGCATCGCCAAGATTGCCGCCACTTCCAGGACGGGATCTACGGTCACGGGGCCCGTGGCAGTGACGTCGGCCCGCACGATGGTCCCGTTGAAGACGAAGGGTGCCGAGTAGCCCTCCCCGACCGGCGGGCCCCACTCGTAGCCGCACGTCAAGCCAATCCCGACCTCGTTGAAGACGGCTGGCGTGAACCGATCGATCGAACCTACGGCCACCACTTCTCCGTCATGTTCGAGGACTGCGCTTCCTCCCGAATCACTGTCCTTTTCGAATGCGAACTTCACGTTGTGGCGTCCCGAACCGAGGAGTCGGTCGGCCTGGATGAGCGAGCGCCTCTTCCCGTAGAGGTTGTGGACGTAGCGGAGCTGACCATTGACCACGTGAAGCGACCAGCCTCCGAGCGCACAGCCCAGTGCGATCAAGACTCCGTTCGGCACGACTGAGTCGGGCACTTCGAGCGACACGGCGATCTCGTGGGACCGGTTGCAGAGCTTGATGGCAACCGATTCGGGTACCGGAGCACCTCCCTGGAAATAGCGATAGCTGAGACGTCGGTGGCGACGATCCGGCCTCGGATGGGCGATCGCCTCCAAGGGTCGATTGTCAAGCGGCAGGACGTCGTTGCGACGAGCCTCATCCCACCACAGCGCAATCAATTCGGAGAGCTTCTCCGGGTGTTGCGAAGCGAGGTCGATTGCCTCGGACACATCATCGGCTACGTGATAGAGCTCCCACGCGTCGTCTTCGAACGGAGCATTGATGCGGAGTCCATCGTCGTAGAGAGGGCCGACCGGGTGATAGGTCACAGCCTTCCAGCCCTCGTGATAGATGGCTCGGCAGCCGAGCATTTCGAAATACTGCGTTGTGTGCCGGCCAGGTTCCGCTTCTCCACCGGCGTCCAGCAGATAGGCGAAACTGGTGCCGTCCAGGTGCGACTGGGGAACACGGTTGATGACATCAGGCGCGTCGACACCGACGAGTTCGAGCACTGTTGGCAAGACATCAATCGCATGTACGAACTGCCGACGAATGCCGCCCGCGCTGACGGGAGAACCGATGGGGCCACGAGACGATGCAGGGATCGGCTACGCCGCCCTCGTGGACCTCGCGTTTCCAGCGTTTCAGTGGTGTGTTGCCGGCCATGGTCCAACCCCACGGATAGTTGTTGTGGCTGAGAGGTCCGCCGATCTCGTCGATCCTGCGGTACATCTCCCCAGTGCTGGCCGCATCGAAATTTTGTGAGCCGACCTTCGTTGATGGTTCCCGCCCTTCCACCCTCCGAGCTGGCCCCATTGTCCGACACGACGATCACGACGGTGTCGTCTCCCTCTCCTAGGTCGTCGATGAATGCCAGCAGTCGCCCGATCTGTGCGTCCGTGTAGGACAAATAGGCCGCAAAGCACTCCATGAAACGCTCGCCGAGAGCCTGTCCTTGGTCGTCCAGGTCATCCCAGGCTGGCACCCAGGGTGGCCGGGGCGGCAGAAGTGTTCCCTCCGGGATGATCCCGATACCGAGTTGCCGGGCGTGTGTCTCTTGGCGCCACCGGTCCCAGCCATGGGAGAAATGGCCCCGATAGCGATCGATCCACTCCGAGGGCGCGTGGTGAGGGGCATGACAGGCGCCTGTACAGAAGTACAGGAAGAAGGGCTTGTCGGCATCGACCGCTCGGAGGTCTCCGAGGAATTCGATGGAGCGGTCGGCAAGATCGGCGCTCAGGTGATACCCGTCGTCCGCCGAGCGTGGGGGCCTGATGGCGTGATTGTCGTGGTAGAGAGCCGGCACGAACTGGTGGGTCTCCCCCCCGTGGAACCCGTACCATCTGTCGAAGCCCCGGCCCAAGGGCCAGGTCGCGCGCGAACTCGCCATATCGGTCTCATCTTCAGGGCTGAGGTGCCATTTGCCGACCGCGTACGTGGCATAGCCATTGGCCTGCAGGATCTCAGACAGAAAGCCGTTCTCCCGGGGGGGCTTGCCCCAGTAGCCGGGGTACCCCATGGCCAAGTCAGCCACTCGGCCCATTCCGCTGCGGTGGTGGTTGCGACCGGTCAGCAGGGCAGCGCGGGTTGGCGAGCACAGTGCGGTCGTGTGGAAGTTCGACAGCCGGACCCCCTTGACCGCTAGACCGTCGAGTACCGGGGTATCGATGTCCGACCCGAAGCAGCCGAGTTGGGCGAATCCGACGTCATCGAGGACTATGAGGACGACGTTGGGTGCCCCGTCTGGTGGGGCAGGAGTCGGAGGCCACCATGGCTCCGAGGTGCGCCAATCGTCTCCAATGCGACCCCCGAACTCTCTTCCAGTGGCCATGACACCCCCTGTGAACGCGACAACGCCAGCATGCCATCAAAAAGCCGAGTTTCTCCGCCTCGAGGTCGTTCGGGTACATGGTGAACGCCGCCGTGCCGCCATAGTCCTGATCGGTGTAGGTGTCCTGATCGTGCCCACTTTTCTCCTGGCATTCACGAGTTTCGGCGGGATCTCTGCCCTCCTCGGTGTCGTTGGTCTGGTCGTGGGCGCAACAATGCGCGGCCGACGGGGGCGGGAGTTGGCTGAGGCCCGAAGATTCGACTTTCTCCAGGCCACCGGGGCAGGCTGGGGGGGTCGACAGATCTCCGGCTCAGGCGGACAATCGAGGACATGGACAAGACCTTTCGAGCAAAATTGCAGAAAAGCATCAGCAACGGTGGCTGGACCTACGTGGTCATGGATGGTTCGGCCGAGTACTTCGGGACCAAGGGCCTCGTGAAAGTGCGAGGAACGGTTGACGGCCAACCATTCCAGAGTTCCTTCATGGCGTTGGGTGACGGTAGGCACAAGCTCCCCATCAAGGCCGAGCTTCGGGAGCGGATCGGCAAGGCCGAAGGGGACGAAGTGGTGGTCACGCTCACCGAGCGGCTGCCCAAGTAGTCCATCGGTACTTGTCTGAGCGGCCCCACTCCCGGAGGTCAGGGACGCACTCGTTGCCTGAGTCCCGGTCCGAGCGGGTTGCTGTTAGGAGGAATCCCAACAACTATTCGTACAGATCCGTCGTCCCAAAGAACGTGTTGAGGGCTTGCAGGTCCGCAAGCGCCTCGGCTTGTGCTCGGTAGTGTCGCTCGTCTCTGGCAGTGAAGCGAGCGTCTTGAGCCCCTGAATCGTGTTCCGATATCGGGCAACGTTGACGCCGCCGTTTGCAACAGCGTTAGTCAAATCTGTTGCCGCTTGCAGAAAGAACGTGTTCTGATCCGCGGAACTCGACGAGGCGCCCTGAACCCACGCCTGCTTGGCAGACGCGAATCCAGCAGGGGCAGAAGTTGTCTAGATGAGGAAGTCACTCTCTTCGGTGGGGTGCCCGCGAGGTGCTCTGTCCTCAACTGGTCAACGGAACACCAGCGTAATTGGCGGACATTGAGATCGTCGACCAGGAGGTGTGTAGATGTGGCGACCCAAACATCTGGGGAGGCAGAATGTATCGATAGGAAGTTCCTCGCAGACCACGGCGGCAGAAGACCCATCCCCGGGAGCGCTCTGAGCTGCGACTCTGGCTGGAAGAGCGAGAGGAGATTTCCCGCGGCCTGGCCGCTGGGCTGTCCATCGGGGCCATTGGTTGTTGGTTGGTCGGTCCACGAGAGCGGGTCAGCTCCATCACAGGTTGATATCCGGATAGAGGCGGTGGTGGGCCAGCAGATCGGCGCACCGGGCCCGGCAGGCCTGAGCAACCCCAGGATCGATCTCGTACTTCGCCTTGGCGGTGGCCGTAGCCGGGGTCGTAGCTCGTAGCGCATTGACGAGAACGTCAGCGACCTCGTCGAGCTCGTCTGTCCCGAATCCGAGTGTGGTCAATGCCGGTGTTCCGAGTCGGATGCCAGAGGTGTACCAGGCCCCGTTGGCGTCACCTGGTACTGAGTTGCGATTTGTGACCACGCCCGCATCGAGCAGAGCGGCCTCTGCCTGGCGACCGGTAAGGCCGAAGCTGGTGGCAACATCGATGAGGACTAGGTGGTTGTCGGTGCCACCGGTGACCAGTTCTGCTCCTCTGCGTACCAACCCGTCAGCAAGCGACTGGGCATTTGCCACGATCTGGGCCGCATACGCGGCGAAAGACGGCTCGCGGGCCTCGGACAAAGCGATGGCCTTGGCCGCCATCACGTGGGGTAGGGGTCCGCCGAGGACCATTGGACACCCTCTGTCGACGTACGGTGCGTACTCCTCGGTGCACAGCACCAGCCCACCTCTAGGACCGCGCAGTGACTTGTGGCTGGTGGAGGTCACCACATCGGCATAGGGGACCGGATCGAGGTCGCCGGTGAGGACCTTTCCGGCCACCAGACCAGCGAAGTGGGCCATGTCGACCATGAACGTGGCCCCGACGCTGTGGGCGATCTCGGCCAGGGTGGCGAAATTGGGGTTCCGGGGGTATGCGGAGTACCCAGCGACCAGCACCAAGGGACGGAACTGCCTGGCCTGTGCAGCGATGGCGTCGTAGTCGAGGAGTCCAGAGGTGGGATCGACCCCGTAGCTGGTCTGGTCGAAGAGTTTCCCGGAGATGTTGGGTCGGAATCCGTGGGTGAGATGGCCGCCGGCGTCAAGCGACATGCCCATCATGCGCTGGGAGTGCAGCTCGTTGCGCAGCTTGTCCCAGCTCATTGACTCGAGGTCGTTCACATGATCCACGCCAGCTCCAACGAGAACAGGCTGCTCGACTCGGTAGGCAAGGATGGCCCAGTAGGCGACCAAGTTGGCGTCGATCCCCGAATGAGGCTGGACGTAGGCGTGCTCGGCTCCAAAGAGCGCCCTGGCGTGCTCGGTAGCCAACGTCTCGACGCGGTCAACCATCTCACATCCGGCATAGAAACGATGGCCTGCAGTGCCTTCGGCGTACTTGTCTGACAGCCAGTTGCCCATGGCGAGCAGCACGGCTGGTGAGGCGTAGTTCTCTGAAGCAATGAGCTTCAATTGACGTCGTTGGGACTCCAGCTCACCGACGATGGACCTGGCCACATCTGGTTCGGCGGCGGCGATGACTTCCATCGCCGATCGGTAGGCAATGGACACGGGCGAGTCGGGCATCATGCGCTCCTTGGGACGACTTCGACTGTTCGCCCAGGCGCACGGCTATCTCCGACATGCTGCCGGCAGGTCGGTCCCCGGTGGTGCTCCACCCAGACGCCAGTAGCGACCCGCTCAAACCATAGCCTTACCGAGCTACAAAGGGGCAGGGGCAACCTAATCGGCGGCCTACTTCGAAGCGACTGTCGATGGATTGACTTGCCGACCGACGACACAGCCGTTGCGGGATACCAAAGTGCGGCACCTGGCCGCCCCTGTCCTGTACCCAACAGAGTGTGACCATCCCACCGGAGACCGGGGCCAACTTCCGCCAGGAGCTCCTCTCGAGTGGCAGACCGCGTACAACTCCATCCGGATTCGATCACCCGGCCGGTGCTGGATCCACGGGCTAGCGACCCAGAGTGTCTTGGTCGCGTTCTCAGGTATTGGCTGCCAACGTGCGGAAGATCCTGGCGTTCATCTTCGCTGGCTCTGCTGCCGAGCCCCACCGCCGCACCACCGAGCCACTCACGGCCTGGCGGCCGACGATGCCGAAGGCCACCGTGTCGGGTGATTCCGATCCCCCATGACAGGACTGAGCTTGTCCCGATCCTGCCACCCAGTTGACCCCTAGCTCAGCACGTCATTTGATCGGTCGAGCCACGGCGCCCTCGGACCGTCCTGAAACGACACTTCTCTCACGCCGCCATCCTCGAGCCACTCGGATCTACTGACCCTCGTTACGGATTCACGTCGCCGATGAGGCAAACGTAACCGACGCTTGACGAGATCAGTACCAGGTTGTGGTGTCACGCAGACCCAGGAATTCGATCACCTCAGCGAGCACTTGACCACCAGCCTCCCTGGCTGTGGCGAGCGCGGCGGGTACGTCGAGGTCATCGAGTAGTGCTGCGATCACTTTGCGTCGGGCGCCCTCGCTCTCGACAGGTGTCGTGGCGCTCCTCCAGATATCGTCGAGGTGCGCGGTCGCCTCCTCGAGAGCGTTCTCCTCGAACTCCCAAGGGGCTCGCCAGGGCCTCGAAAGGATCAGATACCGAATGGCAGCCGCCGGCCAGCGCTGGAGCAGGTCGTGGACGAGGACCAGGTTGCCGGCGGACTTGGCCATCTTCTGCCCCCGGATCATCACCGTTCCCACATGCATCCAGGAGCGGGCAAAGGGGGCCACCCCCGTGAAGGCTTCGGCCATCGCCGCCTCGTAGGCGTGATGCGGGAACCGGAGGTCGGCCCCACCGCCATGCAGGTCCACGGTCGGCCCAAAGGTGGAGAGCGCCATAGCGGCGCATTCGGCGTGCCATCCAGGCCGCCCGTCTCCCCACGGGCTCGGCCACGCCGGCTCGTCTCCGGAGGAACGTCGCCAGATGGCGACGTCCAGTGGATTTTCGGCGACCTCGTCCATACGATCGTCATGGCGGGCCAAGTCTTCGTTAAGCAAAATGGCTGCTTCGCTCGGGTCGAGACCTGCGGCCTCGCACACGTGCTCACCATGGAAGAAGACCGACCCGTCGTGTTCGTAGGCAGATCCCTGCGCCACCAGCCGGAGGGCAAGGGCAATCACATCATCGACGTAGTCATAGCTTCTCGGTTCGAACGCCGGGCGAACAATGCCGAGGTCAGACGCATCGCGCTCGAACCGATAGGTCTGTTGGGTTGCCAAGGAGCGCCATGGGACACCTCGAGACTTGGCCTCGGCCAGCAGATGGTCGTCGACATCGGTGACATTGCGGCACACGTCCACTTGTGCGCTGGTCAGGTGCAATGCCCGGGCTGCCAGATCGGTCCATACGAACGTGGCGGCATGGCCCAGGTGGGTCGTGTCGTACGGGGTGATTCCGCAGACATAAACGCGCGCCGAACCGATGATGGGCACCCATTCGTCCCCGACCCGAAGGGCGGTCCCTGGAAGTACTCCGTCAGAAAGTGCCATTACTGTCCTCCGATGTCGGTGGCCGGATGCTCAGTGGGAATTGCTCTTCGGACACCACTTTCATCAAAGCGCACCACCGAACCTTACGTGAGGATGATCTCGCCACCGGCGGCCATGGCGTAGAACTCGCCAACGGTGATGATGTCCATGACCTGTTCGATCAGGTCTTCCGTGGCTTTCATCGTGGACTCGACTCGGCAGTGCTCGATCTCTCCGAGCAGTAGGAGCGCTTTACTTCCACCGTTGCTTTGACGGATCGATAGAGTCGCACAGGGCGATTCCAGACGAGAGCGGTCCATGCGGCCATTGTTCATGTAGGCAATTGCCAGGGCAGGTTCTCTGAGAAACCTGCTCAAGCCAGTTTGGTGAACAGCCGCTGGACCTCATCGAGTGGATAGCCAGACTCGGCCGCCTCATCGGGATGCTCGATGCAGAAGGTCAGGCCGCTGGCGATCAGACGGAACCCGACCTGTTCAAGGGCCCTGGTGGCGGCACTCAGCTGGGTCACGATGTCCCGGCACTCGCGGCCTTCGGCCAGCATGGTCTCCACGGCCTGGACCTGGCCTCCGGCACGCTTCAGCCGCTTGCGGAGGTCCGTGACCACTTCATCGGGTAGTTGCACACTCGCTCCTTCACTGCCTTCTTGCTTCTTGGTGTCGTCTGTCGATTCAAATATACCCCCTTGGGTATCAACCCACATCGAATGAACGGTCGCTTGCATTGCGGGCGGTGTTCTCTGCTGATACCCTATGGGGTATGTGCAGAGCTACTACCTGCAAGAAGTGCGGTCGTCCGACATGGAAGGGCTGTGGAGCCCACGTTGAGCAGGTATTGGGTGAGGTGCCCAGGGATGAGCGTTGTCAGTGTCGGACTACTCAGGCGCCAGTTGCCAGGAGGAAGTTGTGGCTTTCCCGATGACGAAGGGACCAGTTGATGGGAAGTACCGGGTGGTGATCGTCGGCGGGGTGGCCGGCGGTATGTCGACCGCCACTCGCCTTCGTCGCCTCGATGCCGAGGTCACCATCACCGTCCTCGAGCGGTCTGGGCACGTGTCGTTCGCCAATTGCGGGCTTCCTTATTTCGTAGGAGGCCTCATCGAAGAGGAAGAGGATCTCACACTTCAGACCCCCGAACAGCTCTTCGACCGCTTCCGGCTCGATGTCCGAATCAACCAGGAAGTGGTGGCGATCGATAGGTTGGCTGGCACCGTCCGGACCAGGTCGACGATCAGCGGCGAGGAAGGCGTCGTGGCCTACGACAAGCTGGTCCTGAGCATGGGGGCGGCTCCGGTGCGACTGCCCATCCCTGGCTACGAGAGGGTGCGGACGCTGAGGACCGTAGAGGACGCCGCTACCCTGGCCACCGAGGTCGATGTAGACCCGAATACGGCCGTCGTGATCGGCGCCGGCTTCATCGGCTTGGAGATGGCGGAGAACCTCGTGAGACAAGGTCTCGAGGTCACCATCGTCGAGGCCACGCCTCAGGTCCTGCCGCCGCTCGATCCTGAGCTCGCCATCCTGGTGTGCGACGAACTGGTGGCCAACGGCGTGGCGGTCGAAACAGGTGTGTCCGTGGCATCCGTGGAGGAGCGATCAGTCACCCTGAGCGACGGTCGCATACTCGCGGCCGAGATTGTCGTCGGGGCGATCGGAGTCAGGCCGGACGTCCACCTGGCCGAACTCGCCGGGCTCGAGCTCGGGCCGAGCGGCGGCATCGCGGTGAACGCCGAGAATCAGACCAATGACCCGCATATTTACGCCGTCGGCGATGCGACAGAGAAGCCGGATGCAATCTCACACGCCAGTTCGCTCATCGCGTTGGCCAATGTGGCCAACCGCCAGGGGAGAAGGGTGGCGGACCATATCGCCGGGAGACCTTCACGAACAGTGCCCTCCCTCGGTACGGCCATCGTGAAAGTCTTCGAAGTCGTCGCCGCCACTGTCGGATGGAACGAACGACGGCTGCAGGCTGCCGGACGACCCTTTCAGACAATCCACTCCCATCCCTTCAACCACGCGACCTACTATCCGGGGGCGACTCGCATGGCCGCGAAGCTCATCTTCGACCCGAACGATGGCACGATCCTCGGAGCTCAGATCGTCGGCCGGAGCGGCGTAGACAAGAGAATCGATGTGATCGCCACGGCGATGGCCAGCAGCGTCACCGCTGATCAACTTGCTGATCTCGAATTGGCGTACGCGCCGCCGTTCTCGTCGGCCAAGGATCCGGTCAATCTCCTGGGCTATATGGCGGAGAACGTTCTGAGTGGACAGTGTGACATTGTCGAGCCTCAGGAGCTGGGTCAGCTGGTGGAGAAGGGATGGCCGGTCATTGATGTGCGAACCCCAGAGGAGCACGCAGCCGGTGCAATCGAAGGGTCCGTCAATCTTCCGATCGATTCGCTCCGTGACAGCCTGGCATCGCTTGGTCACGGGCCGGTTGTCGTCTACTGCCAAGTAGGTCAGCGAGGGCATACGGCTACGGCGCTGATGCAGGAGCTTGGAATTCGGGCGCGGAATCTAGACGGTGGCTATCAGACATGGTTGGCTTGGACCAGGGCCATGGAGAAGCTCGGATAGTCCCCGAACCGGGTACGAGCATGGCATTCATTTCAGTTCGCGGTTCACTCCCCGAAGCTGACAACCGAGCAGATTCGCCTGCTGGATGGGCGGCGAGTCGGAGCGGTTTCGATTTCGTCGGAGTTCTGTCCCGTTCTCAGTGAGCTTGGTCCATGCCTGGATGATGGGCACGCGGCAGGGCGGTAGGGGCTGCTAAGGCCGGCAAAGAGCGCTCGATCCGATGGTCTCAGAGCCGGACGGGCCACTTGACGACGAAGAACGGCGACCTCGTGACGGAGCATGACGACCTCGATGGACAGATCGGAGTCGTCACCCCGTTGCAGGCAGGGGATCTGGTGGTCCGGGCGAAGGCGAGACAGAAAACGAGAGAGCACTGATCATTCTCGCGGTCACTCCACACATGAAAAAGTCCAGATCAAGGCTCCCGGATGAGGTTGTCGGCACGCACACCTTCACCGAACCCTCACACATCCCTCATCGAACGCCCGTCTTCGACTGCCACCATCAGGCCGTAGAGAACATCCCCCAGTTGAAGGAGTCATCATGCTGAAGAAGATCATCGCCCCAGTTGTCATCGGAGGAGCGCTGCTTGGAGGGTTGGCGGCCACTGGCACTGCTTACGCCGCAACGCCAGCCGCTTCCACCACTGCTCAGACCCACACCGGCAAGGGTGAGGTCAAGGCTTGGATCCGGTCACACAGGAAGGAACTTCGTGGAGCCGGCCTGGATATCAGCGCCCAGGCCATCGGAATTACACCTCAGACCCTTCGAGCCGACCTCAAGGCTGGCAACTCAGTCGCCGGGGTGGCGACTCAGCACAACGTGAATCCGCAGACCGTTGTCAATGCCCTGGTGAACGCCGTTGATGTCCAGATCAACCGGGCGGTCACCGATCAGAAGCTGACCTCGACGCAGGCCACCACGATCGAGGCCCGAGTTCCCGCTCGAGTGACGAAGGTCGTGAACCACACCTTTTGATCCCAGCAAACGTCAGGGAGACCGCCCGGGGCCAGGCGTGTGCCTGACCCGGGCGGTCTCATGATCGCCTGGTCAGATCTTGCCGGAGTGTTCCCGCCCGTGCGAGTTGATATTCCGCATTGACGATTGGCGAAACCAACGGTGGGGAGTCCCTGCTCAGCGGCGTGGGTTTCTGGCTCCCACCGGATTGATGCTGGCGATAATCTTTCCCATCCCTATTGGGTAACGTCCCATGTCACTGATTCACCTGGTCGGCCTACTTGGTGGACGGAGTCGCCCAATAGGTGTAGTAAGGCAGCGGGGGAGCGCATCGAATAGCGGAACGGGCTTGTGGTCAATTGATGGACTTCGGGGGAAGCCTCACGGCAGCGAAGAAGGGCGATGAGGACGCGTTCGCAACGATCTGGAGGGAGTTCCAGCCGACGCTCCTTCGGTACCTTCGGGTCAAGGCGGCGCCGGTTGCTGAAGATCTGGCCGCCGAGATCTGGTTGAGAGTGCTGAGAGCGCTTCCGTCATTCGAAGGAGATGAACAGAGCTTCCGAGGCTGGCTCTTCATCACTGCCAGAAACTGCGCAACCGATTGGTATCGCGGTGGCACCACCCGGCCGATCCCGATCGAGCTTTCTAATCTGGCTGTGCTGCCAGCCAGCAACAATGTTGAAGCCGAAGCGGACGAGCATTCGGCCACAGAACGAGCCCTCACGCTGATCGCACATCTTCCACCTGGTCAGGCCGAGGCGGTGATGCTTAGGATCGTCGCGGGACTGGGCGTTCCAGCCGTTGCGAACATCATGGAGCGATCGCCGGGATCAGTACGGGTTCTGTGTCATCGTGGACTCCGACAGCTGGAGAGCATGCTTTCGACAGTCCCTCCCGGAGCCCCTATGACGGCGATCCAGTTGAACGACCTGGCTCCACAGGCGCTTCTTCCCGAGACCGAGAATGCGTAGAACCGCGGTCGCATGCGGAGCGAACGGTCAATCGGGAGTCCCCGGGGGTTTGCCAGCTGCTGATTCGTTTGCTGGTTGGAGGTACCCTTTAATCAGACTGAGAACACGCTGCCCTTGACCAATGCGAGATGGCCGGCCTTACTCACACAGAACGCACCGGAGCTACAGTCCCCCACCTTGATCACCGACGCTGCACTTCCAGTGACGGCGGTTACCACGTCTGAGGCCTCGTACTCCTTCGAGCCGTTGGCGCAGCTCCCTTGGCCGGCAACCGTGACGGAGCCCGAAGGCGAAACCGAGCCTGGGTGTTTGCCTGTCCAGCTGATCGTCCCACCGGTCGCGAGCGAGGTGCCCACGGCATTCCCCTTCGCAAACGGAGTGCTGCACCCCTTGAAGTGAACGGTTCCCGTGAGGGTCCAGGAGACTTTGGCGCATGTAACCGGGGACGATGCTCCGGCTATCCCAGATGCCCCGACGATCCCTACGACGCCGCTGACATCGGAATCGCGAAGGCTGCGGCTGCCATCATGATCCTTCGCACTGTTCCCCTGGATCGAAACGCGCCATTACGTGCTGACTTGCGTCGAAATGTACCAAAAGAGTGTTGAGTAACCGTTTGAAGATGTTCCGGGGAGCGGAAGCACCTGGACTCGTAGAAGCCCTGGCCTAGGGCCAAGTAGGAGGAGTCATCAGTCTGGCGAGCTACGGCTCGGTGAGCCGACATTGGCAGTTGGCTGAGCGTGAGCAGTTCCGCGTCCAAACCTGATAACGCGACCCTCTCCCGGTGATTAGGGATAGGTGAACTGGTCGCCGGCAACCGGCAAACTGACCCCGCCAGGTGTCGTCACCACGATGGCAACCGTCCCGGCACCCTCTGCCGGAGCGTAAGCGGTGATCTTGGTCCCAGCGGTGTTCACCGTCACACCAGTGGCCGGAAACATGCCGAACATGACCGACAACGGTGCCCAGAGGGAGGTACCCGTGATGGTCACCTTGGTGTCACCGTTGACGGGTGCGGTGTTCGGTTTGACGAGGGTGATGACCGGGATCGGCTGCGTGATGTTGAGAGTGAGGGTCTGTGTGGCGGTCTGCTGAATGTGCGTCCTCGTTCTGTGGTCGACGACCGTCACCGTGAACGTGGACGATCCGGTCGCACTCGGCTTACCCCTGATCAGTCCTGTGGCGGTCAGGTGGAGGCCCGACGGCAGGGCGCCCGACGACAGCGACCACCGGTAGGGAGCCTGCCCACCATCGGCCGTCAAGGAGGCCGAGTATGGCTGTCTCACTGAGCCAGAGGGCAGCGCCGTGGTGAGGACGGTCAGGTGGTCAATCACCGCCTCAAACGCCTGCGCTACGACGGCATGGCCAAGGTCATTGGGGTGGATGTTGTTTTGGCTACACATCAAGGTCCACGCACAGATGAGCGCAACGTTCTGAGGCACAACGGTGCCCAGGTACATCCCGGTCAGAGCGAAGTCGGTGGTGTCAAATAAAGTTGCCGGGTCTGCCGTCGATGCGCCGGCGGCACCGAAGATCTGGGCCAGGATGCTGTTGAGAGTGACGGCATAGGTTTCGGACTGCTCGGCCACAGCCTGCCCGCTGGCTCCGGTCAGCCACTGGTTCAGAAACGGGTCGTAGTAGTTCATCCCGTAGACGGCTAGTCCGGGATAGACGCCCCGCAGCCCACTCAGAATCTGGGGTAGGAGGGTAGTGATCTGGCCGAGACCGGTCTGGACGCAGGGGATGTTGATGCCCGAGGCTCCCAGGCACCCATCGACATTGTTGGCGCCGATGTCGATGGTGAGCAATGCAACCTGGCCCGGGTGCGCCGCCAGGAACGCTTCGGCGTCACCCAACTGGGTCCCAGTGGTGTACGAACACCCCGGTCCGTTGATGACCGATTGTACGGTGGCACCGCCGCAGGCCAGATTGACGACTTGGAGGCCGGGGTACTGAGCCAGTTCGTGCTGGTACACGAGATTCACATAGTCATTGGCCGGTGTGGAGGCTCCTGTCCCTGCGGCCATGGAATCCCCCATGGCGACGTAGTACTTGACCGGGGGCGTCGTCGCAGCCGCAGGGGCTGGATCGACAGCGGCCAATGAGAGTCCGACGGTCGCCATCGTGACCATCAACAGAACAAGGGCGAGACCGCTCCACCACGGTCGAACGCCGCCGAACAATCCCCCAGTCGCGGAACTACCGAACATGGGAGGAAACGCTAGCCTGAACCAGGCTCGCCGGGGCTAGCGATCATTCTGTCCACTGATGCCGCTCATGGGCGATTAGCTGGGGCACTGGGGCACACCTTGGTCGACCTCCGACCCGGTGCGAGTTCAGGGGGTCAACGCAACACCTGCCTAATTGGCGAACATTTGATGTCGTCGATCAGGAGGTGTGCAGATGCGCAAGTTCACCGAGGAAGAGAAGGCAACGATCTGGGAGCATCATCAGGCCGGTGTGCCCCTGAAGCGGATCGCCCGAAGGCTTGACAGGGAGAACAGCGCGATCAGGGAGTACGTCGGGCGAACAGGTGGCATCCCGCCCCGGCCACGGGTCGTCTCTGAGCTGCGGTTCTCCCAGTCCGAACGCGAGGAGATCTCGAGTGGTCTGGCTGCGGGGTGGTCATTTCGGGAGATCGCCTGGGATCTGGAGCGGGCACCCTCGACGGTGTCCCGGGAGGTGAACGCCAACGGGGGACGCCGGGGCTCCCGGGCCATCAAGGCCGAGCGGGCGGCCCGCCGCAGGGCGAAACGTCCCAAGGTGGGCAAGATCGCCAGCTCCCGGCGTCTTCGGGCCAAAGTGGAGGCCAAGCTGGCCGACAAGTGGTCACCCGAGGTGATCTCCGGGTGGCTGGCTCGGACCTACCCGAACAACCCGGAGCTCCAGGTGTCCCATGAGACCATCTACCAGTCGCTCTTCGTCCAGGGCCGCGGGGCGCTCCGGCCATGAGCTGCACGTATGCCTGCGAAGTGGCCGGGCCATGCGCCGCAACAAGAAGTGGACCAAGGGCGGCCACGGCATGGGGAAGATCAAGGACATGGTCATGATCTCCGAGCGCCCGGCCGAGGTCGAGGACCGAGCGGTGCCCGGTCACTGGGAGGGGGATCTCATCCTGGGCAAGGGCTTCACGTCGGTGGGCACCCTTGTCGAGCGGAGCACCCGTTATGTCATTTTGCTCCGGCTGCCCAACGACCACGGGGCCGAGGCGGTGCGAAACGCCATGACCAAGCGCATCGTCACCCTGACGGCCCAGCTCCGTCGCACCCTCACCTCGGGCCCGAGATGTCCGAGCACGTGCGCTTCACCGTCGACACGGGTGTGAAGGTCTACTTCTGCGATCCTCGTTCACCATGGCAGCGCGGCACCAACGAGAACACCAACGGGCTCCTTCGTCAATATCTGCCGAAGGGGCACCGATCTTTCGGTCCACACTCACCAGCAGCTCGACGCCATCGCAAGTTCGCTCAACAGAAGGCCTCGCAAGACGCTCGGCTTTATGTCACCATCTGAGGCGTTCGCCGAGGCCGTTGCGTCGACCCATTGAATCCGCACGTCGTCAGGAGTACACAGCGTTTCGTCGCCCCAGTTACCTCTCGACAACCGGAGGAAAGGACCGCTCCTCATGGTCAGGGGAGGGCCGGCTCAGCGTCGGCGATCGTCCGTCGCGGACGAGCCGATCGTAAGCCACTGACCATTCGGGAAATTGTGGTGTCGGCTGCTCCCACTCGACGAATGAAGCCTCATCGCACCACTCGTCCAGGCTCCCCATCATTCCGAGGTGGGGTTCGGCGGTCATGAATGCCACCATGGAGTCTCGATCGTTCCAGGCGGTTCGCGTCCAGTAGACGTCGTTGGCCTGCGGAAGTACCTCTGTACCAAGATTTCCCGAGGAAGCAGCGGCCTGCTCGATGGCCGCTGTAGCAGCCTTCAGGAACTTCCCGCGGTGGCGCGCGTCGCTCAGCCGGAGCCGGGATGCGACGATGAGCACGGACATTCGACCCTCCTTTCGATCACTGACGTCCCCCGTCGGCCATTCAGACTCGAAAGTAGTGACCTTGGTTGAGGTCGTCGATCAGTCCGGGATGTATTGGATGCCAGTCCAGCAGCTCTTGGGTGCGCGCACTCGAAGCCGGATTGTCCAAGGAGATGAAGAAAGCCAGGAAGTCGAAATAGTCGACGATCTCCTCTGGCGGAATGCTGACTACTGGCACACCCAGATTGCTTCCGATCACTTCGGCGATCTCCTTCAGTGGCACCCCCTCATCGGCGACGGCGTGCAGACGGGTCCCCGCTGGGGCACCTTCGAGCGCGAGGCGGTAGAGGTGCGCCAAATCCAAAGAGTGCACGGCGGGCCAACGATTCGAGCCCTCACCGGGGTAGCCGGCCTTACCCTTGGCTCGGGCGAACGAGATCAGGGCCGGCGTGTAGCCGCTGTGGTCGAACTGGCTGTGCACCAGGGGAGGGGGTCGCACGACGGAGGACCGGATTCCGCGGTCAGCAAAGGCGATCACGGCATTTTCGGCGTCGATGCGAGGGCCGGCGGGCAGGATGTCGGTTTCGGCTCCCACCCCCTCTACGCCCCCAAAAGCGAGGGGAATGGTTCCCGAGGTCCCGACGAACGCCTTGCCGGTGCCGGCCAACGCTTCGCCCATCGCCTCGATGGCCGAGAGATCGGCTCCCAATGGCCCCTCGAGGTCACCGGCGTTCATCTCGTCATGCTTGAACGCCAGGTGGATGATGCCGTCCGAGGCCCTCGCCGCTTCCCGCAGGCCGTCGAGATCGTCGAGCGAGCCACGGTGCACATCGGCGCCGAGTGCCTGGACCGCGGTGGCGGAGGCGTCCGAGCGGGCGAGGCCGACTACTTCGTGACCTGCGCCGATCAGTTCGGGGATGATGACAGAGCCGAGGTGGCCGGATGCGCCGGTGATGAATACTCGCATTGGGACTCCCTGTGGGTTGGAGCGCGGGCAGGCGTGCGAGGCCTGATGACATTGGGTGTCATCGGCACCATATCAGGGATGGCACTGCGTGTCATCACCCATCCCCTACGATCGGTGACATGCCACGTTGGGAGGCAGGGGCCCAGGCCAGGCTGACCCGAGCCGCATACGAGCTCTACATCGAACGCGGGTTCGAACACGTGACGGTGGCAGAGATAGCCGAACGGGCCGGGCTCACGAAGCGCACGTTCTTCCGGTACTTCGACGACAAACGCGAGGTGCTCTTCTCCGGTGCCCCCGCTTTTCAGGACGCCGTAGTCGACGCAGTGGCCACCGCCCCAGTGCACGTCACCCCGATCGATGTCGTCATCGCCGCATTGGCGGCTGCCGGCAGCGCAATCACCGAGATCGGTGGGGGGGCCAGAGCCCGACAACGGCTCATCGAGTCGTCGAGCGATCTTCAAGAGCGCGAGATGATCAAGATGGTCGCCCTGAAGGATGCAATTGGAGTGGCACTCCAATTGCGAGGTGTCCCGGAATCAGGGGCGGGCCTGACCGCCCAGGCGGGAGTAGCGGTATTCCAGACCGCATTCGAACGCTGGGCCCATACGGATGGGCCGGCCGACTTTCGTTCCCTCATGTACGAAGCGCTCGATGTTTTGCGCACGGCGATCAACCCCGTGGCCCGTGACGCCTCGCCACACTCCCCCGGAAGGAGCTGAGTCCGGACCCGGTAACTCGCGGGTGGTTCCACGCGCCAGTTGCTAACCGAGATGCGCTCGAGTGCCGCCGGGCGCTCAAGCCCGGGTGGTCTTGGTTGGTTGGTTGGTTGGCTGGTTGGCTACCGACATAACTCACTTGACCTGGGTCACTGCGCCCGGGTCAGAGCCATTTCCCACGCTATTGGTCCCGATTCCCCACATTGCTGTGTACACAAGTACTTGACCGCGGGTAAGTCCAATCCAGCGCCAACCGGATTCCGGCCCTGGGCCCGATTCGGCCACTGGCTCTGACCTCGCCTGACCAAGCGATTGATCCTTGATTCTTCCCGCGCCTTTTCAGTCACGGCGACTCTGCGCCGACCGTTCGACGGAGCAGCAGTGGGCGCAGGGCGGCTACGGCCGTTCGCTTCCAGGGAGACACGTTTGACTGGCACCGATCACTGAGATCGTAAGCTGCTCCCCGATTCGGTATTCGCGATATAGGACCGAGCGGATCGCTGCACGATCTCGAGTACCTCTGGGCTGATGCGATCCATGCCTCTCCGGTCGTACCATTTGGTTACTGCAGTCCCGACCAGGACCCAGAAGACAAGCCCGATGGCGGTGAGAACGAGGCCCCGTGTGAGTCCCGCGTCTCCCTGGGCATTGAAGTAGAGAATTGCCCGCACTCCACCGAGCACTTGCCGGAGCGGCTCGAAGCTGGCGGCGAAGCGGAAAAAGGATGGCAGTGCCTGCACTGGGATGGTGCCACCCGAGGAAGCCAAGGCAAGGTAGACGAACAGAAGCATTGCCAGCAGTTGTCCGAGCGAACCGAAGGCGGCGAATAGGGCAAGCGTGCCAGCCGCGATCGCAAGTCCCGCAAATGACGTGAAGAGCCAGAGTTCGCCAACATAAGGAGCATTCATATGCAGGAGCCCGACGGCGACCAAGAGAAGGATGGCGGTCAAGATGGGGACGGTGACCAGCGCCACCGACCACTTAGTGAGAAGAGTTTGCCACCGACTGATGGCGACCGGCATCCGCTGCCTCCATCTGGGGCCGATCTCGCTGGTGCCGTAGCCCAAGGCAGCGTCGATACTGGAGTTGACGAGAACAGCTCCCAGGAACCCACACATGAGCGCCAGGAGCGAGATGTAGAAAGCGCTCAGCCCGAGTGCCGAATTCGGTGGGACCGAGCGGAACTCGCTGGTCGTCACTGTGATGGGATTAGAGGGACTAATCCCGCCTTCCGGGGTACTGCCGAACTTGGTGGCCTCCTCCGAGAGGTTGCTTCCGATTGCGAGCGACACGTGATGCAGGGCCGGCTGGGCGACGCCGGTGGCGAGCTCTACCCCGGTACCTCCCGCTCGCGGGTTGGTCTGCAGTTCCACCGTCGGCGTGCTGGCGGACGTGGATGTCAGCCCGTAGGCGGACAGCAAGGATGCGGTGAAGTTGGAAGGGATCACGATGGCGGCAAAGGCATTGTTGCTATTTAGTTGGGTCTTGGCCTGGGCGGACGATTCCTCCTTCAGTGAGAGCCGGCTCGTTACGTCGTGCGAGTGCAGCAATTCCGAAGCCACCTTGGCCCCGAAGTTGACCTGGGTTCCATGTATGGATCCCCCACTATCTTCGTTTACCAGTGTCGCAGGTAACCCGCTCAGGTGTCCCGCCGGGTTGACGATGGCGCCAATGTAAAAGAGCGTCATCAAGAACATCAGGACTGCCGCCAAGATGATTGGGGCAAGCCACACATTGCGCACCCGAAGCAGGGTTGACGCGTGGACTCGAGGTACGGCATCGGGCACTTTGCCCACTACCTGATTAGGAGAAATCATGATCTAGCCTTGCTGTTTCGACGGAGCCGGAATCAGTGCTCAAAGATGTCTTCTGGTGGGACGCGCGCTCCCATTGCAAATGGCAAACGGTGCGCGCTCACCGTGCATGCCCGAAATACATGAGCTCCCAGATCGCCTTGTCCGCAAACTCCTCGACAAGTGCGTCTGCGCGGAAGTACTGCACTCGGCATTCGCCGCTGAAGCGAAGGTAGGCGGCGTCAAAGCCGACCAGCGTCGCTGCGAGCCGCTTGATCCCGTGGACGCCTTCGATCATCCTGTTTATGGAGAGGTCTTCCTCCCGCGTGTAGGTCACAACGTAGCGGTCGTCCCCGTCTTCATAGCTGTAGCGCAACACGTTGGCGACGGGCTTCCCAGTTTGCTTGTCGGTGTAGATGCCCTCGCGGGAGAAGGCGACCTTGGTGGCATCACCCACAACAATGCGTCCATCTTTGGCGAGCATGAAACTCACGATGGGTGCGTATCCGAACTTCTTGTGTGCCGTCTCGTACGCCGTGATCACGGAGTACGGTCCCGCCTGCCCGCGAGCCCAGTACCAGTCGTGGATGAGCTTGGAGAGGGCGGTGTTTCCCCAGTTGTGGTCGTGATAACCAATGCCGACGGTCTCGTGAACCTTGTCATCGACGAGGTAGCGCACTTCGACGGTGCCCTGCGGAACAGACGGCAGCCAAGCGAACTCACGCGACCGGTCGGCGCCGAAATAGACATAGCCAGTTCCCGGTCGCCACGAGGGGACTTGGCCGGTGAGGGTCACGTCGACGCTCACCTCGTCGATAGCGGCCGTGATGCGGTAGCGGTGGAGGTCACCTGCGAAGTGGTTTCCGGCGATGCGCACGTCGGCGTTTTCGGTCCCAGCCGAATAGTCCTCGGGTGCATAGTGTTGCGTCTTTTGCAGACTTCGGCCGCCGGGCAAGTCGAGGTTGATGCGCACTAGCGGGTCAAGGGGCTTCTGTGGCTCGGTCACATCCTTGTTCATGAACATGACGACGAGCGCCGCGCCGTCGTCGAGGTGGGCGTCGAAGTACCACCACTCGAAGGTGCCACGCCCGCCGTCGGTGCGGGCGCCATCCTCCCACGGGGCGACGGAGTCCTTGGAAAGGCCCAGGCGCTTGTAATCGGCATCGCTCGTCGCCCGACCCGCCAGATGTGTCGTGGTGGTAGTCATGGTCCTGCCTCCTAAAGGGAAGGAATGTTCGTTTTTAGGATATGAGAGCAACCTGACGGTGTCAAGATGGAATATTCGTTCGTTTTGTGCTAGCTTCTCGTCATGCCCAGGCTGACTACTGAACGACGTCGCGCCCGTCAAGAGCAGGTTCTCGATGCAGCCCGTGCCTGCCTACAAGAACATGGTCTCGAAGCCGTATCGATGGAGATGATCATCGCCCGCTCCGGACTTTCGACGGGTGCCGTCTACGGCTATTTCAAGGGCAAGGATCAGATCATCAATGCAGTCGTGGCCGAGGGGACAGCGGCAATGGCGGACGATCTTGCTCCGGTACTCGCTACCACTGAGCCACCGCCACTCCCCGAGTTGGTTGGACAGGTGCTCCGAGCTGTTGTCGGCTTTGGCCGGTACAAGAAGGATGACATCGACCGGTTGCTCGTCGCCCTACATGGCTGGAGTCACTCCCAGAGCAATCCGGAACTTAGAACGGCCACACGAACTTCCTATGCCGGCTTGCGAAAACTATTCGCTGACGCCGCGAAGCGATGGCAGGCTGGCGGGACCTTTGATCCGGGGGCGGATCCTCAAGCAGTTGCAGAGCTGCTGACTTCCATCACGCTTGGGTTCGTGGCCCAACAAGCACTCGCGGGAGGGGCTGACGTCGAGGCGCATGTTGCCGCTTTGAAAGCACTGATGCATTGGTCGGGAGCGGAATACAGTGCGCAGACCGCCGTGAAATAGCATTTCCGAGCATTTCGCGGGCTGTGGACGGCGCACTGGGGATTTCCTCTTTCCTGCGGCAAGAGCGTCCCGCTCTGAACGGAGTCCGACCGACAATTGCGATGCGGGAAACCTCGAACCCTATCTGCGAACATCTCGCGCCAGTCCCCACTTCAGAACGGCAGGGTTGCACCGGACGCATGGCCACCGGCACAGAACCAGGGGCGAAGCCAGCGTGACCGGAGGCCCGACGGTGAAGAAGTCTTCCGGGGGGCGGCCTGGATGGGACACCACGGACCGACCCGGAACCCGTCCCAGCAGCTGACGGAGATTCCGGATCCTCGAAATAATACCGTCCGGTATTGCATTCCTGACGGTATTCTATAAAGTGGCTGTATGCCCCGGGGGATCACGAAACGCAGACCCATAACAGTCACGAAACTGCTCGATTCAGCGATGGAGCTGTTCGCCGAGAAGGGCTTCGGGGCGACGTCCATACCCGACATTTGCGCCCGAGCGGAGTTGACAAAGGGTGCCTTTTACTCGAACTTTGGCAACAAGGAGGCCCTGTTCCTGGCGCTCCTCAGCCGCAGCTGGGAGCGGCGAGCAGAGTGGATTCGTCGCGCCATGCCGGATGACGATGTGCTCGCGACCGAGGAGCCCCAATGGCGACAGTACTCGTTCCCGCACCCCGAGATCGACCGACAGTGGACGCTCGTCTCCACGGAGTTCTCGTTGCATGCCATCCGTCAACCGGATGTAGCGGCGCTCCTTGTCGAACATGAGCTGCGCGTCAGATCCGAACTGGCCGTCCTCGTAGCCGAAGCGCTTGAGCGAGCGGAACGGATTCCGACCCTTCCGGTAAATGAACTGGTCAACATGATCGTCGCGGTCACAGAGGGCAGCGACATCCAAGTGCTGACCGACTCTGCCGCCGGCGCGACAGTCCACGCAGACCTCGGACCCCGCGCCGTGATGGCGTTGCTGCGACACTTCTCCGTACGGTCCGAATCGGTCGCCATCTCTCGTAGAGAAGATTCTCCCCAGTGAACCCCAAGGCCACAGCGGGCCGCCAAGGGTCCGACCTCTCGACCGTTACGCAGGAATCTCTGTCTGGAATCTTTGACCCCCTGGAAGATCTCAACGATCTCCTGTCGGACGTCGGCCTTTCTCAGGCGGAAGTCGGAGGCTCCGTCCTTTTCGACGGGCAGGATCCGATCGTGCCGGCAGTACACCGGTTGGGGGCGTGCATCGGTGTCCCGCTCATGGCCGGGGCCGTGGCGGCAGTGGCCTTCCACCGCCATCGAGGCGGACCCGCACAGGACCTCCATCTCGACCTGCGCCGAGCGGTGCACTCAATCAATCCGGGGGCCTTCTGGCACCCGACACTGAATGGGGAGTCGGCCCCGCATCCCCTCATTTTCGACAATCCGTTCCAGTTCTCGCCCTACCGCACGGCTGACGGCCGTTGGGTGATGGCCACGGGCGTCTATCCCCACATGGCTGCCGAGTGGTGCCGCTTCTTGGACGTGCCACCTGACAGTGCCAGGGTGGCTGAGGTGATCGCTACCTGGGACGCCCTCGAATTGGAGGAGATGGCCAGCGCGGCTCGCTTGCCGATCTCCATCGTGCGCACGCCGGACGAGTGGCTAGCCCACGAGCAGGGATCGCTGCTGTCCACCCAGCCGGTAGTAGGCCTGGAACGTATCGGCGACGCTCCGATTCGGGAGTTCGGAGCGGCCGAGCGACCGTTCGACGGAATCCGGGTGCTGTCGTTCACCCACGCGGTCGCCGGCCCGACAGTAGGGCGGACCTTGTCCGAGCAGGGAGCTGAAGTCCTAGGCGTCACCCGCCCCAACGACTATGAGCACGAGTTTATCTATGCCGAGGCCAACGTCGGCTCCCGGAGTGCGTATATCGACCTCGACAAGCCCGCCGGCAAGGAGCGGGCTGAGGCACTCTTGACTGATACCGACATCGTGGTTGACAACTACCGACTTGGATCCCTCGCGCGTCGCGGCCTCGAACCCAGACACCTGGCAGAACAGCACCCCGGAATCGTGTATGTCTCGGTGAACTGCTACGGATCGAGTGGCCCGTGGGCTGGACGCGGGGGATTCGATATGAACGGATCGGCGACCTCCGGGCTTCTGACGATCGAAGGGTCAGCAGCCGAGCCCCGGTTTCCCGTCACCTTCCTCATCAACGATTACATCACGGGATACATGGGAGCGATTGGAGCCGTGGCCGCCTTGGTCAGGCGAGCCACCGAAGGCGGCTCGTGGCACGTCACCGTCAACTTGACGAGAACGGCGATGTGGTGCGGGTCATTGGGACTCGTTGACCCTGCGCTCGCCGGCTGCGACGACGACCACAGTCTTCGTGAACCTGCCGCCTATGACGCACCCAGCCCCCTAGGTGATGTCCACATGTTGGCTCCGCCCGTCCGCTTTTCGCATACACAACCAGCGTGGCCCGACCCAATCCTCGTCCCCCGGGGGTCGAGCCGGCCGGTGTGGCGCACCTGACTCGACCCGGGACCGGCGCGAACCGAGGCCGCGATCGATCTCACGACAGCCCGATGGCCGCTGCAAGGTCACAGGCTCGGCATCGACCGAATTGACGACTGGAGCTGAACATGAACCAGCCAGAGGGCGGCCACACCCGCTGTATCGAATGGCCAGTACCCCGCAGGCATATCAGCGGCTCGGGCTCGAGCCGAATCCATCGCAACCTGGGAGGACGGAATGTGTGCGAAACAGACACGGCGCCAGGCTCCTACGGATGGTGGCACTTCGATGCTCACCCCGACAACGGATCCTCACCGATGATCGTGTTCTACACGAAGAGCCCGCTCACGCCGGACTATCCGCTTGAGCCGTTCGTGAGTGTGAACCTCGGCCGTCGCCACTGAATCAGTGACGCCGACCCAATTCAATGCCGGTACGGGTCATTGTGACGTGCCGATTGGCGACGGCACATTCCCGGGAGACCTCCATTGCTACGAGATCCACGTCGAACCGAAATGCAGCCGCCGCAACGAAAGGAAAAGTCGTTGAATCCGAACTTCGGTATGAGTCGGCGATCGTTTCTGGCCCAGAGCAGTAGGGCTGGCGCACTAGCCGTGATCGGGTCCGCGACGGGCGCGCTGGCCGGATGCTCGTCGAGTTCGGCTTCATCGTCGACGTCGTTGCGCGGAGCAGGGCCGAGCGTCAGCCGGGGGATTCCCAAAAAGGGGGGCTCCGTCACTATCGGTACCATCGCAGAGGTTAACGGGCTGAATCCAGCGACCGCGCGGTGGGACACCAACGGGATCCTGTACGCCAATACGATTTTTGATCCATTGATGTGGGTGGCGAAGAACGGGATGGTACAGCCATATCTGGCCGATTCGTTAACACCCAATGAGAACTACACGGTGTGGACAATGACCCTGCGGCCAGGAGTCACATTTAGCGACGGGTCAGACCTGACCTCTACGGTTGTCCGTAACAACTTCGACGCGTTGGCGGCATCACCCTTGACCGGACAAGCTGCCAAGGGAATAGCCGTCGAGGTGACCGGTCCCCTCACGCTCACCTATTCGCTGGACCAACCACGGCCGCACTTCCCGTTCACCTTTACGACCCAGGGAGGTTACGTAGTGGGTCAGGCCACGCTCGACCGGGCTGCTGCGGGCGAGACGCCTGAACCGGTCGGGACCGGACCGTTTGTCCTCTCGTCGTGGCTGCCCAATAGCCATTTTGTGGCCACCCGCAATTCGAGCTACTGGCGAACCGGCTTGCCCCATCTCGACCAGGTCACGTTCGTGCCCATCCCCGACTCCAGTCAGCGCGCCGCCTCGCTCCAGTCCGGTGGCATTGATCTCATGATCACCACCGACCCGAGCTCTATCAACGAGTTCACCGGTAAGTCTGGGTACCAGATGGTCGACAGTCTCAGTGGTGTCATCGGCGAGCCCACCGTCGCCTCCATTGTGCTCAATACCGCCGTAGCTCCCACCGATGACCTGCGAATTCGTCAAGCATTGGCGAGAGCGATCGACGTGAAGGCCGTCCTGAGCGTGTTCAGCGGAGACTTGACCGAGCCAATCAACGGACTGTTCCTTCCCGACTCTCCGTATTACACCGATACCGGCTACCCAACATATGATCCGCCAGCAGCCAAGGCGCTTGTCGACGAGTACAGGGCTCAACACGGCACTCCGTCGCTCACGCTCAGTACGGTAACCGACCCCCGATTCGAGTCGTTGGCTGAGGTGGTCCAACAAATGTGGGGCCAGGTCGGTTTCGGGGTCAAGCTGGCCGTCCTCGAGCCGGCCGAACTGATCTCCAATTTCGTCACGGGCAACTTCCAAGCGGCCGTTGACAACCAGTACGGCGCTGTAGATCCGGACTTGAACTACAACTGGTTCTCAACGACTACCACTGGTGGTGACGGAGCGCTCGCTCTCAACTTCTCCCGCAATTCGGACCCGCAGGTCGAGGCCGCGCTCCAGGCAGGGCGCACCACCGACAATCAGACGGTTCGTGAGTTCGCTTACAAGGAACTCGACCAACGCCTTGCTACCGACCTGCCGAACCTTTGGCTGGGCCAGGTTCCCTTCGCCGCGGTCGGCGACGAGCGTGTCCAGAACTTCGCCGGTCTCACACTTCCCGACGGCACACCGGGCTACGGCTTCGATGAGGGGGTCTTTTTCCCGAGTCAGATGTGGTTGAACTCGTAGTAGGCGCCTTTCGTGGACACCCGGAACGCATTGTTGCTTGGCGGCGACGGATCGGAAGACAGACAAACATTGGCTGGGATAGAGAGCTTCGCCCTACGCCCTCAGCGTGCCTGCTGACCAGCCCTGGCGGTTCCTAACCGACAAACTAGGAGGTACTCATGAGCGTCATAATCGGAATCGACCCTCATAAGGCTACCCACACGGAAGTCGCCATCGGATGTGAATCGCCCCGGGATTGGTGACTGCTCCACCTCTTGAGAGGATGGAGCAATGTCAGACCAGCCAGAGAAGCGGAAGGCAGTTCGTCGGCCGTATCCGCCGGAAGTCCGGGAACGTGCCGTGCGGATGGTCTTCGACCACCAGGACGAGTACCCGTCGCAATGGAAGGCCATCGAGTCCATCTCGGCCAAGCTGTCGATCAACCACGAGACGCTGCGCCAATGGGTCCGTCGGACTGAGACTGATGCCGGCCAACGCCCCGGACTCACGACCGACGAGCGCGAGCAGATGAATGAGCTCGCGCCGAGAGGTGAAAGAGCTCCGTCGGGCCAACGAGATCCTGAAATCAGCAGCGACTTTCTTCGGGGCGGAGCTCGACCGCCAACAGCCGAGACAGTCGCCTACATCGACGCCCACCGGGACCGCTTCGGGGTCGAGCCGATCTGCCGGGTGCTCACCGAGCACGGCTGCAAGATCGCCCCGAACACCTACTGGGTGGCAAAGAAGCGCCCGCCGTCGGCCCGGGCGCTTCGGGACGAGGTGCTGACGCTCGAGATCGCTCCGGGTCCACGCCGAGAACCTGGACGTCCATGGAGCCGACAAGGTCTGGACCCAGCTCAACCGGGAGGGCACCAGAGTGGCCCGCTGCACCGTCGAGCGCCTCATGCGCGACCTGGGACTCTCCGGTGCGCGCCGGGGCAAGGCCTACAAGGTCACCACCCGGTCGGACGATCGTCAGCACCGGCCTGACGACCTGGTCGACCGGGACTTCACGGCCACAGCGCCCAACCGGCTCTGGGTGGCCGACCTCACCTACGTGAAGACCCACGTCGGGTGGGTGTACGCCGCCTTCATCATCGACGTCTTCAGCCGAATGATCGTGGGCTGGCAGCTGTCGAACTCGCTGCGCTCCGATCTGGCCATCGACGCCTTGGAGATGGCCGTCTGGAACCGCACCCGACAGGGCCAGGTCCTCGACGGCCTGGTGCATCACTCGGACAAGGCAGTGTCTACGACCCCTTGATCCTGACAGTACTTGTCGATTCGCTACTCCGAGCGCCTGGCCGAGAACGACATCGTGGCTTCCGTCGGATCAACCGGTGATTCCTACGACAATGCCATGGCCGAGGCGTTCAACAGCCTCTACAAATGGGAGCTGATCTACCCGCAAGGTCCCCTGGACGGGACTCGACGACGTCGAGTTCGCCACCATGGGCTACATCGACTGGTTCAACCACCGCCGTCTCCACGGTGAGATCACCGACGACAACAGCTACGTCACGCCGGCAGAGTTCGAGGCCACCTACTACCGTCAAACAGCACCCGCCCTCGAGGCGGTTACCCAATAGCCGGAGCAGTCATGGAACCCGGGGCGATTCAGCTGCCCAGCGGATTGCCCCGCACTAGGGTGGCTGAGGGTTCGCGTGTCCCACGATGACCCGCGACATCACATTGGTTGGTGGTGGTAGTGGTGGTGGTGGTGTGGTGTGGTGTGGTGTGGTGGGCGAGGGGGGACTTGAACCCCCACATCCTTTCGGACACAGGAACCTGAATCCTCCGCGTCTGCCAATTCCGCCACTCGCCCGAGCGACCGCAAGAGGCTACCCCATCGATCCAAAGGCCCTGATCACGTGAGGGGCGGGGCCGCCCGATCCCCGCCGATCATCGGGAGTCGGGGCCGGGTCGCCGCCGCCCCTTGGGGCCAACCCCTATTTCGGGGTGGGCACCGGTAGGCTGACGGCCAGCATGGGACTTCAAAGGTTCGAAGGGCGCCTCGAGCGCATGGTAGACGGCACCCTTTCCAAGGCGTTCCGGGGTGATCTCCACCCGGTGGAGATAGGCCGTCGGCTCACCAGGGAGATGGACCTGGAGCGGCGCGTGGGCGTCAACGGGCTGATCTCCCCCAATGCCTTCGTCGTCCACCTGTCGCCGAATGACTTCGACCGGTTCGAGAGCTTCCTCGACGCCCTGGTCCGCGAGCTCGAGGAGGCAGCCCGGGACCACGCCCGGACGGAGAACTACATCTTCGTGGGTCCCGTGACCGTCTCGGTGGTCGAGGACCCCCAGCAGCGCCGGGGCCGCTTCGACATCGTTTCTGATGTCCACGAGGGGCCTTCGGGCCTGCCCGCCGCCTCGATCGTGACGTCCGAAGGAGTCAGGGTGGTCCTCGGGCCGGAGCCGATCACCATCGGCCGTCTGCCCGAGAGCGACGTGATGGTCAACGACCCCAATGCCAGTCGTCGGCACGCAGAGATCCGTAGGGTCGGGAACGACGTGGTCGTGGTCGACCTGAACTCGACGAACGGGACCCGGGTGAACGGTGCGGCCGTGCGCGAGAGGAAGCTGGCGGACGGGGATCAGATCGTCATCGGGACGACCGTCCTACGGTTCGAGACCTCGTGAAGGCCGGCGCCTGAACGCCAATGCATCTCATTCTGGTTTCGCTTCCCGGACCGACCAACAACACCCCGGTACTCCGAGCCCTCGAATACGGGGTGATCATCCTGCTGTGGCTCTTCTTCATGTGGGTGGTCCGGGCGGTCTGGGTGGAGGTCCGACCCCTCAAGCGCAAACGTCGTCGCGGTGATGATGCCGATCCCATCGTCGACGGCAAGAGGCGCAGGGCGAAACAACTCCGACTCCACGTGATCCGACCGGAGGATCTGGCCGGCCGGGTTTACGATATCGGTGACGAGGTCACCGTCGGCCGTGCTCCGGGCTGCGGCATTCCCATCGACTACGACACCTACTCATCGAGCCTGCACGCCCGGTTGTTCCGCCTCGACGGCCAGCTCTGGGCCGAGGACCTCGGTTCGACCAATGGAACTTGGATCAACACCGTCCGCATCGACGAGCGGACCCGGCTCGAAAAGGGGGATCTGCTGCAGGTCGGTGGCACGGTGTTCGAGGTAGGGAAGTGAGATGACCCTCCTCCGATCCGGATCGGCCACCGACACGGGGCTGGTCCGGTCAGTCAACCAGGACCTCGCCGTCGAGACGTCCACCCTCTTCGCCGTGGCCGACGGCATGGGGGGCCACGCCGGCGGCGAAGTGGCGGCACGCCTGGCGGTCGACTCCCTCGCTGTCGCCTTCGGCCGTCAGCCCACGGGAGCCGGCCTGTCCGAGGCGGTCTCCGAGGCCAACACCGTGGTCTGGCAGCACAGTCAGGAGAACCCCGAACTCCGGGGCATGGGGACCACCCTCACAGCGGTGGCCCTGGTCAATGAGGACGGAAAAGACGTCCTGGCCCTGGTCAACGTGGGTGATTCGCGCTCGTACCGTTTCCATGAGGGCGAGCTCACCCAGATCACCACCGACCACAGCCTGGCCGAGGAGATGGTGCGCACCGGAGAGCTCACCTCGGCGGAGGCCTCGGTCCACCCGCACCGCCACATCCTGACCCGCGCCCTGGGCGTCGCCTCCGGTGTGGCCGTCGACCTGTGGCGGATCCAACCGGTGCGCGGCGACCGGTATCTGTTGTGCAGTGACGGGCTCACCAACGAGCTCGACTCTGACCAGATCGCCGAGGTCCTCTCTTCGGTGCCCGACCCACAGCAAGCCGCCGACCTCCTCGTGCAGGCGGCCCGGACCCATGGCGGTAGCGACAACATCACCGTCGTGATCGTCGATGTGGTGGTGGGCGAGGAGGACGACGCGTCCTCCCCCACGGTGGCGGCCGTGTCCTCCGATTTCGCCAAACCCGTGGCTCCGGTCCAGGGGTTCACCCCGGCCAGCGACGACTTCGTCGCACCGGCCGTGGCACCCGAACCGGAAAGGCCGGCACCGGGCCGGCGTGAGCGCCGACGGGCCAAGCGGCGGGCCAAGCGTATGGCCCGGGGGAGGCGGTTGATCACCTTCAGGACGCTCTTGTTCCTGATCCTGTTCCTGGCCGTGCTGGCCGGGGCGTTCTTCGCTGTGAGGTGGTACGACACCAACTCGTACTTCGTCGGCGTCGACAACAACGAGTTGGTCATCTACCAGGGTCGTGTCGGTGGATTCCTCTGGTACCACCCGATTGAGGTCGAGCGGACCGGCGTGACCACTGCGGACGTGCCCGCCATCTACCTCCCCCCGCTCCAATCGGGCGTCCAGGAGTCCTCGGTGGCCGCGGCCCGGCTCTACGTGGGCAACTTGGTCGCCACCCGGCAGTGCCAGCTCGACCCGTCGTCGCCCTCGTGCAGTTCCCCCACTCCCACGACGACCGCCCCGGCCAAGGCGGCGCCACCCTCCACCACCACGACCACAAGGGGGGCCTGATGGAAAAGCGTATTCGCCGGCTGGGCATCTTCATGGTGCTGTGCTTCATCGCCCTGTTCATCCAGCTGAACAACATCCAGGTGCTGAAGGCCAACTCGTTGGCCACCAACCCGGCGAACCCCCGTGTGGTCTCCGTGGAGCTCAGTCAGCCGAGGGGGGACATCCTGTCCTCTGACGGCGTCACGCTGGCCAGTTCGGTGCCCAGCAACGGTGGCGTCTACAAGTACCAGCGGGTCTACAACAAGGACACCGCCGTGCTCTTCTCCCAGATCGTCGGTTACGACTCGCTCAACTACGGGCGGACCGGTGTCGAGGCGGAGTACAACAACTACCTCGACTCGCACACCAGTTCGGTGGTCGGTGGCTCGCTGCTCACGACGCTCCACAACCTGCTGGTCAACCACACCACGACCGACAACGTGACCCTGACGATCAACTCGCACCTCCAGAGCGAGGTGGCCGCGGAGATGGACCAGGTCAGTCAGCAGGACAACGCCCCGGTGGAAGGGGCCGTCGTGACCAACGTCAAGACGGGCGCCATCGAAGCCATGTACTCCAACCCCACGTTCGATCCCACGGGACTGGTCTCCCAGAGTTCCAAGGTCGAGTCGGCCACCTGGCAGTCACTCGACCCACAGAGCGACGAGAGCCCGTTGGTGTCGCGGACCTTCCAGTTCGGGTTCCTGCCCGGCTCGACATTCAAGACGGTCACGTCGTCAGCTGTCTACGACCACCAACCGGCCCTGGCCAAGGTCGACTACCCGGTAGTCGGCTGCATCCCGCTTCCCCAGTCCAACCTCAAGCTGTGCAACTACGGGCACAACGGCCCGAACGGTCCCGAGCAGTGCGGCGGTGTCCTCGCCGAGACCCTTCCCGCGTCGTGTGACACGGCGTTCGCCCAACTGGGCATGGCCCTCGGCGCCCAGAGCCTCAACAGCGAGGCCGAGGCCTTCGGTTTCAACCAGCAGCCCCCGCTCGATCTGCCCGGGGTCGGGGTGTCCAACTTCCCCACAGTGGCGCAACTCACGAACAACAAACCGATGCAGGCGTATTCGGCGTTCGGACAGCAGGACGTGGTGGCCACCGCACTGCAGATGGACCTGGTGGCTGCGGGCATCGCCAACCAGGGGGTGATCATGACCCCTCACGTGATGGAGCAGATCCGCGACAGCCAGGGGAACCTCGTCACGGCCTATGCGCCCAAGCCGTGGCTGACGGCCACGAATCCCCTCACCGCCGCCGCGGTGACGTCCCTGATGCAGGCGGTGACGACGACGGGTACGGCCAAGGGCGTCTTCCCGCCCAGCTGGGACGTGGCCGCCAAGACCGGGACGGCGGAGACGGGACCCAACGCCACGCTGACCAACGACTGGATGATCGCCTTCGCACCGGCCAACGATCCCAAGGTGGCGGTGGCGGTGGTGGTCCCGAACCAACCGGGCAGCGACACGGGGGCCACGGTGTCCGGACCCCCGACGAGGGCCATCCTCGGCGACGCGCTGGGCTTGACACCGTGAGACCGGCACCGATGGAACACGCACACCGACCGACACGACTACTGGAAACCGAACGAGGAACGATGAGAACCCCGGACCCGAGCGAACGCAGGTTTAGGCTTTGACCCACATGGAACCGAACGAGCCGCCGCGCGTCTTCTCCGAGCGCTACGAACTGAACCACCTGATCGCCCGCGGGGGGATGGCCGAGGTGTACCGGGCCCACGACCGGCTCCTCGACCGCCCGGTCGCCCTCAAGGTGCTCTTCCCCGAATTGTCGGTGGACCGATCGTTCGTGGAGAGGTTCCGCCGGGAGGCCCAGGCCGCCGCCAACCTCTCCCATCCCAACATCGTCCCGGTCTTCGACTGGGGCGAGGACTCGGGCACGTACTTCATCGTCATGGAGTTCATCGACGGCCGGCCCCTGTCGTCCATCCTCAAGTCGGCGGGCCCCCTGTCGGCCGACCGGACGGCCGACATCGGCGCGCACGTCGCCGCCGCCCTCGGATACGCCCACAAGCACGGGGTGATCCACCGCGACGTCAAGCCGGGCAACGTGCTGATCACGGACGAGGGCCAGGTGAAGGTCACCGACTTCGGCATCGCCCGGGCCATCAACACCGAGGAGAGCCTGACCCAGACCGGGGCGGTGATGGGCACGGCCACCTACTTCTCGCCGGAGCAGGCCGAGGGCGTCGGTGTCGACGCCAGGAGCGACATCTACTCGCTCGGTGTGGTCCTCTTCGAGATGGTGACCGGTCGACCTCCGTTCCTCGGGGACACCCCGGTGGCGGTGGCTTCCAAGCACGTCCGGGATCATCCGCCGGCACCGCGGGAGCTGAACCCCTCGATCCCACCGACGTTCGAGGCGATCATCCTGAAGGCGATGGCCAAGGACCCGGCCCACCGCTACGCCACGGCCGAGGAGCTTCGGGCCGACCTGCTCAGGTTCAACGAGGGGCGGAGCGTCCTCGCCATGGACGACGCCACCACACTGCTGGCCGCGGCGGGGGCGACCCAGGCCGTCGGCGCCGTCGGGAGGATGGACGACACCCGGGCGGTCACGGCCACCGGTGCCGCGCCGGCCGAGGACGAGGGCGAAGAGGAGCCGACCTCCAATCGCACGCGTACGTACGCCATCATCCTCGCCGTCCTGCTCGTCGCGCTGGTCGTTGCCGGCTTCTTCCTGCTGCGCAACCTCGGCTACCTGGGTGGGAGTTCCTCGTTCAACCTGCCCGACGTCACCGGTCAGCCGGTGGCGGCGGCGACCACGAAGCTGGAGACGGACGGGTTGGTGGTCCAGATCACCCACCAGGACTCGACCGCCACCCCCGGAACAGTGCTCTCGACCGATCCGGCCGGAAACAGCCTGGTGAAGAAGGGCGACACCGTCACCCTCCGCGTCGCCCAACCCGCTCCGGTCAAGCAGGTCGCCGTCCCGTCAGGCCTGGTCGGGAGCACCACGAGCCAGGCCCAATCCATCCTGCAGAGCGACGGGCTGACCGGCACCGTGGTGGACAAGTCGAGTAACTCCATCACCAAGGGCATCGTCATCAGCACGAGCCCGAATGCAGGATCGAACGTGGCCATCGGTGGCTCGGTGACCCTCTATGTGTCCTCCGGGCCAGCCAATGCGACGGTGCCCTCGCTCATCGGGCTCAGCTCGGTCACCGCCGGGGCGCAGTTGACCCAGGCCGGTCTCCAGGTGGGGAACATCAACCAGGTCGCGTCGAACCAACCGGCCGGTACGGTGATCGACCAGAACCCGGGCGCCGGGGCGCAGGTGGCCCCGAACACCGCGGTGAACCTGGCCGTGTCGACCGGACCGGCGGCCACCACCACGACCACCACGTCGTCGACGACCACCACGACCGTCCCGTCGTCGCCCTCGACCTCGTCCAGTACCGCCAGCAGTCAGATCAAGCTCCGCTGACGGGACGGGAGGACGCCGACACCCAGGGCGGAGGGTCCGACGGGTTGGCGTCCGTGCGCGGCGCGGTCAGTCGGCCCGGGCGTTGGCGGCGGCCAGGAAGTTGGAGAGGAGCGCGGGCCCACTGGGGGTGAGCAGCGATTCGGGGTGGAACTGGACGCCCTCGACCGGCAGGGTGCGGTGGCGCAGCCCCATGATCACGCCGTCCGATGTCGTGGCAGTCACCTCGAGCACCGCCGGCACCGACGCCGGATCGACCACCAGGGAGTGGTAGCGGGTGGCGACGAAGGGCTCCGGCAGCCCGACGAACAGCCCCCGCCCGTCATGGTGCACCGAGGAGGTCTTGCCGTGCATCAGGGTGGGGGCCGAGACCACCTCGCCCCCGTAGACCTGGCCGATGGCCTGGTGTCCGAGGCACACCCCGAGGATCGGGTACTCGCCGGCGAGCTCACCGATGACCGCCATGGAGATGCCCGCTCGCTCCGGACGACCCGGCCCGGGCGAGATCAGGATGGCGTCGGGCGACGCAGCCCGGACGCCGGCTATGTCGATGGCGTCGTTGCGGTGGACCACGGGGTCGGCCCCCAACTCGCCCAGCTCCTGGACGAGGTTGTAGACGAACGAGTCATAGTTGTCGATGACCAGCACCCGCGTCCCCATGGTCCGTTGATCGTACCGGCCGCAGGCGGTGGGGCCGCCCGGCGCCGGATCCCCGCCCCGACTGGCTATCCTTCGGCCATGGCAACCAAGGCCAACAACAAGGCGGGCAACAAGGCCACCGCCAAGGCGGGCCCGGGCAAGGCGCAGAAGAAGGGACGCTCGTCGGGGGGGCGCACCACGGCGCCCGGCAAGTCGACCCAGAGCCAGCGGTACACACCGCCCGTGCCGAAGAACGTGAAGACGAGCTCACGGTGGCTGGGGGTCGTGATCCTCGCCCTGTTCGTGCTCGGGGTGCTGATCGTCATCCTCAACTACGCGGGTCTGCTGCCCGGTGGCGTGAACAACCTCTGGCTGGTGGCGGCCATCGGCTCCATCTTCGTGGGACTGATCCTGGCCACGCGCTACCACTGAGGCACGCGAAGAGCCGGCCCGAAGGGCCGGCTCTCCACTGCCTCGGTTACGCAGGCCCCACCGCTTGGGCGGGGCGGGGTCAGCCCAGGCGCTCGATGATGGTGGCGTTGGCCATGCCGCCGCCCTCGCACATGGTGAGGAGACCGTACCGACCCTGGGTGCGCTCGAGCTCGTTGAGCAGGGTGGCCATGAGCTTGGCCCCCGAGGCTCCGAGCGGGTGGCCGAGGGCGATGGCGCCGCCGTTCACATTGACCTTGTCGAGGTCGACACCGAACTCCTTCTGCCACGCCAGCACCACCGACGCGAACGCCTCGTTGATCTCGATGACATCGATGTCGTCGAGGGTCAGCTTGGCCTTCTCGAGCACCGACTTGGTGGCGGGGATCGGTCCGGTCAGCATGGTGATCGGGTCGCTGCCGGCCACCGCGAAGGCGTGGAAGCGGGCGCGGGGGGTGAGGCCGAGCGAGGACGCCTTCTCCTCGCTCATGATGAGGACTCCGGAGGCACCGTCGGTGATCTGCGAGGAATTTCCGGCAGTGACCCTGCCGTTCTCCTGGCGGAAGGCCGGCTTCAGGTTGGCCAGCACCTCCTTCGAGGAGTCAGGCCGGATGCCCTCGTCCGTCGAGATGAGCTCGTCGGTGTCGGCCCGGTCGTCGTCCTTGACGGCCACCGGGATGAGCTCCCGTTCGAACCGGCCCTCGGCGGTGGCCTGGGCGGCCCGGTGGTGAGAGCGCACCGCGAACTCGTCGAGGTCGTCGCGGCTGATGTCCCACTGCTCGGCGATCAGTTCGGCACCTTCGCCCTGACCGACCAGACCTCCACGCTCGGCGTAGCGGTTCATCATCCGCGGCCCGAAGGGGTAGCCGAGGTCGCGTACCACCGAGGATCCCATCGGGGTGCGGGTCATGACCTCGACCCCGCCGCCGATGACCACGTCGTAGGCGCCGGCGATGACGCCCTGCGCGCCGAAGTGCAGCGCCTGCTGGGACGAGCCGCACTGGCGGTCGATGGTCGTGGCCGGCACCGACTCGGGGAAGCCGGCAGCCAGCACCGCGTTGCGACCCACGTTGAGCGACTGCTCGCCGACCTGCATGACGCATCCCATGATGACGTCGTCGACCAGAGCGGGGTCGAGGTCGTTGCGTTCGACCAGGGCCTTCAGCGGCTCGGAGCCGAGGTCGGCGGCGTGCCAGTTTCGGAGCTTCCCGTTGCGCTTCCCTCCGGGGGTGCGGACTGCGTCGACGATGACGGCATCGGTCATGACTGATCTCCCTCCTGGGTCCGGCGGCCCGATCGCCTACCGGCCCGACTCGGTGCTTCTCCGGCAAGATTTACTGCGGCGAGAAACTTGACCATGCGGTCAAGAATGTCTCGTGACCCCGATAGTAGTCGGAACCGGCCACCCGACCGACCCCGGGCCCTCCGTCGTCGGCCGCCCACCCGCCCGCTACGGTCTGGGGCGTGACGGGCCGGATCAAGGACATGGACCGCTGGCTGGGCGACGGCGGCATGGAGCTCATCGGATCGGTGGGCGCCTCGTTCGAGGACTACGGGGTGGACGGCGAGGACCTCGGCTGGGTCCTGGGCACGTTCGTCCCGGCCCCGCCGGCGTGCAACCCCCACGGGATCGTGCAGGCCGGGGTGCACGGCCTCCTCCTCGACGCCGCCATGAACTTCGCCATCAACGCCGCCCTGCCCGGCCGGGCCCGGACCCGGGCCACCTTGGAGATGAAGGTCGAGACCATGCGCCCGGCCGTGCTCGGCGAGCGGTACCGGCTCCGGGGCGAAGTCGTGCGTCTGGCCCGCCAGGTGGCCTACGCCGAGGCGACGGTGAACGACGGACGGGGGGACATGGTCAGCCGGTCGACGGGCACCTTCCTCCTCCACCGGCCCACCGACGGGGACTAGGGGGGAGCGGCACCGGTCCCACCGGCCGAGGGCTGACCGGCCCGGGTTCCGGTCGCTGGCCACCCTCGACGGCGGTCCCCCTGGAGTCCGGTTCGGGCCCACGCCGGGCCCGTCCAGCGCACCGACCCCACGGTGGCCGTTTCCCGCGCGTTCTGCTCCGGCGCCGCCCGGGTTCGGACCGAGTCCTCGACCGGCGTTGCCGTCGCACGTCCGGCGGGGCTCGGCTAGACCTGGGACATGCTGCTACGGATCTTCACGGAACCCCAGCAGGGTGCTTCCTACGACACCCTGCTGACGGTGGCGCAGACCGCCGAGCGACTGGGCTTCGACGCCTTCTTCCGGAGTGACCACTACCTGGCCATGGGCGACTCGGACGGCCTTCCCGGGCCCACCGACGCCTGGATCACGCTGGCCGGGATCGCCCGGGAGACCGAACGGATCCGGCTGGGCACGCTCGTGACCTCGGCCACCTTCCGGCTCCCGGGGCCCCTCGCCATCTCGGTGGCGGAGGTCGACGCCATGAGCGGGGGCCGGGTGGAGCTCGGCCTCGGCGCCGGTTGGTACGACGCCGAGCACACGGCTTACGGGATCCCCTTCCCGGCGCTGGGCCATCGGTTCGAGCGCCTCGAGGAGCAGCTGGCCATCGTCAGCGGGCTGTGGGGCACCCCCGAGGGTGAGACGTTCACCTTCGAGGGGGAGCACTACGTGGTGGCCGAGAGCCCGGCCCTCCCCAAGCCGGTGCAGCGGCCGAGGCCGCCGATCATCGTCGGAGGCGGCGGACTGCGGCGCACCCCCCGCCTGGCGGCCACCTACGCCTCGGAGTTCAACCTCGCCTTCCGGTCGCTGACCGACACCTCGGACCAGTTCGAGCGGGTGCGCGGCGCTTGTGAGGCCGCCGGCCGCGACCCCCGGACGCTCGTCTACTCGGCCGCCCAGGTGGTGTGCTGCGGCCGCGACGACGCGGAGGTCGGGCGGCGCGCCGCCGCCATCGGCCGCCAGGTGGACGAGTTGGCCGAGCACGGCCTGTGTGGCTCGCCCGACCAGGTGCTGGCCAAGTTGGCCACCTACGGCGGGGCCGGGGCCACCCGCGTCTACCTCCAGGTACTCGATCTCACCGATCTCGACCACCTGGCGCTGCTCGCCGAGGAGGTCCTACCCCACTGCGCGGCCCTCTGACCACCTTGTGGTGGCGGCGGCCGCCGGGGCTCCGCTGCAGGCTCAGGCGGCGGAGGTGGAGCCCGGTTCCGTGGTGACGCCCGGCTCGTCCATGGCCCACTGCCCGGCCACGAGGGAGAGGGACCTGGCCCGGGTCTCGAAGGAGTGGGAACGGGTCGACAGCATGATCTCGTCGGCCTCGGTCCGGTGCTGGAGGGCGATGAGCCCGTCGAGGACCTGTGAGGGGTCACCGATCAGGTGGGTGGCGGTCGTGGCGTCGACCAGGGCCCGTTCCTCGGGCGAGTACCGGTAGGCGGCCGCCTCCTCGGGGGTGGGTAGCGGGCCGGGTCGTCCGGTCCTGAGCTGGAGGATGCCGAGGGCCGAGGGCCCGGCCAGGAACCGGGCCTCGTCCTCGTCGGGGGCGCAGACAACCGAGACCGCCACCATGGCGTGGGGCTGGTCGAGGAGCACCGAGGGACGGAACGTGGAGCGGTACTGCTCGAGCGCCCGGTCCACCTGCTCGGGAGCGAAGTGGTACGCGAACGAGAACGACAGACCGAGCAGCCCGGCCAGCTGGGCGCTGAACGTGGACGACCCGAGCAGCCACATCTCGGGGAGGTAGCCCCTCCCGGGCATGGGCGCCGGACGGGTCGGGGGCCCGTCGCTGTCGATCAGGTAGTTGATGAGTTCGACCACGTCCTCGGGGAAGGTGTCGGCCCCGAGGCCACCGACCCGCCGGAGGGCCCTCGCCGTCGCCGGGTCGGTGCCGGGGGCCCGGCCGAGACCGAGGTCGATGCGGCCGGGGTGGAGGGCGACCAGCGTGGCGAACTGCTCGGCGATCACCAGGGGGGCATGGTTGGGCAGCATGACCCCTCCGGCACCGATCCGGAGGGTGGTGGTGGCGTCGGCCAGGTGCCCCACGAGCACCGCGGGTGCGGAGCTCGCCACCATGGGCATCCCGTGGTGCTCGGCGACCCACAGCCGTCGGTAGCCCAGCCGCTCGACCAGGGGGGCCAGCCGGGTCGTGTCGGCCAGCGCGTCGGCCGCCGTGGCCCCCGACGACACGGTGGCGAGATCGAGGACGGAGAGCGGCACCATGCCGGGGTCAACACCGACGTGGGCCACCCACTTCCCGTCCGCCCGGCGTCGGCGTGGTCCCGGGTCCGGTGCCGGCCCGGGGATCACCCCTCCTGCGAGGTGATCTCCTCGATCCGGGCCAGGGTCTTGTCCATGTTGGAGCGGGTGGTCTCGGGCAGTTTGCCCCTCCTCAGGAAGGACCGCTGGTGGTCCTCGGAGATGTCCCAGCTCTCACGGACGACGGTGCCCCCGCCGGACGGCTCGAGCTCGTAGCGCCAGATGCGCCCACCCACGAACTTGCCGAGGAACCCCGGTGGGACCGACTGCCAGGCCAACCGCCGGTTCTCCTCGAACTCGATGACCGTGCTGACCATCGGGTAGCTGATGCCCTGGCGCATGGACATGCCGAAGGTGGACCCGAGCGCCAGCCGCTCCGGACCCCCCTCCTTCACACCCTTGACCGTCCCCGACCCGTCGATCTCGGGATGCCGCGAGGCATCGGCGATGAGGTCGAAGATCGACTGTGGGGATGCGGGGATGACCCGCTCCACCGATACGACATTGCCGTCCACGTCAGCCTCCACATTCTTCGGTCCCCTCGGTCCACTCGGTCCCGCTCACGTCGCTCGGGTGGACCGGCCCGGACGACGGCCCCGGAGCTCAGAGCCCGGGGCTGGTCTGCATCAGGCCCCCGTCGGCGAAGATGGTGGTGGCGGCCAGGTAGCTGGCCCCGTCACCGGCCAGGAAGGCGACGACGCTGGCGATCTCCTCGGGCTGGGCCAGCCGGCCGACGGGGATGGCCGCGTCGAGCCTCTTCAACAACGCCGGGTCGGCGACGGTGGCCTTGTTGATCGGGGTGTCGACCGCGCCGGGCCCGACCCCGACCACCAGGATGCCGTGGGGGGCGAGCTCGACCCCGGCCGTCCGGGTGAGCATGCGCATCCCGCCCTTGGACAGGCAGTACGGGGTGTTGCCGGGCATGGGCCAGTCCTCGTGCACCGAGGTCATGTTGATGATCCTGCCCCCTCCACCCTGGGAGATCATCTGGTGGGCGGCGATCTGGGTGCCGAAGAACGCGCTCTTCAGGTTGATGTCGAGCACCTTGGCGTACTGCTCCTCGGTCGTGTCGAGGATGGACGTCCTCGTCTCGATACCCGCGTTGTTCACCATGATGTCCACCCGCCCGAAGGTGGCCACCGCCGTGCTGACGAGGGTCTTGAGGTCGTCGACCTTGCTCACGTCCGCCTTGACGCCCACGACCTTATCGCCGAGGCCCTTGATCTCGGCTTCGAGGAGGACCTCGGCCTCCTCGTCGGCGATGTAGTCGATGACGATGTCGGCGCCCTCTTTGGCCAGCGCCAGCACGACCGCCTTGCCGATGCCGGTGTTGCCGCCGGTCACTATGGCCACTTTTCCGTGCAGACTCATGTCGTTCCTCTCGATCCGTTACGGCGGACTCGGGTTCAACCAGCACTCGGGAGGCCGTCCTCCGCCCACCGACCCGACCGCGAGCTGAAGCCTAACGGGATCCGACCGGTCACTCCCGACGGGAACCGACGGTGACGGGGCGGCGCCGTCGATGGCATCATCGGCCCCGTGACTGCACCGGCACTGGCTGACGCCACGGCCGCCCTGGTGGGGCGGGACCCGGTGCTCGCCGATCTCATCGCCCGGCACGGACCGCCGCCCCGCCGCCGGCCGGTTAGGCCCGCAGACCGGTTCGCGGACCTGGCCGAGACGATCGTCTACCAGCAGCTGGCCGGAAAGGCGGCGGCCTCGATCCACGGCCGGCTCGTCGAGGCGCTGGGAGGGTCCGTCACCCCCGAGTCGGTACTGGCGGCCCCGCCCGAGCTCCTGGCGTCCTGCGGCCTGAGCGGCGCCAAGGCCGCCTCCATCCGGGACCTGGCCCAACAGGTGGCGGACGGCCGCGTCCTCCTCGGGCGCATCGGTCGGCTCCCCGACGAGGCGGTGGTCGAGCACCTCACCCGGGTCCGGGGCATCGGCCCGTGGACGGCCCAGATGTTCCTCATCGGCGCGCTCGGGCGCCTCGACGTCTGGCCGGTGGGCGACTACGGCGTCCGGGCCGGCTTCGCCCGGGCCTGGGGCCTCCCCGAGATCCCCGCTCCGAAGCAGCTCGCTGAGCTGGGCGAGCCGTTCCGGCCCTACCGGAGCCTGGTCGCCTGGTACTGCTGGAGGGTGGTGGACCAACAGCTGCCCGAGGGGTGAGCCGTCGGGGTGCACCGGCCCGGCCGGGTCAGTCGGGCTGGCGCCATCCCCGCTCGAAGGGCAGGCGCCAGGCGTTGGGGGAGATGAGCTCGTGGATGCCGGGAGGGCCCCACGAGCCGGATGGGTAGAGCTCGACGGCCGGCGGCCGCTCGAGCAGGGGTGCCGACAGCTCCCACAACCGTTCGATGTCGTCGGCCGCGGTGAACAGCGTGTGGTCACCGCTCATGGCGTCGTGGATGAGCCGCTCGTAGGCCTCGAGCACGTCGGTCTCCTGTCCGGTCTCGTGGAGGGCGAACTGGAGGCTCAGCTTGTCCAGCTTCATGCCGGGGCCCGGCCGCTTCCCGTAGAAGGAGAGCGACAGCTTGGACGAGTCGGCGAGGTCGAAGGTGAGGTGGTCGGGTCCGTGGGCGCCCATCCCCGAGTTGGTGGGGAACATGCTCTTCGGGGGCTCCCGGAAGGCGATCGAGATGATCCGTGCGCCCTGGGCCATGCTCTTGCCGGTCCGGAGGTAGAACGGCACACCGGCCCACCGCCAGTTGTCGATCTCGCACTTGAGGGCGATGAACGTCTCGGCCTGGGAGTCCTCGGGGACGCCGGGGATCGAGCGGTACCCCTCGTACTGGCCCCGGACCACCTGGGCCACGTCGATGGGGAGCATCGACCGGAATACCTTGTTCTTCTCTTCGCTGATCGACCGCGGATCGAGTGAGGTGGGCGGCTCCATGGCCATGAACGCCAGCACCTGGAACAGGTGGGTGACCACCATGTCGCGGAACGCCCCGGTGCCCTCGTAGAAGCCGGCACGCGCATCGACCGAGAGGGTCTCGGGGACGTCGATCTGGACGTGGTCGATGTGGCCGCGGTTCCAGATGGGCTCGAACAGGCCGTTGGCGAACCGGAAGGCCAGGATGTTCTGGGCCGCCTCCTTCCCGAGGAAGTGGTCGATCCGGTAGACCTGCTCGGGGGCGAAGATGGCGTGGACGGCGTCGTTGAGCGCCTTGGCCGATCCGAGGTCGGTGCCGAAGGGCTTCTCCATGATGATCCGGGACCGGGCCACGAGGCCGGCCTCGCCCAGCGTCTGGACGACGGACTTGGCCGCGGAGGGCGGGATGCTCAGGTAGTGCAGCCTCCTGGTCTCGTCACCGAGCAACAGCTCGGCCCGTGAGACCGCATCGGCCAGGCCCATGGCTCCCCGGCCCTGGGAGACGTAGCGGATGCGGTCCCGGAACGTCGCCCAGTGCTCCTCGACGATGTCCTCCCGGGCGAAGTCCTCGCACGCCCTTCGGGCGAAGTCGAGGAACTCGAAGTCGTCGAGCTCCTCGAGCGACGTGCCGACGATCTGGCAGTCGGGGAGCATCCCCGAGTGGGAGAGCCGGAGCAGGCCCGGGAGGAGCTTGCGGCGGGCCAGGTCCCCGGTGGCGCCGAACAGGACGATCACATGGGGGTGGACCAGGGCCGGATCAGAGTGCGGTGGTTCGGCGGCGGCCAGGTGGTTGGTGTCCGTGACAGTGGCCATGGGTCTGCGGCGCCTCGTTGTCGTCCGACCTCAGACAAAGTAACGAGCCCATGTTTCGATCACGTGTCGGGCGTGCAAGGGCTCTGTGAACGAACCCGACGGCGGCCCGCCGGCGGCCGGCCCAACGGGCGGGGGACCGGGGGTCAGCCGGTCGGGAGGCGGTCGGCGATGGTCGCCGACACCTCCTCCACGGTCGTCGGGTCGATGGCTCCGGGGATGCGCACCCTTCCGGCGATCAACTGCGGCCAGGCCACGCACACCTCACGGATCTCGATGGGCGAGGCGAAGCCCCATTCCGCCCGCGTCAGGCAGAACATGGCGTGCACCGGGATGTCTGTTGCCCCCGGCGAGTCCTCCAGCCGCGTCCCGCACCACCTCGACGTGACGGGCCACCAGGTCGACCCACGGGGTGCAGTCCCTCCGCCCCACATGGAGCTCGTCGGGCCCGAGCTCGGAGACCGGCCCCGACCGCCGGGTGTGGACCAGCCCCTTGTAGTGCTTGGCGTCGATGACGAAGACCCCGGCCGAGGAGACGGCGATCCTGGCGACCCCGGCCGGTGACCCCGGCGCCCGCCGATCGATGAGGACGATGACCCCTTCGCCCTCCAACAGGCGCAGCCGTGCCGAGGCCCGACGGTCGATCCCGGCACGTCGTCCCCAGTTCCGGCCACCCCGGTTGTCGGAGTGCCGGCCGTCGGGCCCCGTCGACCCCTCGCCCGTTGACATTCCGGCCATCGTAGGGAGGATCGCGGTGGAAGTGGGTGTTCTCGACGTCCCGGTCCGCCCGGCGGAGAGCCGGCCATGGGGCGCCAGCGACGTCAGGGGTGCAGGTTCTCCGTCGTGGTCCGCCGTTCGGAGAGGCGGGCGGCGTAGGCCGCGGCCTCCGACCGCCTCCCCATCCCCAGTTTGGCCAGCAGGTTCGAGACGTAGTTCTTGACCGTCTTCTCGGCGAGGTACAGCTCGTCGCCGATCTCCCGGTTGGTCCTGCCGTCGGCGATCAATTCGAGGATCTGGCGCTCCCGGGCGGTGAGCTGGTCGAGCCCGGCCCGTTCGCTGTTCGAGCGTTGCAGGCCCCGGAGCACCCGCTCGGTGGTGGAGCGGTCGATGAGGGTGTGCCCACCGGCGATGGCCCGGATGGACGCCACCAGCTCGTTCCCGCGGATCTGCTTGAGCACGTAGCCCGAGGCACCGGCCAGGACGGCCTGGGCCAGGGCCTCGTCGTCAGCGAAGGACGTGAGGATCAGACAGGCGATCTCGGGGTGCCGGGAACGGACCTCCCGGCACACGCTGATCCCGTCCCCGTCCGGGAGGCGGACGTCGAGCACGGCCACGTCGGGTCGGGCGTCGCCGATGAGTTCGAGCGCCTCGGCGGCCGTTGCGGCCTCGCCCGCCACGACCAGGTCCTCGTCCGCCTCCAGCAGACGGCGCACGCCCTCCCGGACGATCTGGTGGTCGTCGAGCAGGAACACCCGGATTGTCATCGTGCCATTGTGGCCGAACCGCAGGTGCACGACCGCCGTCCGCCAGATGGGAGGATGGCGGCGTGCCGCATCACGCCATCGACGACCCCGGACAGATGCAGGCGCTCCTCGATGCCGTCCTGTCGATCGGGTCCGATCTCGAGCTCCCGAACATCCTCCGTCGGATTACCGAGGCGGCCTGCCGACTCACCGGAGCCAGGTACGGCGCCCTGGGCGTGATCGACCCCAGCGGATCGGGCCTGTCCGACTTCGTCCACGTGGGGATGGACGAGGACGTCGTCGAGGGGATCGGGCGTCAACCGGTCGGCGAGGGCCTCCTCGGTGTGCTGATCCTGGATCCGAAGCCGCTCCGCACCGCCGACCTCACGTCCCACCCGGATGCCTGCGGGTTCCCGCCCGGCCACCCTCGGATGCGGTCTTTCCTCGGCGTGCCGCTCGGGGTGCACGGTGAGGTGTTCGGGAACCTCTACCTCACGGACAAACAAGGCGCCGCCGGGTTCTCCGAGGACGACGAGGCGCTGGTGCTCGCCCTCGCCGGCGCCGCCGGCATCGCCATCAATAATGCCCACATGCAGCGCCGGCTGGGGTCGCTGAGCGTCACCGCCGAGCGCGAGCGCATCGCCCGCGACCTGCATGACACGGTGATCCAACGACTCTTCGCCACCGGGCTGGCCCTCCAGTCGGTGCTCCCCGGGATCGGGGACCCCGAGGTCCGTGACCGCCTGGAAGAGGCGGTGTCCAGCCTCGACGACACCATCCGCCAGGTGCGCACCACGATCTTCGCGCTGGAGCCGCCGCCCGAGGCCGCCGGTGGGGTCCGCAGGCAGGTGCTCCGGATCTGCGCCGAGGCGGGGGAGACCATGGGGTTCGATCCCGAGGTGCGGTTCGTGGGGGCCATCGACCGCTTCGTCACGCCGACGATCGCCTCCCAGCTGCTGCCCACCCTTCGAGAGGCCCTGTCCAACGTGGTCCGCCATTCCAAGGCCCGACGCGCCGAGGTCGAGCTGTCGGTCACCGACGAGGTCCGGCTGCTGGTGGCCGACGACGGTGTCGGGCCCGAGGCCACTGCCGTGGTCTCCGACCGCCGGGGGCGGGGCCTGGCCAACATGGCCGGGAGGGCGGCGTCCCTCGGAGGAGCGATGACGGTCTCGGCCCGGCGGACCGGCGGCACCGAGCTCGTCTGGACGGTCCCCGTGGACCCGTCCTGAGGCACGGGGGCCCTCCACCGGGTCGACGGGCGGGGGCGGGTCGGTCGAGGCCCTGGTCGGCGGCCCTTGGCGTCAACTTCGTTGCAACTTGCCGCCAGGTGTTTCCTTCGGGCGACCGGGGCGCGAGACTGGTCTTCCGGGCGCCTCAGCGGCGGGGGAACAGTGCAGAGGAGACTCTGAGAAGGGGGAAGTCGATGCTCGTTTCGGACCTGCTGGGAGTGAAGGGGTACGCCGTGGCCACGATCAGGGGCGACGCCACGGTGGGCGCCGCCGTGGCCGATCTGGTCCGTCACCGGGTCGGGGCGCTCGTGGTCTCGCCGGACGGACGGACCATCGACGGCATCGTCTCGGAGCGGGACATCGTGCAACGGCTCAGCGAGCTCCACACCGAACTGCTGGAGGACCGGGTCGAGACGATCATGTCGACCTCGGTGCACGTGTGCTCGCCGGTGGACGATGTCGAGCGAATCATGAACCTCATGACCGAACAGCGGATACGCCACGTCCCGGTGGTCGAGGGAGCGTACCTGTGCGGGATCATCAGCATCGGTGACGTGGTGAAGAGCCGGATCGGCGAGCTCGAGAAGGACCGCGACGAGCTGATGGAGTACATCACCGCCCGCTGAGTCGACACCGACGGGGGCACGACCGGCGGGGCCGCCCATGGTGGTCGCCCGCCACGACCAGGCGCGTAGTCTCGTCGGGTGAGTGCCGTCCGCCCTCCTGTCGAGTCCGACGACCCCGAACCGGGGGGCACGGACGTCATCGGCGTGGTCGTCGTCGATCACGGCTCACGCCGCGTCGAGGCCAACAGCCGCCATGAGGCGTTCGTCGGGGCGTGGGTGGCGGAGGGTCCCTTCCGCGTGGTGGAGCCCGCCCACATGGAGCTCGCCGAGCCGTCCATCGCCACGGCCTTCGACGCCTGCGTGGCCGCCGGCGCCACCACGGTGGTGATCGCCCCGTACTTTCTGTGGCCGGGCCAGCACTGGGCCGTCGACATCCCCGCCCTGGCCGAGGAGGCGGCCTCGCGCCATCCCGGGGTCCGCCACCTCGTCACCGCGCCGCTCGGCCCTCACCCGCTGCTCCTCGACATCGTCGGCCAGCGGGTGGACCACTGTCTGGCCCACGCGACCGGCGGGGCACCCGAGTGCGACGTGTGTGCCGGAACCGGACGGTGCCGGCTCCGTTGACGGTTCCGGTGGCCGGATGACCGAGGTGGTGATCGTGGGGGCCGGCCTGGCCGGCCTCACCTGCGCCCTTGACCTGACACGGGCCGGTATCCCCTGTGCGGTCCTGGAGGCGTCCGACGGTGTCGGAGGCCGGGTTCGCACCGACCGGGTGGACGGATTCCTCCTCGACCGGGGGTTCCAGATCCTGCTCACCGCCTATCCGGAGGTGCAGCGGCGCCTCGACCTCGACGCCCTCGCCCTCGGGCTGTTGGAGCCCGGGGCCGTGGTCCGGACCGCCGGCGGCTTCCACCGGGTCGCCGACCCGCTGCGCCGGCCTCTCGGGCTGCCGGCCACCGTGGCCGCGCCGATCGGAACGCTGGCCGACAAGCTGAGGCTGGCCCGCCTCGTCGTCGACGTGCGGGCGCACGCCGTCCCCGACCTGTTACGCCGCCCGGACCGGACGACCCACGAGCGCCTGGCCGGGGCCGGGTTCACCGACCGGATGGTCGAGTCGTTCTGGCGGCCGCTGTTCGCCGGCATCCAGCTGGACCCGGGCCTCGGGGTCTCCAGTCGTCGCTTCGACGTGATCCTGCGCATGCTGGCCGTGGGGGCGACGGGGGTCCCCGAACAGGGGATGGGGGCCGTGCCGGCGCAACTGGCCGACGCCCTGGCGCCCGGCACCGTCCGGCTGGAGGCCGAGGTGACGGGCGTCACCGGCTCGGGCGCCGTCCTCCGGGGGGGAGAGCGGATCAGAGCGAGGGCGGTCGTCGTGGCCACCGACGGCCCGGTGGCGCACCGCCTGCTCGGTGGGCGTGTGCCCGACCCCGGATCACGGCCGGCGACGTGCTGCTGGTTCACCGCGAAGGACGCCCCGGTGGACGGGGCGTGGCTGCTCCTCGACGGTGATGCGAGTGGACCGGCCAAGAACGTGGTGGTGATGAGCGAGGTCTCGCCGTCCCACGCCCCCGACGGGCGCTCGCTGATCGCCGCCGCCGTCCCGGGCGACCTCGACACCGAGGGGACGGTGACCGGCCGGGTCCGGCGCCAGCTGGCCGAATGGTTCGATGCGACCGAGGGGGAGTGGGAGCACCTGCGTACCGACACCATCCGCCACGGCCAGCCCCTCCAGGCCCCGCCCTTCGGGCCCAAGCAGACCGTCGGCCTCGGCGGGGGGCTCTTCGTCTGCGGGGACCACCGGGACACCGCGTCGGTCCAGGGGGCGATGTTCAGCGGAGGGCGCGCCGCGTCGGCGGTGGTGGACTTCCTGGCCGGCTAGCCCGCCGACGGTCCCGCCCTGCCGTCAGGAGCTGCAGCGGTCTCCCAGCCACGGCTGTTCGCCGTCCAGGGAGTAGAGGGCCACGGCCACGGCGTCCTGGTCGGCCTTGGAGGCCTGATTGGGCGGGACACCGACCAGGGCGGACAGCCCGGCGGCCTGGGCGGCGGTGTTCCAGGTCGGCTGGCTGAACTGGAAGGCCCCCATGTAGAGCCCGTTGGGTGACACGGCACCGTAGTCGCCCCCGGACTCGGCCTGGACGACACACTGGAGGAACGAGTTGAGCGCCGGGTCGGCGACACTCACGGTCGTGACGACCGGGACCGGCGCGGCAGGCGCCGTGCCGGTGGGCTGGGCCGACGAACCGGACGAGGAGCCCGACGGGTCGGGCGGGACCGACGGCGCGCCAGCCGGCGTGTGCGACGAGGGAGCCGTCGAGGCGGCTTTCTGGGCGGCGGCGATGGCGGCGGCGGCGGCCGTGGCCTGGGCGGCGGCCTGCTGGGCGACGGCCGCAGCGAGCTGCCCGGTCACCTTGGCGTTGAGCGAGGCCAACTGCTGTTCGGTCCCGTCGGCCTGGTTGAGGTAGGTGGCCTGGTGGGCCAGATCCTGTTGGTCCTGTAGCTGCTGCTCACGGAGGGAGGCCTCGTGGGTCTCGAGGGTGAGCCTGGCGTCCCGCAGCTGGTCGAGGGCGGTCGTGATGTTCCCCACAGCGATGGAGGCGTACTCACTGGCGGCCTGGGCCGTCTCCTCGTTCCCGCTGAACAGAGCCGAGTCCGTGCTGGACGTCCCTGTCCCGTAGTCCATGTAGGAGCGGATCGCCTCGGTGCGGACCAGGGCGATCCGGGCGTCGATCTGGGCCTGGTCGCGGCCGATCTGCTGCCCGATGGCGGCGATGGCCTGGCCCTCCGCCGCGGTCTCGGCCGAGGCGACCGAGTACTGCTGCTGGTAGGCACCTACCTGCAGCTGCTCCTGGACGAGCTTCTGGGCGATGGCCGTGGCCTGGGACTTGAGCTGCGGCACCTGGTCGGCTCCGGCGGAACCCGAGGCGCGCGCCAACCCGAACGAAGTGGTCGCGACGAGAGTCGAGAGGAGCACGGCCGCTGTGAGAAGGAGGTGGCGACTGCGCGCTCTCGGATGAGATCCCGCCATCGGTGTGACCCGGGCGTGAAGCACAATGGTTGAACAATCTAGCCCCCGGGGCGCCAAAGGACAAGCGAGAGGTCCCCTCACCAGGCATTATGACCTCGATGGCCATGGTCCCCCCGCCCCCGTCGGTGCCCCGGAGGAATGGTTCTGGGCCCGCGGATGCGCGAACCTGACCATGTGATCGAACTCAGACGCGACGGTGACGTGTTCCTGCTCGACCTCGGCGAGGGGGACCACCGGTTCAATCCGGGGTCGATCGCCCGCATCCACGACCTCCTGGACGAGGTCGAGGCCGCAGCCGAGCCGCGGGCCCTGGTCACGGTGGCCACCGGCAAGATCTGGCACAACGGCCTCGATCTCGAGTGGTTGGGCTCCCACCGCGACCGACTGTCCGAGTTCGTGGGCTCGGTCCAGACGCTCCTGGCCCGGGTGCTGGTCCTCCCGGTTCCGACGGTGGCGGCGATCCAGGGCCACTGCTTCGCGGCCGGGGCCATGTTCGCCCTGGCCCACGACGTCCGGTTGATGCGGGCCGACCGGGGCTTCTTCTGCCTGCCCGAGATCGACATCGCCATGTCCTTCCCGGCGGGGATGGCGGCACTGGTCCAGTCGCGCCTGACCGCGCCGGTCGCCTTCGAGGCCATGACCACCGGGCGCCGCTACGGCGGGACGGAGGCCGCCGACCTGGCCATCGTCGGTGGGGCATTCCCCGCCGGCGAACTGCTGCCCGCCGCCCTCGAGATCGCCCGGTCCCACGCCGTCAAGGACGCGGGGACCCTTGCCGCCATCAAGCGGACCGTCTGCTCAGCGCCCCACGCCGCGCTGCTCGCCTGACCGCGCTCGAGACCGGGCGCACCATCAGTACCGCTCAGTCGATGCGGCCTTCGCCCTTGGCGTTGGCGCCGATCTTGTTCATCTCCTCGGCGTGCTCCGCCACCCGTCGGCGCTCCTCGTCTCCGAGGTCAACGAACTGCTTTTCGGCGTCGGACTCCTCGGCCGAGGTGGCTGCCCGGTCGGCGGTGTGGGTCCGACCCTCCTCGGCGCGCTCGGCGCCGCGGGTCGATTCGTCAGGTCCAGTGGGTTCTTGCATGCGTCGCCGCTCCTGTCGTGCCCCTGATGGAGCCTCTTGTCTGTCCTTCCCCCCGCCGGCGGATCGAAACACCCGCACCTTATGGCGGCGCCCGGGCCGAACGCTCTGGGCGTCCGATCCGGACCGGTCGCTAGACTTCCCGCACGGGGAGCGACGGAAGCAAGGAGGCGTCGTGACCGTGACCGGCCTGGCCAACCTGGCGGTGAAGGTGGCAGACCTCGACGAGGCGGTGCAGTTCTACGAGGCATCGGGTGCGGAGGTGCGCGACCGGATGCACTGGCGGAACGGTGAGCGGGCCGACGTGTACCTCGGCCCGGTCATGATCACCCTGTTCACCCGGGCCATCTACGAGGACGAGGTCGACCTCCCCGAAGAGGGGTTCCTCCATCCTGCGCTGTTCACCGACGACCTCGACGCCCAGCTGGAAGGACACACGGTGGTCTGGGGACCCGAAACCGTGGAGGGAGCCTTCGGCACGCGGCGGATCGCGTTCGTCGACGTGCCGGGTGGGATCAGGCTCGAGTTCATGGAGCAGCTGCGGCCACCGGCCGGTTCCGGGGGCGACCCCCCGTGACCGGCGTCTGAGGGTCCCGGTCCGGTGGTCTACTTCCTGGCCCTGGCGGCCGCCCTGTCCAACGCGCTGACCAGCATCCTCCAGCGCATGGGGGTGGAGGACGCCCCCGCCGAGTCGACGCTCAAGCTGAGCCTGCTCACCCACGCCCTCAAGCGGGGGGTGTGGCTGCTCGGCTTCGCCTTCATGGTGGGCTCGTTCCTCATGCAGGCCGTCGCCCTCCACCTCGGGGACCTGAGCCAGGTCCAGCCCATCCTCACCACCGAGCTGTTGTTCCTCGTCATCCTGCTGGCCACCTGGTTCCGGTTCCGCATCGGGGTGCGGGAGTGGCTCGGCTGCCTGGCCGCCGCCGGGGGCCTGGCCGGCTTCTTGGTGTTCGCCCAGCCGGGGGGCGGCAACCTCTCCCCCTCGGCGTTCGGCTGGATCGTGGCCGGCTCGGCCTGCGGGGCCGTGGTGGTGGTGGCGGTGCTCGCCGCCCTCCACGGGCCCCGGTGGTGGCGGGCGTCCATGTTCGGGGCGGCCGGGGCGGTGGGCTTCGCCTTCACCGCCGCCCTCATCAAGAAGGTGGGGGACTACGTGGCCGTCGACTGGGTCCACATGTTCTCCCACTGGGAGACCTACGCCCTGGCCGTCTGCGGGGTGGGCTCGGTGTTCCTGGCCCAGAACGCCTTCCACGCCGGGCCCATCGCCGCCTCCCAGACCTCCCTCGTGCTGGTCGACCCGCTGGCCTCCATGGCCATCGGCATCGGGCTGTTCGGGGACAGCCTGCGCACGAGCGGGGTCTACGGCCCCTTGGAGGCCCTGTCCCTCCTCGTCATGTTCACCGGGGCCGTCTTCATCGCCCACTCCCCCCTCATCTCGGGCCTGAAGGGGGACGAGCAGCACTACAGCGAGCTGCTCTCGCTGCGCTCCCGGTCGAAACGGTTGGCCGACGCCGTCCAGGACCAGATCCCCGACGAGGTGCTCCGCAGCCTCCCGCCCGACGTGATCCAGCACCTGCCGACCGACTGAATGTACCCGCCCAGACCCAAGGGGGCTTGCCAACCGACCGGATCCGCGGGACGCTGCTGGAGGTGAGACGCGCTCACTGACGGTGCACGGTCCGGGGGGACTGCGGTGGGGGAAGAGCCGATCGGCTGGGATATGGCCCGGGACGTGGCGTCCTTCGGGCACGGGGTGCCTTTCGATCGGCGCCGCTTCCTCGGGGGCGCGCTCGCACTCGGCGCCGGCGCCCTGGCGGCGGCGTGCGGATCACCCGCCACCATCGCCAAGGCGAAGGCCACGTCACCCGCGGGATCGGACCTCGGCGCCGTCGAGCACGTGGTCTTCCTCATGCAGGAGAACCGGTCCTTCGACCACTACTTCGGCTCCTACCGGGGTGTCCGGGGTTTCGACGACCACCCGAGCGACGGGCTCGGGGCATTCGCCCAGCCCTATCCGGCCAACACCACCCGGTACCCGACAGGCGAGCAGTGGCCGTTCCACCTCGACACGTCCACGGTGGCCGGCGAGTGCACCTACGACCTCGACCACAGCTGGCTCCCCCAGCACCTCTGTCGCAACGGTGGCGCGATGGACGCCTTCGTGAAGACGCATGCCTCCATCCAGTACGAGGGTCCGGACCACGGGCTGTTGACCATGGGCTACCACACCCGGTCGGACCTCCCCTACCACTACGCGCTGGCCGACGCCTTCACCATCTGCGACGGCTACCACTGCTCGATCATGGGCCCCACCCACCCGAACCGGCTCATGGCCCTGTCGGGGACCATCGACCCCGACGGTCGCAACGGTGGTCCCGTGCTCATCACCAACCCGTCACCGGACGCCCGGTTCAGCGTGGACTGGACGACGGTCCCCGAGCTGCTCGAGGACGCCGGCGTCTCGTGGAAGACCTACTCACCGCCCGGGAGCGCCTACCAGGTCAGCAACCCGGAGGTGATGCTCATCTCCGACGCCATCCTCCCGTACTTCTCCCAGTACTCCCATCCGTCCTCCTCCCTCTACAAGAAGGCGTTCCTCCCGACCTTCCCCGACGACTTCGCCACCGATGTGCGGAGTGGGACCCTGCCGAGCGTCTCGTGGATCATCCCCCCACTCGGCTACGACGAACATCCTCCCGCCCCCCCGAACCTGGGTGCCTGGTTCATCGACCAGGTCCTCCAGAGCCTGGTCTCCAACACCGAGGTGTGGTCGAAGACCGTGCTCTTCGTCATGTACGACGAGAACGACGGGTACTTCGACCACGTGGCACCACCGGTCGCCCCTCCGGGCACGCCGGGGGAGTACGTGACCGTCGACCCGCTCCCGGCCACGGCCAACGGCCTGGCCGGGCCCCTCGGTCTCGGATTCCGCGTCCCGATGCTGGTGGTCTCGCCGTTCAGCCGCGGTGGCTACCTGGCGTCCGAGGTGTTCGACCACACGTCCCAGGTGCGGTTCTTGGAGGAGAGGTTCGGCATCCGTGCGGGGACGATCTCGGCATGGAGGCGCAAGACGGTGGGGGACCTGACCTCCACGTTGCAGCTGGGGCCGGCGGACACCTCGGTCCCCGAGTTGCCCTCGACGGCCGGGTACTCGGTCGCCGAGGTGGCCTCGCTCGGTTGCACGAGCGCCGACATCGACGAGATCGACGTGGGCCAGCCTCCGTATCCTCTGGCCCCGATCCAGGAGATGCCGACCCAGGAGCCGGGTGCGGCCCGGCGCCTCCCGACCCGCACCCTCTGACCGGTCGGGCGGTGCCCGTGGTCCGGTCGGGGCCGTCGGCCTAGACCAGGCGGCGGTCGGTGGCCCACTTGGTGAGCTCGTGCCGCGTGGACAGCTGCAGCTTCCGGAGGACCGAGGAGACGTGGGACTCCACCGTCTTGGTGGAGATGACCAGGTCGCGGCCCACCTCCTTGTAGGTGTAGCCCCGGGCGATCAGTCGGAGGACTTCCCGCTCCCGTGGCGAGAGCTGGTCGAGTTCGGGGTCGAGGCCCCCGGTCGGCACCGGACCGGCCCCGCCGCCGGCGAAGGCGTCGAGCACGAACCCGGCCAGGCGCGGCGAGAACACGGCGTCGCCGGCGCCGACGGTGGCAACGGCCTGGAGGAGGTCGGGTCCCGAGATGGTCTTCGTGATGTAGCCCCTGGCCCCTGAGCGGATCACAGCGATCACGTCCTCGGGTGCGTCGGACACCGACAGGGCGAGGAAGCGGACCTCGGGATGGAGGGGCGCCACGCCGCGGAGCACGGCCTGGCCGCCTCCGCCGGGCAGATGGACGTCGAGCAGTACGACGTCGGGGGTCCGTTCGTTGATCAGCTCGATGGCCGCCTCCACCTCGTCGGCCTCACCGACGACGTCGACTGCGTCACCGAGCTCGGCGCGGACCCCCGAGCGGAAGACTGCGTGGTCGTCGACCAGGAAGATGCGCAGGCGCTCCCCGCCGCTCACGGGGCCAGCCCCGGCCGGGGCATGGCCAACTCCACCTCCGCCCCGTTGCCGGGGGAGGAGCGGACGATCGCCGATCCGTTGAACCTCTTCATGCGGGCGCGGATCGACTGGGCGATGCCCTGACGGTCGGCGGACACGGCGGCGGGATCGAAGCCCCGGCCACGGTCGCGGACGAACACCATGACCACATCGGCGTCGACCTCGGCGTAGAGCGACACCTCGGGCGCGCCCGACCACTTGGCGGCATTGACCGTCGCCTCGCGTGCGGCCTGCAGCAGCGCCCGCATCGGTTCGGTCAGGGGGCAGTCCCCGACCACCACCACCTGGACGGTGATGCCCTGGTCGGACTCGACCTGATGTTGGAGCTCGCCGATGGCCTCGGCCAGGGTGGACGCCTCCCCGCCGATCCCCCCGGGGGGACGGCCCTCGAACAGCCACGACCGCAGCTCCCGCTCCTGGGCCCGCGCCAGACGGACCACGCGTTGGGGGTCGTCGGCCGACCGCTGGATGAGCGCCAGGGTCTGCAGCACCGAATCGTGCACGTGGGCGGCCATCTGCTCCCGTTCCTCGGCCATGGCCCTGGCCTGGCGCTCGCTCATCAGGTCGCGCACCAGGCTGATCCACCACGGTCCGAACACGACGACGATCGAGGCGATCACCAGCAGCGCGCCACCGACCGGCCGGAGGGCGGCGCTCGTGGTGTGACCGAGGATCAGTACCAACAGCCCGCCGACCCCGAGCGCGATCCCGGCGACGATGCGGAAGAAGACCGTCCTCCGCGAATGGCGGTCGCGCCCGCTCTGGAGCATGGGCATGAGGTCCTCGTTGATCCAGACCCTCTCCTGCTCGCTGGCATTGCGCCGGATGAGGATCGCCCCGCCGAGGGCGAGGAACACCGGCCAGCTGATCGATCCCAGGACTCCGATGTGCAGGGTGGCCGTGACGATCTGGAGCACCACCAGCAGGGGGATGATGGCGATCACCATCCGGATTCCCCGTCGGTCGGTCGCTGCCCGCGACAGGATCGAGGTCGACTCCCCCTCCAGGGGGACGAGGAGCCAGGCGAGGGCGTACACGAGCAGACCCACGCCGGTCCCGAGGGTCAACAGGACGAATCCGATCCGGACGAGCGTGACATCCACGCCGGTCGATTCGGACAGCCCTCCACACACGCCGGCCAGGACCCGGGCGTCCGGGCTCCGACGGATCGGACCCCGTAGGCGCCAGTGGGGAGGCCCTCCCCGGTGCCGGTCGTGGCGGGGCCACCCGCTCGGGCCCGGTCGCCCACCCGCTCGGCCGGGGGGCCCGGAGGTGGCGCCCGAGTTGGCAATCCCCGGTGCGGCAGGGTCGGCATTGGAGGATTCGGCGATACCCGATGATCGCGCAACCGGGTGGGGGTGACCATCAGGGATGTCCCTGATGGTCACCGGTCCCGGTCAGGGTCCGACCGGGGTCATTCCCGATGTCGGTCGGGCCGCCCAGGCGTCAAGCTGGCTCCATGAACGCTCCGATCCCCACCAACACCTCGACCGGGAACAACGCCGACGGGCCTCCCGGCGGAGGACCCACCGGCTCCGACCCGACGGCGTCGCCACCCCCTCCGACCCCGGTGGAACGACTCCACCGCTGCCGGGACCACCGCATCGTGGCGGGCGTCGCCGCCGGCCTCGCCGACTACCTCGGCGTCGACACCACGCTCGTCCGGATCGGGTTCGTCGTGCTGGCCCTCCTCGGTGGCCTCGCCGTCCCGCTCTACCTGGCGGGCTGGCTCCTCATCCCCGACGACGACACCGACTGTTCCATCGCCGAGGACCTGTTGGACCGCGAGGGCTTCGTATCCCATGGCGGCCCCCGCTGACCCGGCGTCCCGTCGCTGTCGACCATCCGAGAGGAACAACCATGCGCTACCGACTGGACCCCCCCTACCCCGGGAACGGACACCGGACCCCCCAGACGGCCGAGGCCGACCTGCGGGCTTCGGACGTCGAGAGGAACGAAGTGGCCGACCGACTGTCGCGGCACTTCGCCGATGGCCGACTGGATCAGGCCGAGTTCAAGGTCCGCCTCGACCGCGCCATGGGCGCGGTGACCCGCAGGGATCTCGACGGACTGTTCAGGGACCTCCCGCGGCTGGCCGACGAGCCCGACCAGCGTCCCCGCCGCCGCCGGGTCCGCCTGCCGGTCCTCCTCCTCCTCGTGCTGGTTGCCGCACTGGCCGTCTCCTCGACAGTGTCGGTGATCCGGCTCCCGTGGCTGCTGGTCGTGGTGGTCGCCCTGTTCATCTGGCACCGGGCCCGCCGGCGTCACGACGGACGCCCGACGCACGCTGAGCTCGGCCGTTAGCATCGACCGGGGAGCCACCTCCCGGGGCGCGTGCCCGATCCCGTCGCCGATACCCCGCAAGGAGGCGCCATCATGACGTCCACGGACGTGACGCAACCCGGCCGGGACGCACCGCCCCCGCCTCCGGCCGCCCGGGCGATCGACCTGGTGAAGACCTACGGCCGGGGGGACGCGGTGGTCCACGCCCTCAGCGGGATCACCGTCGAGTTCGACCGCGGGTGCTTCACCGCCGTCATGGGCCCATCCGGTTCCGGCAAGTCGACCCTGATGCACTGCATGGCCGGGCTGGACACGCCGACGGCGGGCCGGACCTTCGTCGGTGACCAGGAGATCGGGCTGATGGACGACGCCGGGCTCACCCAGATGCGCAGGGACCGCATCGGATTCGTCTTCCAGTCGTTCAATCTCGTCCCCACGCTCACGGCCGGCGAGAACATCACCCTGCCGGCCGATCTGGCCGGGACGAGGGTGGACGGCGAGTGGTTCGACTACCTGGTCGGCCAGTTGGGGATCGGTGACCGGCTCGACCACCGACCGAGCGAGCTGTCCGGGGGGCAGCAACAGCGCGTCGCCTGCGCCCGGGCGCTCATCGGGAGGCCGGATCTCGTCTTCGCCGACGAACCGACAGGGAACCTGGACTCGAACGCATCCACCGAGATGCTCGAGTTCCTCAGGCGCTCGGTCGACGAACTGCACCAGTCGATCGTGATGGTGACCCACGACGCCCGGGGAGCGGCCTTCGCCGACCGGGTGGTGTTCCTCGCCGACGGTGCGGTGGTCGGGGAGCTCCGCTCACCCACCACCGACTCCATCCTGGAGCAGATGAAGCGCCTGGGCGGCTGACATGTGGAAGGTCACCTACAAGGGCCTGTTGGCGCACAAGCTGCGTCTCGCCCTCACCGCGTTGGCCATCGTGCTGGGTGTCACGTTCATCTCCGGGACGCTCGTGCTCACCGACACCCTCCACAACACCTTCACCACGCTCTTCGGCCACGTCTACCAGAACGTCGACTTCGAGATCCGGGGCAAGGCGGCCTTCAGCGGCGTCTCGGCGGGGGCGGCTCCCCGCAATCCCGTGTCAGAGTCACTCGCGTCCTCGGTGCGGGCCGTCCCCGGCGTCGACTACGCCGAGGGGTCGGTGAGCGGCTACGCCCAGTTCGTGGCCCCCGACGGCAAGGCCATCAGCACCGGGGGGGCGCCGACGCTGGGCTTCTCCTACGACCCGAACGAACAGCTGTCGGCACTGCGCCTGTCCAGGGGGACGGCGCCCACCACGGCCGACGACGTGGTCATGGACCAGGGCACGGCACAGAAGTACCACTTCGCCGTCGGGGATCACGTCCGGGTGCTCCTGCTCGGTCCGCCCGAGACGTTCACCATCACCGGGTTCGTCACGTTCGGCGCCGCCGACAATCTCGCCGGGGCGACCCTTGCCGCGTTCGACCTGCCCACGGCCCAGCGCCTGTTCGGCGAAGTGGGACACTTCGACACCATCAACGTGCTGGTCCAGCCCGGGGCATCCAAGGCGACGGTCGAAAAGGACATCGCCAAGGTGCTCCCACCCGGCGTGGAGGTCGTCACCGGCCAGACCGTGGCCGCCGAGCAGACGAGCGACATCGACCAGGCGCTCTCGTTCTTCTCCACCGCCCTGTTGGTCTTCGCCTTCATCTCCCTGTTCGTGGGCGGGTTCACGATCTTCAACACGTTCTCGATCACCGTGGGCCAGCGGACCAGGGAGCTAGCGCTGCTCAGGATCGTGGGGGCCAGCCGCCGACAGGTGTTCCGCTCGGTCCTCTCGGAGGCGGCCATCCTCGGCGCCGTCTCGTCGGTGGTCGGACTGGGTCTGGGCGTCCTGGCCGCGGTGGGCCTCGAGGCGCTGCTCAAGGGGTTCGGCATCACCCTGCCCACCGGACCGCTGGTGTTCGAGACGCGCACGGTGGTGGTGGCCCTCGCCGTCGGGGTGGGGGTCACCGTGGTCTCGGCCATCAGCCCCGCCCGTCGGGCCGTCCGCATCCCGCCCGTCGCCGCCCTGGCCGACCACCGCCCGGACGAGCGGGAGTCGTCCCGCCGGCGGATACTCGTCGGCGGTGTCGTCACGGTGCTCGGTGTGCTCGCACTGGTGTTCGGACTGGAGAAGCCGGCCATCCAGCTGGTGGGTGTCGGTGCGGTCGCCGTCTTCATCGGCATCGGGATGCTGGCGCCCGTCGTGGCCCGGCCGATGTCGAGTGTCATCGGCCGCCCGCTGGCCTCGCTGCTCGGGATCGCCGGCAGGCTCGGCCGGGAGAACTCGATGCGCAGCCCCCGGCGGACGGCCCAGACGTCGTCCGCCCTGATGGTCGGTCTGGCCCTCGTCTCCACGATCGCCGTGTTCGGGGCGTCACTGTCGAGGTCGGCGACGAGCAGCGTCGACGAGGCGGTTAGTGCCGACTACATCATCACCGCGTCCGGGTCGGGGGCAGGGGGATTCAGCGACAGTGTCGCGCCGGCCGCCTCGAAGGTGCCGGGTGTGGCGGCGGTCTCCACGGTCTACAGCGGGCAGTTCGAGCTGCGGGGCTCGTTGTCCACACTCACCGCCGTCTCACCGACGCACCTCCCCGACACCGTCATCCTGAGGATGGTGAACGGCACCGGCGCCCCGTCGCTGGCCTCCGGCGAACTGTTGATCGACACGACGACGGCGAACTCCAAGCACCTGTCGGTCGGATCGGTGGTGCCGGTCACCTTCGCCGAGACGGGCCGATCGACGATGAGGATCGGAGGGGTGTTCAAGCCCAACGCGCTGCTCGGGAGCTACGTGGTCGGCGACGGCTTCTTCCTCTCCCACTACGCCAATCCGCTCCCGGTGGCCGTCCTCGTGCGGGCCGCGGGCGGGAGCAGCATCGGGGCCGCCCTGGGACGCGGGCTCGCCGCCTACCCGAACCTCCAGATCCAGACCCGCGCCGAGTTCGAGAAATCCCAGCAGAACCAGGTGGACGAGCTGCTCGGGCTGGTCTACGTGCTGTTGGCCCTGGCCATCGTCATCGCCCTCATCGGCATCGTCAACACGCTCATGCTCTCGGTCTTCGAGCGCACGCACGAGATCGGTCTCCTCCGGGCGGTGGGGATGCGGCGCCGGCAGGTGCGGTCGATGATCAGGTCGGAGGCCGTCATCCTCTCCCTGTTCGGTGCGGTCATCGGTGTCGTGGTCGGGACCGCGCTGGGGGTCGCGTTCGCCGACTCCCTCAAGCAGCAGGGGATCACCGACATCGTGGTCCCGGTCAGCAGTCTCGTGGTCTTCCTGGTGCTCGCCGGACTGCTAGGACTGGGGGCCGCCAGCTGGCCGGCGCGGCGGGCGGCCAGGCTCGACGTGCTCGCCGCCATCGCCACCGAGTGACCGGCGGACCGAACCCCACCCACGGCCCCGGTCGCCGTGGGGGGCGGACCGCCATGTCCGATTCCCGCTCGCGCCGGGCGGCCGGGCGTGCCACGATGCGAGGGTGATCGAGGACCCCGACCGTTGCTACCGGGCAGCCCAGGGCAAGGACGCCCGCTTCGACGGCTGGTTCATCGTGGGCGTCACCTCCACGGGGATCTACTGTCGGCCCAGTTGCCCGGCGAGAACACCCAAACGGGAGAATGTGCGCTTCTACGCCACGCCGGCCGCGGCCCAAAAGGACGGCTTCCGGGCCTGCCTCCGGTGCCGTCCGGATGCCGCCCCGGGATCGCCGGAGTGGAACCTGCGGGCGGACACGGTGGCGCGGGCCATGCGCCTCATCCGGGACGGCATCGTCGACCGTGAGGGGGTCGAGGGCCTGGCCCGGCGCCTGGGCTACAGCGTGCGCCAGGTCAACCGGCTGGTCACCGCCGAGGTCGGAACGGGCCCGCTCGCCCTGGCGCGTGCCCAGCGGGCCCAGACCGCACGGGTCCTGCTGGAGGCCACCGACCTCCCGGTGGCGCAGGTGGCGTTCGCCGCCGGTTTCGCCAGCCTCCGGCAGTGCAACGAGACGGTGCGCCACATCTTCGCCGACACGCCGAGCGGCCTGCGGAACCGGGCCGCATCGGGCAAGGGCCGCCGTGCCCCCGACCGGGCCGCCCCGGGCATCCGTCTGCGGCTCCCGGCGCGCCAGCCGTTCGACGCCCGGTCGGTGCTCGACTTCCTCGGTGAGCGCGCCGTCCCCGGGCTCGAGTCGTTCGACGGTGCCACCTACCGGCGGAGTCTGCGCCTCCCGCACGGCCACGCGGTCGTCTCCCTCGCTGCCGGGGGACCCGGCCCGGTCGGGAGCGGGTACGTCGATGCCGATCTGGTGCTGTCCGACCAACGTGACCTGACCGCCGCGGTGGCGCGGTGCCGCCAGCTCCTCGACCTCGACGCCGACCCGGTGGCCGTGCTCGAGGCGCTGGAGGGCGACGGTGCCCTCGGTCGACTGGTCACCTCCCGGCCTGGCCGGCGGGTCCCCGGGACCGTCGACGGTTTCGAGCTGGCGGTGCGCGCCGTGGCCGGCCAACAGATCTCGGTCGCCGGGGCCCGTCTCGTCGTCGGCCGGCTGGTGGCCGCCCTCGGCGACCCCCTGCCGGCGCCGGTCGGCGGGGTGACCCATCTGTTCCCGACGCCGCCGGCCCTGGCCGCGGCGGCCGACGAGGACCCCCGACTGTTCGGCATGCCGACCTCCCGGCGGAGCGCCCTCGCCGCGCTGGCCGGAGCGGTGGGCGGCGGTTCGATGGCCATCGACCCGGGAACCGACCGCGGCCGGCTCCGGGCCGACCTGGTCGCCCTGCCCGGCATCGGACCGTGGACGGCGGAGTACGTGGTCATGCGCGCCCTGCGCGACCCGGACGCCTTCCTGCCCTCCGACCTCGGGATCAGGCGGGCCGCCGCCTCCCTCGGCCTCCCCGACGACGCCCGGAGCCTCGGGGTGCGGGCCGAGGCCTGGCGCCCGTGGCGCAGCTACGCCATGGCCCATCTGTGGGCGGCACCGGTGCCCAAGGCCCGAGCCACCACGACGACGAAAGGACACCGAGCCGCATGAACACGTGCACCGTACCCATGGACACCCCCGTCGGACGCCTCGTGCTGGAGGGGGCCGGCGACGTGCTGATCGGGATCTGGCTCCCCAACGACCACAAGTCCCTCACCACCGACACCCAGCCGACGCCGGTGGTGAGGGAGGCGGCGTCCCAGCTCGAGGAGTACTTCGCCGGCGAGCGGACCGTCTTCGACGTGCCCATCGAGCTCGACGGGACCGAGTTCCAAAAGCAAGTGTGGGCCGAGCTCTCCCGCATCCCCTACGGCCAGACGATCACCTACGGCGACCTGGCGCGCCGGGTGGCTCGGCCCCGGGCGCCGCGTGCGGTCGGTCAGGCCAACGGGAGGAACCCGGTCCCCGTCATCGTCCCCTGCCACCGGGTGGTGGCCGGTGACGGCATCGGCGGCTACGGCGGAGGCCTGCCCCTCAAGAGGGCGCTGCTCGCCATCGAGGGGATCGCCGTCTAGGGCCAACCGGCCTCATCGGTCGGCGAGCCGGCCAGCCGGGCGATGGCGACCGGCGTCGGCAGTCCGGCGAGTGCCCGGTAGGACTCGACGGAGCACAGGGTCCGGGTGTCCATGCGGTCCACGTAGAGCCGCCCGTCGAGATGGTCGAGCTCGTGTTGGAGGATGCGCGCGTGCGCAGCCGTCGACCCGCTGACGCCGGACCCGACCGCCGGGATCGGTGAACTCGACGTCGACCTCGTGGAAGCGCTCGACAGCCGCCGTGTAGCCCTCGACGCTCAGGCACCCCTCGAAATGGGTGCGCGTCTCGGAGCCGACGGTGGTGAGGACGGGATTGATGAGCACATAGGGCTCGATCACCCGGCGTTCCCGCTCGGCCAGCTGGACCTCGGAGAGCCCCTCCAGGTACTCGGGCAGGTCGTGGACGACCACCACACGCCACGGCTCGCCGATCTGGGGGGCGGCGAGCCCCACTCCGGGCACGGCGTCCAGGGTCTCCCACATGGCGTCGATGAGCCGGGCCACGGGATCCGAGGTGATCCGGTCGACCGGCACCTCGGCGGCCCGACGGCGCAGCACCGGGTCACCGACCTGCACGACGGACCGTTCGATCACCCGGATCACCGTACCTTCTCCGGGTCGTGGGCCCGTCGGCACCGGACCGGGACCTCCCGCATGCCCGAGCGGTCGGATCCGACACCCTAGGGTTGTCGGCACCTATCGGGGCGGACCGCCGCCGACCACCGGAGCGGGGAACCAGTCATGCGTCCAGGACGGCTCGAGGCACTCGTCGACGGGGTGTTCGCCATCGCCCTCACCCTGTTGGTCCTCGACCTCCCGAAACCGGTGCTGTCGAAGCACCTCGGGCACACGCTCCTCCAGCAGTGGCCCTCGTACGTGGCCTACCTCGTCTCCTTCGTGACCATCGGGATCCTCTGGATCGAACACCACGGAATGATGAGTGCCGTCCGGGCCATCGACCGTCGGTTCCTCGAGCGCACCCTGGCGTTCCTGCTGTTCATCTCGATCATCCCGTGGCCGACGGCCCTCGCCGCCAGCTACGCCGACCAGGGCGTGTCGGAAGCCAGGGTGGCGGCGATCCTCTATGCGGCGACCATGCTCATGATGGGTCTGACCTTCGCCTGGGGATGGCGGTACCTGACCGTCCACCCCGGGTTGGTGGTCGAACCGGCACGCCCCGCGTTCCCGGCGGGGACGCGCCGGCGCCCTGCTCGGTGGACTCGTCTATCTCGTCGCCATCGCGGTGGCCGCGTTCAGCCCCACGGCGTCATTCATGATCGACAGCCTCGTGGCCATGTACTTCGCGGCGTCGAAGAGCGAGGTCCCGGGTCTGATCGTCCGATCGGCGGGGCCCGAGGGGGCCGGCTGACCCTCGGCCGGCCCGGTCAGGGGAGCAGCAGCTTGGACAGGCGCCGGGCGGTGACGCCCAGGCCGACGGCACCCATGGCCACCAGGTACGCGACGTGACCGAGGAGCGACCAGCCGAACAGGCCGAAATCGAGACCGCGGAGCAGGGCCACCCCCTGGTAGAGGGGCGTGCACCGCACCACCGCCTGCAGCCAGCCCGGGTACACGGTGATCGGGTAGAAGGTGGCGGAGAAGAGGAACATCGGGATGATGGCCAGTGAGACGAGGTCGAAGTCCTGCCAGCTCCGCATGTAGCTGGTCCCCGCCATGCCGACCCCCGCGAAGGCGAAGGCGATGATCAGCGCGGCGGGCCAGCACAGGACGGCCCACGGGGAATACGCATAGCCCAGTGCGCTCATGACGACCAGGAACGCGCCCGAATAGACGGCCGCCCGGATCATCGACCAGGAGAGCTCGCCCAGCACCACGTCGTTCACCCCGAGAGGGGTGGACAGGATGGCGTCGTAGGTCTTGGCGATCTTGAGCTTGAAGAAGATGTTGAAGGTGGAGTCGAGGAGGGCTCCGTTCATGGCCGACGAGGCGAGCAGCCCCGGCGCCACGAAGACGGTGTACGGCACCACCAGCCCACCGACGTGGAGCGGCCCGACGAGCGAGTTGAGCCCGAGGCCGATCGACAGGAGGTAGAAGAAGGGTTCGAAGATGCCCGACACGAGCAGGATCCAGCGACGCCGGTAGACGAGCACGTTCCGCTCGAGGACTCGCCCAAACCGGCGACCGCCCAGCAGGGCGCCCGGGGTGATGCGGACCACGGCCGCCAGTGCCGTGGGCGCGGCCCCGCGGGTGGTGGCGACCGTCGCAGGTTCCCGTTCGTTCCGGGTGGCGCCGTTCACACGACCAACCTCCTGGCGAACGTGCGCCGGCCGGCCAGGAGGCCCAGGGCGACGAGTGCCACCAGGTAGGCCACGTCGCCCAGGCCCGTCCGGGGGGTCAGGGTTCCGAGGACCAGCCCACGGCAGAGCTCGACGCCGTGGTAAAGGGGCGTGGCGTAGGCCACGGGCTGGAGCCAGCCGGGCAGCTGGCTCACCGGGAAGAACGTCCCCGAGAAGAGGAACAGCGGGATGAGCGCGAACCGCGAGATGGTGGAGAAGGCGATGTCGCCGTCCTGGGTGGCGGCGAACGCGGCGATGGGTGCGGCGAAGGCCAGGCCGGTCAGCGCCGCCGCCGGGAGGGCGAGGACGGCCAGGGGTGAGACCACCACGCCGAAGGCGGCGATCACCGCCAGATAGGCACCCGAGACGATGGCTACCCTCGTGGCGATCCACCCGAGGTGTCCGATGAGCACGTCCCCGACCCGGAGCGGTGTGGCCAGCATGGCGAAGTAGGTGCGGATCCATTTGATGGCACCCATCACCGGGTACATGGCGTCGTTCGCCCCGATCTGCATGGCCGTGGCCGCCAGCAGTCCCGGGGCGATGAAGTCGAGGTAGCTGACACCCCCGACGGCGTGGGTGTGCCTGTCCACCAACGAGCCGAGGCCGAGGCCCATCCCCGCCAGGTAGAGGACCGGGAAGAGGAAGCTGGTGGTGATCGAGCTGCGCCACGTCTTTTTGTACTGGTAGGCCCAGTAGCAGTACCCGCGCCACCACAGCGGTGTGGAACGGTGGGCCGCCACCGGCGGCTCGCGGACGGTGGGTCCGGTCACGGGTGGCTCAATCGATCAGGGTGCGGCCGGTGAGCCGCAGGAAGACGTCTTCGAGGGTGGAGCGTCGCACGAGGGCGCTCTCCGGCACGAACCCGCGCCGGTGCACCTCGGACAGGCTGGCGTCGCCGTCGGCCGTGTAGAGCAGGAGGCGGTCGGGCAGTACCTCGACCCGCTCCGCCACATCCTGGACGTCGACGGCGCGAGCGTCGTGCTCACCGGCGCAGAAGCGCAGTTCGACCACCTCCCTGGTCGAGTAGCGCTCGATGAGGTGCTGGGGGCTGCCCTCGGCGGCGAAGCGACCGTGGTCCATCACCACCAGCCGGTCGCACAGCTGCTCGGCCTCGTCCATGTAGTGGGTGGTGATGACCTGGGTCACCCCCTCCTGCTTGAGGCGGTAGAGGCGGTCCCAGAGCAGATGGCGGGCCTGGGGGTCGAGCCCGGTCGTCGGTTCGTCGAGGATGAGCAGCTCGGGGTCGGAGATGAGGGAACGGGCGATGGTCAGCCGGCGCTTCATCCCCCCCGAGAGCGACTCGACGCGGTCGTGGGCGCGTTCGGAGAGCTGGGCGAAGGCCAAGAGGCGGTCGGCCCGCTCTCGGATGACCTGGCGCGGCAGGTCGAAGTAGCGCCCGTAGATCATCAGGTTGTCGAGGACGGTGAGCTCGAGGTCGAGCGTGTCCTCCTGGGGCACCAGACCGATCCGGCGCGGATCCGCGGCCCGTTCGTGGCGGGGTCGAGGCCGAGGATCCGCAGTGAGCCGCTGGTGGCCGGAGACATGCAGGAGATCATCCGCATGGTGGAGGTCTTGCCGGCACCGTTGGGACCGAGGAAGCCGAACGATTCGCCGCGTTCGATGTCGAAGTGCACCCCGTCGACGGCCACGAAGTCGCCGAATTTCTTCGTGAGGTCACGCGCCCGAACGAGAGGCCCGGTGTCCGGACCAAGTGACGGCGCGTCGGAAGCTGGGCAGGGGGGCAAGGGGTTCCACGCTACCGTCGGCCAACGTCGGTCCGAGCCTGGGGCGGGTCGCCCCGGGTGGCGCCGGCCCGGATGTCCTCGTCCCCTCCGGCTGCTCCGGTGTGGGGAGCTCCCGGGCTCTGACCACCGGCCTCCCGTCGCCGGGCGACACCTGCATCCGGAGTTCCCACCGGGCCGGCGGTCGAGTGGCGGCCCACCGGGAGCCTCTCGGGCTCGGACCGGGCCATCGGCGGAGGCTGACCGTCAGCGCGAGCGATACTCCCGGACGAACTCCCGGCCCTCGCCGGAGACGGCGATGCACCCACCCGATCCCGGGTTTGAGATCCGACGAACCAGGCCCATGCTGGTGGCGACCTCCCAGACCGGGAACCGCGGGCAGGAGGTCCGCCAGGCGTCCATCACCTCGGCGTATGGCCGGGGACCCTCCCCCAGCCATTCGAGCAGATCGGCAACGAGCGCATCGACGGTCGGATCGGTCATCGTCGACCCCCTCGGGCGGAACCTTCGGGCAACGTCAGCCCTGGCGGCGGGTACGCCAGGCCTCGGCCTGGAAGGCCACGTCGACGGTCACGTCGCCCTCGACGCCCAACAGCTCGCGGAGGATTCGCCGGGCCTCCTCGAACAGACGCAGTCGATCCTCCTCCGGCATCACGATGATCCAGCTGAACGTGCCGAGGAGCCCGATCAACTCTTCGGCGTCGAGGGCGACGTCCCAGGTCTGCCTCCGATGTTCGGGTCGGTCGAAGGGGAGCCCTTCGGGGATGGCAAGACCGACGTCGGGACGGTTGCCGTCACCCTGGATGAACGTGGCGAACTCACCTGCTCCGAGACCCTCGTTCGCCTCGGACTCGCTGCGGCGCCTTCCGGAGCGTCGAGCCAGGAGCTCCTTCGCCTGGACCACCAACGCGCCCTCGGGGTCCGGCCCCGCCCACACCGCGCCGAGCCGACCCCCGGGAACGAGCACTCGCGCCACCTCGTGGAGGGTGGGGACCGGGTCCATCCAGTGCCACGAGGCGGAGGCCAACACCGCGTCGGCGGTACCGTCGGGCAGCGGGATGGACTCGCCCCGACCCTGGACGGCCCGGGCGCCGGAAACGTTGGCCGCCAACTCGGTGCGCATGCGGTCGTCCGGCTCGACGGCGATGACCGTGTCGGCCCGCGGCACCAAGAGACGGGTCAGGGCGCCCGTGCCGGCACCAAGGTCGACGACGGTCGAAACGGGGCCCGGCAGCATCCACTCGACGAGCTCGGCCGGTGGTCCGGGACGGTATCGCTGGTAGGCCGAGGCCACCGAACCGAAGCTCTGGGATCTTCCGTTTGCTGTCATTCCCGCTCCAATCTTGATATCAAGATAAGTATCATCTTGCGCTATATTGATGTCAAGATAAACTTGCGCATCGGACAACCAGGAGCAGCCCGGATGGAGGACGAGGTCGACCGATTGGTACGTGGGTGGCGCAGGGCGCTGCCCGCTGTCGATGTCACTCCGCTGGAAGTGCTCTCCCGAGTGTCTCGATTGGCCCGCCATCTCGACCGCCAACGCAGCGTGGTGTTCGCCCGTCACGATCTCGAGATCTGGAGCTTCGATGTCCTGGCGGCCTTGCGGCGGTCCGACCCGCCCCACCGTCTCTCCCCCGGCCAGTTACTGGCCCAGACGCTGGTCACGTCGGGCACCATGACCAACCGGCTGGATCATCTGGAGGATCGGGGGCTTGTCCGTCGGCGCCCGGACCCTTCAGACGCACGATCGGTGCGCGTCCAGCTCACCTCCGCCGGGAGGCGACGGGTGGATACCGCACTTTCGGACCTCGTGGAACGAGAGCACGCCATTCTCGGCGCACTCGACGAGCGGGAACGGAGAACGCTCGCCGGTCTCTTGCGTCAGGTGGTGGCCCCCTTCGACGCATGACGTCACAACGAGGTCACGCGCCTGTCCGGACATCGGTGGACCTCTGGCCCGGCACTGATCGGGACCCATCGGCGCGTTGGCCGCGTGCCGGCCGGCTGTCGGCTCTTCAGTGGGTGCTCCAGCGGCCCGGGAACCGAACCCTGATGGTCGAGGCGACAGCGGAGGAGGTCACAGCTCCGGGGTCGGCGCGCTCCCGGCGACCTTCCATTCCGGCTTACGAACCCGATCCATGAGCAGGGGTGGAACGATCCCGATTACGAGTATGCCTCCCAGGACGAAGAGGGCGTAACGCAGCCAGTTCGAGTGGCCGAACTGCGACGGGGCGACAAAGCCGATCACGAACGCGGTCAGCGACGACAAGGCGCCGACGATCGAGAGGACGAAGAGAGCCGGTGCACGGTAACCACGGGCGTGGTCCGGTTGCTTCCGACGCAACCTGACGGCGGCGATGAACATCAGCACGTACATGATGAGATAGACCTGCGTGGCCATCACGGCGAAGACCCAGTAGTCACGCGAAACATCGGGTATGAAGGCGTAGAGCATGGCGATGACGGTGATCACGACCGCCTGTCCCGTCAAGATGCGCACCTCGATGCCCGCACGGTTCACCTTCTGGAAGAAGGGGGGGAGAAAGCCCTGCTCCCGACCGATCCTGAGCAGCCCCTCGGACGGGCCGTCGAGCCACGCCATCATCCCGGCGAGGGCCCCGACCGCAAGAAGTACGGCGATCAGCGGCACCGCGAATTTCAGGCCGAAGTGCGTGAAGAGACTGTTGAAGGCCTGCATCACACCGGCCGTGAAGCTGATCTTCCTCTCGGGGATGACCCAGGCGATCGCCAGCGTGGGGAGGATGAAGACGGCGAGGACGAGTCCCATGGCGAGGAAGATGGACCTTGGGAAGTCCCGGCCAGGATTCTCCAAGTCATCGACGTGGACGGCGTTGACCTCGATGCCGGCATAGGTGAAGAAGCTGTTGACGACCAGGACGACGCTGGCGATACCCGTCCACGCCGGCAGGAGGTGGTGCGTGTCCATCGGGGCGGCCGAGTGGTTACCCTGCGCCAGGTAGACGACACCGAGGACGACCAGGATCGCCCCCGGGATCAACGTCCCGATCAGAGTCCCACTCGAGGAGAGCTTGGCCACGAGTCCGGCTCCCCGCGACGAGATGAACACGCCGCCCCAGAACAGACCGATGATGACCACGGCGTTGTACACGCCATTGGCGGCCAGGCGCGGATCGATGACGTAGGCGAGCGTCCCGGCGACGTAGGCCAGCAGGGCGGGATAGTAGAAGATCGTCTGGGCGAACTCGCACCAGACGGCCAGGAGCCCCATCGGGGCAGACACACCTTCCCGTACCCAGTTGTAGACCCCGCCCTCCCAGCCGGAGGCCAGTTCCGCGGCGACCAGGGCGACGGGGACCAGGAACACAAACGCGGGCACGACATAGAGGAACACCGAGGCGAGACCGAAGACGGACGTGGCCGGTGTGGACCCGAGGTAGCCGACGGACCCCACCGTCATCATCGCCAGCACCGTCCAGGAGATGTACCGCCGAGGGGGCGTCTTGGTCGCCCTGGTGGTCGCGTCGGTCGGAGCGTGGTCGGAGCCGGCTCCCATGGCGATCGTTGGTCGCGGCCGACGGCGTCTTCGTATCCACATGGACTACGGACCCACCTCTTCTGCTCGACCCGCCGCCACGTTAGGTCGGCGCGAGCGATACCGTCCGATCCGCTGCGCGCCCAGAAGCCTCCGGTGATGAGCTCCTCGGTCGTCCGAGTGCCCGGTGCTGCGGTAACCCGTCCTTCGCCCGCCCCCATCCGCGGGCCGACCCGGTGTCAGCCCCTGCGCGCCTTCGCCTCATCTTCGCAGTCCGCGCATGATGAGGTTGGTGACGGCATCGACGTGTGCGCCCTCATCGAGGGGGCCGTCGATCTCGTCGAAGGCGTCCGAGAGCGCCGTCAACGTGTAGGGGGCCTCGGCTCCGTGGGCGACGAGAAAGAACAGGGCCCGCGCCGATGTGGGATGGATGGCTCCAGTCGAGGCCAGCCTCTCCAGGAGTTCGACGACCGGACTCGCGGCAGGCACCAATACCTTGCCGATGAAGTAGTCGAGTCGCCCGGTGGCCTGGAGCCCCTCCTGGTTCATCAGTCGTCCGAGCTCCGGTCGTCGGGCGGCGGCCAGCAGGAACGCTCTTATCAACTCCCGGAGTTCCTCGAAGTCGTCGACGCCCTGCGACCGCTTCGCTCGTTCGGCGGCGATGTCGGAGAAGAAGTCGACGAACCCGTGGTCGACGGCGGCGAAGTACAGATGCAGCTTCGAACCGAAGCGCTGGTTGATCGTCCCGTGGCTGAGCCCGAGTTCCGCGTTGAGTGACCGGACCGACATGGCGTCGTATCCCGCGGTGGCGAACGCGCGCAGCGCGGCGTCGAGAATCTCCGCATCGTCGCGGATGCGGGGCCGCCCACGGGTCTCTGGCCGCCTCGGGCGAGGAGCATCGTCCTCTGCTCGAGGCACGGGACCGGAATCGATCACTCGGTGCCGCTCCGGACGACCTGCTTCGTGCGATGCACAAGTCCGGGCGGCGAGATCACCCGGGCACTATAACTTGACAGTTGGCTAATAATCAATAGACTCGATCTGGAGCTAGCGGAAGGAACGCCGATATGGCCTTAACCTCTCTCCTCGACCTCGAGCTCACCGTGCCGGACCCCGGAGAGCTCGAGGCGTTCTGGCAGCGGCGAGGGATGCGCACGACGGCGACGGCGACGTTGGGAACCGACGACCGGGAGTCCCAGCTCCGGCTCCGGGAGGGCGCCTATCGCCACGTCTCCGAGGTGCGGATGACGTGCGACTCCGAGACCGACCTGGACGAGATCACCGAGCGTCTGGATCGTCAGGGGGTGTCGGTCTCCCGGGGCGAGGGGTCCTTGCGCTGTGCCGATCCGCTGCTCGATCACGATGTGGTGGTCGAGGTCGGGATGGCCGCCACTTTGAACCCCGCGCCGGTTCGGGAACTGAACGGTCCCGGTGGGTCGGCCCGAAGAAACCACCGGTCTCCTGCCGCAGTGACGGAAGGCGCCGCCGGGCCGCGCCGGCTCGGCCATGTCGTCTTCGGGACCACGGACGTGGCGGCCAACCTCGCCTTCTACCGCGAGGGGCTGGGGATGAGGGTCTCCGACAGCTTGGGTGACGGCATGGCCTACTTCCTGCGGTGTTCAAGCGACCACCACAACCTGCTGTTGATGCCGGCGCCGGTGCCGTGTCTCAACCATTACGCCCTCGAAGTGGACGACGTGGATGCCATCGGTCTGGTGGGCACGGAGGTCGTGGGGGAGCGTCCTGAGTCCGTCGTCTACGGCCCCGGTCGCCATGTCATCGGGTCCAACCTCTTTTGGTACCTCCTCGATCCGGCTGGTGGAATGTTCGAGCTCTTCGCGGACATGGACCAGATCGTCGACGACGAGCAGTGGGAGGCCGAGCAACGGCGCGACGACTGGGATCCGTTCACGATCGCCTCATGGGAGCCCGGTCCCGCCAAGGCCGACTTCTTCCTTCCCGCCGACATCGACATCATCGCCAAGGGCCGGGAAGCGGCAGGCCGCTGAGATGGATCTCGGGATCCGCGGCCGGCGCGCCATCGTGTGTGCATCGAGCCGGGGCCTCGGTCTCGCCTGCGCACAGTCCCTGGCTGGTGAGGGCGTCGATGTGGTGTTGAACGGTCGGACGGCTGAAACGGTGGCCTCGGCCGCCAGCCAGATCGCCGCCACCTCGAGCGTCGAGGTGATCGGTGTCGCCGCCGATATCGACACCAGGGAGGGCCGCGCCAGCCTGATCGACGCGTGTCCGGCCCCGGACATCGTCGTGACCAACAACGCCGGACCGGCGCCGATGGCCTTCGCTTCGACCGCCCCCGAGTCGTGGCACGCGGCTCTCGAGGCGAACCTGCTCGCCCCCATCTACCTCGTTCAGGCCGTCCTGCCCGGCATGAGGGAACGGCGCTTCGGACGGATCGTCAACATCACCTCGGCCATGGTGACGTCCCCCAACCCGATGATGACGCTCTCGGTGGGCGCCCGGACCGGTCTCACCGGCGTGATGAAGGCTCTCTCCCGGGAGGTCGCCCGCGACAATGTCACGATCAACAGCATCCTTCCCGAGCGCATCGACACCGATCGTCAACGCCAGATGGCCGAGATCGCCGTGGCCGTGAAGGGCATCACACTGGAAGAGGCATATGGCGAGATGGCTGCCTCCATCGCCGCCAATCGCCTCGGCCGTCCCGAGGAGGTGGGTGATGCCTGTGCCTTCCTGTGCTCCGCCCAAGCCGGGTTCATATCGGGGCAGAATCTCCACCTCGACGGTGGGAGCTACGAGGGCTTGATCTGATGGGCGTGGCCGGGGCAGCGAGTGGGGAGTCGGCGACGATCGAGACGGCGGTGCTGGTCGTCGGCGGGGGACCGGTGGGTCTGATGGCGTCGATCCTCCTCGACCGCCAGGGCATCGGCAACGTCGTGGTCGAGCGCCGCACCGAGATCCAGTCCGCACCTGCGGCCCACGTGGTGAACGCCCGCACGTTCGAGATCTGCCGGGCCGCCGGACTCGACATGGACCGGATCGAGCGGGCCTGCCAGCCGGCCCACGAGGGTGCATGGGTCCGCTGGGTGATGTCGCTGAACGGCGAGGAACTCGGTGCAGTGCCGTTCGAGGGCCAGCACCGGCTCGCCGAATTGCTCGAAGTCACGCCCACGCCATTGCGGAACCTCTCCCAACACCGCCTCGAGCCGATTCTCGAGGACCATGTCCGCCAGCTCGACCGGGGTGTCGAGTGGGTCGACGGATTCCAGGACGAGACCGGTGTCACGAGCACGCTCCGGCGACTCGACACCGGTGAGACGTCTCTCGTGAGGAGCCGGTTCCTGATCGGCGCCGATGGCGCTCGGAGCCCGGTCCGGCGATCCGTCGGCATCGAGATGCTGGGCCCCGACCAGATCCAGGCATTCATCATGATCCACGCCCGGGTCGATCTGCGATCCCTGGTCGGCGCTCGGCCGGCCACCCTCTACTGGATCATGAACCCTGACATCCGGGGTGTCTTCGTCGCCCACGACCTGGCCGACAGCTGGGTCTACATGTACGAATGGGACCCTGAGGCAGAACCTTTCGAGTCGTTCACACCGGAGCGCTGCGCGCAGATATTCCGGCGCGCCACCGGCGCGGATGCCATCGAGCTCAGCATCGAGAACGTCAGCTCGTGGCGGATGACCTGCCAAATCGCCGATCGTTACCGTGACCGGCGGATCTTTCTGGTCGGCGACGCGGCGCACCGGTTTCCTCCGAGTGGGGGGCTGGGTCTCAACACGGGGGTGGCCGATGCCCACAATCTGGCGTGGAAGCTCGGTGCCGTGGAGAACCGATGGGCACCGCCTGAGATCCTCGAGTCTTACGAGACAGAGCGACGGCCGATCGCCGAGACCAATGCTCACAAGTCCCTTGACAATGCCTTCAAACTCCTCGAGGTGTGGGCGGCCCTCGGTGCGACGGACGACCCTGCCGAGACGCGGTCCAACGCCGAGACGGTCCTGGCCACGGAAGCCGGGCGCCGGGCGGTCCGCGCAGCGATCGAAGGGCAGGACGAACACTTCGACATGCTCGGCCTGCAACTCGGGTTCACCTACCCGCCCGAGACCGGCCCCGTCCTCGATGACGGCTCATTCGCCCCCCGACCCGGCAATCCCGTCCGTGACTACATCCCCACGACCTATCCGGGCGCCCGACTGCCCCACGTATGGCTCCAGAGGGACGGAACGAGCATCTCGACGCTCGATCTGGCCGAACCGGGGACGTTCACCCTTCTCACTCATTGCGATGCCTGGGCCGAGGCCGGCGACCGACTTTCGAAGGAAGCGCCGCCACTGACCGTCGTTCACATGGGCCGGGACGCAATCGACCCGAGAGGGGCGTGGTCGGCCGTCTCGGGTATCGGCGACGGCGGAGCCCTGCTGGTCCGACCCGACCAGCACATCGCATGGCGAACCCCGGATGCCAGCGTGGAGCCGGAACGGGAGCTCCGTCGGGTCCTGGCGAGCCTCGGGTTACTGAGAGTGGAGGAGCCGAGTGATGAGCTCGAGGATGCTGAACGATGAAGCGGTGACCCATCGGGTCGGTCGCAGCGCAGGGTGCGTTGCGCCTCAGCAGCGCTCGGCGGAGGGTGGGGGACCGTGTTCAGAATCCCCACTGGGCCGCTGAACTTGGGCTGTGCCTCTCGAAGGTGTGAGCCGGGAGGTAGGTCGATTCATTCCCTCACATGGATCTCCGGATTCTCGTCAACGATCGGGGTTACGTCCCTCTCATCATCTGAGCAGGCTTGCAGCGGGCCGCCACCAGCGCCGGCACGACCGCCTGTAGGTTGGTCCCGCAGGCTGACGGTGCCGGCGATCAACGACAGGGGAATCTGTCCGACCACCTGCATCGGGACCGGGTCGGTATGACGGCTCGGGGACGGTCCTGGCCGTCCGCCATCGATGCCGGCCGATGGTACAACGGGTCTCGTGAGCCTCTCCCCGATCGTCGGTGACGGGCAGTGAGCGGGGTCGATGCCGTGGTGGTGGGCTCGGGTCCGAACGGACTGGCCGCTGCCGCCACCCTGGCCGCAGCGGGACTCTCGGTGACGGTCTTCGAGGGCGCGGCCGTCGCCGGGGGTGGGTGCCGAACCGACGGGTCGACGCTCGCCGGCTTCCGCCACGACGTCTGCTCGATCGTCCACCCACTGGTGACGGCCTCCCCGTTCTTCCGTCAGTCCGCCTTCGACCACCTCCGGTCCACGCTTCGTCAACCTGCGGTGCCCTTCGCCCATCCACTCGATGCTGGCAGAGCCGTACCAGTGCACAGGTCGGTGGACGAAACCGCCGACTCCCTGGGAGTCGACGGGCCGGCCTACCGCAATCTGATGGCCCCACTGGTCCGCGATGCCCGGTCCATCACCGACGCAGTACTGGGGCCCATCCGCTCGTTCCCCGAGCATCCCGTCGCCTTGGCTCGCTTCGGCGTTCCCGGACTCCTCCCTGTGACGCAGCTCGCCCGGAGGTTCGAGACCGAACCCGCCAGTTCATTGCTGGCCGGCGTCGGAGCTCACTCGATGGCGCCGCTGACTACTCCGCTCACGAGCGCATTCGGACTCCTGCTCACGCTGCTCGCGCACGCCGAAGGATGGCCCGTGGTCGAGGGCGGCAGCGCGGGGATCACCGATGCACTGCTGGCCGAGCTGGAGCGGCTGGGCGGATCCATTGTCACCGGACACTGGATCGGCTCGCTGGCCGAATTACCGAAATCGACGGTCGTGCTCCTCGATATCTCGCCGGTGAGCTTTCGCTCACTGGCCGCAGACAGGCTCCCGCCACGCTACGTGCGCTCGCTTCGTCGGTTCCGATACGGGCCGGGCGTGTGCAAGGTGGACTGGTCTCTGGGCGGGCCGGTCCCCTGGGCGTCGGAGGTCTGCCGGTCAGCAGGAACCCTGCATCTGGGCGGGACGCTGGCCGAGGTCGCCGCCAGCGAGGCCGACGTCAACTCAGGGAGGCACCCGGAGCGCCCGTACTGCATCGTCGTACAGCCGGGAACAGCCGACGGGACCCGGGCACTCGGTACCCAGGAGACGCTCTGGGGCTACTGCCACGTCCCCCCCGGGTCAGGCGTGGACATGTCCCGGGCCATCGAGGCTCAGATCGAGCGTTTCGCACCAGGTTTCAGCGACCTGATCATGGCGCGGTCGACGATGACGGCCGTCGACGAGGAGCGGCACAACCCCAACTACGTGGGGGGAGACATCGGCGGTGGGGCCGCTACGCTCCGTCAAACGTTGTTCCGGCCGACTCTCCAATGGAATCCGTACCGTACGCCGCTCGACGGTGTTTATCTTTGCTCGGCTTCGACGCCGCCGGGTGGAGGGGTCCACGGGATGTGCGGCGTCTATGCCGCTCGGTCCGCACTTCACGCTCACTTCGGTGGACCCCCACCGTTTCGGGGAGAAGGATGGCGATCGTCACGAGGGAATCCTCGGTGAGCCCGATCGCCCCGTTACAGAGCGACCCTGCGGTTGACGACAATGGGCTCGGTTGCGTTGAGCGCGGTCACGTTCGGTTTCCGGTCGCTCGTATTACGGCCACGGCAGCACCTGCACAGTGTTGTCAACACCCCGGAGCGGGGTACCGACAACATCCGCATGTCCCCGGTGGGGGGCTGACACGGTCGATGCAGGTTGGAATGGAACACCGCTCCGAAGAGCGGAGAAGCACCGTTCCGAAGCCGCACCGCCGGATTCGACGGATGCATGGGTCAACCCCAAACGGTGGAGGTGATGGGACTATATTCGAACCTCTCCTAGGCGCTGACCTCGGAGAATACGTTGCTTCGGCTGTGCTAAGGCTTCAAGGAGGCGCGAGACTCGAACGCTTAGGGCTCCATCATGAAGTGATGGGACCATGTTCGAACCCCTCTTCCGAACGCGCGTGAACGGGCCTACTCCAGACCCTTGTGCCCGCGCGAGATTCCTGGTGCATCTGCTTACCGTGAGGTCGGCAACGCAGGGATGGCGAGCATCGACCTTCGCCCCGGCGGCTTGACCCCGATTACCTTCGCTGGCGGCATGACGGTCGAGATGCGCGTCGAACGTGTCGAGGAGCCCACGGTGTTCGCATCCACCTGGCGACTGCCCGACCTGCCCGAGAACGATCTCCGCCGCACATACGTGGAGTTCACCCTGGAACCCGACCGCGACGGCACCCTGTTGTGCGTCGTCGAGACCGGCTTCGCCCAGCTCCCCCTCGACACCTGGCGCCAGACCTACGACTCCCACAGTGAAGGCTGGTCGCGCGAACTGGCGGAGCACCTCGATGGCGCGTGACATCGACGCTGTTGCCGAGCAAGTCTTCGTGGCGCTCGCTGATCCGAACCGCCGGTCCACCCTCGCCGCCCTCGCCACGGACGGCCCGTCCACGGCCACCGATCTTGGGGATCGGCTGCCGGTCAGCCGCCAGGCGATCGCAAAACACCTCGCCCTCATGGCCGACGCGGGCCTGGTCACGCCTCAGCCTGGCGAGCGGCGGCGGGTGCGCTACCGACTGCGGTCCTTACCCGTGCAACTCGCCCAGCAGTTCCTGGCCGCGCTTGTCCACGCCTGGGACGACCGGCTTGACGCTCTGCAGGACTATCTCTCGCCGCAATGACGGCACTGACAGCCACCGCCATGCCGAACTGACTCAGGGTGCTGCCTGATTTCCCACCAGCGTCCACCCAACGAGAGCCTTGGCGTGACCGTGTCCCATCCCGTACTCGGACTTGAGGTGACCGACGATCGCCATGTGCTTCTCGAGTCCGCAGTCCACGATGATTTTCTGCCACTCGGCGATTGAGCGACCGCATTTTTTTTCGATCGGTGGGAAGTACGACGCAGGTCCTTGTTATGGCCATGGTGCAGTCTGGTCAGTCAAGATTTCACCTTCCTTGGGATCGGGCGGTGGTTGCTCTGTCATCGATGATGCTGAACCTCGTCAGCTGGCAGAAATGTTGACCTGCCAGCCGATACCGAACTTGTCGATCAGCGCGCCGAAAGTGTCGCCCCAGAACATCTTCTCGAGCGGTGCCTTGACGGCTCCTCCATCGCTCAGCTCATCGAAGATCCGGCGGAGCTCGTTCTCGTCGGACCCGATGATGGAGAGCTCGACTCTGGTCTGGACATCGTTGGATGCATCGGCGCGGTCACTGGCTCGCAGCGTGAACGAACCTGTGTCCAACGATGCGTTGATCACGAGGTGCTTCTCGTTCTCTGATGCTGTCCGGTCCACATCGCCGCGCCGGGTGATCGCCACCTCGCCACCGAGGATGGACTGGTAGAAGCTGACGGCTTCTTCGGTGTTGCCCGGAAAGAACAGGTATGCCTCGAGCTTCATGGTTGACCTCCTGTGGTCGTGTGTGGCCGGAACTAGACCGTATAGTACCCGATTAGAACTGATCCGTCTAGTACTCTGAGTCAAGTGTCACGCATGAGCACTCCGGAGCCCACAGAGCGGAACTCGGACAGGCGCCACCGCGAGATCCGCGAAGCAGCCATCGACGCGTTCCTCGCCAAGGGGTACGAAGGCACGACGATGGAAGAGATTGCGGCGAAGGCCGGCGTCTCCAAACAGACCGTCTACAAGCACTTCACCGACAAGCAGCATCTATTCGCCGACATCGTGCTGTCGACGACTGACGATATGAGTGCGCTCATTGAGGTCATCGCTGAGCAGTTGCCGGCAACGGCGGATATTTCCAGCGATCTGGAGCATCTGGCTGAGACGTTTCTCATGGCGTTGATGCAGCCACGAGTCTTGCGACTCCGACGCTTGGTGATCTCTTCCGCGGATCGCTTCCCCGAGATCTCGACAGCCTGGTACGAGAAGGGGTTCGAACGAGTCCTCGCAGCGCTTGCGAACAGCTTCCGAGCTCTTGCGGATCGTCGCCTGCTCGTTGTCGACGATGCGACGGCAGCAGCGGAGCACTTCGTCGGCATGTTGTTCTGGATCCCGGTCAACAAAGCCATGTTCACCGGCGATGACGACTACGCGTCGACACACGATCTCATCCCCGTGGCCCGGAGGGCTTCTGCAGCGTTTGTGGACGCCTACGGAGCTCGTTGAATCCAAGAAGCCTGAACCGCTTGCCGAGCGGTCTACCTGAGTCGGCCGGTCTCCCTGTTCGCCGAGAGTTCGAACATCGCCATTTGGCTCGGGTAGCGAGCGGATCCCAGAAACCCGCATCTACCAGGGACAACGTCACAAACCCGACAACGAGTGGAGATGACGGGACTCGAACCCGTGACCCCCTGCTTGCAAAGCAGGTGCTCTAGCCAACTGAGCTACATCCCCGTGAGTTGATGGTTGATCCGACCCCCGGGTCAGGGCGGCCCTTGGTCGACGCACCAGCGGCCCGGTTGTGACTCCTCTACCTCAGGGCGAGGACAAGACTATACGGCGCCCCGATGGGGGCCGGTCTCCGGGGGCGACCCTGGGTTTCCGCCGCCGACCGTGCACTCGACCCGCACGACCGCCGACACATTAGGGCGGATCCGGTATGGTTGCCTGGCGGCGAGGGGGGTCCACCTCGCCCGGCGTGACACTCACCTGATAGCGGGGCCCACGACGACAAGCGGAGGAATCACGATGGCCGTATCCACCGGCACCACCGAAGCGCTCTTCGGCGTTGCTCGCCATGACGCCAGTGCACTCGAGGCACTCTTCGAGGCCCGTCTGGACAACCTCGCGGCCTCTGGCCTCGACCCGAAGACCTATTCGTTGGCCAACATCGCAGCACTCATCGCCGCAGATGCTGCGCCGGCCTCCTACGTGTTCCAGGTCGGCTTCGCCCTCGAGGTGGGTGTCACCCCCGAGGAGATCCTCGGGCTGCTGGTGGCCCTCAATCCCACCGTCGGTAATGTCAGGATCGTGTCCGCCGCGGCCGAGATCGCGTTCGCGCTCGGTATCGACCTCGACGGAGAAGAAGAAGAGGGCTGAGGAGACCAACGATGCCTTTCGTACGCAGACGACCACTGCTCCGGGCTGCCGCCGTCGGCGGTGTGGCCTACATGGGGGCGAAGGCCGGGACCAATCGGGCCATGGCTCAGCAGCAACCAGAACCGGCGGCTCCGGCTCCGGCCCCCGCACCAGCTCCCGCCGCCGCGGGAGGCGAGGACGACACCATCGCCCGCCTCCAGAAGCTCGCCGAACTCCACTCCTCGGGAGCCCTGACCGACGAGGAGTTCTCCGCCGCCAAGGCCCAGGTCCTCGGCTGAACCGAGCCCCCGCCCGACCCGACCGGGCCGGGTGATCGGGCCGGCCGCGTTCAGGCCTCGTTCGTCCGAGCCCGCTCGAAGGAGCGATCGATCTCGGCCCAAGCGGCGTCGACGCCGTCGAAGCCGCCCACCTTCGTGAGTTTGTCCGGCTCCAGGTCCTTGTAGACGTCGAAGAAGTGGGCGATCTCGAACGTGAGGTGGGGTGGGAGCCCGTCTAGGTCCCGGACCTCCTCCCACACCGGATCACCGATGGCCACCGAGATGATCTTGGCGTCGGGGCCCTTCTCATCGGTCATCCAGAACACGCCGACAGGGCGGCACTCGACCAGGCAGCCCGGGAACGTGGGCTCGTCGAGGAGGATGAGGACGTCCAGCGGGTCGCCGTCCTCGGCCAGCGTGTCGGGGACGAACCCGTAGTCCGCGGGGTAGAACGTGGCTGAGAACAGGCGCCGGTCGAGCCGTATGACGTGGCGTTCGTGGTCGTATTCGTACTTGTTCCGGCTACCCCGGGGGATCTCCACGATGACTTCGATGGTGCGGTCGGTCACGTCGGACACCTTTCGTCGCCAGCCGGTCGGATCCCCATTGTGACGCACTTCGGTGGCCGTCCCTGACGGGCCGCGTACCGGCGGGATAGGCGGACGGCCGGGGCCGACGGCGAGCCCGCACCCCCCGGGACCGACAGCAGCCGGCGGTTGGTATCGTTGTCTGATGAGCGCCGAGACCACCAGCGGGGAAGCCGACGGCCCCGGCGCGGGGGCCGACCAGCGGTACTTCGCCCGTCAGCTCTCCGACCTCGACTTCAACGACCGGCTGCTCGACCTGGTCGCCGACCAGTCCATTCCCTTGCTGGAGCGGGTGAAGTTCCTGGTGCTGTTCAGCGAGCGCATTGACGAGTTCTTCCAGGTCCAGGTGGCCGGATTGCGCCGGCAGGTGGTGGCCGGCATCAAGAGCTTGGCCCTGAACGGGAGCACACCGGACCAATTGCTGCGGGATGTCCGGGCGTCGCTCGAGAGGATGGTCCGCCGGGAGGAGGAGCTGCTGCTCAACGATCTGGGGCCGGCGCTGCGGGCCGAGGGCATCGAACTTTGCGACTGGGACTCGCTGGACATCTCGGACCGGAACTACCTCCAGGAGGTGTTCGACCGGCTGATCCTGCCTGTGGTCACGCCGCTCACCGTTGACCCCAGCCATCCGTTCCCCTACATCTCGAACCTGTCGCTCAATGTGGGCGTCGAGGTCCGCAACCGAAACGACGACACCGTGCGGTTCGCCCGGGTGAAGGTGCCACCCAACGTGGCCAGGCTGCTGCCGTTGCCGGGAGGGGACCGGTTCATCCCCCTCGAGCAGACGCTCGTCGCCTTCATCGACACCCTCTTTCCGGGGATGGACGTGGGTCAACCCTGTATCTTCCGGGTCACCCGCGACGCCGATCTCGCTCTCGACGACGACGCCGCCGACGACCTGCTGCTCGCCCTGCAGGAGGAGTTGCGACGGCGCCGGTTCCTGCCGGTCGTACGGCTCGAGATCGACTCGAAGACGTCGGAGGGGCCGGTGGCGCGGCTGACCGAGGAGCTCGGGCTCGGTCCCGATGATGTCTACCGCTTCGCCGGGCCACTGGGGCTGGACTGCATGTGGGCCATCCATGGGCTCGACCGGCCCGACCTCCATGACGAACCATGGACGCCGCTCATCCCCCAGCCCCTCACCACGGTCGAGCGCGAGGAGGACGCCAGTATCTTCTCGGTGCTCGATCGCCAGGATCTCCTCGTCCACCACCCCTACGACTCGTTCTCCGCGTCGGTGGAGGAGTTGTTGAACGAGGCGGCGGACGATCCCCATGTCCTGGCCATCAAACAGTGCCTGTACCGCACCTCGGGCGACAGCGCGGTGGTGGCTGCTCTCATCCGGGCGGCTGAGCACGGCAAGCAGGTGGCCGTACTCGTCGAGGTCACCGCCCGGTTCGACGAGGAGGCCAACATCGGCTGGGCCCGAGCCCTGGAAGAGGCGGGCGCCCACGTGATCTATGGCCTGATGGGGTTGAAGACCCACGCCAAGACGACGCTCGTGGTTCGCCAGGAGGGTGGGACGGTGCGCCTCTACTGCCACGTCGGTACGGGGAACTACAACCCCAAAACCGCCCGTATCTACGAGGACCTCGGGGTCCTGTCCTCCCGTCCGGAGCTAGGCGCCGACGTCACCCGCTTCTTCAACTACATCACCGGGTTCAGCCAGCCCCCGCACTATCGGGAACTGGTCACCTCGCCCGGTGGCATCCGCGACCGGGTGGTCGACTGCATCGACAACGAGGCCCTGGCTGGGCCGGACGGGCGCATCGTGATCAAGGTCAACGGGCTCGACGACGTTGCCGTCATGGACGCCCTCTACCGCGCCTCGCAGGCCGGGGTTCCCATCGACCTCGTCATCCGCGGCATCTGTTGCCTGCGGCCGGGGGTGCCCGGACTATCGGAGACCATCCAGGTCCGCTCCATCGTCGGGCGGTTCCTCGAACACTCCCGCATCCTCCGTTTCGGCGGTGCCAATGGCCGTCCGGCGAGCTATTACATCGGATCGGCCGACCTGCGTCGCCGCAACCTCGACCGGAGGGTCGAGGCGATGATCCCCGTCGCCGATCCGGCCGCTGTCGTCCAGCTCGAGGAGATCCTGGAGCTGAACCTGGCCGACGACACCCATTCGTGGTCGCTCGACGCGGACGGGATGTGGCATCGGATGCCCACCGTCAACGGGGTTGCGACCCAGGATGCACTCATCGTGGCCGCGTTGGAGCGGAGCTCACTCGTCGACGAGAAGCGACGGACGATCGCTTCGTAGTGGGGCCTCTAGTCTGAGGGGGTGGATGCGGAGGAGCCCCATCGTTCGCAGTCCGATCCGGCCCCGCGTCCGGAGTCGCCGGATCCGGTCCGGTGGGCCAGCGAAGAGGCGGGCCGGCGCCGTGGTCGGCGGATGGCGTGGCTCTACACTGCGGCCGCCGCCCTGCTCCTGCCGTGGATCGTCTATCTGGCCATCACGCTGCCCCGTCACCAGTTCGACCGACACTACCGTGCGGCCTGGGTCGGGTTCGACGTCATCCTGGTCATCGTCATCGCCCGGACGGCGTACCTGGCATTCCGGCTCGATCCGCGGGTCCAGTTCCCGGCGACGGCCACGGCGGTGCTCCTGTTGGTGGACGCCTGGTTCGACGTCACGACGTCGGGGGGCCGCTCGCAGACCTTCGAGGCCCTCCTTCTGGCCGTCCTGGTGGAGATCCCCTGTGCGCTGTTCACCCTGTACCTCGCCCACCAGGTCAACCGGCGGATCCTCGAGCTGGCCCGGCTGGAGGGCTACGCGGCCCCCCACCGACGACGATGGTTCAGGCGCCACCCGACGACTGTGGTGGTCCAGGAGGTCCCCAGGGGACCACAGGATCAGGCGAGGGACATCAGCCGGTGACTTCGTCGATGCGCGAAAGCACGTCGTCAGTCAGCTTGGGCAGGACCTCGAGCGCGGCGAGGTTCTCGTGCACCTGTTCCACCCGGCTCGCCCCGGTGATCACCGTGGACACGTGCGGGTTCTTCGCACACCAGGCGATGGCCAGCTGGGCCAGGCTGCAGTCGAGCTCCTTGGCGATGCTCTGCAGTGAGCGGACCTTCTCGTTGCGCTCCGGGTCGGTCAACAGCCCCTCCAGCCACTCGTAGCCCGGGAGGGTTGCCCGTGAGCCCTCGGGCACGCCGTCCAGGTACTTCCCGGTCAGCAACCCCGAGCTCAGCGGGCTCCAGGTGGTCAGCCCGAGACCGATCCCGTCGTAGAGGGGCGCGTATTCCTGTTCGACGCGCTCCCGCCACAGCAGGTTGTACTGCGGCTGCTCGACGACCGGCTTGTGCAGATGGTGGCGTTCGGCGATGTCCCACGCCTCCCGCAGCGCCTCGGCGGACCACTCCGACGTCCCCCAGTAGAGGGCCTTGCCACTCGAGACGATGTCCGACATCGCCCAGACCGTCTCCTCGATGGGGGTCTCCGGGTCCGGCCGGTGGCAGTAGACCAGATCGACGAAGTCGAGTCCGAACCGTTCGAGCGAGCCGTCGATGGCCTGGAGGAGGTACTTGCGGTTGAGGGTGTTGCGCATGTTGACGTTCTGGTGGATCCCCCAGAAGAGCTTGGTCGACAGCACATAGCTGTGCCTGGGCCATTGCAGTGACGCGATGGCCTCGCCCATGATCCGCTCCGACTCACCGGCCGAGTAGGCCTCCGCGTTGTCGAAGAAGTTCACCCCGGCGTCGTAGGCGGCGGCCAGGCAGTCCTCGGCCAGGCTCCCGGCCAGCTGGGGTCCGAACGTGACCCACGAGCCGAAGGAGAGCACACTCACTCTCAGCCCGGTCCTGCCCAAGCGGCGATACTCCATCTCCACTTCGATTCCTCCTCGTGCTCGTCTGCCGAGATCCTACGGCGACCTCGCGAGGGCCACGCCGGCCCAGCTAGGAGGAGGGACCGACCACGGTGACCAGGGTGCCGATGGGGGTGAGCGGCCAGACCTGGGCCGCTTCGGCCACGGGCATCTCGACGCAACCGTTGCTCTGGTACGAGCCGTAGGTGGCGCGGACGAACCCGTGGAGTGCGTCGCCACCGTTGAAGTAGCTCGCCCACGGAACCGCCGGGTCGTCGTAGGTCGATCCGTCAGGGTTGGTCCCCTGCATCCGTGAACTGACCACGTGTTCGAAGACCGGGTAGGTGCCGTCGGTCGTGTCGGCGCCGGGCGCTCCGGTGTTGACGGGGGTGTTGACGATGGTCGGTGTGCCGTTCTCGAACAGCGTCAGGGCCTCGGGGAGCTGTTTGGAGACGAACACGTAGGTGTAGGGGTCGGCGTCGGTCTTGCCGGCCGCCACATCGGCGAGGAGTGCGGTCCAGACGCGGACGCCGGCCAGGCCGTCGACGGTCAGGCCGTTCTGGTTCTCGAAGTTCATGAGTGCACCCTTGGTGATCACGTTCTCCGAACCTTCGGTCCAAAGGGATGTGAGTGACGTCGGCTGATTCGGCCAGCGCCAGGCGAAGTTGCCGTCCTGGGCGGTCGTGGCCTCGACCGGGGAGCTCAAGGGCCCGGCCGGCGTGAAGGAGAGGGGCAGGTAGCCGAGCTGGGCGAGCAGCTGCTGCAGCCTTTCCGTGCTGGCCTGGGCCACGGTGAACGACACGGTGACGGGGGCGGTGAGCGTCGTACCGGTCTTGGATCGGGGGCCGTCGGGGCCCGAGGGGATGGTGAGCGTCTCCGTCGTGGTCGGCAGGAACGGCGCCGTGGCGAGGAAGGCCATCGTGGAAGGGCCGGTACGCTGCCAGCTCCCGGCGACCGGGGGGTCGAAGGACGGCTGTCCGACCACGGCCTCCACGGGAGACGACAGCCGGACGGTGACCTCCTGGTCGGACGGGACGTCGGCGGCCCCGTCGGCCGGTGTGGTGGTCACAACGGTGAGACCTCTGGCCGGGTGACCCACGACGGCGCGGTGGCCGCCGGACGCCGCCTTGTGCTCGACCGTCACGTGGCGGACCGTCACGAGGACTACGGCGCCGACGACCAGGACCACCACGACACAGAGGACGATCCAGAGGAGACGGTGCCGACTCGGTGGTGGCTTCAGGATGGTGTACTCGATCGTTCCCCTGCTTCCGGCTACTCGGGACGGTGGACCGGTCGTCCCTCGGGTGGGAGAGGTTGTCTCCTCCGATCGAGGGTACTCACCGGCGGCCCCGAACAGCTGTCACCACGGCATCGGACACCGTGGGTGCGGTGCTTCCCCGGGCAGCAGGCGTCCACGGTGGCCGTGTGCGTCGCGATCAGAGCAGGCGATCGGTGGCGTCGTCAGGACGGCCGCCGAAATAGCGGTCGAGTACCTGGCGGAAGAGGGTCTCTTCCTCGTCGGCCCTGGAGAACAGGGTCATCGACGAACGCAGTTTCAGCGAGTCCACACTCCCGAGGAGCTGCTCGGCACTCTCGGCCCCGCTGTCGGCTACGAGGCGGGTACATGCGAGGAGCCGCGGGCCGAGCACCGGGTGGTCGAGGTAGGCGCGCGCCTCGTCCAACGAGGTGAGCGCGAACCGCTCGGCCATCGCGCTCCGGCCGAGCCCGGCGATCTGCGGAAAGACGAACCACATCCAGTGGCTCTCCTTCCGTCCGTTGCCCAGCTCGTCTACGACCCGCAAGTAGGTGCCGTCGGCGTCCTGGGCCTTCACGAACCGCTCGAACCGGTGGGGATCGTCCGGGGTCACCGCCCCGGTCCCGCCAGGGCCGGAATGGCCTCCGAGCTGGGCCGCGTGCCCAAGCTGGCGCTTTGGGGGGAGACGGCCATGCTCACCGACTCCAGCGTAGGCCCTCATGCCGCCCGTGGTCGCCGGTATCGCCCGGAGCCCACTATCGCAGCGTGCAGGGCGGAGGTGCACGCTCCGGCACGAATAGGGTGCCTCCCACTCCTCGCCGGCACCGATCCTGTCGATGTCTACGGAGATCGTCCTCACGGTCTGAAGGAGAGGGAGGCGGCCATGGACAGAAGCGACGGGCAAGGCGGTGGCGGTTCCGCGGCAACGATCGGTGACACGGATCCGTCCGAGCTCGGGTTCGGGGCGGAGGGTGGTTGCACGCAACACTCCTTCGTCATCGTGATCGACGACGAGGGGCTGATCGTCTTCGCCAATACCGCGGCGTTGAGCGCATTCGGCCTCTCCCAGGAGGACGCGCTCGGGGTGCAGCGTCTTCCGTCACGTGGTGACAGGTGACCTCGAGCGGGTCCTCGTGCACCACGCGCTGGTCCTGCAGTTCCCCGACACGGTCGTGGCCGATTCCATCCACTTCGCCTCAGCCGACGGTGAGATCAGGACGTTCGAGGTGGAGACGTCGAACCGGCTCCGGCTGGCCCACGTGACCGGGATCGTCATGAAGGGGAGGGAGGTGACCGAACGCGACCGGTTCCGTTCCAGGTTCCGCATGAGCCTCGACGAGGGAAGCGAGGCCGTCACCAGGGTCATCGAGGGCTACGACCCGTTCATCGCAGGCCACCAGCAGCAGGTCACCGACATCGCCACGGCCATCGCCCGGGACCTGGGACTGAGCAGCGACACGGTGCGGGGGATCGGGGTGGCCGCCACCTTCCACGACATCGGGGAGATAGCCGAATCCTCGGGTATGCTCTCCCGCCCCGGCGGGTTGACCAGCGCAGAATTCGAGAAGGTCAAGCTCCATCCGGAGGCGGGGGCCCAGATCGTGTCGGGCATCAGTTTCCCATGGCCCGTCGCTGACATGATCCGCCAGCACCACGAACGGATGGACGGTTCGGGGTACCCGCGTGGACTGAGCGGAGACGAGATCCTGTTGGGTGCCCAGATCATCGCCGTGGCCGATGTCGTCTCGGCGATGTCCTCGTTCCGCCTCTATCGTCCCGCCATCGGGACCGAGGCGGCCCTCACCGAGATCGAGAACAAGCGTCGTTGCTACCGGCCCGAGGTGGTCGATTCCTGCCTCCGCTTGTTCCGCGAGCAGGGATTCCGTCTGAGGCCGGTGGGGTTCGGGCAGGCGTGACGCCAGCGGACGCTCGTGCTCACCGAGGCGGCCCTTTCAGCGCTGAGGACGATCCTTCGCCCGCCTCACGCCCGGTTGGCGTTGCATCCTCAACCGGATGAGCGCACGCGTCCCGATGGTCACCGTGCCGATCTGGTGGGCGCCGTCGTGCCGCCGGGGCTTGCTGCACCTCTGCCATTCGCCAGCGGCGAACATCTCCCAGCGGCATCTCTGGTCGGCCACGTCGCGATCCGGCATCCTGTTTCTTACCTGATCTGGCCCGGAGGTGGCAAGGCGTCCCGACCTCTGGCCGGCCGGGCGCGGCCTTGCAGTCGCGGCAGCGCGGGCCCATCGGGGCGCCCGGCGCAGACGGCGATCAACCGACGGCGGCGGCAGCGGCGGACACCACGTCGGTGAACGTCCGGCGCTCCGCCGGTGAGAGGAGCCGCTCGATCTCGCGGCAGCACAGTTCGTCGGTGATCGTCTCGGCCTCGGCGTGCCGGGCCACGATCCTGGTGCAGTCCGGGAACGGCTCCCGCCAGCCGAGGAACTTGGCCTGACCCACGCCTTCGTTGGTGAGGATCGCCTCGAGGGGCGAAAGCCCGACTGCGGTGGTGGCCACCAGGTGCGCGCCGCCGCGCCACTCCCGAAGGATCTGGAGGAGCTGGGCCGCCCGGCCCTCGGTGTCCTCCGCCCGTGTCTGGGCCCGCCACCCGGCGAAGAGGATCAGTCCGGAACCCTCGGCGCCGTCGACCAGCCGGTCGGCGATCTTCACAAAGGCCGGCAGGTCCGTGACCCCTCCGAGGTGGTCCCTGCCCCACGCCGCGGTGGCCTCCAGCATGCGGTCGGCCGCGCCCTCGGGCCCGGTGGTTGCGATCCCCTCGGCGTAGAGCGCGGCCACGACCTCGGGATTGAAGTACCCCATGGCCGCCACCACCACAGCGGCGTCCCGGGAGCCGAGTACCCCGCCACGTCCGGCGAAGTAGAACGCGAACGGGTTGGTCCACCCCCATCCGTCCGCCCGGGCGATGGTCTCGGGGCTCATGTAGATCGTCGTTCCGAGGTCGTGGATCGGATCGGCCGTGGCACGAACCGTCTCGACTGCGCTCAGGTCACCCATGGGCGCAATGTAGCCCGATGCGGTTGCCGGAGCCCCACCCGGCCGGCGGTCGGAAGCCACGGGCAGCGCCGGGCCGGTGCCTGGGCTCTGAGCTGGACTCAAGTGGTCCCCCCGGGGATTCGACGGACATGGTGCATGCCTGGTTCCCCGACGTCGTGTCGGGACCGCCGGACTCTCGGCCAGAAACGACCGCGGAGGGTCCGATTCGTGAGAAAGCAGCCGGTGGAGTGCTCAGCCCTCTCCGGTGGTCTCAGCATCGGCCGCCATGGCCGATGGTGCCGCGGCCGGCACCCCCGATCCGGTCCAGCCCCACCCGTCGGGCATCTCGGGGTCGGGGCAAGAGTGTTGGCCACCGATCTCCGCCTCCGAACGACGGCTCCCATGGAAGGCGCTGTTCTGTCTGGCCGTGGTGACGGTCGTGGTGGTGCTGCGCCAGCGCTACCTCGGTTGAAGCCGCGGGGCGGTTCGGCGGGGATGCCGGCCGTCGGATCCCGGCCGCGGTGAGTCTGGCCGACCCGTCATCAAGAGACGGTTGGGAGGACGTCAGCCGTCGGAGGTCAGCGCCCTCGTGACGAACGAGAGTGCCGTCTCCAGGAGCGCCTCGTCCACGGCCTCGGGGTCGAGGACCCTCATGAGTGAGATGCCCCGGAAGAGTCCCTCGACGATCCGGGCCTCCCGCTTGATTGCCCCTGGGTCCTTTTGACCCGCGGTGCCTTCGGAGATGAGCTCGGCGACCGCGGAGATATTGGCGTCGTCGATCTCGGCGAGCCTTTCTCGTGCCACAGGATTACGCATGGCGAAAAGGGCGAACTCCATGTACAGGACCGACCAGATCCTCGGTGGCAGCAGCTGGGTCTCCCCTTCGACGATGAGCGGGAGGAAGTCGGTGAGGCGGGCCTCGGCAGGCACCTCCGAGGCGTCCAAGGTGGCCCGCAACGAGTCCAGCTCCCTCGAGTAGCCGGTTTCCAGGAGCGCGAGGAAGAGGTCCTCTTTGTTCTTGAAATTGGAGTAGACGGCACCTTTGCTGAACCCGGCGGCGGCGGCCACGGCGTCGAGCGTCGCCCCGTGGAACCCCCGTTCGGCGAACACCTGCCCGGCGGCGGCCAGCAGGTGGTCCCTGGTCTGCTGCCGGCGCCGGTCGGGCGTGAGGGGCTCGAGGGTGGAACTCATTTGACTACCGGGAAGTATAGAATATACTCACCAGTATGGTGGATACGAGTAAGTATGTGAGAGGCTCCCGTCCCCCAGCCTTGTCGCCGGCCATCAGCACGAGAGGCCTGGTCCGGCGGTTCGGAGCCAAGGTCGCTGTGGACGGCGTCGATCTGGCGATCCGGGAGGGTGAGATCTATGGCTTTCTCGGACCGAACGGCGCCGGGAAGTCGAGCCTGGTGCGCATGCTGTGCACGCTGCTCCGACCGAGCGAAGGGACAGCGACCGTTGCCGGCCACGACGTCGTGGAGCATCCGTCCGAGGTCCGGGTCCGGATCGGCGCTGCCCTCCAGGACGCGGCACTCGACGACCGTCAATCGGGTCGTGAGCTGCTCGTGCTGCAGGGCCGCCTGTACGGGCTGCGACCGGCCGAGATCGAGCGGCGACTCGCCGAGGTGTTGGACCTCGTGGACATCGGACACGCGATCGACCGGCGCATCGGGACCTACTCGGGAGGAATGAAGCGTCGGGTCGATCTGGCCGCCGCCCTCATCCACAACCCCCGGGTCCTCTTCCTCGACGAACCGACCACCGGCCTCGATCCGGCCAGTCGGGCCAGCGTGTGGACCGAGGTCCGCAGGCTCAATGCCGAACTCGGGATGACCATCTTTCTGACCACCCAGTATCTCGAGGAGGCGGACGCCCTGGCCGACCGGGTGGGGATCATCTCGCAGGGCCATCTGGTGGCTGAAGGATCTCCCGGGGAGTTGAAACGCTCGATCGGACGGGATGTGATCGTGGCCGAGGTCGCAGGAGACGACCCGGCCGCCCTGGCCAGGCTGCAGAGCCTGCCCGGCGTCGACACCGTGTCCGTCGAGGAAGGCCGGATCGCCATCAGCACCCTCGACGGCCCGGCCGTGTTGAGTCCGGTCGCCCTCTCTCTCGGAACGTGCCGACTCACGGTGAAGAACCTGACCATGCGGACACCGACCCTGGATGACGTCTTCGAGGACCTGACCGGGGCCCACATCAAGGCGGTCCGGTCATGACCGGCGCTGCCATCGCGGGCCGGGAGGCCGGATTCTCGAGGGACGTCGCCTCGGTCGCCGGTCGCGCGCTTCGCCAGGTGCTGCGCGAACCGGCGTCAGTGATTCCGGCCGTCTTCGTCCCGGCGTTCTTCTACACGGTGAACCTCGGGGCCCTCGAGAACGTGGCCCGTCAGGAGAGCGGACTCGACTACAAGGCATTCCTCATCCCCATGGCGATCGCATTCGCGGTGACCGGAATGTCCCGCGCGCCGACGCTCGTCACCGACATCCAGGGTGGCTACTTCGACCGGCTCTGCATGACCCCGGTCCGGCGTGTCGCCCTGTTGCTCGGACTCATGGCCGCAGACGTCGTCGTCATCATGGTGCTGTGTCTGCCGGTACTGGCGATCGGCTACGGGGTGGGTGTGAGATTCGCCACCGGGGCCGGCGGGGTCCTGGTATTCGTGGGATTCTCGGCGCTGTGGGGTCTCGCCTTCACCGGATTTCCCTACGCCGTGGCCCTCAAGACGGGGAACCCCGCCGCCGTCAATGCCTGTTTCGTGGTCTTCTTCCCCCTGTTCTTCCTGACCGACGCCGTCGTCCCCAAGCAGGCGCTCACCGGATGGTTCTCGACCATCGCCACCTACAACCCCATCACCTACCTCCTCGGGGCGCTGCGGAGCCTCATCACCTCGGGGTGGGATGCCGGGAGCCTCCTGGCCGGGTTGGGCGCGCTGGCCGGCATCGGCCTCGTGAGCATGACGTTGGCGCTGGCCGCGTTCCGAGGGCGGCTCCTGGCCGGTGAGTAGACGGGAGGCCCCGTTGTCCCGCGTATGACGACCCGGATGCCGGCCCGGAGCGAGAGCCCGCGGGCCGGCTCGCCGATCCGGCGCGCGGCGCCGGACCCGCGCCGACCCCGGGATCATCCTTCCTCCACTCCGGTGGTGGCTACGATCGCGGCGGCCGGATCGTGAGGGCCGGGGGGCCCGGGCGGGGCGCCCTCCGCCCGCTGAAGGGAGACCCATGGGATCACCGATCGAGTCCAAATACGGCGCCGTCCTCGCCGGTGTGGTCCTGGCGATTAGCGCGGTGACCACAGTCCCGCAGGCCGGAGCGGACCCGTCACCGGCTCACCCGAGCAGCCACGTGTCCATAGCCGCCAGCGAGACTCCGGCGTACGCGGGGGATGCCGGCGATCCCGACGTCGTCTACTCCGCCGGCACCTACTACGCCTTCACGACGGGCACCCCGCTCGGGAACTACATCCAGGCCCTCGTCGACACCAGCGGCAACCCCAGCTCCGGTTGGCGTTCCTACACCGGCACCACCTACGGGTCGACGGCGCTCCCGAGCCCCCCGGGCTGGGAGCAACCCGATACGCAGACCTCCCCGGGCGTCTTCAACTACGGCGGCCACTGGGTCATGTGGTACGACGCGGCGGCGGCCGGCCACGCCGAGGCATCGGGCTACTCCTGTCTGTCGGTGGCCACCACGGCGTCTCTGAGACCGACCCCGCAGTTCACCGACACCTCGTCTGGGGGGTACTACTGTCCCGCCGGAGGAGTGCTCGACCCGAGTCCCTTCGTCGATCCGGCGACGGGCGCGGCCTACCTGATCTGGAAGTCCAATGACGGCTCCTCGTCGGCACCGTCCCAGGTCTGGTCGGTCCGGCTCGACAACGCCGGCACCGGCTTCGCCGGGACACCGACGGTGCTGTTGACCGTCGACCAGGCCGCGCTGCCGTGGGAGACCACGACCGATGATCCTCAGATGGTCTACGCCTCCGGTACCTACCAGTTGCTCTTCTCGGGGGGCAACTACGAGTCCACCACCTACAACGAGGCGATCACCAACTGTTCGGGTCCCGAAGGTCCGTGTAGCCAACCGTCGGGACCGTTCCTCACCACCTACGGGACCGTCTACGGCCCGGGAGGGGGGTCGCTCTTCCAGGACGCCGTCGGCAATTGGTGGTTGGGCTATGCCGCATGGAACGAGTCGTGCACCAACTACGCCGCTCCCTGCAACGCCGTCAGGCGGTTGTTCGTGGCGCCCGTCGACCTCAGCAACGACCTGGAGGTGCCCTGCTCGCCCCCGGCGGGCGCGCCGGTCGGCTACCGGATCACCGCCAGTGACGGCGGCATCTTCGACTTCGGGAACCTCCCGTTCTGCGGGTCGACCGGGGCCATCCACATCAACCAACCCGTCGTGGGCATGGCCTCCACCGCCGACGGCGGTGGCTATTGGACAGTGGCCCGTGACGGCGGTGTATTCGCCTTCGGTGATGCCCAGTTCCACGGCTCCACCGGTGGTATCCACCTGAACCAACCGGTCGTGGGCATGGCCGCCACACCGGACGGCGGTGGCTACTGGCTGGTGGCCTCCGACGGCGGCGTCTTCTCCTTCGGCGACGCCCAGTTCCACGGCTCCACCGGCAACCTGCGCCTCAACCAGCCGATCGTGGGCATGGCCGCCACACCGGACGGCGGTGGCTACTGGCTGGTGGCCTCCGACGGCGGCATCTTCTCCTTCGGCGACGCCCAGTTCCACGGCTCCACCGGCAACCTGCGCCTCAACCAGCCGATCGTGGGCATGGCCGCCACACCGGACGGCGGTGGCTACTGGCTGGTGGCCTCCGACGGCGGCATCTTCTCCTTCGGCGACTCCCAGTTCCACGGCTCCACCGGTGGCATCCACCTGAACCGACCGGTCGTGGGCATGGCCGCCACCCCGGACGGCGGTGGCTACTGGCTGGTGGCCTCCGACGGTGGCATCTTCTCCTTCGGCGACGCCCAGTTCCATGGCTCCACCGGGGGCATCCACCTGAACCAGCCCGTCGTGGGCATGAGCGGTCCGTGACCCGCGCCGTCCCTCCGTCGAACTGATCGGATCATTCGACTAGCCGATCCGTGAGCCCACGGCTGCGTTGATCAGGTCCTCGGCATCCTGGGGGACGATGTAGCCCTTCAGGAGGTCCTTCACGGTCGCCCGGGTCCAGCGAGTGACGAAGCGAGCGTGATCGGGGTACATCCGGGCGAGGTGGTTGGCGCTGAAGGGGGCCGTCGTCCCAAAGAGTGTGCAGAAGACCGGGCTGTTCCCCACCCCACCGAGCGCGGCGACCGGTGCGTCCACCTGCGGTGAACGGACTCCACCCAGGGCGTTCCCGTTGGCATCGGTGGCGAAGACGACCGGAAAATCGTGGGTCGTCTTCAGATAGGGGGCCTTGGGCGGCGGTGTGCCGGTCACCACCCACCTGTTGAGCCAGTAGACCGCGGCATCGAGTGCCCAGTGGGTGCCACCGGTATTGATGGGTTGGTTGCAAGTGAACCCACCTGGAGGCGTGCTCGTCGGATTCTGCATCGCGGCCAGGTCGGCCACGGCGTCCTCGCCGTTGCCCGTGTCGGTCGGTCCGATGGCCAGACCGTAATCATCGAAGTGTGAACTGCCGGCGACCTCCCAGAGCCTGAACAGGCGCGGGTTACCGTAGAACAGACGGTCGGTGAGGTTGCTGTCGTACACGTCGGTCTCCGTCTCGAATTCGAAGACCGGGACACCGAGGTCGCTCCGGATCGTCGTCGGCGTCGGCGCCGGATACGACGCCTGCGGTGCCTGGGAGAGGGGCGCCCCCGTCCCGAACTGGCTGTGGACGAGGAACCCGCTGTACACCTTGGTGACCGGTTGCACCGCGTCGATGTAGGTCATCAGGCGGAATGCCGACTGCGACTCACCTGCCGCGATCAGTGCCCGGGGTTTCAGGCCCCCGAGGATCAGCGCCGAGTCGTCACGCACCGCCTGACCGGCCTGGGAGAAGATGTCGTACGAGAAGCTGTCCCCCGGGTGCGACAGGGACGAGAACTCCGCGGGATCGGTGGACTTGGCTGCGTCGACACCGACCTGCTGGGCGGAGACACCCACCCAGGCGAAGCCTTCGCGGATCAGCTCGTTGTGCGCCATCGTCCAGTCCGGGCTGTCGTCGGTTCCGCCGGTGACATTGAGCCACTCGACCACGACCGTCCCGTTGAACCGGCGCGGGTCGATCGGCCGGTAGACGGCTATCCGGGTCTTGTAGGGGGCGCTCGCCCCGGACTTCACGGTCCACCGACCGTTGCTGGCCAGGGGTCCCACGGGTACGTAGGAGTGGGCGGTGCCCGAGATGAAGAACTCGGACCTCTCGTAGCCGACCTGTGACAGATGGAAGCTGGTTCCGTAGAGGGTTCCATTAAAGGTGGGGGAGCCGACGGGGACCGGCCCGGTCACCGTCACGCGCGGCGCCGCGGCCCCGGCCGCTGGAGCGGCCGACAGGGCCAGCAGCGCCGCCAACGCGCAGGCGATCACTGCCGCCGAACCTTCCAGCCACCGACGCCTCATCGCCCCCCTCGGAGATACTTCCCCGGGCCACCAGTTCACACTCCTGCAAACGACACCGGTCTCGGAGACGCACCGGTGCAACGTCACGGTACCGCCTGGTGCTGTGGTTGTCACCCGAGTGGACGGGGATCCCGTCCGGCAGGGGCCGAGGGCTTCACGGGCGGCACGCCACCAGGTCTGGCGAACAGGCCCTGCGGTCGCCGGTCACCGTAGACCGCTGCGGTGTCGACCGTCGCGGTCGCGTCCTCCGTCGTCCATCTCATGACCACGTGGCCACGGGACGTCCCAGATGGATGACGACCCGGATCAGGCGAGCAGGGAGCGTACGGCGCCGGCCAGTTCGACGGACCGGGAGGCGGCCTCGGCTCCGATCTCGGGCGGCAGCGGCGACATGGTCCGGATGATGATGTCCGTGAATCCCAGATCTCCGAAGACGTAACGCTGCTCGGCAACGCTGTCGGGGTCGCCGTAGACGACGGCCTCCCGCTCGAACCCCCGGTAGCCGTCGGCGACCAGGGCGTCGCCCACCTTTTCGGCCTCCGCCCGGCTCTCGGGATGAACGCATGCTTACGAATGGGGATACGGACGGGTTGGCGACCACGTCGGGCGCACGCCTCTCGATAGAGCTCGATGTCCCGGCCGGCCGTGTCGGCGCTCCCATACCAGCAGTCGCCCAGCCGGGCAGCACGGTCGACCGCTCTGCGCACGCCACCACCGATCCACCATTACGTCCCTCCCTCCGGCAACGGGGCGCACCCGGCCACGCGTCGCCGCTTTCGTAGGTGATGGCAACGTTGACGACGACAACGGCGACCGGCACGAGGAGGACTACCAGGCGGCGTCGCGACCGGAGCCCCAGCTCGACACAACCCGCGATGACGAAAGGCAGAGTGATCCAGTAGAGGATCCAGCCGAGCTGTGTGGCGATCGTGAGGATGATCGGATCGATCACCCGGTCGCGATTGTCCGACCGATCGCCCACCCCAGGCGCCCGATGAGCTGGGTCTCTTCCCGGTGCACGCCGGGCTCACCCGGTCAATGGTGCTGGCGGGCGCCGGTGCCATAGTGGAGACTCACTGGCGAATGGCAGCTCGGAGGAGTGTGAAGGTGACGGACGCACTGACAGCGACCTCGACGAAGAAGGGCTGGCTCGCCCTGGTGGCGCTCGCCACTGCTCAGTTCGTGATGGTCCTCGACCAGTCGGTGATGAACGTCTCGATAAGCGCGCTCACCAAGGACTTCAACACCACCGTCACGACGATCCAGGGCGTCATCACCCTCTACTGCTTGGTGATGGCCATGCTGATCCTCACGGGGGCCAAGATCGGCGACATGATCGGCCGTCGCCGGGCGTTCGTGATCGGCCTGATCATCTACGCCTGCGGCTCGGCGCTGACCGCCGCCTCGCAGTCGGTGGCGGCCCTTGCGCTCGGGTGGTCGATACTCGAAGGTATCGGTGCCGCCCTAGTCCTCCCCGCGCTCGCCGCCCTCATCGCCGGCAACTTCGAAGGTTCCCGTCGCAAGGTCGCCTATGCGATCATCGGTGGAGTCGCTGGAGCCGGAATCGCGGTCGGCCCCATCCTGGGCGGTTGGGCGACCACCGAGGTGACGTGGCGGATCGTCTTCGTCGGTGAGGTCATCATCGTGGCGTTCATCCTGGTCATGACCCCCAAGGTCGGCGACGCTGAACGTCCGGGTCCCGCCCCGAGACTCGATGTGGTCGGTTCGGTGCTCTCGGCTTCCGGCCTTGGGGTCTTCGTCTACGGGGTGCTGCAGTCGAGCACGTGGGGCTGGCTCAAGCCCAAGAACTCACCGATCACGATCTTCGGGTTCTCGCTCACCCTCTTCGTCATCGCCGCGGGAGGCGTCCTGATCTGGGCATTCGTGGCCTGGCAACGCCACCGGGAAAGCTTGAATCTCGACCCACTCGTCCACCTCTCCCTGGCGCGGATCCCTCCGGTGCGATCGGGATTGATCGGGCTGTTCAGCCAGAACCTGATCCTCATGGGCATCTTCTTCGTCGTGCCGCTCTACCTCCAACTGGTCCTCGGCCTCAACGCCTTGGAGACCGGGATCAAGATGCTGCCCGTCTCGATCACGATGTTGGTCACCTCGGCGATCGGGTCGAGGCTGTCGAACCGCTTCCCCGTCCGGACCATCGTCCGCACCGGGTTAGTGGTGACCATGAGCGGCGCGCTCATCCTGCTTTCGACGATCAAGCCCACACTCTTCGACGCTGGATTCGCCATCGGGATGGCTGTCCTCGGCATCGGGATGGGCCTGATGGTGTCCCAACTGGGCAACGTGGTCCAGTCTTCGGTCGAAGAATCGGGACGGAGCGAGGCCGGCGGGCTCCAATACACCGGACAACAGCTCGGCTCGTCGCTGGGAGTGGCACTCATCGGCGCCATCGTCCTGATGGGACTGACCAGCACCTTCATTTCCAACGTCGAACACGATCCCCGCATCAGTGCCGATGTCTCGGCCCAGGTCGGTGTGGCCGCGGGTTCGAACACGAACTTTGCCTCCTCGACGCAGGTGGAAGCCGCAGCGAAGGAGGCGGGGTTGGATGAGGCGTCGACGGCGGCGCTGGTCGATGACTATGAATCGGCACAGCTGCGGTCGCTGAAGGCCGGGCTCCTGGCCGCGGCGTTCCTCGCCCTCATCTCTCTGGGCTTCACCAGGGAGCTTCCTCATGATCGGCCGGTAGCCGGCAGGAAGGACCCCGCGGACGTGTCAGCCTGAGTAACCCGACCCGGCCAGATGTATTCGATCGAGGTGGAAGGGCGCCGATGGTGGGGCCGAAGCGGTCCGCGGCATGTTTTCGGTGTTCGTCACGGCGCAATCTGTAACGTTGTAGCCATGCGCGGCGGAGACGGCGTGGCGGTCGTGTGCAACGATCGGGAAAGGCGGGCATGGCTCCGACTGTGGCCCTTCGTCCGTCGGACGCTGGCCCACCTCGTTCTCCTCGTGATGCTCGCCACCGTCAGTAGCTGGTCTGCTGCTGTCATCGGTGGAAGTGTCGCCGGCGCAGCTGCCCCGAGCAGCTCAGTGATCGTTCCTGTCCGCACCTGTGGTGAACTCACTTCGGAGCCCCTCGTCTCGCCGACGGGTGTGAGGGTGCGGGTCCTCTCGGCACGACTGTCGGACTTCTCCCGTGTCCAGTACTGCCACCTGATCGGGGAGATCGGCACCGATTTCTACTTCGATCTCCGCCTGCCCCGGTCTACCTATCAGGGTCAGTACGTACAGGAGGGGTGCGGCGGCTTCTGCGGCTTCTTGGCCCCTCGTACACCGTCGGCAGCCGATGACTGCCCGGCTGTGACCGGAAACACCGTGGCGATCGCGGTCGACAATGAGGGGCATGTGACGACGTCGACCACAGACGCGCGCTGGGCGGCCGACGACGCCGACGCTCGCCGAATCTTTGGCTCGACGTCTGAGCACCAACTGGCTCTCGTGGCCAAGGCGCTCATCACCGATTACTACGGCCGCGAACCCACCTACTCGTACTTCGACGGCTGCTCCGACGGCGGCCGGGAAGCGCTCATCGAGGCGCAGCGCTATCCGCGCGACTTCAACGGAATTCTGGCCGGAGCACCGGCAAACATTCAGTCCGAGTTGCTCGGTGAGGTCGGAAGTTGGAACATCCGGGTCAATACCGGACCCGGAGGTGGAGAGATCCTCACCTCGGAAAAACTCCCTGCGCTCCATGCGGCGGTGGTGCGGGCATGTGGCCAGGGCCGCGGATATGTCCTCGATCCCCGGACCTGCAATTTCTCCCCATCGAGTATCGAGTGCCATGGCCGAGCTACCAACGCCTGTCTCACGGCGGCGGAGGTCCGGGTCGTGGTCTCGCTCTACCGCGGCCCCAGCGACCCGGCCGGACAGTCCCTCTATCCGGGCGGTGAGCCTTACGGCTCCGAGCTGGGGTGGTCGGCCTGGTTCGTCAAGCCGTCAGGTGACCGGGACTGGCCCCTCGACACGCTCACCTACCAGTTCGCCGTCAGTTTCCTCCGTTACCTTGCGTACCGGACGGATCCCGGCAGCTCGTATTCCCTGTCACAATTCCACTTCAGCCTGTCGAGCTACAAGGAGCTGACAGCGCTCTCCGATCTCTACGACGCAACGGGTCCTGACCTCTCGTCGTTCGCGGCAGACGGTGGAAAGTTGATCATCTATCAGGGATGGGCCGACCAAGCGGTTCCACCCTTCGGCACGGTGGCTTATTACAAGGCGGTGGTCGACTCGGCCGGTGGTTACGAGTCGAGCCAGACATTCTCCCGCCTCTACATGATCCCAGCGCAGTACCACTGTCTGGACGGAGGGGACCCGGCACTCTCCGGCGCCGACCTTCTGGCGCCCCTCATCGACTGGGTCCAACACGGCACACCACCGGGACCTCTTTCGCTCGACACGCTACCGACGCAGGCCGCTCAGAAGGGGACAACGGGTGGAGACCCGATGTCAGTGGCGGCGCTCGATCCACTGACACCGCTACCTCCCGGCTCGAACGGTCTCAACGCCAGATACGACTGGGTCGGATCGTTCGGTTCGAACAAGCCTGGTTGAGCGCCGCTCAGACGGATCTGTAGGTCCGCGAAAGCGTGCGGTCGTCGTCGCGCTGAGGGTGTCACCTCGCGCCGGGAACAGCGCAGCGCTGGCGTAAGCATTCTTGAATGAGTCAACCCGACGGCGAAGAGCGGTGGCGCAATCCGGCCACTCGAGGTCAATGAACGAGTACATCGCCCGAATCCCTGAGCTCGCCTTCCTCACCCGGCGCCCATGACGGCGACGACTTCCGCAGAACGCCTTCGAACGTCGCACCCAGTGCCTCGATAGCCCTCCGAGAGCGAACGTTCCGAGCGTCCGTCTTGATGTCGACCCGGGCCACACCGAGTTGCTCGAATGCATGCCCCAGATGCAGCAGTTTTGCCTCGGCGTTGATGCCCGTGCCCTGAGCCGACGCCGCCAGCCATGTCCAGCCGATCTCCACTGCACATGGGTCGCCGGGGCGTCCGGGCCATGCCCTCGGGTCCCACTATGCGGTGCAACCCACGGCACGATCGTCGGCGAGCCGGACCTGCGCAAGAGGTGTGAGCCTGCCCGATTGGGTCTGCTGGAGCTGTCGTTCGATGTATCGGCTGACTTCAGATCGGCGCGGGACCCATGTGTGGCTGAACGTCGAGCGGTCCTCTTCTGCGGCGGCCGACAGATCTGGGGAGTGGTCCAACGTAAGGGGCTCCAAGCGAACGAGGTCGCCTCGAAGCACGGGTACCTCGAGCACCAGGGACACGGGACCTCCTCATCGTTCCTGGCGTTGGCACCTTGCCGTGAGGCAGGTTGCCGGATCGTCACAGGGCCAGGTCCCTCAGATCCTCTCGATGAACGAACACACCCTTGCACTGCAAGCCGCCGGCCCACCCCATGGGGTCGACCGGAAGTGGTCGGGCTGCCCGGATTTGAACCGGGGACCTCTGCGTCCCGAACGCAGCGCGCTAACCAAGCTGCGCCACAGCCCGTCGTACGGATCGGGGGGATACACCGATCCTGACCTGCGAGATCCTACCCGACCTCCGACGGGTCCGGTCAGCGGATCCCCCGCTCCGGGGAATTGCTCGACCGTTGACGTTGGCGACGGGCTAACCGACCGGGGCGCGCTGGGTGCCCGTCCCGCCGTCCGACGATCCGCCGGCCGGCCGAGAGGGGAGCGGCTCGAGCCTCTTGGCCACCACCTTGGCGATCCGACGCTTGTCCATCTCGGTAACCCGGAGCTCCCACCCGTCAACGGGGAGGGACTCGCCTTCGGCCGGTATGTGTCCGAAGGCGTCGAACAGGAACCCTCCGAGCGTCACGTACTCGCCCTCGGGCAATTTGATGTCGAGCCGGTCCCGGACGTCGTCGACGTTCATCCGGCCGTCGACCAGCCAGCGACTGCCGTCGACCCGGACGACGTCGGGTTCGTCATCGGAGTCGAACTCGTCGGGGAGATCGCCGACGAGGGCGCCGAGGAGGTCCTTGACCGTGAGCACGCCCTCCACCCCACCGTGCTCGTCGACGACCACGGCGAAGGCACGACGTTGCCGGCGCATCTCGGCCAGCGTGTCGAGCACGAGATGGGACTCGGGGACGAGGAAGGGTTGGCGCAACCGCCGCGAAATGTCGATGGGATCCGGCGCGACCGGATTAGACGGGCGGGCGTCGGGTCCCGCCACCGTGTCCTGCGCCCCCCCTGCCGACGCAACCTCGCCCGCGGGCTCGTCGGTGCCGGTCACCTTCCAGCCCGCCCGGAACAGATCGTTGACGAACAGGACGCCGATCAGGTCGTCGAGGCTCTCGCCGCACACGGGGTAGCAGCTGTGCCCCGACTCACGTACCGCCTGGGTGACCGCATCGACGGTCAGCGGGATGGAGAGGGCGACCACATCCACCCGGGGGGTCATCACCTCGGCCACCACCGTGTCCCGCAGGTCCGACAGGGCCTCGACGATGAACGCCTCCTGGGCGTCCGCGCCACTGTCGGCCCGAGCGGAGGAATCGGCGGACGTCCGACGGGAGCGCCCGCGCAGACCCGGACCGCGGTTGCTCCGGTCCGAGGAGGACGGCTCGTCTTCGTGACGTCGGAACACGGACACGCTGGTGACGCTGTCTGTTCGGTCGGGGCCGTCAGGCGCCGACAGGTGCGGGCGAGGACACGACGGAGAGGGGTTGGTAGGACTCGTCGTAGTAGGTGCCACCGTCGAGCAGTGCGGTGACGGCCCGGCGCAGCCGGATGGGATCGAGCGGCTTGACCACCCACCCCTCGGCACCGGATCGCCGGGCGAGGAAGACGTCGGGCCGCCGGTCGAGCAGCATCAGCACGGGCACGTGGTCGAGCTTGTCGTAGGAGGCTTCCAACCTCAGTTCGAGGCACACCGCCATGCCCCCCATGTTGCCCATCTGCAGGTCGACCACCACCAGGTCGGGGAGCGACTCGGCCACCTCGGCCATGACGGCTGGTCCTGAACGGGCCTCGCGGATGGTGATGTCCGGGGTTCCGGCGATCGCCGCCACCTCGGCCCTGACCGACGGTGCGTCGCTGGCGACGAGGATGGTGCGCACGCCGCCAGGTTAGCGCCCCCGGGGGCGGTCGCCCGCTGGTCGTTCTACCGGCCCGGCTCCGACCCGGAGTCGGCGAACAAGAGGTCGGCAATGGTCCCGAGGCCACCCACGTCGTGGACGTCGCTGTTCAGGAGCGGGACCCGGTACACGGGCGCCGGCGTGACCTTGGCCACCAGGTCGGCGGTGGCCCGGTCCTCCCGGTCCGAGGCCGCCGTGTAGCCGCGGAGATTCTGGACGAGCTGATCGAGCGGGGTGGACAGGCCCTGCCCGGTGGCCCCGACGAGCAGGGCCAGCTGGTCGTCGTCGGCGAAGCGTGGCTGCACCCGGTTGACCACCAGGGCGGTGACCGACATCTCGGACTCGGCGAGCTTGCCGGCGAAGTGGACAGCCTCGTCGACCGAGTCCGTACGGGGGGACGCCACCAGCACGAAGGCGGTGTCCTGCTGGGCCAGCAGCTCGCGTACCCGGTCGGCCCGGTTCCGGAACCCCTCCTCCATCCCCTCGAAGGCCTGGAAGAAGGCGACGGCATCGTGGACGATGTCCGCGCCGGCGACCTTGGAGATGGTGCGTAGGAGCGCCTGGGCCGCCACCCCCATGAACTTGAGCCCGGCCCGGGTGGGCTTCATCAGCGCCTGGAACACCCGGTTGCCGAGGAAGTGGGTCAACCGGCGGGGGGCGTCGAGGAAGTCGAGGGCGTTGCGGGAGGGCGGGGTGTCGACCACCACCAGGTCGAAGCCACCCTCCTCGACCAACTCGTAGAGCTTCTCCATCGCCATGTACTCCTGGGTGCCCGAGAGCGTGCCGGTGAGATTCCGATAGATGCGGTTGCGCTTGATGTCCTCCACCTGTTGGGCCGAGTCCGAGTAGCGCTGGATGAGATCGTCGAAGGTCCCCTTGGGGTCGAGCATCATGGCGTGCAGTTCACCGGGCCAGGGGCCTTCGATCCGGGTCGGCTGGTTGGTGAGGTCGTCCAGACCGAGCGAGTTGGCCAGCCGCCGGGCGGGGTCGATGGTCACCACGCACGCCGCCCGGCCCCTGCGGGCCGCCTCCAGTGCGAACGCCGCCGCCGTCGTGGTCTTTCCCACGCCACCCGATCCGCAGCAGATGATGATCGACTTGTCGTTCACGACCTGGTCGATCGTGGTGGGGGCGTCCGACGCCGGCCTCCGCGATCCGTTGGACGGCGTCCCGGTCATGACGGCACCGCGCTCGGGTTGCTGAGGGCGCTCACCGCGTCGCCCAGGGCGTCGCTCAAGACATCGAGCTCGGCGGGGCCGATGGCGTCGGTGAACAGGAACGGGACCCGCAGCTGGGGGAGCGGGAGTTCCCGGGCCAACCGGTCGAGCTGTTCGACCTGGAGCGCCTGGCGGGTGTTGCGGAACCGCCGCGCCTCCTCGAGGGCGGACTCCAGCCCCGGCCCGAGTTCGACACCGGCCGTGCGGGCCGCCTCGTCGGCGGCGATCTCGAGCCCGTCGAGCACCGGGTAGCAGGAGTTGACGATGACCGGGCCGAGGGCGATACCCACCTTGTCCTCGAGCTGGTACGCCGCCTCGATCACCTCGTTGACCGGCATCTCCTCGGGTAGGGTCACCAGGGCGACCTGACAGCGGTCGGGGTCGGACAGGAGTTCGACCACGTCGGCGGCCTGGGCGCGGATCGGACCCCCGCGTGCGGCATCCAGCAAGCCGCCGGCCGACGACAGGAACGTCATGGTGTGGCCGGTCGCCGGTGCGTCGACCAGGATCAGGTCCGCCACCCGCCCCCGCTCGAGCTGTTTGACCTTGCCGAGCACGAGGATGTCCCTGATGCCGGGGATGGCCCCGGCCACCAGATCGACGATTCCCGACGACATGAGGCGCTTGGAGACCCGTTTGAGTCCGTGGTCGGCCAGGTACTCGAGCAGGGCGTCGTCCGGCGTGATGGTCCGCGCCCGCACGGTGCCGCGCGGGACGGCCACCGGATGGTCGTCGTCGGCTTCCTCGGCCGGCGTCGCCCCCGCGGCTCTGAGCACCGAACCTGCGTAGCCGAGCTGGTCGTCACTCCCAAAGGCGGTGGCCACCCCCGAACGACCCTCGAGCTCGACCACCAGGACCGACAGGCCGGATCCGGCGGCCAGGTGGGCGAGGGCTGCCACCATCGTCGTCTTACCCACCCCACCCTTGCCGGCGACGATCAGGACTCGGCTCTGCGTGCAAAAGGCGCTGATGTCCATGACTCATAGGAGCGTAGTGTCCGGTGCCGCGCTTGCCGCCCCATGGCACCCCACCTGCCTGACGGGACGTCCCGGAGCGGCCGCTCAGCGTGGCCGGCCCGGGGATGGGGTGGGAAATCCTGGTCAGACCCCTTGTTTCGCGTCCGTGCTGAGAGTACTTTCCCTCGTGGAGGATCAAGGGGTTGAAGGGGGAGAAGGCAGTGGAGCAGGCGCTTGATACATGGCAGGTCAGAGCGTCGTGTCGTGGGCCGCAGGCGGAGGTCTTCTTCCCGCCTTCCCACGCCGAACGCAAGGACGAGAAGCTCCAGCGCGAGGAGCGGGCCAAGTCGATCTGTCGGTCGTGTGTGGTCCGGGTGGAGTGTCTCGACTATGCCATCCGCATTCAGGAGCCTCATGGGATATGGGGTGGCCTGAACGAGATGGAGCGGAAGCAGTTGACCGACCGCCGGGCCGGCTGACCAACCGACTCGGGCACTAGCCGGACTCCGATTCGAGCGCCGTTCAGCCCGACCTGTCGGAGGCCGCGCCGTCGAGCCGGGTGGCCGGGCCGAGGGTGAGTGCAGCCGCCCGGACGCCCCGACTGGCGCAGACACCTGCCGGTTGCTGTCCGGTGGCCAGGCAGATCCCGACGGTCAGCTGGTTGGCCGCGGCCACGATCGCCTGCCCTGGCGGGCCCTGGGCCTGGGCCAGGTCACCGGCGATGGTCGCCTGGGACAGGCGCACCAGGATCGCCGGGCTGAAGGTGGAAGTGGACGTGACCAGCCTGTTCCCGATGTCGACGAACGGATAGGTTCCTGGGGAGCCCAGGCCCCCGTACCGGGCGACCAGCGCCTTCTGGGCGGTGGTCAGGGAGGCGATCCGAGTGAAGACGCCGTCGGCGTCGGTGGCGTCGGAGTAGAGCTCCACGCCGGTCAGGGTCACGTACCGGCTGGTGTAGCGGGTGCCGGCCATCGTGAAGGTCTGGATGGCGGGAAAGACCGAATTGGGCGATGACTGCATGTTGCGGACCGTGGTGAAGGTTCCGAACCTCGCCAGGGCGACGATCAGCGGCCACCGCTCGGCGGCGCAGAACGGGCAGAAGGCGGCACCGACGTAGAGGACCTCGGGCTTGCCTCCGGCGGCCAACGGCGGTTGTCCCACGAGCAGGGTCGGTGGGACGGTCGGGATGGCCGGCGTCGGGGTCCCTCCGACCGAGTCGAAGGTGGCCGCGGGTACCGTGCTCATCTGGGAGACGATCCCGGCTGCCGTGGGCGACGGATGGGCCACGCTCTGTGCCGGCGTGGTGCTGGTCAGGGCGTAGATGACGAGGACGATGACGGCCAGGAGGATCACCGCGATTGCCCCCCACGCGAAGCGGGTCGTCCTGTTGGAGGAGGGCGGGGCCGGCTGTACCGGGGTCGACCGGTCATCCGTCGCCGGCTGGTCCGCAGGCCCGTCCGGTCCGGACCCGTCCGCCCCGAGACCCCGATGCCCCGAGCCCGTCTCGGCGTCGGCCCCGGACGGTCCGGGTGTCGGTTGGTCGGAACCCGGACCCGTCATCGGACGACCGTCGCCCGATGACGGTGCCGGTGCCAGTGGCGGTGCCGGGGCCCGTGGGCTGACGCGACCGTTCCCGTCCTCACCCTTCGCCGTCGGAGTCATAGCCGCGGGCCAGCACCAGGGGGGAGGCCGTCACGATGATCACGAACAGGATGAAGGTGATGAGGTGCACCGACGAGCACCACAGGCAGATCGCCTTAATGACGAACAGCTCGGCGATGATCAGGTAGAGGATCATGCCGACGCCAACACTGGAGAGGACCAGACGGGCCAGATGGATCCGCCGGTCCACCGACCGCCAGGCGGCCGGCAGGCAGAGGGCGATCATCGGGACGAAGAATGCGAGCCCGAGCACGGCCACCGGGATCCCGAGGATCTCCGACTGCGGGCTGGTGGTCACCTTCTCGCAGTTGATGGTCCCCGAGTTCGTGCACACCGGGGCGATCTTGTCGAAGTGGGTGATGGTCAGGTAGGTGGAGACGCCCAGTCCGGCGATGCTGAGGACCAGCGTGGCGATCGGTTGCCACCGGAGCGTCGACACGACCCGCCTCCCTTCGCCCGGGTCAGCTCAGCTTGAGGGCCTTGGCCGCAGCCTCCACCCCCGAACTCTGACACACCGAGGTCGGTGCTCCAGAGGAGCTGGCACAGATGGCCGCGCTGATGTAGTTGGCGGTGGTCACGATGGCCTGGGTGGCCGGATTGGTGGGGTCGGAGAGGCCGCTGGCGATCTGGCTCCAGGACTGCCCGGCCAGGACGCCCGGGTCGTAGCTGGGCCCGGTGATCAGGGCCAGGTTGTTGATGTTGATGAACGGGTAGCTGACGGCGCCGGGCTGGTACCCCGAGATGTACTGCGAGGCGTCGTTGGCGTAGACCTGCAGCTCCTGCTTGGTGGGCCTCTGCAGATTGGTGTAACCGCCGGCCGCGGTGGGCACGTTGCTCTGGTTCTCGACCGACGCGAAGTGGATGTAGGGGCTCGAAAGACTGGCGGTGCGGTAGCTGAAGGTGTTCGTCTCCGGGTCGACGTCGGTGTGGGACGAGGCGGTGATCTCGAGTCCCGACCAGGTCCCGAAGCGGGACAGCGCGGCGGTCATCGCCCAACGCTCGGCCGCGCAGTACGGGCAGTACTCGGCCCCGATGAACAGCATCGACGGCGACTTCCCGCCCAGGGTGAGGGGGGAACTGCTCTTGATGACGGTCGGGGGGTTCACCGGGACGGAGGGTGAGTTCACCCCCACCGTGTTGTAGACGGACAGCGGGATGTTGGTGACGTCGGCCACCACGGACGCCGGGGCGGTGGTCACCGGGGTGTAGGACCCCGGCCCGGTGGCCGTCGTGGTGTTGCTGGTCACCTTGACGATGACCAGGACGCCGATGATCAGGACGACGAGCCCCACCGCGCCCCAGGCCAACACGGGGCCCGACACCCGACGCGGACCGGGCTGGGGTGCGGGACGAGCGCCGGGACGCGGTGTGTTGCCGCCCTTGCTGCCGCCCGACTTCCCGGAAGGAGCGGGGCCACGGGTGCGGGTGGCGCCGCCGGCCTTGCCCGATTTGCCGGTGGGCGCCTTGCCCGAGACCGGCCGGCTGGCGGCCCGGCTCTGGTCCTTGGCGCTCTGGTTCGGCTTCCCGGTCGCGGCTGTGGACGGCTTGGGCTTGTTGCTCCCAGGCTTGTTGCCCCCAGCGGGGATCTTGTTCTGGTCCGGTGCCATCGTTCGGCTGTCCCTGGTTCGTGGTCCTGTCGGAGGCAGCGTAACCGCAAGACCAGGACCTGAGGTGCGCGGGCCCCACGGCCCGGCCGGCGGACTCCCGATCGGCACCGGAGCCGAGGGCCCACCTCCGGCTCGGAGGTGGCCAACGGGCATACACTGATCGCACATGCAGGAAAGAACACACGTTCCCCCGACGGGGGACCAGGGTGGGCCGGTCGCCATCGAGCCCGACACCGACCGGATCGCCCGGCGCACAGTGGAGGTGAACGGGCACCCCGTCCGCTACACGGTGGTCGGCAGTGGGCCCGCCGCCCTCTTCCTCCACGGGTGGGGCCTGCGACCGAACGCCTACCGTCGGCCCATCGAAGCCATGAGCAGGGCCGGCTGCCGGGTCTACGCACCCGCCCTCCCCGGGTTCGGCGGCACACGCGAGCTGCCCCTCGACCAGCGGACCTTCGCCGGCTACGCCACCTGGGTGGGCCGGTTCCTCGACGCGGTGGGTGAGCCGGAGGTGGCGGTGGTGGCCGGGCACTCGTTCGGCGGCGGCGTGGCCACGGCCTTCACCTACGAGGCGCCCTGGCGGGTGTCGGCCCTCCTGTTGGCCAATGCCATCGGCAGCCCGACGTGGGCGCTGTTCCCCAACGAGGTGCGGACCATGGTCCAGCGGCCGTTCTGGGACTGGGGCCACCACTTCACCACCGATCTCCTGCACTCCCGCGGCATTCTGAGCATCCTCCCCACCGTGCTCGAGGACTTCATCCCCAATCTCGTGCAGAACCCGCTCGGCATGTTCCGCACGGGAGAGTTCATCCGCCGAGCCGACCTGGTGCGTGAGGTGAGGGCCATCGCCCGGTGGGGGATACCGGTCACCGTGGCCTGGTCCGACCGCGACCGGTTGGTCCCCCGGTCAGCCTTCGACGAGCTCCGTCGCGCCGCCGGGGTCGACGGCGAGGTCGTCGATGGAGCCCATGCGTGGCTCATCGCCGAGCCGGCGGCCTTCGGCGAGCTGGCCATCAGCGCACTGGTCGATTCGCGGACGCATCGCATGCAGCGGACGCGGTCTTCTGCCTCCCCTGCATGAGGTCCGCCGGACACCACCGGTAGCCTGGAGCCGTGCCCGTGACCACGCCTCGCGACGCCGCCACGGTGCTGCTCGTGCGCGACGGGCTGGACGAAGAGGGTGGCCCGGCCGTCGAGGTGTGCATGTTGCTGCGCAACCTCAACTCCGACTTCGTGGGTGGGGCCTACGTGTTCCCCGGAGGGTCGGTGGACCCGGCCGACCGCCACCTCGACCTCGAGTCCCTGTGCCAGGGGAAGAGTGACGCCGAGGCCAGTGCCGTACTCGGGATCGAGTCGGGCGGCCTGGCGTTCTGGGTGGCGGCCCTGCGCGAGTGTTTCGAGGAGGCCGGCGTGCTGGTGGCCCGGTCGAGCGCCGGCGAGGGGCCCGACGGACGGGCTCCGGGTCGCCTGCTCGACACCTCCGATCCCGAGGTGGCCGCCCGTTTCACCGGCTACCGCGACGCCGTCTACACCGGCAGCATGGGCCTTCTCGACGTCTGCCGCCGTGAGGATTTGGTGCTGGCCGTGGACGAGGTCTTCTACGTCAGCCACTGGATCACCCCCGACCTCGCGCCCAAGCGGTACGACACCCGCTTCTTCCTCACCGCGGCCCCGCCAGGCCAGGTCGCCCGCCACGACGACGGCGAGACCGTGGCCAGCGAGTGGGTCAGGCCCGCCGCCGCCCTGGCCCGCTGCCTCGCCGGCGAGATGGAACTGCTGCCCCCGACCATCGCCAATCTCCGCAGCATCGAGCACTTCCGCACGGCGGCCGAGGTGACCGACTGGGCGTCCCAGGTCACCGACGTGCCCCCGATGCTGCCCGTCGTCCTCATCCGTGACGGCGAGCTGGTGGTCCTGCGTCCGGGCGACGACGGCTACGAGGAGGCCCTCGCCGAAAGGGAGGCCTCAGGTGAGGTGGACCCGGCGCTGGCCGACGCCACCCAGGCCGCGTGGGGCCCGAGGACCGCACCGACCTGACCACCCGGGCGGACCCGTCTGGCGTCCCACATGGCGGGTCTCTCAGTCGGGCGTCACCGCGGCCACGGCCGCCTCCACCCGTTCGAGCATCCGGGCGCTGCAGCCCTCCATGGCCACGACGGGGGCGATGGTGGTGATCACCCCGTCGGCGATCCGGTCGAACGCCTCGACCAGCGGGCCACCGTCCCCGAGTGCCACCGGTGACCCGGCGTCGCCGCCCGCGGCCACCGAGGGATGGAGCGGAATCCGGCCGATCAGGGGCACGCCGATGTCGGCGGCCAGGCGGGCACCGCCTCCCGATCCGAACAGCGCGTACGAGGTGCCGTGCTCGCAGGTGAAGTCGCTCATGTTCTCGATGACGCCGGCCACCCGAAGGTAGCCCTTTCGTGCCATGTCGGCGGTCCGGGCGGCCACCTTCTGGGCCGCCACCGGCGGCGTCGTGACCACGATGACCTCCGTGCGGGGCAGCATGCGGGCCAGGCCCATCTGGATGTCACCGGTACCCGGCGGCATGTCGATCAAGAGGTAGTCGAGATCACCCCAGTGGACGTCCTCCAGGAACTGCTGCACGGCGCGGTTGAGGATCAACCCCCGCCACATGATGGCGCTGTCCTCGTCGGCGAGGAACCCCATCGACAGCACCCGGAGCATCCCGTCGCCCGTCGGCCGCTCGAGGGGGACCATCTTCTTGTCGCGGGCTTCGACCTCCCCGTGCATCCCGAGAAGGCGAGGTACCGAGAAGCCCCAGATGTCGGCGTCGAGGACGCCCACGGTCAGGCCACGGCGGGCCATGGCCACCGCCAGGTTGACCGTCACCGAGCTCTTGCCTACCCCACCCTTCCCCGAGGCGATGGCGATGACCCGTGCGGTGTCGGGGATGTCGGTGACCGGCTTGGGGTCCCGGGCGAGGAGCCGTGCCCGGGCCATCACCGCCTTGCGTTGCTCGGCATCCATCACGCCGGTGGTGACGACCACCGACGTCACCCCGTCGAGCGCACCGACCTGGGACTCGACGTCTCTCTGGATCTGACTCCTCAGGGGACAGCCGGCCACGGTGAGTGCGACCTCGACGTCCACCCGTCCCGAGCCGTCGCGCCTGACGGCGTTGACCATCCCCAGCTCGACGATGTCGGCACCCAGTTCGGGGTCGATGACGCCCCTGAGGGCGGCCAGCACCACGTCCTCGGTCGGCCCCACCTCGGGATCGGTACTGTCGGGCCTGGTCACTCGGGCAATTCCAGCGGGAGGGCCCGTTGGCCAGGCCGAATGCCGTACCGCTCGGTGCGTGGCGCGGTTACCATGGTGCCAGGCAGGCCGATCTCTCCGGTGGGCAGCCACTCGAGGTTGCCGGATTCGGTCTGTTCCGCGGTGTCGAACGGGCGCCAAGGTTCATGATCCAGGAGGAAGACCGATGAGCACCACCATGCAGACCGTCAGCATCGGCAAGAAGCCCAATCCGGTCACGCTGACCGACGTCGCCGCGGCCAAGGTCGCCGAGCTCCTGGCCCAGGAGGACGTCGAGGGCCTCGCCCTGCGGGTGGCGGTGCGGCCGGGTGGCTGCTCCGGCTTCAGCTACGAGATGTTCTTCGACGCCGACGTGGCCGACGACGACATCGTGCGCGAGTTCGGCACGGTCAAGGTCATCGTCGACTCGACCAGCGCCGACCTGCTGAAGGGCTCGACGCTCGACTACAGCGACGGTCTCCAGGGCGCCGGCTTCCACGTGACGAACCCCAACGCCAGCCGGACCTGTGGCTGCGGCTCGTCGTTCAGCTGAGCTCCTGAGCCGCTGAGCTCCTGATCCACTTCCGCGTCGACGGCGTCGACGTGGATCTGTCCGAGGACGGGTCCACGCTTCTCGACGTGCTCCGCGAGCATCTCGGCATTACCACCGTCAAGGACGGGTGCAGCCCCCAGGGCCAGTGCGGGTGCTGCACGGTCTGGGTGGACGGGTCGCCTCGCGTCGCCTGTGTGACCCCGGCGCGGCGCCTCGAGGGGCGCGAGGTGACCACACTCGAGGGCCTGCCCGAGCCGGTCCGGCGGCAGTGGGCCGAGGCTTTGGTGGGGAGCGGGGGGAGCCAGTGCGGCTTCTGCACGCCGGGGATCGTCATGCGGCTGGCCGCCCTGGCGGCCGGGGGAACCGGTGCGCCTCCCGTCGACGCCGACGAGCCGGCGCCGGTGGACAAGGTGGACCAAGCCCTCGTGGCCCACCTCTGCCGCTGCACGGGCTGGCAGACCATCGAGGAGGCCGCCGGGCGTGTCCTCGGGCCGCCGTCCCCACCGCCTGGCGGACGCGGGCCCCGACGGGACTTCAACCTGGCGGCCCAGCGGGCCGCCATCGAAGGCGGTGTGCCCCAGCGGGTCGGTCACGAGGTCGCCCTCGGCCGGGCCGGGTTCGCTGACGACGGGCGGCCGGTCGACGCCATGGTGGCGGTGCCCGACGGACGGGGTGGGTACGCCGTGGCCGAAACGGTCGCCGCGGCGCGCGCCGCGGCCGGCAAGGTCCAGGGCCGCAGCAGCTCGTTGGCGCTGAGCCATCCGGTCGAGGTGCCCCCGGGGCGGTGGGACGTGGAACTCGCCACTACCTGGGTGGAGCCGGGTTACGTCGAGCCGGATGCCTCGTGGGCTCTCCCGGGTGGTGAGTCGGCCTCCCCCTACGGCAACGGAGGCGCCTTCGGAGGGAAGCTGCACTCGCCGGTGGGTCGGGACGCCCGAAGGCTGGCCGAGGAGCTCGGTCGTCCCGTGCGGGTGCTGTGGTCCCGTGAGGACGTGGTCCGGATGGGCCCGAAGCGTCCACCCGTCGCCGGCGGGATCGACGCCACCGGTTCCGGGGTCCTCCGGGTGGGCCTGACCGGGGGCGAGACCGCCGATCAACGGTGGTCGTCGGTGGCCTCGGCTGTGGCCGCGGTGGCCCCCGGGCTGTCGCTCGAGCGGGTGCCCGTCGTCGGACCTCCGGTCTCGTTCGACCTGCGGGCCGCCGTGTGGGCGGAGGCCGCGGTGCTGGCGGCCTGCGCCCGGGCGCTCGGGCCTGGGGGCCGTGGTGACCCCGTCTTTGACGTCCCGGTGGAGGTGACCGCCCCGGGGGGTGGGAGGGCCGCGGTCCGGGTACAGACCGACGGGACCATCCAGGTGGCGGTGGACGCCGGCGCCGTCCTCGACGAGGTCGTGCTCCGCTCCTACGCCATCGGCGCCGCCCACCAGGGACTGAGTTGGGTGCGGTCGGAGGGTGTCGCCGTGGACCAGGACGGGGCCGTGCGCGACCTGACCGTCCGGTCGTTCGGGATCCTCCAGGCACGGGCGATGCCCCGCGTCGAGTTCACCCCCCTGGACGGGCCGGATGGGCCGGCCGTGAACGGCTCCGACGCCGTCTTCGCCGCCGTGGCCGCGGCGAGCTGGCTGGCCGCGGGCCTCCCGCCCCGCTGGCCCGTCGACCGGGCCGGTGCCGGCCGTCGCTGATCCCCACGTCCCGTGGCCGGTCGGGCCTCCCCGGGTAGGCTCGATGCCGACCGCCCTGACGTTCCTGTGCCGAGCTGCCGCCCCGAGGAGTCCCCGATGAGCACGCCGATCGGTCCCTACAGCCCCATCGTGAGGGCCGGCCCGTGGCTGATCTGCTCGGGCCAGCTCGGCCTCGAGCCGTCGGCCGCCCCCGCCGAGGGCGAGCCCCCTGTCCCGGTGGCGCCATCGCTCGTCGAGGGCGGTGCGGTGGCCCAGTTGACCCAGGCACTGGTCAACGCCGCGGGGCTCCTCGGCTCGCACGGCGCCGCTCCGGCCGACGTGGTCAAGACGACCGTGTTCCTCACCGACATGGCTGTCTACCCGGCTGTCAACGAGGCCTACGCCGCCTACTTCGGTGACCACCGACCGGCGCGGTCGGTGGTGGCGGTGGCCGGGCTCCCGATGGGGGCCGAGGTCGAGGTCGAGGTATGGGCCTACGCCCCCGGGGACCGGTGAGCGCTCAGGGCGTCCAGGTGGTCTGGCCGAAGCGGTAGCCGACCGAGCGGACCGTCTGGATGAGGTGGGCGTGCTCCTCGCCCAGCTTGGCCCGCAGGCGCCGCACGTGGACGTCCACTGTGCGGGCACCCCCGTAGTACTCGTAGCCCCAGACCCGACTGAGCAGGGTCTCACGGGTGAAGACCTTGCCGGGGCGCGCGGCCAGGAAGCGGAGCAGCTCGTACTCCATGTAGGTGAGGTCGAGGACCTTGCCGGACACCGCCGCCTGGTAGGTCTCGAGGTTGAGCACCAGGGGACCGTGCTCGAGGAGATCGGGCCGCACCCCGCGACCGGTGCGCCAGAACAGGTGGGCCAACCGGGCACTCAGCTCCTCGGCGTTGATCGGCTCGAGGCAGATGTCGTCGAACAGGTCCTCCCTGAGCTCCAGCTCGCCGAGCTGGTCCTGGGGAACCACCACCATGACCGGTGCCAGCGGGACCTCCCGCTTGCGCAGGTGCCGGCAGAGCAGGAAGGCACCAACGGGGTCGTCGGCGCTGCAGATGACCGCTCCCGACCAGCCGTCCTCGGGCTCCTCGGACTCGGCGGCCTCGGCCTTGTCGATCCCGCGCCAGGGGTACCCGGCACGGTCGAGGACACCGGTGACCGACACGGGTGGAGTGGTGGGGAAACACAGCAGCGGTTCGATGGCGGTCTCCCCCATTCCTCTCTGTGTTCGGCTCGGTGGTGGTTCGGTCGGTGGGCGGCTCGGTTACGGCCGGCAGGTCGCGTCGACAACAGGGGCAGGTAGCGGTCGAGCTCGAACTGGGTCACCTGGGACTTGTACTCCGCCCACTCGGCGCGCTTGTTCCGGATGAACCATTCGAAGACGTGCTCGCCGAGGGTCTCGGCCAGCAGCTCGGAGGTCTCCATCAGCCCGAGGGCCTCGTGCAGGCTGCCCGGGAGGTGGAGGATGCCCTTGTTGGCCAGTTCCTCAGGGCTGAGGGCGAAGAGGTTGGCGTCGGCCTCGGGCGGGAGCTCGTAGCCCTTGTCGATGCCCTCGAGGCCGGCGGCGAGGATGACGGCGAAGGCGAGGTAGGGGTTGCACGCGCTCGTCGGGCGACCGGTACTCGACGCGGGTGGACTCGAACTTGCCCGGCTTCACCACCGGCACCCGCACCAGAGCCGACCGGTTGTTCCGGGCCCACGACACGTGGATGGGTGCCTCGTACCCGTCGACGAGCCGCTTGTAGGAGTTGACCCACTGGTTGGTCACGGCGGTGATCTCCGGTGCGTGTCGGAGCAGTCCGGCGATGAACCGCTCGGCCACCTCGGACATCCCTCCGGGCCGGTCGAGGTCCACGAAGGCGTTGGTGTCACCCCGGAAGAGGGACATGTGGGTGTGCATGCCCGACCCCTGCACGCCGGCCAGGGGCTTGGGCATGAAGCTGGCGAACACCCCTTGTTGGCGGGCCATCTCCTTGACCACCAACCGGACGGTCATCACCGTGTCGGCCATGGTCAGCGCGTCGGTGTACCGCAGGTCGATCTCGTGCTGGCTGGGGGCGTCCTCGTGCTGGGCGTGCTCGACCGGAATGCCCATCTCCTCCAGCGTCAGCACGGTGCGCTGGCGGATGTCGCTGGCCCGGTCGGCCACGGTCAGCTCGAAGTACGAGCCCGAGTCGAGCGCCTCGGGACTCCTGGCCGGATCGCTGTCGGCGAAGTAGAAGAACTCGATCTCGGGCGCGGCGTAGAAGGTGAAGCCCCGGTCGTGGGCCCGGTCGAGGGCCCGCCGCAGCACGTGGCGGGGATCGCCCTGGAACGGTGAGCCGTCCAGGTCGACGACGTCGCAGAACACCCGGGCCACCTGGGCCACATGGGTGCCGTCGGTGTCCCCCAGGTGGCTGTGCCCGTGCCAGGGGAGGAGCTGGAAGGTGTTGGCATCGGGTCTGGCCAGGACGTCGCTCTCCTGGACGCGGCTGAAGCCGTCGATGGCCGACCCGTCGAAGGTCATCCCCTCGTCGAGGGCGTTCTCCAATTTCGGCCGGGGTGATGGAGAAGGTCTTCGGGGTACCGAGGACGTCGGTAAACCAGAGCTGGACGAACCTGATGCCGCGTTCCTCGACCGTCCGGAGGACGTACTCCTCTTGACTCCTCATCGGGTCAGCTGCCTCCGAACGGGTCGGGGTCTCGGGTCGGGGTTTCGATGGTGCGATGCCAACAGTGTCGCATTTCGGTGGGGTCCCGGTCGACGCCGGGCGCTCGGGCACGAACAGAGCCGGACCCCGAGGGATCCGGCTCTGTTCTCTCGTGCCGCCGTTCGGCCGGGGCTCGGGCGGTTCGCCCGGGGGGAGGCAAGCCCGGTCCGGCCTCGGTCGGACGATCAGCTCGCTGCGTCCCCGCAGACTGTTTCGACGAGTACGGCCGTCACCTGGTAGGGGTCCATGTTGGCGTTGGGACGCCGGTCCTCGAGCCAGCCCTTCTTGGCCTTGGCCACGGCCCACGGGATGCGGATCGAAGCGCCGCGGTCCGAGGTCCCGTAGCTGAACTTGGTGAAGTGGGCCGTCTCGTGCGCCCCGGTCAGCCGGCTCTCGATGCCCACGCCGTACACGGCGATGTGCTCGTCGATCCTCTTCCCGATGGCCTCGCAGCCGGCGATGATGGCGTCCCAGCCACCGTCCTCCCTCATGGCCTTGGTGGAGAAGTTGGTGTGGGCGCCCGCACCGTTCCAGTCACCGAGGATGGGCTTCGGCTCGAGCGTGGCGTAGACCCCGAAGTCCTCGGCGATCCTGAAGAGCAGCCATCTGGCCACCCACAGGTGGTCGGCCACGTCGAGAGGTGAGAGCACGCCCACCTGGAACTCCCACTGCCCCATCATCACCTCGGCGTTGGTGCCCTCGATGCCGATGCCGGCGTCGATGCACGCGGCCGTGTGGAGCTCGACGATCTCGCGTCCGGGCATCTTGTCGCCGCCGACGCCGCAGTAGTACGGGCCCTGGGGTGCGGGATAGCCGATGGACGGCCAACCGAGGGGCCGACCGTCCTTGAAGAAGGTGTACTCCTGCTCGATGCCGAACAGAGGCTCCTGGTCGCCGTACTTCTCGACCACCTCGCGCAGATGGGCCCGGGTGTTGGTCGGGTGGGGGGTGAAATCGGTGAGCTCCACCTCGCACATCACCAGCTTGTCGTCGGGGCCCCGCAGCGGATCGGGGACGACGAACACCGGCCGCAGGACGCAGTCGGAGTCGTGCCCGAGGGCCTGGTTGGTGCTCGACCCGTCGAAACCCCAGATGCCCGGCTCCTCGCCGTCGGCGACGATCTTCGTCTTGCTCCGGAGGAGCGGCGAAGGCTCTGTCCCGTCGATCCAGATGTATTCAGCTTGATAAGGCACGCATACTCCTTTGTTGCTCGTCGGCTCAACAGCCTCGGGTACTCCAGTGCCCTCTGCCCGTGTCTGCCGGTCTGTGGGGTCATCCCCCCAGGTGGACGGAGGCCACGCTGGTGGAACTCTACGACCCCAAGGGACACGTCACTATCGCAGGAGGCCATTTCCCTCGCGTTTCCCGACTGTAAACGGAGGATGAACACGGGTGCCGGTCCGACCGGCGCCGGGACCCGGCCCGGCGGCGGAGCCCCGTGACGAGGGAAAAGCCCAGGCGGCGGCGCCGGTAGTCTGGGAGCATGGCTCGAGTGCGCGTGGCCGCCTGCCAGATCAACACCGTGGTGGGGGACCTGATCGGGAACGCCGACCGCATCCTCTCTGCGCTCGGCGTGGCCGACGCCGGTGGGGCCGACCTCGCCGTCTTCCCCGAGCTGACCGTCACCGGCTATCCGCCCGAGGACCTGTTGAGCAGACCCGCGTTCGTCGCCGACAACCAGCGGGTCTTCGCCCAGATCGCCGCCGCCACCGGATCGTGCGCCGCAGTGATCGGCTACGTCGACACCGATCCGGGTGGACGCCTCCTCAACGCCGCCGCCCTCTGCCACGACGGCAGGGTCGTCGGCACCTACGACAAGCGGTTGCTCCCCAACTACGGGGTGTTCGACGAACAGCGGTGGTTCACCCCGGGGACCGGGCCCATGGCCCCCTACGTGGTGGCCGGGGTCCCGCTGGGCGTGACCATCTGCGAGGACATGTGGTTCGCCGGGGGCCCGATGGTCGACCAGGCGGCGGCCGGCGCCCGGCTACTCGTCAACCTCAACGCCTCCCCCTACTCGCAGGGCCGACGCCAGGAACGGCTCGACGTGCTGGCCGAGCGTGCCGGCGAGACGGGCTGCGCCATCGTCTACGTCAACCAGGTCGGCGGCCAGGACGAGCTGGTGTTCGACGGCGCCTCGGCGGTGGTCGGCGCCGACGGCACCGTCACCGCCGCCGCCGGCCAGTTCACCGAGGAGGTGATGGTCGTCGACATCGACGTGGACGTCGACGCCGGCGCAGCTGCGGGTGGTGGCGGCGAGGTCGGGTCGGTGCCCGGTCGCCTGGTGGTGAGCGTGGGCTCGCGTCGGCCGACCGGTTCCGGGTTGGCCATCCCCCGGGCCGTTCCGCTGCCGCCCGATGCCGAGGTCTACGAGGCCCTGGTGCTCGGCACCCGTGACTACGTCGCCAAGAACGGCTTCACCGACGCGGTGATCGGTCTGTCCGGCGGTATCGACTCCTCGCTGGTGGCGGCGGTCGCCGTCGACGCCCTCGGACCGGACCATGTCCACGGCGTGACCATGCCGTCGCGTTACTCGAGCGAGGGATCGGTGGCCGATGCGGTCACCCTGGCCGCGCACCTGGGCATCGACATCGCCACGGTTCCCATCGAGCCCGCTCACCGCGCCCTGGCCGAGACCCTGGCCCCCTTGCTGGACGGCCGGCCCACCGGCCTGACCGACGAGAACCTCCAGTCACGCATCCGGGGCGTCCTGCTCATGGCCCTGTCCAACGCCAACGGGTGGATCGTGCTGACCACCGGGAACAAGTCCGAGATGGCCACCGGCTACTCGACCCTCTACGGCGACTCGGCCGGCGGGTTCGCCGTGATCAAGGACGTGCCGAAGATCCTCGTCTACGACCTGTGCCGCTATCGCAACGCCCGGGCCGGGTCCGATCTGATCCCCGACCCGGTGCTCGTCAAGGCCCCCTCGGCCGAACTCCGGCCCGATCAACGGGACGACGAGTCGCTTCCTCCCTATGCCGTGCTCGACCCGGTGCTGGCCGGCTACGTGGAGGGCGACCGTTCGCCCGACGACCTGATCCGTCAGGGGTTCGACCCCGACGCCGTCGCCCGCGTGGTCGGGCTGGTGGACCGGGCCGAGTACAAGCGCCGGCAGATGCCGCCGGGGGTCCGTATCTCGCGCAAGGCCTTCGGTAAGGATCGGAGGATGCCGATCAGCAACCACTACCGGCCGACCGGGGGGACCGCAGCACCCCGGGACCCGGATGTCCCGGGGAGTCCGGGCGGGGAGAAGCCGGCGGTTGTCTGAGTCCGCGCCCAGCACCGGGCCGACGAGGGCCGATGTCGCCGCCGACGGTCTGCGCAGCGGTCCGGGCGGACTTCCCCTGCGCCTGGGTGAGGTCGCGGCCCTGGTGGGGGAGTACCGGTGGATCGAGAACGCCCTCTACGTGCTGCTCGGTGGGTGGGTCACCGACACCCCGGTGGCCTCCGTGCAGCTCCATCTCGACGCCCAGAGCATGCGTCACTCGTGGCACGCCGAACTGTGGTCCGACCGGTTGCCCGTCCTGACCGGTGCCGATCCAGACGGGCTGACGGTGCCCTCGCCGCCGACCGCGGCCCTGTTCGCCGCCCTCTCGGGCACGCATCTGGCCACCGACGTGCCCGGGTCGTCGTGGCCCCCGGCCGCGGATCTGCCCGAGCGGCCGGGCGTCCTGCCGAGGCTGGCCGCGCTCTACAGGATCGTCCTCCCGCGCCTTGTGACCAGCTACCAGCGACACCTGCGAGCGGCGAGCAGCCCCACCGACGGACCGGTGGCGAGGGCCCTCCAGCTGGTGCTGAACGACGAGGTCGAGGACTGGCGGACCGGCGAGCGCATCGTGGAGCGCCTGGTGACCCGGCCCCACGACGTGGCCGCGGTCTATGAGTTCGCCCAGCGGCTCGAGTCGCTCGTGGTCGGTGCCGGGGCCCGTTCGGGCCTCGTGACCATGCCGGCTGCCGTTCCCGACGACTGATCCCCTGGTCGGGGTCCGAAGGGCGCCGATCTGCGGTGGCGACTGGAGGGCTTGACGCGTCCGGTAAACTTCGAGAGCAGCAATCGTTGCGCCCGAAAGCGCCAGACCTGAATTTTCGAGTTCCCCACGGCGGGGTCCTCACCAGGTCGGCCATCCCCCACCCGCGGTGGGGAGAACGAAGGACCTGGTGAAGTTGGCTAAGGAGCGCCTCGAACGAGACGACGAAGATCTGGTTCGGTTGTATCTGACCGACATCGGGCAGTACCCGTTGCTTACCAAGGACGACGAAGTCCGGCTGGCCCAGGCCATCGAGGCCGGCCGGGAGGCGGATGCGATCCTGGCTTCGGCCCCGAAGGGACTGTCGCCGGCGAAGAAGCGGGAGTTGCGCCGGACCACGCTGCAGGGCGAGGGGGCCCAGCAGACCTTCGTACAGTCCAACCTCCGGTTGGTCGTGTCCATCGCCAAGAAGTACCAGGCATCGGGACTCCCCCTGTTAGACCTCATCCAAGAGGGCAACCTCGGCCTCATGCACGCCGTCGAGAAATTCGACTGGCGCAAGGGCTTCAAGTTCTCGACCTACGCCACCTGGTGGATCCGCCAGGCCATCACGAGGGGCATCGCCAACACCGGGCGGACCATCCGTCTGCCGGTGCATGCCGGGGACACCCTGGCCCGTGTCCAAAAGGCCCAGGCCCGGCTCGAGCTGAAGTACGGACGCCCCGCCACCCTGGCCGAACTCGGTGCCGAGGTGGAGATGCCCGAGGACAAGCTGGTGGAGGCCCTGCGGTTCCGTGCCGAGCCCCTGTCGCTCTCCGAGCCGCTGCGCGAGGACGGCGACGCCGAACTCGGTGATGTGGTCGAGGACCGGTCGGCCGAGTCGCCGTTCGAGGTGGCCGCCGTTTCCCTGCTGCCCGAGGAGATCGGACGCCTGCTGTCGCCGCTCGACGAGCGGGAGCGGGAGATCCTCCGTCTCCGGTTCGGCCTCGACCGCGGTGAGCCGAGGACGCTCGAGGAGGTGGGCGAGCACTTCAACCTGACGCGCGAGCGCATCCGCCAGATCGAGGCCCGGGCCATGTCCAAGCTTCGCCACCCCTCGTCGGACACCGGGGCCCGGGACCTTCTGACCGTCTGATCCTGAACAGACAGGGCCTTCGGCCGCCCAGCGCGTGCACCGGGAGCGCGGTCCGTACGCAGTCCGGCGACCGAGCGAGTAGCATCCCCTCCCATGAAGAAGCTGCTGATCCTCGCCATCGTCGTTGCCCTGGGTGTCGTCGCCGCCAAGCGGCTCCGTCCTTCCTGAGCACACCTCGCTGAGGCACGGGTGCCCGCCACCCGTTCGCCCCAGGTCCGACCCCCAGGTCTTCATCAGTCACGCCGGCCTGGCGCGCCATCGGCGCGTCCTTAGGGCAGACCCTGGCGGTTTGCGAACGGCCCGTCCGTGAGCTGGCTGGCGGCTGGAGGCGGTGCCTCTGAGCGAGTACACGGTGCCTCTGAGCGAGTACAGGGTGCCGGTGGTTCGAGCCGGTGGTTCGAGCCGGTGGTTCAGAGCGCGGCGCGTCGGGCCACCCGCCAGGCCACGAGCGCACCCACCGAGGCGGCGGCGGTGACACCGGCCGCCGCGGCCGTGATGGACCAGCGTGGGGCGCTGACCCGGTCGCGCAGCCGGATGGGCTTGGTGAACTGCATGACCTCCCAGTTGCGCTCGCGTGCCACCTTGGCCAGGACCCGGTCGGGATTGACCGCCACCGGATGGCCCACCGCCTCAAGCATGGGGATGTCGGTGTAGGAGTCCGAATAGGCGGACGATGCCGCCAGATCCAGGCCCTCGGCCTCGGCCAGTTCCTGCATGGCCTCGGCCTTGAACGGCCCGTAGGAGTAGAACTCCATCTCTCCGGCGTAGCACCCCTCGTCGTCGACGGCCACCCGGCTGGCGATGGCACCGTCGACCCCCAGGTGTTCGGCGAGCGGGAGCACGATGTCCTCGGGGGACGCCGACACCAGGTACACCTTGTAGCCGGCGCCCCGGTGGGCCTCGATCAGGTCGAGGGCCTCGGCGTAGATGATCGGTTCGACGGTGTCCTCCAGGGCCTCCCGGACGATCTCTCTGATCTGGGCCCGGTCCCAGCCCTTGGTCAGCGTGAGCATCGACTCCCGCACCCGCGCCAGCTTCTGTTCGCTGGCCCCCAGATGGACGTAGATGAGCTGGGACACGAGCGCTCGGACCACCAGCCGCCGGTTGATGAGGCCGCCACGGTACAGCGGGCGTCCGAACGCGGGGATCGACGCCTTGGCGATCACCGTCTTGTCCAGGTCGAAAAAGGCGGCCCTCACCGGCTCATCGCCCCACCAACAACTGCTGCACGATGTCCTCGGCGTCGGCGGTCACGAGGACGAGGACCTCGTCCCCGATGGCCAGGCGGGTGTCGCCGCGGGGCACGATGAGACGGTCGTTGCGGACCACGGCCACCACGGTGGCGTCGCGTGGCACGCCGAGGTCGACCAGGGCCACGCCGGCGGCCGGCGAGTCGTCGGCCAGGGTGACCTCGACCAGGTGGGCGTTGCCCCCTTCGAAACGGAGGAGACGGACGAGGCTGCCCACCGAAACGGCCTCTTCGACCAGGGCGGTGAGGAGCTGCGGGGTGGACACCGACACGTCGACGCCCCAGGACTCGGTGAAGAGCCACTGGTTCTTCGGGTGGTTGACGCGAGCCACCACGCGGGGGACCGCGAACTCCTGCTTGGCCAGTAGGGAGACCACCAGGTTGTCCTCGTCGTCGCCGGTGGCCGCCACGACGACGTCGACGGTGGACAGTCCGGCCGCGTCGAGCGAGGAGACCTCGCACGCGTCGGCCACCACCCAGGTGATGTCGAGATCGTCCCGGATGCGGGCCACGAGGTCGGGATCCTGCTCGATGACGAGCACCTCGTGCCCGCCGGCGTGAAGGTCCGAGGCGATGGCCGTGCCGACGCTCCCGGCACCGGCGATGGCGACCTTCATGCCCGCCCCCCGGTGACGACATCGGATGGGGCGGCTCCGTCGCCGCCCGCGCCCTCAGCGCCGGCGCGTCCGTCGGCGCCGAGGCCGGCAGCCTCTTCCGCGGCGCTCTTGGCCAGGCGGGTCTTCAGCCGGTCGAACGCCTGGTCGGTCACCAGCACGTGGAGGATGTCCCCGTCCTGGCCGACCAGATCGGCGAAGTCGAGCCGGGCGACGCCGGCCCTCGTCACCGCCACGACGGTCATGTCGCCGGGCACCGACACATCGGCCAGGCGTTTGCCGGCCCAACGCTCGGGGAGCTCCCGTTCGACGAGCGAGAGCGTCCCGGTCGGGTCCGACCACTCCGATTCGAGCTCGCCGGGGACGAGACGCCGACGGACCTGGTCGATGGTCCACGACACGGTGGCGACCGTGGGAATGCCGAGGCGGAGGTAGATCTGCGCCCGCCGCGGGTCGTAGATCCTGGCCACCACGTTCGGGATCTCGTAGGTCTCGCGGGCGATGCGGGCGGTCAGGATGTTGGAGTTGTCGCCGCTGGTGACGGCGGCCAGCGCCGTCGCTGTCCTGGCCCCGGCCCGGTCCAGGTCGTCCCGGTCGAAGCCGGACCCGAGGATGGTGGTGCCCGGCCAGTCGGCGGGGAGCCGCTGGAACGCCTTGGCGTTGCGGTCGATGACGGCGACCGAATGCCCCTGTCCGGTCAGCCCGACGCCGAGGCCCGACCCGACACGACCACATCCCACGATGACGATATGCACCTGACCAATGCAACACGTATAGGCGGTCGAAGACAACTCACCCCCTGAGCGCCCGGCCCGACGGCTCGTGTGCTCCTCGCGGCTGGCCTGGACTTTTCCCTACAGCGCCAGGTCGCGCCAGGCCCGGCCTCCATGATTTACTGATGGGGTGGAGCCAATAGTGACCGGAGCAGGGAGTCCGCCCGGTCCGCCCGGCCCACCCCCAGGGCCGCCGCGCCCGCCTGGCGGCCCCACCGGCGTGGAGGTGACACCCCCTCCGCCGACCCGGCCGCCCGCGCCTCGGCGCCCCGCCCCGGGCACGGTGGCGAAACTCGACCTGCCCGAGACGCTCCGCTACCGGATGAAGAACAAGTTGCTGGGGCCGCCACTGGTCAACGAGCAGCTGCAGGGTGAGCGGTTGGGCCGGCCGTCGGCACTCGGGGTGCTGGCCCCCGACTGCATCTCCTCTTCGGCATACGGCACCGAGGAGATGCTGACCGTGCTCGTCCCGGCCGTGGGGCTGGCCGGCTTCGTCCTGGTGGTGCCGGTCACCATGGCCATCCTCGGGGTGTTGTTCTTCGTCACCCTGTCCTACCTCGACGTCATCCGGCTGTACACCAAGGCCGGGGGCTCCTACGTCGTGGCCCGGGAGAACTTCGGCCCGAAGGTGGCCCAGGTGGCCGCCGTGGCGCTCCTCATCGACTACACGGTGACCGTGGCCGTCCAGACGGCGGCGGGCACCGCCGCCCTGACCAGTGCCTTCCCGGCCCTCGTCCCCCTCACCGTCCCCATCACCATCGCCGTGGTCCTCCTGCTCCTCTACGGCAACCTGCGGGGCATCAGGGAGGCGGGGAAGTTCTTCGCCTTCCCGACCTACTTCTTCATCTTCAGCCTGGCCTTCGTGGTCGTCGCCGGGTACCTGAAGAAGGCCATGGGAACGCTGTCGGTCCACGCCATCCCCCAACACGCCGGGACCGTGCCCATCGGGCATTCCGGGTCGGGCCTGCTCTACGGCGCCTCGTTCATCATCATCCTCAAGTCGTTCGCCAACGGTGGCTCCTCCCTCACCGGGCTCGAGGCCATCTCCAACGGGGTGGGAACCTTCCGCGAACCCACGTCGCGGCACGCCCGCCAGACCCTGGTCGTCATGAGCAGCGTGCTCGCCTTCCTCGTGCTCGGCGTCACCCTGATCGCCCACTGGACGCACGCGGTCCCCTACCTCGCCGGGTCGCCGACCGTCGTCTCCCAGGAGGTCCGCTTCGTCCTCGGCGACGGCCCGGTGGGCAAGATCCTCTTCTACGTCGTCCAGTTCGCCACCATGCTGATCCTCTACACCGGGGGGAACACCAGCTTCAACGGGTTCCCGTTCCTCGCCAGCTTCGTGGCCGAGGACGCCTACCTGCCCAAGCAGCTCACCCGCCGGGGGCACCGCCTGGCCTTCTCCAACGGCATCATCGTGCTCACCGTGGTGGCCATCTTGCTGCTGGTGGCTACCGGGGCCCAGGTGTCGAGCCTGGTGGCGCTGTACGCCATCGGCGTGTTCACCGGCTTCGCCATGGCCGGGGCGGGGATGGTCAAGCACAATCTCGACAACCGCGGAGCGCACTGGCGACGCGGCGTCGTGGTCAACGGCTTCTCGGCGTTCCTCACCGCCCTCATCGTCCTCATCTTCGCCACGGTGAAGTTCACCGAGGGCGCCTGGGTGGTCGTGATCGTCGGGCCCATCATGTTCTTCGGACTCGTCCGTCTGCACCGCCAGTACGTGGACGAGGAGAGCCAGCTGGAGGTGGGGGCGGCCGAGGCGGCCGAGGCGCCGGTGCTCAACCGGCACGTGGTGGTCGTGCTGGTGGACCAGCTCGACATGGCGACCGCCCGGGCACTCCAGTACGCGCGCACGCTCCACCCCGACGAGCTGCGAGCCGTCCATTTCGTGTTGGACGCCAAGGAGTCGGTCAAGCTGGAGGACGACTGGCGGCGCCTCGGGCTGTCGAGGCTCCCCCTCGACATCGAGGAGTGCGAGGACCGCCGGCTCACCCGGGCCGCCCTCGAGCTCGCAGCCGAGACGGTCGCCGACCAGGAGACCGAACTGACCATCCTGCTTCCCCGTCGGGGCTTCGCCGCCGGGTGGCAGCGCGTCCTCCACGACGCCACGGCCGACCACATCGCCGACGCCGTGGGCCAGCTGAACCATGTCAACGCCACCGTCGTCCCCTATCAACTGACCGGGGGTTGGTTCTCCCGCCGACGCGAGTGGCGCCGGAAGCCGGTCCCGGCCGGAGCGCCCGCCCCGCGGGGAGATCCGTCCGGTCCGCCGACCGCGCCGCCGGCAAGGAGGCCGCGGCCAAGGCGTCGTTCGACCGGCTGGCCTTCGGGGAGCGGGCGCGGGGGACCACCCCGATCGGCGACGCCCAGTGGAGGAAGCGGGTGCGGGTCGCCGGTCGGGTCAGGTCGGTGCGGGTGCAGCCGCGGGCGGGCACCTCGAATCTGGAGTGCGTCCTCGTCGACGACTCCGGAAAGTTGCTGCTGGTGTTCCAGGGGCGCCGGCGGATCCCCGGGATCCAGCCCGGGGCCCGCCTGGTCGTGGAGGGCATGGTCGGGGACTGGGCCCGCCGCCAGGCCATCCTCAACCCGGACTACGAGCTCATCGCCGGCCCGGAGGCCGGGGTCGAACCGACATGACCGCTCCGGACCCGACCCCCAGGTCGGGGGCTCGGGCCCACCGACCCGGGGGCTTCCTTGCTCATCGGCCCCATTTGTCGGTATGTTCTGCCCCCGTTGCCGGGTTGCGCGTGCCAGCGTGGCGCGCCTCGGCGCACGGCAAAGCCGCCGTGAATCCGCTCGGGGGAAACGCCGCTTCGTTTCTCCTGGCGATCGCGGCTGTCGGAGCCGAACAGTTCGCAGACCGTGATCGTTACGACCGTGACGACGGCCTACACCGAAGGGAGCCTCACCGATGACCCACCTCCTGGCTGAAGGGGGTTACCAGATCTTCACGCTCCACAGCAGCGAGAAGCTCTGGCTGTACTTCGCGTTGGTCTGTGCGCTGGCGTCCATCGCCGTGGCCCTCCTGCTCGTGCGGGGCGTGCTCGCCGCCGACCAGGGCACCGCCACCATGAAGGACATCGCCAAGGCCATCCAAGAGGGTGCGGAGGCCTTCCTGGCCCGGCAGTTCCGGACCATCGGGATCATCATCGTCCCCCTGGCCGTCCTCATCTTCTTCACCGCCACCAAGGTGACCCACACGGTGACCCACGTCACCCTCATCGGCGGGGCCCTGGTGGTGACCCGCCAGACGGTGGTCGACCTCACCTTCGCCCAGGCCGGCATCTACCGGGTGATCTGCTTCCTGGCCGGCGCCCTGTGCTCGGGCCTCACCGGGTTCATCGGGATGAGCCTGGCCGTGCGGGGCAACGTCCGCACCGCGGCAGCGGCCCGGGAGGGCAAGATGGCCCCCGCCCTCAAGGTGGCCTACCGCACCGGCGCCATCACCGGCCTGCTGTGCGTCGGCCTCGGTCTGCTCGGCGCCACGGTCATCGTGCTGATCTTCCAGAACACCGCCACCTCGGTGCTGATCGGCTTCGGGTTCGGCGCCTCCTTGTTGGCCCTGTTCATGCGGGTCGGCGGTGGCATCTTCACCAAGGCGGCCGACGTGGGCGCCGACCTGGTGGGCAAGGTCGAGGCCGGAATCCCCGAGGACGATCCCCGCAATGCCGCCACCATCGCCGACAACGTGGGCGACAACGTGGGTGACTGCGCCGGCATGGCCGCCGACCTCTTCGAGTCCTACGTCATCACCATCATCGCCGCCATCATCCTCGGCGTCACGGCGTTCTCCTCCATCGGCCGCAACACGGACGCGGCCAAGACGGTGATCTTCCCCATCGCCATCCCGGCCATCGGCATCCTCGCCACCATTATCGGGGTGTTCGTGGTGCGCGCCAGCCAGAACGACAAGAATGCCATGGCGCCGATCAACCGGGGGGTATGGACGGCGGCCATCCTCACCATCGCCGGATCGGCCGTCGTGGCCGGCGCCTACCTGCACTACTGGAAGGCGTTCTACGCCGTACTCACCGGCGTGGTCCTCATGCTGGTGGCCAGCCAGATCACCGAGCACTTCACCTCCACCGAGCGCGGCCCGGTGAGGGAGGTGGCCGAAACGGCCCGCACCGGACCGGCGACGCTGACCCTGGCGGGCATCGCCCTCGGCCTCGAGTCGTCCGTGTGGGCCATCATGGCCATCGTCCTCGCCATCGCCGTGTCCATCGGGCTCGGCGGCGGCAACATCGAGCTCACCTTGTACCTGGTGGCGCTGACCGGTATCGGCCTGCTGTCCACGGCCGGCATGATCGTCTCCGAGGACAGCTTCGGCCCGGTGTCCGACAACGCCGCCGGCGTGGCCGAGATGTCCGGCGAGTTCACCGGCGACGCGGAGCGGGTCATGGTCAGCCTCGACGCCGTGGGCAACACCACCAAGGCCGTCACAAAGGGGGTGGCCATCGGCTCGGCCGTCATCGCCTCGGTGGCCCTGTTCGCCTCGTTCATCGAGACGATCGGCCAGCAGCTCAAGCTCCCGCAGTTGGGCAACGCCCTGTTCAACCTGCCGGCCACCTCGATCAACGTCTCCCACCCGACGACGTTCATCGGCATCCTGATCGGCGGGTCGATCGCCTTCATCTTCTCCGCACTGGCCATCCGGGCCGTCGGCCGATCGGCCGGCACCGTGGTCCAAGAGGTGCGCCGACAGTTCCGGGAGCACCCGGGCATCATGGACTACACCGAGAAGCCCGAGTACGGGAAGGTCATCGCCATCTGCACCACGGCGGCCCAGCGGGAGCTGGCCACCCCGGCCCTCCTCGCCGTGCTCAGCCCGGTGATCGTCGGCTTCGGGATCAACTACTTCGCCCTCGGTGCGTTTCTCGTGGGCGCCATCCTCACCGGTCAGCTCATGGCCAACTTCCTGTCCAACTCCGGTGGGGCCTGGGACAACGCCAAGAAGTACATCGAGGACGGCCACGAGGGGGGCAAGGGATCCGAGGCCCACAAGGCGGCGGTCATCGGCGACACCATCGGTGACCCGTTCAAGGACACCGCCGGCCCCGCCCTCAACCCGCTGATCAAGGTCATGAACCTGGTCTCCCTGCTGATCCTGCCCGCGGTGATCACGCTGCGCACCCATACCGGTGCCCGCCTGGCCATCGCCGGGGTCTCCCTCGTCATCCTGCTCGTGGCCATCGCCTTCTCCAAGCGCAAGACCGGTTCCATGGATGCCGAGCTCCCAGCCGGCGAGGAGGCGGCCCTCGACGAGGCCGCCACCGTGGCCATGGAATCCTCCCACGACTGAATACCCAGCTCAGAGGGGTGTTGAGGGGCCCAGGAGCGGGGCCCGGGGTTGACAAGGGATCGTTCCACCGTTCACCCTGGGCCCACAGCCATGCCACCCACCGACCTGACAGAGACCACCGCGGACAGCGGCGCCGACGACGGCGCCGCCGGGGGCACGCGGCCCCGGTCGGGGGCCAAGCCCCTGGTCATCGTGGAATCGCCGGCCAAGGCCAAGACCATCGCCGGACTGCTCGGGCCGGGCTATGTGGTCGAGTCCTCGATCGGCCACATCCGCGACCTCCCCCGCCGCGCCGACGAGGTGCCGGCCGCGTTCAAGGGCGAGCCCTGGTCGCGGCTCGGCGTGGACGTGGACAACGGGTTCAAGCCGCTCTATGTGGTCTCGACGGAGAAGAAGTCCCAGGTGGCCAAGTTGAAGCAGCTCGTCAAGCAGGCGAGCGAGGTCTATCTGGCCTCTGACGAGGACCGCGAGGGCGAGTCCATCGCCTGGCACCTGCTCGAGGTGCTGGCCCCGCGGGTCCCGGTCAAGAGGATGGTGTTCCACGAGATCACCCGGCCGGCCATCGAGCGGGCCGTCACCGAGTGGCGTGACCTCGACCGCCGACTGGTCGACGCCCAGGAGGCGCGGCGGATCCTCGACCGCCTCTACGGCTATGAGGTGTCCCCGGTCCTGTGGAAGAAGATCATGCCCCGGCTGTCCGCCGGCCGCGTCCAGAGTGTGGCCACCCGGATGGTGGTCGAGCGGGAACGGGCGCGGATGGGCTTCCGCTCGGCAGGGTGGTGGGGCATCGACGGGACGTTCACGACGGCCGGTGCCGACTCGTCGGGAGCCGGGGGGAACACGCGGTCCTTCACTGCATCGCTGGTGTCGTTGGACGGCGTGGGCCTGGCCTCGGGCCGCGACTTCGACGACTCGGGGTCCCTGGCCGCGTCCGGGCCTGTCGTGGTCCTCGGGGAGGAGGAGGCCCGGTCGTTGGCCGCCGGCCTGTCGGGCGTGCCGTTCACGGTGAGGTCCGTCACCCACAAGCCCTTCCGGCGCTCGCCGTCGGCCCCGTTCATGACCTCCACCCTGCAGCAGGAGGCCGGCCGCAAGCTGCGCTTCAGCTCCAAGCGGGCCATGCAGGTCGCCCAGCGCCTGTACGAGGACGGGTGGATCACCTACATGCGCACCGACTCGACCACCCTGTCGAGCCAGGCCCTCGACGCCGCCCGGTCCCAGGCCGCCGCCCTCTACGGCCCCGAGTACGTGCCCGGCCAGCCCCGACGCTACGAACGCAAGGTGAAGAACGCCCAGGAGGCCCACGAGGCCATCCGGCCCGCGGGGGAGTCGTTCCGCACCCCGGACGAGGCGGCGCGCTCGCTGTCGGGCGACGAGTTCCGGCTCTACGACCTCATCTGGAAGCGGACGGTCGCCTCCCAGATGGCCGACGCCACCGGCACGAGCGCCCAGGTCCGCCTGGTCGGCACGGCCGGCGGGCCCGAGGGGGTCGGGGGGCGCGAGGCGGAGTTCTCGGCGTCGGGCAAGGTGATCCAGTTCCCCGGCTATCTGCGGGCCTATGTGGAGGGCGAGGACGATCCCGAGGCCGAGTTGGCCGACCGCGAGGTCCATCTGCCCCCCGTGGACGAGGGTGACCCGCTGTCGGTGGACGAGCTCGAACCGGGATCGCACGCCACCCAACCTCCCGCCCGCTACACCGAGGCCTCACTGGTCAAGGCCATGGAGGAGCTCGGGGTGGGACGGCCCTCGACCTATGCCAGCGTCATCGCCACCATCCTCGACCGCGGCTACGTGTGGAAGAAGGGAACCGCGCTCGTTCCCTCCTTCACCGCCTTCGCCGTGGTCGGCCTGCTCGAGCGGTACTTCGCCGATCTGGTCGACTACGGGTTTACCGCGTCGATGGAGGACGACCTCGACGCCATCGCCGCCGGGAACGAGGAGTCGTTGCCCTGGTTGACCCGGTTCTACTTCGGGGCGGCCGACACCGGGGCGGTGGGTCCGGCACCGACCAACGGGAACGGTTCCTCGGTCGACCACGGCACGGCCAACGGGAACGGGACCGCGAAGACCGGGGGATCCGGCGGCACCCCGGTGGCGGGCCACGTCCGCGCCCTCGGCCTCAAGCGCGAGGTGAGCACATACCTGGGCGAGATCGACGCCCGGGAGATCAACTCCATCCCCATCGGAGTGGGGTCCGACGGTCAGGACATCGTGGCCCGGGTGGGCCGGTACGGCCCGTACCTGCAACGCGGCGAGGACCGGGTGTCCATCCCCGAGGACCTGGCCCCCGACGAGCTCACAGTGGAGCGCGCCGAGGAGCTCCTCGAGGCGCCCTCGTCCGACCGGGTCCTGGGCGAGGACCCCGAGACGGGCCAACCGGTGCAGGTGAGAGCGGGACGGTTCGGGCCCTATGTGCAGTTGGGAGAGCTGGTCGAGGGGGGCCCCAAGCCCCGGACGTCCTCCCTGTTCGCCTCCATGTCCCCGGCCACCCTCACCCTGGAGCAGGCCCTCGAACTCCTGCGCATCCCCCGCGTGGTGGGCAGCGACCCGGCCACCGGCGAGGAGATCGTCGCCCACAACGGCAAGTTCGGGCCGTACCTGAAGAGGGGCAGCGACACCCGCAGTCTGCTCACCGAGGATCAGATCCTCACGGTCACCGTCGACGAGGCCGTCGCCCTCTTCGCCCAGCCGAAGACCCGGGGGAACCGCACGGCCAAGGGCCCGTTGCGCGAGATGGGCAACGACCCCGAAACCGGGCTGACCATGGTGGTCAAGGACGGCCGGTTCGGACCCTATGTCACCGACGGGACGACCAACGCCTCGCTGCGCCGGGGGGATGACGTCGAGAGCCTGACCGCGGAACGTGCCTCCGAGCTCCTGGCCGAGCGCCGGGCCGCCGGACCCTCGACCCGTAAGAAGTCGGGAGGCAGGAAGGCACCGGCCAAGAAGGCGGGGACGAAGAAGGTGACGGCCAAGAAGAAGGCACCGGCGAAGAAGGCCGCGACGAAGAAGACCGCGGTGAAGAGGACCAGTAGTCCCGAGTGACCGGTGGTCCACAGGGTAGGGGTGGCCTCATCGCGTTCGAGGGCATCGACGGCTGTGGGAAGACGACCCAGGCGCGTCTCCTCGCCGATCGGCTGGGCGCCGTCCTCACCTTCGAGCCGGGTGCGACAGGGCTGGGCGGCGCACTGCGGGCCCTGCTGCTCGACCGGGACGAGCCTCCTGTCGACGGGCGGTCCGAGGCGCTCCTGATGGCCGCCGACCGGGCCCAGCATGTCGCCGAGGTGATCCACCCGGCCCTGGCGGAGGGCCGCTGGGTGGTCACCGACCGGTTCTCGGCCTCCACGCTCGCCTACCAGGGGTACGGGCGGCGCATGGCCCTGGCCGAGCTGTCCACGCTGGTCGAGTGGGCCACAGGTGGGCTGCGCCCCGATCTCACGGTGCTGGTGGATGTCCCGGTGGGAGAGGCGAGAGCCCGGCGCCGGGGTGACGACGGCGACCGGTTCGAGCGCCAGGGCAGCGAGTTCCACCAGCGGGTCGCCGACGGCTACCGGCACCTGGCCGCCGAGACGTCCTCCCGGTGGCTGGTGGTGGACGGGACCGCAACCATCGAAGAGGTGGCCGCCTCGGTGTGGGCCGGGGTGCACCAGCTCCTCGGTCGGTCTGCGGGACGGGACCCGTGGATCGACGTGGGGGCCGACGGTGGGAGCTAGTCGCTCCGGGCCCGGGTCGACCGGGGCGGAGTCCTCAGACACCTCGACCGGGACGCAGGCGATGCCGAGCCCGCTGTTGTTCGAGGAGGTCGTCGGCCAACCCGGGGCGGTGGCCCAGCTGATGGCCGCGTCCCGCCGACCGGTCCATGCCTATCTCCTCCACGGCCCGCCGGGCTCCGGAAAGAGGGCGGCGGCGCGGGGCCTGGCCGCCGCCCTGCTGTGTCCTGACGGAGGGTGTGGTCGGTGCAACACGTGCCGCCGGGCGCTCGCCGGGACCCATCCCGATCTCGTGGTGGTGGAGCGTACTGGCGCCTCACTCGACGTGGACGAGGCCAGGTCGATCGTCACCCGGGCCCAGCGCCGTCCCCTGGAGGCGGCCCGCCAGGTGCTGATGGTCGCCGACGTCCACCTGGCCGCCAAATCGGCGCCGGCCCTCTTGAAGACGGTGGAGGAGCCACCACCGGCCACCATCTTCATCCTGTTGGCGGACGAGATGACGCCCGACCTCGCCACCATCGCCAGCCGGTGCGTCAAGGTCCCCTTCGGGCCGGTGTCGCGTCGCGATGTCGTCGCGTGGCTGGTGGAGCGGGGTGTCGATCCGGAGCACGCCGACTCGGTCGCCCAGGCGTCGGGTGGGAGGCTCGACCGGGCCCGGCTCCTCATCGCCGACCCCGGCTTCGCCGCCCGCCAGCAACAGTGGAGGTCCGTATCCACCCGGCTCGACGGCACGGGAGCCGTGGCCGCCGAAGTGGCCGCCGAACTGCTGTCCTCGGCCGACGAGGCCCTGGCCCCGCTGCGCGAGCGCCACGCGCGGGAGCTCGCGGCCCTCGCCGAGCAGGCCGACCTGGTGGGAGCCAAAGGGATCCCCGGTCGGAAGCAGGTGGAGGACGCCCAGAAGCGGGAGGAGCGCCGCTGGCGTACCGACGATTTGCGCTTCGGGCTCGCAGTCCTGGCCGAGTCGTTCCGTGACCGCCTCATCGCCGCAGCCGGTGCAGAGGGTGGCGTGAGCGGGCACGGCGTGGGTGCCGAGGCGCGGAGGGCGGTCCACCAGGTGGAGGCCATCCGCGACGCATCGCTGGCGCTCGGGAGGAACGCCAACGAGGCGCTCCTGATGGACGCGCTGATGGTCGAGCTCTCCGGCATGCTCGACTGAATCGCGCGCCAACTCTGCCCGGCGTCCCCTCCTCGTCGGGCCGAGCACGGTGCCGTTTCAGGTCCCGGTGGGACGGGCCCCGTTCCGGGTCCCGGTACGGCGGTTGTCCGAGCTCGCCGGTCGTCGTCCAGCCTTAGCCCCCGTCGACCGCCGTGGAGGACCACGGAACCGAGCGGTTGCTCCGGTTCGGATAGCGTGTCCCTCCGCGCCTGGGTAGCTCAGTCGGTAGAGCAACGCACTCGTAATGCGTAGGTCAGGAGTTCGATTCTCCTCCCAGGCTCCAGTTCAGGCTGCTCATCGCGCCGAGCCGCACGCCGATTGGTCGCAGACTCGTCTCAGAGGCTGCCTCTGGGGGCGACCCACTCCTAGTCGGCGCCACCGACTGCCCCGACTCGTTCGAAGTCGGCATCGTAGTGGAGGACAATGAGTCCGGCCGCCCGGGCGGCTGCCGAGATGATGACCTCGGGGATGGCCAGCCGGTGCCGTCCTCGCTTGGCCAGCTCGTGTTGGAGGTCGATAGCTAGGTCGAGTACCTCTGGCGTGATCGGGGCGCTGTCGAGGCTGCGACGTTCGAGGAGCACCGCCTCGTAGTGAGCAAGTCTCCGGCTGGAGTACAGCACCTCCAGGTCGACGATTGCACAGGTGGCGATCCGACCCTCTTCGAGGAGTGGCCGGAGTCGCGCCTCCACGGCCGGATTCGGGAAGCGTGCGAGCGCGCTCTTGTCGGCCAGATAGCGGGCGTTCAGCGCCACGCGCCCGACATCACCGAGGCATCATCCAGGTCGAGTCCGGCCGTCGCTCCCAGCCGATCGGCATGACTGCGACGGCGAGCAGCCAGCACGACCGATTCGAGCGAGCGGTTGACGGCCTCTTTCATGGTCGATGCCCCGGATGCCCTATTGGGCAGCAATATCGCGAGCGAGTCCAGCTTGTTACCCGCGATGCCACTGCACCCGAAGACTCAGATGTCTCGGTTTTCGTCGGCTCCGACATTGAAGTGGCGCACGAGGAGGCCAAACGACGAGGATTTGAGATCGTCCACCAGCTGACAACGGAGCCGTGGGGGCTGCGCCGATTCTTTGTTCGCGCCCCCGATGGCAATGTGATCAATATGACGAACCACAGCGACGAATACGAATAGCCCCCGTACAGCACGCTGTCATCCTCGGAGAAGTGACATCTAACGCTGCGGGGTGCAGTCCCGCCATTTCGTTGCGAACCTGTCACGAGCTATAAGGGCCACTGGACATCGAACCGGAACCAGTAGATGCCAAGTGTGGTGAGGACGACCACGTAGCCGCCACAGGCGAGGAGGGACAGCCAGTCCTGGGTGTCGAAGGTCCCGACCACGCCGGCGAACACCTGCATCAGTGCTCCGACAGGGGTCCACTTCGACACCGTGTCCCAGAACCCGCCCAGTTCGCCAGAAGCGCCGAAGAGACCAAGCACGACCAGCCCGATGTAGAGGAGACGCCCGAATGCCTGGATGTCGAAGTTCACCTCGTCGACTGCCACCTTAGGTCCGTAAGCCACGGTGAGGCCGCGCACCTCAAGGAGCACGGAGCGATCCGTCGAGGTCGGTGCGGCCACCGGCCGGATGGCATTCAGAGCTGACGGCGCCGCCGTAGGATTCGCCGCAGGGGGTGGCGTTCCCGCGGACCGTCGCCGGTCCTTCCTTGCCACACCGATAGCGATCCGGACGACCAACAGTGCGGCGAGGACGATCCAGACGATGTCGTGGGTGGTCGAGACAGTCCCCACGGTTGCGATCCCTGATCGTCAGCGGTAGTCCCACGGCAGGTGAAATGGATCCCCTCGAATTCGCTGACATATGTTCTCAGTTCATCGACGACCTCACGGAGCGGACCGAAGGCCCTGTTCGGAATAGCTACCCGCCGGCTAGCTGACATGGTCGGGTCGAGGTCCAACATCCCTCGAACGAGAACGTCGATGAACCTGGCATACAGGTCGGCTCACCGTCTCCGGCTGGGCAATCCGGCACCCCTCCACAGCCGCAGCGGCGTTGCCCACGCGGACCCTGTTGAAGAAGGCAGGCCACGCGGCGCGACCCGTCTCCCCGACCGGAGGGCCGCTGCCGACGAGGACGGATATCCGTTCTAGGACACGACCCCGTGGGTCGCGAATCAATCCCTACCTGAGAACCAGAGGCCGCATCCCAGAAGGGTGAGGACTACAACTCCGACCGCCCTTTGCCATCCGGCCACGCGCTGATGGTTCGCTGCAAATCTGAGACCATCAACTACCAGTTGGTAGTCGGGCCTGAATCCTGGCGACAGCACTTGTCCCACCGCGTTGGCGATCAGGGCGCCATCGGGCGAGTTGAGCCAGGTGTCGAGCTCCAAAGCTTGGAATCCGACATCATCGGCAAGCCCAGCCCCGAGGACTCGGCATCTTCGAACCAAGGCCTGCAAATCTCTTTCGCACTCGTAATGCGCAGGTCAGGAGGTCGATGATCCACCCAGGCTCGAAGAAGTGCAGCCCGGCCTTGCCATCCGACGGTGTGGCGCTCCCGGTTCTACGTCGCCGCGGTGTCGCCGTGATCATCCGGGTGTCAATGCCCAGCCGTCGGGGCAAAGAGCACACGGAACCGGACGGCGATTCGCACCGACCGGCCAGCGGACCCACAGCCGGTCCACAGCGATGTGGTCGACGCTGTCCCCATGACCACGACGATCGAACCGCCGGAGACGCTCGAGCCGGGGACGACAACCCCCGTCCTCCCACCGGTGCCCACCGAGCCGGTGGGCCACGCCGACCGATCCGACCGCGCCGACCGACCCACGCCTCGGTGGGTACTGCCGGCCTTCATCGCCCTGTTAGTGGCCACCGCCGCCGCCTACCTCTGGAACCTGACCGATTCGGGGTACGCCAACAGCTTCTACGCGGCGGCCGTCCAGGCCGGGACCAAGAGCTGGAAGGCGTTCTTCTTCGGCTCGCTCGACTCCTCCAACTTCATCACCGTGGACAAGTCACCGGGATCGCTCTGGATCATGGAGCTCTCGGGCCGGATCTTCGGGTTCAGCTCCTGGAGCATGCTGATGCCCGAAGTGCTCGAAGGTGTCGCCGCCGTGGCCCTGGTCTACGCCGCGGTCAAGCGTTGGTTCGGGGCGCCGGCCGGGCTGATCGCCGGAGCGGTGCTGGCCACCACGCCGGTGGCTGCGCTGATGTTCCGCTTCAACAACCCGGACGCGTTCATGGTGTTGCTCCTCACCGCTGCCGCGTACACCCTCATCCGGGCCCTGGAAAAGGCCGGAACCCGGTGGATCCTCGCCACCGGAGCCCTGGTCGGCGCGGCGTTCCTGGCCAAGATGCTTCAGTCCTTCACAGTGGTTCCGGCCTTCGCCGGGGTCTACCTGCTGGCCGCACCGACCTCCCTCGGCCGGAGGGTGTGGCAGCTGCTCCTGTCCGGCCTGGCCGTCGCCGTGGCCGCCGGCTGGTGGGTGGCGGCGGTTGCGCTGTGGCCGGTATCGGCCCGTCCGCTCATCGACGGCTCCCCGGACAACAGCATCCTCAACCTGATCTTCGGATACAACGGGGTCGACCGGCTGACCGGTGGCTCGGCGGGTGGCGGCGCCAACTTCAGCGGGCCCACCGGCGTCTTCCGCCTGTTCAACGACCTGATGGGCGGCCAGGCCGCGTGGCTCATCCCCGCTGCCCTGGTCACCCTCGTGGCCGGCGTCGTGTGGCGCGGGAAGGCTCCCCGAGCCGACCGGACCCGGGCCGCTCTTCTGCTGTGGGGTGGGTGGCTGCTCGTCACCGGTGCGGTGTTCAGCCTGAGCAGCGGAGTGATCCACACCTACTACACGGTCGCCCTGGCCCCGGCCATCGCCGCCCTTGTCGGCATGGGTGCGGCGCTGCTGTGGGAGCAGCGCCACCATCTGGTCGTCCGGATCCTCGGCGCCGGGACCATCCTGGGCACGGGCGCCCTGGCCCTCGAGCTCCTCAGCCGCAGCGCCGGATACGACACCTGGCTGTACCCGGTCATCGTCGTGTCCGCCCTCGGCTCGGCCGGGTCGTTGGTGGCCGCCCCGTACCTGGGACGGGTCGGCCGTCGCCTCGACGTGGCCATGGTCGTCCTCGGGTTGGTGGCCTGCCTCAGCGGGCCCGTGGCCTACACCGCCACCACCCTCGGCTCCGCCCACACCGGCAGTCTCCCCTCGGCCGGTCCCGCGCTGACCGTCTCCACCGGAGGCCAGGGTGGCCCGGGTGGCGGGTCCGGCGGGGGCCTCCCCGGAGGGTCGGGTGGCACCGGTTCTGCACCCGTCGGCACGGCGCCCACCGGCGGTGCCGCCACCGGAGGGTCGGGCGCACCTCCAGGCTTCTCCGGCGGTGCCTCGGGCGGGCGCGGGGTCGCGGGAGGGGGCACGGGATCAGCGTTTCCCCCCGGCACCGCCGGCGGCGCCGGCCCGGTCCGGACGGGTTCGAGCGGCACCCCGGCCGGATTCGGGAGCGGCGGCGGGGCGGGTGGAGGGACCAACGTCTCCTCGGCCCTGGCGTCGCAACTGACGAGGGATGCGTCGTCGTACCGGTGGGTGGCTGCCACCTTCGGCTCGCAGTCGGCTGCCTCTCTGGAACTGGCCAGCGGCGAGGCGGTCATGGCCATCGGCGGGTTTAACGGCCAGGGCGGGAACATCTCACTCGCCACCTTCGAGTCCTATGTGACCAGAGGGGAGATCCACTACTTCATCGCCTCGGGCACCGGTGGAGGGGGACCGGGTCGGAACGCGAACAGCGACGCCGCCATCACCAGCTGGGTGGAATCCCACTACCGGGCCACCACCATCGACGGCCAGACGGTCTACAATCTCACGTCTACGTCCCGATGAGGACCCCACTCTCGGAGCACCCCTCCGACCATCAGACCGGTTGATCGTCGGGCGGGCCCCGGGCCCGCGGTGGCACGGTCCCGACGCCGACCGTTGAAGGCGGAAAGGGCAACCAGTAGCCTCACCCCATATGCGACCGGGGCCCGGGGGGGTGGCGGAGGAATCGCGAATCCCTGCATCCGAGGACGATTCTGTGCACCGACCAGAGTCGGACGGACCATCCCCGTCCCGGGGGATACTCGGTCGGAGGTGGCTCTTCGAGACGGTCTACGCGGTGCTTGTGGTGGCCGCCGCCGCGCTGATCCTCTCGGTCGTCGGTCGTCGTTCCGGATGGCCCATTGGCCAAGCCTTCTACAACCAACTCATTCTCGTTCAACTGTACGCAGCCCACTTCCGACATCTCGACCTCTTCCCCGTCTGGTCGAGCAGCGACGGACTCGGTCTCGGCACTCCCGTCCTGCTCTACTACCAAAAGGCGTTCTTCTACGTGTCGGGGTTCATCTACATACTCCTCGGTGGATCGATGAAGCCGACCCTGGTCCTGACCATCGCCGTCTTTCTGGTCGTCGGCGCGTACGGCATGCGGCGTGCTCTCGGGATGGTCACGGACAGCCGGCTGCTGTGCGTCGTCGGGTCGCTTGGCTTCCTCTTCACCAACTACGTCTTCACCGACTGGCTCGTGCGCGGCGACCTCGCCGAGTTCTCGGCCATGATGATCGTTCCCTGGCTGCTCTTCTGGTGCCTCAACCTGGTAAAGAACCGGCGAGTGTCCCTTCTGTTGATCGTCATCGTGCCCCTGCTCGTGGATGCCCACAGCGCCATCGGGCTCATCTCCATCTTCACCCTGGCGATGGCCCTGGCGACGTTCCTCGCTGTTGCCGGGTGGCGGGGACTCCGCCGGATCGGGGCTCGCCTGGCGGTTGTCGTCACCGGCGCGCTGGTGTTGCTCGCACCCACGCTTGTTGCCGAACTGAGGTTCTCTGAGTACTACGACCCCGCATCCAAGGTCACCCACCACGATACGGTGTCGCAGAATTTCGTCACGTTCTGGTCGTACTTCTACAACGGTTCGTACAGGTGGCTTTCGGACAGCCCACACCTCGACCTCCAGATCGACTTCGCCATCTGGATACCGGTCGTTCTCGCCCTCCTCGGTGTCGTCGCCGTCCGGCTGGTCACCGGAAGACCGGGGCGAGCGGACCTCGCCCGCGTCATGGACCTTCCGTCGATCGCCTTCCTGCTGCTGAGTGGCGCCATCTACATGCTCCTGCAGCTTCGGATCTTCCTCGGGGTGTACCGATTCCTGGCGCCACTGGAGGTCATCGACTTCCCCAATCGGATGCTGTGCTTCATCATTCCGATCGGCGTCGTGCTGGTGGTGGTCATCGGAAACGTCATCATTCGTGCCTATCCGACCTCGATCCTCCCGAGGCTGGGCATTGGGGCCTGGTTGCTGTCGATCGTCCTGCTCTCCCCTCTCACCTCGACATGGACCACCCACTATGAGCTGCTGGCCGGACGGGACCAGTTTCCGAGCGCCGCGTTGTCCGAGCTTCCGAGCCACATCGATTTTCGCACCTACGAGGGGATCTTGAGCTTCAACGGTATTCTCTTCCTCGAATACCTCCCCAAGGTCTTCGCGGCTGACGGCCATGAGCTCTACAGCGACGGCCCGCTCTACGCGCGCCTCCACCAGGTTCAAGATGGTGCAGGTTCGCTGACCCGCACACCCTGCACCGTGTCCGTGCCGACCCATGCCCCGCTCGAGACATTGCAGCTCACATTCACGGTTGCGTGCAGAGCGGCGACCAGGCTGGCCCTTCCGGTCACGTTCAATGCGTACTCCTCGGTCTTCGTCGCGGGCGCCAAGGGCAAGCTGCGGAGAATTCCGTATTTCCACCTCGGGTCCGACCCCCGCATGATCATCCAGGTCACGGGTTCCTCACCCGAGGAGGTCGTGGTCCATCTCCCGACCCTGTGGGGGGTCCTGTCGTGACCGGCCGACCACGACGATCGTCGGAGGACGGTGGCCCCCAGCTCCGCCTTCGTTCACCGCTGGCGGACGCCAACCGGTGCCTGGCCATTTCGAACGGGTAGCCTGACTCCGGTGAACGAGGCCCTGGCACGATTCTGGCGCTTCTGCCGTACCCCCGAGGGGCTCAAGGTCATCCGATACACGATGGTCTCGATCATCTCCGCACTGACCTCGTTGGTCATCCTGACCATCGTCTACGGGGTGCTCCGGTTGTGGACCGAGGTGCTGAGCACCCTGTTCGCCAATGTGATGGCCGGCATCCCGTCCTACATCCTCAACCGGAGGTGGGTGTGGGGGAAGAGCGGCCGGTCGCACATCTGGCGGGAGATACTCCCGTTCTGGGTCATGTCCTTCACCGGCATAGGCTTCGCCCTGATCACGGCCGATCTGGCCCACAATTTCGCAGACGCACACCACCTCCACCATCTGGCTCGGACCGTGCTCGTGGTGGGGGCCAACGTGGCCGCATTCGGCATCCTCTGGTTCCTAAAATTCCTCATCCTCAACCGCCTGTTCGCTGAGATCGCCGACGCGGAGGTCGGGGTCGAGGGCTGACGGGGCAGAAGGGCGTGGGCGCTCGGCGACCGTCCCCCGGGCCGGGGGGAGGGGTGGGCCGTTCCGAGGCCAGCAACCGTCAATGTCGACGACGCGACCCGACGGACGGGCAGGCTAAAGTCTTGGGGCTTGGGGCGGTTGCCCTTCAGCGTGATCGCAGCGGCAAAAGGGGGGGCGTCGTGACCGCGAGAGTGGGAGATCCGGACCTCTGTGGCCGAGACGGCCAAGGTCCGGGTCGAGCGGTGTGGGTCCCGCAGTGGAGCTCCAGGGAGGTTCGGATGCCGGGGCGTGCCCGAACAACGGGGCCCCTGACCAGCGGTTGGGCGGCGTCAGTTACGCTGACTTCGCAAGACGGGATCCCTCACGCGCCCACCTGGCCGGCAAACCGGGATTCACTGTCGGTAGTGCGAATCGAGCCAGCATGACGACCGAGCCGAGAAATGAGACGCAGGCGCCGGTGGTGGACGTGGGCCGCCTCGAGGCGGACCTCGACAGGCTGCGCGCCACCTACCAGTCCGCCACGCCCTACCCGCACATCGTGCTCGACCACTTCCTCGAACCCACAGCGGTTTCGGCGGCAATCGAGGAATTCCCTCCGCTCGACCCCGACCGCTGGAACAACTACCTCCACACCAACGAGCGGAAGTTCAGCAACACCGATCCGGAGACCTGGGGCCCGACGCTCCAGCAGATCCTGAAAGAGCTCAACTCGCCGAGGTTCGTCGAGTTCGTGGGCCGCCTGATCGGAGTGGACGACCTTCTCGCCGATCCCACGCTCGAGGGAGGTGGCCTCCACCAGTCGACGACCGGCGGCTACCTCAACATCCACGCTGACTTCACGGTACATCCTGGGAACCACAAGTGGCAGCGACGGGCCAACCTCCTTCTCTATCTGAACGACGAGGACTGGAAGCCCGAATATGGGGGTGACCTCGAGTTGTGGAGCGCGGACATGAAGCGCTGCGTCGAGAAGGTCAGCCCGTTGCGCAATCGCGTGCTGATCTTCACCACCGACGTCGACTCGTTCCACGGTCATCCCGACCCGCTGCGCTGTCCCGTCGGAGTGGCCAGACGATCCATGGCGCTGTACTACTTCAGTGTCGAAGACGAGCCCCATGTCCGCTCGACCGAGTATCGGGCGCGGCCCGGAGACGGCCTTCACGGCCTCTCCATCTACGCGGACACCCAGATGCTTCGCGCCTATGACTGGGCGAAGCGTCACCTCGGGATCTCGGACCAATCCGCCAGCAAGGTCCTTCGGTTTGGTGACCGGCTCCGGCGAAAGGGCCCCGGGGAATAGTGGTCGACACTGTCACGATCACCAGGGAGCCCGACCCCCTGGCCGAAGACGCCGTCAGCCTCGACCGCGGCCGAGTCGACTCCCGTTCTCCGGCCGAACAGGGCCGGCGGCGGTTCACCATCGCCGTGCTGGTGGGCACGGCCATCGTTGTCCCCCCCCTGCTCTGGTTGCTCTGGGACCTCTGGTCCGGATCGGTCAGTCCCCTGCGGGGCGTCCCCTACGACAACTTCTACGATCTCCAGGCTCGTGCCATCTTCCACGGCCATCTCTATCTCCCGAACGGAAAAATGGGCATCGAGGCATTCGTCCACGATGGCCGCGACTACACCTACTTCGGCCTGTTCCCCTCGATCATCCGCATGCCGTTCCTCCTGGTCACCAGCAGCCTGGACGGGAAGATGACAGCCCCGTCGATTCTGCTGGCCTGGTTGCTCACCGCCCTGTTCAGCTCGTTGATGCTCTGGAGAGTCCGCATCCTCATGCGAGGCGACGCCGTGGTTGGACGGTCTGAGGCGACCGCATTCGGGGCGCTGATGGCGACCATCATGGGGGGCTCGGTCATCATCTTCCTGGCCGCCACCCCCTTCGTCTACAACGAGGACTTCGCCTGGAGCGTTCCCCTCACCGTCGGCAGCCTCTTTGCGCTGCTCGGCGTGCTCGAACGACCGACGCGGGGCGGGGTCATCGCCAGTGGTGTGCTCATCCTCTGCGCCAACCTCGACAGGGCTCCGACCGGCTACGCGTGCACGATCACGGCCATCCTCGTCGCCGGCTGGTTCGCTCTAGGCCGAGGCCGGGACACGAACCGCCGCTGGGCGTGGCCCGTTCTGGCGGCTGGTATCGTGCCCTTCCTGGTCAGCTGCCTCGTCACCTACGCCAAGTTCGGGCTGCCGGTGGGCCTGCCCATGGCCGAACAGATCTGGGCCACCGTCAACGCCCATCGTCGCTACTTCCTGGCTGCCAACGGCGGCAAGGCCTTCAGCTTCGCCTTCCTTCCGAGCACCCTGTGGGCCTATCTCCAGCCTTTCGGGATCCGCGTGAGCGGTCTCTTCCCCTTCGTCACCCCGCCCGGGGCCCCCGCTGCGTGGCTCGGCGGTGTGGTGCTCGACCAGACCTACCCGACCGCGAGTTTCACCGCCACGACGCCCCTGCTGTTCCTCCTCGGCTGCTGGGGCACCATCACCACGTTCCGACCGCGTGCACTGGGTCAGCTCCGCCTTGTCCGCTTCGCCCTTCTCGGGGCCGCCGCCGGTTCCGGCGGGGTCCTGCTGTGGGGGTACATCTCCGAGCGGTACATCGCCGACCTGATGCCGTTCTTCATCATTGCCAGTGGCGTAGGTCTTGTCGATGTGTGGCGTCGACTCACAGCTAGATCTCGCAAGACCAGGGGTCGCGCGCTTGGGACTGGTGGTCGTCGTGGCCGCCTACTGCATTGCGGCGAACGTGGCTATCGCGGCCTTTCCGGTGGCCCAGTGGACGACGACACAGGATGTGCGGTACGTGACCGCGCAACGGACACTCAGCGTCGAGTCGCTGGCCGGCAGTGTGCACGTCGGTTCGACACTGCCGTACTGGGCGCCGGCGGGCCAGCTCTTCGCCACCGACACCTGCTCGGGCCTGTACATGTCGACGGGCAACAGCATGGTGGACGTGCCCGGCCAGCAGCTCGAGCACTACACCTGGATGCCCGTCGAGCAGAGCCCGTCGTTCACCCACGTCATCGGGTTCACGTTCAACCAGCCGGTGAACTCTTTGACGGAGCCGGTCCCCTTGATGACCTACGGGCCCAGCACGCTCGTGCTCGAACGGGACGGCCCCGGATACGCCCGCATTGACATCGTCGATTCCGGGACGTCGATCCCCTGGCCGCTGGCGACCGGATGGCGTTTCCCCGTCACGCCCAATCTGCTGCACGAACAACTGCAGATCACCGTGACGACCGATCCCAACCTCAAATCGATCGTCGCGATCTGGTACGAGGGGGAGATCATGATCAACCACTACCTCGCCGGGGACGGCCCGGCCGTCGTGAAGACGACGCCCGCCTCGTCCGGAACCGGATCCGGGCTCCCGGTCGTCACGGTGGCCGAACTGCCCCGTCCGCCCGGGAGCAACATGGCGCTCTGCCGCAGCCTGCTCCACAACCGTTGATCGATGCTGTGCGAGCCGGGCCGCGCGAGGACCGACGCCCGCCAATGAGCCCCCTGTCCTGTGTGGTCGACGAGCATCCCCGCTTCCATCTCGATGCGCTCCGCTGGTTCTCCTGTCTCACGGTGGCAGCCGGAGTCGACCCTTCTGATCTCATCGTGCACGTGGTCGGGTCGGATACGTCCGACGTCCTCGACTACCTCAGAGTCCAGGGCGTCACGGTGCGACCGGTTGATCGCTTCGACGCCCGGTCCCCGCACTGCAACAAGATCGCCGGGGCCCTAAGGCTTGCCGAGGACCGTGTCGACGGGACGGTCGCGCTCTGCGACACCGACCTCGGCATCCTCGAGGATCCCCGGCAGTTGGCTTTGCCCGCGGACGCCATCGCCGGCAAGCCGGTGGACGCGCCAGTGCCACCGCTTGATGTCCTGGTCGAGATTTTCACCTCGGCCGGGGTCACCGTCCCCCCGACCGTGTCGCTGCCGTGGAGCTCGGACGACAGAACCCTGGGCGGCAACAACAACGGCGGCCTCTATCTGGTCCCTGGTCCGCTGCTACCCAGGGTGGCGACCGCCTGGGCGCACTGGGCCACGTGGCTCCTCGACCGCATCGAACTGCTGGACCAGTGGTCGGTCTACATCGACCAGGTCGCGATGTCGCTCGGCCTCGCCGCGGAGGGCGTCGGCTCGGTCCCGCTCGATGCACGATGGAACACGCCGACCCATGACCCAACGCGAATCCCCGCGGCAACCGATGCGCCGGCGATCGTCCACTACCACCAGGAGGTGGACGAAGAAGGAAGAATTCGTCCCACCGGCAACCAGCCGATCGACGAGCGCATCGCGGTGGCCAACCGTGCCATCGACGCCGTGTGGTCCGAAGCATCCCCGGACGCGTCGTACCGATTGTGGCGTGACGAGCTCGACCAGGAGGCCGACGCCAGCCGCCGAAGCGACCAGCGGGCCCTGCTGGCCTCGCTGCTGGCGATCGCGCAGCCCGATTCGGTCCTCGAAGTCGGCTGCGGCATCGGAGGATCGACCTATGAGCTCCCCATCAAGAAGTATGTCGGCATCACCTCCTCGACCGACGCGCTGATGCGGGCCCGGACCAACCGGGCCGAGGGCGAATACTTCCTCGGCACGATCACCGACCACCCGATCGAGGCCGATCTCACGGTCTGCCTCGATCTCCTGCCCCTGCAGTCGGATGCTGCCTCGTACCGGAATCTCGTCGAGCAGCTGTGGCACTCATCGCTGCGCTGCCTCGTTGTGGCCGGCTACGAGAGCGCCCCCGACCACCACGGACCCAGGAACCATTTCCATGAGCCCGTCTCGGTCTCCCTCCGACGGGCGGCGCCCGAAGCCGAGATCTACCCGATCGGGCGATGGGGCGCCATCTCCATGGTTGCTGTCGTCCGCCCCCCCGACGGCCGGCACCCGCGCGACTACGGTCACGCCACCCTGGCCCCACTGGTTGACCGTCATCCAGATCCGCTGGCACTCATGGCCCTGCGTTTCCATGCGTGGCAGACCACTCGCTTCTATCCCGATCATGCTCCGAGGCTTTGGGAGTACCCCGTCGTGGCCCGCTTGATCACGGACAACCTCCCCCCGGGCAGCCGCCTGATCGACGTAGGCGCCGGAGTCACGCCGCTGGCCCCTTTCCTGACCGGCCGAGGTTTCACCGTCGATACGGTCGATCCCTCACCCCGGCGACGGGAGTGGCCACCCGCAGACGACTGGAACGAGTGGGACTTCCTCGACTACGGAGCAGCCGGCCTGGCCCATCGCTCGTGGAATGGCGAGTTGAGTGATGTGCCGACCGGGGCGCTCTACCACGGGGCGTATTCGGTCAGCGTGATCGAGCACGTGCCCGCTGGAGAACGACGTGTGTTGCTCAACCAGATGGCCGTCCGAACCCGTCCCGGCGGTCTGGTCGTACTCACGATCGATCTGGTACGCGGTGGGGACGACCTCTGGAATCGGAACCTGGGCGTAGAGGTCGAGGACCCGGCCCTGCACGGCACTCTTCAGAACGTCGTCGAGGAGGGAGCCGCAGTGGGTCTCGAGCTGTTCCACCGGGAGGTCGTGCGGGATTGGGGCGATGTCTCCGTCGACATCGGGCTGTTGGCCATGCGCAAGACGGATCGGCCGTCCGGATGGCGGAGGGCCGGCCGGGACCTGAGGGCGAGAGTCCGCCGTCTGCGGTGAGGGTGCCGACCACACGCGCTCCGGCCGGTTCCGCTTCGTGAAGTTCGACAGCCCGGCCCGGAACCGTGTCCGGCTTGCCGGGCCAGCAGCGGCGCCGGTGCCGGCACCGGCGACGATCCCGGGGCCGCAGGTCCGAAGAACCCCTCCAGGGTTCGTCCACCTGGACGCCCCCGAAACCGGTGGAGCGGACTGCACCGCCAGCGGGATGAGCAATTCGGCCCTACCGGCACCGGCGGCTCGCCGGGCATGCTGGTTCTGCGGGGTGACCGCACGGACGGCCGCGACCACAGCCCGAGGAACAGGACCATGAACCAGACCATTCGACTCGGCAGAATCGCCGGCATCCCTGTGGGCGTCAACTGGAGCATCCTCGCCATCTTCTTCCTTCTGGCCTGGGAATTGGCCGATCTGGTCCTGCCCGCCGACCACCCGCACGAAGCCGTCCTCGTCTACTGGGTCGCCGGAATCGCCACCACGGTGCTCTTCTTCGCTTCCCTGCTCGCCCACGAGGTGTCGCACGCTGTCGTGGCCAGGCGGAACGGAATCGGTGTCCGCCGTATCACCCTGTGGCTGTTCGGCGGGGTGTCCGAGCTGGAGAGCGAGGCCCTGACGCCCGGAGCCGACTTCCGCGTTGCCATCGTCGGGCCGATCAGCAGCTTCGTGCTGGCCGGGGTCTTCGGCGTCTTCGGCCTGCTCCTCCACGCTGCCGGCGGCGGCGAGGGGGTGGTGGGCACCGCCTTCGGGTGGTTGGCGTGGATCAACCTCCTCCTGGGTGCGTTCAACCTGATGCCCGCCGCGCCGCTCGACGGCGGTCGTGTGTTGCGGGCCATCCTGTGGCACCGCAGCGGCGACCGGGTCCGCGCCGCGACCTCGGCGGCGCACGCCGGGGAGGTGTTCGGCTATCTCCTGGTGGCGCTCGGGATCCTCGAGTTCATCACGGTGAGCATCCTCGGCCTGTGGTTCGTGTTCCTCGGGTGGTTCTTGCTGACGGCGGCCCGTGCCGAAAAGAACGACGTCGTCATGCGCTCATCGCTGGCGGATGTCTACGTCCGGGACATCATGACCCACGACCCGACCACGTTCCTTTCGACCACCACGGTCGCCGACCTGGTCGACAACCAGCTCACCAACCACCGATTCAGCACCTTTCCTCTGGTGAGGCCGGACGGAGAACTCCAGGGCGTGACCACCATGGGCCGGATCCGCCACGTACCGGCCCACCTCCGCCAGTCGACCCGGCTGATCGACACCGCGTGCCCGCTCTCCGACGTTCCGGTGGGGGCTCCCGGTGAGCCGATCCCCGATCTCCTCCAGCGCATGCAGGCGTCACCCGACGGTCGGGCACTGGTGATCGATGGGTCCGGGCGCCTGGTCGGGATCGTTTCGCCGACCGACATCGCCCGATTCGTCCAACTCTCGATGCTCCGATCCCAAGGGCGGACGACCCGCCAGGGGTGAGTCGGGGCCCGCGCCGACCGGGGGTGTGGCGCGACCTCCAGTTCACGCTAGATTCGGCCCCGGAGCCAGGCGAGGAGGCAGCAATGGCCCACGGCGTACCCAAGGCAGTGCTCGACATGCTCTCGGCGGTCCCGCTCTTCTCCACCTGCACGAAGAGCGAGTTGCGCACGATCGCTAATCTCGGCACCCAGGTCGAGGTGGCAGAGGGAGCGGTGCTCACCGAGCAGGGCAAGCCCGGTCGGGAGTTCTATCTGCTCATCCGGGGAGAGGCCCGGTGCGAGGTGGACGGCGAACAGGTGGCCACGTTCGGCCCCGGCGACTTCTTCGGCGAGATGGCGATGCTCGATCGACGTCCCCGCAACGCAACCGTGATCGTCACCGCCGAAGCCGAAGTTCTCGTCCTTAGCGCGTCGGAATTCAACGGGCTCTTGGGGTCTGCCCCGACCATCTCGAAGAAGGTCCTGGCCGCCGCGGCCGCACGTGAGCGCGAACCGAACCTCATCGAGACCGACTGACCGATGTCCCCGGTCGGCCTCCGCGGGTGCCCGGGCGACCGCCGACCGCCCCGAGCGGGGCTCAAGACGATGGAGCGGTAACCGCCTCGATCCACTCGTGGTCGCACTCGATGCACACCCAGTGGCGGTGGTCGTCCACCTCCGTGCCGACAGGGCAGTCGTGGTGGGTGTATTCATCGGGCCATCCCGAACCACAGTCGGGGCACGGCGGGGGTTTTGCTGCCATGGCGGACACAATCCTTCGGCGCCGACGGCACAAGGAGGCGCCCGGCGGCTCTCGGTGGGTTCTGACGGACGGGGTGAGTTCTGACCGATGGTCAGTGTAGAGCGATCGTACGAGCTAGGTCATGGTGAGGTCGACCGCTAGGGTCCTCCCTCAGGCTCCGGCGCTGCACACAGTGCGGTCACCCGGTCGCCCAGAGAGAGGTTCAGGTGGGTGAGCGCCCTTCCGAGTCCCTCTCGATCAGCCTCGCTCCACTCGTCGAACAGCTCGCCGAGCACGTTCCGCCGTGCCCGCTCCACCTCCTGCATCACCCGCCGCCCATGGGGGGTTATGGACAGATTGGAGGATCGCCTGTCCGTCGGGTTCGGTCGGCGTTCGACGAGCCCGCTCCGTTCCAGGGCGGCGACCTGCCGGGTGACGGTGGACGCGTCGAGGGCGAGGGCCTCCGCGAGCGCCGTGGTCGGCACAGGTCCGATCCGGTCCAGGGTCCGCAGGGCCACATAGCCGGACCGGTCGACCTGCCGGTAGAGGGAACTCCGGCGCCCGAGCGTTTCCAGATTGCGGGCGAGGGTAAGCAGCTCGAGCTCGATGGTGCGGATGGGGTCGGTCGTGCCGATCGGTCCCTCGACAGGTACCGGTAAACTTTTCATAAGTAGCTGTATCGTACATCGATATCGCCGACGGCAAGACGGGAGCGGCTGAGGCCGTCACCGGCGCAATCCCAGCCGCGATTCGGAAGGACCCAACTGATGACCCTCCTCGATACGGGGGCCGACGCCAAGCCACACGGCGACCGCTACAAATGGATCGCGCTCTCCAACACCACCCTCGGGATCCTGATGGTGACGATCAACACGTCGATCCTGATCATTTCGCTGCCCGCCATCTTCCGGGGCATCGACCTGCAGCCTCTGGCCCCGGGTAACACGTCGTACTTCCTGTGGATCCTGATGGGGTTCCTGCTGGTCACCGCGGTCCTGGTGGTCAGCTTCGGCCGTGTTGGTGACATGTACGGCCGGGTCCGCATGTACAACCTCGGCTTCGCGGTCTTCACCGTCTTCTCCGTGTTGTTGTCGGTCACGTGGATGACCGGCGCGGACGGCGCACTCTGGATCATCCTGATGAGGGTGGGCCAGGGGGTCGGCGGCGCGTTCCTGTTCGCCAACTCGAGCGCCATCATCACCGATGCGTTCCCCGAGGACGAGCGGGGCAAGGCGATGGGGATCAACGGGGTCGCCCTGGTGACCGGATCGTTCCTCGGCCTCATCCTCGGTGGAATTCTCGCCCCGATCGAGTGGCGCCTGGTCTTTTTGGTGTCGGTCCCGTTCGGGTTGTTCGGGACGGTCTGGGCGTATCTGAAGCTGAAGGACAACGGCGTCCGGATCGAGAGCAAGATCGACTGGCTGGGCAACATCACCTTCGCCGTCGGGCTCATCGCCCTGCTGGTCGGCATCGTGTACGGCATCCAGCCCTACGGCGGGCACACCATGGGGTGGACCAGTCCGTTCGTCCTCGGATCGGTGATCGGAGGCGTCGTCCTCCTGGTGGCGTTCGTGGTCATCGAGACCAAGGTCCCGAATCCGATGTTCCAACTGCACCTGTTCCGCATCCGGGCCTACACCGCCGGGGTGCTCGCCATGTTCCTGTCAGCCATGGGACGTGGCGGTCTCCAGTTCATGCTGATCATCTGGCTGCAGGGTATCTGGCTGCCCCAGCACGGCTACAACTTCGCCCAGACGCCGCTGTGGGCCGGGATCTACCTGGTCCCGCTGACGATCGGGTTCCTCATCTCGGGGCCGGTGTCGGGCATCATCGCCGACCGCCACGGCGCACGCGGGATCGCCACGGTCGGGCTGGTCGGTGCGGGTTTCTGCTACCTGTTGCTCGACACACTGCCCATGAACTTCAGCTATCTGCCCTTCGCGGTGATCGTGCTGTTCTTCTCGTTGTTCTCGGGCATGTTCTTCTCTCCCAACCAGATGGCCGTGATGAACAGCCTGCCCCCCAACCAGCGTGGCGCGGGGGCGGGCATGAACGCCACGTTCATGAACTCCGCCCAGGTGCTGTCCATCGGGATCTTCTTCTCGATCGTCACGTTGGGCCTGGCGGCCTCGCTCCCCGGCGACCTGTACCACGGCCTGGTGGCCCAGGGCGTGCCGGTCGGCCAGGCCGAGAGACTGTCCCACCTCCCTCCGATCGGCAGCCTGTTCGCCGCGTTCCTCGGGTTCAACCCGATCCAGACCGAGGTCCCCCGCCACGTGCTGGCCAACCTCGGGCCGGCCCGGGCGTCCTACCTGACCGGCCGCAGCTTCTTCCCCAAACTGATCTCCCCCTCGTTCCAGGACGGACTGCACCTGGCCTTCGACTTCGCCGCCGCCACCAGCTTCATCGCCGCCATCGCATCGTGGCTACGGGGTGGCAAGTACGTGCACACGCAGCTCTCCGTGACCGACGACGTGGGCGTCGGGCTCCTCGAGTCCGGCGATCTGGCTTCGGCCGAGGTCGGAGCCGGGGTGATGGTCGACCGATGAAGACCGGCGTCTGAGGGTCCCGGTCCGGTGGTCTACTTCCTGGCCCTGGCGGCCGCCCTGTCCAACGCGCTGACCAGCATCCTCCAGCGCATGGGGGTGGAGGACGCCCCCGCCGAGTCGACGCTCAAGCTGAGCCTGCTCACCCACGCCCTCAAGCGGGGGGTGTGGCTGCTCGGCTTCGCCTTCATGGTGGGCTCGTTCCTCATGCAGGCCGTCGCCCTCCACCTCGGGGACCTGAGCCAGGTCCAGCCCATCCTCACCACCGAGCTGTTGTTCCTCGTCATCCTGCTGGCCACCTGGTTCCGGTTCCGCATCGGGGTGCGGGAGTGGCTCGGCTGCCTGGCCGCCGCCGGGGGCCTGGCCGGCTTCTTGGTGTTCGCCCAGCCGGGGGGCGGCAACCTCTCCCCCTCGGCGTTCGGCTGGATCGTGGCCGGCTCGGCCTGCGGGGCCGTGGTGGTGGTGGCGGTGCTCGCCGCCCTCCACGGGCCCCGGTGGTGGCGGGCGTCCATGTTCGGGGCGGCCGGGGCGGTGGGCTTCGCCTTCACCGCCGCCCTCATCAAGAAGGTGGGGGACTACGTGGCCGTCGACTGGGTCCACATGTTCTCCCACTGGGAGACCTACGCCCTGGCCGTCTGCGGGGTGGGCTCGGTGTTCCTGGCCCAGAACGCCTTCCACGCCGGGCCCATCGCCGCCTCCCAGACCTCCCTCGTGCTGGTCGACCCGCTGGCCTCCATGGCCATCGGCATCGGGCTGTTCGGGGACAGCCTGCGCACGAGCGGGGTCTACGGCCCCTTGGAGGCCCTGTCCCTCCTCGTCATGTTCACCGGGGCCGTCTTCATCGCCCACTCCCCCCTCATCTCGGGCCTGAAGGGGGACGAGCAGCACTACAGCGAGCTGCTCTCGCTGCGCTCCCGGTCGAAACGGTTGGCCGACGCCGTCCAGGACCAGATCCCCGACGAGGTGCTCCGCAGCCTCCCGCCCGACGTGATCCAGCACCTGGGCGGGCGGGGGGAGCGTGGGGAGAGGGTCTCGGGGCCTCGGGGTGTCGGGTAGGCCCAGCCTGCTCGGGCCGGTCACGGGCCGGGCGGCCGCCCGAGGCGTCGGCGGGGCTCTGAGTGGTCCCAGTCGGCCAGCAGGGTGCGCAGGGCGGTCAGCAGGATGAGCGGCTGGTCGAGCATGGCGTGATGGCCGGCTTCGGGCAGTTCGATGACCGGGGTGACGCGGCCCAACTCGTTGTACATGAAGCGGCCGATGTCGGCCGTGACCAGGCCGTGCTCCGAGCGGAGCAGTGCGAACCGGCACCGGACCTGGGATAGGTAGGGGAGTGCGACCCCCCGGATGGTCCCTCCGAACTGCTCGAACACCCGCGGGTCGAACTTCCACTGCCATCCGCCGGCGACCCGGCGGAGCGAGTGGTGCGCCACATGGTCCATGACGTAGGCGAGGTAGTGGTCCTGGGCGGGGATGGTGCGGAAGTGGCGGACCGCTTCGTCGACGCTCGCGTAGGTGCGGGGATGGCCGAAGGCTTCTCGCAGCTGATAGGCCTCGATCTCGGGGTCGGGCTCGGTCACCGGTGAGTCGCAGACGATGGCGCCACTTAACCGGTCCGGGTGACGGGCCGCGGTGGCGATGGTCACGAATCCGCCCATGCTGTGCCCGATGACCACGGGGGGCCCGTTGATCCGGCCGGCCTCTGCCGCCGCCATCACCTCGTCGGTCCACTGTTCGAGGGAGTAGCCGGCGCGGCCACCGCTGTCGCCGTGGCCGGACAGGTCGACGGCGACCACCCGGAACTCGGTGCTGAACAACGCCGACACGTGGGTCCACCAGTGCGCATGGGCGCCGCCGCCGTGGACGAAGACCAGTCCACGGCGGCCGGCCGGGCCACTGGCCATGGCGTGGATGGTGCAGCCGTCGACCTCGACCTCGACGTCGGTCTGGGGGATGCGGAGGGCCCGCCGGAACCAGTCCGGCGCGTCAGGGGGCGGGCGGTATTCGTCCATCGCTCAGATCAGACCACATCCGGTGGACCCCGACGGGGCGCAGCCTCAGCACCGGGGCGGAGGGTCTGCTTGAATGCCGGTTGTGCCCGAGACCTTCCGTCGCTACCTGCTGGCCTCCCGACCCCACGGCCTCGTCGACGAAGGCACTGTCCGTCTCGACGACACGGCGACGGTGCCGGAGCCGGCCGACGGGCAGGCGCTGATCCGGGTCCGTTTTCTCTCGATCGACCCCACCATCCGCACGTGGATGGACGACGCACCGGGCTACCTTCCTCCGATCGCCATCGGAGAGGTGGTTCGCAGTGGTGGGATCGGTGAGGTGGTGGCCAGCCGGAACCCGGCCTACCGGGAGGGGGATCTGGTCTTCGGCATGACGGGCTGGCAGGAGTACGTGCTGGCCGACGGGGGCACCTCGGCCATGACGACGTTGCCTGCCGGAGTCGATCCGGCCGCCGCTCTCAGTGTCTTCGGCGTCACGGGCATGACCGCCTACTTCGGCCTGTTCGATGTGGGCCAGCCGCGGGCCGGCGACACGGTCGTCGTGTCCGGCGCAGCCGGTGCCACCGGATCGGTGGTCGGTCAGTTGGCCCGCATCGCCGGCGCATCGAACGTGGTCGGCATCGCCGGCTCCGCGGAGAAGTGCGGGTGGCTGACCGGCGAACTCGGATTCGACCATGCCATCGACTACCGCGAGGAGCCGGTCGGCCGTCGGATCGCCGAGGTGTGTCCGGACGGGATCGACATCTACTTCGACAACGTCGGCGGGGAGATCCTCGACGCCGCCCTGGCCAACCTGGCCATGAAGGCCCGCGTGGTGCTGTGCGGTGCCATCTCCCAGTACAACGAGGAACGGCCCACCGGGCCACGGAACTACCTGAGTCTCATCGCCCGCCGGGCCCGCATGGAGGGGTTCCTCGTCCTCGACTACCTGGAGCGCTTCCCCGAGGCCCAGGCGGCCATGGCCACCTGGGTGATGGACGGGTCGATCAAGTACCGCGACCATATGGTCGAGGGACTCGAGCACGCGGTCGACGCCCTCAACCTGCTCTTCAGCGGCGGGAACACGGGAAAGGTCATTGTCAGCGTCTGACGGGACCGGCGTTGCTGGTCACCGGCCCGTGAACGTGGCTGCCCGCTTCTCCATGAAGGCGGCCGCGCCCTCCCGGGCGTCCTCGCTCCGGAAGATCGAGTCGTTCTCCTCAGGGCTGGCGAGCCCCGCGTCGGCGCCGTGGGTCACCGCCGCACGCATCAACCGTTTGGTCAGCTGGACGGCCAGGGGGCCGTTGGCCGCCACCTCGTCGGCGAGTGCGATGGCGGTGGCCAGGAGCTCGCCGGCCGGGACGACCTGGTTGACCAACCCGTGGCGCTCGGCGCGATCGGCACCGACCAGGCGACCGGTCAGACCCATCTCGAGGGCCAGTGCCTGGGGGATGCGTGTCGACAGCAGAGTGCCACCCCCCGCCGCGTAGAGCCCGCGCTTGACCTCGGGGAGACCGAACCGGGCGCGATCACAGGCCACCACCAGGTCACAAGAGAGCACCAGCTCGAGCCCGCCCCCGACGGCGGCCCCGTTGACCGCGGCGATGAGAGGTTTGGGGTAGGTGCCGGCCATGAAGTGGGCGAGGGCTGCGGCCCCGGGCCGGCCACTGCCGCCGCCGAGGCCGCTCCAGTCGCCGCCGAGCGCGCTGAGGTCCATACCGGCGCAGAAGACGCGTTCCCCGGCCCCGGTCACCACCACCGCCCGGGCATCGACGTCGTCGAGGATCTCCTGGAGGGCCACCCCCAGCTGCTCCAGCAACGGCGGGTTCAGGGAGTTGGCGGCCTCGGGTCGATTGAGGGTCAGGACCTCGGTGTGCCCGAGTCGATCACGAAGAATGAGCATGGGGGTGTTCTCCCTGTATGGCGGGTCTGGCCCGGCGTGGTGTTCGCTGCCCGGATGGTCTCTGTGTCAGTATGAGAACGACCATTTCCCGGGGCCGACAGGAGCGTACATGGACGACAACCCGCCCGAGGACAGCGGGGGGATGCTGTCGTTGATGGACGACGAGGGAGCGGCCAATCCCCAGCCCGTGTTCAAGCAATTGCGGGACGCCAGCCCGGTCATGCCGCTCGAAGGGATGGGAGTCCTCGTGACCTGCAAGGCGGAGGCCGAGGAGGTCTTCCGCCACCCGGAGGTCTTCTCGTCCAACTCCGACGCGGTGGACCTCAAGAACGTCCGGCCCCTCATCCCCCTGCAGATCGATCCACCGGAGCACAAGAAGTACCGCAAGCTCCTCGATCCGATCTTCGCCCCCCGGCAGATGGCCCTGATCGAGGAGTCCGTTACCCGGACCGTCAACGAGCTGATCGACGGGTTCGTGGGGCGGGGCGAGGTCGACTTCGCCAGCGAGTTCTCCATTCCGTTCCCGTCGAGGGTCTTCCTCGATCTTCTCGGCCTGTCGTTCGACGAACTGCCGCGCTTCCTCGCCATGAAGGACGGGATCATCCGACCCCACCTGGTCATCGGTGCGGCGTTCGACAGCGACGAGGCCAAGGCGCACCAGCAGGAGACGGCGGACTCGATCTACGAGTACTTCAACGAGATCCTCGACCGGCGGGAGGAGCAGCGCCAGGACGATCTCCTGAGCCGCTTCCTCGATGCCGACGTCGAAGGACACAAACTCACGCGTGAGGACATCCTGGACATCTGCTTCCTGTTCCTGATCGCCGGGCTCGACACGGTCACGGCCACCCTCGATTGCATGTTCGGATACCTGGTGCAGCACCCCGATCAGCGCCGGCGGATCGTCGACGACCCGTCCGTCATCCCGGCAGCCATCGAGGAGCTCCTCCGCTGGGAGACGCCGGTCCAGGTCGTGGCCCGAGTGGCCATGGACGACACCGAGGTGGCGGGCTGTCCGGTGGCCAAGGGCGACCATGTGATGGTGCTGCTCGGATCGGTCAACACCGATGAACGTGATCTACCCGACGCCCACGAGGTGCGGTTCGACCGCGACGTCAACCGTCATTCCGCGTTCGGTGCCGGCGTCCATCGTTGCCTGGGCTCCCATCTGGCGCGCCAGGAGCTCCGTGTCGCCCTTCGCGAGTGGCACCGGCGTATCCCCGAGTACGCACTGCCCGATGGCCACAAACTCATCTACACCCCCGCCATCCGGTCCATCGACTACTTCCCGATGACCTTCACCGTGGCAGGCGCCTGAGCCTGAGCGGTCCCGCGATGGGCGGAGTCGTCACGTCTCCGAGGCACAGGCAGCCCCTTGCAGGGAACGTCGGAGTCAAGGAACGACAGGAGGAAGCATGGATTGGAGTCAGCGGTCTGCCATCGTGACCGGGGGCGCCGGCGGGCTCGGCGCGGCGACGGTGCGCCGTCTCACCGGCCTGGGCATGCAGGTGGTGGTGTTCGACCGAGCACTCGACGCCGGCGAGCAGCTGGTGAAGGAGCTGGGGCGGGGGAGGGCAGTCGGCGGCGACGTCAACAACGACGACGACGTGACCGCGGCCATCGACGCGGCATCGTCGCTGGCCCCGCTGGCCGTGTTGGTCAACGTCGCCGGCGGGGGCATGGGGGGGCGGACCCTGTCGCGTGACAACGCTCCCCTGGCCATGGACGCCTTCCGGGCGACCATCGAGCTCAACACGATGGGGACGTTCAATGTGATCCGACTGGGCGCGGCCCGAATCGCCGGCAACGAGCCCGATGAGTGGGGACAAAGAGGCGTGGTGGTCAACACGGCGTCGATCGCCGGCTACGAGGGACAGACCGGGCAGGTGGCCTACGGGACGTCGAAGGCGGCGATCCTGGGCATGAGCCTGCCCCTGGCCCGGGACCTGGCGCCGGTGGGCATCCGGGTCTGTGCCATCGCCCCGGGCACCATGGGCACACCGCTCATGCAGAGCGCCTCCGAGGAGCTCAAAGCCAAACTGGTCGAGAACATCGTCTTCCCCAGGCGGATGGGGGAGCCCGACGAGTTCGCCCGGCTGGTCGAGAGCATCGTGACGAACCCCTACCTAAACGGGGAGAACATCCGGCTCGACGGCGCCCTGCGTTTCCCTCCCAAGTAGGCCCCGAGCCGTCCACCCGAGCGCCCCCAGGTCACCGGCGGCCGAACCTCGACGGGGCTCCGACCTCGGTCACGTTCAGAGGATGGCGCCGGCGTCCTTGTGAGCCACGATCTCGTCCCACCCGAGGCCCAGCTCGAGGAGGATCTCCTCGGTGTGCTGGCCGTGCTCTGGGGCTGGGACCAACCGGTCTCCTGTCTCGTCCATCTGGACGGGATTGGTGACCAGGTCGTACTCCTTGCCGTCCTCGCGCTCGACATGGGCGAGGTAGCCGTTCGCCTCCACCTGGGGGTCGTCGGCCAGCTCGCTCGGCAGCTGCACCGGAGCCCACACGCCTTCCAGGGTGGCCAGGGCCTTCTTCCACTCCTCGTAGGTGCGCGAGGCGAAGACCTCGTCGATGATGGCCACGCACTCCCCGCCGTTCGTGTAGCGGGCCGCCCCGTCGACGAAGCGAGGGTCGTCGATGAGGTCCGGGCGGCCGATGTGGTTGCAGAAATCGGGCCAGAACCGGTCGGACTGCAGCATCATCAGCGTGATGAACCGCCCATCGCTGGTCCGGTAGCTGCCCACCAGCGGGTTGGGCGAGGTCCTGCGATCGAATTTGGGCATCGGGTCCCCCCCATAGAGTCCCGAGGCGACGATGTCGGGCGACAGCATCCACATGGCGATCCCGAGCAGGGAGACGTCGACGACCGGCGCTTCGCCCGTGGTGGCCCGCTGGAGGAGGGCGGCGGCGATACCCCCGGCGATGGCCATGCCTCCGGCCAGGTCCCCGAAACCCGGCCGGCCGCCGATGGGGAACTCGGCGTCACCCGGCTTGAGGGCACTGCCGACCGCGCCCCGACCCCAGAACGAGGCGCCGTCGTAGCCGCCCTTCTCGCGGTCGGGGCCGAGGGGCCCCTGACCCGTGCCGCGGGCGTAGACGATACGGGGGTTGACCTCTTTGATGTGCTCGACGTCGATCTTCAGGCGCTGACGCACGGCGGGGAGGAAGCTGGTGAGGAACACGTCGGACGTGGCGGCCAGCTGATAGAGGAGGTCACGTCCTCCCTCGGTGCTGATGTCGATGCCGATGCTGCGCTTCCCCCGGTTGGGCTGCTCGATGATGTAGTTCACCGCTCCGTCACCACCGGGGATCAGGCCCATCGATGACAGTCCCCGTTGCGGATCGCCGGTGACCGGGTGTTCGACCTTAATGACGTCGGCGCCCCAGTCGGCCAGCACGGCGCCGGCTGAGGGCACGAACATCCACGAAGCGACTTCCAGCACCCGGAAGCCCGTGAGGGCGTTGGCCATGATCACATTCCTTTGGTCGACGCGCCGGGCGTCATGGTCGGAGGGCGCGGCACCGTGCGGTGCCGCGCCCGGGGCTCAACGGGAGGACGCCGCCGACAGCAGATCCACCGAACGGGTCCCCCGCTTCCCGATGCTCTCGATATTCCTCGACCGGATGGAGACGTCGTGCCCGACGGCCCGCTGGCGGAGGGCGCCGACGGTGCAGTTCTCCTTACCCCCCAGCGCGGTGAACGGGTCGTAGTGGAAGTGCCGCATGGCGTTGAGGTGGGTGATCCGGTCGACGTCGTAGTCGGGTACACCGTCGAGGCTCTGTGCGAGGATCTCCGGTGCGAGGGGCCATGTCGAGTCCGAATGTGGGTAGTCGCACTCCCACATGACGTTGTCCATGTCGAGATACTGGCGGCTGTCCACCCCGAAATGGTCGTCGATGAAGCAGGTGAGCACGTGCTTGTTGAACACTTCGCTCGGCAGCTCGTCCCCGAACTCCTGACCCGTCCAGGCGTGGTGGCGGTCGTAGTTGTAGTCGACCCTCTCGAGGAAGTACGGCACCCAGCCGATACCACCCTCCGACAGCGCCACCTTGAGGTCGGGGAATTTGCGCAGCACCGGCGACCATACGAGATCGGCCGCCGCCTGCACGATGTTCATAGGCGTCAGCGTGATCAGGCAGTCGATCGGCGCGTCCGGCGAGGTGATCACGATGTCGGAGGAGGAGCCGATGTGCAGACAGGCCACAACGGCCTCGTCACTGCACGCTTTCCAGAACGGGTCCCAGTAGTCCGAATGGATGCTGGGCCAGCCGAGCTTGGAAGGGTTCTCCGAGAACGTGACGGCGTGGGCTCCCTTGGCGGCCGTTCGACGAACTTCGGCGGCGAGGATCTCCGGATCCCAGATGGCGGGGAGGGGACAGGGGATGAAACGGCCCGGATGGGTGCCGCACCACTCGTCGATGTGCCAGTCGTTGTAGGCACGGAGCAAGGCGAGCGCCAGGTCCTTGTCCTCGGTCCGGGCGAACAGCTGACCGCAGAACTGGGGGAACGAGGGGAAACACAGCGATCCGACGACGCCGTTCGCATCCATGTCCTTCACCCGCTCATCGATGTCGTAACACCCCGGCCGCAGCTGCTCGAAGGACGTGGGTTCGAGCCCGTACTCCTCGCGGGGCCGGCCGGCGACCGCGTTCAGCGCCACGTTGGGGAGGATGTTGCCCTCGTAGAGCCAGGCGTTGGTGCCGTCCTCGTTGGTGACGAACTTGGGGGCGAGATCCACGTACTTGGCGGGCAGGCGACCTTCGAATAGATGCGGAGGCTCGATCACGTGGTCGTCCACGCTCACCAGGACCATATCGTTGATTTCCATTGTGCTTGCTCCTTCTCCCCGCCTCTGCGCACCCCGCGTTCGGGGCTCGCCGAGGCATTCCGGTGTCCCCGGTCTGCATGGCTCAGGCTACATGAGAAAGCCTGTTCTCGGACGACGAGCAGCCCGCTGGGGGCCCGACGACAGTCCCTACGGGGAGCCCTCCTCGGCGAAGTAGTACCGGAGCAGGAGCTCCGCCACACAGGCCGGCTTTGCTGCTTCTTCGGCCTCGAAGGTCAGTTCGAGCCGGACCTGGACACCTCCACCACCGAGCTCGTCGGCCCCGCGCAGCACCGCACCGAGCCGGAGTCGTGAACCCACCGGCACCGGCGAAGGAAACCGCACCTTGTCGAGCCCGTAGTTCACGCCCATTCGGATGTTCTCCCACGTGAGCACGTCGTGCAGGAGTTCGGGGCCGAGCGACAGGGTCAGATAGCCGTGGGCGATTGTCCCTCCGAAGGGACCGGAGGCTGCCCGTAGCGTATCCACGTGGATCCACTGGTGGTCCCCGGTCGCATCGGCGAAAAGGTCGACACGCTCCTGTGTCACCTCGATGAACCTGCTGTAACCGAGGTGCTGGTCGATGAGCGGGGCGATATCGGCGGGAGAGCTGATCGTCTGCATGCCCGACGATATCCCCCGGCCGGACTCCCTCACCGCCCGACCGCCGGGAGCGCTCCCGAGCGCACCTCGCCCCCACCGTGCCGTCAGCCCGGCCCGTCTGTGGCGTCGGCCGGGCGTCGGCCGGTACGTTGACCGGCGGATGGATCACGATGGGCACGGCTTCGACGACTCGGCGGAGGGGGGCTCGTCGCCGGGCGGGTCCCGGATGTCGTCGGGCGTCGCCACCCTGACCGCCCTTTCCGGCCGACCGGCCGGCCCGGGTCTGGTCCCGCCGTCCAGGCTCATGGAATCGGTCCGTCAACTGGGCATCGAGTGGGGGAAGCGCTCGGCGGACCTCGGGACCGCGGCGCCCATTGACCCGGCCGGAGTCCTTGTTGAACGGGCGGTGCTGAACGGCTTTCATCGTGGGGGCGACGTGAGCTGCGGTGGTTCGGCCCGTCTCCTGCGGTCGGCGGACGGATGGCTGGCCGTGAACCTGCCCCGCCCGGACGACTGGGACCTGGTGGACGCCTGGCTTCAACCTTCGCGTCCCATTGGACCGGATCGTTGGACCGAAGTCGCCGCCGAGGTGGCCAGACTGACCAGCCGGCGGTTGACCGCACGCTCGACGATGCTCGGGCTGCCAGTCGGCGCACTGGGCGAGCGGAGCAACGCGGGACAGGGCTCCGGGCCGAGCGACGAGCGGTCCTTCGGCCTTGCGGGGGTGCGTGCCCGTCGAGGCCGCACCGGCGCACCGGTCACGGGCCTGGACGGTCTGGTCGTGGTCGACCTCTCCGCCCTGTGGGCCGGACCGCTGGCGGCCCGACTGCTGAGCAGGGCGGGTGCCCGTGTGATCAAGGTGGAGTCGTTGGCCCGTCCCGATGGAGCCCGCTACGGCTCGATCCCGTTCTTCCGCGCGATGAACGCCGGGAAGGAATCGGTGGCTCTCGACCTCGACACCGTGGACGGTATCCGCAGGCTGCGTGCCCTCGTGTCCGCGGCCCACGTGGTCGTTTCAGCCGCGCGCCCGCGGGCCCTCGAGCAGCTGGGCCTGGCCCCGGGTGACCACATCGGCGGTACAGGCCCCCGGGTGTGGTTGTCGATCACGGGGTACGGCAGCTCAGGCCCCTCGGCGGTCCGGGTGGCGTTCGGCGATGACGCAGCCGTCGCCGGGGGACTGGTCGTCTGGGACGAGGAGGGTCCTTGTTTCTGCGGCGACGCCATCGCCGATCCGTTGAGCGGGATGACCGGGGCCATCGGCGTGTTGGCCGCGCTCGAAAGGGGAGGCGGGTGGGAGCTCGACGTGTCCATGGCGGACGTGGCCGCAGGGTTCTCGGGCCCAGCGCCTTCTGCCCTCGTGCCGGCGGAGCGCCAGCCGCCAGACCGGCTCCTGGTGGGTGGTGTCGAGTCGGACGGTGGAGACGTACCGGACCGACAAGGTCCGGCGTCCGTACCGGTGCTGGGCGCGGACAGCGATGAGGTGCTGTCGTCGTTGGGAATCCCGTAACCCGCCGGTGGTGCCGGAATCCCGGGACCAGAGGGTCGCCGGAGGCCATGATCGCCGGAGCGTCAGGTGGGTGGGGATATCATCGGCCGTTGATCCGAACGGGGTCGGGGTGAGCCGGGGACGGGGGCGAAATGAAGACCGAGGTTGCCATCTGCTGGAGGATCGGAACGCCCTGGAGCGTGGAGGAAATCGAGCTCGACCCTCCGGGTCCCGGAGAGGTGCTGGTGCGGATGGTCGCTTCGGGTCTGTGCCACTCCGATGAGCACCTGACCACCGGCGATACCCCCATGCCCCTGCCCATGATCGGTGGGCACGAAGGGGCGGGCATCGTCGAGGCACTCGGAGCCGGCGTCACCAGCCTGGCCGAGGGCGACCACGTCGTGTTGGCTTTCATCCCGTCGTGCGGCCGGTGCGGCCCGTGTTCGACCGGCCATCAGAACCTGTGTGATCTCGGTGCGCTGATCGGCACAGGACGCCAGGCCGACGGGACGTCCCGCCATCACCGTGGCGGCGATGACCTGAACCTCATGTGCCTGGCGGGAACCTTCGCCCACCACACGGTGGTGAACGAGGCGAGCTGCGTCAAGATCGATCCGTCCTACTCGCTCAGGAAGGCCTGCCTCGTGGGGTGCGGAGCAGTGACCGGCTGGGGCTCAGCGGTGTACGCCGCCGAGGTCGAGGCGGACGAGACGGTGGTCGTCGTCGGGATCGGAGGGATCGGAACCTCGGCGCTGCAGGGGGCGCGCCTGGCCGGTGCGGGGACCATCGTGGCCATCGATCCGGTGGAGTTCAAGCGTGAGACGGCCGAGCGGTACGGGGCCACCATGGTGGCCCCGTCGATGGAGGAGGCCTTCGGCCCCCTCCGTGACGCGACGCGGGGCCGGATGGCCGACAAGGTCATCATGGCCATGGGGGTGGGGAGTGGCGAGCTGTTCTCCAAAGCGATGGCATTGGCCGGCAAGCGCGGGAGGGTGGTGGTGACCAACATCCATCCCTACACGGAGAAACAGGTGAACCTCAGGATGGCCGATCTCACCGCCATGGAGAAGCAGGTGGTCGGATCCCTCTTCGGCTCAGCCAACCCCCGCTCGGACATCCCCAAGCTCTTGGAGCTGGACCGGCGCGGGTTGTTCGACCTCGAGGGTCTGATCACCCGGGATTACCCACTCGAGCGGGTCAACGACGGCTACCGGGACCTCAGGGAAGGGCGGAACATCAGGGGGATCCTCCTGCTGGATCCGTCGGAGGCATGAGCGGGGGGCCCAGGAGCGGCGCCCTCATTCTGTGAGACCGCCGCTCGAACGGCCATCGGTATGCGCGCGTCGCACGGTGATCACCCAGCGACCGTCGCGGACGCCGTATTCGTCGACGTACCGACCCCAGTGGTCGAGGCCGTGGGGCATGAGCACGGCGAAGTAGCAGCGTCCCCGGGCGTGGGCCTCGTCGTCCACGTCGATCTGGTGGGTGGCCACGAAGTGACGGACGTGGTGCCGGGCTCGTCCCCCCGAGGTCGACGGCGACAGCGCTGCCGCGTCCCACGACGCTTTGGTCCCCGTGAAGACGGTGGCGATCTGGTCCTTGCCCTCGAAACGCCTGACTCCGCCGTCCTCGGACACGAGCTCCATCACCGCGTCGTCGGCGAAGACGTCCAGCATCTGGTCGAAGCGTCCGCTGTCGCCGTTGGCGTTGTAGCGCGCCACCAGGTCGCGAATGTTCTCACGGGCCACGAGTTCCCAGATCTCCACGGGGTCACCCCCGCCCGGCCGGCGGCGCGCCGGTACAGCCGGGATCGGGTGGGTGGACGGCGGGTCTCATCGGAACTCGGGCATGACGTGGCTGGCGAAGAGCTCGAGAGTCCGGGGGTCGGCCCGGTCGTGGGTGAAGAACACGAACGTCGTGACCCCCTTGTCGATCATCGACGCGATGCGCTCGGACACCATGGTCGGGGTGCCGACGAAGCCTCCCGCCTCGAGTCCCCAGCCCGGCGCGCCATAGCGCCGCTCGGCCTCCGTCCTGGCGGTGGCGAGGGATCGCTCGTCGGGGGCGAGCACCAGCACCGCCTCCAGTGACCGGCGGAGGGAGGACGGAGCACGGCCGATGGCATCGCACTCCGCGTCGAGGAGACGCCCGCTCTCCTCCCACCCGGACAGTCCGTAGGTGGGGACGCTCCAGACGTCGGCGTAGCGGGCCACCAGGGGGAGTGTGCGCCGCGGCCCGACCCCTCCGACGTGGATGGGCGGTCTCGGCCTCTGGAGGGGTGGGGGCAGGTTTGGCAGGTCGGACACCTCGTAGTGATCCCCGGCGAACGTGGTCGGCTCCCCGGTGAACATGCGGGTCAGGATCTCCAGTGCCTCGGCCAGACGCCCGGATCGCTCGGCCGGTGACCCCCACGGGAGGCCGGAGCGCCGGTGCTCGTCGGCGACGGACCCGCTCCCCAGTCCCAGCTCGAGCCGTCCGTCGGACAGGACATCCAGGGTGGAGGCCATCTTGGCCAGCACGGCCGGATGACGGAAGTTGTTGCACAGGACCAGGTGGCCCACGCGGAGGTGCTCGGTCTGGGCCAGGAGGTACACGGCCAGGGTCCATCCCTCGAGCGAGGGTCGCTCCGGTTGTCCGGGACTGAAGAGGTGGTCATAGAGCCACACCGAGTCGTAGTCCAGCGCCTCGGCGGAGCGGGCCCGCTCGATCAGCTGGGCGTAGGTGAACGACACCTGCGGCAGGTAGATGCCGAACTCGATGCGCGGCGACGAGGGCACACGCTCCGCCACGACGTCCACCCCGTCCTACCGACCCGGGGGCGTGCGACGCCCGTCTGGGATGCGGGCCACCGCCAGCGCGGCCAGTCGACCGTCGTTGCCCGCGTCGCGTACTTCGACACGTACCGATCCGTCGCCGATGACCTCGGCCGTGGCCCGCCCGGGCCCGACCCGTACACCGGTGAAGAAGCGGATGTCCAGGTCGCGCACGGGCTGCCCGGTGAGCGACTCGGCCGCGGTCTCGCCCAGCAGGGCGACGATGCCACCTTGCAACGAGTTGGAGGCCTGAACGACGAACGGGCGCCGGTCGATCTCGGTGATGCCCGGCGCAATGGTGCGCACTCCGACCCGTTGGGCGAAGTCGACGGGCAGCGAGCCGTGGAAGGCCATGCCGCGGGGAGCGGGCGGAGAGACGTCCTGGGGCCTGGGGGAGGCCATGAAGGTGAGATAGCACAGGGCCACGAGATCGTTCGACCCCGCATCGGTGAACCGGACCTCACACGCCACGGTGTTGCGCCCCCGCTTCAGGACGTCCGACGTCATGTCGAGCTCGGGGCCCATCTCCGGGGCGACGGTGCGCACCACCATGTCGAGGGTGACCGCCAGGCGCGGCGCGGAGACGTGCATGGCCGGCACGCCGGCGATGCAGTCGGCGATCGTGAGGAGGACCGCCGGGCGGGCCAGTGTCCCGTTCGCCGACATCATCGGGGTGATCGATGCCCGGCCGACGCCGTGGGTCCCGTCCCCCGAGATGTCGAACTCGAAGGCGAGGTCGTTGATGAAGCCGCCCGTGTCGGACAGGATCCCGCCGGCGGGGTCAGGGCTGAAGGCAGGCGGGTCGGTGGCTCCGGTGGGGTCCACCGCGTCGCCGAGTCGGGTCATGAGGGATGGAGGATACTCGGGCGGTCAGATCACGCCGTCCGCGGTCAGCGTCTCGAGGTCGGAAGGGGCGAGACCGACCAGCCCGCACCAGACCTCGCGGTTGTGCTGGCCGAGGGCCGGGGCCGGGGCCGGGGCGGCAGGGGCCGCACCGTCGAGCCGGGGGAAGGGGGCCTGCTGGAGATGGGGGCCGGCCACCGGGTCGTCGACGGTGACGAGGTCCCCCCGCGCCGCGACGTGGGGGTCGGCAAGGATGTCGGCGGCATCGTTGATGGTGGCGACGGGTACACCGTGCTCGAGGCACGTGGCCTCGACCTCGGCGGCCGGCCGGGCCGCCACCCACGCCGCGACCATCGCGTTGATCTCGTCGCCGCCCTCGGCCCGCCGGGCGAGGGTCGCCCACCGGGGATCCTCGAGCAGGTCGGGCCGGCCCATCGCCGAGCACAGTCGGGCGAAGTTGGCGTCCGAACCCGCCACGATGCAGACGTAGCGTCCATCGGCGGCGATGTAGTTGTCGAGCGGGGCGGAGTTGGCCATCCGGTTCCCCTCCCGCTGTCGGGTCAGCCCGAGCCGGTCCTGGCCCCCGATGGTCCATTCGAGGATGCGGAGGACCGAGCCGTAGAGGGGGGCGTCGACCACGCCGCCGCGCCCGGTGCCGCCGTCGACGCGGTCGCGCCGGTACAGGGCCGCGGTCACCGCTTCGGCGGCGAACACGCCGGTCAGGTAGTCGGAGACCGTCACCCCGGTGCGTACCGGTGGGCCGTCCGGGAACCCGGTGAGGCCGAGGAGTCCGCCGAACGCCATGCCGATCCGGTCCAGGCCAGGTCGACGGGCGTTGGGGCCGTCCTGACCGAACACGCTGATGCGGGCCCACACCAGCCGGGGATCGCACCGGTCCGGGCCGATCCCCCATCCCTCCATCGTCCCCGGTCGGAAGTTCTCGCAGACGACGTCGGCCTGGGCCACCAACCTTCGGAAGAGTTCCTGACCCCGGGTCTGGCGGAGGTCGAGGGTGACGCCTTTGCGCCCACGGCCCTCGACCGCCCACCACAACGAGTAGTCGGGTCCGTCGTCCTCGGTCGGCACGAAGGGACCGATGGAGCGCATGAAGTCGCCCCCACGCGGGTCCTCCACCTTGATGACCTCGGCGCCCATCTCGCCGAGGAGCCCGGCGCAGAACGGCGCGCTGATGCGGGTGCCGACGTCGATCACCCGCAGGCCGGCGAGGGCCGGTTGATGCTCAGTCATCCCGATGCTCGGCGAAGACCTCCTGCATGGAACTCTTCCCTTTTCGAGCCTCGAGCGCCTCCAGGGCGGTGGCGGTGTTGTGCATCCAGTGGTGGGCCATGAAGTGGTACTTCCACGACTCCTCTTTCCCCATGAGGGTCGCAGTGTTGTTGATGGTGTCCTTCACCACCTGCGCCGTGGTCGGAGGCACGAGGGCCACCCGCTCGGCGAGCTCTCGGGTTCGCCCGGCCAGCTCGGCCGCTGGAACCACCCGGTTGACCAGGCCGAGACGCCAGGCTTCCTGGGCGTCGATCTTCTCGCCCGTCCACAGGAACTCCTTCGCCTTGCGGATGCCCAGCTCCCACGGCTCCACGAGCAACTCCACACCGGCACCCGTCATGCGGAGCACCGGATTGGAGAACACCGCGTCGTCGGCGGCCACGATCAGGTCGCACATGCACGCCAGCATCAGGCCGGCGGCCACCACCGCGCCCTGGACCTGGGCGATGGTGGGCTTGCGGAACGAGTACAGCCGCTTGCAGCGTTCGAAGTACATCAGCTGCTCGTGCCGGAACTTCCCCTCGGGAGTCTCACGCAGGTTCCGCCAGTAGTCCGGTTCGTCCCCGCCGACGAGCTCCTTCAGGTCGTGGCCGGCTGAAAAGTGCTTTCCCGACCCCGCCAGGATGACCACGCGGACCTCGTCGTCAGCGTCGGCGTCGTCGAGGAAGCCGTCGATCCCGTCGATGAGGGCGGTGTCCTGCGCGTTCGCCACCTCCGGTCGGTTCATGGTGATGGTGGCGACGTGCCCGACCACCTCGTACAGGACTGGCTGTTCGCTCATCGTTCTCCTCCCGACGTCTGGGCCCCGGCCCGGGACCGCTGATCGGCCCCCGTCGGCCCGGCCGCCTCCGGACGCTTCGGCGTCCGGGGCAGGCCGAGGACCCTCTCGGCGATGACGTTACGTTGGATCTCGTTCGTCCCGGCCCAGATCGACGAGGCCTGGTAGTACAGCCAGGCCCGCTGCCACCGCCCGTCGCCCGGATTGTCGGTGGCGCCCCTCCACAGCGGCGCAGCATCCCCCACCACGTCCATGGCCGTTTCCTGGAATCGCTTGGACATCTCACTCCAGTACAGCTTGAGGGCACTGCCCTCGGGTCCGGGGTCGAGCCCGTGGGACAACCGGCTCACGCTGCGGAGGTTGTGCAGTTGGAACAGGCGTATCTCCACATAGGCCTGCGCGAGCGCCCCGGCCGTCGCCCGGTCGTCGGCGCTCCCGTTCTCCACGGCCAGCCTGAGGAGCTCCTCCAGCAGTTGCATGTGGATCACCAGCTGACGCGGGTTGGTCCCCCGCTCGTGCGACAGGGTCGAGTTGGCCACACGCCAACCTTCGTGTTCCGGCCCGATGAGCTGATCCTCGGGCACGAACACGTCGGTGAGGAAGACCTCGTTGAACTCGGCTTCACCGGTCAGCTGTACCAGCGGGCGCACGTCGACCCCGGGGTGGTGCATGTCGACCACCAGGTACGAGATCCCCTTGTGCTTGGCGGCCCCGGCGTCGGACCGGGCCAGGCACACCCCCCAGTCGGCGAACTGGGCGTAGGAGGTCCACACCTTCTGGCCGTTGACCAACCACCCACCGTCCACCCGGTCGGCCCGGGTGACGAGTCCGGCCAGGTCGCTGCCGGCCCCGGGTTCACTGAACAGCTGGCACCAGAGGTCCTCGGCCGTGCGGATCCTCGACAGCCAGCGCGCCTTCTGGTCGCCGGTGCCATGGGCCAGCAACGTGGGGGCGGCGAGGTTCAGCCCGATCCGTCCGACCATCTCGGGTGCCCGGGCCCGGGCCAGCTCGTCCTGGACGATGTAGTGCTCGACCGGACCGGCCCCACGTCCGCCGTACTCCGGCGGCCACGCCACCCCCACCCAGCCTCCCGAGGCCAGCCGGCCCTGCCAGCGGCGCAGAAATTCCACCTCCTGGTCGAGGTCGTCGAACCGCGGCGGTAGCCCTTTGCCGTATTCCCAAGGGAGGTTCGCCACCAGCCACTCGCGGATGTCGGCCCGGAACGACTCCTGGTCTGCGGTGGGGGTGAGATCCACCAAATCAGCTTCGCACACGGGGTCGGCCTACGATGCTGCTCGTGGATTTCGAGCTTTCGGAGGATCAGGTGGCGCTGCAGGAGGCGGCCCGTGGTCTGCTCGACGACCGCGCCGACCACGAGCACGTCAGAGCGCACCTGTCTTCCGGCCATCCCTTCGACGCGGGACTGTGGCGATCGATGGCGGAGCAGGGCTGGCTGGGCGTGACCCTTCCCGAGGACGCCGGAGGTCTGGGGGCGGGATGGGTCGAGGCCGCCGTCCTGCTCGAGGAGGTCGGCCGCCATACCGCGCCGGTGCCGTTCCTGCCGAGCCTGTTGGCCCTGGACACCCTGGCGGCGTCGGGCGGCCATGACCACTGGGTGGACGCGCTGGCGACGGGCGATCGGATCGGTTGTGTCGGGTGGAGCCGTGATCCCGACGCGCTGGTGGCCGAGCGGGCCGGCGACGGCTGGACCGTGTCGGGGCGGCTCGGCCCGGTCGAGGGTGCGTCGGTGGCCGAGGTCGCCGTGGTGGTGGCCTCGGGGAGCGTCTTCGCCGTCGACCTCGCGGCCGTCGGCCGGCCGGCGCGGGAACCGGCCATGGACATCACCCGCACGCTGTCCTGGTTGTCCTTCGACCGGACACCCGCGGTGCACCTGGGTGACGACGAGCTCGCCGTCGGCCTCCTCGACCGCGGGGCGGTCGGGTCGTCGGCGGAGATGCTGGGCGGTGGGGGACGGGTGCTCGAGCTGGCGGTCCAGTACGCCAAGGACCGGATCCAGTTCGACCAGCCCATCGGCAGCTTCCAGGCCATCAAGCACCGCTGTGCCGACATGGTCGTCGACGTCGAGGGCATGCGCTCGAGCACCTGGTACGCCGCGTGGGCCCTGTCGGCCGGCGAGGGGGACGCATCCATAGCCGCCTCCACGGCCAAGATCTGGTCGAGCGATGCCGCCAAGCGGGTCATGGCCTCGGGCCTCCAGGTCCACGGAGGCATCGGGTTCACCTGGGAACACGACCTCCACCTGTACCTGAAACGCTCCCAGTTCGACCGCGTCAGCTACGGCGACGCCGCCTACCATCGCCAACGGTTGGCCGGACTCCTCCGGGGCCGGCTCGCCGAAGCATCCGGGATCTTCTGACCTTCCGACCTTCGTCCGAGACCACGGGCGGGACCGACGCACCGGGCCAAAAGGGGACATCGTGCAGGACCACAGGTTCGACTTCACCGTGGACGGTAAGCCCGAGGAGGTGTGGGACGCCCTCTGGGCGTACACGCGCAAGGACATCAAGACCCCCACGGTGTCCATCGAGATCTTCCATCCCGGCGACGAGTCGGGGAACGGCCTGGTCCGTCACTGCACGTTCCCGGTACCGAGGTACCTCCTCTCGGGTGGGGTGGCCCAATCGTGGGAATGGATCACCGAGGCCGAACGACCCGTCCAGTGGCGCTACGATGCCATCGGTAAGCCCCTGTGGTCGAACGCCACGGGGTGGACCCGGCTGGAGGACCTGGGTGACGGCAGGACCCGGGTGTCCTTCCACGAGACCTACGAGGCCCGCAACCCGCTCATGCGCCGACTCCTCGAGAAGAGGGTGCACCACTTCATCTCGAAGGACAATGACCGGTTGATCGAGGAATCCCTCCTGAGGACGCTCGAGAGGCGTCGCGCCCGTCGCAACGCGGACTGACCGCCGAGGACGCTACTCGTGGGTCAGGCGGCTGACCACCGTCCGTCGGAGCAGTTTCCCGGTGTCGGTACGAGGCAGTTCGGGCCAGACCTCGATGGTCTCGGGTGTCTTGGAGGACCGGAGGCGGCCGCGTACCAACTCCTGCAGCTCGGTGGAGCTGACCTCGTGTCCCTGGCTGGGCACGACGACGGCCACGAGTCGCTGGCCCCACTGGTCGTCGGGCAGTCCAACCACCACCGCGTCGAGGACGGCGTCATGGGACACGAGCACATCCTCGATCTCGGCCGGCGCGATGTTCTCGCCGCCGCGGATGATGGTGTCGTCGGCACGGCCCTCGATGAACAGATATCCCTCCTCGTCGATCGATCCCCGGTCCCGCGTCGGGAACCACCCGTCTTCGTCGAGCACGGACTCACCCGAGTACTCCCCTGAGATCTGATCGCCACGGAGGAACAGGAGGCCGGTCTGCCCTGTTTCTACAGTGCACCCGTGCTCATCGCGTACCTCCAACTCGATGCCCGGCACCAGTCGGCCCACCGAGGCGAGGCGGGCGTGTGCCGCTGGATCCTCCGCCTCGAACGCGGCTCGGTGGTCCTCGGGCCCGAGCAGGGCGATGGTCGAGCTGGTCTCGGTGAGGCCGTAGGCGTTGACGAAGCCGGTCGTCGGGAACAACTCGAGGGCGCGTTGCAGTACCGGGAGAGGCATGCGGGCGCCTCCGTAGGAGAGCGTCCGGAGGCTGGGGGTCTCGGCCTCATCAGCGTCCCGTAGATGCTCGACGACCCGGGCCAGCATGGTCGGCACCACCATCGCTTGGGTGACCTTCTCGTCTCGCACGATGCGCAACCACAGCTCGGGATCGAACCGGTCGATGTAGATGATGCGGCGTCCTGCGTAGAGGTTGCTCAGCAGGTTGGCGATACCGGCGACGTGGTACGGGGGCACCGACACCAGCGCCACGTCGTATTCTTCGGCACTGGCGAACTCCACGGTGCCGAGGAGGTAGGACATGAGATGACGGTGGCGCAGGACAGAGGCCTTCGGGGCGGCGGTGGTGCCACTGGTGTAGAGCAGCACGCAGGGCAGTTCGGGATCCTGCGGGGTTGGTGGCTCGGCACCGGTCCGGTCCAGCGAGTCGACGAAGTCCTGCCGCTCGGCGGAGCGTTGCGGATCGGCGAAGGAGGGGGCTTCCCCCTCGTACAGGACGAATGCCCCGGGGTGGGCATCGATCTGAGCCGTGAGCTGCTCCGGACCCAGCCTGTAGTTGAGGGGTATGAACGGGACGCCAGCCCCAGCGGCCCCGAACAGAGCGATCGGATAGGCGATGTGGTTGCTGCCGAGGTAGATGACCGACGGGACGCCGAGTTCGACGAATCGAGCCGAAGCGGCCCATGAGTACTCGGCGAGTCCGGCGTAGTCGAGGGTTTGGTCCTCGACGGTCACGGCACCCCGGTCGGCGAACCCCGAGTGCGCCATGTCCAGGACGAGGCCGAGGTGCACTGCTCCTCCTCAGTCCGAGGACGGGAGGGGCTTCGCGCTTTTCACGTCGAGAGGCCGGCCGTCGACGGCGAGCACTCCATCCCCGGGTTTCGTGCACAGGACCTCGATCGATCCCGCTTCGTCCACGTAGCGCTTGCCGAGCAGGACCGCTCCTTCGCCGCCGGGCTGGACGTCACCCTGCGTCACCTCGTCGTCGCGGGCGACCATGGGGAGGCCTCCCGATGTGAGGGTCGCCGGTTGGTCGGGGGCGCGGATCACCACCACTTCGGCAGGCCCGACTGTGCTGCGGAGCTGCATCCCCGCTTTCAACTCCATGGACGATCCCTTCTCTCTGCCCGGTTGGAGCCCGGGTCACCCCGCCGATGGGTCAACCGCTGGCGGTCACCACTGGACCCGATCCGGCGCGGGTGGAGCCCCCTCGGCTCACCGGTGCCCCAGTCGGCGACGTGCGATTTCGGCGAGATGCTACACCGGATCGGATGGAGAACCCGCCGGCGAGTCGGGCGCGACGGGGACGACGCGGTCGACGAGACCCCAGCCCTCAGCGGTGGGCACTTCGAGTACGTTCCCGCTGATGGCCAGGTGCGCGGCCCGCTGGCGTCCGATGCGACGCGGGAGGCTGACCGTCCCGCCGGCTCCCGGTATCAGGCCCATCGCCACCTCCGGCAGTCGGAAGAACGCGGTCGGGTCGGCGACGACCGTCCGGGCGAACGCCGACAACTCGACGCCGGCCCCGATGCAGGCTCCGTGCACCTGCACCGTCGTGCGGCTCGAGCACCGGTCCATCCAGATCGCCGCGGACCGGCTGATCCGGACGGCGTGAGCGGTGGCCGGGTCGGGTGCGGTGCCGAACTCCCCGAGGTCACCCCCACTGCAGAACGAGGGCCCCTGCCCCATGAGGTCGACCCGTCGAACGGTCGGGTCCGCGTCGGCGACCTGGAGCGCGGCGGACAGTCCGTCCCTCATGGCCGTGTTGTAGGCGTTGTGGACGCGGGGACGGTTGAGGCGGATGGACAGCACGTCATTGTCCCGTGCCACGGTGACCGCATCGGGCTCGTGACCGGCCATCGCACCCCGCGGCGCCCCCCGGGGGCCAGTTCTCGGTGGCCGCGACGCCAACCAGGCACGATGCTCGGGCCCGGCCTGCAGCATGGAATAGACGAACGACTCGGCCACCAGCGCATCGGGAACACTGAGCCTCGTGCTGAAGCGCAACAGCTGGGCCAAGGCGATGGCGGCCAAGGGCGAGGAACGGCAGGCCGCACCGAGTCCTTCCAGGGTCGAGGGGATATCCTCGCACACGACCCACGGTGGTCCTGCCGACGGATCGTCGGTGAGGAGCAGGTCGATCTCCGGTGCGTCGATCCCCTTCGTGGTCCGGGTGGCCACTCCGGCGACGACGCAGGGCAGGAACCGGGTCAGTGGTTCTATGTCCGGACCGTCGTCGAGCTCGACGACGCACAATGGCTGGTGGGCGAATGGCCCCAACTGTTCGGCCCCCGGGCCGACCCCGACCGTGGAGCGGAAGGTCTCGGCGGTCATCGTCGGCACCAGGTCGAGCCGGCCGTCTGCTCCCACGGCGTGAGCGTAGCGCTGCCCGACCCCGAGGCCCGATAAGGGCCGGAGCACGCCTGTTCACCACACGGACTCGCGAGCTAGCATGCCCCGCATACGCCGGTCGAGCAGCCGGCCAAGGAGGGTGACCATGACGACTGCCGATCCGACGGGGAGCCCTCGGGGCGAAGAACGGATGCTGATCGACGGCAAGCTGACCGAGGCCAGGTCGGGAGCGGTCTTCGATAACGTGAATCCCGCCACCGAGGAGGTGCTCGGCCATGTGGCCGACGCGGGGCATGAGGACATGAACGAGGCCATCGGCGCCGCCCGCAGGGCCTTTGACGAATCAGCCTGGTCCACCGACCGTGAGCTTCGCCAGCGATGCCTGCGCCAGCTCAACGATGCACTCGTGGAGGAGCAGGAGCTGCTGCGCTCCGAACTGGTGGCCGAGGTGGGCACGCCGGTGCTCCTCACCTACGGTCCCCAACTCGACACTCCGCTCTCCGACGGTCTGCTCTGGCCCGCCGCCTTCATCGATGAGTTCGAATGGGAGCGCGATCTGCCCGAGGGCACCGCGTTCGGCACACGGAGCTGGCGCAAGGTCAGCAAGGAGGCCGTCGGGGTGGTCGGGGCCATCGTGCCGTGGAACTACCCCTTTGAGGTCACCATCAACAAGTTGGGCCAGGGGCTCGCCACCGGGAACACCGTCATCTTGAAGGCCGCTCCCAACACCCCGTGGAACGCCACCCGCATCGGGCGGCTCGTCGCTGAGCGCACGGACATCCCGCCCGGCGTGCTCCAGGTGGTGACCACGTCGGACAATGCGGTGGCCGAGGATCTCGTGACCGACCCGCGTGTCGACCTGATCTCCTTCACCGGTTCGACCGCGGTCGGCCGGCGGATCATGGAAAAGGGGGCGCCCACCCTGAAGCGCCTCTTCCTCGAGCTGGGCGGCAAATCGGCCGACATCGTCCTCGAGGACGCGAACTTCGAGGAGAAGCTCTCCTCCGCCTGGACCGTCTGCGTCCACGGAGGGCAGGGTTGCGTGATGCTGACCCGGCTGCTCCTGCCCCGGGCCCGCTACGAGGAGGGCATGGCCATCATCGAGGCCGGTTTCCGGACCGTCCCCTACGGCGATCCGACCGATCCCGTCAACTTCCAGGGGCCCCAGATCAGTGCCGTGCAGCGTGAGCGCGTCCTCGGCTACATCGAGGCTGGAAAGAAAGAGGGGGCGCGCCTCGTGGTCGGCGGAGGTCGTCCCGCCCACCTGGACAAGGGGTACTACGTAGAGCCGACCCTGTTTGCCGACGTCGACAACTCGATGGCGATCGCCCGTGAGGAGATCTTCGGCCCTGTCCTGGTCGTGGTTCCCTTCGATGACGACGACGATGCAGTGCGAGTGGCCAATGAGAACCAGTACGGCCTGGGGGTCGGTGTGACCTCGGGATCCGAGGAGCGCGCCCTGGCCGTGGCGCGACGGGTGCGGGCCGGGACGGCCGCCGTCAACGGTGGCATCTGGTACGGATCGGATGCGCCGTTCGGTGGCTACAAGGCCAGCGGCATCGGCCGCCAGAACGGCGTCGAGGGCTTCCAGCAGTACACCGAAACCAAGACATACGCCGGAGGGCTCCCGCCGCTGGGCTAGCTGGAGTGACCCGCCGGGCCGTCGCCCCGGGGCCGTTGGTCAGAGCACCACGCCCCTGACCTTCAGGTCGATGATGGCGTCCGTGTCCCGGCCCAGTTCCTCCAGCAGCTCGTCGGTGTGCTCGCCGTGCCCCGGCGCCCTGGTCAGGTCCGGGGGCGTCTCATCGAACTGCAGGGGCGACGGGACGATGCGGAACACGGTCCCGGATTCCGCCTCGATCTCGCGGATGTAGCCGTTGGCCAGTGCCTGGGGGTCCTCGAGCACCTCGCTCGGCGTCTGGACCGGGGCCCATACCCCCTTTGCCTGCAGCAGAACCTCCTTCCACTCGGCGAAGGTCTTCTCGGCGAAGAGACCGTCGAGCGTCCGGACGCACTCCTGGTTGTTCTGTGCCCGGGCCGAGGCATCAACGAACCGGGGGTCGTCGGCCAGCTCGGGGTGGCCCATCAGAGTCACCAGGTCGGCCCAGTAGCGGTCGGACTCCAGCATGACAAGCGACAGGTATCGATTGTCCGAGGTCCGGTAGTTGTTGACGATCGGATTGGGCGTCTTCGTCCTGTCGCCACGCGGCAACCGGTCGATTCCGAACAGCCCCGCGGCGAGAGAAGAGGCACCGGTGGCCCACATCGAGGTGGCCAGCAGCGAGTTGTCCACGATCAGCGCCTCGCCCGTACGTTGACGATGGAAGAGCGCAGCGGAGATGCCCCCGGCGATGGTCAGTCCACCGATGACGTCCCCGAAGGCCGGCCCCGGCTGGGAGGTCGGGTAGTCGTCCGGGTCGGAGATGATGTCCGCCGGCCCACCCCTGCCCCAGAACGAGCTGTTGTCGTACCCGCCGCGCTCGGCCTCCGGCCCGCGCTGACCCTGGCCGGACCCCCTCACATAGATGATGTCCGGCTTGGTCGCCCGGATGTCCTCGACGTCGATGGCCAGCTTGCGGCGTGCCTGCGGCCGGAAATTGGTGAGGAACACATCGGCGGTGGCGACCAGCTCGAGGAGGAGCGCGTGCCCCTCCTCGGTCTTCAGGTCGAGTCCGAAGCTCCGCTTACCCCGGTTGGGCAGCTCCATCATGTGGGCCACACCCCCGGGCCCGGTGGGTATGAGCCCGGAGGCCACCAACCCGCGCTGGGGATCACCGGTCTCTGGGTGCTCGATCTTGATCACGTCGGCCCCCCACTCGGCCAGCACCGCCCCGGCCACCGGCACGTAGGTCCACGCCGCGACCTCGACGACCCGGATACCGCTCATCACTCCCATGAAGCGCACTCCCCTCAGGTAGCCCGACCAGTCCGTTGCGCCAACTGCGTCAGCGAGGCAGCCCGAGGCCGTGTTCGGCCAGGATGTTGCGATTGATCTCGGTCGTGCCGCCGGCGATCGACGTCTGGCGGGATGCGGCGAGATTCTGGGCCCAGTGGCCGCTGAGCGCCTCCAGCCCGAGGAGGTCGACCGCCAGTTCCGACAGGTCCTGTTCGATGCCGGACCACATCAATTTGGCCACGCTGCCCATGCTCGCCGAGGGTTGGCGACCGAGTCCCACAGCCTCCAGCTCGCGGGTGGTGGTCCATCGCATGCAGGCCACCCGGGCGTACACGGACATCAGGCGGTCACGCAGCAGCGGGTCGGCGAGGGCCGTCCGGCCCTTGGCGTCGTCCAGCAGCTTGTCCAGGCGGGCGCTGATGGAGAGGTGCAGCCGGGCCACTCCCGCACGCTCGTAGCTCAGTGTCGTCATCGCCACCCCCCACCCCCCGTCGAGCGGTCCGAGCAGGTTCTCCCGGGGGACGACAACGTCGGTGAAGAACAGCTCGGAGAAGGTCAGTCCTCCGGCCATGGTCTTCAGCGGGCGCACGTCGATGCCCGGCGTGGTCATGTCGACCAGCAGGCAGCTGAGGCCCTTGTGCTTGGGTACGTCCGGGTCGGTCCGGACGTAGAGCTGGCACCAGTCGGCGTGGCGGCCCAGGCTGTTCCAGGTCTTCTGACCGTTCACCACGAAGACGTCGCCCTCGGTGCGTGCCACCGTGCGCAGGGAGGCAAGGTCGCTCCCGGCGTCCGGCTCGGACATTCCCTGGCTCCAGATCTCGTCCCCGCGCAGCATCGGGGCGAGGAACCGCTCCTGTTGCGCGGCCGTACCCAGCGCCATGATGGCCGGGGCAATGTTGGACACGCCGATGACGTTGACTGGCCCCGGCGCCCCGGCTGCGGCCATCTCCTCCAGCCAGGCCAACTGCTCGGGAATGGTGGCACTGCGTCCTCCGAACTCCTCCGGCCAGGCCGGGGCTGCCCAACCGGCGTCGGCGAGGGTGGCATTCCACCGACGGAGGATCTCCAGATTGTCGTCGGCATCCGGGCCGGCCCGCCCGGCATCTACGACGTCCGGGGTGAGGTGCTCGTCCAGCCAGCGGACCAACCCGGAGCGGAAGGCCGCGATGTGGTCGTCCGGGTTCGTCTCGCCTGTCATCGTCCCTCCGTGATCGGGCCTGGCCCTCCCGTGCCCGCAACGGCCGTCATCGCCCATCCACGGGAGTCATGGCTCGCTCGACCGTCGTCAACCTTGCTGGTCGCCGGGTTGTTCACTCGTCGATCCTCAGGCACCCTTCGGGGCAGTTCTGGACGGCGGTCCACGCTTGGCCCTCGAGGGCCTCGGGGACCTCTGGGTGCAGAAGAACGCTGTGCCCCTCGTCGTCGCTGTCGAAGAGTTCGGGGGCCAGGGAGTAGCACCGTCCGTGGCCGGTGCACCGGTCTGCATCCAAGACGAGCCTCACGGACAACCACCCTATCCGTGGAGAACGGCTGTGGTCGGTCGAGCGGCACGCGTGGGCCCACGTCTGGCGTGCGGCTCGTCGCGGTGTGGCCGACGGGGGCCGGGGTAGGCATGGACGTCCCCGTGCGGGAGGGCCTCCGGCGGGGGCGCCGGGCCGCGGTACTCACCGGGGCGTTGCCACCGCGTGGGCGCTGATGGGCTGGAGGACCTCGTCGGCGAAGCGCCGGATGCCGTCGATGCAGTCCTTCGTGCTCGTCCACGGTTTGACGAGTGCCCGTCCAACCCCGGCGTCGGCGTGGCGGCGGAGCGAGTCGAGATCGAGCCCACCGGCACCCAGCGTGATCTCGACGGCACCAGTTCGACCGCAATGCTGGCGAAGTTCGGCGATCCGGGCGGCGGCCGCGGGTATCTGCTCGATGGTGTGGTTCATGGGGATCCAGCCGTCGCCGACGGTGGCCGCCCGGCGCAGCGCGGCCGGCCCGTCGCCGCCGACGTGGAGTGGCGGCCACGGCGCGTGAGCCGGCTTGGGCTCGAACATCACAGGTCCGAAGTCGAAGAACTCCCCATGGTGCTCCACCGTGTCCTCACTCCACAGTCTCTGGCACACCTCGATCGTTTCGTCGACGCGGCGCCCCCGCGAGTCGAAGTCCAATCCGACCGCCTCCCACTCCGCCCTCAGCCAACTGGCGCCGATCCCGAACTCGAAGCGACCGCCCGAAACGACGTCGAGGGTGGTGACTGCCCGGGCCACGATGAACGGGTGGCGAAGTCCGATGTTGTACACCTGGGTCCCGAAATGGATGCGCTCGGTCCTGCCGGCCAGAAACCCGAGGTAGGCGAAAGGGTCGAAAACGGGAATATCAGCGGGAATGGGGGGATGGGCGGAACCGGTGAAGGGACTCCCGACCGGGTGCGCGGGGATGACCAGGTGCTCCGGCATCCATACCGACTCGAATCCCAGCCGGTCGGCCTCGCATGTCGCCTCGGTCCACACCGCCGGACGGAGCGTGCCGAGGGAAATCCCGATCTTCACGGGAGTGCGACGGTCGAGCCCGTGGCCGAGCAGTGGCCGCTTCCGTTCCGTCGGATGAGTTCGTGTTCATCCACACTCCACCCGCCAGCGTTTCCCTGCGGGCCGCGGGCCTCCTGCGCCCCCGTTCGGGCGGCCATCGGGATCAGTCTCCCTCGTCATCGGGGTAGGGCTCTTCGAATCCGGCCTGGGGAACGCTCGCCAGGCCGTTGAGCAGCTCCACCGGCGGAGGTTCGGAGACGGGGGCACCGATGCGGCTGACCATGATGCCCTCACGCTCCCTGAGCGCAAACATGCTCTCGCGCCTGCCTGAGTAGCCGACCGGTTGGCGCACCATCCACACGATGCCCTCGGCCGCCACCTCGGAAGGCTCCCACGTGGAGTGGTCGACCCCCGGGGTGTTGGCGACGAACCCCTCCGATGCCACGGCGACGTCGATCCTGAAGCAGTTGACGGCGATGCCGTCCGGGGCCAGTTGGACGGCGGCATCCACGGTCAGTCGCTCGAGGCCGATCTTCGAGATGCCGTAGGCGAGTAATGAGGAGTGGGGGAACATGGCGGCCACCGACGACACATTGATGATCGCTCCTCCTCCGGCCGCGCGCATCACCGGCGCGGCCTGGCGGATGGCGATGAGAGGAGCTCGCAGGTTCACCTGCATGATCAGGTCGTAGCGGTGGAGTGGGATGTCCAGGTCGCCCACGAAGGTGATCGCCGCGTTGTTGATGAGGACGTCCAGTCGTCCGAAGTGCTCGACGGTCGCGGCCACCATGGCCTCGACCTCCTCGTCGACGGCCAGGTTGGTGGGGATGGCGAGTCCCCGGCGCCCGGTCCGTTCGATCCTCGAGACCGTCTCGTCGATGGTGCCGGAGGTTCTCTGGGGGTTGGTCCGGGTGGACCGGGCGGCGCACGCCACGTCACACCCGGCCTCGGCCAAGGCGACCGCGGTTGCGGCTCCGACTCCCCGGCTGGACCCGGTGACCAGGGCCACCTTCCCGTGGAGCTCGTCCATGACCTGCCTCCCCGTTCCCGAAGCGGCTCGTCCGCCGCGGCCTTCCGGGCCTCATCGCCCCGGGAGCAAACAGTATGTATGTTGGATACGTGATGAATCAAGCCCTCGGGAAGGAGCTTCCGGGCGCGGGCCTCCACCGAGAGGCGGGCCGTTCCGGTGGCTGAGGAGGCGGGCGTCGTGGTGAACGGGGAGACGGGCGTCGGGTCGAGCGATGTCGGATCTGCCGTTCGCCGGGAGAGCCTTCGTGCAGCCCACGTGCGAGACACCCGGAAGGCCCTCATGGCGACGGCCCGCGAGCTGTTCACGCGAAACGGGTTCCAGGCCACGAGGACCGAAGAGATCGTCCAGCGGGCCGGGTTGACGAGGGGGGCGCTGTACCACCACTTCCGCGACAAAGAGGATCTTTTCAAGGCGGTGCTCGCCGAGGTGGCGGGCGAGGTCGACCGGTCGCTCTGGCGCCGTTCCGGGGACCGGCACGGGGATGCGTGGTCGTTGTTCCGAGCGAACAGCGAGGTCTACCTGGACGCGGCCTCGACCAATGAGGCCTATCGCCAGATCGTGCTCATCGACGGACCGGCTGTGCTCGGATGGGGTGAGTCGTCCGAGCGGGGGGACGGTCCGACGGGCAAGATCGTCGAGTACCTGAGGGACGCGGTGGACCAGGGTGTGCTCGACCCCCAGCCGGTCGAACCGTTGGCCCATCTGTTGTCGGCTCTCGGGGTGGGTGCGACCATGTACGTGGCCCAGGCCGAGGACCCCGCCGAGGCACGGCGGGAGATCGGTGAGTGCTACGGGCGCCTGCTCTCCGGCCTGGGTGTCGGCGCGTCAAGCGGGGCGCCGGCAACGACGGCTCGACCGAGCGCGTAAACGAAGGAAAGGACCCTAATGGCCTGGGATTTCTCCACCGATCCGGAGTTCCAAGAGAAGTTGGACTGGGCTCGTCAATTCGTGACAGATCGGATCGAGCCCCTCGACCTGCTGTACCCCCACCGCCAGTTCCATCCACTCGACGACGAGCTGCGACCGATCGTGGACCCCATGAAGCAGGAGGTGCGTGACCAGGGTCTGTGGGCGGCTCACCTCGGACCTGAACTCGGAGGCAAGGGATACGGCCAGGTCAAGCTGGCCCTCCTGAACGAGATCCTAGGCGTGTCGAGCTGGGCGCCCATCGTGTTCGGGACCCAGGCGCCCGACACCGGCAATGCCGAGATCCTCGCCCACTACGGGACCGAGGAACAGAAGGCGAGGTACCTCCAGCCTCTCCTCGACGGTGAGGTGTTCTCCTGCTATTCGATGACCGAGCCCCAGGCGGGCTCGGACCCGCAGCAGTTCACCACCCAGGCGGTCAGGGACGGGGACGAATGGGTGATCAACGGCTGGAAGTACTTCTCGTCCAACGCCCGGACCGCCTCCTTCCTGATCGTGATGGCCATCACCGACCCCGACGTCAGCATCTACCAGGGGGCGTCTATGTTCCTCGTCCCCACCGACACCCCCGGGGTGGACATGGTTCGCCATGTGGGACTGGCGGGAGAGTCCGAGGACGAGGGGATGCACGCGCTCATCCACTACGACGACGTGCGGGTTCCGGCCGACAACCTGCTCGGTGGCGAGGGCCAGGCCTTCGCCATCGCCCAGACCCGTCTCGGAGGCGGGAGGGTGCACCACGCCATGCGCACGGTGGCCACCTGTCAGAGGGCACTCGATCTCCTGTGTGAGCGCGTCCTCAGCCGGGAGACCCAGGGAAGCCTGCTGGCCCGCAAGGAGTTCATCCAGGGCGACATCGCCGATTCCTATGCCGAGCTCCAGCAGTTCCGGCTCCTGGTCCTGTACACCGCGTGGGAGATCGACCAGGTCAAGGACTACCGGAGAACCCGCAAGAACATCGCCGCCATCAAAGCGCTGACCCCGAAGGTTCTCCACGACGCCGTGTGGCGGTCGATGCATGCGCACGGGGCGCTCGGTGTCTCCAATGAAATGCCGTTTGGCGGCATGTGGATGATGGCACCCATCATGAGCGTGGTCGACGGGCCCACCGAGGTCCACAAGGTCACCGTGGCCCGCGAGGTGTTGAAGGGCTACGAACCGGCCCCGGGCCTGTGGCCGACTGCCCATCTCCCCGCCCAGAGAGAAGCCGCCCGGGAGAAGCTCGCCGCCTATCTCGAGCGCATCGTGGGCAACGCCTGATGCTGGTGTTGCCCGAGGCGTCCGGGCCCCGCAACCCTGTCCGCGCCACGCCGCCGCGCCCGGCCTACTCGATTCGAAGGACGTCGAGCATCGACACCACGCGCCCCGACGGACTCCGCGGCGACTTGGTGATCAACGCCCGGGCGCGGGATCTGCTGACCGGTGGCTCGTCGGAGGTGTCGGCGGTCGTCGCCGAGGCCGAACTCCGGCTACGCCTCGACGGAGCCAGTCGCCAGATCCGGTCCATCGTGAGCCTCCCCGCTCTCGACGGCGTGGATTCGCTCGTGGGGGCGTCGGTCGGCCCGGGCTTCCGCTCCCGGCTCAACGACGCTCTGGATGGGGAACAGACCACCGGTTCCCTGCTCTACCTCCTGCTCGACGACCTCCCGGGGGCCGCTCTCGTGTCCGGCTACGCCATGCAGCGTGCCGGACTCCTCGACGGACCGCTGCGGACCGGAGCCTCAGCGCCCACTCAGGAGAGCACCCACACGCAGGACCGGCCCATCACCTTGTCTCGGGCCCAGCTTCCGGCCGAAGACCTCTGCGCAGGCTGGGCTCACGATGGCGTCATGATGGTCACGATCCGGGCCGAGGGGGTGATCCCCACCCCGATGGGGCCGCCGGCGCCCACCCTCGAGTCTGATACCGACCCCGTGGCCTGGCACGCCATGGACCCGCTGACGCCCCACGCCACGCGGCGCCGGCGTCGGCTCGACCTCTACGCCGATGGCGGCGACATGACCCACCAGATCGACGCCCACTTCCGCGACAGCCACATGGACCCCTCGGGCCTGGAGACGGTCGTCCACGAGTACTCGATGGACGGTTCGATCGAGGTCGCCGAGGGCCGAGTGATGGAGCTGGCCGCCCGGGCCCACGTACTGCCGTGGCGGGAGTGTCCCGGCGCGCTGGCGAGCGCCGGCCGGCTGGCGGGATTCCCACTCGCCGACCTCCGGGCCCGTGTGCGGCGGGAGCTGACCGGGCCGTCGTCCTGCACCCATTTGAATGACATGCTCCGCTCGCTCGGCGACGCGTCCTCGTTGTCGACGCAGCTGCAGCTCGGCTATCCGACGGGCCCCGGATAGGTGGCGAGGCGTGGTTGAACGGACCGGAGCGACGCTGGGTTCACGTCTTGTGACAAGATCCCGGGGCGCTGCGGCGAGCCTGCATGACACCACCTTCGGAGGGAGCACCGGGCGATGACTGAGTTGGACACGTTGGTGGGGGTGCTCGATCTCGAACAGGTCGGCGAAGGACGCTTCCGGGCCGAGAACTTCGTCACCGGGCAGGGGGGCGTGGTCTTCGGGGGGCAGCTCCTGGCCCAGTCGATCGTGGCCGCATCCACGGTCGACCCGACCAAGGAGATCAAGTCCATCCACACGATCTTCGCCCGGGGAGGAGATCCCGACCGCCCGTTGGATATCGAGGTCGAGGCCATGCACATCGGGCGGGCCCTGGCCAGCGCCACGGTGACGGTGCGACAGGGCGAGCGCCTCTGCACCCGGTCGTTGGTGTTGCTGAGCGCCGTGGAGCCCGACCTCATCCGACACGCCACCCCGTCACCGGGGGTCGGGCTGCCCGAGGACGCATCACCGATAGGAGGTGAGGGCGGCTTCTGGGAGATCCGTGTCGTGGGGGGTGTGGATCTCTCGGACCCCGACGAGGTGGGTCCGGCGGAGTTGGCCGCCTGGGTCCGGTTCCCGGGGGCCGGGGCCAAGGGAGTGATCGGGCAGGCGCTGTTGGCCTACGCCACCGACGGATTCCTCATCGGGACGGCCATGCGCCCTCACGCCGGCATCGGGCAGTCGATGGCCCACGTCTCGATCTCGACCAGCGTCCTCAGCCACACGCTCACGTTCCACGAGTCGGTCGATGCCGGCGAGTGGCATCTGCTGGCCCACGAGAGCCCGTATGCCGGACGAGGCCGCACCTACGGCCGGGCCAACATCTTCACACTTGACGGGGCGCTGGTCGGCTCGTTCGTCCAGGACAACATGATCCGGGCGTTCTCCGACAGTCAGAAGCCGGCGGGTGGTGGACGTTCCAAGTTCTGAATGTCGGGAGCGACCGGTCCACCTCGGTGCTTGTGGCAGCGAACCGAAGCGGTTCTTCCTCGGCTCGCCGCTGCGTCCTCGCCGTGACTTGCCGGTCGGGCCCGTAACATCATGGAGAGCGGCTCCCGGTCCGTGTGGACCGCGCCGGTGCCGAAGCAGACACGGCCCGCGTTGCGGGAACCGGGAAGGGTGAACGCATGACATCGGGAATCGGCTCATGGGGCGTCTACCTGCCGTTCTGGCGACTGGAGCGCAAGGCGATCGCCGGCGCGCTCGGAGGGCCGGCCGGCCGCGGGTCGCGGACGGTCGCTTCCTACGACGAGGACACCACCACGCTCGGTGTGGAGGCAGCCCGGCGCGCCCTGGCGCTTGCGGGTCGGACCCTCCCAGAGCAGCTCTTCTTCTCGACGCCCGAGCCCTCCTATCAGGACAAGACCAACGCCACCACCATCCACGCCGCGCTCGGCCTCCCCCAGTCCGTGGCCGCGTTCGACATGGTCGGGTCGGTCCGGTCGGCGATCGGGGCACTCGTCACGGCTGTGAGCCTGTCGGACCGCTGCCCGACGCTGACGGTCGCCGCCGAGGTACGCACCGGTCTCGCCGGTGGTGCCGATGAGCGTGATTCCGGCGACGGTGGGGTGGCGTTCGACTGCGTGGCTGACGGCGCGGTCGCCGAGCTGATCGGGCGGGCCTCGGCCAGTGACGAATTCCTCGATCGCTGGCGCGTCCCGGGGGAGTCGAGCTCCCACCAGTGGGAGGAGCGTTTCGGCGAGCAGGCCTATGTCCCGTTGGCCCAGGCGGCTCTGGCCGACGCGCTCAAGTCGGTGGGTGTGACGCTCGACGACATCGACCATCTGGTGGTGGCCGGCCTCCACGCCCGGGCGACCCGCGCCGCCTCTGCGTCGTTCGGCGTCCGACCGGGCGTCATGGCCCCTGACCGGTCGGCATCGATCGGGAACCTGGGGGCTGCCCAGCTCGGCGTGGCGTTGGCCGACGTACTGGAACGGGCGGAGCCTTCCCAGATCGTGGTGACCCTCCAGCTGGCCGATGGGGCCGACGCCCTGGTGTGGCGGACGACCGACGCGCTCCCGGGACTGCAGGAGGCACGGCGCCGGACCGGTCTCGCCACCGTCGCCGAGCAGGCGGACGACGGCCGCTCCGATCTCTCCTACGCCTCGTTCCTCACCTGGCGGAGCCAGCTCCACCGCGAACCGCCACGTCGTCCCGAACCCAGCCGTCCCGGGGCGCCGAACATGCTGCGGACCGAGGGCTGGAAGTACGGATTCGAGGCGAGCCGCTGCCTGGCATGCGGTTTCCGTCACCTGCCGCCCACCCGGGTGTGCCTGAGGTGCAAGTCGGTCGACCAGATGGAGCCGGACCGATTGGCCGATGTCGAGGGCACCGTGGCCACCTTCACCATCGACTACCTCGCCTACAGCCTGGCCCCGCCCACCGTCGGGGTGGTCGTGGATTTCGACGGCGGCGGGCGGTTCCGCTGCGAGCTGACCGACTGCGACCCCGCCGCCGTGAGGATCGGGACCCGGGTGCAGATGACGTTCCGCCGCCTCTATTCGGCCGACGGGATGCACAATTACTTCTGGAAGGCCCGCCCTGTCGGATCAGCTCCGGACGGGGCCGGCGGCGCCAAGGATGCAACAATGGGAGCGGAAGCACCGAAGGTGCCCCCCGCAGGCAAGGAGGCATAGCCGTGGCCAGCAACGGAATCCGCGACAGGGTGGCGATCGTGGGGATGGGCTGTACCCCATTCGGCGAATTGTGGGACAAGGGGGCCGACGACCTGCTGGTCGACGCCACCAAGGACGCCGTCGCCTCGGCAGGTGTCGCCCTCGACGACATCGACGCCTTCTGGCTCGGGACCCTCGGGTCGGGGAACAGCGGGCTCACCCTCTCCCGACCCCTCAAGATCGACTACCGGCCGGTCAGCCGGGTGGAGAATTTCTGTGCGACCGGTTCGGAGGCGCTGCGCAACGCCAGTTACGCGGTGGCCTCCGGCGCTTACGACCTGGCCATGGCCGTCGGGGTGGAGAAGCTGAAGGACTCGGGTTACTCGGGCCTCACCGGCATCCACCAGGTCGGTGACGGCACGGGAACCTCGCTGACTTCACCCGCCGCCTTCTCGTTCCTGGCCCCCTCCTACGCCCACAAGTACGGCGTCGATCCGGACGAGCTGAAGGAGGTCCTCACCCGGATCGCCTGGAAGAACCACTACAACGGGGCGCGCAATCCCCGCGCCCAGTTCCGCAAGGAGGTCTCGCTGGAGACGATCTCGAAGTCACCAAGAGTGGCCGGGGAACTCGGCGTCTTCGACTGCAGCGGGGTGGCTGACGGTTCAGCTGCCGCCATCATCTGTCGGGCGGAGGACGCCCACCGTTACACCGACTCACCCCTGTACGTGAAGGGACTGAGCTTCGTGGCCGGACCGGCCGCCGGCCCCATCGACCCCGACTACGACTACACCACCTTCGAGGAGGTGGTCCGTTCGGCGGAGGATGCCTATCGCCAGGCCGGCGTCACCGATCCTCGGTCGCAACTGGCGATGGCCGAGGTCCACGACTGCTTCACCCCCACCGAGTTGGTGCTGATGGAGGACCTCGGATTCGCCGAGCGGGGGACCGGGTGGAAAGAAGTGCTTGCCGGAACCTTCGATCTCCAGGGCGAGCTGCCGGTCAATCCCGACGGCGGGTTGAAGAGCTTCGGGCACCCGATCGGGGCATCGGGGTTGCGCATGATGTTCGAGTGCTGGCTCCAGCTCCGTCGCCAGGCTCCCGAGGATCGCCAGATTCGCAGTGTCACCGAGGGCGGCCGGACCCTGGGCCTGACCCACAACCTGGGTGGCGGTCCGGGCGAGTGTGTGAGCTTCGTCAGCGTGGTGGGCTCGGAGCCCTCGGACTGAACCGCGCTGGGAGGGGCGGGGATTCGGCGATCGGGGGCAGATCGCCGCGGCCCGTCGGTCAGGACCGTGCCGAGTCCTGGCTCAGTCCACCGGGCATCACCATGCCGACGGGCTGGAGGTGCTGTCCGAGCATTGAGTCGAACTGGTCGGCCAGCGACTCGACGTCCCAGCCGCCGTCGCGGTGCATCCAAGCGATCTGCTTGGGATGTTGGAACAACGTGTACGACCAATCCGTGCGACCGAATAGTTGACCGTTCACACCGGACGCCCGCTCCGACGCGAGGTAGACGACGATCGGGGCGTTCAGCGCCGGATCGAGCGACGCCGGGGGATCCTCACCCTCGGCATAGAGCGAAGCGGTCATCCTGGTGGCGCCGGCGGGCGCCATCGCATTCACCGTGATGCCGGACCGCCCCAGTTCGAGGGCCCACACGAAGGTCATCCCCATCAACCCCGCCTTGGCCGCCGCGTAGTTCGTTTGGCCGAAGTTGCCACGCAGCCCGGCCGAGGAGGTGATGTTTATGATGCGGCCATAGCCGGCCTCTTTCATCGGCGCCACGGCGTGTCGGGTGCAGTTGAACGCCCCCTTCAGGTGGGTGGCGATGACGGCGTCGAAGTCATCGGGCCCCATCTTGACCAGGGTGCGGTCTCGGACAATGCCCGCGTTGTTCACCAGGATGTCGACGCGCCCGAACCGGTCCAGCGCCGTCGCCACGATCCGGCCGGCGGCGTCGTACTCGGCCACCGAGTCGTGTGCCGGCGCGGCGCGCCCTCCCATCGCCTCGATCTCGGCACAGACCTCGGCAGCCGGGTCCTCGCCCGTCTCGTCCCCGCGGAGTCCCACCCCGATGTCGTTGACCACCACGGCAGCGCCCTCGCGGGCCAGGGCCAAGGCGAACTCGCGACCGATGCCGCGTCCCGCCCCCGTCACCACCGCAACTCGTCCTTCCAACAGCATTGTCGCTCCGATCAGCAGCGCCACCAGGAATCTGGCGGCCGGCTGCCGATACTATTGGCTGCCCAACCCCATCGCCTGCAGGGGTCCCTGCCGAAAGTGGTGACCATGTCCGGAGCCCAGGGCGTCGACCCGATGGCCGAGAATGAAGACCAGTCCGCGCTTCGCCAATTGGCGCGTGACGTGGCGACGCGTGAGGTGGGGCCGCGGGCGGGTGCCGGAGACGAGACCGGTGACTTCCCCGAGGACGGGGTCAAGGCCCTGGCCGCCGCCGATCTGTTCCGCGTGACGATCGGTGAGGAGTGGGGCGGGCTCGGTTTCGGGGACGTGGAGGCGGCGATCGTGCTCGAGGAGGTGGCGCGGCATGACGTGTCCACGGCCATCTGCTGCCAGCTGGCGTTCAACGGACCCGCTCGGGGGATCGAACATCTCGGCGGCCCCGCTCTGAAGGACCGGTGGCTGCCCGCCGTGGCGGACGGCGAGGCCATCTTGAGCATCGGCATCACCGAACCCGACGCCGGCTCTGCGGTGCAGGCCATGCGCACCGCCCTGACCGAGGACGGTCGAGGACGGTGGAGACTGAACGGCTACAAGAACTACTCGACGTTGGCCCACGTCGCGTCGGGCGTGCTGGTGTGGTGCCGGTGGCCCGGTGGTGACGGTGCCAAGGGCATCGGGGCGGTGGTCGTCCCGATGGACCGTGACGGGGTGTCTCTGACCGGCCGGCACCGCGGTATGGGCATCCACGCGGCGACCGAGTCGGAGATCGCCTTCGACGACGTCGAGGTGACCGAGGACGACGTGCTGCTGGCCGGCGACCCGGCGTCCACCGCCGCCTTCAAGGTGCTGCTCGCCCACCTCAATCACGAGCGGTGCGGCAACGCCGCCATGTGCATCGGCGCTGCCCAGGGGGCGCTGGAGCACTCGGTCCGTTACATGAACGAGCGCGTCGTGGGGGGCGGGCCCATCGCCGGACTGCAGGGACTGCAGTGGAAGCTGGCCGACATGGCCATCGCCGTCGACGGGGCGCGGCTCCTGCTGGGACGCGCCGTCCGGCTGGCCGGACCGGGGGGGACGCCGCCGCCCCTCGAGACGGCCATGGCCAAGACGGCGGCCAACCTGGCCGCCAAGTTCGTCTGCGACGAGGCCATCCAGATCCACGGCGGGTACGGCTACAGCCGCGAGTACCCGCTGGAGCGGGCCTACCGCGACATCCGGGGCTTGTGCATCGGGGCGGGGACCGTGGAGGCGCAGCGGAATTACATCGGGGGAAGTGTGTCGCGCGGTGCCCGCTCGACGTCGCCCGGCTGGATGGCTCCGCTGGTCGACTGAGACCGGTCGATCGACGGGGCCACCCGCGCCAGGACGGGTCAGGCGTCGGGCCTGAGGAAGTGACCTCGGGGGTCCCACCGGCGGAGGGCGTGCACATGGTCGTCCTCGACCGGTGCCAGCTCGACCAGGGTGGTGGCCACGTCCAATTCCCAAGCGCAGAGCGAGCGGATGGTGCTGACCCGCTCCCCGAGGGACCCCTGCCCCGGCGCCACCGACGTCAGAACGAAGGTGCCCCCCTCTCCCTTCTCGAAGACGCCGAGATCCGACACGAACGCCCTCACCCGACCGCCCGGTGATGTGATGTAGGGGACCTGGTCCACGGTCCGCCGACTGGTCAGCGTGGCCACCACCACCACCTCGTCAGCCCGGGAGGCGACGTCGTTCCCCCCACCAGAGCCGACGAGGAACGCCCGACCGGGGATGACGGTCGAGTTGATGTTGCCGGAACGGTCGATCTGCGCCGCCCCCAGGCAGGCCACCAGGGTGGTGCCCGGCGATCCGGCCATGAGTCCGAGTACCTGCTCGCTGTCCGAAAGCATCGTGGCCGTGGGGAAGCTTCGGTGGTTGAACACGAACGGGTCGGCGGGCGTCGGCTCGTAGCCCCACAGCCCGAGCTCGGCGGTCAGTTCGACCTCGGCACCCTGCTGGCGTGCCAGGTGGACGCCCAACCAGCTGGCCAGATTGGCCACGCCCGCCCCGGCCAGCACGGCGTCCGCCTCCCGGGCCATGATGCGCCCGGCCAGGTAGCGCGCGCCGAAGACCGCCGCCCGTTCCCAGGCGCCGACGGGAGCATCGAGGTCGGGGGGGTTGGCGGCCTGGTCGGCGCGCCACGAGTCGGGATCGGCCCGGGCCACCAGTGCATCCTTCCGCTCGGGCCCGAGACGACGGAGGTACTCGTCCTGGTCGGCCGGTTCGAGGATCCAGTGGTCGATCCACGAGTCGAACTCGCTGGTGCGGCTGATCCGCTGGACGTCGGACCAGAACTCGAGGTCCTCACCGTAGGGGTCGGCCGGCGTGTCCCGGGTGAACAACCCTCCGGGATGGGCACCCATGGGCACCTCGGTGACGGCCAGGACCCGGTGGGCCGGGATCCTGACCAGGTGGGACCACGGGCGGATGTCGTCGACCACCCGCTCGACGGTGACCACCGCGCCGCGCTTGGCGGCCAGTGCCCCCCAGACCCCCTCGAGGACGGGTGCGTTGAAGGCGACATTGCCCTCCCTGTCGGCCGCCGGTGCATGCAGGATCGCGATGTCCGGGGCGTAGGGGGCGAGTAGTCCGATGGTGCCACCGAAGGGGGACGGCACCTCGGCGAACCCGGGGTTGTCGGCCATGCTCGAGCCGACCAGCGAGCCGGTGACGGTGGCGGGCAGGCCCCGGGCGGCCGCCTCGAGCCGCTGGAGGAAGGTCAGGAACGACCAGTGCTCGACCTCGACCTCGCCTCGGAGGTAGGCGTCGGAGAACCACGGGTTGGGCGTGAAATTCGGGAATACGTCGCCGGAATATCCCGTGATCACCTTCCGGACCAGACCGCCCTTGAAGAAGAGCGTGCCCAGGCTGGACAGGCTGAGCATGACCAGTGTGAACCCCGGGTCACGACCCCACCAGTGCCGGACGAGGTGGCGGGCTCCGGCCGTCCACCGTGAGTGGTTGGTGACGATGTGGACCGAATCCCCGGCGTGCACGTGCGACACCGCTGTGTCGAGATCCACTACCTTGTCCATACCGGTGGGCCAAGCTACTCGACGGCAGAATCGGGAGCGAGAGCCGGACGACGCCGCCAGTGCAGCTGGTGTACCGGGACGGTCCGGCGTGGCGGCAACAGCGCCACCATCGTCGGGGAGACGCCATGGGGAGCACACGCTTCATCGGTGAGAACGGAGACCGGACATGACGCGTAGGTTGTTCGACGACCAGCACGAGCAGTTCCGGGCCACGGTGAAGCGGTTCGTGGCCAATGAGGTCGCGCCCTCCTTCGACAAGTGGGAGCAACAGGGCATCGTCGATCGGTCGCTCTTCACCAAGGCGGGGGAGCTTGGCCTCCTCGCCATGGCCGTCCCCGAAGCACTGGGTGGGGGCGGTGTCGACGACTTCCGGTACAACACCATTGTCAACGAGGAGCTGTACGGGGCCGGCTTCAACGGCGTCGGACTGGGTGTCGCCCTGCACAACGACATCGTCCTGCCGTACTTCTTGGCGTACTGCAACGAGGAGCAGAGGGAACGGTGGCTCCCCGGCATCGCCTCGGGCGAACTGATCACCGCCGTGGCCATGACCGAGCCCGGTATCGGCAGCGACCTGGCGTCCATGACGGCCACCGCCATCCGGCACGGCGGGACCTACGTGGTCAACGGGACCAAGACCTTCATCACCAACGGGATCAACGCCGACCTGGTGGTGACCGCCGTCAAGACCGACCCATCGGAGCGGCATCGGGGCATCAGTCTGGTGGTGGTGGAGCGGGGCATGGACGGGTTCGAGCGGGGGCGGAATCTCGAGAAGCTGGGGCTGCATTCGCAGGACACCACCGAACTGTTCTTCCATGATGTGGCCGTCCCCGCCGAGAACCTGCTTGGCGCGGAGGGACAGGGTTTCGTCCAACTGGTTAGCAACCTGCCCCAGGAGCGCCTGTCCATGGCGGTATCCGGGGTGGCCGCCTCCCGGTATGCACTGGGGTTGACGCTCGACTACTGCCGTCAGCGCACAGCCTTCGGCCAGCCGATCGGCTCGTTCCAGAACACCCGGTTCGTCCTGGCTGAGCTGGCCACCCAAGTCGAGGTGGCGGCATCGTTCGTCGACGACTGCGTGGAGGAGTTCCTACAAGGGACGTTGACAGCCGAGCGGGCCGCCATGGCCAAGTGGTGGTGCACCGAGCTCCAACAGCGGGTTACCGACCGCGGTCTGCAGCTGCACGGTGGCTACGGCTACATGAGCGAGTTCCCCATCTCGCGGGCCTACGCCGACGCCCGGGTCACCTCCATCTACGGGGGGACGACCGAGATCATGAAGGAGATCATCGGCCGTTCGCTCGACCTCTGAGAGAGTCTGTGAAGGACCGTCGCGAGGCGAGCATCCCGACCACCGGTTGGGGGTGCCGGTCCGACTTCGGCCCGGGGACCGGCCTCCGATCAGGCCGTCGACTGGGCGCCGAGTGCACGCCGGGCGAAGTCGGTCAACCGTTGGCTCGTGGCGGCGTCCGGTGCGGTCCCGTTGATCAGGTGGTGGTGGACCGTATGGGCGGTGCATCCAAAGATTATCTGGGCGTCGCCGGCCGGATCGGGGCTCCGGCCTTCCCCCGATTCGACCGCCGCCCGGATCTCGCGCTCGAGCAGGGCGATGATGGCCTCCTGGTTGCGCTCGAGCTGGTCGGGGAACATCGTGGCGATGCGGCTGAAGCCGAGGGTCCAGGGGAGGATCCGCCGCGCCGCCGACGGGTTCGCCGCCTGCCGCAGGCTGGCGTCGATCCACTCACCGATCTTGGCCATGGGGTCAGGGACCCGGGCCATGCGGTACTCCAGGTACTCGACCAGCACATTGGAAGCCCGGTCCAGCGCCACCAGGAGGAGCTCGTCCTTCGATCGGAAGTGGCGGTAGAAGGCCTTGGTCGAGAGCCCGGCCTCCTGCAGGATCTCGCGGACCCCGGGTTCGATGCTGCCGGTGCGGGCGGCGACCGCCCAGGTGGCGTTGATGAGGAGTTCCACCTCCGGGCCGTCCGCGTCACCCGATCCCGCTGACGTGCCGTCGGAGAGGACCGACGTCGTCGGGCTCTTCGTGATCACGGCGGAAGCTTACCGGCGGGCCCGCAGCACCCGCGGGTCCGCCATGTCGGCGTGCGTTCGGGCAGGCTGACCTGCGTCCGATCGGACGGCCCGGCCCGGCGCTTTCGTCTCCACCCGGGCACTGGTACAGTTGGGGAAAACAACCGTTATCCCGAGCTCGCCAGCGAGGACCCAGACATTCTGCGTGCTCCCAGGAGCGAGCTGCGAGAGGGAGGCACCCATGCCGTCACGCAAGCTCGACTTTCCCGTCTTCGATGCCGACAACCACATGTACGAGACGCCGGAGGCCTTCACCAAGTACCTGCCGCCCGAGTACGAAGGGTTGATCAAGTACGTCCAGGTCGACGGCCGCACAAAGATCGCGGTGAAGAACCTGATCAGCGACTACATCCCCAACCCCACCTTCGAGCGGGTGGCCGCCCCGGGTGCGCAGGAGGAGTATTTCCGCAGCGGGAACCCCGAGGGCAAGTCCCGTCGGGAGATCATGGGCAGGGGAATCGACGCGCTGCCCGGCTTCTCCAGCCCGGAGCCGCGGCTGGCCCTCATGGACGAACTCGGCCTCGACAGGGCCATCATGTGGCCCACCCTGGCGAGCCTGCTCGAGGAGCGCATGCGTGACGACCCGCCGGCGGTGCATGCGGTGGTCCATGCATTGAACCAGTGGATGCACGAGCACTGGACCTTCAATTACGAGAACCGCATGTTCCCCACGCCGGTGATCCACCTGGGTATTGTCGACCGGGCCATCGAGGAGCTCGACTGGGTGGTTGAGCGGGGGGCCAAGATCATCCTGATCCGTCCTGCACCGGTGGTCGGGTTCTTGGGGCCGCGTTCGATAGCCCTGCCGGAGTTCGACCCGTTCTGGACCAAGGTGGCCGATGCCGGCCTGCTGATCGGAATGCACGCGTCCGACAGCGGGTACCAGCGGTACATGAACGAGTGGGAGGGTGTCCGCGACGGCGAGATGACTCCGTTCAAAGGCGGTTCGGGCTTCCAGGCCATCATCGGACACCAGGGTCGCCCGATCATCGACACCGTGGCCTCCCTGATCGGTCACGGGCTGTGCTCGCGGTTCCCGAGCCTTCGGTTCACTCCCGTCGAGAACGGCAGCAACTGGGTGCGTCCCCTCCTCATCGACATGGAGCACGCATGGGAGTTCAGTCCGAACGCCTTTGCGGAGAACCCGGTGGACGTGTTCAAACGGAACATCTATGTGCACCCGTTCCACGAGGAGGATCCGAAGGGGCTCGTCGATGTCCTCGGTGCGGACCGGGTGCTCTTCGGGTCGGACTATCCCCACCCAGAGGGACTGGCCGATCCCCTGACGTTCGTGGACGAACTGAAGGGTCTGCCTGAGGACGACATCGAGAAGGTGATGGGCGGCAACCTGAACCAACTGATGGGATTGTCGGGCAAGGCAGCCTGAGCTTTCCGGGACACGACCTCCCGATGGGGAGACTCGGCCTGGTCCGGAGTGGCCGTTTCGTCCTGGCGAGTGCCCGGGCCCGCAGCCTGTCGGTCGACGGCCTCCGTGTGACCACAGCTATGCCCGGCCGGTCGGCCCTGTGGTGTCCGGCCACCCCGGCGTCACCGCCGATATGGTTACGCCGCCCGGGGCAACAGCGGGCAGATGGTCGGGGCCGAGGCGTGACAAGGGGTGTGGTCGATGGCCGGGTCGGAGATGATCGACGTGCCGGACGTGATTGACATGGCACCGAACAGGGTGGGGCACGGTGCGACGGGGGGACCGCTCGGTGCCGGGTTCCGCTCGCCACGCTGATGAGGGCGAGGGGGATCGCGGCGATCGCGACCGACACGCCGGACAGGGTGGCCCTGGTCGCGGGGGATGACCGGATCACGTTCGCCTCCCTCGACGCTGCGGCCAACCGGTGGGCCAACTACTTCACCGACGAGGGTGTCGGGCACGGTGACCGGGTCGGGGTGATGCTCGGGAACCGTCCGGAGGTCTTCGCCTGCTGGTACGGGGCGGCTCGCGTCGGGGCCATGATTGTTCCGATCAGCTACCGGTTCACTGGACGGGAGGCGGCCCATCTCCTCGAAGACTCCGGAGCCGTCGCCTTCGTATACGAGGATCCGGACATCATCGGTCCTGTGTCCGCGGCGGCGGGCGATCTGCGTGTGGCCGTGCCCTTCGACGACCCGGACGTGCAGGCATCCTCACCCGAGACGCTCCAGCAGGACTTCATCGGCTCCCCGACCGTCTTCATGAACTACACCTCGGGAACCACTGGGAGGCCGAAGGGAATCGCCCGGGCCCAGCCGGTGCCGGCCCGGGAATTCCCGCCCCAGCCGTTCGCCGACTACTGGGGGTTCCGCAGGGAGGACGTGCACCTGCTCTGCGGACCGGCCTATCACACTGCGCCGGGAATTACGCGGTCATGCACCTCAACGAGGGAGCCCCGGTGGTGATCATGGAGAGATTCTCCGCCGAGGAGTGTCTGTCACTCATCGAGCGTGAGCGGGTGACGACCACCCACATGGTCCCAGCCAACTTCATTCGCATCCTCGAGGTGGACTGGTCGAGCTACGACCGTTCCAGTGTCCGCAAGATCCTCCACGCGGCGGCGCCCTGCCCGGTCGCCGTCAAGAGGCGCATCATGGAGGTCTTCCCGCCGGGGTCGATCTGGGAGTATTTCGGGATGAGCGAGGGGTTCGGCACCACCATCTCGCCCGAGGAGTGGTTGGCCAAGCCGGGCAGCGTCGGCCGGCCGTTCCCCGGCCTGTCGCTGCGCATCGTCGGTGAGGACGGTGGGCAGCTCGATCCGGGGGAGGTGGGAGTCATTTACGTCTCCTCGTTCGCCTCGCAGCATTTCAGCTACCACAACGCCGAGGAGAAGACGGCCGATGCGTGGGAGGGCGACTACTTCACCGTGGGTGACCTCGGCTATGTGGACGAAGACGGGTACCTCTACATCGCCGATCGTCGTGTCGACCTCATCCTCTCGGGTGGCGTGAACATCTACCCGGCCGAGATAGAGCAGGCTCTCGCCGAACACGAGGACGTCGTGGACTCCGCGGTGTTTGGACTTCCGGACGCTCGCATGGGCCAACTGGTGTTCGCAATGGTCGAATCCCGCCCATCCTCGGGGCTCACCGAGGAAGCGGTGTTGGAGCACCTGTCCGAACGACTGGCCCGCTACAAGCTGCCGCGTCGGATCGAATTCGTCGACGAGCTCCCGAGGGAGCCGAGCGGCAAGGTCCTCAAGCGCCGGCTCCGAGACGAGCGGATCGGACGCGGCGCCGAGTGACGGGGACCCGACGATCCGTGGGGGGACCGCAGAACCTCGTCCCGGGCCATGCCTTCGAGGCGTTCGACATGAGGACCGTAGAGGTGGCCGACGCGGAGTGCGCCATGGAGATGCAGGTGACCCCCCAGGTCGTCAACAGCTCGGGCGTGCTCCAGGGCGGACTATTGGCCACGCTCATCGACATGGTGGCGGGAACGGTGCTCTTGCGGGGGTCGGACGCCTACGAGAGTGTGGCGACGAGCGAGATCCAGATCAGCTTCCTGGCCGGGGCCCGGGTCGGCCCGGTACTGGCTCGGAGCCATGTGCTCCGTCGGGGACGTCGCAGTGCCGTGGTCCGGGTGGAGGTCCACGATCTCGGGGCCGACGACCTGCACGTTGCCACGGCCACTCTCACGTTCGCCGCCCGCCGGTCGGGGGACTGATCGTCACCGGGGGACGGGAGACGGCCGGTCGCTGAACCCCGTCCTTCAGGGCCCGACGGGCCCGAAGCGGTCCACGTCCGACCGGTCCAGCGAATCGAAGGGCGCAGCCAGCACCGGCCTGGCCGGGGCGTCCGCCCACGCCTCTGCCACCACCGGGGAGAGCCGTTCGCCGACCGTCGCCGGATCGTCGTCGAGGTAGCACACGATCATGCGGTGCCGACCCTCGGAGAACATGGGGCGCCGGAGGTACCGCGTGGTCGTGTAGCTCCATGCGCCGGCCACTCCGGGCACGCCGACCAGCGTGGGCAGGAGGTCGGTGTGCATGCGGTGGAGGAAGGAATCCTGGGACGCTCCTTCCTCAGGCTGGTCGATGATGACGTACGTTCCCAGATGAGGCCGGAAGGGTACGACCTCGGCGGAGATCAGGATCCGGGGTGCGGCCACGGCCTCGAGCAGGCGGAGCCCGCCGCGGTACTGCGACGGGAGGGCGTGGGGGTAGCGACCCTGGTCGGCCAGGTGCCGGCCGAGGGCCAGGAACTCGTCCACGGTCTCGTCCACCGGATTGCCCATGAGATAGCAGACGACGTGCTCCACCGACGACCATGGCCCCACCTCGGCCGCCCGCGCCGCTCGGCAGGAGGGCGTCGACGCCCAGCGCTGGCCCAGCAGCATCCCCGGCAATTGGTACTGCTCGGGCATGTGGTCCAGCCGGTGCCACGTGAGGTACGGGCGGTCGTCACCGGTCGGTGAGTGACGAGTCAGCGAGAAGAAACCGACCTTCACCCTGTTCACATCGTCCTCCCTACGCTTGGCATCTCATGTTCGCCGCCATCGGTGGTCTGGTTCCGCCGGGACGCGATCCGGGCATCATGGCAGTGCCGGGAGGATCCGGTCATGGAGAAAGTCCACGACGGCTCGGGTGAAGGCATCGTTGCGGTCCCCGGCGATCATGTGTGACGCGCCAGCCACGTCTATGACGGTGGCCTCGGGTATGGCTGCCTTGAAATGCTCCACCCCTTCCTGGGTGACGACATCACTCAGCAGTCCACGCACCAGCATCGTGGGTACGTGGATGTTGCTCACGGCCACGTCCAGGAGGCCGGCCAGTCGGTCGGGCACCACTTCGGTCCGATCCTGGCCGATGAAGGCCGGGTCCCAGTGCCAGTACCAGCGTCCGTCGCGTTGGCGCAGAACCTTCCCGAGCCCGGCGGGGTTGAGCCGGCGGGGACGCTGTGGCGTGTAGGCGGCGATGGCGTCCGCGGCGTCCTCCAGGGAGTCGAAGCCGTCCAGTCCGGACTCCATGAACGTCTTGATCCGCTGGATGCCCTCGACGTTCGTCTTGGGCGTGATGTCCACGAGGACCAGACCGCTCGAGACCATTCGGTCGCTGGTGCCTTCGGCCAGGAGGGCAGACATTCCCCCGAGCGATGCGCCCACCAGGACCGGGGGACGACCCAGCTGGTCGACCACGGCGACCACGTCCCCTCCGAACGCCGTGAACGAGTAGTCGCCGTTGGGTGCCCACTGGCTGTCGCCATGACCGCGCAGGTCGATCGCCACTGAACGCCAGCCCTCGCCCGCCACCTTTTCCGCAGTCGAGCCCCACGCGTGTCGGGTCTGGCCTCCCCCGTGGAGGAACAGCACCGGCCAGCGGTCGGGGTCGCCCCAGACGTCGGCCGCCAGTTCCAGGCCCTCGAATCCCAGGTACGTCACTCGCTGCGCGTCCACGTGCTCATCGTGGCATGGTGGACGCCCCACGCGCTCGGACCCGGGCCGGACGGCCGGACGGCGACTGGGTACACTGCTCGGCATGCGGGTGATCGTCGATTTCAATTTGTGCGAGTCCAACGCCCTTTGCATGGCCGCGGCACCCGAGGTGTTCGAGGTGCGTGACGATGACTTCCTCTACGTGCTCCAGGAGGAACCACCCGAGGAGTTGCGGGACAAGGTCACAGCGGCGGCCCGCTCCTGTCCCAAGGTGGCCATCACCGTCATCGACTGAGGCGTCAGTCCTCGGTCCGCCGGTGGGCCGTACGGACACCGGTGTCCGCAGCAGCCGTGGTGCCCATGCGGGGCGGGCCCGGCCCAGAGCGAGCAAGGAGTGGTGAGGACAGATGACAGTGATCCCAGTCGAGGGTGGCGTGCCCTACGGGACCCAGATCCACAACGTGGCCGAGGAGCTGGGCGACAGCGTCGCCGTCGTGTTCGCCGCCGAGGACGGCAGCGATCGTGAGGTCAGCTATCGCGAGCTCGACGAACGGTCGTCGCAACTGGCCCACGTGCTGGCTCAGCGTGGGATGCGGGCCGGCGAGTACCTCGCCGTCAGCCTCCGCAACTCCCCCGAACACCTGATGGCCTGCTTCGCCGGGTGGAAGGTGGGTGCGACGGTCATCCCCATGCGCTGGGACCTCCCCGAATGGGAGCGGGGACGCGTACTGGCCACCATCAACCCCCGTCTCGTGGTGGACGCGGACCACGCCGACCTCTTCGATGAGAGTCTGTCCGCGCCGAGAGAGCCGCTGGCCGAGGTCGTGTCCCCCCGCGGATGGGGCGTGTGCAGCTCGGGTTCGACGGGCACGCCCAAGGCGATCGTCACCAACAGCCCGGCGCTCTACGTCCCCGGCTCTCCAGTCTCGGCGGTGGTCGAGGCCTACGGTGCGCTGCCCCGTCCTCAGCAGGTTCTCGTCCCGGCCCCGCTGTACCACAGCAACGGGTTCACGGCCACCCGAACGCTGATGGGTGGTAATCAGGTCGTGCTGCTGGAGCGCTTTGGTGCCACGCGCATCCTCGATCTCATCGAGCGGCACCGGGTGACCGGTTTCATCGCTGCCACTCCGATGCTGCAACGCCTGGCCCAGGAGCCCACGATCGACCAACGGGATCTCTCGTCACTCCAGTGGGTCCAGCAGGGGGCTTCTGCCCTTCCCGTGTGGCTCGGCCGGCGGTGGTGCGAGCTGGTCGGCCCCGAGCGCTTCTACCTCAGCTATGGAGCCTCGGAGATGCATGGTCTCGTCATCTGCCGCGGGGACGAGTACCTCGAGCACCCCGGCACCCTCGGCCGGGGCTTTACCGACACGGAGATCAAGATCCTCGACGGCGACGAGCGCGAGCTGCCGGCCGGTGAGGTGGGCAGTATCTACATGCGGACCCCGACCGGCCCCGCCGCCTCCTACGTCGGCGACGACGTCGCCCCGATGCCGCGCTCGGCAGACGGGTTCGTCACCGTGGGGGATCTGGGGTGGCTGGACGACGACGGCTTCCTCTACATGGCCGACCGGCGCTCGGACATGATCGTCACCGGGGCGGTGAACGTGTATCCCGCCGAGGTCGAGGCGGCCCTGAGCGAGCACCCCGAAATTTCGGACGTCGTCGTCATCGGGCTGCGCGATCCGGAGTGGGGTCGCCGGGTGCATGCCATCGTGCAGCCGGCCGACGTCTCGAGTCCCCCCGACGCCGAGGACATCATCCTGTTCGCCAAGTCCAGGCTGGCGTCGTACAAGGTTCCGAAGACCGTCGAGTTCATCGACGTCCTCCCTCGGAGCGACGCCATGAAGCTCAGCCGCAGCGCCTTCGTGGCGGAACGGGACGGGCCCGATGGCGACGCCGAGGCCGGGGTGGGGCCGGTGCGCACCGGATCGTAGGAACGGCGGGGAATCGCCGGGCGGCCTTCTCCACGTGCGGCCCCCGAGTCCTGAGGTATACCGTGGGCCGCCCGCAGGGGGGTCTCCGTCACGAAGGCAACGAGCTCCCCGACAGCGGCGTCACCAGCACAGAGGAGATGCACCACCATGCCCGACTATGAGTTCCTTCAATTCGAGACGCTGGATGACGGCCAGATCGTCCGGATCCTCCTCGATCGACCTGACACCAGGAACGCTCAGAACCGGGGCTTGCTCGTCGAACTGGACGACGCGTTCCGCCGTGCCGAGGAAGACGACCAGGTCCGCGTGGTGATCCTCGGTGGCACCGGCCCCCTGTTCTCCTCCGGACACGACATGGGGTCGGCCAAGGCACAGGAGGAGCGGACTTCGCACCCCACCGCCAGGATCGACGGTGCCACCCGTGCCGGGGCCGAGGCGCGCATGCTCCAGGAGTGGCACTACTACTTCCAGAACACCCTCCGGTGGCGGAACCTCCGCAAGATCACCATCGCTCAGGTCCAAGGCACCGTGTACGCCGCCGGCCTCATGCTGATGTGGGCGTGCGACCTGATCGTCGGAGCCGAAAACGTCCTGTTCGCCGACGTGGTCGGCACCCGCCTCGGGATGTGCGGGATCGAGTACTTCGGCCACCCGTGGGAGTTCGGTGCCCGCAAGACCAAAGAGCTCATGCTGACCGGTGACGCCATCGACGTCCACGAGGCTCACCGACTGGGCATGGTGAGCAAGGTCTTCCCCACAGACGAACTTGAGGAGCAGACCCTGGCGTTGGCCCGGCGCATCGCCGAACTGCCCACCATGACCGCGCTGTTGATCAAGGAGTCGGTGAACCAGACGGTCGACAATATGGGCTTCTACAATTCTCTGCAGGCCTGCTTCAACCTCCACCAGCTGAACCATGCCCATTGGGCGGAGATCCACGAAAACCACTACCCGGTGGCGATCCCCGAGGACGGTGTGGCGGACTGGAAACACCCGAAGCCGGTCCGGCTCTCGGTCCCGGACGCGGTCGAGGGCCCCGTCCCGGCGCGCTAGGCACCGGCGGCGGGACGGACTGGGTCGAGCCCCGGCCGGCGGCTGCTCGGGGTGACAGAAGCGGCGGTGGTGAGGGGGTCCTATCCGGCCGGCGACCGCCGATCGGCTTCAGTCGGTTCGATGTGTCGGGACGCTGGCGTAGCCGGCCACGTTCGACATCTGTACCCGGAGACAGTCGGCCTCGTCGACCTCGAACCGGGGCCAGCGCCGTGCCAGCTCATCGATGGCGATGCGGCTCTCCATCCGGGCCAGGGCGGCGCCCAGGCAACTGTGGACGCCGTAGCCGAACCCCAGGGCGAGGCTGGCGGGACGGTCGATGTCGAACGTGTCAGGATCGCGGTAGAAGCGCTCGTCTCGTGTCGCCGAACCGGTGACGAGGATGGTGGGGTGGCCGGCCGGCACGGTGACGCCGCTGTACGTGGAATCCTTGACCGAGTATCGCCCCTGGTACTGGGATGGAGGGAAGTAGCGCAGGATCTCCTCGACCGCCGCCGGTGCCCTGCCCGGGTCGTCCACCACCTTGGCGTACTGGTCGGGATTGCGATGGAAGAGGACGACGGCGTTGCCGACCAGCTTGGTCACCGTCTCCGCTCCGGCTCCTCCGAGCAGGGAAACGAAGCCGGCGATCTCGGCGTCGTCGAGTTTGGTCATCTGGCCGTCTCCCCGGTCGACCTCGACCTGGGTGAGACGGCTGATCATGTCGTCCGCCGGACGACGACGGCGTTCCCGGGCGAGTTCGAGGAAGTAGAGGCCCGCCTCCATGCCGGCCTGGACGCCCTCTGGGGTCGGATCCATCTTGCCCGGCTCACGGTGGAGCGTGAGGTCCAACCAGTGCCTGATCTGCTGGCGCTCGCCCTCGGGGACCCCGAGCATCCGGCAGATGATCTCGACGGGGAATGGGCCACTGAAGTCCTTCACCGCGTCGAAGCTGTCGGCGTCGTCGAACGGGCTGAGGTAGGACTGGATCACCTCACGCACCATCGGTTCGAGAGCGCCGACCGCCCGCGGCGTGAACACCCGGCTCACCAGCGCCCGGTGGCGGTCGTGCTCGGGTGGGTCCATCATGATGATCAACCGGAACGACCGGATGGTCTCGGGCTCGCGGTTGAGCGTGGACAGATCGACCCCGTGCGCACTGGAGAGGGATTGCCAGTCCTTGTGGGCGGCGCACACGTCGTCGTAGCGGAACAGCGCCCAGAAGCCGTACTCCTCATTGAAGTGGACGGGCGATTCGTCACGCATGCGGCGGTAGAGGTCATAGGGATCGTTGAAGTACTCGTCGGAGAACGGGTCGAACCGGGCCGGTGCTCCATCGACTGGATCCTCGGGCACGGCTCGCTCTCCCTTTCTCACGGACCCCACATCGGTGGCGAGACCGGTCGACCCCCAGCCCGTGGTCGGCCCGTTCAACTGGATCACCGTCTTGCATCCGCTGCGGCCGGCATTCGAAGTCCGTCGATGATGGTAGCGGACCACCTGGAGAGCGAGGCCGCCCGATGCGGTCCCCGCGCCTGGTCAGGCTCCGCCCGGGGAGGGGACGTCGGTCACCAGGACGGCCATCGCCTCCAACTGTTCGAGGTAGTGGTCGAGGGAGTGGTGGACGAACGAAAGCTGGAGGCCGGTGGCTCCGGCCCCCGCCAGCCGCTCGACCGTCCGGCGGACCCCGTCGGGGTCACCCAGCGGATCGACCGGCCTCCCGTTCTGGAGGAGGATCTCGAGCGGTCGTGTGCGTTCCGACCATGCTGGCGTCCCTCGTGCGGCCGCCAGCCAGGCGGCGATGTCGGCCGCCCGGGTCCCGAAGGGCACCCAGCCGTCACCCAGGGCGACGGCCCGACGCAGGGACCGGGCGGTCCGGCCCCCGATCCACAGGGGCACCGAGGCCTGCCGAGCACACGGGTCGAGCACGACGTTGGAGTAGCGGTAGTACTCCCCGTCGTATTCCGGGCGCTCGGTCGAGAGCGAGGTCCGAAGGGCGCGGATCGCATCGTCGGCGCGTGCCCCCCGGTCGGCGAAGGGAACTCCCAACAGGTCGAATTCCGCCTGCAGGGAGCCCACGCCCAGACCCAGGATCAACCGGCCGCCGGACACCTGGTCGAGGGTGCCGTACCGCTTGGCGATCTCGAGCGGATGGTGGTATCCGAGGACGAGGACATTGGTCGAGAAACGGATCCGGGAGGTGACCGCCGCCAGGTAGCCGAACGTCGCCAGCGGATCCCAGTACCGGCTGCCCCGGACCTCGGCGACTTCCGTCGGGATGACGACATGCTCGCTGCAGGTCAGGTAGTCGTAGCCCGACCGCTCGGCGGTACGGGCCACCGCAGCCACGTCTTCGATGGTCGCCTCCCGCTCCCACGACGCGTGGGCGTGAGGGAGCATGGTGAGCACGGGGGTGGTGATGCCCAACCGCCATGCCTCGGTGGCGCGGGGCGGGGACGTGGTCGGCTCGTCCTCTGACGTCACGGTCCCTCCCCGGGTCGCGGCCGTGCCTGATCGAGGCAAGCTAGCACCGCGGCCCGGTCGCGGTGGGTGCCGGCACAGCCGTTCTCCGCCAGTAGAGTCTGCTTCTCGATGAGGCTACGCCCCACCTATCGGCCGCCGGCCGCCGCCCGCTACCGACAGCCCGGGGGACCGTGGGACGTGCCGCCGCTCGACGAACTGCTCGGCTCCCGACCGGCGGCGGCGGGTGCGGCACTGGTCGACGGCCCCCTCCGGTTCGACGGAGAACAGGTCGAGTCGATGGTGGCGGGTCTGGCCGGCAGCCTGCGCCGTCGCGGGGTCCGGCGGGGTGACGTGGTGACGTGGCAGCTCCCCAACTGGTGGGAGGCCCTGGTCCTCTACCGGGCCTGCTGGAGGTGTGGCGCGGTGGCCGCTCCCCTGCACCATCAGGTCGGTAGTGCCGAGATCGGAGCCATGCTCGACGTGCTCGAGCCGAAGGTGCTCCTTTCCGCACCGGCCCTGCCCCTGGCTGCACGTGACGATGCCGTCGTCGTCCCGGTGCGGGGCGACGGCATCGAGTTCGAGACGCTCCTCAGCGGGCCACCGGTGACCGTCAGCCCGAACCGCCCCTCCGACCTCGCCGCCGTCATCTTCACGTCGGGCTCCACGGGGAGCCCGAAGGCGGTGCTCCACACCCACCGGGGTCTGGCCTACAAGGCTCGGTCGATGACCGGTGTGCACGGACTCTCAGGCCGTGACGCCGTCCTCATGCCGGCGCCGCTGGCCCACATCTCGGGGCTCCTCAATGCCGTGCTCGTGCCCGGTGCCGCCCGGATGAAGACGGTCCTGATGGAGCGTTGGGACGTCGGTGCGGGTCTCGGGTGCATCGAGGACGAGGGGATCAGCTTCATGATCGGGCCCCCCTCGCTGTTCTCGGCCATCCTCGATGACCCGGCGTTCAGCCCGGCCCGGGTGGCGAGCATGCGGGTGGTGTCGTCGGGGATGATGGGGGTCAGCCCGGACTTCATCGATGCCGCCCGGCTCGGGCTCGGTGCCGTCGTCAAGCGCAGCTACGGGTCGTCGGAGGCACCCACGGTCTCCTCGTGCACCAATGACGACCCGGCCGAGCGCTGCCGCGACACGGACGGCCGCGCGCTGGGGAGCGCCCAGATCCGGATCACCGACCCGGTCTCCGGCCGGGGGCTCCGGGCCGGCAAGGAGGGTGAGGTCTGGATCCGCGGGCCGGAGCTGTTCGCCGGGTACGCCGATGCCGCCGACACGGCCGCCGCCGTGCACCGGGGGTGGTTCCGCAGCGGAGATCTGGGGGTGGTCGACGAACAGGGCTGGCTGACGATCACCGGTCGATTGAAGGAGCTGATCATCCGGGGGGGCGAGAACATATCCTCGGCCGAGGTCGAGCGGGCCCTCGAGGCCCATCCCGACATCACCCGGGCCGTGGTGGTGGGGACACCCGACGCCAGGCTCGGCGAACGGGTGGCGGCCTTCGTGGTGGCCCGGAGGGCGATCGACCTCGATGAGTGCCGTGGGTGGTTCGCCGAGCACGGCGTCGCCCGCTTCAAGACCCCCGAGGTGGTGGTGCAGATCGACGAGGTGCCGCTGCTCCCGGCCGGAAAGCCCGACCGGGCCGCGCTGAAGGTGCGGGCGTCCGCCCTCGCCGTTAGACCATGATGCGAACCGTGATTCGGATCATGAAGGAGTCGCCGGACACCCGGTGGCGGACGGCCGGCGGGGACGCACCGGGCGAGGAGGCCTCACCGTGGACCTGGCACTGAACGCCGAGGAGCAGGCATTCCGGGACGAGGTCCGTCAGTGGCTCGGGGCCAATGTCGACCTGCCCCCCGCCTTCCGCTCACTCGAGGAGGAGTTCGAGTGGGGCCGCACCTGGCAGGCGCGTCTGGCGGCCGATCGGTGGGTCGGCATCCACTGGCCGGAGGAATACGGGGGTAGGGGGGCCTCCCCGCTCCAGGTGGCCATCTTCAACATGGAGTATGCGCGGTCGGGGGCACCCCAGCCGGTCAACCGGAACGGGATCAATCACGTCGGGCCCACCCTGCTCGCCCACGGCACGGACGCGCAGAAGAGGCGATGGCTGCCGCGGATCCTCGACGCGCAGGAGGTCTGGTGCCAGCTGTTCAGCGAACCGGGCGCCGGGTCCGACCTTGCCTCGTTGACCACCCGAGCCGTGCCGGTGGACGACGGCTGGGTACTCGAGGGTCAGAAGGTCTGGACGAGCTACGCCCAGTTCGCCCGCTGGGGGATCGCCCTCGTGCGGACAGACCCGGACGCCCCCAAGCACCGGGGGCTCTCCTACCTCGTGGTCGACATGGAATCGCCGGGAGTGGAGATCCGACCGCTGGTCACGATCACCGGCGAGTCCGAGTTCAACGAGGTGTTCTTCGACGATGCGTTCGTCCCGTCGGACCGGCTGGTCGGCGGATTGAACCAGGGATGGGCGGTGGCCAACACGACGCTGGCCCACGAGCGGGGCACGGCTTTCCCCTTCAAGGAGCAGGTCGTCCACGAGGTCTATCTCGAGCAGCTGTACGCGCTTGCCGCGCAGGAGGGGAAGTTGGACGATCCCGACGTCGCCGAGGCCTTGGCCGACGCGGCGGTGAAGCTCCGTGTCTTCCGGCTCCACAACTGGCGGACCCTCTCGAGGCTGACCAAGGGACGGGAGCCGGGCCCCGAGTCGAGTGTGGTGAAACTCAGCTGGACGGACATGACCCAGACGATGGCCGAGGCGGCATTGCTCGTCGTGGGTCAGGCATCGCCGCTGTGGGGCGATGCCACCGACAACCCGATGGCGGGCAAATGGCAGCGCCAGTGGTTGTGGTCGAAGGCGGCGAGCATTGCCGGGGGGACCAGTGAGATCCAAAAGACCATCATCGGCGACCGGATCCTCGGCCTGCCCCGCTGACGTTGCCGGCGCCGGTCCACCGGTGGCCTGACGCGACGAAGGAACCGTCGGGGGGAGACGGTTCCTTCGTACTGACACAGCAAGTGCGGAGGGGGATTCCAGCAACCTGTGGTCAAGTAAATGGTAAGGCCGGGCCCCCTGATCTGTCAAACAGCTTATTCAGAACGGGCTAATCACTCATCGCGATGCCGTCAGCCGGGCCGGGGGTGTCCACATGCGGCCGAGCCCGAGAGGACGGCGTCCACGTCGGTGCAGGATGACACGGGCAAGAGCCCGATGGCGCGGGGCTCCCGAGGAACACCGAGCGGACTGCGGGTCGGCCTCGCAGTGCGGGTCCATCCGGACGACGAAGCCCATCCCGTGTCTCCCGAACCGCAGGCTCGCTTCGATGTCCCGCGTCCAGACCGCGTAGCGGATCCGTTGGCACTCACCACCGGACCCCGTAGCGGTCACGGTGGGCCCGTTCGCTCACGGGGAGCCGACGGGGTGGACCGAGCGGCGCCGCCGGCCACCCGATGGGGATCACGGCCATGGGCCGGACGTGGGGTGGCAGGGCGAGCAGGTCGCGGAGCTGGTCGGCGAACAGGGTGGCGAGCGTGGTCATGGCCGACCCGAGCCCGAGTGCCGAGGCGGCGAGGAGCAGGTTCTGCACCGCGGGGAACACCGACGACGCCAGCGTTGGCTCGAGGGCCTCCGCGGTGCTGCCACCGACGACGATGATCACGGGCGCGCCGGCGATCCCCCCCTCGGCCCCCTCGTGCACCTCCCCGAACAGGGTCGGCGGGAGACGGCCCTCGGAGTGGAGCCGGCCGCCGCCCTGCCAGGCCCGGCTGGTGAGGCCGCCGATGCCGGCGCGCAAACCGGCGTCCCGGACGACGACGAACTCCCACGGCTGGAGGTTCTCGGCGCTCGGGGCGTGGGTGGCCGCCTCGAGGCACCGTTCGACGAGGTCGTCGTCGACGGGTCGGTCGGCGAACCGGCGGCAGGCACGCTGGTTGAGGACGACCGAGAAGAACTCGCGTGGGGGCACCGCGTCGTCACCGGTCATCGGTCGTCCTCGGCTGATCGGGCCCAACTCGCGGGCGGACGGGGAGGGTTCGGCACGCGAATCTAGCCCCCGGTCCCGGTCCGACCGGTCCCCTCGATCCGTCGACCTCCCCGGCCCGGCTGCCCGAGGTCGCCGGTTCGCCTACGTTGTGCCGATGATCCGATACGACGTGGACGACGGCGGCGTCGCCCGGCTCGTCCTCGACCGGCCCGAGGCGAAGAACGCACTGAGCATCGAGATGCGCGACGACATCGTCGCCCGGGTGCGGGAGGCCCGCTCCGACCCCGGCGTGCGGGCACTGCTCGTGACCGGCGTCGGGGACGCGTTCTGCGCCGGCATGGACCTGCGAGCCTCGACGGTGTCCCGTGCCGGTGGCGAGGGGTTCGATCCCCGGGCCACTAGCGAGGCACTGCGCAGCGGGGTGCAGACATTCATCCGGGAGCTCTGGGAACTGGACAAGCCGACGGTGGCGGCGGTGAACGGCACCGCGGTTGGGCCCGGCGCCCACCTGGCCCTGGCCTGTGACTTCGTGCTGGTGTGCGAGCAGACCCGGTTCATCTGGTCGTTCGCCACCTGGGGGCTGGTGGTGGATGCCGGTGGTGCCTACCTCCTCCCCCGTCTGGTCGGGCTGCCCCGGGCCAAGGCGATGGTGCTGTTGGGCGAAGGGGCCCGCGGGGAGGAGGCCGTCCAACTCGGACTGGCCTACCGCTATGTGGCGGATCCCGAACAGCTGGCCGTTGAGGCGTCCGACCTGGCGGCGCGGCTGGCGGCCGGGCCGACCCGCTCGCTCGGGCTGTCCAAGCAGCTCCTCAACGCGAGCTTCGAGAGCGATCTGGTCCGGTCGCTCGACCGCGAGGCCCAGGCGCAGGCCGTGGCCACCGTGTCGCCCGAGATGGCCGAGGGGATGGCCGCCTTCAAGGAGCGACGACCCCCCGACTTCCGGTCCGCCCGCTGAGGGGGCCTCGGGCCGCCGACCGGACGGTCACCGCTGGGTCGGTCCGCCGGCGACCAGGGCCCGCAGCGCGCTGCGATCGGGCTTGCCCAGCGACAGGAGCGGGAACGCGTCGAACCTGCGGACGAGGTCGGGGGTCTTGAACCTGGCGATCCCCTGGGTCGCGCACCACGCCCGGCACTCCGCGGTCCCGAACGGACCGTCGGCCACCACGCAGGCGGCGACCCGCTCGCCGAGCCGCTCGTCGGGGTAGCCGACGACGACCGCCTGGCGCACCGCCGGATGGGCCTCGAGCACCCGCTCCACCTCGGCGGGGACGACGTTCTCCCCGCCGCGGATGATGATGTCCCGGGTCCGGCCGACGATGGTCAGCCAGCCTCCGGCGTCTACCGTGGCCAGGTCGCCGGTGCGGAACCAGGTCCCGTGGGTGGCCACCCGCGTCTGGTCGGCATCGGCGTACCCGGCGAACAGCTCGGGTCCCCGCAGCTCGAGCTCGCCCGGAAGCCCGGACCGGACCGGGCGACCGGTCACCTGGTCCACCACCCGGAGCTCGGCCTCGCCGATCACCCGGCCGTCGGTGTCGCGGGCCCGGTCGGGGGGATCGTCCCATGCCGAGGTGGTGACGGTCGGGGCCTCGGTCGAGCCGTAGGTCCGCTTGACGGTGGCGTCGAAGGCTTCCCGGGTCGCGTCGACGAACTCGGGGGCGATGGTCATCGACCCGCAGGAGATGATCCGGAGACTGGCCATGGCTTCGGTGGAGAAGCGGGCGGCCCCGGCCATGCCCGAGAAGTAGGCCGGAGGCCCGATCATGAAGCTGATGCCTCGCTCCGCAACGAGCCGGTTGGCCCGCTCGGCGTCCCAGCGCTCCATCAGCACCGTGCGCATGCCGACGGCGATCGGGAGCAGCACCCCGCTGAGCAGTCCGGAGATGTGGGCCAACGGGGCCGGCATGAGCACGGCGTCGGTCGGTCGGAGCCCGTGGGCACCCGCCATGGCCCGCGCCTTGTAGGCCAGGCCCCGGTGGGTGTGGAGCACCACTTTCGGCTCCCCGGTGGAGCCCGACGTGAACAGGGCCACCGCGAGGTCGACGCCCCTCGGCACGCTGTCGTGGACCGGGGCGTGGCCCGCCAGGTCGTTCCAGGGGTCGCCCCCGTCCACCACGATGCTGCCTGATCGGTCCGCCAGCGGGGAGCCCGGGTCGGCCAACACCAGCCGGGGATCGATGACGGTGATCATGGCGGCGACGTCGGAGGGCCCCACCTGATGGTGGATGGGTACGGCCACGGCCCCGATCCGCCAACAGGCCCGGAACAACAGCACGGCCTCGACCCGGTTGGCGAGCTGCCAGGTGACGGCGTCGCCGCGGCGCACGCCGGCCGCCCGGAGCCCGCCGGCCAACGCGCCGATGGTGGCCGACGCCGCCGTGGCGTCGAGCGCGCTCGAGGAGTCGGCCAAGGCGACACCGGCCGGTTGCGGGGCGACGCGGGCCAGCCCGTCGAGCGTCGGCACGTCCCAGGCCCCTCCCGCACGGAGGTAGCGGGTGGACGAGGCCTGCCGGAGCGTGGCTCGAAGCCTCATCGGGAACCGGCCCGATCGGGTCCGGTGAGGCGGCCGGTGACGGTCAGGTGCCTGTCGAGACGAGCATGCAACCGCACGTGTTCCCTCCGCCGGCGGCCACGGCGGCCACCTTGGGCCCGGAGACCACCTGGCGCTCCCCGGCGGTGCCCCGGAGCTGGACGCAGGCCTCGTGGAGGAACCCGTACCCGTGGAGGCGTCCTCCCGAGAGCTGGCCCCCATGGGTGTTGAGGGGCAGCGGGCCCTCGCGGGCGATGCGGTGCCCACCCTCGACGAACGGGCCGCTCTCCCCCATGGGGCACAGGCCGAGCGCCTCCAGCCACAACAGAGTGAGGAAGCTGAACCCGTCGTAGAGCTCGGCCAGATCGACGTCGGCGGGGGTCAGCGCTGTGCGGGACCACATCTGGGCGGCTGCGTCGGCCCCCACCGTGCGGGTCAGATCGTGCAACTGGTCCCAGCTGGGCCGGTCCCGCATGGCCGTACCCACCGACTCCACGTAGATCGGCTGGCTGGCCAGGTCGTCGGCGAGCTCTCGGCGGGAGACGACGAATGCGGTCGCACCGTCGCAGGGCACGTCGCAGTCGAACAGGCGCAACGGGGTGGTGATCATCCGCGAGGCGAAGTAGTCGTCGATCGTCATCGGGTCGCGGTAGATGGCCTTCGGGTTGAGGCCGGCGTTCCTCCGGGCGTTGAGGGGGATCTGGGCCAGCTGCTCGGGCGTGGTGCCGTAGCGGTGCATGTGGGCCTGCGCGTACTGGGCGATCCAGCAGGCCGCCGATGCCGCACCGAACGGCAGGGTCCATTCCATGAAACCCGAGGCGTAGAAGCCGCTCCCGCCTCCGCCCATCCCGACACTGGCCCTCCCGGCCGTTCCCTGGGCGGTGCCCTCCCACACCGAGCGGAAGCACAGCACGTGGTCGGCGAGGCCGGCGCCGACGGCGAGGCACGCCTTGATCACCGAGCCGAGCTGGCCGGATGTCTCGGTGCCGCTGTCGTGCCAGTCGGCGTTGAGTCGCAGGGCGTCGATGACGTCGATGGCGCCGGCGCCTGTGAAGCCCCGGGGGACCGACATCATTCCCGGGTACGTCGAGACACCGTCGATGTCGGCGAGCGCCAGGCCGGCGTCGTTGACCGCGGCGAGACAGGCGTCGAGGGTCAGCTCCAAGGGGTCGATCCCGAGACGCCGCCCGATGGCCGACTGCCCGACCCCGCTGATGGCGCAGCGCTGTTCCACCGGGCGGTCAGGCATCATCGGCACCTTCGGGGGACCCGGCCGGGACCGGCTCGAACAGGGGCAGCCAGACGTCGCCGTTCGGATCCTCGTGGTACTCGAACACCACCTGGACCTCCATGCCGATCCGGACCGACTCGGGCGGGCAGTGCACGATGTTGGTGGTGAGGCGCAGCTCCGGCTGCTCGGCGATCGAGACCAGGGCGATCACGTAGGGGGGATCGAAGCCGGGGATCCACTGCTGGTGGTTGACCGTGAAGCTGGCGACGGTGGCCCGCCCGCTCACCGCTTCGGGGCCGATGTCCTTCGACTGGTCGTGTGGACAGATGGGGATGGGTGGGTGCAGGTAGTAGCCGCATCGGCGGCAGCGGAGGAAGACCAGCTGGCCGTCCCGGCCGCCCTGCCAGAAGTGGCGGTTCCGGTCCGTCAGCTCGGGCAGTATCCGGAACGGTGCGTCGGCCGTGGTCATCGATGTCTCCTGTCCTTCCCGGCCGCCGCCGTCACTTCCCCTGGCCGACGCTGCGGCTCCTCGCCCACGTGACTACTCCGGCATCATCGGGTCAGGCGGGGAGGATAATCGCAATTCCCGTGGGCCCGAACCCGGAAGCACTGCGCCGGAAGACCGCGCCAGCGACGCGGCCCACCCGCGGCCGGGCAGGCTGTGGAGTCGGAAAACAGACGTGCTACTTTGACGGCGCTGGGGCAGTGCAGCGGTTGCGACGGTGAGTTCGGTGGTCGCCCGCACGACCGGGAGGGGTCCTGGATGGTTATGACGAATCGGCTGGCGCACCATGAGGGTCAACCGATGAACGGCGCCGGGTCGTCGTGGGTGAGCCATCCGTCATCCCATCGCGCTCGGGGACCCCATCTGCCGGGAGACGCCGGTCGCGACCGTGGCGCTCGGTGACCCGTTCCGTGTTCGCGTCCGGCGTACCGGACTCCTGAGGGAGAACTCGGTTGGAACTGCAACTCACCGACGATCAGGCGCTGTTCGACGAGACCACGGCGCGCTTCCTCGAGTCCTCGTGCCCCGTCGCCACGGTTCGCGAATGGGCGGAGAAGGAGGCGGCCGGATTCCCGCTCGAGTGGTGGCGTCGCGGCGCCGAGCTCGGCTGGACGTCGCTGCTCCTGTCCGAGAAGGACGGCGGGGGCAGCATCTCGGGACACGGTCTGTTGGACCTGGTGCTGGTGGCCGAGGAGATGGGAAGGCGCGTCTCACCCGGCCCGCTGGCCCCCACCAACCTCGTGGCCTCGGCGATGGCGCAGGCGGGCACACCCGAACAGCGGCGTTCGATCCTGCCGGGCATCCTCTCCGGCGAGGCCATCGCCACCTGGTGCCTGGCCGAACCGGGGGTCCCCTGGGGCGAGGGACCGACGCTCGTGGCCACGTCGACACCCGGCGGCTTCCTGCTGGACGGGACGAAGGGCCCGGTCGAGGCCGGCGCCGAGGCCGACTGGCTGCTGGTTGCCGCGACGGTCGACGGCGAGCCCACCCACTTCGCCGTGCGGTCCACGGCTCCAGGCGTGACTGTGACGCCCGCCGAATCCCTGGATCTGGTGCGCCGCTTCGCTGTCGTGTCCTTCAACGGCGTGGAGGTGACCTCGGGGGATGTCGTCGGTGAGGTGGGTGGCGCCGCCGAGGAGATCGAGCGGCTCATCGATTTGGCCGTTGTACTCCAATGCGCCGAGATGGCCGGAGCGGTGGACCGCATGCTCGAGGTCACGATCGGCTACGCCTTCGACCGGTACTCCTTCGGCCGCCCGCTCGCCTCGTACCAAGCGCTCAAGCACCGTTTCGCCGACCTCAAGCTGTGGGTGGAGGCCTGTCTGGCCACGGCGCAGGCGGCCGCCCGGGCCGTCGACGGTCGGTCGGTACGGGCCAGCGAGCTCGTCAGTGTGGCCAAGTCCTACATAGGGGACCACGCGCCGCTCATCCTCCAGGACTGCGTCCAGCTCCATGGCGGTATCGGGGTCACATGGGACCACGACCTGCACCTCTACCTGCGACGTGTCGTGCAGGACTCGGTGCTCCACGGGACGCCGGTCGACCATCGGGAACGGATCGCCCGACAACTCGGGCTGGACCAGGCTCAAAAGGCCGGCGATGGCTGAGGCCACGGGGATCCACGTGGTGCCGGCCGGCGCCGATCCGGGGGAGCTCGAGGAGTTCCGACTGCGGGCCCGGACGTTCCTGGCGGCGTCGATGCCCCGGCTCGGGGCCGCCAGCAACTTCGAGCTGATGCGCGAGGACGAGGACGGTGAGCGGGCCCGGCGGTTGCAGAAGATCCTGTTCGACGGCGGCTTCGCCGGCATCTGCTTCCCCCGGGCCTACGGCGGCCTCGGGCTCTCACGGGCCCACCAGACCGTCTTCACCCAGGAGGCGGCCGAGTACGAGATGCCGATCCTCTTCAACGTACCCACGTTCGGCATCCTGGCCGCCACGCTGCTCGACTTCGGGACCGAGGAGCAGAAGCGCCGGCACATCCCGGCGATGCTCGAAGGGAGGGAGCTGTGGGTGCAGTTCCTGTCCGAGCCCTCGGGGGGCTCGGACCTGGCCGGCCTGGTGACCCGGGCGACCCGGGACGGGGACGTGTTCATCCTCAACGGTTCGAAGATCTGGAGCTCGGGGGCCCACCGGGCCGACTACGCGCTGTGCCTCGCCCGCACCGACTTCCACGCGCCGAAGCACCGTGGGCTCACCTGTTTCATCGTGGAGATCCATCAGCCCGGGATCGACGTCCGGCGCATCAGGATGGTCAACGGGACGAACGAGTTCTGCCAGGAGTTCTTCGACGACGTGGCCATCCCGGCGGTCAATGTGGTTGGCCAGGTGAACGACGGATGGACGGTGGCCTCGCGACTCCTGTTCCACGAGCGGGACGCCGTGGGCGGCGGCTCCCCCTACAGCAGCGGGGGTGTCGGGCGCGGCGAACGGGGGGGCGGGCGCAAGGAGCTGATCGAGCTGGCGAGGGCCATGGGCACGACCGGCGACCCCCGGGTCCGCCAGCTCCTGGCCGAGGCCCGGGTCAACGAGCTGGTGGCCAGTCAGCTCATCAGGCGGGTGGCCACCGGCATCCGGACCGGTGCCTTCCCGGGCCCGGCCGGGTCGCTGCCCCGGCTCTTCGCCGCCAACAACTCGGAACGGAGATGTGACATCGGCCTGGAGATAGCCGGTGCCAGGGCCGGGGCCTACCTCCCCGGGGACCCTGCGGCCCAGCAGGGCATCGAATTCCTCATGCGCCAGGGCGGCAGTCTCGGGGGCGGGAGCAGTGAGATGCAGCGCAACATCATCAGCGAGCGTGTCCTCGGCATGCCCCGTGAGTATGCCGCCGACAAGGACAAGCCTTTCGACGAAGTCCGCCACAACCCGTCCCCGTCCCGGTCGAACTGACCACCGTCGGCCGCCGCTGCTGGTGTCCGGCGACACCCGGCCGTAAGATCGCCGCCGCCGCACCGAGCGGCCCCGAGGCCCCACCGGGGAGCACCACCGACCGGGGAGAACCACGAGGAGCACCTCATGCGCAAGTCAGACACCACCCGGTCGGGATCGGACGTGGCAGCCCTCATCCTCCGACTGTCCATCGGTCCGATGATGATCGTGCACGGGCTGAACAAGGTGCGCGGCCCGGGGGTCTCGAGGGCACCACCAAGTGGTTCGCAGGACTGGGCCTCGAGCCCGCGGCCGTCCACGCCCGGATGGCGGCGACCACCGAGATCGGGACCGGCGCGCTGTTGACCATCGGGGCGATGACGCCGCTCGCCTCGGCCGGGGTCATCGGGGTGATGACCGTCGCCGCGGCCACCGACCACAAGGGCAAGGGGTTCTTCATCTTCAAGGGCGGCTGGGAGTACGTGGGCGTGGTCGGTGCCACCGCCGCGGCGATCTCCGCCCTCGGCCCGGGCCGCTACTCGCTCGACGGGGCCAGGGGCAGGGCGAACGGGGGCCTGCGGCCCTCCCTGTTCTCGACCGTGCTCGGCGTCGGCGCCGCCGTGGGGACGCTGGTGGCCGGCCGGAGGGCCGGTACTGCCGAGGCCTGAGCACGCCCGAGGCACACGAGCCCTGACAGTCGAGCGCGGCCCGACCCAGGGGGACCGGCGCTCATGCCGAAACCGGTCCACCCGCGGCGACCAGGACCACCGGGGGGACGCAGAACGCTCAGGGTCCGACCGGGGGGCCGCCGAAGGCCGGCAGACCAGCCGCCAAGGCCAGACGGACGAAGCCGTCGGTCGACAGCCGGGGTCGACCGCTGTCGGCCGAGATCCAGCGGCGCCGGGCGGCCGGGTGCTCGGTGTGGTCGTCCATGCCGAGCCGGGGGACCGAGACGGTGAAGACCGACCCGTCGGGTCTGCGGACCCTGGACACCCGAACCCCCTGGTGCCAGCCGGTGCTGAGGACGACGGGCCGCAGATCGCCCCCGGGTGGGAGGGGGGCCGTCGTGAGAAGGGTGCGCTCGTTCACGAGGCCCATCATGCCCTGCGCGGCGCCCTGGGTAACGGACCCGTGGTGGCAGCCGGCGCCAGGCTGTGTAGGGTGCTTGCATGGCCGATCAGGCGGTGTTCTCCGATCTCGCAATGGAGTACATGCCCGCCCTCTACACGGCTGCCCTGCGGATGACCCGCAACGCCGCCGATGCCGAGGACCTGGTGCAGGAGACGTACCTGAAGGCGTACCGGGCGTTCGGCACCTTCGAACTCGGGACGAACCTGAAGGCCTGGCTCTACCGGATCCTGACCAACACCTACATCAACACCTACCGGGCGAAGAAGCGGCGCCCCGAGATCGCCGATGTCGAGGACGTCGAGGACCTCTACCTCTACCATCACCTGTCGGGGGACCGAAACGCCGGCCTCGGACGGAGCGCCGAGGACGAGGCGCTCGAGCGCTTCACCGACACCGACGTCAAGGCGGCCATCGAGTCGCTCCCGGAGTCCTTCAGGATGGCCGTCCTCCTCGCCGACGTCGAGGGCTTCTCCTACAAGGAGATCGCCGAGATCACCGATGTCCCCATCGGAACCGTCATGAGCCGCATCCATCGTGGAAGAAAAGCGCTGCAGAAGGCGTTGCTCGATCGTGGGAGTACACGGGGCCTCGTAGGGGCATCCGACGAGGCCAGGTAGGGAGAGCGCGAGCAAGTGGGAGAGAGCGAAGCGCCGGGCAACCCGGCAGTACCGACCGGTGGGGACGGCCATGGGACCGGGTTCGTCGGGTGTGACGAGACCATCGAACGCCTGTACTTCTATCTCGACGGGGAGCTGACCGAGGAGCGGAGAGCCGAGATCAGTCAGCACCTCGACCTGTGCGGTCCCTGTGTGGGCGCGTACGGCTTCGAGGCCGAGCTGCGCAAGGTCATCGCCAGCCGGTGCAAGGACCATGTCCCCGAAGAGCTGATCACGAGGGTGGCCGACGCGTTGCGCGAAGAGCACAGTCGCCAGGCCAACTAGCGGCAGTGGGTCCCTGTCGGTGAGCAGCGCCCGGCCCGGCGGCCCCGAGCGGCCCGGTTCCCTACACTGGTCGCCGTGACCGATACCGGAGTCCAGCCCGTGGGCGATCCCGTCGAGTCGGCGTCCGGTCGGCCCGGGGCGGTGGCGTGGGACACCGCAGAACGCGTGGCCGGTTGGGTGGGGAGCCGGGCCCATCTGCCCGCCCCCTACCGTCCGGACCTCCTCCAGCGCGACTTCGAGGAGCTCACCGCCCAGGCCGAGGAGCTGGTCGCCGCGTCCACCGGGCTCCGGTCGGCGTCGGGGCCGGCACGGGCCCGTGTCACCGACCGGGCCGGGTGGGTGCACGCCAACGTGTCGAGCTTCCAACGGCTGGTGGGCCCCCATCTGGACAAGCTCGACCCGACGCGGCTCCCCGTCACCAACAAGCTCACCGAGCGCCTGGCCGGACCGCTGGCCACCGCCGGGAGAGCAGCCACCGGCGCCCAGATGGGGCTCGTACTCGGGTGGCTGTCCACCCGGGTGCTCGGCCAGTACGACCTCCTGCTGACGGAGGAGGCGGTCGAGGACCAGGACATCGTGTACTTCGTCGGCCCCAACGTGGTGGCCCTCGAGCAGCTCCACGGGTTCGAGCCCCGCGAGTTCCGCCTGTGGCTGGCGCTCCACGAGGTGACCCACCGGTGCCAGTTCACGGCCATCCCCTGGATGCGCGACTACTTCGTCTCGCTGGTCGAGGAGGGCATCGGCTCGCTCGAGCCGGATCCGTCCCGCTTCGCCGAGGCGCTGAAGCGCATGACCGACGAGATCCGCGCCGGCCGCAACCCCCTGCGCGACTCGGGCGCCCTCGGGCTGGTCGCCACCCCCGAACAACTCGAAGGCCTCCACAAGATCCAAGCGCTGATGAGCCTGCTCGAGGGCCACGGGGACGTGACGATGGACCGGGCCGGTGCCGCGGACATCCCGAGTGCCGGGAGGTTCAGCGAGGTGCTCCGCCAGCGTCGCCGACAGACACGGGGACCGGCGAGGCTCCTCCAGCAGCTGATCGGAATCGAGGCCAAGCTCCGCCAGTACGAGGAAGGTGAGCGCTTCATCGCCGCCGTCGAGGACTCGGGGGGACCCGAACTGCTCGATCGGGCCTGGCGTGGACCGGAATGGCTGCCCTCGCTGGTCGAGATCCGTGATCCGTCGGCCTGGATCTCCCGTGTCGGAACCACACCCGCACTCTCGGGCTGAGTCCACCGGGAGGACGGTGGGCGACCCTCTCGTCGAGGAGCTCGTCGCCCGCAGCACCTTCCCCCGGGCCGGGTCGGCCCTGGTGTGCGGGGTCTCGGGCGGCCCGGACTCGCTCGCCCTGTTGGTGCTGGCCACCGCCGCCGGTTGCCTGGTCACCGCGGTCCATGTCGACCACGGTCTCCGGGCGGACTCCGGATCGGAGGCCGAGGTGGTTGCCCGCGCCGCGGAACGATTCGGTGCGGGGTTCCGTTCCGTGCGGGTCGCCCTGGAGGACGGCCCCAACCTCGAAGCGCGTGCCAGGGCGGCCCGACACGAGGTCCTCGGCCCGGGGGCGGCCACCGGGCACACCGCCGACGACCAGGCGGAGACGGTCCTGGCCAACCTGCTCCGCGGCGCCGGCGTGCACGGCCTGGCGGCCATGCGGGCCGGGCCCACCCACCCGCTCCTCGACCTCCGCCGGGCCGACACCACCGCCCTCTGTCGCCATGTGGGCCTCCTGCCCGTCCGTGATCCCTCGAACGACGACCCCCGGTTCGTGCGCAACCGCATCCGGCACGAGCTGTTGCCCCTGTGCTCGGCCATCGTCGGGCGCGACGTCGTGCCGGTCCTCGCCCGTCAGGCGAGCGTGCTGGCCGGTGACGCCGAGATCCTCGACGTGGTGGCCACACTGGTCGACCCCGAGGACGCACGGGCCGTGGCCGCCGCCCCCGACGCCGTCGCCCGGCGGAGCATCCGGGAGTGGCTGCGACATGAAGGGCCGTACCCACCCCCGCTGGACGCCGTGGACCGGGTGCTCGCCGTGGCCCGTCAGGACGCACGGGCCACCGAGGTCCCCGGCGGTGGACGGGTCGTCCGATCGGCCGGCCGGCTCACGGTGAACGCTCCCCCGGGCCCTGGCGGCCGGGACGGGCACCAGCCTGCCCCGGACAACACTCCGGTACAGTCGGGCCGTGGTCAGCGGAGCGGATGAGACGGTTGGCGAGGAGGGCCACCTCGAGGGCCACGCTGACGTAGGCCCGGTGATCGTCTCGGCCGACGCTCTCCAGGACCGGATCGTCGAGTTGGGCCGCCAGATCTCCGTCGACTACGCCGGGCGTCCCCCGCTGCTCGTCGGGGTGCTGAAGGGCGCCTTCATGTTCATGAGCGACCTCTCCCGGGCCATTTCGCTGCCGGTCGAGGTCGACTTCATGGCGGTGTCCTCCTACGGCAGCGCCACCCGCACCTCCGGGGTGGTGCGGATCGTGAAGGATCTCGACGTCGACCTGGCTGACCGCGATGTCCTCGTCGTCGAGGACATCGTCGACAGCGGCCTCACCCTCAACTATCTCCAGCGGTACCTGCTGGCCCGTCGTCCCGCCAGCCTCGAGGTCTGCGCCCTCCTGGTCAAGGACGGTCAGCAGCGGGCCGCCCTCGATCTCCGCTATGTCGGGTTTCACATCCCCGCCGAATTCGTGGTGGGATATGGCCTTGATGTCGACGAACGCCTGCGGAACCTCAAGGCCATCCACGGCTACGCCGGTCCCTTGTCCTAGCGCGGACCGGGCAGGTCGGGGATGACCGGTTGAGTGTCGACACCGGGCGGATCGAGCGCGCCGTCGTCGAGATACTCGCCGCCATCGGCGAGGACCCCGAACGGGACGGACTCGTCAAGACCCCCCATCGGGTGGCCAAGATGTACGAGGAGCTCTTCGCGGGCTTGAACGAGAATCCGGCCGACCATCTCGAGGCCACGTTCGAGGCCAACCACGACGAGATGGTGATGGTGCGGGACATCCCGTTCGCCTCGCTGTGCGAGCACCACATGGTCCCCTTCATCGGCCGCGCCCATGTCGCCTACATCCCCGGCGACGACGGCCGCATCACCGGCCTTTCGAAGTTGGCCCGCCTGGTCGACGGCTACGCCAAGCGCCTGCAGGTCCAAGAGCGGATGACCACCGAGATCGCCGACGCCATCGAGGACGCGCTCGAGCCCCGTGGCGTCCTCGTGGTCGTGGAGGCCGAGCACTTGTGCATGTCGATGCGCGGCGTGAAGAAGTCGGGCACCTCGACCGTCACCTCGGCCGTGCGAGGCCTGTTCAGGAACGACACGGCCACCAGGTTCGAGGCCATGCAGTTCGTTCGCGGCCACTGACCGGCGTCTCGCCCGGCCGCGGGCCCCTCCGGGCTGGTTTACGCTGTGTCGTCATGTCCGGACCGACCAGCGAGGATCGCCCATTGGTGATGGGGATCCTCAACGTCACCCCCGATTCGTTCTCGGACGGCGGAGAATGGTTCGAAAAGGGTCAGGCGATCATGAGAGGACATGAAATGATCGAAGAAGGGGCCGACGTGGTGGACGTCGGGGGCGAGTCCAGCCGACCCGGCGCCGACCCGGTCCCCGTCGCCGAGGAGCTGAGGCGGGTCCTGCCGGTGGTCGAGGCGCTGGCCGGCCACGTGCGCGTCTCCATCGACACCACGAAGGAGGCCGTCGCCCAGGCGGCGGTCGAGGTCGGGGCGACACTGATCAACGACGTCTCCGCCTCGTTGTGGCCGGTGGCCTCTCGCAACGGTGTGGGATGGGTGGCCATGCACCGCAAGGGGACGGCCGCCACCATGCAACAGGATCCCCGCTATGACGACGTGGTGGCCGAGGTCTCCGCCCTGCTGGTCGACCGCGCTGAGCGGGCGCTCGGCGCGGGAGTGGAGGAGGTGTGGATCGACCCCGGCATCGGCTTCGGGAAGACCTTCGGACACAATCTCCGCCTGCTCGGCTCGCTCGACCGACTGGTGGCCACCGGCCTGCCGGTGATGGTCGGCACCAGCAGGAAGAGCTTCCTCGGCGTGGTGGCACCGACCGCGGACGGCGAGCCGGCTCCCGTCGGCGAGCGGCTCCCGGCGTCCCTGGCCACGGCGGCCTGGGCGATGGAGCAGGGCGTGCGCATGGTGCGGGTCCACGACGTGTCGGCCACGGTGCAGGCGGCCGTCCTGGTCGGTGGGCCGTCCTCGGCCACCCCGCCCGAGACGGCCACCGCTCCCGGGGGAGTCACCCGGCGCGACTCGACCCTCCCGGCGGTGGGCGGACACCGATCGGGCGACACCGACCCACTCGGTTCGGTGCGATGACGGCAGAGCATGCGGAGGTAGGAACGTGAAAGGGAAGTGGGCTGCGGGGATCCCCCACGCAACTTCACCTGGGTGATCAAGGACCGGCTGGCCATGAGCGAGCGTCCCGGCGGGTTCGCACCCAACCACCGGAAGGTGCGCAGGCAGGAGGAGATCATCTGGCTCCAGGTACAGGGTTTCACCCGGGTCGTCTCACTGCTCCCGTCGTCGCACAACCTCCAGGCCTACGAGGAACAGGATCTGGCCAGCGTCCACTTCCCGTTGCCGCCCTCGGGGGACACCCGGGGGGTCATCGCCGACATCTACCGCGAGCTGCACCAGCGCCTGGCCGCCGGTGAGCGGATCCTCATCCACCAAGAGGAGCTCGGCGACCGGGTCGCCGGTGTGGTCGCCGGGTACCTGCTGTGGTCGGAGCGGCTCCCGAGCGGGCCGCAGGCCATCACCGTGCTCGAGCACATGACGGGCCATCCGATGGGTCCGAGCGGCCGCGAGCTCGTGGCATTCGCCGCCCAGCTGACCCCGGCCGAGGTGCCCCCGGGATCGGGCGGCGACCTGTCCGCCAGCGGGTGAGTGGCCGCTCCGTGCCGGCACCCGGTCCCCAGGCGGCCGGCATCGACGAGGACGACCGGATCGAGATCCGCGGCCTCCGTGTGCTCGGGACCCACGGGGTGCTGGCCGAGGAGAAGGAGCGGGCCCAGCCCTTCGAGGTCGACCTCGACCTCTGGGTGGACCTCGCCGCCGCCTCGACGACCGACCGTCTCTCGGACACCGTCGACTATGCCGGCGTCGCCGGGGCGGTGTCCGCCGTCGTGGCGGGCCCGGCCCCCCACGAGCTGCTCGAGTCGCTGGCCGGGGCCATCGCCGGGGCGGTGCTGGCCCGGTACCCGCGGATCGCCGCGGTCACCGTCGGTGTGCGCAAGCTCCGTCCGCCGGTGCCCGTCGACCTCGACACCGTCGGGGTCCGGATCACTCGGCGCCGGTGACCGGTCCGCTCGCCAGCCCACCCACGGTACGGGCCTTCCTCGGGCTGGGCTCCAACCTCGGGGACCGCTGGTCCCACCTGCGCCGGGCCGTGGACCAGTTGCGGGCCGGGAGCCGGGCCCCGGTCACGGCCGTCTCCCAGGTCTACGAGACCGAGCCGCTCGGGGGCCCCGGGGGCCAGGGCCCCTATCTCAACCTGGTGGTCGAGCTGGCCGTGGCCCCCGGGGCCGATCCGTACCGGCTCCTCGAGGAGTGCCGCCGGCTGGAGGCCGCGGCCGGCCGTGTCCGGGCCGCCCGCTGGGGACCCCGGACCCTCGACGCCGACGTCTTGTGGATCGACGGCGTGACCCTCGAGGATCCCGAGCTCACCGTCCCCCACCCGCGGTGGCGCGAGCGGAGGTTCGTCCTGGCCCCGCTGGCCGAACTGGCCCCTGACCTGGTGGACGAGGCGGACCTCGAGGACGCTGGTGGCGAGGTGGCTGCCGTGGGTACACTCTGAACGGCAACATCCAGATCTTCTGACGCGAACGGCACCCTCCCGGGGCTGGAACGTCGAAAGGGGTCTTGTGACCACATTCCGAATTGTCGGGCCAGGTCGGGCCGGCCGATCGTTGATGGCCGCCCTCGGCGCGGTCGGGGGGTTCGAGTGCCGGGGGGCGATCGGCCGCCACCGGTCGCTCGCCCGAGCCGCCATGGACGTGGACCTCCTGGTCATCGCCACGCCGGACGACCAGGTGGCCGGGGTCGCCTCGCAGGTGGACCCCGTCGACGGCACGGTCGTCGTCCACCTGTCCGGATCGCTGGGCCTTGACGTGCTGGCCCCGCACCGGCGTCGAGGGTCCCTCCATCCCCTCGTCCCCCTCCCCACCCCCGAGGTGGGTGCCGGTCGCCTGCGGTCGGGGATCACCTTCGCGGTGGCCGGCGACCCGGTGGCCGGGATGCTGGCGGAGGCCCTGGGCGGACGCGCCGTGTGCGTCCCCGACGACCGGCGCGCCTCGTACCATGCGGCCGCCTCCATCGCCGCCAACCACCTGGTCGCCCTCATCGGACAGGTGGAGCGCGTGGCCGCTTCCGCCGGTCTGCCACTCGACGCCTTCGCCGGCCTCATGCGGGCCGCCACCGACGACGCCTTCTCGCTCGGCCCCCGGGCGGCCCTGACCGGCCCTGCGGCCCGTGGCGACTGGGACACCGTCGAGCGGCACCGACGGGAGCTCGCCGCCATGAGCGGTCATCGCACCGAGTTGGCCGCCTACGACGCCATGGTGGGCCTGGCCCGGCGCCTCTCCCTCGACGCGGCGTCCCCCCAAACCGGTCCACCGACACCACGACCGGCGGGAGGCGAGGGTTCGACGCCCGTCGCCGCCGGGCTCGTCGACGGTGGGATCGTCGACGGGGTGGAGCAGGTCGCGTGACCACCACTCTGCACCGGCCGTCTCCCGAGATCGCCCTAAACGCCCCGACGCCGGGGGCCTCGGACCTGAAGGTCTTCCGCACCCTCGCCGCCTACGCCGCCGCGCTTGACGACGTGCGACGCTCGGGCAGGACCGTGGGCGTGGTGCCCACCATGGGGGCACTGCACGTCGGGCACCGTTCGCTGATCGAGCGCGCCGCGCAGGAGTGCGACGTGGTGGCGGTGTCCATCTTCGTCAACCCCACCCAGTTCGGCGATGCGTCCGATTTGGCCGCCTACCCCCGGACCTGGGAGGCCGACCTCGCTTCGGTGGCGGAGGCTGGAGGAGAGGTGGTGTTCGCCCCGTCGGTGGCCGAGATGTACCCCGACCTGCACGGCGGCACCCCCACCACGGTGTCGGTGCCCGACCTGGCCGGCCGGTGGGAGGGAGCCTCCCGGCCGGGCCACTTCGACGGCGTGGCCACCATCGTGGTGAAGCTGCTCGAGCGCGGCGGGTCGGTGCCGGGCCTACTTCGGGGAGAAGGACTTCCAGCAGCTGGCACTGGTCAGGCGGGTGGTCCGTGACCTGTCCCTGCCCACCGAGGTGGTGGGCTGTCGGACCGTGCGGGCCGACGACGGGCTGGCCCTGTCCAGCAGGAACGTCCGGCTCTCACCCGAACAACGCCGCGCCGCGCTCGCCCTGTCGCGGGCCCTGCGCACCGCGGCCGGGCTCATCGCCGAGGGCGAGCGGCGTACGGACACCGTCGAGGCGGCGATGGTCGAGGTGGTGTCCGGCGAGCCGTTGGTGGCGCTCGACTACGCCGCGGTGGTCTACGCCGACGATCTGGAGCCGGCGCGGAGCTGTTCGGGCGACCGCCCGCTTCGCGTGCTGATCGCCGCCATCGTGGGGCCTGTCCGCCTGATCGACAACCTCGATCCGACCGGGCCCCCTGTCCCGCCGCCTGTGCCCGCCCTGGCCTCGGACGGGCCGATCCGGGCATGAGCCGCTCCGGGGAGGTACCGGGCCGGCTCGACGTCCTGGTGCTCGGGAGCGGGGTGGCCGGCTTGTCGGCCGCGGTCCGGCTGGCCGCCCCGATGGCGCCCTCGGGGGCGAGTGGGGCTTCGCCGGGAACCGGGCTGCGGGTCGGTGTCCTGACCAAGGCCGAACTCTCCCAGTCCGCCACCCGGTGGGCCCAGGGCGGCGTCGCCGCCGTGCTCGGCGGCGACGAGGACTCCACCGACCTCCATCTCGCCGACACCCTGGCTGCCGGCGCCGGGTTGTGCGACACCGATGCCGTGCGGGTACTCGTCGACGAGGGTCCGACCCGGGTGAACGAGCTCATTGCCATGGGTGCGGTCTTCGACCGGCAGCCCGGAGGGGCGCTCGCCCTGGCCCGCGAGGGTGGCCACTCGACGGCGCGGGTGGTCCACGCCGGTGGGGCGGCGACCGGGGCCGAGGTCGAGCGGGCGCTGGTCGACGCCACCTGGGCAAGCGCCGCGGCCGTCCTCGAAGGATGGTTCGCCCTCGATCTGATCGTCGAAGGCGGTCGGTGCGTCGGGGTCCGGGCGCTCAGCGCCGACGGCGGGGTCGAAGAGGTCCGGGCCGACCAGACCGTGCTCGCCACCGGCGGGGCCGGGCAGCTGTTCGCCGTCACCACCAATCCGGCGGAGGCCACTGCGGACGGCCTCGCCATGGCGTTGCGGGCCGGTGTGGCGGTGGCCGACGTGGAGTTCATGCAGTTCCACCCCACCGCGCTGCACCATCCGGCCATGCCGCGGCCCCTGCTGTCCGAGGCGCTCCGGGGTCACGGCGCCCTGTTGCGTGACGCGGAGGGCCAGCGCTTCGTCGACGAACTGGCTCCCCGCGACGTGGTCAGCCGAGCCATGGCCGAGCGCATGCAGGCCCAGGGTGTCGACAGTCTCTGGCTGGACGCCACCGCCCTCGACGCGTTCGACGCCCGCTTCCCGACGATCGCCGCCTCGCTCCGGGCCATCGGCCTCGAACCCACCCGTGACTGGTTGCCTATCGCCCCCGCTGCCCATTACCTGTCGGGGGGAGTGATCACCGACCTGTCCGGGGCGACCGACCTGCCCGGCCTGTGGGCGGCCGGCGAGGTGGCCTGCACCGGGGTGCACGGCGCCAACCGACTGGCATCCAATTCCCTGCTGGAGGGCATGGTCTTCGGTGCCCGGCTGGCCGAGTCGATCCTGGCCGGTGTCGAGGGCGCGTCGCCGACCGGTGTCATGGGCGCCTACCTCGAGGGCGGCGGCGAGGGTGTGGACCGCGACCGTGCTGCGCCGTGGTCGACCGACGCCGGGCCGGTCACCGCGGGGGAGGTCTTTTCCGACACGGCCAAGGCCAGGGAGCATCTCCAGCGGGTGATGACCGACGGGGCCGGTGTGGTCCGGAGCGCGGACTCGTTGATCGCCGCGGGCCGGGCGGTCGAGGGTATCGCCCGTACCGTCGGGACGCTCACCTCGACGGGCGGGGTCGTCTCGTCGGACCGTGCGCTCGGTGAATTGGCCAATCTCGTCACCGCGGCACGGAGCCTCCTCTCGTCGGCCCTCGTCCGGTGCGAGACGCGGGGGGCGCATGCCCGGAGCGATCATTCCGTGTCCCTGGACCGGTGGCGACGGCGGATCGTGCACCGCGGCGACCGGACGACGCTGCTCCGCCCGGAGCCTCCCATCGCCTCGCACACCGGTGGTCCCGCCGACTCGGCCTCCGACCGCTGATGGGGGACGCGTCCGAGGGTCGGAGCTCCCCCGTCGGGACGATCCCGTGCGAACCGCCGCACCCGGCCGTGGTCGACGCCGTCGAACGGGCGCTCACCGAGGACCTCCTGCCCCTCGGTGACCTCACCGCCGTGCTCGTCCCCTCCTCCACGCGGGCCACGGTCGGGATCGTCAGCCGGGCCGACGGGGTCATCGCCGGGAGCGCCTGCGCCCTCGAGACCTTCACCCAGGTCGATCGGACCCTCGAGGTCTCGTGGCTCGTCGTCGACGGTGGATCCGTCCGTTCCGGCGAGCTCGTCGCCACCGTCACCGGCCCGTTGCGCTCGATCCTCACCGCGGAGCGCACGGTGCTCAACTTCCTCGGGCACCTCTCCGGGGTGGCCACCCTCACCCGAAGGTATGTGGATGCCGTCCACGGGGCCAACCCGGCCACCCGCGTCCTCGACACCCGCAAGACGACCCCGGGCCTCCGGGCCCTCGAGAAGGCCGCGGTGCGGGCCGGTGGGGGCCACAACCACCGGGGCAACCTCTCCGACGGCGTGCTGGTGAAGGACAACCACCTCGGGGGCACGTCGATCGCTGAGGCCGTGAGGCGGGCCCGGGCCCTGTGGCCGGGGCGCATGGTCGAGGTCGAGTGCGACCGGGCCGACCAGGTGTCCGAGGCGGTCACCGCCGGCGCCACCGTGGTGATGCTCGACAACATGGACCAAGAACAGGTGGCGGCCTGTGTGGCCCTGGTGGCGACGGCCGACCCCGCTCCCCTGATCGAGGTGTCAGGGGGCGTGACCCTCGAGACGGCGCCCCGGTTGGCCGAGGCCGGGGTGGATCTCATCTCCGTCGGTGCCTTGACCCACTCCGCCCCGGTCCTCGACCTCGGGTTCGATCTCCCGGCGGATCCAGGAGGGAAGGGCTGATCATGCTGCTGGCCATCGATGTCGGGAACACCGAGACCGTGGTGGGGCTGTTCGTCGACGACCCCACGGCCGACCTCGTCGACACCGGTCCCCGTGAGGGAAACGAACCGAGCGGACTGGCTCACCACTGGCGCCTCTCCACGGTGGCCGAGCGCACGGCCGACGAGCACGCCCTCCTGCTCACCCAGCTGCTCGATCTCGACGGGCTGGACATCGACGACGCGGTCTCGGGCATCGCCGTCACCTCGTCGGTGCCGCTCGTGACGGCCAACCTTCGCCAGATGGTGTCCCGTTGGTTCGACGTGCCCGCCGTCGTGCTCGAGCCCGGGGTGCGCAGCGGGATGCCCATCCTCTACGACAACCCCAAGGAGGTGGGCGCCGACCGGATCGCCAATGCGGTGGGGGCCTACGACCTGTTCGGCGGTCCCTGCGTCGTGGTGGACCTGGGCACGGCCACCACGTTCGATGCGATCTCGGAGGCCGGCGAGTACCTGGGCGGCGCCATCACCCCTGGCGTCGCCATCAGCCTCGACGCCCTGTTCGCCAACGCAGCCGCCCTCCGCCGAGTCGAGCTCGTGGAACCACGCAGCGTGATCGGCAAGTCGACCGTCGAGTCGATCCAGTCGGGCGCACTGTACGGGTTCGCCGGACAGGTTGACGGTCTGTGCCGGCGGTTCGCCGCCGTGCTCGGGGAGTGCACCGTGGTCGCCACCGGGGGACTGGCCGAACTGATCTCGCCCTACGCCGACGAGATCGAGTACGTGGAGCCGTGGCTCACGCTGCACGGCCTCCGGATCATCTTCGACCGCAACTCGTCGGCCGGTGGCCCACGGGGGGCGTGACCCGACCGCTCAAACGGGTGCCTCGAGCACCAGGCGAGGCCGCCTCGCCTCGGGTTGGTGGTCCCACAGGTCACTGATCAGGTCGTCGCGGACGCCACGGTGGGCGGGATCGTCCCAACGGTTGACCCGCTGGAGGGGATCGTCGTCCAGGTCGTAGAGCTCGCCCTCGGTGCCGTCATGGGAGGTGCCCGGGAGGTAGGTGCTGCACACCCAGTTGTCGCGCGTGATCGTCCGCAGGTGGACGTCGACGCCGAACAGCTCGCTGTCCCATTCGGTGAGGACCCGTTCGAACCCCCGCGTCGTGGCGTCGCTGTCGTCCACGGGGAGGGCCTTCCCCTCCATCCACCGGGGGCGCGTCGATGCCGGCGATGGCGCAGAAGGTCGGGGCGAGGTCGACCAGGCCGACGGGGCGGCTGACCACTGCCGACGGGACGGCGCGTGAGGGGGCCGGGCGCCAGATCAGGGGGAGCCGCATGAGCGCGTCGACGTGGTAGGGGCCCTTGAACAAGAGGCCGAAGTCGCCCTGGAGCTCACCGTGGTCGGTGGTGAACACCACGTCCACGTCGTCGGCCCAGCCTCGTTCGCCGATGCGGGCCAGCACCCGACCGACGGCCTCGTCGATCAGCTCGCACTCGACGGCGTTCCGGGCGTTGACCTCGCGCACCTGATCGGCGGTGAGGGTGGCGGGGACCCACTCGGCGGGGGCCTCGTAGTTGGACACCAGGGTTCCCTCGTACCAGAGGCGCCAGTGCCGGGGCTTGTCGTCGAGGATGGCCTCTCGCTCGGCACGCGCCTCGGGATAGCCGGCCGGCAGTGGGACCTCGCGCCAGTCGATGCGCGCCACCTCGGACTCGGGGGGGTCCCACGGATGATGGGGATCGGGGAAGCTCATCCAGCAGAACCAGTCTTCGTCCGCGCCCACTGTGTCCAGCCACCCGATCGTCCGGTCGGCCACCCAGTCGGTGTGGTAGAGGTCGCGGGGGATGGGATTCGCCTTCACCTGCGGGGCCCCGGTGTCGCCGCCGCCGGCCGAGTTGACCTGGAGCGACCCGTCGAGAGCCGGGTAGAAGCCCCCGAGCGCCTCTGGATGTTCGGCCAGCAACCACCGGGCGTAGTGGAGCGGTCCGATGGCCCCGTGGGTAGCCAGCTCGAGGTGCTCGAAGCCGCGGTGGAGGCCGCCCGGTGGCACCACCCCGTCCGTCGTGGCCATCGAGTTCTCGGTGAATCGGAAGAAGGGGTCGAGGAAGGGCTCGAAGTGGGCTTTGCCGACCAGGGCGGTGCGGTAGCCGGAGTCGTGCAGCAGGTCGGCGACCGACGGGGCGTCCACCGGCAGCGGCACGCCGTTCATCCACACCCCGTGGGTGCTCGGGTGCTGGCCCGTCAGGATGGTGGAGCGGGACGGCATGCACACCACCGACTGGGGGTGGGCGCGCTCGAACCGGATGCCCTCGGCCGCCAGGCGGTCGAGGGTCGGGGTGGCGGCCAAGGCCCCGCCGTTGCACCCCAGGGTGTCGTATCGCTGCTGATCGGTGGTGACGAGGAGAATCTTTCGGCCCATCAGCGGGTTCCTTCCCGGGTTGCGGCCGACCCGGATGCGGTGTCGGCCGGCGTGGTGGCGACCCCGGTGGCCCCGAGACCGAGCGTCACGGGCAGTTGCGCGAGCGCGTTGCGGGCGGCACCGCCGATGACGAGCGCGAGCGGGGCCGGATCGGCGTCGGTGCTGTAGACGACGAGGCTGGTCCCGTCGTGCAGGTCGTGAACGTCGACCGTCCCGAGGTGCTCTTTGAACATGGGCGCGGTGATCCGGTACTGGAAGCGCCGCAGCACGTGGTCGATGGTCAGCAGTTGTTCGGGCATGGGCAGGCCCGAGCGGGTGACCACGGTGCGCAGGTCACCTTCGACGGTGCACGACTCGATCCCGGGGAACCACTCGTGGATCCGGACCGGATCGCCCACCAGCGCCCAGATCCGGTCGGGCGGGCATCGGAGCTCGATGTCGTGCCGGACGCTCCCTCGTCTGGCCGTCACGGGTACCGCACGGGGGACGGATGCCGGCACCGGTCCGGCCCGGTGCCCGGGCGCGCCGACGACCGCGGACGGGACCTCGGGTGGGCAGTCGCCATGGAATGGAGGATAACAAATGGCAGTGTCTATGACAGTGTCCGGCCCTTCCTGCCGCCCGGACCGTCGCGCGCCCGTCATCCGGCTCCGGGCCACCGTCGGACGGAGGAAAGACGTCCCGCGATGCGGATCAGCCCTCACCGGGTCCTAACATCCCCATCATCGCCAGCACATGTCGAGGTGAGACAACTGACGGCGCGGCCGGACCACCGGCCCCGTTCAGGAGGCAGGAGAACCATGAGGACGTTGATTCCCGCAGGTAGGGCGCTGGTGATCGGGGCCGTGGTCGTTGGGGCTCTGGCGCTCGGCGCCCCGGGCGTGGCCGGTGCCGCCGCGTCCCCGGCCCCCACGGCCACCCCTGCCGCCGCCCACTTCAACTGCGCCAACGCCACGAGGGCACTGACCCGCATCGACAAGGTCGAGGCGCGGGTCTCGGCGGGGCTCCCCAAGTTGCATGCGGCCGAGGCCAGGGCGGCCAAGGCTGGTCGCACACGGCTGGCCAACCGCATCGAGAAGCGGATCAGGCGGCTGGAGAGCGCCGAGGCCGGCAAGCGGCTGTCCAGGCGCTCGGCTGCCATCGAGGCCAAGTGCCACGTGGCTGCACCCTCGGGCTCGTAGTCGGAGTGGGGCCCCCGCCCGACCCCGAAGAGCCGTGCCGGCGGTGCCCCTACTCCGGCTCCACCTACTGTCAGTATGAACCACCTACTGTCAGTATGAACCGGTGCCGGGTACCCGGCCTCCGGGTCAGCTGATCGGGAGGTCGTCGACCAGCGAGTGGGCCAGGTTGGCGAAGCCGCCGGCCAACGTGGAGGAAAGGCCTGATCCTGCCGCGTCCGAAGCCAGATCGGCGTAGTGCCGGGCGACGGAAACCGACTGGGCGATGGCGCCGGACTCGGCGACGATCGACCGTGCCTTGTCTCGTTCAGGATGGCCGAGCGGCTGTCCGAGCAGCGGGCGCAGCTCCGGACCCACCTCGGGATCGGCCAGGGCCAGTAGCACGGGGAGGGTGTAGATGCCCTCGGCCAGGTCCTGACCGGCGGGTTTTCCCAGCTCGGCCTCGGTCCCGATGACATCGAGGATGTCGTCGCGGACCTGGAAGATCATCCCGAAGTAGCGACCGAAGGTCGTCGAGGCCTCCACCTGGTGCCGGGCGAGGTTGCCGGTGAGCGCCCCGATTCGACAGGAGGTGGCCATGAGGGACGCCGTCTTGCCGGCGATGGCGGTGGAATAGCCGCCTTCTGACCGCGTGACCTGGAAGGCGTCGTGCACCTCGGCAACCTGTCCCCGGCAGAGCTCCCCCAAGGTGGCGGCCAGCAGCCCGGCGATCTCGGTCCCCAGACCGGCGGCGATCTCGGCCGAGCGTGCGAGCAGGAAGTCTCCCGCCACGATGGCCACGAGGTTCCCGAATCGTGCGTTGACGCTCTCGACGTTCCTGCGCACGGTGGCCTCGTCCATGACGTCGTCGTGGTAGAGGGAGGCGAGGTGGACCAACTCCACGGCAACCGCTCCCAAGAAGTCCTCCCGGGAGGCGTCTCGGGAGCCGGAAGTGGCTGTGGCCAGGGCGAGGACCGGGCGGAGCCTCTTCCCCCCGGCCGCCAGGAGGTGGGTGGTGACCTCGTCGAGGAAGCCGTCTCCGGTGACGACCGACTCCACGAGCAGGGGCTCGAGGCGCCTCAACTGATCTTCGAGTGCGGGAAGCCCTAGGAGCTCTACGACGTTCACTTCCTACAGACGATAGGCCAGGTTGCCGATGACTGAGAAAATGAAACCGAAATAGGGGAGCTGTGCGGGTGCGGGTTGCACTGTCACCTGTAGACTTCGGATCAGTTACTGACCGCGGATGGAGGCGGTGGAGTGTTCGAACGATTTACAGACCGGGCTCGCCGAGTTCTTGTGCTTGCTCAGGAAGAGGCGCGTCTCCTCAACCACAGCTTCATAGGGACCGAGCACATCCTCCTGGGATTGATCCACGAGGGTGAAGGCGTCGCGGCCAAAGCCCTCGAATCCCTGGGCGTCTCGCTCGAGGCGGTCAGGGAGAAGGTGGAAGAGACGATCGGTCTGGCCGGTACGGCTCCGACCGGCTCCCCGCCGTTCACGCCCCGGGCGAAGAAGGTTCTCGAGCTGTCCCTCCGCGAGGCGCTCCAGCTCGGTCACAGCTACATCGGCACCGAGCACATGCTGCTGGGGCTGGTCCGCGAGGGCGAAGGGGTGGCCGCCCAGGTGCTCCAGAGCCTCGGGGCCGATCTCCCGCGGGTCCGCCAGCAAGTGATCCAGCTGCTCTCCGGTTACCAGGGCAAGGAGTCGGTGGGTGCCGGCGCTCCGGGCTCGCAGTCCTCGGACGCCCCGACCGGCTCCCCCGTACTCGACCAGTTCGGGCGCAATCTGACGGCGCTGGCCCGCGACCACAAGTTGGACCCGGTCATCGGTCGGGAGAAAGAGATCGAGCGGGTGATGCAGGTGCTGTCGCGCCGCACGAAGAACAACCCGGTCCTCATCGGTGAGCCCGGGGTGGGCAAGACGGCCATCGTCGAGGGCCTGGCCCAGCGGATCGTGGCCGACGACGTGCCCGAGACCCTGACCGGCAAGCAGCTCTACACCCTCGACCTCGGCGCCCTGGTGGCCGGCAGCCGCTACCGCGGTGATTTCGAGGAACGACTGAAGAAGGTGCTGAAGGAGATCCGCACACGCGGCGACATCGTCCTGTTCATCGACGAGCTGCACACCCTGGTGGGTGCAGGCGCCGCCGAGGGCGCCATCGATGCGGCATCGATCCTCAAGCCGATGCTGGCCCGCGGCGAGCTCCAGACCATCGGGGCCACGACCATCGACGAGTACCGCAAGCATCTGGAGAAGGACGCCGCACTCGAGCGCCGGTTCCAGCCCATCAAGGTGGAGCAGCCCAACGTGGCCCTCACCATCGAGATCCTCAAGGGGCTGCGCGACCGCTACGAGTCGCACCACGCGGTGACCATCACCGACCAGGCCCTGGTCGCCGCGGCCAACCTGGCCGACCGCTACCTGGCCGACCGCTACCTACCGGACAAGGCGATCGATCTCATCGATGAGGCCGGGAGCCGCCTGCGGATCCGTCGCATGACAACGCCCCCGGCGTACAAGAAGCTCGAAGAGGACATCACGCGGCTGCGCGCCGACAAGGAAGCGGCCATCGAGAAGCAGGCCTTCGAGCAGGCGAAGAAGCTCGCCGAGCAGGAAAAGGAGCGTCTCGACTCCAAGGAGGCCATGGAGGCCGAGTGGCGCGCCGAGGGCGTTGACCTGTTCGACGTCGTCGACGAGGAGGTCATCGCCGAGGTGCTGGCCAACTGGACGGGGATCCCCGTCTACCGGCTCACCGAGGAGGAGACCGCCAAGCTGCTCCGCATGGAGGACGAGCTCCACAAGCGGGTCATCGGCCAGGAGCCGGCCATCGCCGCTCTGGCCCGTTCCATCCGGCGCACCCGGGCCGGCCTGAAGGATCCGAAGCGGCCCAGCGGGTCGTTCATCTTCCTCGGACCGACCGGTGTGGGCAAGACGGAGCTGGCCAAGACCCTGGCCGAGTTCCTCTTCGACGACGAGGACGCCCTGATCCAGCTGGACATGTCGGAGTACATGGAGAAGCACACTGTGAGCCGGCTGGTCGGCTCCCCTCCCGGCTATGTCGGGTACGAGGAGGGTGGCCAGCTCACCGAGGCCGTCCGGCGCAAGCCGTTCTCCGTCGTGCTGTTCGACGAGGTGGAAAAGGCCCATGCCGACGTGTTCAACACGCTCCTCCAGATCCTCGAGGACGGTCGGTTGACCGACGCCCAGGGCCGCTCCGTCGACTTCAAGAACACCGTGCTCATCATGACCTCCAACCTGGGCACGGCCGACCTCCGCAAGTCGTCGGTCGGCTTCGCCAAGACGTCGGAGGCGGTCACCTACGAGCGCATGAAGACGAAGGTGAACGAGGCACTGAAGGCTCACTTCCGGCCCGAGTTCCTCAACCGGATCGACGAGGTCGTGGTGTTCCACGAGCTGTCCAAGGTCGAGGTGGTCGAGATCGTCGACCTGATGATCCAGCGGGTCTCCAGCCAGCTCGAGCTCCAGGGGCTCAGCCTGGTCCTCACCCCTCCGGCCAAGCAGCTGTTGGCCGACAAGGGCTATGACCCACAGCTGGGGGCCCGGCCATTGCGCCGTGCCATCCAGCAGATGGTCGAGGACCCGCTGTCCGAGCGGATCCTGTGGAAGGAGTTCCGGGTCGGCGAGACCATCGTGGTCGACGTCGAGACCATCACCCCGGAGGCGGCCGCGGCCTACGACGTGAAGGGTGCACCCCCGTTGGTGGCCGGCGAGCAGCAGCTGACCTTCACGGCGATCGAAGGGGTAGAACCCCCGCCGCCGGTGGAGCTGGCCGGGGCCGACTCTTCCGCCGACTGAGACTGCGGGCCGCTACGGCGGTCCTGAGCGCCATCACCCCACCGGTCCCCCGGTGGGGTGATTCGCGTCAGCGCCGGGGTCGGACGGCCGGCACGTCGCCGACGATCACCCCTCACGTCACAGCCAGTCCCTACCATCTGGCCCATGGCCAAGACGGCGAAGCGGCACCGCTGCATCGACTGCGGATCGACAACCGCCCGCTGGGCCGGTCGGTGCCCCACCTGCGGGGAGTGGAACACCCTGGTCGAAGAGGCGCAGCTCGGTCCCCTGGTGAGGGCGGTGGACGCGCTCGACCTCTCCTCGATGCCCGTCCCCCTGTCGTCGGTGGACGTCTCTGCGGCCGCGGCCCTGCCCACCGGTGTGGAGGAGTTCGACCGGGTGCTGTCGGGAGGACTGGTGCCCGGCTCGGTGACCCTCCTCGGTGGTGAGCCGGGCATCGGCAAATCGACCCTGCTGCTCCAGGTGCTCGCGGCCAGGGCCGCCGCCGGGCACCGCGTGCTCCTGGTGTCGGCCGAGGAATCGGCCCACCAGGTCCGCCTGCGGGCCGAGCGACTGGGGCCGATCCCCCCCGGTCTCCTGATCCTGTCGGTCACCGACATCGGCGCGGTCATCCACGCCGTGGTGGAGGCCGAGCCGGACCTCGTGGTCATCGACTCCATCCAAGCCGTGGCCATCGGCCCGGCCACTCTCGGCGAGCGCCGCTCCACGGGCGTGCCGGGCAGTGTGACCCAGGTGCGGGAGTGCGCCGACCAGTTGGTGGGCCTGGCCAAGTCCCGCCAGGTGGCCACCGTGCTGGTCGGCCATGTGACCAAAGACGGCTCGCTGGCCGGCCCCCGGGCCCTCGAGCACATGGTGGACACGGTCCTGAGCTTCGAGGGTGACCGTCACCACGCGCTCCGCCTCCTCCAGGCGGTCAAGCACCGGTTCGGGCCGACGGGTGAGCTGGGCCTCTTCGAGATGGGTGATCACGGGCTCAACCGGGTGGACGATCCGGGCCGCCTCCTGCTCGGGGACCGGTTGACCGGGGTGCCCGGGGGTGTCGTGCTCCCGGCCGTGCAGGGGCGGCGCACCCTGATGGTGGAACTCCAGGCCCTGGTCACCCCCATGGGCCAGGCCCAGCCCAAGCGGTCGGTCGTCGGCCTGGACAGCGGCCGGCTGGTGATGACCCTGGCCGTCCTCGGACGCCATGCCGATCTGGGTGTGCTGTCGATGGACGTGTTCTCGTCGGTGGCCGGCGGCATCCGTGTGACCGAGCCGGCGGCCGACCTGGCGGTCGCCTTGGCCGTGGCCTCGGCGGCCACCGGTCGGTCGCTCCCTGCCAATCTGGCCGCCGTGGGCGAGATCGGCCTGGCCGGGGAGGTCCGACAGGTCACCGATCTCCCGCGGCGCCTCGAGGAGGCGGCCCGGTTGGGCTTCGACAGCGTGGTCGTGCCGGCATCGACGCCGGACGGACCTCGGGGGGTCGAATTGATCCGGGTCGACACGGTGCTCGAGGCGGTGTCGCGGTTCGGCTGCGGCCCGCACGCCTGAGCCTGGCGCCCGGCCCGACGGGTACCATGCCACTGTGATCGCCCGCCAGAGTTCGCCGCTCAGCGAGTCCCTGGCGATGGTGGCCCCCGGCCGACCCCTGCGGGACGGACTCGACCGGATCCTGCGGGCCAAGCGCGGGGGGTTGGTCGTGGTCGGGGACGGACCGGGGGTGCTCTCCATCTGCTCGGGCGGATTCCTGCTCGACGCCGAATTCAGTCCCCAACGGCTGTCAGAGCTGGCCAAGATGGACGGAGCCATCATCCTCGCCCCGGACGCCTCGCGGATCGCCCGGGCCAACGTGCAACTGATGCCCAAGGCCAACATCCCCACCTCGGAGACGGGCACCCGGCACCGCACGGCCGAGCGGGTGGCGCGGTCCATCGACGTGCCGGTGCTCTCGGTGTCCGCGGCGATGTCGGTCATCGCCGTGTACCGGAACGATCAGAAGCACACCGTGCAGCCCACCGGATGGCTCCACGACCGGACCGATCAGGCCCTGGCCACCATGCAGCACTTCCGGAACCGGTTCGACGTGGCCCTCAACGGGCTGTCCGTCCTAGAGGTCGAGGACACCGTGTCGGTGGGCGATGTGGTCGCCGTGGTCCAGGCGGCGGAGATGGTCCTGCGGATCGCCGCCGAGGTGGAGGGCTACCTCGTCGAGCTGGGCGAGGACGGCCGGCTGGTGGGGCTCCAGTCCGCCGAACTGATCGACGGGGTGGCGGCCACCCTCCACCTGGTGGTGCGCGACTACTGCGCCAACCCGCCGGCCAGGACGGACCGGCTCTCGGCGGTCCGAAAGGCCATCGAAGAACTGGCCGACCTGTCGCCGGACGAGCTGTCCGATGCCAGCCGGGTGGCCGGCATCCTCGGGCTGCCCGGGTCGTTCAGCGACACCGAATCAGGGATCGAGCCCCGCGGCTACCGGCTCTTGTACCGCCTGCCCCGGTTCTCCGACGCCATCATCGAGCGGATCGTGGACCGGTTCGTGAACCTCCAGCAGATCATGCGGGCGTCCCTGGGTGAACTCGAGCAGGTGGACGGCGTCGGCCAGGCGCGTGCCCACTCGGTCAAGGACGGCCTGGCGCGGCTGGCCGAAGCCAGCATCTTCGAGCGGTACCAGTAGCCAGTCCGGCCGGGAAGGGCACCTTCTGCGCCCCGACGTGCACGCGCGAACCACGGCTCTGGGACGTGAGCGCGGTCCCCGGTTCGGCCTGACGCCCCCACCGTGTACCATTACATGCTTCGCCCACGCGGTCCCGATGGAGCGCACCAGGCCCGGGACCAGCAGAAACGCCAGGAGGAACGGTGTTCGACATCGGTGACAAGGTCGTCTACCCGCACCACGGCGCGGCAGTGGTCGAACGACGTGAGACCAAAGAGGCGTTCGGGAAGAAGCAGGAGTATCTCGTGCTCAGGCTGGCCTACGGCGACCTGACACTCATGGTCCCGGCCGACAACACCGAAGGGGTGGGCCTCCGCGAGGTCATCAACGACGAAGAGGTGGAAGAGGTGTTCGCCGTGCTCCGCAAGAAGGAGGCGCGGATGCCGACCAACTGGTCGCGGCGCTACAAGAACCACTCGGAGAAGCTGCGGTCGGGCGACATCTATCAAGTGGCCGAAGTGGTCCGTAACCTCTCGATCCGCGACAAGGACAAGGGATTGTCCGCCGGTGAGAAGCGCATGCTCAGCCGGGCCCGCCAGATCCTCGTCTCCGAGCTGACCTTCGCCCTCGGGGTGGACGAGGAAGCGGCCGAGGTACGCCTCAACGAGGCGCTGCCCTGAGCCGACGGGGATCCGTCTGGGTCGTCGTGGTCGCCGGTGGCTCGGGCCGACGGTTCGGCGGGCCCAAGCAGTTCCTCCAACTCGGTGGGCGGACGGTCTTGGAGCGGTCGGTGGAGGCCGCCCGATCGGTGGCCGACGGCGTCGTGGCGGTGGTACCGGCCGGCGACGTCGGTGCGAAGGCCCACGACCCGACGCCCGAGTGGGGAGCGGACCAGACGGTGGCCGGGGGCGACACGAGAGCGGCATCGGTGAGGGCGGGCCTGGCCGTCGTGCCCGAGGACGCCGACATCATCGTCGTCCACGACGCGGCGCGGCCACTCGCCGACAGCGCGGTGTTCGAGGCGGTGGTCGAAGTGGTGCGCTCCGGGGCGGCCTCCGGCGCCATCCCCGTCCTGCCGGTGGCCGACACCCTGAAGAGGGTGTCGGAAGGGATCGTCGAGGCCACCGTGGACCGCGACGGCCTGGTCATGGTCCAGACGCCCCAGGCCTTCGACGCGGCGACGCTGCGTGCCGCCCATGCCTCGTCCGGGGAGGCCACCGACGACGCCGGGTTGCTCGAGCTCCTGGGCGCTACCGTGCGCACCGTGCCCGGCGACATCCGCAACGTGAAGATCACGAGGCCCGAGGACCTCGCCGTGGCCGAGAGGCTCCTCGGCGAGGAGGCCCGTTGACCACGGGCACGGCTGAGGGCCGGGAAGGGCCGGTCGACCCCCCGCCGCTCCGGGTGGGCCAGGGCATCGACGTCCACCGGTTCTCCGTTGATCCGGCGCGCCCCCTGGTGCTGGGCGGCGTGGTGATCAGCGACGACGGGACGTGCGGCCTCGAGGGTCACAGTGACGCCGATGTCGTGGCCCATGCCGTCGCCGACGCCGTGCTCGGGGCGGCGGGGCTCGGGGACCTCGGGAGGCACGCTCCGGACGACGACCCGGCCTGGAAGGATGCCGACAGTATCGATCTCCTCACCCGCATGGTGGCGCTGGCCCGGGAAGCCGGCTGGGCCCCGGTCAATGCCGACTGCACCGTGGTGGCCGAACGGCCCAGACTCGCCCCCTTTGTCGGGGCCATGGCGGAGCGCCTGACCGGCGCCCTCGGCGCGCCGGCCAACGTCAAGGCCACCCGGGCCGAGGGCCTGGGTGCGCTCGGGCGCGCCGAAGGGATCGGCTGCACCGCGGTCGTGCTCATGAGCCGATGGCCCCGGGGCGGCCGGTCGGGTTTCCCCCGATGAGCCCGGCCCGAGCCGGCGGAGGGCGGGGCGGAGCGGGCCGCGGTCGCCAGGGTTCGGGTCGCCCCGGGTCGCCCCGGGGCCGGTCGGGGAAACAGGGCGGCAGTGGAGCCACCTCCGGCAAGTCGGGGCGTGCCGCGGGCCGGGGGACGGCGTCCTCCCGCGGCGGGGGCGGCAGGGGGGGTGCTCGCAGCGGCCCGGTCAGCCGTCGCGGCAACGAGACCGTCGGTCTCGGGGGCGATCAGGTCGAAGGGCGCCAGGCCGTCCGCGAGTTGCTGGTCGCCAACCGACGTGCCGTCCGTTCGTTGGTGATGGCCGAGGGCATGGACGCCGCCACCATCCTCGACGAGATCGAGTCCCTGGCGGCCACCCGTCGCGTCCGGGTGGAGCACGTGTCGCGCCGCAGGCTCGAATCGCTGGCCCGGACCGAAGCCCCCCAGGGCGTGGTGGCGCTGGCCCGGCCGGTCGAGGAGACACCGCTCGAGGCCCTGGCCGAAGCGAACCGCCGCGGGCGCGTCCCCTTCTTGTTGGTGCTGGACGGCATCACCGACCCGCACAACATGGGTGCGCTCCTGAGGAGTGCGGAGTGTGCCGGGGTCACCGGAGTGGTGCTCCCGAGGCATCGATCGGCCCACCTGTCCCCGACGGTGGCCAAGGTGGCGGCAGGGGCCATCGAGTACCTGCCCATTGCCCTGGTGGCCGGGGTGCCGGCCGCGCTGCAGCGCCTGTCCGGTCTCGGGGTCTGGACGGTCGGCCTCGTCGGGGAGTCCCGGCAGTCCCTCTACACCCTTCCGCTCGGCGATCAGCCCGTGGCGCTCGTGCTCGGCTCCGAAGGGAGCGGACTGGCCGAACTGACCAGGAGACGCTGTGACGCGCTCGGCGGGCATCCCCCAGCACGGCTCGTTGTCGTCGCTCAACGTGTCGACCGCCGGCGCCATCGCCTGCTTCGACGTGGCCCGCCAACGGTCGACCGGCTCCCGCTGAGCCGGTCGGGGCGGCTCAGACCTCCTCGACGGTCACGCCCTTCCAGAATGCCACGCGGTCGGTGATCTCCTTCGCCGCTTCTTTGGGCTCCGGATAGAACCAGGCGGCGTCGTCGTTACGGGCACCTTGCACGACCACGCTGCGGTAGCTGGCCTCACCCTTCCAGGGGCAGTGGGTGTGCGTGTCGCTGGGCTCGAAGTACTCGCTACGGACGTCGTCGGCGGGGAAGTAGTGGTTCCCCTCCACCACGACGGTGTCGTCGCTCTCGGCCAGGACGGTGCCATTCCATGTCGCTCGTGTCGTCATGGACGCTTCAACCCCACCGGGGCGCCGTGTGTTCCCCGGGGCACTGCCGGTGGGCTGGCCCTCGGGGATGCACGACGGTTCCTACCCGTCCCACCAGAACGTTCCGACGTGCATGCCGGGCCCACCGGTGGGATAGAACCGGAGGGTGCAGGGTGACCGGAACGGTTGACGACGGGTCCGAACGGGCCCGTTCCACGCCATGGGATGGAGACGGAGGAGCGGAGAGTGAGTGAACGTGCGGATGTGATCGTCGTCGGCATGGGCCCCGGTGGCGAGGATGTGGCCGAACGGTTGGCGACGGCCGGCCTCGACGTGGTCGGGATCGACGGCGAGTTGGTGGGTGGCGAGTGCCCCTACTGGGGCTGTGTGCCGTCCAAGATGATGATCCGGGCCTCCGACCTGCTCGCCGAGGCCCGCCGGGTGCCGGGCATGGCCGGGGAGTCCCAGGTCGAGGCCGACTGGTCCCCGGTGGCCCGCCGCATCCGCGAGGAGGCCACCGACGATTGGGACGATGCGGTCGCCGTCGAACGGTTCGAGGGCAAGGGAGGACGCTTCGTGCGGGGCTGGGGCCGCCTCGAGGGTGCCCGCCGCGTGGCCGTCGGAGAGCGGCTCTTCGAGGCCGACCGGGCCGTGGTGGTCAACATCGGGTCGAGGGCGTGGATCCCGCCGGTCGCCGGGCTGGCCGACACGCCCTATTGGACCAACCGGGAGGCGATCGAGGCGGAGCAGGTGCCGGCGACGCTGGCGGTGCTCGGGGGTGGGGCCATCGGAGTCGAGCTCGCCCAGGTGTTCCGACGGTTCGGCTCGGAGGTCACCGTGCTCGACGTGGCCCCGTCCCTGGTGGGCCCCGAGGAGCCGGAATCGGCCGCCCTGCTGAGCGAGGTGTTCGACTCCGAGGGCATCGTGGTCCGGACCGGCGTGGAGATCGAGTCGGTCCACCACGACGGCCACCGGTTCGCCATCGCCCTGGGGGAAGGGGAGCCGCTGGTGACGGACCGGCTGCTCGTCGTGGCGGGACGCCGGGCCGACCTGGCCCAGCTCAACGTGGCGTCCGTCGGGCTCGACCCCTCGGCCCGCGTGCTCCCCGTCGACGACCACATGAGGGTGGAAGGGGTGGAGGGGCTGTGGGCGGTCGGGGACGCGACCGGCAAGGGCGCGTTCACCCACGTCTCGATGTACCAGGCCGACATCGTGGTGAATGCCATCCTCGGGAACGAGGTGGTCCCCGCCGACTACCGGGCCGTGCCCCGGGTGACCTTCACGGACCCGGAGATCGGTTCGGTGGGTCTCACCGAACGTGAGGCGCGGGACCGGGGCCTCAGGGTCCGGGTGGGACTGACCGAGGTGCCGTCGTCGACGAGGGGTTGGATCCACAAGGTGGGGAACCGGGGGTTCATCAAGCTTGTCGAGGATGCCGACCGGGGCGTGCTGGTCGGCGCCACCTCGGTCGGACCCTGGGGCGGCGAGGTCCTCGGCCTCCTGGCCCTGGCCGTCCACGCCGAGGTTCCCACCACAGCGCTCCGGCACATGATCTACGCGTACCCGACCTTCCACCGGGCCATCGGGGACGCGGTCAAGGACCTGCTCGGGGGGTGACCGGCGTGAGGTGTCGGCCGACCTTCAGATCGGGCGGGCCATGGTCAGGAGGAAGTCGTCGCCCTCCGACGGCCACATGGCCTCGACGTCGAATCCACAGTCCGACAGTTCCGACTCGAGGGCGTCCGCCGAGAACTTGGAGCTGATCTCGGTCAGCATCTCCTCGCCGGCCCCGAACGAGACGTCGAGATCGAGGTCGGCGACCCGGATCCGCTGCTCCTCGTCCGAGCGCAGCCACATCTCGATGCGCTGGTCGTCCTCGTTCCAGCGGGCCACGTGGGTGAACCTCCCGGGGTCGAAGTCGGCACCGAGATCGCGGTTGAGGACGTGGAGCACGTTCCGGTTGAACTCGGCGGTCACGCCGGCGGCGTCGTCATAGGCCAGGACGAGGCGGCTCCGGTCCTTGACTAGGTCGGTGCCGAGCAGGAAGTGGTCGCCGTCGGCCATGACGCCGGCCAGCCCGCGGAGGAAGGCGCGGCGCTGGGCGGGGTCGAGATTCCCGATGGTGCCCCCAAGGAAGGCGAACAGGCGACGACCGTCCGCCGGGAGGAGGTCGAGGTGGGCGTGGAAGTCGGCGACCACGGCGTGCACGACCAGACCCGGATACTCCTCGGCGAGGGCGGTGGCGGCCTCCCACAGGGTGGTGTCGCTGACGTCGAGGGGGACGAACCGTTCGAGGCGCCCGTTGGACTGCATGGCGTCGAGCAGCAGGCGCGACTTGTCGCACGTCCCGGCCCCGAGCTCGACCAGGGTGTCGGCATCAGAGCTCTGGGCGATGTCCTTGGCCCGGGAGTCGAGTATGGACCGCTCGGCCCGGGTCGGGTAGTACTCGGGCAGCCTGGTGATCTGGTCGAAGAGTCTGCTGCCGCGGTCGTCGTAGAAGTAGACGGGGGGCAGCTGCTTGGGCACGCCGGTGAGTCCGGAACGGACGTCGCGCTCCATCGAAGTACGCAGGTCGTCAGCGGTCAGGTGGACTTCGATGGTGGGGGGGATGGCGGTGGTCATGGGATCCCTAGGGCGCGGACGGTGGAGGCAATGGGATTCCGCCCGTCAATAGTTGCGGGCCAGTCGCAGTCCGGAGAAGGCCCAGCGGGCGGACGGTGGGAAGAAATTGCGGTAGGAGGCCCTCACGTGGCCCGGTGGCGTCACGCACGAGCCTCCCCGGAGCACGTACTGGTTGACCATGAACTTGCCGTTGTACTCGCCGACGGCCCCGGGGGCGATCTCGAAACCCGTGTAGGGGCTGTAGGAGGAGGAGGTCCACTGCCACACGTTGCCGAACGGGCCGTTGCCGGCCCCGGCCCCGGACTCCTGGCCCCCCGGTCCGCCCACCGGACTCGGATGGAGGCGGTCCCGATCGAGGAAGTGGCCTTCGACGGCCAGCGGGGAGGCCGCCACCTCCCACTCGATCTCGGTCGGCAACCGGTAGCCGGCCCAGCGGGCGAAGGCATCGGCTTCGTAGTAGCTGATGTGGCAGACCGGCTGCGCCGGGTTGACGTCTATCGGTCCGCCGAGGGTGAACTCCCGCCACCCGCTGTCCGTCGGTATCCAGTAGAGGGGGCTCTCCCACTCCTCGGCCATCACCGTGGCCCACCCGTCGGACAGCCAGAGCTCGGGGCGGTGGTAACCGCCGTCGTCGATGAACTCGATCCACTCACCACAGATGACCGGGCGGTCGGCCATCGAGAAATCGGCGAGATAGACGCGGTGTCGGGGGTGCTCGTTGTCGAAACTGAACCCCTGCCCCTGGTGGCCGATGTCGTAGGTCCCCTCGCCATGGCCGTCCCACCCGAACGGCGAAGAGGTGCTCGGTGCCGGCAGGCACACGTCGTCGTACGCCGGAAACAGGGGATTGCGGGAGAGCACGTGCTTGATGTCCATCAAGAGCAGCTCCTGGTGCTGCTGCTCGTGTTGGATGCCAAGCTCGACGAGTCCCATCGTGGACTCGCTCCCCGGGTCCTCGAGCAGCCGGCCCATGGCCCGGTCGACGTAGGTCCGGTACTCGGCGATCTCTGCGATGCCCGGGCGGGAGACCAGGCCGCGATCGGGTCGGGGGTACCGCGGACCGATCCCTTCGTAGTAGGAGTTGAAGAGGTATCCGTACTCGGGGTTGAACGGCCGGTAGCCCGGTTGCCGGGGCTCGAGGAGGAAGGTCTCGAAAAACCAGGTCGTGTGGGCCCGGTGCCACTTGGTCGGACTGACATCCGGCATCGACTGGACGGTCTGGTCCTCCGCCGACAGTGGAGCGGACAGCGACTCGGTCAGGGCCCTGGTGGCGACGAAACGGTCCGTGAGCGTCTGGTCGTCGAGGCCGATCAACAGGTCCGTCATCTCCGCTCCCTCCACGACACCTCAACGGCGGTGGTCGGCGGATTACCCGTGGATCAGGCATCCGCCAGCAGAAAGAACTTACCCGGTCGGCTCACGGATCAAGCGCGAGGTGTGGAGGCTCGGGCCTCTCGTGAGTGGAAGGGTGATCCTGGCGCCCGGACCACGCCTGGAGCCACCCAGGCCCACGCCGGGCATGCCCGGCCGGGGCCATCCGGGCATGCCCGGAAACGCCGGCGCACGCCTGGTGGGGCCGCCTGCCGGGGGCCGGCCGCCCCACGTGACCCGGCCGTCAGTCACCCGTCTCGTGGCCTGCCGCCCACCCTGGAGGTCTTCAATCCGAGTGTCCGGTCAATCACCGGAGCTCCGACCGGTCACCGGCGGAGGGAAGGTGATGCCCCGGGATAACAAGACCCGGCCCGGTCCCCTGCTCAGTCCGTCACGGTCCCCACGTGCCGGCGGAGGGGTTGCACAGGGGCGATGCGCACGAGGGCGTTGTAGGTGACCAGGGCGATGGCCAGATGCATCACCATGAGCACCGCCACCGCCTTGCCCGATTGGCCCTGATGCAGGATGTAGAGGTCAGGGAGCCACAGCACCAGCGTCACGAGGATGGCCAGGCGGAAGAACAACCACCGTGGTGCCGAAGACACCCTGGCGACGACGGGCCAGGCGACACAAGCGATGAGCACCCCGATGACGGTCAGTTTGCCGTAGTCGGAGAACTGGAAGTGCACGTAGCCCTTGGTGGTGGGGAACACCCGGGTCCCGATGGCCACGAGTACCGCGTCGGCGACGAGTGACCCCACGAGCGAGACGATGGTGGCGATCACGACCCGCAAGGCCGACGGCGGCCGATGTGAGGGTGCGAAATCGATCCTGGTCCATCGCATGAGATCGTCGAGCAGCGTTGACTGGGGCACGGAAGGCTCCTCTTGATGACTAGGTGGTTGATGACTAGGTGGTTGATGACTAGGTGGTTGATGACTAGGTGGTTGATGACGGGGCGGCCGGGCCGGCACCATCGGGATTTACGGCTGGCGCAGGTGGCTGGATGTCGTTGCGGGTGATGACCAGGTAGGCGACGAGGACGACAACGGCGAGGTTCAGGACGATGGCGGTGGGCCCGTCGCCGAAGGCGAGCCCGCTGTTGGCGTGGGGCTTGCTGAAGTAGTCGGCGAAGGAGGCGCCGAGGGGTCGGGTCACGATGTAGGCGAACCAGAAGGCGACCACCTCGTTGAGCCCGAGGAATCGCCAGGCCACCGCGGGGATCAAGATGAGGACGGTGAAGGCAACCCCGGAGGCCAGGTAGCCCAGTCCGAAGGTGGTCGCCGTCAGGTCGCCGAGCGCGGTTCCGAGGGCGAAGGTGGCAAAGACCGTGGCCCAGTAGTACACCTCCCGTCGCCGCGTCACGATGCTGTGGATCGACAGTGTCCGCTCGCTCCGGTGCCAGAGCCAGAAGATGGCGGCGAGGACGACCGCCCAGAAACACGTCGTCCCGGCGTAGGGGACGCCGAAGGTGAGGTGCATGGTGTCGGACACACCGGTTCCCGATGTGGCGATGGCCAGCGCCAGGAACCAGTAGGCGGCAGCGGCATAGCGCCGGGAGCGGAACTGGAACCACAGCCCGAGGACGACCAGCAGGATCTCGATGGCCCCGCCGACCACATGACTGTGCAATGACAGGTAGTCCGAAGTCGCTTCGCCTGCGGCAGTGGTCAGGATCTTGATCACCCAGAACAACAGGGTGATCTCGGGCACCTTGGCGGCGAGCGGCTCGGGGAGGACCCGGTCGATGAGCGCCGTCGCGCTGCTTCTCTGCGGATTCTCGTTCACGCTGTGGCGTCAGGAGTCGATGCCGGGTCGGACGAGGCCGATCTCGTATGCGAGGACGACCACCTGCACTCGATCCCGGAGCCCGAGCTTCGAGAGGATCCGGCCCACGTGGGACTTGACCGTCGCCTCGGACACGAACAGCTGCTCGCCGATCTCCGCGTTGGACAGACCGTGGGCCATGGCGTCGAGCACGTCCCGTTCACGGTCGGTGAGATCCGAGAGCTCGGGGCACCGGTCGCCGACCTGGTCGGTATCGTCCCTGGTCCGCTGAGCGTACTCATCGAGTAACCGCCTGGTCACCCGGGGCGACACCACCGCGTCCCCTGTGGCTACGGCGCGGATGGCTGCTGCCAACTCACCGGGACGTACGTCCTTCAGCAGGAAGCCGCTGGCTCCGGCCCTGATCGCGCCGAAGGCGTACTCGTCGAGATCGAAGGTCGTGAGGGCGAGGACTCGTACGGCGGGATCGTCGGTCACGATTCGACGGGTGGCCTCGATGCCGTCGGTGTTCGGCATGCGAATGTCCATCAGGACGACATCCGGAGACGCCACCTTGGTCAGGGTGACCGCCTCGTCACCGTCACCGGCCTCACCGACGACGACGAGATCGTCCTCGGCCTCGAGGATCATGCGAAAGCCGCTCCGGAGGAGGGGCTGGTCGTCGACCAGCAGCACCGAGATGGTCATGCCGGCACCGGGCGGTGACCGGAGAGCAGTGTCGTGGTCACGATCCAGCCGCCCTCCGCAGCGGGACCGGCGCGCAGCGTACCGCCATGGAGTGCCACCCGCTCCTTCATGCCCTCGATACCGTGTCCCGCGCTCTCCAACTGGGGAGCGGCCCGGCCGTTGTCGACCACCCGGACCTCGACCGTCGAGGTTCCGTACCCGATCGTCACCCGGGCGCGGTCGGCGTCGGCGTGCTTGAGAGTGTTGGTCAACGACTCCTGGATCACCCGGTAGATGGTCAGCTCGGTGCCGGGCCCGAGTGGGAACACTGTTCCTTCGGTACGGAACTCGACCGAGAGTCCCGTGGCCCGGAACCGGTCAAGGAGCACGTCGAGCTGGCCGAGGTCGGGCTGGGGGGCGAGCTCGGCCGCCGGCTCATTGGTGCGGAGGACGCCGATGAGTGCACGCATGTCACCCAGGGCCTGCCGCCCCACTTCGGAGACCTGCGCTATCGCCCCCGCGGAACGGGCGGGATCCGTGCTGTTCACGACCAACGCCGCATCGGCCAAGGTGATGACGACAGAGAGGCTGTGCGAGATGATGTCGTGCATCTCTCGGGCGATCCGCGTGCGCTCGGCTGTGGCGGCGATCGTCGCCTGCTGGTCACGTTCGAGTTCGAGTCGCTCGGCCCGCTCGGCCAACCAGGCGAGGTACCTGCTTCCGGACGCCACCGTCAGTCCGGCGAACAGTGCGGCGACCACCGTGGCCGACAAGAACAGGAGTGACCGTGGCACGGTGCCGGCCGGCTGCCACCGGATCGCCGCAAGCACGGCGCCGAGCTCAAGAACGGCCGTGGCCCATGCCGCTCGGGCCCGGGATTCGTGCACGGCCACCGTGTACAGCGCCACCAGCAGGGCTATGTCGCCGATCAACTGGATCCTCAACAGGAGCTGGACCAGCGCGACGGCGCTCACGACGACGAAGACGCCTGAGGGATGGACCCTCCGCCACGCGAGCGGCACGATGAGCGCCGCCTGCACCAGCGCAGCGTCGCGTCCGACGAAGGGGGAGTTGGCCAGCCACGCCGTCGAGATGGCGAGCAGCGCAACTGCGAACACAGAGTCCGCCAGGACGGTGTGCGCGTGCACTGCCCGTCGTGCCACCGCGAACCAGCCCCCGTCGGGTCCCGTTGTTCGGTCATGCTCCGGGGCCCATCCGGGTTCCCGACGGGGATGGCTCACATCGATTGTTGTGCTCACGGCATGTCCTCCGTGCTCGCTCGTCAACGAGCGTATCGCTCGGTCGTCGGTCCGTGGGAACACGATGAGCGCCCGTTTACCCTGTTGACGGGGCATTTATGGCCGGTTGATCCGACTTGAGGATGAGGTGCCGGCCGGCCGAAATCATCCTTCAGGAGGTCGTCGCCCCGTTGGCGACGGTCTAGTGTCGGTCGGCGATGGACAAGGTGACCGTGAGCGACGACGTCAGGCGCGCGCTGAGCTGCGGCCCGCTTGAGCGATGGATCGAGCTGGGCCTGCTACCCGTCGTCGTGGCCGGCCTCATCGTCGCCGCCGTCGTCACCGGCTGGTAGCCCGGCGGGGGGGCGGAAGGCGCTACCCCTGCTTCACACGCCGGCGTAGCGGTTGGCGGGCCTCGGAGCCCGAGCAGCCCGCGGAGCGTTGCGGACCGGAACACCCCGCGCCGCTGCGCGGTCACCCACCATCGACCCTTGCTCGTGGACCAGGTGAACCCCGTCTGCTCGGATACCTCGGGGCGGACGCGGCCGCGACCTGAGCCACCTTCACGTCGTCGAGCCCGTGAACCGACAACATCGCGGTCGCGACATTGGGGATCGGCTGGCGAACCTGCCGCTTCGAGTGTTCCCGGTGGTGACGGCGCAGCGGGTGACGGCGCCGGACGTGGTATGGACTCGGGCATTCCGGCCGTTACGCAGTCTCCGCCGGCGGTGTCAGGGTACGCTACGACTTCCGCCGCATACTCGAAGATGACAGAATCTGACATGGATCGTTCCGGGGGAGCTCGTCGGATCCGTCGTCTGGACGGATTCGACTGGGGCGTGCTGGCGGTGCTGGCGGCACTGTCGGTCTGGGTGATGGTCGGCTTCATCACCCATCAGACTCCGAACCGGATCTGGACCGGCACCGACGGCCCCTATGTGGCTGATCAGATGAACTACCTCGGATGGATCGCCGTGTCGGCGCGCCACGTGTTCATTTCTGATCCTTTCACCATCGGGGCAAGTCCTTCCGACTACCTCCACCCGGGCATCGCCATCTCCGGGCTGCTGGTCCGATTTGGGATGACCCCCGGTTGGGCCTACCTGGTGTGGGAGCCGGTAGCCGTCGTGGTGCTGTTCGCCGGGTCGCGTCGCTACGTGCGTGCTTCGATCGCCGGTCTGTGGAGTCGGCGCATCGCGCTGGTTCTCTGTCTCTTCTACATCTCACCAGCCTGGGTCCTGGTGAACGGAGCCCACCTCACCCACTGGGCGCATGCCTCACTGCTGCAGTCGATCGACACCGAAGTCTGGCCCGTGATCTATCTGTGGGGCTATCCCTTCACGGCAATTGCCGTCGGGGTCTTCGTTTTCGCCCTCCTCGCCTACGAGCGTGACCGGAGAACGCACCGGGTCGGAGTGGTTGCACCGCTGCTGGGGCTGGTGTGCGCTTGGCTGCAACCCTGGCAGGCCGCCACGCTGATCGGGATGGTGGTGCTGACCGAATTGTTGCTCCGCCTCCGGGGGGAGCGGGGCCACCTCACCCTACCGGTGGCCATGGTGGCAGCTACCGCGATCCCTCTCGTCTACTACACTGTGCTCAGCCACGTGGATTGGACGTGGGCGGTCGCCAATCACGCCAACCTCACCGTGTTGCCCTATCTGCCCTGGCAGTCGATCCTGTTGTCCCTCGCCCCCCTGGGTATCCTGGCTGCCTTCGCGTACCGGCCGCCGGAGATCACCTTCCACGAGCTGGCCCTCCGACTGTGGCCGCTCATCGCCCTGGTCCAGTACGCGGCCATCTACTTCGGACACGTGGGGACGTTCCCCCTGCACTCACTGGACGGGCTCAGCGTCCCCTTCGCCGTGCTGGCCGTGATCGGAGCACGGCGGATCGGTGCAGCGTTCCCCAGGCGGGCCACAGCGATCGTCGCGTCGCTGGTGGTGCTGGCCCTGGTCGTTCCCTCGGGCATCCAAGAGTTGCATGCGGTGTGGGGTGTCCAATCGACGGGCATCCTCGGCCCCCAACCGGCCCTGATCAGCCCGGACGAGTTCGATGCCCTCCACTACCTGAAAAACGACCCGACCCCCGGTGGGGTCCTGACGCCGTTCTATCTGGGACAGACCATCCCCGCCGAGACCAATCGGAACACCTGGCTGGGTGCGTTGTCGTGGACGCCCGACTTCTTTCCGAGGCTGGGAGCCGCCGGCCGGCTGTTCTCCGGTGATCTCCCCGCCCAGACGGCCGTCGAGTTCGTGAAGTCCACCGGGGCCCGTTTCCTTCTCTCCGACTGTTACAGCCATGCCGATCTGAGTATCCCGCTCGCACCGATCCTGAGCTCGGTGCACCACTTCGGGTGCGCCACCGTCTACGAGGTGCGGTCCGGTGCCTAGGGATCCCGATCACCCGGACCGCTCCCGATGGAGTCGGGCCATGCCCGACGTGGTGGGCCTGGCCTATGTGATGGTGGCGGGCGTCGTGCTGGTCGTCCCGGCCCTGATCCACGGTACTCATCTCGGTCCGTTCGACCTGCTGGCCCAGGACGGGCTCCTCCAACAGCCGGGCGTGGTGCCCCACAACACCTGGACCGGGGACCAGGTGGCATCGATGATGCCCTGGACCACCCTGGCCTGGACCCAGGTCCACCACGGCCAGCTCCCCTTGTGGAATCCCTACAGCGGACTGGGGATGCCGCTCGCCTTCAATTGGCAGTCGGCGCCGTTCGGGCTACCGGCCCTGGTCGGTTATCTCGTGCCGGTCCAGTACGCCTACACGGTGGGCATCGTGGTCACGGTGGTCGTGGCGGGAACCGGGGCCTATTTCCTCGGCCGGTTGCTCCACCTCGGAGTCGTGGGATGTGCCATGGCGGCCACGGGGTTCGAACTCAGCGGACCCTTCGTCGGCTGGCTCGGGTGGCCACACGCCTCGGTGTTCTCTTGGGCCGGTTGGATGTTTGCGGCCGCGCTGCTCATCGTGCGTGGCCAGACACGGGTCCGGGCCGTGGTCTTCTTCGCGCTGGTTGTGGCCCTCGCCTTCTACGCCGGACAGCCCGAGGTCCTGTCGGTGCTGGCGTTCTCCGTCGTCGTCTTCGTGGCGGCACTCCTGGTTCAAACCGCAGTGCGGAACGGGGCAGGTGCCATGCTTCGACCCGCCGGCGACCTCGTCGTCGCGGCGATTGCCGGGGGAGCACTGGCTGCTCCCCTGGCGCTGCCCGGCCTGCAGGTATTTTCCGGATCGCTGCACAGCAAGACCGCCGGGGAGGTGGCGCTCCCGGTCGAGAACCTGCTCCACGTGGTGTTCCAGGGATATGACGGCCTTCCCATCGCCGGTAGCGGGAGGTTCGATGCCGATGGCTACTTCTACCTGCCTGCGTACGTGGGAGTGATCGCGGTGGTGCTGGCGGTGGTGGCGGTCGTCATGCGCCGTCGGCGGCCCGAAGTCGTGGCACTCACCGCCGTGGCGGTGATCACCGGTGGGATCGTGTTCATCCCCGTCCTCATCTCGATCATGGACGCCCTGCCGTTCTTCGGATCGGTGGGGTGGACCCGATCGCTCCTGCCCATGACCTTCGCCCTGGCCATGCTGGCCGGGGTCGGGGTCGATGCCCTGGTCCGGAGCGGGCGCACACGGGTCTGGCAGTGGACCGGCGCCGGCTTCGCCGCCGCCGGGGTGGCGCTGGTCGTGCTGTACCTCGCCACCGTTCCCGGACTCTCGGCGGTGGACAGGAGGATCCGGTCAGACAGCTTCCTGTGGCCGGCCATCGAGGTGGGAGTGGGACTGGTGGTGGCCTTCGGGTCGGTCCTGGCGTACCGACGGTCCGGCGGTCAGCGCTCCGGTACCGCCCGCCGGTTCCGTCTCCGCGCCGGGATGGTGGCGGGGTTGGCGCTGCTGCTCTGTCAAACCGCCTTTTTGGTGGTGGCCGGTGCTCCACTGTTCTCCTCGAGCACCACGTTCTTCGCCGCCACGCCGGCAGTGAGCGAGCTGCAGCAAGAGGTCGGATCCTCGCTGGTCGGATGGGGTCCGAATCCGAGCTATTTCTGCGTCGGGCTGGGAATCCATCCCGATGTCAACTCCGTTTTCGCCGTCCACCAGCTAGCGCTGTACGACCCGATGGTGCCCCGTTCCTACTTCAGTGCCTTTGAGTCCCTGGCTCACCGGTCCGCCGGCGATCCGGCTGCCAATGACTACTGCCCGGCGCTGAGCACGGTCTCGCAGGCCCGCCAGTACGGAGTGGCCTACATCCTCGAATCGGCCGGTGTCGCCGGACCCCGGGGAACCACACTGGTGGGTCGGGTGGGGAACGAGGATCTCTACCATGTGCCCGGTGCCTATCTGGCCACGCTCACCCCGCTCCTGGCCGACGGGAGTCTGCCGGCCGACGGCGCCGAGGGCACGCCGGTCGCCGTGACCCAACCCGACCCGGCCAGCTGGAAGTTGGTCACCCGGTCGGCCACTCCACAAGTGCTCCGGCTGCGACTCACCGACTTCCCGGGATGGCGCGCATCGATCGACGGCAGGCCCCTGACGCTGGAGAGCTACGCCGGGGCGATGCTCCAGGCCCGCATCCCCGCCGGGCACCATCTGGTGGAGCTCCACTACTGGCCGGCGACGTTCAGCGTCGGCATCATCCTCTGTGTCCTGGCGATCGCCGGACTGGCCACCGCCTTGGTGCTCGACGGGGTCAGGAGGCATCGGCGCGCCGCCCAACGCTGACGCGACCGGTGCGGGTCCGTCGTCAACGCGCCAGCGGTCACCTAGCCGTTGGCGAAGACGCTCAGGCGATGCTCTTCGAGGGTCTCGGCCTGCTCCCGAATCCATGAGGGCGGCTTGGACACGATGAGGCCTCGAATCAGCTCGGTGTCCGAGACGTGATCGATGTTCCGGAGTGTGGTGGCCGCCACGATGTCGTTGGCATGGTCGATCCTTGCCCCATGGACCCCGTTGTAGATTCCCATCGGCACCTGGACGACGATGGCCGACAGCACGACGACGCGCGCCCAGGGGAGGAGAACCCGGTCCCACCGCCCACCTCCTTCGTGACGGTCCGGTAGGCGCGAGGTCGATGGTGAACTCCCGAGGCCCGTGGCCGAAGGGTCGGCGTCATACGCACGTCGACGACCGAGCAACGCCAAGTAGACACCCAGGAGAGCGAGCAAATCGAAGGTGGTGTACCGAGAGAAGCTGGCGGCCTCGTAGCCATACAGAATGCGGCCTTGGGTGATCATGACGGCAAAGAGAACCCCGTAGCAGATCAGGGCGATGCCGACGGGACTGCCGGAGTGCTCATCAGGCCTCACCCCACAGATGAGCACCGAGACCACGGCCAGAAGAACGACGAGCAGTCCGAACACCATGACCATGGTGTCCTGGTATCCCCACGTTCCGTCTGCGATCGGCTTGCCCACCACGTCGCCGAGGGCGAGAAGGAAGAACTTGAGGGCAATGCCGGGATGCTCGATTGCGAATCGGGGATCCGGGGTCACGGAGTGGTAACCGCGGAAGTACAGAAGTGTCGATGCGATGGCTCCGGCCATCCAGACACCGATCTGTCCCAAGGAGCGACGCCGGAAATACAGGAGCACGAGGCCGGTCGGCCAGATGAGCAATCCCTGGAGGGACGAGAAGCTGCCCACTATGGCGACAGCCAGCGCACCGGCGAGGGTGACCCACGTGAGAACCACTCGGTCGAGGAGAAGAATGGCTGCGGCCAGGGAAAGGAGGACCAGGTACCACGCCAGCTGGAATCCCCAGATGGTGTTCCCGTACTGGACGACCGAGAAGGCGAGGAAGGCCACCGGGCAGTAGTAGAGCCAGGGAGTGGAAGGCGAGCGCCGCTTGTGTGCCCACACGATGAACACCACCGCCGCACAGAGCATCACCGCACCCAGATACTCCTCCACCTGGACGTTGAAGTGGTCGACATGCACGAGGAGGAGCAGGATGATGTTCGGGAAGAAGATGCGATTCTCGTTGTGCTGAGCCCACATGGGGCCCCAATCGAAAAAGTGGACGTACGACTGCTTGATCATCGGGATCAGGTCCCATTGGTCCCCGACAACGGCGTTGACGCTGTAACGCTCGAGGAACCAGAAGTACCCGGCGACCGGCAGTCCGAACCCGAGTGCGGTGAGGGCGTCGACGAGTCTCGGGTTCATTCGGTCGACGATTCGCGTTCCCGTGGTCGGCTTCCCATCGACTCGAGCATCTGGTCCCCCTTCCGAGATCCCGTTCACTGCCACTGTCCTCCGCCCCTCCTGTCGGCCTATTGGGAATTGGTAACCCTAACGCCTCGTCTCCCGGCGAGGGACGCCCAGGACCACCGTCCGACCCGAGACGTGCCTCATCGGTTCCGAGCGGGTCCCTGGGGTTGGCTAGCTGCCCGTCGCCCCTGTCCTACAATGCCCTACGCCCACGAACCCCGGATGCCGCCCAGTGATCGGCAACGTACGGAGCCGTTTGAATTGATCAGAAGCCGAAGTCCTCTCTTGATTCGTTCGTGTGGGGCGTGGACCGCATGACGCACGTGACTGACGAAGTGTCTGGTGGCGAAACGATGACCCGGGAGGAGACGGGGCCTGCTCCGAGCGAGCGCTTCGTCGACCGGATCGATCCCCGAGTGGTCAGGGTGTTGACCGTCCTGGGGTTCGGGCTCCCGGTCCTCGGATACCTCTGGCTGCTGGTCCGCTACAGCGTGAACACCATGTACGCGGATCAGTGGTCCGACGTCGCCGTGATCAAGCAGTCGTATGCCCACTTCTTCCCCTGGGGCCCGATGTGGCTTCAGCACTTCGAGAACCGGGTCTTCTTCCCGAACATCGTCGTGGTGCTGCTGACCCACACGGTGCACTTCAACGTCCAGGTGGAGGAGTACCTGGGTGCCGTCATGCTGTTGGCGTCCTCCGTCATCATCCTGTGGGCCCACAAGCGCCGTGCCCGGTCCCTCCCGTGGCTCTACTACTGCCCCGTGGCCTTCCTCGCCTTCTCGGTCGTCCAGTACCAGAACACGCTCTGGGGATTCCAGCTGGCCTGGTTCATGGTGTTGCTGGCCCTGGCCACAGCCATCGTCCTGTTGGATCGCCGCAGCCTCTCTTGGATGCTGCTGGTGGGAGCCATCGTCGCCGCCGTCATCGGCAGCTTCTCTTCCCTCCAGGGACTGCTCATCTGGCCGACCGGACTCGTGCTCCTGTACTACCGACGCCGGTCCCTCCCCTACGTCGGCGTGTGGATCGCCGCAGCCGGGGCATCAGCCATCCTCTACTTCCACAACTATGACTTCGCCGTCACGCCGCAGTCCCAATTCGCACGCCATCATCCCCTGGCCACGGTCAAGTTCTTCCTGTTCGCCATGGGGGACGTCGTGGGAAAGCCGGTGTCCTTGGGATCGACCGACCCCGACAACAGGTATGTGGTGCTGTTCGGACTGGTCATCGTGGCCTTGGCCGTCGGCACGGTGGTGATCGTCGGACTGCGGCGCGACGTGACGTCGAGCAGTCCGGTGGGCGTCGCCCTGATCTGCTACGGCCTGCTCTTCGCGGCGCTGATCACCCAGGGTCGATCGTTCCTCGGATTCGGAGGTGCCAGTTTCTCTCGCTACACCACGTTCGACGTCCTCATTCTGGTGGGCATCTACCTGGCGTTGCTGGGTCGGGTGCCGGGGGCGTCGCTCGACCTGACGACGGCCGAACCTGAGGTCGGGCGGGCCGGGCCGACCCGACCTCGGCGCACACGCAACGGATGGTCGGACCGAGTGGCACTTCCCGGTGCCCTCGCTATCGTGCTCGTGGCCATTGTCGTGCAGATACCACTCGGGGCCTACAACGGGGTGCAGGGAGCTCGATCCCTTCACGCGTCGGACCTGAAAGCCGCCAGTGTTCTGCGGAACATCGACCATGCCTCGGATGGCCAGATCGCCGACGCCCTGTACTTCCTCGAGCCGCCCTCGGTGATTCGCCAGCAGGCGAACACGCTCCGAGAGCACCGGTTGAACGTCTTCGCCGGCGGTTAGAGCTGCGGATGGGGCGCCGGTGCACTGTGGCGATGGATATGGAAGAGAACATCTGTTACGTTTCGAGGTCCCTGTGGCATCCCAGTAGACCAAGGAGTGGCGTCATGCCCAGGCGAGTGTTTCTGTTCCTCATCGCGGCCGGGTCGGTGCTCCTCGCTTCCTGCGGGACCTCCTCCAATGCGGATCCGCAGACCTCGTCGTCGGCGAGCAGTACGCCCGGAGTGCCTTCCGAGTCGGCGTCCGGAAGCCGGCTGTTCGTATCGGACGGGACGTTCGTGGTGAAGCGGGCAGGTATCTACAACGTTCTGACGGTGGGCGGCGGCGGCGGCGGAGGCGGCGGAGGATCGGCGCTGGCCGTCGGCGGGGTCACCGACCAGGCCGGGGGAG
>CAVRYH010000011.1:0-25983 GCA_963725395.1 uncultured Acidimicrobiales bacterium | reverse complement strand
TTCTCTATCGGCTCCAACGACCTCACCCAGCCCACGCTCGGCGTCGACGGCGATTTGGAATTCGTCGCGTTCGATTTCCGACGAGCGCGACCCGGCATGCTGGAGATGCTGCGCCTCAGCCGCTACCGGCGCCAAGCGCACGGCCGCAAGGTCGGCACCGCGGGCGGCGCCGGCGAACTACCTGGAGATCGCCCGCTTCCTCGCCAAGCTCGGCATCGACTCGATCAGCGTCAACCCGTCGAGCGTGCTGCGCACGATCGACATCGTGCGCGAGGCGGAAGCGGCGGGGTAGCGGGGGCGTGAGGGGCGCGAGGGTCGGCGGGGCCGTACGCTCGACTATTCGCGGCAAACGCGAATCCATCCGCCGCATGACCTGCGGCGGATAAGCCGTCTATTCACCGCAGGAAGTCCGACAGCCGGCGGGCTTCCGAGGGCGTCCGTCGCCGCGTCCCGCACAACGGCCGGTTTCGTCGCGTCGGCTACGGGACGCCAAATAGGTCAACGCGGACGCATCATCGTTATCCGGGCAAGGCCCTGACCGAACAGGGTCCATTTCTTAATGGCTATTTTCATTTACATTATGCCAATTTATGGCTATGTAAAGAGCCCTTACAAGGGCAAGATCCCATGCGTTCGACACCGCCTTTGCCGCTGCCCGTCAAGCGCGCCCTCGCCAAGCTCGGCGCGGACATCCGCAGCGCGCGCCTCAGGCGGCGCATCGCCACGACGACCATGGCGGAGCGCGCCTTCATCACGCGCATGACACTGCGCAAGGTCGAGCGCGGCGATCCCGGCGTCGCGCTAGGCATCTACGCGACCGTCATGTTCGTCCTCGGGCTGACGCCGCGCCTCGCCGATCTCGCCGACAGCCGCGCCGACGAGGTCGGCCTCCAGCTCGAAGAGGAACGCCTGCCGAAACGCATTCGTTCCTCGGGCGGCGCGCGGAGGAAACCGGCATGACCGATCGCAGCCTGCTCGTCTATGTCGATCTCGAAGGCGCGCCGCACCGCGTCGGCAGCCTGTGGGCGCGCAGCCGCAAGGGCAAGGAAAGCGCCACCTTCGAATACGACGCCGCATGGCTCGACAATCCGCTCCACTTCGCGCTGGAACCGGCGTTGACGCTCGGCAAAGGCCCGCACCACACGGCGGCAGGGCGATTGATCTTCGGCGCGATCGGAGACTCCGCGCCGGATCGTTGGGGCCGCGCGCTTATCCAGCGCGAAGAGCGCCGCAAAGCGCGCGAAGAAAAGCGCGCGCCGCGCACCTTGCTCGAAGTCGACTATCTGCTCGGCGTCGGCGATATCGCGCGTCAGGGCGCGCTGCGCCTTGCCGAGCACGAAGGCGGGCCGTTCCTCGCTGCGGGCGTTCAGATACCGCCCCTATTGCAACTCCCTGCCCTTCTCGGCGCGGCGATGCGCATGAGCGCGGACGGCGGCAGCGACGACGATCTCCGCCTCCTGCTCGCTCCCGGCTCGTCGCTCGGCGGCGCGCGGCCGAAAGCCTCCGTCGTCGACAAGGACGGCCAACTCGCCATTGCGAAATTCCCGCAGCATGGCGACCTGATCCGAGTACGGCTTGTGGGAAGCGGTCGCCCTGACGCTTGCCGCGCAAGCCGGCCTGCCGACGCCCGAATGGCGCATCGAGAAGGCAGCCGATCGCGACGTGCTGCTGCTGCGCCGGTTCGACCGTCGCAGCGAGCTGCGCATCCCGTTCCTGTCGGCGATGAGCCTTCTCGATGCAGCCGACAACGAGCCGCACAGCTACATGGAAATCGCTGACGCCTTGCGCCAGTACGGCGCCAAGGCCGATGAGGATTGCGCCCAGCTTTGGCGGCGGATCGTCTTCAGCATCCTCGTTTCCAACACCGACGATCACCTGCGCAACCACGGCTTTCTGTATGAAGCTGCGGGCTGGCGGCTGTCGCCGGTCTATGACGTAAATCCCGTTCCCGTCGATATCAAGCCGCGCATCCTGACGACCGCGATCGACGAAGTGGACGGCACGGCGTCACTCGATCTCGCGCTTGCTGTCGCGCCGCATTTCGGGGTGAAGCCGAACAAGGCAAGAAGCATCGTCCGCGAAGTCGGCGCGGTCGTCGCGCGCTGGCGCGAAACCGCGAGCGCGATCGGTCTTGCCGCGAACGAGGTCGAGCGTATGGCGAGTGCGTTCGAGCATGACGATTTGGAGCAAGCTACACGATGAAGCGCCGCACCCCGAGAGGCCTCGCAGGGTGACAACTTCCGGGCTCCGTCCCAGCGCCCGCAAGTCTTGTTCTTGCAGTGGTGCTGGTGGCCGGACTTGAACCGGCACACGCTTTGCGGCCCTACGAATTTTCTTACCAGCTACGGCTTTCGCCGTCCCGTCTTCAATTACAGTGATCGGGCGGCGCGCGCCTGCAGGCGGCGGAAAATCGTCACGCAAGCCTTTGACAACTCTACGCCGCGCCCCAAAACGACGCCCTCCCCCGCCAGAGTCCTGGTGCGGACGGCGGGGGTCGAACCCGCACAGCCTTTGGGGCCGAAGGATTTTAAGTCTCTCACTCTCGTCTATCCTATTTCTATCCGAATACGCGATAGAGCACGATAACCGCATGATTTTGCTCGCATTATACGCGGTCCATCCCATCCTTTCGCAGCCGGGTCCACGCCAGAGTCGGTTGCCTGGTGGCCCCTAGGCGGCCCCTGGCTCCGAACAAGAACGGAGCGCAAGATGCCCAAGACCAAGCTGACTAAGACGGCCGTGGATGCGGCCGGCCCGCAACAGAAAGACTATGAGCTGCGCGATACGGTGGTGCCCGGCTTTCTGTTGAAGGTCACGCCCACGGGCCGAAAAATTTTCATGGTCCAGTATCGCACGAACTCGGGCGAACGACGCAAGCCGGCGATCGGACGCTTTGGCGAACTGACCGTCGAACAGGCACGCAGGATCGCGCAGGATTGGCTGGCGGAGGTTCGCCGCGGCAAAGACCCAAGCGCTGCCAAAACAGCTTCCCGAAACGCCCCCGCTGTACTCCGAGGCGACCGAGGTGGCCCGATGGGTCCAGAGCTGGACCATCCGGCGCCTCGGCCACAGCGACGGCAAGGTTGGTAGCCTGGCTTGTGGTGAGATCATCGATGACAGGTTCAGGGCGGACTCCGTGATCGCCGATCAGGACAGTGGTTCTGTGAGCGTCGCGTCCGGTCGGGCGGACGAGCCGGGTCTCGGTGGACCGGACACGACCCTGGCCGATCCGGTCCTGGCTGTCGAGGGTCTCCCCGAAGAGGAGTTCGAAGCGCTGATCCGCAAAGGTCGCGCGCTCGGCGGGCTGACCCAGGACGACGTGGTGACGGTCCTGCGCCGCGTGGAGCTCGACGCCGACCTGATCGCCACCGTGGTCCACCGCATCAGGGCGGCCGGTATCGAGTTCACCTACGACACCGGTGAGAGCACCGTGGTGCCCCTGCCCACCCCACCGGCCGACGACCTCTCCGTCCTCCTCGCCGACCCGTTCCCCGCCGGGACCGGCTCCGGTGAGGACCTCGGAACCGACGACCCGGTGCCGACGGCCCGGATCGTCACCCTGGAGCCCGCCCGTCCCGCCGGCGTGGAGCCGACCCACCCCGCCCGGACCGGTTCCCGCCCCGAGAGTGGGGCAGGGCGTGGCGGGGCCAAGAAGAGCGCGCCCCCCGCCGGCCGGCATCGGGCGACACCTATGCCGACAACGATGTGTTCAGGGGATCGGCGGCCGACCCGGTCCACATGTACCTGAAGGAGATCGGCAAGGTAAAGCTGCTCGACGCCGCGCTCGAGGTGGAACTGGCCGAGCGGATCGTCGCCGGCAACGAGGCGGCGGAGCGGCTGGCCTCCTTCGAGGGCGGCATGGGGGAGTCGTATCCGGAGCGGTCCACCGACCGATTGCTGGTGCGTCGTGGGCAGCGTGCCAAAGAGGCGCTGATCGAGGCCAACCTGCGCCTCGTCGTCTCGATCGCCAAGCGCTACCGCAACCGGGTCTGGCCTTCCTCGACCTCATCCAGGAGGGGAACCTCGGGCTGATGCGGGCGGTCGAGAAGTTCGACCACACCAAGGGGTTCAAGTTCTCCACCTACGCCACATGGTGGATCCGCCAGGCGATCACCCGGGCCATCGCCGACCAGGCACGGACCATCCGCATCCCGGTCCACATGGTCGAGACGATCAACAAGGTCGTCTGGGCCCAGCGGCAACTCCTCCAGGAGCTCGGGCGCGAGCCGAGCGCCGAAGAGGTGGCCGGACGTGTGGACTTCAGCATCGAGCGGGTGCGTGAGATCCAGCGCATCAACCAGGACACGGTCTCCCTCGAGCAACCCATGGGTGACGAGGACGACTTCAGCCTCTCCGACCTCATCGAGGACCGCGAGGCCGTCGTACCCGACGATGCGGCCGCGCTGATGATGCTCGACGACGCCGTGCGCGAGGCCCTCGGCCACCTCTCACCCCGGGAACAGGACGTCGTCCGTCTCCGATTCGGGCTGGAGGACGGCAAGTTCCGGACACTCGAAGAGGTGGGGAAGGCCTTCGGGGTGACCCGTGAGCGGATCAGGCAGATAGAGGCGAAGACGCTGGCCAAGCTCCGGCGACCGGAGTCGGCGCAATTGCTGAGGGACTATCTCGACGAAGCGTGAGCGGGTCCGACCGTGACGCTTGCCGGGTGGCCCGAACGGTAAGTCGGCAGCGGGTGGCGACTGTTGATGGCCAGGGCCAGGTCCTCGGCCAGGTCGACGGCGATGGCATCGGCCGCCTCGTCCCCGTCGCGCCAACCGAGGCGCACCCCGATGGTGTCCTTCAGGCGTTCGACCCCGATCGTGCCTGCCGCCCTGGCCTTGTCCGCGATGAGCGAGGTCGTGCCAGAGACCGGGCCCGACCGCCCCACGTGACCGGCGATCCTCACCACCTGCTCGTAACGTTCGCGCCCGGCCCTGGCCCCTAGGACGTAACCGACCAGGAACGCGGCAACAGTGCCGATGCGGAATCTCATCGGCCCATTGTGCCCGGCCCCGGAGCATCGTGCACCTCTGGACATCCGGGGGGAGCCCACCGGCTAATGTCCTCAGGCACGCTGCGCCCGGCGCAGCACGGGTCAGGCCCTTCCGGGGTAGCTCAATCGGCAGAGCAAGCGGCTGTTAACCGCTAGGTTGAGAGTTCGAGTCTCTCCCCCGGAGCTTTCGGCAGCTCAGAGACCCCGTAGTGCACGGGTTGTCCGGTATCGGGTGCGCTACGGGCGCGAAGGCCTTTTCCTTTGTGTCCTTGGAGCTCGGAGACGGGGCTGACCGTTCCTCAGCCGTCGCCTCGGGTGCGGTGAAGTATCCTCCGAAGTTGCAAACCCAGAAGAGCGGGACTGAATGCACGAGAGATCTGGGTAGCAAGGACGGTGCACCCAGATGATTCACGTGGCGACTGTGCATCACCGATCGAGCAAGTGGATCGACATCCAATTGGCGTATCTGCGCCGCAATCTGAACGAGCCCTACCGGGTGGTGGCCAATCTTCAAGCCGTTCCCGGAGACCATGAGCACGAAATTCGACAGGGTCGTGCCGGCCGTGGGAGACCACGCCGGCAAACTGAATCTTCTCGCCGCCGAGATCGTGTCCGAGGCTGAGCCCGATGACCTGATCATGTTCCTCGACGGTGACGCCTTTCCGATCGCCGATCCGATGCCAAAGGTCCACGAGGCACTGGAACAGTGCTGTCTGGTCGCCGTCCAGCGCCAGGAGAATGGGAGCGACATACAGCCGCACCCGTGCTTTTGTGTGGTGAGAGTCAGGGACTGGGAGCGCATTCGCGGCGACTGGTCCATGGGATATCCCTGGAGGAACGAGTGGGGTTGGCTGGTCAGCGATACCGGCGGAAATCTGTTCCGACAGCTCGAGCGGGCGAACGCCACATGGACTCCCCTCCTCCGTTCTAATCGCGTGAATCTCCATCCACTCCTGTTTGCCATCTATGGCGACGTCGTCTACCACCACGGCTCGGGGTTCCGGACCACAAACTCGCGGGTTCTCGCGGCAAAAAAGCCCAAGCGGTCACAGGCCGGCCTGGAGATCCCGTTCCTTGGCACGCTGGCAAGGAAGGCCGGATCCGCTCGTATCAGGATATGGACCCACCGCCAGATGACCATGGAGAGGCAGCTCAGCGAAGAGATCTTCCAGAAGATCGAGGCCAATCCCGACTTCTATCTCGACTTTCTCTAGTCGCGGCGCGGAGCGTTAGCTCGGACAGAGCAGCACCGTCTCAAATGCAGCACGGTCACATCCGCGCCGCGCCCTTGCATCCGCACGTGGAAGAGCGGATGCCAGGGCCGACCCTCAGTCCGTCGCAAATCATTCCGGGTGGGAGTTCGAGCCTCTCCTCCGGGCTCGCAGGTCAGTGGGGCCGAGACCCGTGGCCAGGGAGAATCCCCAGAGCGCCATGCTGGTCACCAACGGGCACGCTCGGCATCGTCACCGAGGGGTCCACTCCCTGATCCAGTCCCCGAGCACGGGATCCGAGAGCGATCCGAGGACCCAGTCTCCCGGGAAATCCGGTGTCGTGAATGTCGGCACGCTCACCAGTCGGAGCCCGGCTGCCTGAGCGGATCGGACCCCGGTCATCGAATCCTCGAACGCCAGGCAGCGGTGAGGCTCCACCCCGAGCGACCGGCACGCGGCCAGGTACAGGTCGGGCTCCGGCTTCGGCCGCTCGACGTCGTCGGCGGCGATCCTGACCTCGAAGGCCGACGAGAACCCGCCACGCTCCAAGGCGGCGTCCATCAGCGTCCGCGGCGAATTGGTGGCCACCGCCACCGGGACCCGTGCCCGGACCAGCTCGACGACCTCGTGGGCACCGGGCATGGCCACCGCCTGCGTGGAGATCACCCCGGTGGCAAGGTCGAGAAGCTCGGCGGCGATGCTTCCGGCTCCGCCCTGCTCTCCGAATACGTCGGCCAGCGCCTCGGAGGCCGCGCCGAGCGACCTCCCGATCAGCAGCTCTTTCTGCTCCCGTCCGAAGGGAAGACCGCGACGCGCGAACAGCTCGGTCTCGGCCACCGTCCAACACGGTTCGGTGTCCACGAGCAGTCCATCGCAGTCGAAGACGACCGCGGCCGGGATCCAATTCGCCAAGGGCCCTTCCCGCCAGCCGCTCACTTGTGCACCTCCCTGGGATCCGACCCTGGCCACCGACAGCTCGCCCGGCGGGTACGCATCCGACAGGATGCCACCGATCCGACCCGATGGACGGTCTCGCCGCGTTGGCACGGCCGACTCGCAGCGTCGACGTGGGTGCCCCGGGCACCACCTCCGGGACCGTGCATAGAGTCTGGGCATGCGCACGGTGTTGAAGCGTCGGCCGAGGACGCGAGCCATCATTCCGCTCCTCGCGGCAGTCCTGCTCGTCGTGGTCGTGACGACCGGCGTCCGTGCCTACGCCACCCAGGCCTTCGTGGTTCCCTCTGGCTCAATGGTCCCGACCCTCCAGGTCGGCGACCGGATCATCGTCGACAAACTGTCGTCGACCATCCACCGGGGCGACATCGTGGTCTTCCGGAGGGCGCCGGGCGACGACGACCCGCAGTACCCGGTCCTCGTGAAGCGGATCATCGGTCTTCCGGGCGAGACGATCTCATCAGTCGGGGACACCATCCTGATCGACGGGAGGCCCATCGCCCAGCCCTGGCTCCCGAAGCTGACCGGTGACTGCTACCAGCCCGCGGCGAACGTTCCCCTGACCCGGATCCCGGCCGGGCAGTACTTCGTGATGGGGGATTGCCGCAACAACTCGGACGACAGCCGCTACTGGGGCACGGTCCCGGCCGCGAACATCATCGGGAAGGTCTCGGCAGTGATCTGGCGCCACAACCATCCGTGGATCCACTGGTTCTGAGCCGGCGGGAGCGGTTCCCGGCGTCCGGCGCCGATCCCGGGCGTCGCCCACGACCGGTGGACGAAGCGGCCGTCGGTGCCGGGAGGAGCCTCCCCGGCCCCTGCCGTACGCTGCGACCATGGGAGACTCCCGGACGGTCGACCGCTGTGCCCTGTGCGGCCATCCCGGCTCGCACCGCCGCGGCGGTCGGCCGAGCTCGGGCGCAGCCTTCTGCGAGGACTGTGACCGGTGCTGGCTGGAGCGACAGCGACACGAGCGTCCCCCCCACCACAGCTGAGGGCCTGCCGTACCCGGCGTCCGACATTTCGGCGAAACGGGGCGGCCACCGGTCGACCGGCACTTCACCGTCCTCCGGATCGTCGGTTGCGGGGACCTCTGGCAGGAGCGAGTGCGTCATCACCTAGACGTAGACGGGGCGCCCAGCTACTCGGTGAGCACCGCGGAGCTCACGGGTGGGTAGATGGTCCATGAGGCCCGGTACTCGCGGCCACCTCCGGTGCGCCCGAACGGCGGATGACGCTGGCGGAGCCGATACCGGGCAGGGGCATCGCCAGAGCCCGACCGGAGCCGGCGAGCTCGATCTGGCTCGTGCCGTGTCGCCCGGACCCGGTCCCTCGCCAGAGGTCGTCCGCGTTCCCTATTCGCCGATGCCGTAGAGAAAGTCATCCAGTGTTTTCCAGCCGTCCCCGGTGTCGATCCCGCCGGGGTGCCAGGTCACGACGACGGCCACCCCGTCCGGGTCGCGACCCACCACTGCGGTCCACTCGCCGTGGTCACGCCGGCTGACGAGGAGTCTCCTATCCTCCAGAACGCCGGCGATCCGCTCCAGCTGATCGGCCGACTCGACCTCCAAGATGAAGGCTCGCAGGCCGACGTGGCGAGCTCCCCCGAGGGGACTGCTCCCTAGTGCCCGCAGCACGAGGATCTGGGCTCCGTCGTTCCCCGGAGCCCTGGCCGACGCCAGCTCCTCCTCTCGGGACAACAGCGTGAAACCGAGCACGTCGCGATAGAAGTCAAGCGACCGGTCGAGATCAGCCACGTTCATTACGACACCCTGGAAGTTCATGTTCTGCTCCAAGTCTTGAGTGGGGCGGAGGCACCACGCGAAGGTCCCAGATCCCCAAGCTGCGTGCTCTGCCACGGGGCCTGACGACGGATCGTGTGGATCACCGCCGCTTCGTGGCCCCAAGCGCCAACTGAGATCTACTGCCGAACACGATACCCACAAGTACCGAGTGGAGCGGGGCGGGGCCCGGCGTTCCGACCGAGCTTCGAGATACCGTCCTGCGGTCGGACGGGCGAAGGAGCGCTGTCGAGCACGACTTCCATGGGCGACCGTGTGCAACTCACCCGGCCACTGCCATCACACTGCGCTCGAGTGCGGACAGGTAGTTGGATGCGGTCATCGGCGCCGCAAGCAACCAGAGGACCCTCGCCACTGCGCCCGTCGACGTCTTCCAAATCCTGGAGCCACTACCCTTCGTTCCTTGGGACCGCACCAGGAGCCCTTTCCGGGTCAAGGTCGGACGACTGATCGGACACATCCAACCTAGGTATCGTGACACCACCCGGGGCAGTAGCTCAGTGGTCAGAGCAGGGGACTCATAATCCCTCGGTCGCAGGTTCGATCCCTGCCTGCCCCACCAGCCCCGGCGGGCCACCCGCCACGCAGATGAGGAGAACCATGGACATCGAGCAGTTCTACAGCGCAGACGAACGGCGCCGGCAGTCGGCGGAGGTGGAACTGGGCACCAACTGGTTCGACGCCAAAGGCAGCCGGTACGAGCTGAGCTGGGTCGAGGACACCGGCGAGCTCTACGCGATGCTCGAGCTCGTTCCCGAGGCTGATTCGTGGACACCGTTCGGGGACATCGAGGTGGAGTCCTTGGCGGTCGACAGGATCCTGGTCCATGTGATCTGCACGATCCCCACCCTCGAGGAGGTTGAGCGCATCCTCGAGGGTTGGCCGGAGCACATGGCCGAACCGAACGGGATCTCGTGGGTGGCGGAGCGTCTCCGCTCCAACGGGGTGACCGTGTCGCCTCAGGACTGACGCCGCTCCCGCGGCACGGCGCCCTCCCGACCGGGTCACCGCTCCCCCTCCGATGGGGGTCGGCCCGAACAGGGCCTGGCACGACCGCCTTGCGTCCGCCCGGTGTCGGCGTTGTAGGGTCCGGGGCGTCCGGAGGTCGAATGGGGGAGTGTCGAGGCATGGAGTCGGTCGTGGAGCTGCACAACCGGGAGATCACCCCGGCTCACCGTGACGACCGTGGTGGGCTTCCCGTGCTGGCCGTGGCTGCGGGATCGTGGCCCGGCGGGATGGATGCCCACCTCGAGGACATCCGCGAGCTGGCAGCCGAGGCCACGACGACAGACGGTGAGCCGTCTGGCGCCGGATGGGACGGCGGCTCCATTGCGATGCCCACTGACGCGGCAGCAAAGGACTGGATCACCGGGGGCGGCGCCATCGGGGCCCGCGCCGAGTGGGGGGGTTGAACGGTGCGCTTCTCGTATGCCGAGTCCATGGTCGACCCGGCCTTCTACCTGCCGCTGGCGCAAGCGGCCGAGTCGGCGGGCTACGACGGCATGGTCGTACCCGACAGCATCTGCTATCCGCTCGAGTCCGACTCGAAGTACCCGTTCTCGCCCGACCATTCGCGCGAGTTCCTCGAGGACAAGCCCTTCATCGAGCCGTTCTCCCTCATCCCGGCGATGGGAGCCGTCACCAGCCGGATCCGCTTCATCACCTTCGTCCTGAAGCTCCCGACCCGCCACCCCCTGCTGGTGGCCAAGCAGGCGACCTCGGTGGCGGTCATGACCGACAACCGGCTCGCCCTGGGCGTGGGGACGAGCCCGTGGCCCGAGGACTACGAGCTGTGCGACGTGCCGTGGGAGGGTCGGGGCCGGCGGATGGACGAGGCTGTCGACATCGTGCGCGGCCTCTCGGCGGGCGGCTACTTCGAATACCACGGGGAGGTGTACGACCTCCCGCCGGTCAAGATCACACCCACGCCGAGCTCGCCGCTGCCCATCCTGGTGGGCGGTCACGCCACGCCCGCACTGCGCCGTGCAGCCCGTTCCGACGGCTGGCTGCACGGCGGGGGAGACCCGGCCGAGCTTCCCGGGCTCCTCGAACGTCTCGGCCGGGTGCGTGAGGAGGAAGGCACCGCCGACCGGGAATTCGAAGTCCACGTGATCTCGCTCGAGGCCTTTTCGGTGGACGGGATCCACCGGCTCGAGGAGCAGGGGGTCACCGACGTGATCGTCGGGTTCCGGTGGCCGTACACGGTGGGCCCGGACACCGAGAGCCTCCAGTCCAAGCTCGACCATCTCCGGCGGTTCGCCGACGACGTGATCGCCAAGGTCAGAGGATGACAACCGCTCGCGACCTCGGTCGGGCGTCGATGGCCGCCGTGGAGGCCAAGGACCGACAGGGTTGGCTCGACCTCTTCGACCGGGACGCCGTCGTCGAGGACCCCGTGGGTCCGTCGGCGTTCGATCCGGAAGGAGGAGGTCATCGGGGGCCACAGGCCATCGCCGCCTTCTACGACACCGTGATCGCCCCCAACGAGTCGATCCGCTTCGACATCGCCCACTCCTTCCTCTGTGGCGACGAGGTTGCGAACGTCGGGGTGATCCGCATCACCTTCGAGGGGGGGTCGGCCGTGGAGGTGGACGGGGTCTACGTCTACCGCCGATCGCCCGACGGCAAGATCGCCTCACTGCGGGCATTCTGGGAGCCGGACGCCATCCGACCGGTGCCCTGATCCGACCGCAGTCGGTCAGGGCCGGAGAGCCATCGGCGCCCTCCAGTCGGGCATGGCCAACACCAGCTGGACGTCGCTGATGTGGCGTTCGGCGAACGCACCCTCGCAATAGCAGAGGTAGAGGTCCCACAGCCGCTCGAACCTGGGGCCCATGCCCAGGGCCGAGATCTCGTCGCGGTTGCGCCGGACGTTCTCCCTCCATCGGTGCAGGGTCTCGACATAGTGCCGTCCTATGTCCTCCAGATCGATGACGGTCAGCGGCGTTGTCCGCCGCAGGGAGCGCGTGATGGTCTCGACGGAGGGGACGCAGCCGCCGGGGAAGATCAGCTCCACCACGAAATCGGAGCTGTTCTTGGCACGCTCGAAGCTGCGGTCGTCGATGGTGATGGCCTGCAAGGCCATCAGTCCGTCGTCGGCCAGCAACGATGCACAGGTCCCGAAGAACGTGTCGTGCTGACGCCAGTCGACCGCCTCGATCATCTCGATGGACACCAGTTTGTCGTAGCTGCCGCGGAGGTCTCGGTAGTCGCGATCGAGGACGGTGATGCGCTCGGCCAGGCCGGCATCAACCACCCGTTTGGAGGCGTACTCGAACTGCGCGTCGGAGATGGTGGTCGTCGTCACCCGGCAGCCGTAGTTCTGGGCGGCGTGGACGGCGAATCCGCCCCAGCCCGTGCCGATCTCCACGACGTGGTCATCGGGCCCGAGCGACAGCTTGGTGCAGATGCGGTCGAGCTTGGCCCGCTGGGCCTCGGCCAGGCTCACCGTGGGTGTCTCGAAGATGGCTGCCGAGTACATCATGGTCTCGTCCAGCATCAGGGCGAAGAACTCGTTCGACAGGTCGTAGTGGGATCGGATGTTGAGCCGGTCGGTCACCTTATCCGGGGGTCGCAGCCGTCTCGCCCAGTCGGTGGCCGATCCCCACCACTGCCCGACACGGTCCTGGACCGCGGTGACCGGCTGCAACCCGATCGACAGGACCCGGACCAATGAGGTCAGGTCGTCGCTGTCCCAGAGTCCGTCGGCATAGGTCCGGCCGAACCCGACCGAGCCCCCGCGGAGCACGGTGCCGTAGACGGAGGGGTCGTGGATGACCATCGTCGCCTGCGGCATTCCCGAACCGAACCGATGGGTTCCCCGGTCGTCGACCAGGGTCAGGGACCCACCTCTGATGTGTGACGCCAGGAGCCGGAGGAAGCGCGCCGCCAGGTCGTCGGCCAGTGGGCTCACCGCGTCGCAGCCTCGTCTTCGGGATGCCGGTGGAAGGTGGCGCCGCGCCGCTTGAGGGCGAGGGCCTGGCGGTAGATTCCCCAGGACACCCGCATGGTCATCAGTGGGAAGCGCCACAGGATCCTCCCGAGGGCTCGACGGTCCGCTGTCCGACCGTCGAGGACCATCGACGCCGAGAACACCAGCTCGTCACCGCGCAGGTCGTCCACCCCGAGCATCAGGCGTGTGCCGGGTTCCCCGATGACGAAACGGTGCCGGAGGTCCATCGGGAGGAAGGGCGACACGTGGAGCTGCTTGTCCACGACGTGGCTCCCCGTGCCGGGCAGCACGTAGGCCGTGCGCTCGTGCCACGGCGTATTGGTCACTTCGACCACCACCCGGTCGACGGTCGTTCCGTCGGTCCCGAAGCAGTAGTACACCGAGATCGGATTGAACAACCAGCCCCAGGTGCGGACGTGGGTGAGCAGGCCGATGGGCCCGACGGGCCGATGGCCGCTGCGTTCTTCCACCAGGTCCCTCACCGCCGTGTCGAGGGGCACCGACGGGTCGCCGAGGTAGTCGGAGCGGCGGTAGGACACGGCGTTGGCCGCCTCGGCCGACCACAGCGGGTGGAGGGCACACACCAGGTCGATCTCGGCCAGGTCGAGGTAGACCATGGCGATCCGGTAGGAGAAGCGATGGTCGACCGGTTCGAATCGGTGATGGCTTACCATGCCGTCGTAGACGGCGCTGCGAACGGGCGTCGGGCCACGCGCCGCCCCGATCGACGGCTCAGGGATCTCGTAAGGGACGGTGGCGGTCACAACTGTTCCCCGGCCAGACGACGGCACACGGTTACGCGCGCTCTGGACGCCGTCCTCGTGGAACCCGTATCCCCAGTACGCGCCGCAGAACCACGTGCGACGGTCGCCGTTCAGCTCCTCGTGCCTCTGCTGGGCGGCGATGGCTGGAACGTCGAAGACCGGATGGGCGTAGTCGAAGCGGGCGAGGACGTGGTCCTCCCTGATGGCCTCGTCGCGGTTGAGCGTGACCAGAAGCTCGTGAGCTGATTCGATGCCCTGAAGGCTACGCAACCGGTAGGTGAGGGTGGCGGCATCGGCCCGGTCGGCCAGTCGGTGGTAGTTCCAGCTGGCCCAGGCCCGCCGGTTGCGCGGGAGGAGGTCCGTGTCGGTGTGCAGCGTGGCCCGGTTGGGCTGGTACCGAATGGCGCCGAGCACCTCTCGTTCCGCGGTCGAGGGGTCCGAGAGGAGGTTGAGTGCCTGGTCGCTGTGTGTGGCCAGCACGACGTGGTCGAACTGCTCGAGCCCTCCTTCGGAACGGATCTCGACGCCCTCCTCGGTCCGAGTGACCTTGGCCACCGGACAGGACAGCCGGACCGAATCCCCCAGGGGGGCCAGGACGGCGTCGACGTAGTGACGGGAGCCCCCGACAACGGTCCTCCACGACGGCTGGTCCCCATAGGTGAGCAACCCGTGGTTGTCGAAGAAGCGGGCGAAGGAGGCGGCGGGCATCTCCAGGAAGGTCCGGGGGTCGGCCGACCAGATCGACGAGCCCATCGGGATGAGGTACCAGTCGACGAACTGGCTCGACCACCGACCGGTCTCCAGGAGATCGGCCAGCGAGACCGTGAGGTCCGGGGCCCCGGCGAGCAGGCCTCGGGCCGTCCGGTTGAACCGCGCCACATCGGCGAGCATGCGCAGGAACGACGGACGCAGGACATTCCTGCGTTGGGCGAACACCGTTGCGAACGATGTGCCTCTCCATTCGATGCCGCTGATGTCATCGGTGACACCGAAGCTCATGTCGCTGGCCTTGGTGGCCACGCCGAGCTGCTCGAAGAGCCGGACCAGGCCCGGGTAGTTCCTGTCGTTGTAGACGAGGAAGCCGGTGTCCACCTCGTGGGTCTCGTCGGTCAGGTCCACCCTGACGGTGTGGGCGTGACCCCCGGGACGGTCCTCCGCCTCGAACACCGTAACCTCGTGCTGTCGGCTGAGGAGATGTGCGGAGACAAGACCGGACACGCCGGTCCCCACGATGGCGATCCTCATCGGTTTGCCCAGCTCCTCACGGGTTGACGGTCGTGCCGCCGGTATTCGGTGCCGTCGCCCATGTTGGATGAAGCCGGCCTCAATTGGGTGGACTCCCAGTATATTTGGGTGCGGGTGTGAGCCCGGCCGGCAGCCCGACGGGATCCGACCGGATGTGGCAGGCCGAATCCTGTCGGAGAGGACGGACCGATGGCCCGATACCGGGGGACCGTCATATCGAACCGCTCGGCGGAGGAGACCTTCGACTACATGGCCGAGTTCTCCAACGCCTCGGAATGGGACCCCGGCGTCCGTGGCGCGGAGCGCCTGGACGACGGAGCGGTCGGGCTCGGAAGTGCCTTCCGGCTGGACGTCACCGTCGGGGGCCGCAGTACCCCACTCGACTACCGGGTCGTGGAGTTCGACCGGCCGCACCAGGTGGTGGTGCTCGGGGAGAACGGACTCGTCCGCTCGGAGGACACCATCACCGTCGTGCCGAGACCCGGGGGCGGATCGATCCTCACCTACGACGCCGAGCTGCGGTTGCAGGGAGTGCTGGCCCCCCTGGACGCGGTGCTGGCGCTCCCGTTCCGCCGAATCGGCGATCGTGGGTTGGGTGGGCTGCGGAACGTCCTCTCGGACGGGTCCGCACCGGCCGCGGGCAGTGGGCCGGCCGGCGAGGTGATGGCCGCGGCGGCCGACGGGCTGCTGGAGGTGTCCGTGGTCGGGAGCTTCTCGCGTGTCGGGCCCGCGGTCCGTAGCCGCCTCGCCGGTTGGCGCACCCCGCCGTCGATGGAGGGCCGGACCGTGCTGGTCACCGGGGCCACGTCGGGGATCGGACTGGCCACGGCGATCGGAGTGGCCCGGTTGGGCGCCACCGTGCGCTTCGTCGCCCGCAGCAGGCCGCGAGCCGACCAGGCGGTCGCCACCATCGCCGCGGCGGCCCCCGGGGTCGACGTCGGCTATCTGCTCGCCGACATGGGGGAGCTCGACCAGGTCCGGGCGGTGGCCGCCGAGTTCGCGTCCGACCACGACCGGCTCGACGTCCTCGTCCACAACGCCGGGGCGTTGTCGCGCCAGTACTCGTCCACCTCCGACGGGACGGAGGTGACGGTGGCCAGCCAGTTGGTGGCCCCGTTCCTCCTGACCGGGCTCCTGCTTCCCGCCCTGGGGGCCGCCATCCCCTCCCGGGTGATTCAGGTGTCGTCCGGTGGCATGTACACCCAACGCTTCGACCTGGCCACGTTGGAGATGGGGCCCTCGGACTACGACGGCACCGTGGCGTACGCCAGGGTGAAGCGGGCCCAACTCGTGCTCATGCACGAATGGGTCCGGCGTCTGGACGGCTCGGGGGTCTTCTTCCACGCGATGCACCCCGGGTGGGCGGACACCCCGGGGATCAGGTCAGGCCTACCGGGCTTCGCCAAGGTGATGGGACCCCTGCTCCGCTCGGTCGACGAGGGCGCCGACACGGCGGTCTGGCTGGCGTCCGCTGACGAGGGGGTGAACGGGAATGGTGAATTCTGGCTGGACCGTCGCCCCCGCTGGGAGCACAAGGTGCCCTGGACCCGTCTCGACGAGGCGCAGTTCTCCGAGGCCGGCTCGCAACTCTGGGCGTGGTGCGCAGCGCGGTCCGGCTGGGACGGGGTCGCCCCCCGGGACCGGGTGCTCAGTCCCAGCCGGTGAACCCGTACTGGCGGTGGGGCCCCATCACTGCGTTCTCGAACATGCCGTAGCCCACCTGCCCGTCGCTGGTGAACCTGGCGGCGTACTCGGTCAGTCCCCAGTTCGAATAGCTCGGGTCCGCCGGTGGTATCTCCTGGGTCTGGACGACGAGCTCGCCCTGGTACATCCCGTGCCTCCACTCGGGCTCGAGCCCGTACCCGCTCCCGAGCAGCAGGGGGAAGGCCAGTTGGGTCTCGACCTCGATCTCCGCCGTCTTGCGCCCGTGCGCCCCGAAGTAGGTGAGCGTCGCCCCGGTGACCGAGCGCGTACCCGGTGCGAACCGCAGCGAATGCTCCGGGCGCCCGAGCCACTCGGGCTCCCGTCCCGAACCCAGGGGGAACACGCGGTGGGCGTCCTGCATGATCCGCTCGCCACTCGGCCGCTCCTGGATGATGGTCACCACGGCGTGGTCCTCGAAGCGCACCGGGGCGTAGATCCAGAAGAACCCGCCTTCGGTATCGGTGGCCCGGATGCCCGGTGGCTCGGGCTCGCCGACCGGACGCACCCCCCACGAACGGTCGCGCGATCCCCAGAACCGACCCGGGGTCAGCGTGAGGCGGCGGTCCCCCACCTTGAGCGTCCCCTCCCACGATCCGACCTGGGCGAATCGCGTCGAGTCGAAGGTGACCCGGGTGAACTGCCGATCGAAGTGGCGGGCCTCGAGATGGGCTTCGGAGAACCCCAGGTAGACGGCGTCGAGCTCGATGCCCGACTCGTTCGGCTCCACGACCACCCTGATGCGTTCCAGCCCCCTGTCCACATCGACCCTGACCGGGCCGACCGATGCGTCCATCCTGTCGGCCCCGAGGGTCCGCGAGGCGCGGACCACGCGGTGTTCGCCGCCCCACAGCACCGAGACGAAGGCGTCGGCCACGCTGAGATTGGGGTACTGGCCCAACCCGATCACGGCGAAGAGCTCGTCGTCGCTGCCGTGGACCCCCTCCGCTCCGTGGATGTTGAAGTAGTAACGGTCGTAGAAGTTCCGGTCCGAGGTCCCGACGAAACGCATGGGCTCCGAGATCTGGTGGACCGGGTAGTCGTCAAGGGGGGAGAGCATCGGTGGGTCCTTCCAAGCTGGGGTAGCGGTGGGAGCCGGGGGCGCCGTCGGGATCGGTGGTCGCCAGGGGAGCGTAGCCACCTGGGAGGTGACGGGGCGTCAGATCGGCCACGGGCGGGCTACAATCCCAGCGTCGGCGCACGTCGGCCGACCTGCGTCCCGGGGTCGGGCCGGCCGCCGGATGCCCGTTTCGAGCCAGGGAGGGACCATGAAGTCGTACGACCGTCTGTTCATCGGAGGCGAGTGGGTGGAGCCGTCGTCATCGGCGGTGTTCGACGTGGTGTCGCCCACCACCGAGGAGCTCGTCGGCCGGGTGCCCGAAGCCCAGAACGCCGACGTCGACCGCGCCGTGGCCGCCGCACGTGAGGCCTTCGACAAGGGGCCCTGGCCCCGGATGTCGCCCTCCGAGCGGGCCGCGGTGCTGACCAAGGTGGCCGAGGCCATCCGCAACGACATGCAGGGCATCTCCGAACTGATCTCCAACGAGATGGGATCGCCCATCTCGTGGGGGACCATGGCCCAGGTCCTGGCGCCCACCATGATCCTCGACTACTACGCCGGACTGGGCTCGACCTTCGCCTTCGAGTCGGTCAAAGACGGCCTCCTCGGACCGGTCATGGTGTCGAAGGAGCCGGTCGGTGTGGTGGCGGCGATCACCCCGTGGAACGTCCCCCTGTTCCTGGCGTGCGCCAAGCTCTCGCCCGCCCTGTTGTCGGGCAGCACGGTGGTGTTCAAGCCGGCACCGGAGACGCCGCTCGACGCCAACGTCCTGGCCGAGATCTTCACCGAGGCGGGTCTGCCCAAGGGGGTCCTCAGTGTGGTCCCCGCCGGACGCGAGGTCGGCGAGCATCTCGTCAACCATCCGGGTATCGACAAGGTCTCGTTCACCGGCTCGACGGCGGCCGGACGCAAGATCGGTGCAGCCTGCGGGGCCAATCTCAAGCGGGTCAGCCTCGAACTGGGCGGGAAGTCGGCCGCCATCCTGCTCGACGACGTCGATCTCGCGCAGTCGATCCCGCTGATGCTCCCCAACGCCATCATGAACAACGGCGAGGCGTGCATCTCACTCACCCGGATTCTCGCTCCCCGTGATCGCTACAACGAGGTGACCGAGGCACTCGTCGAGCAGGTCCGGGCCATGAAGGTCGGAGACGCACTCGACCCGTCGACCGAGGTCGGGCCCCTGGTGGCGGAACGCCAGCGCGTCAGGGTGGAGGACTACATCCGGGTCGGGCAGGATGAAGGGGCAAAGGTCGCGGTCGGAGGCGGCCGGCCCGAAGGGATCGACAAGGGCTGGTTCGTCGAGCCCACCGTGTTCGTCGACGTGGACAACAGCATGCGCATCGCCAGGGAGGAGATCTTCGGACCGGTCCTGTCGGTGATCCCCTACGACGACGACGCCGACGCCGTCCGTATCGCCAACGACTCCGACTACGGATTGTGTGGTGCGGTGTTCAGCGCCGACGACGACCGTGGCGTGGCAGTCGCCCGCCAGGTGCGAACCGGGACCTACATGGTCAACTCCAACATCCCCATCGACTTCTCGTCCCCCTTCGGCGGGTACAAGGCCTCCGGCGTCGGCCGGGAGTTCGGCGAGGACGGGCTCGAGCTTTTCCTCGAGAAGAAGACCATCAACCTGCCGGCCGGGTACAGCCCGAAGTCGTAAGACCCGACCACATTCCGCCCGGGTGAGATCCGGCCGGGCCGCGGTCGGGACGGCTCGGCCGCCCTGCCCCGGGGCCGTGGGTCGCCCACCGTCGACGGGCATCGCACGAGAGGGCCTGCGCGTGCGTAAATGCGCCCTGATCTGCGATCATGGAATGAGCGACCCGTCGTCCGTACCGGCTGGACGACGCCGGTGTGTCCGGAGGCACCCGACCCGATGAGTTCTGGCATCCACGCGGCCACCAAGAAGCCCCGCCCGCACGCAGCCACACGCGTGGCTCGCGGCCGCCCGATCAGGTTCGGGTTCGTGCCGGCCCTCGACGGCCTGCGGGCGCTCTCTGTGCTCGGTGTGATGCTGTACCACGGCGGTGCACTGAGTGGGGGCTTCCTCACGATCGATGTCTTCTTCGTGCTCTCCGGGTTCCTCATCACCTCGCTGTTGCTGGGGGAGTGGGCGACCCGGCTGACCATCCGGCTCGGGCAATTCTGGACGCGTCGCGCTCGCCGCCTCCTTCCCGCCCTCTTGGTGATGCTGCTGGCCGTGGCCATCTACGCCAAGATTTTCGCCTCGGCGGGGGAGTTCGCCAACCTGCGGCTCGACTCGCTCTCGACGCTCTTCTACGTGGCCAACTGGCACTTCATCTTCGGCAGCAGCAACTACTTCGTGCAGACTGCGCAGACCTCACCGCTGGCGCACATGTGGTCGCTCTCGATCGAGGAGCAGTTCTACATCGTCTGGCCCCCGGTCGTACTGCTCATGCTCCACCTGGGGCGTCGGCTCCGGCCATCGAGGCGGCTGTGGCCCGTCCTCGCCACCGCAGTGGTCGGGGCGCTGGCCTCAGCCATCGACATGCGGCTCTCGTACCACGGGGCGGCGACGCTCATGCGGGTCTACGAGGGGACCGACACCCGGAGCCAGGACATCCTTGTCGGGGCGGCGCTGGCCATCGGCATGGCCATGTGGGCCCAGCATCGGCCGGTGGCCCTGGCCTCGGATCGTCCTGTGGCCGCCGGCAGCCGGCCCCGTCGAGCCCATCCGTCGGCCGGTACGGCTGGGTCCCTGCCTCCCCCGACCCTCCGGCGCGACTTCCACCGGAAGCGGGGCCCCGGCATCAAGCCCATCTCGGCCTGGGAAATCGACTCACACCTGGTCCGGGGAGTTTTCCAGGTTCTCGGGTGGATGGCCCTGGCCACTGGGCTCTTCCTGTGGGCCCGGGTCTCGGGACCGTCGTCATTCCTCTTCGATGGCGGCTACCTCCTCTTCGCCCTGGGGGTGGCCCTGGTCATCTTCTCCGCCGTCACTGCCCAGGCCGGCTCCCTCGCCCGGGCCCTGGGCAATCCCGTCTTCCGCTACGTCGGGATGATCTCCTACGGCGCGTACCTGTGGCACTTCCCCCTGTTCGATCTGCTGGACGGTGCCCGCATGCATCTCTACGGCTACCCCCTGCTGACCGTCCGGATCGCCGTCACCCTGGTCGTGGCCACCGGCTCCTACTACCTGGTGGAGGAGCCGGTCAGGCGAGGAAGCATGCGGTCCCTGACCGAATGGAAAGCCTGGCTGGCCACGGCCGGGGCATTCGTTGGGGTGGTACTCGTCACGGTGGTGGCCACCCTGCCGGCGACGGCGGAGGCAGCCAGCGATGTGCACGTCGTCGGTGCCGAGTACAGCGGTCCTCCGGTGAGGGTGGCCATCTTCGGGGACTCGGTGGCCTGGCGCATGGGCTTCGCCATGCTGGCCAGCCAGCCGCAGGACACCTACGACGTCGACATCGACAACGGGGCGATCGTCGGCTGCGGTGTGGTGCGGAGCACCCAGTACGAGGAACACGGTGTCGACTACGACACGGCGCCGGCCTGCAACACCTCGAGTCCAGCATCGGCCCAGTGGCCGGCGCTGTGGCGCGGGGACCTGGCCCAGTTCCATCCCAATGTGGTCGTGGTCCTGGCCGGTCGCTGGGAGGTCCACAACCGCCTCATCGGAGGCCACTGGGTGCATATCGGTGAACCGGCATTCGACGCCGACCTCAAGCAGTCCCTGGAACAGGCCGTGCAGGTCGCGACCTCGACCGGTGCTCTCATGGTGCTGGAGACGTCACCGTGCTACGACTCGGGGGAACAGGACAACGGGCAACCCTGGCCCGAGGACTCGGCCACCCGACTGGCCGAGTACAACGCCATCGCCAGGCAGGTGGCGGTCGAGCACCCGGCGACCGTCGAACTCGGAAACCTCGGAAGCGAGCTGTGCCCGGGCGGCGTCTTCACCATGTCGTTCGACGGGGTCCAGGTCAGGGATGGTGACGGTGTCCATATCGCCCCGACACCGGCGGCCGGGCAGTGGCTCGATGCCCACGTGCTGCCCGAGGTGGTCAGGGTGGGCCGTCTCCAGATGGCCGGTCGTGACCTCTCGAGCCCGTCGACGGTCACCTCGACCTCGGGTGCCACCGCTCCGACAGCGAGTGCCACCGCCGGGGGCCCCTGAAAATTCCCGCGTCCCCTGTCATTGGTGCACCCACCGCCTTCGGCCGGCTGTGCCCAGCGGAGACGCCCCGGGAGCCGACCGATCCGCCGCCGGATCAGGGCGACGGGGCGACCAGAGCCGGCGGGGGGATGGACGACGGTGGAGGCGGTTGGCCGAACGGAGAGCTGTCCACCGACTGGCACTGCGCCTGGAGCGCCGGGACCAGGGTTGATTCCGGCACCCGACCGCTCTCGGAGACCGTGGTCATGAGAGCCTGGTACTGCCCGTCGTGGTAGGCGGCCTCGGCGGCGATGGGGAGGGCGTCACGGAGTTGGTCGTAGGCCGTCTGGCGAAGCCCGGCGGCAGTTGCCGCGTCGGGCGATCGTGCGGCCTGCTCGAGCAACCCGATGGAGCGGTCGATATGGGAGCACGCCTGCTGGGCCAGGTCGTTACCGCTGTTGCCGCAGGCGCTGAGCCCGATGCCGACGGCAATGGTGAGGGCCCCGGTGGCCACCAGCCGACCCAACCGGCCGCCGGTGGTGAACGGCATCACCCCAGCCAGCTGCCGGCCGAGTCGAGCAGGTAGCGACTGACCGCTAGGCAGCGGTCGAACACCTCGCACATCATCTCCTCACCGGCCAGGATCCGGGTGAGTGATACCGGCGACCGGGCCACGATGTTGAGCCGGCGTTCAGCGGCATCGGTGGCCGACGCGTAGGAATCGATGGCCGAGACCTCCAAGGGGAGCTCGATGCCGCCCACGCCGGCCAGGTCGATGGCCAGGCGAAGGAGGTCGGGGCCGTGGGGCAGCGGAGGAAGGGCCCAGGTGAAGGTGAGGGGGAAGTGGAATTCGTCGGGGGGCTCCTCGTCCTCGGGGAGACCGAAGACGGCGTCCTCGAACGAGAGCAGGGTCCGGGGATCGACCTCGAGTGCCAGGTGGAGGTCGAGCGGTCCGCCGCAGCCGTCCTCGGGGTGGAGCTCGACCTCCCACACCTGACGGAGCGAGTAGGTCTCTACGAAATGGCGCTCGTCGTGGACATGAAAACCATGGTCGACCGAATGGTCCTTGAGGTCGGCCACGTACCCGGCCACATCGATGACTGCCACAGGACGGCAAGCCTACCGGTCCCAGCGCGCTCCGGTAACGTCGAGTCATGGACGACGACAGCCTCCTCGAAGTCCTTGTCGCCGCGGCGGATGCGGTCACCCGGGCCCTGGATGGGCTGAGCGACTGGGGTCCGGCCGGCACCCGGGCCGGTCAGTATCGATCCGACCTGGCCGCCGACGATGCCGCCCTGGCCGTGCTCGACGGAGCCGGGCTGGGGGTGATGTCCGAGGAGTCGGGGTCCCACCGGGTCGACCGGCCGCTGGTGGTGGTGCTCGACCCGGTCGACGGCTCGACCAATGCCGCACGGGGCCTCCCGTGGTATGCCACCAGCCTGTGCGCCGTCGATGCGGAGGGTCCGCGGGTGGCTCTGGTCGTCAACCAGGCGTCGGGCGTGCGGTTCGACGCCATTCGGGGCGGCGGTGCCCGGCGTGACAGCGTTGCCATCCATGCGTCCTCGTGCGACGCGCTCGGCCACGCCATCGTGGGCTTTTCCGGCTACCCCCACCGTTACTTCGGCTGGAACCAGTACCGGGGCCTCGGAGCAGCGGCGCTCGACCTCTGCGCCGTGGCCGAGGGGGCACTGGACGGCTATGCCGTCGTTGGCGGGTCCGAGCTCGGCAGTTGGGACTACCTGGGGGGCATGTTGATCTGCCTGGAGGCGGGTGCCGTGGTGGGGGAGTCGAAGGGGAGGGAACTCGTGACCCTGGATCACGGGGACCGCCGCACCCCGGTCGCCGCCGCGACCCGGTCGCTGCTCGACCAACTGATCGAGGGTGCAGCCGGGTCCTGACGGCACCCCGCACGGAGTGTGCGGTCCCATCCACCCGGAACCTCGGGGTAACTGAGACACTCCTGTCATGGTCGGAATCGTCCGGATGGGCCGCGGCGACATGGTCCGTCGGCCCGGGTGGGGGGTAGGGCGATGATGCGCAAGGCCGCGCCGGCCTGCGTCGCCGTCGTCATGGTGGCAACCCTGTTGGGCTGCTCCGCCGGTTCCGTCGCGGCCGCCGCTCCCCCGACGTGGACCATCATCGCGGCGGGAGCGGTCAGCGGCGGGAGCGGCGCCAACAATCTGCTCCTCGGTTCGACCTGTGCCAGCGCCTTCGAGTGCTGGACGGTGGGGGCCGGGGTGTCCAACGGCGGGACCACCGGGCCCCTCGTCGAGGAATGGAACGGCGCCTCCTGGTCCGTCGTCCCCGCCCCCGACCCCGCCAGTGGCGGCGGGGTCCTCTTCGCCGTGACTTGTGTCACCGGATCGGATTGCTGGGCCGTCGGTGGCGCCACGGGTCCTGGCGGAGGCTCCTCGGTCGGCACCGTGACCGAACTGTGGAATGGGTCCTCGTGGAGCGTCGTCCCGAGCCCGATACCAGCGGGGGCGGTCGGCGGATTCCTCGAAGGGATCAGTTGCCTGTCGTCGTCGAACTGCTGGGCGGTGGGCTTCTCAACCGACCAGAACGGAGGTGCCCTCAACTCCCTCATCGAGCAGTGGAACGGCACCGAGTGGTCGATCGTGCCCGCGCCGCCGTCCGGGCAGGTTTACGACCAGCTCGATGCGGTGACCTGCGTCACTGCCTCGAACTGCTGGGCGGTCGGTGCCGCCGGACCGGTTCAGCAGAACCCCAACTTCCTCCCCATCTGGCCGGCGGCCGTCGGCGACCAGGGCCTGATTGAGCACTGGGACGGAAACGCCTGGTCGGTGGTCCCCGGGTTCGAAGCATCCAGCCCCGAGGGTGGGTATCTCACCGGCGTCACCTGCGTCACTGCTTCGGACTGCTGGGCATCGGGCTCGACGACCGGGAGCGCCGGAACCGCCGATGCCACGCTCCTGCAGCACTGGGACGGATCCACCTGGGTGGAGGTGCCGAGCGCAGTCCCGGCGGTCGGCGATGGCAGCATCCTCAACAGTGTGTCTTGCCTCACCGCACAGCAGTGTTGGGCGGTCGGGTCGGCCGGTCCCTTCGGCGGCGGGGGAGGCGCCCAATTCCAGCCCACCTCGTTCATCGAATCATGGGATGGAACCACGTGGTCGATCGACCCCACACCGGCAGTCACGGCGATCAGCCTCCTCGCCACGGTCACCTGCCTGAGGCAGACGGAATGCTGGGCGGCAGGCGCCTCCTATTCCGGCACCGATGGTGCCTTCGAGCCCCTCATCGAGCAGACGATTCCCCCACCCTCCGCGCAGGGCCTGTACCTAACGGCGGCTGACGGCGGTGTCTTCACCTTCGGCGACGCCGGGTTCCACGGGTCCATGGGTGGCCACCACCTCAACCAACCGGTGGTGGGGATCGCCGCAACCCCGGACGGTGGCGGCTACTGGGAAGTGGCGGCCGACGGCGGTGTCTTCACCTTCGGCGACGCCGGGTTCCACGGGTCCATGGGTGGCCACCACCTCAACCAACCGGTGGTGGGGATCGCCGCAACCCCGGACGGTGGCGGCTACTGGGAAGTGGCGGCCGACGGCGGTGTCTTCACCTTCGGCGACGCCGGGTTCCACGGGTCCATGGGTGGCCACCACCTCAACCAACCGGTGGTGGGGATCGCCGCAACCCCGGACGGTGGTGGCTACTGGGAAGTGGCGGCCGACGGCGGCGTCTTCACCTTCGGCGACGCCAGGTTCTTCGGATCGACAGGTGGAAACCATCTGGCCAAGCCGGTCACCGGCATGGCTTCGACCCCGAACGGCAGAGGCTACTGGTTGGTCGCCGCCGACGGGGGTGTGTTCACCTTCGGCAATGCGCCCTACCTCGGATCCGTTCCCGGACAGGGCATCGTCACACAGGATCCTGTGGTCGGAGTCGCTACCGCCCCGGGTGGCCGCGGGTACTGGCTCGCCGCATCAAACGGCTCGGTGTATTCCTATGGTGACGCCAGCTACTTCCAGTCCTTGGCCGTGCACGGCCTGAACGCTCCGGTCACCGGCGAGGCCTCGCCCTGAGGGGACCCCGAGCGGAGCGCTACCCTACGTTGGGCTCTCCTGGAGCCGGGAGCGGGCGTTTAGCTCAGTTGGTAGAGCAGCTGGCTTACAACCAGCAGGTCATCGGTTCGAGTCCGGTAGCGCCCACCACAT
>CAVRYH010000010.1:0-152470 GCA_963725395.1 uncultured Acidimicrobiales bacterium | reverse complement strand
GGGACCGCGATCTCGGTCATCGCGACGTGCCCCCTGAAGTGACGACCGGACGGGTCGTGGTTGTAGTGGGCGGAGGACTCGTCGTGGTCGTGGTCGGAGGGGTCGTGCTCGGAGTCGTCTGTGGGGTGCCAGTAGATGGGGCCAACCCCACGGTGGGCGGCGAGGTGGTCGATGGCGTGGTCGATGGCGTGGTTTCCGTCGTAGGTGATGACGTCGGAGTCGAAGGGACCGTGGTTGTCGTCGAAGGCAACAAGGTCGAAGTACTTTTCGCCGGGTGCTCCTTGGCCACGACAACCCCGATGAGCACCGTCGCACCGGTGGCCGCGATGAGAGATGCTCGGGTCAGACGACTCACCCGCAAATGGGCGCGTCGGTCTCGCCGCGGGGGAATGGTGAGGTTTTGGTTGTTGTTTCATCGGCGCTGCAGGCGCTCCGTGGTCGAGGCAATCACATCCGAGGTGCTGAAGGTGTCGATCTGCTCAAGGACTCCTGTAACTCGCCCGTGAAATGACTGGGCTTGCCGAGAGATGGTGCTGAGGAGCGTTGGCCCAGGATGGAGCCTTATCCAGGAAGAAACTGGCAGAATGGAGACTCGGGACATCTCTCGACCCTATGAACTGAAAATGACGTCAGCATGAAGGCGACCGGATTCTCATTGATCACTGTCCTGCAACCCCAGTCGCGCTCATTGTGCGGCCGAGTCGGACCGCGTCATCCTCGCGTCACATTCGACAGGTAAGACAGAGAGCGTGCGAGTCCTGGTGGCCGAGGACGATGATGGGCTGCGCTCCGTTTTGGAGCGGGGCCTTCGCGAGAACGGCTACGCCGTGGATGTCGCGGGAGAACGGAGAGAAGGCTCTCCAGTATCTCGACACCTACGAGTACGAAGTCGCAATTCTCGATTGGCGGATGCCCAAGGTCTCAGGTCTCGAGGTCATTCAGCGCCTCCGCCGCCGGGGATCTTCCTTACCAATCTTGATGCTCACCGCGCGAGACGCCGCGAGCGACAGGGTCACCGGCCTGGACGAAGGTGCCGATGACTATCTCGTGAAGCCCTTCGATTTCTCCGAGTTGTTGGCTCGCGTGAGAGCGCTGCAGCGACGCGGGGAAGCCATACAGTCACGCGAGATAAGGGTAGGGGACCTGACGCTCGATACGGTGACCAGAGAGGTGCGGATCGGTTCCACCCGCCCTGCCCTCACCGCCACCGAACTGGCACTTTTGGAAGTCCTGCTGCAGCGATCGCCGGCGGTCGTCTCCCGGCGCACCATCGCGCTGGCGGTCTGGGACCATGAGGCCGATGCCCTTGGCTCCAATACACTCGATGTCCACCTGGCCCGGTTGCGGGCAAAGATCGTCGCCAGCGGTGCCAAGATCCAGGCGGTAAGGGCGTTGGGGTACCGGATCGTGTCCCCATGAGAGCCATCCGCTGGTGGCGACGGCCCTATGTGGCTCACGCCGCCAGGGTGGCCACGACCGCCACGCTGATCATCATGGCTGTGTACGTCTGCGTCTGTGCCGGATTTGACGTCGTCGATCGGCAACGACTGGTTGCGCAGATCGACACCAAACTCCAACTACGGCTGGACGAAATGGTCACCAATCCGTCGGCGGCCGCATCTCTGGCCTCCTATGCGAACGCGCATGACGCGGACGATGCCCCGGTGTTCGCGTGGGCTGTCGACCAGTCGGGATCTTCCCGGACCCTCACACCTGGGGCACCCACGCTGTCGGCGGCTGCCTGGTCGCCGGGGCACCAATCCGCGGCGGCCCGCCTCGGCGGTCGCGACTTCCAGCTGGAAGCACGGCCGCGTCGGCCGGACCTGGATTGTGGCCGGACAGAGCCTGGCCGAAACAGATCACGCCAGATCCGACGTCGTCGCCCTGGAGCTGATAGCCGGCCCAGTGCTCCTCTTCGCCGTCTTCTTCGGCACCCTGCTCATCGGGGTCAAGGCGGCCGGCCCGGTGGAGCTGTCAGCGCCGTCGCCAGCTCGAGTTCACAGCCGACGCATCCCACGAGCTCCGGACACCGCTGAGTGTCATCGAAGCTGAAGTCAGTCTGGGCCTCAGTGCTCGCCGCAGCGTCGATGACTACCGCGACACGTTGGGACGGGTCAGCCGGGAGGCCCTGCGTCTCCGCCACATAGTTGAGGACCTCCTCTGGCTCTCTCGTTTTGACGCGGAACCGCCACCACCGGGAGACGAGCCGGTAGATCTTTCGGTGATCGCCATGGCGTGTGCCGACCGATTTGACGGCATCGCGCAGCACGCGCGGCATTTCGCTTTCGGTGCTCACGCAGGGTCAAGGGCAACCGTGGATCAACGCCCCTCCCGAGTGGATTGACCGCCTCACCGGCGTCCTCGTGGACAACGCCTGCCGCTATGCCGGAGACGGGGGAGTAGTGGTGATTACGGTCAGCGTGCAGGGGCACCGGGTGAGCTTGGCGGTCGAGGACGACGGGCCTGGGATTCCGGCCGAGGAGCGCGCCTCCCTGTTCGACAGATTCCACCGGGCCACCGACGAGGGCAATGGCGCCGGACTCGGTCTTGCTATAGGCGACGCCGTCGTAGAGGCCACTGGGGGCGAGTGGCATGTCGGGGCGGCGGCGCTGGGCGGGGCTCGCATGGAAGTGCGCTGGCACCGCTCTTCGGGTGCACCCGGACCCGGCGAGCAGACTGAGCATGTGTATCAGGCAGCCGGCAGCCACCCAGCGCAGGAATATCTTGTCCCTCTCGATTCGCAACCTTCATCGCACGCCAGGTGACAACCGTCCAGTCGCGCCGGGCTGTGCCTCACTTCTGAAGGTGGACTGGCGAGGCCAATGGAAAATGCTCCGTCCGTCGTATCGTTCCATCGAAGCCGATTATGAGCGCTTCGTAGTCATCGAGAGCCTCGACAAGCCTGAGACCCTCTTCTCCAGCGACTGCGACCGCCGTTGCCAGGGCATCGGCCAAGCCGAGGTCTGGCCCACTGACGCTGGCGGAGGCGACCCGTGCCGTTGGGCGGCCAGAATGAGGGTCGATCAGATGGTTGCCACGTTCGGCGGTACCTGATGTCGCGATGGATCCGGTGAGCTCGACGACGCAGGCCAGTTGGCTCGGTGCGAATGGATCAACAATGCCGACCCGGAAGGCTTGTGAGTGCGCCATTGCGCCGAAACTGGCAATGTCACCTGCGGCGTTGATGATCGCTCCGCTTATCGCGGTCGACGCCAGCGCACCCAGTCACGCGTTGCGCGGCCCATCCCTTCACGTAGCCCGTGGGGTCAAGGCCACCCGGCATAGCCAGGCGCACGGTAGACGCCGACGTACTGGCGCCGGCCACCCCGAGGATCAAGGACACGTTGGTGATCAACCCGTCGCCTGCTCCAAGCACTGCGGCGCGAGACGCCCCACCTTGGACGTTGCGGTGACGTGGTGGTTGGTCATATCCCCGCGATCAGCCCAGGCAGTGATGGCGCGAAATAGCCGGGGACGATGGTCGGTGCCAGCGCTCTTCACCGCATTGTCCTTCCCACTCTCAAGAGTGTGGCACGTCACCGCGGGAAAGGGGAGAGCCCTCTTGTTTCATAGTTCATCCCCTCGGGATCAATCTCGGTCAAGGTCCGAACGATGCGGTCGTAACCCGCAAGAGCTCAATAGGCCACTCCGTTCCAGGTTCTCGATCCTGAATTGCCGGGAGTTCGCACATTGACGCAGGCTCGACCCAGGTGTCTGGTGGGTTTGTTCTTCGAGGTCCAGCAGATGTCGGCCGGAGAAATTCCAATACCCTCACCGTGTCCATCCCCCGTGCCATGCCGTGAGCACCGTGTCGTCGACCACGTTTTCCAGATCGTCCGCAGTCGCGCATCACTCGTAGACGCAACGCGTCCCGAATCTCGCTTTCCGAGGGGACATTGTCACAATCCAACGTGTAGACGCCGTTCAGGTTGCCGAAGAAAGTGTGCGACATCGCACCACTCCAATCTCGTGATTCGATCCCCGAGTGATCGAGTAGTTCGTCGACTTCATCCGTTGCCCTCGGGCCGGTCACTGTTTCCTTCTGCTCCTCTCGCAAGGAATCGCCAGTCAGTTCCCTGCCAAACATCTTGTGGTGACCACCTGGCGGACTTCCTTGGAGCCTTCCCAGTGCGGGCTGAGATGTGCGGGCACCAGGCAGGCATGTGTGGGGCCATGGCGCCACTGATACCAACATCTAATGCGATGAAGGTGACGGAGACATGAAGCTCGAAGGGAGTCCTCGTCCGCCGGCCGACCTAACTGGCATTCCGGTTGTCCATGATGAGACAGCTGCTGGTGGCCTGGGCCAGCAGCTTGCCGGCGGGATCCGTGACCTCGACCGTCGCATAGGCGACCTTGCGGCCCGGCTTGGTGAGGCGGCCGGTGGCCCGGATCAGGCCGCTGTCCTTGGTCACCGCCCGGAGAAAGGTCACGTTGATGTCGATGGAGGTGTAGGCCACGCCGGCTTCGAGCGAGCTCTGCACGGCGCACCCGGCCGCACTGTCGGCCAAGGTGGAGACGAGGCCGCCGTGGACCACGCCGATCGGGTTGTAGACGGACTCGTCCGGGGTGCATTCGAAGACGGCCAGACCCTGCGCCACCTCGACCAGGGTGAACCCCATGAGCTGGGCGATGGGGGGGCGTGGCAGGGTGCCGTCGCGGACGGCGGACAGGAAATCGAGGCCGCTCAGGGTGGACGCCGCGGGCGTGGACCATCGGGTCGTACCAGGTCACCGTCTTTGACCGCGGGGCGCCCCATCCGGTCTCTGTGCGGCTGTCATCTTGCGTGTCGGACACGGTGACCCCTTTGGCCGGTGGGCCGGGAGAGGCCCGGCACTCGTGTCCCGACTTTATGAGGCGGGGTCTTCGCTAGTTCCACACCCGGACGTAGCGCACGTCCATGGTGGCGGGCAGCACGGTGGGGTCGACACTGCTGTAGGAGTTCTCCATGCACAGGTACATGGGGCTGGTCATTGCCTCGGTCAGGCTGCCGACGTCGGCCCCGTCGTAGACGAAGGTGACACCTGTGGTGGTCCACAGCACCCCGTAGGTGTGGGTGCCCGAGAGATCATTGACGGTGGCCCCTTGCGCAGTCCCACTGCCCGTGCCGTAGTGGATGTGGTAAGCGGTGTAGCCGTACCCACCCTCCATCACGTCGATCTCGCCGTCTTCGGGCCAGGTTTGCCCGTTCAACCACAGGCCCGGCCAATTGGCGACCGTCCCGGCGGTATCGGCGGGAAGGGTCGCCTTGAACTCGACATAGACCGGCTTGCCCGGCGTCGGGGCGATCTGGAACCCGGTGTGGCCGGGCTGCCCGTCGTCAGGGTTGGAGCACGCGATACCACCGATGGGCATGCCGCCGACGGTGGGGTTGGCGCTGAGGGTCAGGGCCAGCCCGTTGGCCCCGACCGAGACGTTGCTCGACGACATGATCGTGCCGTTCTCCACGTTGCCGCTGCCGAACCAGTCCGGTGACCACAGCGCGGTGTTCAACGACCCTGTGCTGAACTCGTCGTCGAGGACCATGCTGGTAGGAGCGCCGATACTGGACGGCGCCAGAGGGACGGCCCCATTGGTGGTCGCGGCGGGCGGTGCAGTGCCCGTGGTGGTCGTGGTGGTGGTGGTCGTCGTCGTCGGCGACGTGCCCCCGCCGACTGTCGTCTTGGAGCCCGATGTCGGCTTGGTGGTGGTCGTGGTGGTCGTGGACTTGGGCGGCACCGGACGCCGGTACTGCCTTGGCGTGACGGACTTCGTGACGGCCTTGGAGTTCACTTGCCGCGCTGCCAAATGCGGTTGCGGTCGGTGTCGCCGCTGGTGTGGTTGCTGGGGTTGCTGTCGTTGTGGTCGGCGTCGTGGTCGGGCCGGCGACGTTGGCGGTCACCGGACGGCGGTGCTCTTTTTGCGCGAGAGCCTTCGTGAGCGCCGCGGTGTGTAGGTGGGGGACGGTGAATGCAGAGGCTCCCGTTTGGAGACCGGCCACTCCGATCAGTACGCCCAGACTGGTGGCGGAAGCGGCAATGCGACTTGCGCGCAATGCTCGTCTTTGACTGGTTTTTTCGGTTCTTTCGCATATCTTCCCTTCGGTCCCTGGAACTGGGGCCGCCGGGAAAATAGCTACGTGTGAGCGCTACTTCGGCGGCCCGGCTGACTCAGGGAGTCCCGTGGCTTTGCGTCTCCTCCTCGCGGAGGATTTGCCTTTTCGATTGCGTTCAGGACCCTAACGGCCCGTCCATGGGAGTGAAAGCCCGAGGGTCCAATGTCATCGACGGCAACCGTCCTGCGACCCGGGTGCAACCGAGGCGGAGGCGCCGATACTCCTCGATACTCGCCGATACTCCTCTACGGATAGTCGCCGACCAGCTCTCCGTCGACGAAGGCCTGGCACGTCTGCTTGCGGGCGCCGCCCAAGAAGCGGTGGCTGACCTTCTCGATGACCACGGCATGCACCTCGTGCTGGCCGACGGAGAACTCGAACGTGCGGCGCGCCGTCGACCCGAAGAGCACGGGCCGGTTGCGCTGCACGACCTCGACGTCGTCGACGGTGATCCGGACCCGGCCGAAGAGCTGGCCCCAATGGAATTCCACCCGGTGCTTCTCGTCCTGGCCGACGTCGAACGCGAAATCTATGTCCAGACCCATCGGGGGATTCTGCCGCATGCGGTCGCGCCGTCGGGGGATGCGGACCGCGGGCGGCGGCTACGTGGCTGCCGGTTTTCCGAGCTCGATTCCGGTTCCGCCCTTGACGGCGCGCACGATCTCCTCGGTCACCGCGTCGGCATCTTCGAGGGGGAGCATGTGGCCGCGGCCGGGCAGTGTGACGAGGCGGGCACCCGGAATGGCCCGCACCATCTGATCGGCGCGGGCGGGGGAGGTGAGCCGGTCGCGTGATCCGACCACCACGGTGGTGGGGATCCCGATGGAGGCGATGCCCTCCAACAGGTTCATGGTGCTCATGGAGGACAGGAACCCGGCAGCGCACGTGGGGAATGGTGTCGGCGAAGAGCGTGCGGGTGAGGTCCATGTGTGCCCGCGCCGGATCGGAACCGAAGGCGCCGCGCACGAAACGGTGGCCCGCCGCGGACCGCAGCGCCGCCGACACGGCGGGCGATGCGATGAAATTGGCGGCGAACCACTCTGCGCCCAGGGTGCCCGATCCCAGATCGGCGGCGGCGGTTGCGACCAGCACGATGGCCCGGGTGCGGGCCGCCAGGACATCAGGGTGGTAGGCCGCCAACCCCATGATGGTCATGCCCCCCATGGAGTGGCCGGCCAGCACGGCGTCGTGGACGTCGCGCGCGGCCAGGACGGCGGCGAAGTCGTCGGCGAGCGTCTGGATGGTCAACGGCGCCGTCCCCCGACCGCTGGCCCCGTGGCCCCGCTGGTCGTAGAGCACGACACGGTGACCGGATTCGACCAGACGGCGGGCCACCGGGATCCAGATGGCGTGGGTGCAGCTCCAGCAGTGGGGGAGGACCACCGTTGGTCCCTCCCCGATGTCCCAGAGGGCCAACTCGGCACCGTCCTCGGTCTCCAGGCTGCGCAAAGAGGGCGGCTCCAGCGTGCCCCACCCGAGCTCATCGAAGTCGGCACGCGGGGAGGCGTCCCCGGCGGGGAGCGTCGCCGCCGCCCGGTCACGGGTCCGAGAGGCCGCCACCTTCTGGTAGGCGACCGCTCCTCCCACCAGGGTGGCGGCGGCACCGAAGGCAAGCAGGCTGCGACGGCTGCGGGGGATGTGGAGGGATGCCATCAGGTGCGACCGCTCAGGCGGGCGACGAACTGCTGGAAGGCGATCGGCGTGAGCCGGTGGGCGTACCAGCCGAGCACCGATTCGAACCCCACCGGCACCAGGGCGCGGTCGGTGGCGATGGCCTTGACGATGGCGTCGCCCACCTTCTCCGGCCGGTGAGCCCGGGCGAAGCCCTTGACCAGCCGGGCCCGCCGGGCCGGGTCCTCCTTGCCTCCGGTGAAGCGGGCCGAGTGGACGATCGGGGTGTTGATGAAACCGGGGCAGACGGCGGTCACCCCGACGCCACGAGAGGACCAGTCGGCCCGTAGGCACTGGGAGAGCTGGAGCACGGCGGCCTTCGTGGCGCCGTAGGCGGACTCGCTGGCCGTGGCCATGAAGGCCAACCCCGACGAGACGTTGACCACCTGGCCCCGGCGCGCCGCCAGCATGGGCGGAGTGAAGGCAGCGCAGCAGTTGACGACGCCATCGAGGTTGACGGAGCGGATGAACGTCCAGTCCTCGGCCGTCATGTCGGAGAACGAGCCGGTCATGCCGACGCCGGCGTTGTTCACCAGCACGGTCAGGGCGCCGTACTGGCGTTCCACGGCCGCCGCCACGGCGTCGACCTCGTCCCGATCGGCCACATCGAGGCGGTAGGCCCGGGGGGCGGCGCCACTGCGGGCGCCGGTCCTCTCGCCGCACTCGACCGCCGTCTTCTCGGCCGCCGCCTCGTCGATGTCGGTGCACAGCACGGTGGTCCCACTCGCGGCCAGCGCATGGGCCGTGGCCCGGCCGATCCCGCTGCCGGCGCCGGTGACCAGAGCCGTGGCGCCGGCCAGTGTGAGCGCGGGCCGCCTCACGACGGGCGGGAGGACAGCACGTAGTCGGCCGGGTCGAACGTGCGGGTCCTGCGGATGAAGCGAAAGGTGTAGTCGGGCCACAGCGTGGTGTTGCGGCCGGCGTCATCGAGGTACCAGCTTGAGCACCCGCCCGAGTTCCACACCGTCGGCGCGGCTTTCGCCTGCACCTCGGTGCTCCAGCGTTCGAGGACGTCGGGCCGCACGTCCACGACGTCCGCCCCACGGTCGCGCAGGGCGCGCAGGGCACCGACCAGGTGCGCCACCTGGGCCTCGATCATGACGACGAGGGAGGTGTGCCCGATGCCGGTGTTGGGGCCGGCCATCATGAAGAAGTTGGGAAAGCCGGGGATCGTCGTCCCGCAGTAGGCCCGCATGCCGGTAGCGGCCCAATACTCCTTCAGCGAGCGGCCGTCGGCGCCATGGACCTTCTCCGCCATCGGGTTGTCGGTGATGCGAAAGCCTGTCCCGTAGATGATGGTGTCGACGCGGTGGAGCGTGCCGTCCGCCGTGACCACTCCTTCGGGGCGCAGCTCGATGATCTTCTCCGTCTCGACGGTCACGTTGGGACGCTGCAAGGCGGGGTAGTAGTCGTTCGATTGCAGGAGCCGTTTGCACCCGGGCGTGTAGCTCGGGGTGAGCTTGGCGCGCAGCACGGGATCGGGCACCTGGCGGGCCAGGAAGCGCTCCGCCAATTTCTCGAGGCGTTCCAGCCTCGGGCTGTTGCGGATGAGCATGTTCCCCAGTAACGCCTCGGCCATCCAGTAGTTGCGCGCCCTCGACACCCGCTGGGTCCACGGCAGCAGCCGGTAGGCCGTGCGCTCCACGGCGTTGGTGGGGCGGTTGCGATGCGGGAAGACCCACGGGGGCGTGCGCTGGAACAGGATCACCTGGCCCGCCGACTTCTGCACGATCGGCAGGAACTGGATGGTCGAGGCCCCCGTCCCCACAATGGCCACCCGGCGCCCGGTCAGATCGTGCGCATGGTTCCACTGGGCCGAGTGGAAGGTCGTCCCGGCGAACGACGATGCGCCCGGGAGCGGCGGGGTGAACGGCTCGGAGAGCAAGCCACCGCCGTAGATCAAGAAGTCGGCGGTCAACGAGCCCCGCGAGGTCTCGAGGTGCCACACCCCGCGGTCGGCGTCCCAGCGGGCCTGCTCGAGTGCGGCATCGAAGGCGATCTTCTCCAGGACGCCGAATTGGCGGGCGGTCCGTTGCAGGTAGCGCTCGATCTCGGGCTGGGCGGAGTAGGTCTCGCTCCAGTGCGGGTTGGGGGCGAACGACAGCGAGTACAGGTTCGAGGGCACGTCGCAGCGGCAGCCGGGGTACGAGTTGTCGTGCCACGTCCCGCCGACGCCCGACCTTCGTTCCAAAATGAGCAGGTCGTCCCCGTAGCCCTCGTTGGAGAGCGCAACGGCCACGGCCAGCCCGGAGAAGCCCGAGCCGACGATGGCGATCTTGATGTGGGCCGGCAGCGGAAGGAGCGCCGGCGCAGACCACGGCTGGTCGGCCGCGTCGGCCTTCGTCGAGGGAGGGGCCGAGGCCAGATCACGCAGCACCGAGGCCGAGTTCGTCATGCTCGGCAGACTAAAGGAAATAGGCCGCCTCAGTCCCCGATGGCGGTCCCCTCGGCGAAGTCCGGAACGGCGGGGTGGGGATCGTCGGCGCGCCCCTTGGGCTCCTCCCAGTCCTCCTGGCGGCCCAGCGCGGTGTGGTCGAGGATGCCGTAGGAGTCGCTGCATTCCTCGGTGCCCCGGGCGAAGGTCGAGTTGGTATGGAAGATGGCATCACCGTCGCGCAGGAAGAAGCTGAATCCGGGGTTCTCGAACGGCTGCTCCTGCTCGAGGATCCAGTGGAGCTTGCTGGCCTCGGGCGCCTCCAGGTCGGCCCGGGCCCGGTAGTTGATCTCCATCGGTGCCTTGGACTCGTCGATGGTGGCGTGGAAGTCGTAGTTGAAGTCGGAGCCGTTGGACGAGAAGAAAGGAAACGTCCATCCCCGTTTCTCCTTGTAGGCGGCGATCTTCTCGTAGGGTGCCCGGGCCACGACGGCATAGGCGGTGTCGCGGGCGCCGAGGTGCTCGAGCAGTCCGGGGAGAGCTCGTCGCAACCGGCGGTGCAGGCGGGGCAGCCCTCGTCCCACGCCGGATCGAACATGAAGTGGTAAACGACCAGCTGGCGCGTGCCCGTCGAAGAGGTCGGCCAGCGTCATCGTGCCCGCCGGCCCCTCGAAGGTGTAGTCCTTCTCGACGGCCACCATGGGGAGGCGGCGGCGGTCCGCGTTGAGGACATCCTTTTGGCGTGTGAACTCCTTCTCGCGGGCCAGCAGCGCCTTGCGGGCTTCCAGCCACTGGGCCCGGGTGGCGACCTCAGGCAAGCTCATGAACTCTCCTCTTGCCGACCGGGGCTAATGGTGGCGACCCGGTCTCACTGAAGGGCAGACGGCCGTGGCCGGCTCGAACTCATCGCCGTCCCGGCCAGCCTTCCCCAGTGGGGGCTGCAGGTACAATCGATCTCTCGTACGGTTTTGAGGAGGAACATGTCGGGTCACTCCAAGTGGGCGACAACCAAATATCGCAAGGGTGCACAGGACAAGGCCCGGGCCAAGGTGTTCGCCAAGTGCATCCGCCAGGTCGAGGTGGCGGCCCGGGAGGGCGGCGGCGACATGGACGCCAACGCCACCTTGCGCACCGCCTACCAGAAGGCCCGCAGCTCCTCGGTCCCGCTCGACACCATTGAGAAGGCGATCAAGCGGGGGACGGGCGAGCTCGAGGGCGTGCGCTACGAGGCCATCAACTACGAGGGCTACGGCCCGGCCGGTGTGGCCATCATGGTCGAGACGTTGAGCGACAACCGCAATCGCACGGGCTCGGAGATCCGCAACGTCTTCAACAAGAACGGCGGCAACATGGCCGAACCCGGCTCCGTCGCCTGGCAGTTCGAGCGCAAGGGCATCGTGAGCGTGGCCCGCACCAACGACGAGGACAAGGTGATGGAGATCGCCATGGAGGGCGGCGCCGAGAACCTGTCGGACAACGGCGAGCACTGGATCGTCACCTGTGCCCCGGCCGACCTCGATTCGGTACGCCAGGCCCTCGACGAGGCCGGGATCACCCCGGAGTCGGTCGACCTCTCGCTCGAGCCGACCACGTTGGTCCCGGTGCCCGACGAAGGTGACGCCAAACGGGTCCTCCGGCTGCTCGAGGCGATCGACGACCACGACGACGTCCAGGCCGTCCACGCCAACGCCGACATCTCCGACGAGGTCCTGGCCGCCTTCGAGGGCTGAGCGCGGATTGCCGGCCCGCTGGGCCGGCGTCGGGCGAGAGGCAGCCGGCGGCGGCGGTTGCGGGGGCGTCAGCGGCTGCGCCGTCTGGGGTTGCGGCGTCAGCGGTTGCTGAGACCGAGGGCGACGAAGCCGGCGGTGACCGCCGTGTCGGTGAGCGCGGCGCGGCGCCAGCGAGGGTCGACGACGGCGAAGGCGACCGAGGTCGCGGCGTGGAGAAGGTCGACCACCATGCCGATCTGGCGGGCCCGGCCGCCTCCGGCCCACTCGGCACCCGCCTGCACCAGGTGCCTGGCCCCCAACACCCGCATCACGCGCAGTGGCGTGGTACCCACGTTGATGCTCCCGGAGCAGCGCAGCACGGTCCGGGGGGAACCAAGGAGCGCCGCACCCCAGGCGACTCGTAGCGCGAGGGGCACCGGCGCCGCCCTCTGCCATTGGGTCGGGGGCGGGCGGGTCGAGGGCGGTTGGGGTCGAGGGCGGTTGGGTCGAGGGCGGTTGGGTCGAGGGCGGTTGGGTCGAGGGCGTGCGGCCCGCCGGCGGGTTGTCGAACAGTTTCACCGGCTGGCGGCCGATCGCCGTGGTCGGTCGCGGGCGTTGGCGACAACGGCGCTGAGGAAGGTGCGCCCGGCGTTGGGCAGCGTCTTCAAGAAGCTGGGGTCGAAGAATCCCTTCGCCTTGGCGTCGAAGATCCCATGGGCCCCGGCGTCCTTGGTGTCGTCGGCCGGGTGGCGGAGGTTGTCCGGTCGGTCGTCTTGGAGGGGCAGGTCGGCCAGCTGGCTTTCCCACGCCCCCTGGGCGGCATAGTGATTCCCCACCCCGGGCGCCATCTGTCCCGCCGCCACCAGGAGCTTGTTCCAGGAGCCGATGACCTTGCCGCGGCGCCCGTCCAGAGCAGCCTCGACGATGAACTTGGCCGGGATCTCCGGCTGGTAGATGGGCGGGACAGGTTGCGGGTGGCGATCCATCGTCGTCTGGCACCAGTTGAACTGCGGGGTGTTGACGGCCGGCAGATGCACCATGGAGAGGCGGACATGGCTGCCCTCGTGCAGCAGCTCGGCTCGGGCGGATTCGAAGAAGCCCCGGCAGGCGAACTTGGCCGAGCAGTACGGCGACTGCAAGGGGATGCCGAGGAAGGCCAACGCCGACCCGACATTGACGATGTTGCCCCGGTCCCGGGGCCGCATGCGCTCGAGGGCCGCCATCGTTCCCCACACCTGTCCGAGAAACGTCACCTCGATGGCCCGGCGGAAATCGTCGGGTTTGGTCTCCGAGAGCGGTGAGAAGGTGGTCGTCATGGCGTTGTTGATCCAGACGTCGAGGGGGCCGAGCTCTTCTTCGGCGCGTGAAGCGGCCCGATCAACGGCGTCGTACTCAGCCACGTCGGTGGGCAGACTCAGCGCCCGGCACCCTTTTGCCTCCACCTCGGCCGCCGCTGCGGACAGACCCTCCTCGCCTCGGGCCACCAACGCGACATCGAAGCCATGCCTCGCCAGTTCCACCGCGGTGGCCCGACCGACTCCTGCCGAGGCTCCGGTAACGAGGGCGATTTTTCGTGTGGCCATATCCATCTACTCCGTTCTGGGTGGTGGGGCTTCGGGTCTGAGGGTGGCGCTGCACTCGAGTAGCAACGCATGGACGAACGCCTGGGGCACGTTGCCCCGGAGCTGTCGTTGGGCGACGTCGAACTCCTCGGACAACAGTCCCGGTGTGCCCGACGCGCTGCGGTTGCGCTCGAAGACCGCCCGGGCTGCCAGGTGGTCTCCCCGCTGGTCGAGCGCCAGGGCCAGCAGGAATCCACACAGGAGGAACGCCCCTTCGGCTTCACCCAGCGGGCGCGTGTCCTCGCGCGAAGCGGTACACGTAGTCGTCGTCCGTCAGCTCGGCGACCACCGCGTTGACAGTCGCCGAGGTGCGCGGGTCCGTGGCCGCCAGCGCGTGGCGGATTCCCGGCATCAACAGGGCTGCATCGATCCGCGGGTCCCCAGGGGCGCGTTGCCACCGCCCGTCGGGATGCAGGCAGTCCTTCGCAGCGTCGGCCAGGATAGCGTCGGCCAACCCGCTCCAGCGGCCCGACTGGGCTCCCGGCGCTTCCTTGGCGATGGCCGGCATAGTCCCGACACACAGGTCAGGCGGGAATGGGCCCACCGTTGATTGTCGAGTTCCCAGATCCCGGCGTCCGGTTCCTGCCAGCGGCGCTCGATGGCGGCGACCGCGGTCTCGACGGCGTCCCAGTGTTCGGTGTCGAGACGATCCGCCGACGATGCGGACGCCAGCAGCTCGAGAGCTTCCCCGAAGGCGTCCAGTTGGAACTGCTGGTTGACCCAGTTCCCCACCTTGTCGGCGCCCCCGGGATAGCCAGCCAGGTGTGAGAGCGCTCGCTCGTCGGGGACAGCGCCGCCGGTGACCGTGTACGCCGGCTTCATTTCGGGGCCGTCCTCTTGGAGCCGCGACGAAACGAAGGACACGGCGGCGTCGAGCAGCGGAAAGTGCCCGTGCACGGCCACTGCCTTCCCGGCGTAGCACTGGTCGCGGATCCAGGCGTAGCGATAGTCGTAGTTGCGGTTGGCCCGGGCGCGCTCGGGCAGGCTCATGGTGGCGGCGGCCACCATCCCCCCGTCTGTACTCGTCAAACCGCTCAGCACGGCCATCGCCATTTCCGCATCACGGGGACCAAGTACCCCGTTGCCGAGCTCGGGAACCGAAAGACTCCAGGCCGCTTCGGTGGCGGACCAACACACCTCCGGGTCGGGTGCGTCCTTCGGCAGAGGTGTGTCGCTCAGTTCGAGCACCAGGTCGAGCGACTGTCCCGGCTTGATCTCGAGTTCCGCGCTCAGAGGACCGGCCCCGCCGCGATGAGCGCCTGGCACACCCGTCCAGCGGAACCAGATGGGGCCTGAGCGTCCCGTCCAGGTGCCGTCTTCGGACCGGTGGGTGCCGCGCATGGCTTCGGCGCCGAACCTGGCCCGCACATCGAGGACGGCCCTGATCCGGTTCGTGCCCTCGAGCGAGCGGATCCGGCGCACGATGGTCACCACGTGGGGATCGGCGGGCAGAGCGAAGGCCTCGCGACTCTCGATGACCCCGTCGCTCATGACCCATCGGCTGTTCCAGATCAGCGACCGGGGGGAGTAGTAGCCGCCCCAGGTGTAGCGGCCCCGTGGCGTCAGGGCGTAACAGCCGGCACCGCCGATCAACGTCGAGAAGACGGCATCCGAATCCCAACGCGGGCAGCACAACCACGCCAGGTCGCCCTGGGGCCCGATCAGTGCTCCTCGTTCGCCGTCGGCCAAGAGGGCGTACTCGCGCAGAACTTGGGGGGGAAATTCCTGAAGAAGGTCCATGCGGCAGCATCCCAGGGAGCGGGGCGCACCGGTAGGGTTTTCTTGTGGCGGCGACGGAGCGCGCATTCGCAATTGACGAGCGGGACGGTGCAGGTCCGCGTGGCCGGGGAACCCGATGGCTTTCCTGTCGTGTATTTCCACGGCACCCCCGGCTCACGGCTCGACCTGGCCAATGCGGACGACGTGGCGGCGGCGGCCGGTGTCCGGTTGATCTCGTTCGACCGGCCCGGTTACGGCGGGTCGTCACCCGCTCCGTTCGGACTGGCCCGCGTGGCGCACTGTGCGCTCGGGATCGTCGACCAACTCGGCGTGGAGAGCTTCGCCACGCTCGGGCTCTCGGGTGGCGGACCGTTCGCCCTCGCCACCGGCGCGATCGGCGGACCGCGGGTGCGGCGCATCGGGATCGCCTCGGGCGCCGGGCCGTTCCAGGAGGTCCCCGGGGCGATCGAGAGCCTCTCGGAGATCGACACCAGGGCGCTGGCGCTGCTCCCGGACAACCCCGCCCAGGCGGCGCAGATCTTCGCCTCGGGCTTCGCCCCGCTCCGGGTGGCCACACGTAGGGGGGATGACGCCGCCCGGTCCGGTTTTGCGCCCTTTCTGAGTATGCATGATCGGGAGCTCTTCGCCGACCCGTCGGTGAGCGGCACCCTCATCGCCTCCATGCGCGAGGGGCTCCGCCAGGGTGCCGCGGGCGGAGGGTGGGACAACGTGGCCTGGATCGGGGCGTGGGACATCGACATCGCCGCCATCGTGCAGTCGGTGCTGCTCTGGTACGGGGACGAGGACCGGATGTCGCCGCCGGCGCATGCGTACTGGCTGGAGGAGCACCTGCCCCAGGCGCGCCTGGTCCTGCGTCGCGGCGAGGGGCATCTCGGGATCTACGAACACCTCGAAGAGATGCTGGTGGCGCTCGTGGGGGAGTAGCGGGTGCGCCGTGCGTCCACCCTGTCGGGAGGTCGAGCCGACTACGCTGCGAACGCATGTTCGTATTGGGGATCGACCCCGGCCTCTCTCGCTGTGGTTACGGGCTGGTGGGCCGGGGGGAGACCGACAGCGCGTTGAGAGCCCGCGCCGCCGGGGTGATCGAGACGGACCCTGCGGCACCGCTGCCCCAGCGCCTCCTCATCCTCCACACCGAGTTGCGGGCCCTGGTGGCCGAGTTCGAGCCCGATGTGGTCGCCGTCGAGCGGGTCTTCTTCCAGGTCAACGTCAAGACCGCCATGTCGGTCGGCCAGGCCAGCGGGCTGGCCCTGGTGGCGGCCGCCGAGGCCGGCTGCGAGGTGGCGCAGTACACCGCCAACGAGGTCAAGCAGGCGCTGGTCGGTTACGGGGCCGCCACCAAGGACCAGGTGCAGCGCATGGTGGCCAACGTGCTCGGATTGGCCGTGCCCCCGAACCCGCCGGATGCCGCCGACGCCCTGGCCCTGGCCGTGTGCCACCTGACGACGGTGCCGTTGCGGCGTGCCATGGGGGCCGCCCTGGCTCGCGGGGCGAGTCCGGCATGATCGGAAAACGCGGATGATCGGAAAACCAAGATGCGCCTCGAAAGGGGCCAGCAGAAAGAGGGACTGCGGTGATCGGTCTTCTGCGCGGCACTGTCATCATGCGCTCGGGCGACGGGGAGGTGATCATCGACGTCTCCGGCGTGGGGTACCGCGTGGCGGTGACCCCGGCGACCGCGGTCGCCCTCATGACCAACCGCACGGCCGAGGCCACCCTGTTCATCCACACCCATGTCCGCGAGGACGCCATCGTGCTCTACGGCTTCGTGCACGACGACGAGCGGCGCTGCTTCGAGGTGCTCCTGGGCTCGCACGGGGTGGGGCCGGCGTTGGCGCTGGGCATCATGGCGGTGCTTTCCCCGGCCTCGCTCTCCACGGCCGTGCTCGAGGACGACCTGGACACGTTGTGCACGGTTCCCGGCGTGGGCCGCAAGACGGCGGCGCGCCTCCTCATCGAGCTCAAGAGCCGGCTGGACCTGCCCGACCTCTCTTTGGAGCGCAGCGGCACGTCGGCCGGCGGCGGCGCCAGCAGCCGCACGTCACGGTCCGAGGCGCGGGCCGCGCTCGACCGAGCTCGGCTACGCCCCCGAGGAGATCCGTGGTGCGCTCGACGGCCTGCGCGACGATGTGGGGGTGGAAGAGATGTTGCGACTGGCGTTGCGCGAGCTGGCGAGTCGGTGAGCCCCAGGGCTCGCCGCGAGGTTCTGGCCACGGCGGACGAGGACGCCGGAAGTGATCCCGATGCCAGGCTGGTGGCTCCGGTCGTCGCCAGCGGTGGGGAAGAGGTCGAAGAGGCCGGTCTGCGGCCGCGCTCGCTCTCCGAGTTCTTGGGGCAGGCGCAGCTCGTCGAGCATCTCGGCATCGTGCTGCAGGCGGCGCGCCAGCGACAGCAGGCGGTCGACCATCTCCTCTTCGCCGGGCCCCCGGGCTGGGCAAGACCTCCCTGGCCGGGATCGTGGCCACGGAAATGGGCGCCGGTCTGCGCATCACCTCGGGCCCCGTGCTGACCCGGGCCGGTGACCTGGCCGCGCTCCTCACCGACCTCCAGGACGGCGACGTCCTCTTCATCGACGAGATCCATCGCCTGCACCGCTCGGTCGAGGAGATGCTCTACTCGGCCATGGAGGACGCCAAGCTCGACATTCTGATCGGCAAGGGGCCGACGGCGCGCTCCATCCGCCTCGACCTCCCCCGCTTCACGCTGGTCGGCGCCACCACCCGCACCGGCCTGGTCTCGGGCCCGTTCCGCGACCGTTTCGGCTTCGTCGGGCCGGCTCGACCTCTACGCGCCGGTCGACCTCCAGGCCATCGTCGAGCGGTCGGCCCGCATACTGGACGTGGAGATCGACCGGGAAGGGTCGACACGGATTTCGGAACGGTCGCGCGGGACGCCTCGTGTGGCCAACCGACTCCTGCGCCGGGTGCGCGACTTCGCCGAGGTCCGGGGCGACGGCTCCATCAACGGCTCCACGGCGGCCGAGGGCCTCGACCTCTTCGGGGTGGACGAGCTCGGCCTCGACAAGGTGGACCGGGCCATCCTCGAGACGTTGTGCAGCCGCTTCGGGGGTCAGCCGATCGGGCTCACCACGTTGGCCCAGTGTGTGGGCGAGGAGACCGACACCATTGAGGACGCCTACGAGCCCTTCCTCCTGCAGTGCGGCCTGATCCTGCGCACCTCACGGGGGCGGGTGCCGACGGCCCGCGCCTGGGCCCACCTCGGTCAGACCCCGCCCGCCCGGGTCGGCCCTAGCCGGGAGACGCCGACGCTCTTCGAGCCCTGAGGTCGGGGCTGGTCGGTGCGCAGCCCGTCCGGCGCGGTCCGCTGAGTCCGGCCGACTACGGTCGGCCGGCGCCGGCGAAGCTCTCGCCATAGCCACCCAGGCGAAGTGGCGTGATGTGCACCACCTCGCCGGTTTCGGGCGCCTCGATCATCATTCCGCCCCCGACGTACATGGCCACGTGATCGCTCCCACTCGGACCGTAGAAGAGGAGGTCGCCCGGCTCCAGATCGGCGATGCTGACCGGCGTGGAGGCGGCAAATTGCGCTCCCGAGGTGCGCGGCAGGTTCACGCCCGCTTGCCGCCACGCCCACTGCACCAGCCCGGAACAGTCGAAGCCGGCGCCGGGCGACTCGCCTCCCCAGACATAGGGCACGCCGAGTTGGGTCTCCGCGGCAGACACGGCTCCGACGCCGCCGGGGGCCACGGGTAAGGGAACGTAGGGCGTGGGCGCGCTGCTTCCGCCACCGCTTCCGCTTCTTCCACCGCCGCCGCTTCTCCCGCTTGCAGCTCCTCCGCTACTGGTGGTGCCGGCACTGGGCGAGCTGGCCGGCTGGGTCGAGGCGGCGGCTTTCTCGGCGGCTATGCGTTGGGCTTGGGCGGCGGCGGCGGCGGCGATCTGGGCCCGGGCGGCTCTGCGCGGCCGCGGCGGCTTGCGCCTGTTGTTGCTGCGCCACCAGGGTGGCGATCTCACCGTTCTCTTGCGCCAGCGCGGCGCTCTGTTGTTGTTCCACCACTTGATTGGCCGAAATGGCGGCCTGTTCCGACGAGACGGCGCCCTGGGCCTGTCGCTCTTGCGCCGTCAGTTGTGCTTCTTGGGCTGACAGCGTGTTCTTTGCCGTGTTGAGGTTGGCGACGGCCTCGTTGATGTCGCCCGAGGTGATCTGGCTGTACTCGTTCGCGGCACCCTGTGTCGTCTCGTTGGTGGAGAAGAGAGGGTTGTCCGCCACCGCCGAACCGTCGGACACGTAGGCGGAGACGGCCGCTTCACCAACAGCTGCTTGTCATGGGCGACCTGTCGCTGTTTCTGCTCGACGGCAGCCTTGGTGGCGACGATCTCGTTCTGGACCTGACCGAGCTGATCACCGGCGGCGTCGTACTGCTGGCCGAGGGCGGACATTTGGTTCTGGGCCGCCGCCAGGCTGGCGGCGATGGCTGCGGCCTTCGCCCACGCGCTGGCCGACGCTGTCCGCTCCGGCCGTCGGGGAAGCGACAACCATGGTTGCCCCCACCGTCACGAGGGACATCACGCACAAAAGCGCCCGGGAGAGCGGGCGAACGCGGGAACGGGAATGACGGAGGTGCCCTGCAGCGTCATTCACGGGGCGCCATTCTTATCGCCCGAGAGGCGGCCGGTAAACCACTCCCTGTTCGGGAGCGCTCACGCCGGAGTCGACTGCACGGCCAAGGTGGAGTCGGCGGAGGCCCGCAGGGGGAGAAAGACCCGGAAGGTGGTCGACCAGCCCGGGGTGTCCACAATGTCGACGAAGCCATCGTGGGCCTCGGCCACGGACTTGGCGATGGCCAGCCCGAGGCCGGTGCCGGGCACACCCATCTCCATTGCCGCCGCCAAGCGGTAGAAGCGCTCGAAGAGCTGGGGGCGGTCGGATTCGGGGATCGCCGGGCCCCTCGTCCTGCACCAGGAGGCGGGCGAAGTCCTCGAGCACGTCGACCACCACCTGGACCCGTCCGCCCCGGGAGCAATTTGATGGCGTTGGACAGCAGATTCCCCAAAAGCTGGTGCAACCGGGTCGAGTCGCCGAACACGGGCACGCAAGGGCCGGGCTTCAAGGGAGACCTCGACGCCCGCGGTGGTGGCGGACGTCTGGGCGGCGTGGACCGACTCTTCGGCCAACTGGCGCAGGTCGAGCTCATTGAAGGCCACCCGCAGCCCGTGGCCACCACCGGGGTCGGCCGAAGAGGTCCTCGGCCACCCGCTGCAGCTGGGCCGAGTTGCGGTCGATGGTGCGCAGCATCCGCATCTGGTCCTCGCTCGAGCTCGGGCACCCCATCCAAGAGGAGCTCCACGAAACCGCGGATGGAGGTGATCGGCGTGCGCAGCTCGTGGGAGACCGTGGCCACGACGTCATCCTTCATCTGGGTGAGCTCGCGAAGACGGTTCGTTCTGCTCGATCAGCGACTGCGTCACCTCCCTCGCTGCACGGAGTAGAGCACGCTCGCGCTCGGCCGCCAGCTCCTCGCGTTCGGTCACGTCGATGGCCACGACCACGTACCCCCCGCCTCCCGCCCGCCCCGCCCCGGCGAGGCGAGGCCCCGGCTACCGGGAGCGTCCGTACCCGCACCACGCAACGGCGCTGCTCACCGTTCTTGCGGCGGGCGGTCCAGGGGACCTCGGCCACCGTCTCGGGATCGACCTGGTCGAGTGCGCTGCGCATGGCGTCGATATGCGAGCGCGTTCGTCGATCTGGGCCGGATCGATGAAGTCGGCGATAGAGCGGATGCCCACCACTTCGGCGGCGGTGTAGCCGAGCATCAGCTCGGCGCCGGCGGAGAAGAAGGTGACCGTTCCAGCCGGGTCGACGCCCATGATGGCGCTCCCGGTGGCGGCCCGCAGCAGCGTCTCGAGGCGGTCACGGGCGTTGTCGGCGTCGTCCGCGTTGCGCTTGGCCAGGAGGGACTGCCGGGCCAGATCGCTCACGTAGACCCGGTCGCGGTGGACCATGGTCGAGATGGTGGAGGCCACCAGGGTGGTCACCACAATGAGAATGATGATCTGGCGCCACGTCGAGAGTGGGTAGTCGGGTCGATCGACTTGACGAACTCTCCCCGCGACCCACGAGATCCCGTTCGGTTCGGCCATGTGCCCGGCCAACCCTCGAGGATGCGCTCAACCTCCTCGAGGGTGGGGATCGCGGAGATCACATGGACCAGGATCCTGTCCACCGCCAAGGACTCCACCTCGATGTCCCCGAACGGTGTCCACGAATCAGCCTCGGGAACGAGCTCGAGCATCGCGTACAGCTCGCCGGTGTCCTCGACCCAGCTCAGCTCGTACCGGCTGCCTTTGGCGTCGAACCAGTTGGTGCCCAGTTCCACCTCCGCCGACTGCCGGCGCCGTTCGTCTGCGCTGTAGAACTGCTCGATGTCCATGGTTCTCCTCATCTGCGTGGCGGGTGGCCCGCCGGGGCTGGTGGGGCAGGCAGGGATCGAACCTGCGACCGAGGGATTATGAGTCCCCTGCTCTGACCACTGAGCTACTGCCCCGGGTGGTGTCACGATACCTAGGTTGGATGTGTCCGATCAGTCGTCCGACCTTGACCCAGAAAGGGCTCCTGGTGCGGTCCCAAGGAACGAAGGGTAGTGGCTCCAGGATTTGGAAGACGTCGACGGGCGCAGTGGCGAGGGTCCTCTGGTTGCTTGCGGCGCCGATGACCGCATCCAACTACCTGTCCGCACTCGAGCGCAGTGTGATGGCAGTGGCCGGGTGAGTTGCACAGGTCGCCCATGGAAGTCGTGCTCGACAGCGCTCCTTCGCCCGTCCGACCGCAGGACGGTATCTCGAAGCTCGGTCGGAACGCCGGGCCCCGCCCCGCTCCACTCGGTACTTGTGGGTATCGTGTTCGGCAGTAGATCTCAGTTGGCGCTTGGGGCCACGAAGCGGCGGTGATCCACACGATCCGTCGTCAGGCCCCGTGGCAGAGCACGCAGCTTGGGGATCTGGGACCTTCGCGTGGTGCCTCCGCCCCACTCAAGACTTGGAGCAGAACATGAACTTCCAGGGTGTCGTAATGAACGTGGCTGATCTCGACCGGTCGCTTGACTTCTATCGCGACGTGCTCGGTTTCACGCTGTTGTCCCGAGAGGAGGAGCTGGCGTCGGCCAGGGCTCCGGGGAACGACGGAGCCCAGATCCTCGTGCTGCGGGCACTAGGGAGCAGTCCCCTCGGGGGAGCCCGCCACGTCGGCCTGCGAGCCTTCATCTTGGAGGTCGAGTCGGCCGATCAGCTGGAGCGGATCGCCGGCGTTCTGGAGGATAGGAGACTCCTCGTCAGCCGGCGTGACCACGGCGAGTGGACCGCAGTGGTGGGTCGCGACCCGGACGGGGTGGCCGTCGTCGTGACCTGGCACCCCGGCGGGATCGACACCGGGGACGGCTGGAAAACACTGGATGACTTTCTCTACGGCATCGGCGAATAGGGAACGCGGACGACCTCTGGCGAGGGACCGGGTCCGGGCGACACGGCACGAGCCAGATCGAGCTCGCCGGCTCCGGTCGGGCTCTGGCGATGCCCCTGCCCGGTATCGGCTCCGCCAGCGTCATCCGCCGTTCGGGCGCACCGGAGGTGGCCGCGAGTACCGGGCCTCATGGACCACCTACCCACCCGTGAGCTCCGCGGTGCTGACCGAGTAGCTGGGCGCCCCGTCTACGTCTAGGTGATGACGCACTCGCTCCTGCCAGAGGTCCCCGCAACCGACGATCTCGGAGGACGGTGAAGTGCCGGTCGACCGGTGGCCGCCCCGTTTCGCCGAAATGTCGGACGCCGGGTACGGCAGGCCCTCAGCTGTGGTGGGGGGGACGCTCGTGTCGCTGTCGCTCCAGCCAGCACCGGTCACAGTCCTCGCAGAAGGCTGCGCCCGAGCTCGGCCGACCGCCGCGGCGGTGCGAGCCGGGATGGCCGCACAGGGCACAGCGGTCGACCGTCCGGGAGTCTCCCATGGTCGCAGCGTACGGCAGGGGCCGGGAGGCTCCTCCCGGCACCGACGGCCGCTTCGTCCACCGGTCGTGGGCGACGCCCGGGCTCGGCGCCGGACGCCGGGAACCGCTCCCGCCGGCTCAGAACCAGTGGATCCACGGATGGTTGTGGCGCCAGATCACTGCCGAGACCTTCCCGATGATGTTCGCGGCCGGGACCGTGCCCCAGTAGCGGCTGTCGTCCGAGTTGTTGCGGCAATCCCCCATCACGAAGTACTGCCCGGCCGGGATCCGGGTCAGGGGAACGTTCGCCGCGGGCTGGTAGCAGTCACCGGTCAGCTTCGGGAGCCAGGGCTGGGCGATGGGCCTCCCGTCGATCAGGATGGTGTCCCCGACTGATGAGATCGTCTCGCCCGGAAGACCGATGATCCGCTTCACGAGGACCGGGTACTGCGGGTCGTCGTCGCCCGGCGCCCTCCGGAAGACCACGATGTCGCCCCGGTGGATGGTCGACGACAGTTTGTCGACGATGATCCGGTCGCCGACCTGGAGGGTCGGGACCATTGAGCCAGAGGGAACCACGAAGGCCTGGGTGGCGTAGGCACGGACGCCGGTCGTCACGACCACGACGAGCAGGACTGCCGCGAGGAGCGGAATGATGGCTCGCGTCCTCGGCCGACGCTTCAACACCGTGCGCATGCCCAGACTCTATGCACGGTCCCGGAGGTGGTGCCCGGGGCACCCACGTCGACGCTGCGAGTCGGCCGTGCCAACGCGGCGAGACCGTCCATCGGGTCGGATCGGTGGCATCCTGTCGGATGCGTACCCGCCGGGCGAGCTGTCGGTGGCCAGGGTCGGATCCCAGGGAGGTGCACAAGTGAGCGGCTGGCGGGAAGGGCCCTTGGCGAATTGGATCCCGGCCGCGGTCGTCTTCGACTGCGATGGACTGCTCGTGGACACCGAACCGTGTTGGACGGTGGCCGAGACCGAGCTGTTCGCGCGTCGCGGTCTTCCCTTCGGACGGGAGCAGAAAGAGCTGCTGATCGGGAGGTCGCTCGGCGCGGCCTCCGAGGCGCTGGCCGACGTATTCGGAGAGCAGGGCGGAGCCGGAAGCATCGCCGCCGAGCTTCTCGACCTTGCCACCGGGGTGATCTCCACGCAGGCGGTGGCCATGCCCGGTGCCCACGAGGTCGTCGAGCTGGTCCGGGCACGGGTCCCGGTGGCGGTGGCCACCAATTCGCCGCGGACGCTGATGGACGCCGCCTTGGAGCGTGGCGGGTTCTCGTCGGCCTTCGAGGTCAGGATCGCCGCCGACGACGTCGAGCGGCCGAAGCCGGAGCCCGACCTGTACCTGGCCGCGTGCCGGTCGCTCGGGGTGGAGCCTCACCGCTGCCTGGCGTTCGAGGATTCGATGACCGGGGTCCGATCCGCTCAGGCAGCCGGGCTCCGACTGGTGAGCGTGCCGACATTCACGACACCGGATTTCCCGGGAGACTGGGTCCTCGGATCGCTCTCGGATCCCGTGCTCGGGGACTGGATCAGGGAGTGGACCCCTCGGTGACGATGCCGAGCGTGCCCGTTGGTGACCAGCATGGCGCTCTGGGGATTCTCCCTGGCCACGGGTCTCGGCCCCACTGACCTGCGAGCCCGGAGGAGAGGCTCGAACTCCCACCCGGAATGATTTGCGACGGACTGAGGGTCGGCCCTGGCATCCGCTCTTCCACGTGCGGATGCAAGGGCGCGGCGCGGATGTGACCGTGCTGCATTTGAGACGGTGCTGCTCTGTCCGAGCTAACGCTCCGCGCCGCGACTAGAGAAAGTCGAGATAGAAGTCGGGATTGGCCTCGATCTTCTGGAAGATCTCTTCGCTGAGCTGCCTCTCCATGGTCATCTGGCGGTGGGTCCATATCCTGATACGAGCGGATCCGGCCTTCCTTGCCAGCGTGCCAAGGAACGGGATCTCCAGGCCGGCCTGTGACCGCTTGGGCTTTTTTGCCGCGAGAACCCGCGAGTTTGTGGTCCGGAACCCCGAGCCGTGGTGGTAGACGACGTCGCCATAGATGGCAAACAGGAGTGGATGGAGATTCACGCGATTAGAACGGAGGAGGGGAGTCCATGTGGCGTTCGCCCGCTCGAGCTGTCGGAACAGATTTCCGCCGGTATCGCTGACCAGCCAACCCCACTCGTTCCTCCAGGGATATCCCATGGACCAGTCGCCGCGAATGCGCTCCCAGTCCCTGACTCTCACCACACAAAAGCACGGGTGCGGCTGTATGTCGCTCCCATTCTCCTGGCGCTGGACGGCGACCAGACAGCACTGTTCCAGTGCCTCGTGGACCTTTGGCATCGGATCGGCGATCGGAAAGGCGTCACCGTCGAGGAACATGATCAGGTCATCGGGCTCAGCCTCGGACACGATCTCGGCGGCGAGAAGATTCAGTTTGCCGGCGTGGTCTCCCACGGCCGGCACGACCCTGTCGAATTTCGTGCTCATGGTCTCCGGGAACGGCTTGAAGATTGGCCACCACCCGGTAGGGCTCGTTCAGATTGCGGCGCAGATACGCCAATTGGATGTCGATCCACTTGCTCGATCGGTGATGCACAGTCGCCACGTGAATCATCTGGGTGCACCGTCCTTGCTACCCAGATCTCTCGTGCATTCAGTCCCGCTCTTCTGGGTTTGCAACTTCGGAGGATACTTCACCGCACCCGAGGCGACGGCTGAGGAACGGTCAGCCCCGTCTCCGAGCTCCAAGGACACAAAGGAAAAGGCCTTCGCGCCCGTAGCGCACCCGATACCGGACAACCCGTGCACTACGGGGTCTCTGAGCTGCCGAAAGCTCCGGGGGAGAGACTCGAACTCTCAACCTAGCGGTTAACAGCCGCTTGCTCTGCCGATTGAGCTACCCCGGAAGGGCCTGACCCGTGCTGCGCCGGGCGCAGCGTGCCTGAGGACATTAGCCGGTGGGCTCCCCCCGGAAGTCCAGAGGTGCACGATGCTCCGGGGCCGGGCACAATGGGCCGATGAGATTCCGCATCGGCACTGTTGCCGCGTTCCTGGTCGGTTACGTCCTAGGGGCCAGGGCCGGGCGCGAACGTTACGAGCAGGTGGTGAGGATCGCCGGTCACGTGGGGCGGTCGGGCCCGGTCTCTGGCACGACCTCGCTCATCGCGGACAAGGCCAGGGCGGCAGGCACGATCGGGGTCGAACGCCTGAAGGACACCATCGGGGTGCGCCTCGGTTGGCGCGACGGGGACGAGGCGGCCGATGCCATCGCCGTCGACCTGGCCGAGGACCTGGCCCTGGCCATCAACAGTCGCCACCCGCTGCCGACTTACCGTTCGGGCCACCCGGCAAGCGTCACGGTCGGACCCGCTCACGCTTCGTCGAGATAGTCCCTCAGCAATTGCGCCGACTCCGGTCGCCGGAGCTTGGCCAGCGTCTTCGCCTCTATCTGCCTGATCCGCTCACGGGTCACCCCGAAGGCCTTCCCCACCTCTTCGAGTGTCCGGATCTTGCCGTCCTCCAGCCCGAATCGGAGACGGACGACGTCCTGTTCCCGGGGTGAGAGGTGGCCGAGGGCCTCGCGCACGGCGTCGTCGAGCATCATCAGCGCGGCCGCATCGTCGGGTACGACGGCCTCGCGGTCCTCGATGAGGTCGGAGAGGCTGAAGTCGTCCTCGTCACCCATGGGTTGCTCGAGGGAGACCGTGTCCTGGTTGATGCGCTGGATCTCACGCACCCGCTCGATGCTGAAGTCCACACGTCCGGCCACCTCTTCGGCGCTCGGCTCGCGCCCGAGCTCCTGGAGGAGTTGCCGCTGGGCCCAGACGACCTTGTTGATCGTCTCGACCATGTGGACCGGGATGCGGATGGTCCGTGCCTGGTCGGCGATGGCCCGGGTGATCGCCTGGCGGATCCACCATGTGGCGTAGGTGGAGAACTTGAACCCCTTGGTGTGGTCGAACTTCTCGACCGCCCGCATCAGCCCGAGGTTCCCCTCCTGGATGAGGTCGAGGAAGGCCAGACCCCGGTTGCGGTAGCGCTTGGCGATCGAGACGACGAGGCGCAGGTTGGCCTCGATCAGCGCCTCTTTGGCACGCTGCCCACGACGCACCAGCAATCGGTCGGTGGACCGCTCCGGATACGACTCCCCCATGCCGCCCTCGAAGGAGGCCAGCCGCTCCGCCGCCTCGTTGCCGGCGACGATCCGCTCGGCCAGTTCCACCTCGAGCGCGGCGTCGAGCAGCTTTACCTTGCCGATCTCCTTCAGGTACATGTGGACCGGGTCGGCCGCCGATCCCCTGAACACATCGTTGTCGGCATAGGTGTCGCCCGATGCCGGCCGGCGGGGGGCGCGCTCTTTCTTGGCCCCGCCACGCCCTGCCCCACTCTCGGGGCGGGAACCGGTCCGGGCGGGGTGGGTCGGCTCCGCGCCGGCGGGACGGGCGGGCTCCAGGGTGACGATCCGGGCCGTCGGCACCGGGTCGTCGGTTCCGAGGTCCTCACCGGAGCCGGTCCCGGCGGGGAACGGGTCGGCGAGGAGGACGGAGAGGTCGTCGGCCGGTGGGGTGGGCAGGGGCACCACGGTGCTCTCACCGGTGTCGTAGGTGAACTCGATACCGGCCGCCCTGATGCGGTGGACCACGGTGGCGATCAGGTCGGCGTCGAGCTCCACGCGGCGCAGGACCGTCACCACGTCGTCCTGGGTCAGCCCGCCGAGCGCGCGACCTTTGCGGATCAGCGCTTCGAACTCCTCTTCGGGGAGACCCTCGACAGCCAGGACCGGATCGGCCAGGGTCGTGTCCGGTCCACCGAGACCCGGCTCGTCCGCCCGACCGGACGCGACGCTCACAGAACCACTGTCCTGATCGGCGATCACGGAGTCCGCCCTGAACCTGTCATCGATGATCTCACCACAAGCCAGGCTACCAACCTTGCCGTCGCTGTGGCCGAGGCGCCCGGATCGTCCAGCTCCTGGACCCATCGGGCCACCTCGGTCGCCTCGGAGGCCGCCACGGAGGACGTGCGGGCCTCGGTGGTCAGCAGGGTCAGCTCCCAGCGGGCCACGTCCCTGACCAGCTGGAGGACCACGTCGTCCGGTTCGCCGGTGGGCTCCTCGACCGTGAGGCGCATGAGCAGGGCCCGGACCTCGGGTGTCGCCCTGTCGATGGCCTGGTGGAGATCGTCGGCGTCGACCAGGGCCTCGAAGGCGGCCCGCTGGAGGTCGTCGCGGAACAGGGCGGCCTCCAGTCTCTCCCCCACATCGTCCGGGCGGTGGATGGCCAACCGCAGCGCTTCGAGACCGGGCCGGAACTCGCGGGCCGGCCGGGCGGCGCCCCGACCCGCCGCCCGCTCCGCCCCCCGGGGACCGGTCCGCTGACCCGTGGGGGACCCGTCCTCGTCCCAGCCCTCGTCGGGCTCGCGGACCCACGGCTCACCGGCATCGGCCGTGCTGGCCGGGTCGACGGGCCTGCGGCCACCCTCATTGGCCGCTGAGAGGCGTCGGCCCGAGCCGGACGCGGCAACGGGCCGTGGTCCCTCAGCGCGGAGCTGCTCGAGCCGGTCCCGGAGGAGCAGCGGCTCGAGGCGGCACCGTTCCGCCACCTGCATCAGGTACTGGTCCCGCACCAGGTTGTCCGGGTGCTCGGCCACGGCGGCCAGAGCGGTGTCCGCCGCCTTGGCCCTGCCCTCGGGGGTGGAGAGGTCGGTGGCGTCGAGGATCCGCTCCACACGGAACTGGAGGAACGGCTTGGCCCCCTCGACCGCGGCCCGGAGGCCCTCGGGGTCCGATCGGGCCAGATCGCCGGGGTCGGACCCGGCCGGGAGTGAGGCTACGGCCACGTTGATCTCCAGGCGTCGCTCCCACTCGTAGAACCGGCCGGCGGCCGACTGCCCCGCGCCATCGGCGTCGAAGGCCAGCACCACCCGGGAGGCGAACCCCCGCAGCAGTTTGACGTGCTCTTCGGCCAACGCCGTCCCGCAGGTGGCCACGGCCCGCTCCACCCCGGCCTCGAAGAACCCGATCACGTCGGTGTAGCCCTCGCACACGACGACCTCGTCGTGCTTGATGATGTCCTGCTTGGCCCAGTTGAGTGCGTAGAGCGTGCGCCGCTTGGAGTAGATGGGGGTCTCACTGGAGTTCTTGTACTTGGCCGGGTCGGAGCCGCCGGGCAGGACCCTCCCCCCGAGCGCAACCGGATGGCCCGAGGGGTCACAGATCGGGAACAGCACCCGTGCCCTGAACGCGTCCTGGAGCCGGCCCGTGCGGTTGACGAAGCCGAGACCCGCCCCGACGGCGATCTCCTCGCTGAGCCCCAGACCGCGGCACAGCTCGTCCCACCCGCCGGGCGCCCAGCCCAGTCGGAAGCGACGGACCACGGCGCCGTCATAGCCTCGGCTACGCAGGTAGTCCCTCGCCTGCCCGGCATCCTTGCCGACCAGAAGGCGCTGGTGGTACCACTCGGTCGCCTGCTCCATGGCGTCGAGGAACACCTTCCGGCGCTGGTTGTCGCGTCCGGAGCTCGCCTCCTCGTGGATCGTGATCCCCGCCCTGTCGGCCAGACGCCGGACGGCATCGACGAAGTCGAGGTGCTCGATCTCCCGGACGAAGGTGATGGCGTCGCCCTTGGCCTGGCAGCCGAAGCAGTAGTAGAAGCCCTCGTCCGCGTTGACGCTGAACGAGGGCGTCTTCTCGCCGTGGAAGGGGCACAGGCCCACCCACCGTCGGCCCTGCCGCTTCAGTGCGGCGTGCTCCCCGATCAGGGCGACGATGTCGGTGGCCTGTCTGACCCGGGCGACGTCCTCATCGGGGATGCCCATAGGTGACGACGGTACCGCGTGGGTGCCCTACCCGGTCCGTCGGGAGGCTGTCGTCGCCCTCCCGACGGACAGCCGGGGCCCGGTCAGCCCCGGGCCGAGGCCTTGGGCTTGGGCTTGGGCTTGGCGGAGTTCTTGGCGGAGTTCTTGGCCGAGGCCTTGGGCTTGGATTTGCCCGGCCGAGGTGGGACGCGGCCCGACAGCACGCTCTGGGCGGCGGCGAGGCGGGCGATGGGCACCCGGAACGGCGAGCAGCTGACGTAGTCGAGACCGGCGTCGGCGAAGGTGCCGATGGACTCGGGGTCACCTCCGTGCTCGCCGCACACCCCGATCTTGAGGGACGGTCGGGTCGCCCGGCCCCGCTGGACGCCGAGGCGGACCAGCTCCCCCACGCCGTCGGGGTCGACCACCTCGAAGGGGTTCCGCTTCAAGAGGCCCTGCTCCAGGTAGGCCGACATCATCCGACCCTCCACGTCGTCGCGGCTGAACCCGAACGTCATCTGGGTGAGGTCGTTCGTGCCGAAGGAGAAGAAGTCCGCCTGCTCGGCGATCTCGCCGGCCAGCAAGGCGGCGCGGGGGGTCTCGATCATCGTGCCGATCAGCACCTCGAAGGACCCGGACGCGGCCTTGCCGGTCCGGGCCTTGCGGCTGGCCGTGCCTCCGGACGCCTCGGCGACGGCGACGGCGTCCTCCACCCACGACCGGGCGAGGGCCATCTCCTCGCGGGAGACCGTCAGGGGGATCATGATCTCGACGATCGGATGCCCGCCGGCGGCCACCCGGGCGAGAGCCGCCTCCATCAGGGCCCGCACCTGCATGGCGTACAGTCCGGGCTTGATCACCCCGAGCCGGACCCCGCGGGTCCCGAGCATCGGGTTGTACTCGTGCCACGCCTTGGCCGCCTCGAACAGGCGGCCCTCCTCCTCGTCCAGGCCGATGGTGGCCTCCTTGATGGCCAGGACCTGGGTGTCGGGGAGGAACTCGTGGAGCGGCGGGTCGAGGAGCCTCACGGTCACCGGCAGGCCGTCCATTGCCTCGAGGATCTCCTCGAAGTCGGAGCGCTGCGCGACGCGCAGGGCCTCGAGGGCCTCCACCTCCTCGTCAGGGGTGGCGGCCAGGATCATCCGCCGGACGATGGGCAACCGGTCCTCGGCCAGGAACATGTGCTCGGTACGACAGAGCCCGATCCCCTCGGCGCCGTGCCGCCGGGCGTTGGCGGCATCCGGGCCGGTGTCGGCGTTGGCCCGCACGCCGAGGCGCCCGGCCCGGATCGTGTCGGCCCAGCCGAGGATGATCTCGAATTCGGGAGGGGTCTCGCCCACCGACAACGCGACCTGGCCGAGCACGACCGTCCCGTTGGTGCCGTCCACCGAGATCCAGTCCCCCTCGTTGACCACCACGTCGCCCACGGAGAACGAGGCGGCCGAGATGCGCAGAGCCTCGGCGCCCACGACGGCTGGCTTGCCCCAGCCCCTGGCCACCACGGCGGCATGACTCACCAGACCACCCCGGGCCGTGAGGATCCCCTCGGCGGCCAGCATGCCGTGCACGTCCTCGGGCGAGGTCTCGCTGCGGACCAGGACCACCTTCTCGCCCCGCTCGGCGGCGGCCTGGGCGTCGTCGGCGGTCAGATAGACACGACCGACGGCCGCACCGGGTGAGGCGCCGAGGCCCCGGGCCAGCACCGCATGGCCGGTGGCCGAGAACTGGGGGTGCAGGACCTGCTCGAGGTGCTCGGCGGTGATCCGACCCAGCGCCTCCTCCCTCGTGAGCTTGATCGCCTTCTCGCCCACCATGTCGACCGCCATCTTGAGCGCTGCCCGCCCCGTGCGCTTGCCCACCCGGGTCTGGAGCATCCACAGCTTGCCCTGCTCGATGGTGAACTCGGTATCGCACATGTCCCGGTAGTGGGACTCGAGGCGAGCGAAGATCGAGAGCAGCTGCCGGTGGATCTCGGGGAACTCGTCCCTCAGCGCCGACAGGGGCTGCGTGTTCCGGATGCCGGCCACCACGTCCTCGCCCTGGGCGTTGACCAGGAAGTCCCCGTACTCGCCGGTGGCCCCCGTGGCCGGATCACGCGTGAATCCGACGCCGGTGCCCGAGGTGTCGTCGCGGTTCCCGAACACCATGGCCTGAACGTTGACCGCCGTGCCGAGGTCGTGGGCGATGCGTTCGCGCTCCCGGTAGGCGATCGCCCTCGGTCCGTTCCACGAGGCGAAGACGGCCTCGATGGCCCCGCGGAGCTGCTCGTCGGGATCCTGGGGGAACGGCTTGCCCGTGTGACGCTCCACGATCTGCTGGTAGGCGTCGACGAGGTAGCGCAGCAGGCCGATGGGGACCCCCGCGTCCGAGGTGGTGCCGGCCAGCTCCTTCGCCGCCTCGAGGAGCACGTCGAACTCCTCGCCGGGGACCCCGAGGACGATCCGTCCGTACATGGCGACGAACCGACGGTATGAGTCGTAGGCGAACCGCTCGTCGTCGGTCTGCTTGGCCAGGCCCTCCACCGATTGGTCGTTGAGGCCGAGGTTGAGGACGGTGTCCATCATGCCCGGCATGGAGAACTTGGCGCCCGAGCGCACGGACACGAGCAGCGGGTCGCTCGGGTCGCCGATGCGCTTGCCCATCTTCTTCTCCAACCGGGCCCGGGCCTTGGTCACCTCACCGGTGAGGGCGTCGGGCCAGCCCTCCTCCATGTAGGTGCGGCACGCGGTGGTGGCAATGGTGAATCCGGGCGGCACCGGCAGTTCGAGCACCGACGTCATCTCGGCCAGGTTGGCACCCTTGCCGCCCAGAAGATCCTTCATCTCCATCGGGGGCTTGCGGTGGCTGTGGTCGAAGTCGAAGACGAACGGCATGGGGACGGGGACTCCTGAGGTGGACTCGATGGGGACGGGTCGGCTGCGGGGGCGACCGATAAACCCTACCTGTCCCGTGTCGGCCCGAGGGACGGCGGGTGCTGGTCAGAAGCTGGGCGGGAGCAGGGTGTTGACCGCTCCGAAGAAGAAGAACAGGACCACGACGGCCGCCGGTCCGGCGATCAAGAGGGCGGGCCAGGCCCGGTCCCCCACCCTTCGGCGCCGTCGGCGCACCCACCGGGTGGCGAGCACGAGCGCACCGCACACCAGCGCCCATGCGGCCAGCCGGATCCACGCAGCGGCCTGGCGCACGGGGTCGGGGCCGGCCTCCATGGCCAGAGCGCCCCGGGCGGCTGGAGAGACTCCGGGAGCGACCCGCGAGGTGAGCACGGCCACGACCACCAGCCGTTGGGCGGCGCTGTAGCGCGGGTTGCAGGTGGTCAGGGTCAGCTCGGGCACGGCCGACGGGGCGAGAACGGACACGTCGGTGGGGGCGACCAGCTCCGAGCTCGTGACCCGGTAGTCGAAGGTGCCCTGCTCGGTGGTCGTCGTGATCCGGTCCCCGGACGCCAGCTCGTTGAGGTCGTAGAACGGTCTGCCGTGGGTCGTCCGGTGCCCGGCGATGGCGGCATTACCCGGTTGGCCGGGGAGCGCGGTCCCCGGGTAGTGGCCGGGCCCGAGCGCCAGCTGGTCAGCTCCCACCCCTTCCACCACCACCTGGTCGAGCCCGATCCGGGGGATGGCGAGGGTGGCCACCGGCCGGCCGGGGGCGGGCGCCGCGGTCACCGGGGCGACGGCCGCTCCGCCCCCGGGGCCCGGAGCGGGACGCCGTGTCGCGGCGATCGATCGGTCGAACTGTGCACGCAGGGCGTGCTGCTCCCGGGACTGGACGATGCCGGTGCCCCACAGTTGGTAGGCGACGAAGGCGACGATCAGCCCGGCCAGGACGAGGAGCGCCCGGCCGATGGCACCGAGCGACAGCGGGTGCCGCCTCTGGCCCACCGGATCAGTCGGGCTGGTCGTCGTCCGGCGAAGGGGGCGACAGCGCCCTGGCCCGTCGCACCCGGTCGATCACGATCAGGGCCGCTCCGAGAACGGCGAGGGACAGGGCCACACCGAGCGGCAGTCCGACGTCGGTACCCGTCGAGGCCAGCTGCGGTTGGGGACCGGTGGCCGACGCCGCCGTGGCTCCCGCCGCCGTCGTGGTGGTGGCCGGAGCGAAGGCGGTGAAGGCGTTGGTGAACGCGCAGGTCACCTGCGGGTCGCTGGCGGTGAGCGTCACCACGACGTCCGACGACGTCGGGTCGGACGCCGAGCCGTTGCACGAGATCGACATGGGGGACCAGGTCCCGAGGGCCGTGTCCTCGGGTCCCTCCTCGGTGATGGAGTACTGGCCGAGGTCGAGCGGGTCGAGCGGACTCCCGGCGGTCTGGGTGGCCGTCACGGCCACGCCCGGCTGGGTGGTGGTCGCGGTGAGCACGGGGTCGGTCGTGTCACCGGCGCCGGGGGCCGACGGGTCCCCTTCGGTGACCGGGGTGACGACGAAGTCGGTCGTGCCCACCCCGCCCGCCGTGGTCTTGGTGATGGCCAAGGCGGCGTCCGGCGTGAAGAGGTTGGTGTAGCTGCACTCGAGCGACTCACCGCTGCCGAGGAACGCCGGGGTGACAGTGAACGTCTCGGTTGTGGGGTCGGCGGACGGCGTCGCCGCCTGGCCGTCGCAGTTGAACCCGGCGAACGACCACGTCCCGCCCTCCGCCGCGGCGTTGGCGGCCGACAGGTCCTCGGTGAACTGGTACGCGCCGGCTTGCAGGGTCGGGGCGAAGACGGCACCGGAGCCCAGGGTTGCCGCCACCGGCTCGCCGGGGACGGTCGTCGCCGGGACCACCAGAGGGGTCGGGGCGAGGCCGGGCCCCGACGCGGTGAAGTCGAAGGGGCCCCCGACGCCGCCCGTGGTCTGTTTGAGCACACTGAGCGTGCCGTGCACCGGCCGGGCGTCGGTGTAGGTGCACACCACCGTATCGCCAGCTCCGAGGGTCACCGTGGCACTGGGGTCGGTCGTCGAGGGAGCCGGGAACGTGCTCGTCGGAGGCCCCGTACAGCTCAGCGACGCGAAGGTGAAGGCCGGGTCGGCTACCTCGGTGAAGCTCCACGGCACGCCGGACGAACGGACGAACGAGATCGAACCGGCGGCGGCCCCGGTGACCGGTATCTCGAAGTTCCCACCCGGGTTGTAGGAGATGTTGCCCTGGAAGTGGAACACGTTCGTCTCGGGTTCGGGCACGGCGAGCTGCTTTTGGACCACGATGGTCCCCGAGGCCGGAACCTGGTCGACCGCGTAGTAGTAGCAAAACACGTTGGTGGAGCCCGAGGGGAACCCGACCCATTCCACGTTGTCCCCGTTGAGGTTGTCGATGGCGCACCGGAGGGCGCCGAAGGCGTAGCGGTTCCCGAACGAGGAGCTGCCGAGCGGATCAGACGGGGTCCCGCCCTGGACCCACAGGTTGTGGCTCATGGCCGCGCTGACCTGGGCCTGGGTCAGGGTCACCGTGGTGGCGGCGGCGATCGACTGCCCCGTCGGGCGACCCTGCGGGTCCAACAGGGGCACCGACGGTTCCACGGTGATCGGCGCGCCCGGGTTGGACACCGTCGACAGGTTCGAGGTCTTCCCGGCGATGCCGCTGCCGAAGGTGAACGTCCACCCGTTGAGCGGTGTGCAGGCCGGTTGATTGGGCGTCTCGATGGCCGGTGAGATCGGCTGGCCCGGTGCGTAGACACTGTCCTTGCCCAGGTCCTGCAGGCTCTCTTGGATGTTGTTGCGGGCCAGGTTGGCCATGATGTCGGTGTAGGTGGGGCACTCACGGGCGACGAAGGTCACCAGGTAGGGGTCGGCCGTGGCGGCGCCGGCCGGCCCGGTGGAGGTGGTGGCCACCACCACGCCCGCAACGAGGGGGACGGACAGCACCACCGCGACGGCCATGCCCAGGATTGTCCTACTCCGGGGCACACCGATCACCATGCCATCCTCCCATGGCGACCCGGGCACGGCGGTGATGGGTGCGACTCCCCTACGCCTGATCCATCCTCCGATGCACCTCGGCGACCAGGTCGTCGACGGGGATCCGCGCCTGTTCGGTGGTGTCGCGGTCGCGTACGGTCACCGCCGCGTCGTCCAACGAGTCGAAGTCGACCGTCACGCACCACGGGGTGCCCACCTCGTCTTGTCGGCGGTAGCGCTTGCCGATGGACTGGGTGACGTCGTAGTCGCACATGAAGTGCGGCTGGAGCGAGGCCAGCACCTGGTGGGCCAGCGGCTCGAGGGTCTCCTTCTTCGACAGGGGGAGCACGGCGACCTGATAGGGGGCGAGCCGCGGGTGTAGGCGCAGGACGGTCCGGGTCTCGCCGCCGATCTCGTCCTCGTCGTAGGCGGCGAGGAGGAAGGCCATCATGGTCCGCGTGGCTCCGGCCGCCGGCTCGATGACGTAGGGGACGTAACGCTCGCCCGAGGTCTGATCGAAGTACTCGAGCCGCTCACCCGAGGCGGCCGAGTGGGCACGCAGGTCGAAGTCGGTGCGGTTGGCGATGCCCTCGAGCTCGTCCCATCCCCAGGGGAACAGGAACTCCACGTCGGCGGTGGCCGCCGAATAGTGCGACAGTTCGTCGGCGTCGTGGTGGCGCAGGCGCAGCTGGTCGGTCGGGATACCGAGACGGGTGTACCAGGCGAACCGCTCGTCCAGCCAGTACCGGAACCAGTGGTCGGCCTCGGCGGGGGGCACGAAGTACTCCATCTCCATCTGCTCGAACTCACGGGTGCGGAAGACGAAGTTCTGGGGTGTGATCTCGTTCCGGAAGGACTTGCCCACCTGGGCGATGCCGAAGGGGGGCTTCTTGCGGGTGGTCTGGACGACGTTGGCGAAGTTGATGAACATGCCCTGGGCCGTCTCGGGCCGGAGGTAGGCCACCGCACCCTCGTCCTCGATGGGTCCGGCGTGGGTCTTGAACATCAGGTTGAAGGCGCGTGCCGGGGTGAACTCGGTCGATCCGCAGGCCGGGCACACCCCGTCGATCCTGTCCTCCCGCCAGCGCTGGTGGCAGTTCCGACAGTCCACGAGGGGGTCGGTGAAGTTGGCGAGGTGGCCGGACGCCTCCCACACGGCGGGAGGCGAGAGGATCGCCGCGTCCAGACCGACCACGTCGTCACGCCGTTGGACCATCGCCTCCCACCAGGCGTTCTTCACGTTCCGGAGAAGATTCACCCCGAGGGGGCCATAGTCGTAGGTGGACCGGAATCCCCCGTAGATCTCCGCCGACTGGAAGATGAAGCCGCGCCGCTTGCACAGGCCGACCACGTTCTCCATCAGGTCGGAGCGCGCGTCGGGAGCGGAGTCGGGCTCGGGCATAGGGAGGAATGGTACCGGCTGGCACCCGGTGGTCCTCCCGTTCAGGTGCGGGTGACCAGCCGGGACGTGACCTGGTTGGCCAGGAGCCGCCCGCGCACCGTCAGCACCGCCCGCCCGTCCACCCGGTCCACCAGTCCATCGAGATCCTCGTCGTGGGCCAGCGCCTCACCGGGCACGCCCGTCCGGGTGCGCAGGGCGAGGGCGAGGGCCTCGAAGTGGCGCTGACCGTCGGTGAGCACCTCCTCACCGGCCACCACCGGGCGTCCCGAGGCGGCCGCGGCGACGTAGCGGTCGGGAGTGCGGAGATTCCACCACCTCCGGCCGGCCCGGTGGGAGTGGGCCGCCGACCCGATGCCGCGGTAGTCGCCCTGTCCCCAGTAGAGGTTGTTGTGCCGGCACTCGTGGCCGGGGAGGGCCCAGTTGGAGATCTCCTCCCACCGGTACCCGGCCCCCGACAGCCGCCGGTCGGTCGTCTCGTACCGGCCGGCCTGCTCGTCGTCGTCGGGATGGCGGGCGGGGTCGGCGGCCAGGGGGGTGCCCGGTTCGACGGTGAGGGCGTAGGCGCTCACATGGGGCGGGGGCGCCTCGAGGCCGAGTACGTCGTCGAGTGTCCGCTCCCAGTCACCGTCCGTCTCCCCGCTGCCCCCCATGATGAGGTCCAGGTTCCACGACTCGAACCCGGCGGCGGCCACGGCGGCGGCGGACTCCAGGCCCTCGAGCGAGCCGTGGCGCCGTCCGAGCCCGGTGAGCACCCAGGGGACCGTCGACTGCACGCCGAGGGATATCCGGGTGACCCCGCCCCGCCGGTAGGTGGCCAGGCGCTCGGTGGTGACGTCCTCGGGGTTGCACTCCACCGTCACCTCGGCACCGTCCACCCGGGGGACGGCGTCGAGGACCCGAACGAGCAGGTCAGCCGGGAGGCGCGACGGCGTCCCGCCCCCGAAGAACACCGACGTGGCCGGGGGGAGCTCCCCGTTCGCCCGGGCGCGGTCCAGTTCGGCCACGCAGGCCTCGGCGTAGCGGTCCATCAGGTGGTCGCGGTCGCTGTAGGTGGCGAAGGCGCAGTAGTCGCAGCGGAACCGGCAGAAGGGGACGTGCACATAGACGCCGAAGGGGACCGCGGGGTTCACGGCGCCGACCCGGCCAGCGCCAGTTTGGCCTCCTGCCATCGGTCGAGCGCCTCGACCCGCTCCGCCGCGTGGTCGACGATCGGCCGCGGATACCCGGTCGTCCCGGCGTCGGGGACGTGACGGGCCACGTAGGACCCGTCGGGGTCGAACCGTTCGGCCTGGAGTGACGGGTTGAACACCCGGTGGAAGGGGGCGGCGTCGGTGCCGGTGCCGGCCACCCACTGCCAGCCGTGGTTGTTGGACGCCAGGTCGCCGTCGACCAGGAGCTCGAGGAAGAGCCTCGCCCCGCGTCGCCAGTCGACGTGCAGGTCCTTCACGAGGAACGAGGCGGTCAGCATCCGGACCCGGTTGTGCATCCAGCCCTCGGACCGGAGCTGGCGCATCCCGGCGTCGACGAGGGGGAAGCCGGTCGCCCCGGCGGCCCAGGCGTCGAACCTCCGGTCGGCGGTGGGACCGGAGTCCCAGCGGAGGTGGGCGCCCACGGCCGAGAGGGACTCCCAGGCCGAGGACGGGTGGTGCCACAGCACGTCGGCGTAGAACTCGCGCCAGGCCAGCTCGGAGCGGAAGGCCTGCGCGCCCGGTCCCCCGCCCAACCGGGCCAGGACCTGACGGGGATGGATGCAGCCGAACCGCAGGTACGGCGACAGCCGCGATGTCCCCTGGCGGTCCGGGCGGTCCCGGTCGCCGTCGTAGCTCGCAACCGGGCCGGCGAGGAACGCCTCGAGGTGAGCGGTCGCCGCCGCCTCCCCCGGTACCGGGAGCGCCGCCGAGACGGGCTCGGCCCCGATCTCGTCCACGGTGACATCCGAGTCGGACCGCACCCAGCGGACCCCCCGGGGGGCCGGGCGCGGTGGGGGCCAACCGTGATCCGACCACCCACGTCGGAACGGGGTGAACACGCGGTAGGGCGAGCCGCCGCCGGTCAGCACCCGGCCCGGGGCCACCGCGTAGGGTGACCCGACAAGCGCCAACGTCCGGCCGGCGTCGGCCAGGGCGGCGGCCACCGCGGCGTCCCGGCGCCGCCCGTAGGGTGTGCAGTCGCCGGTGGCGAACACGGTGTCGGCCCCGACCTCGGCGGCGAACTCGCCCACCGCGGCGGTGCTCGGCCCACGGCGCAGGCTCAACGAGCCGTCGAGGCTCCCGTCGAGGGCGGCCAGGCAGCCGGCCAGGAAGGACCGGCGATTGGCCCCGGCACCACGCAACAGGCGCCCGTCGGCCACGAAGAGCGGGGCCACCTGGCCGTGCCGCTCCGCGGCGGCGTCCGCCGCGGCCAAAAGGGCGGGGTGGTCGGCCGTGCGCAGGTCACGCCGGAACCACACCACCGCGGTCCGGCCGGCGGTCCCGACCAACTCAGGAGACCTGGCCCGAATGGACCGACCGGAGCCGGCGGTCGAGGTGGGCCTCCATGGCCTCGGTGGCGAGCGAGGTGACCTCGTCGGTGACCGGCGACCTGGGCTCGGCGAGGACGCCGGCCAATCCTCCGCCCAGGGTGCGACGCAGCAATGCCAGCCCGGCAGGCGACAGTGACCGGCCCCGCCGGCAGTTGCGGCACAGCACACCCCCCTCCACCAGGTCGAATGCCACCAGCTCCCCGCTGTCGTCCTGGCCGCACGAGACGCACACGTCGAGGACCGGGGCCGATCCCTCGAGCCCCAGCACTTTCAAGAAGAACGCGGGCGCCACCATCGGCGAGTCCCGGTCGGCCAGAGCGGCAATGGCTCCGACCAGCATCTCGTACAGGCGGGGGTTGGCGTGGCGCTCCTGGCCGACCTGGTCGACCACCTCCAGCATCGACATGGCTGCGGACATGCGGTCGAGATCCTCGCGGACGGCGCGGAAGGTGTCGATCACCTCGACCTGGTTGATCGTGTCCAGGTCGCCACGACCCTGCCACCCGAGCAGGGCCACGTGACTGAGGGGCTCGAGGCGCGACCCGAACTTGGAGGTGGTGCGCCGTACGCCCTTGGCCACCGCCCGCACCTTGCCGTGGTCCTCGGTCATCAGGGTGACGATCCGGTCCGCCTCGCCCAGCCGGATGGTGCGAAGCACCATGCCCCGGTCGCGAAAAAGGGTCATCGCGGCGAGTGGGGCTCCCCTGCGACCGGACGTCCGTCCGTCCCGGCCCCGTCACCCGCACCCGTCATCCGGTCGGGCCCGACCGGCGCGGCAGCGCGGCCACGGGTACGGCCGCCACCGAGCAGGCTGTTGGCGGCGATGAGCCCGACGACCACCGGGGGAAGCACCACGAGGGGCAGCACCTCGGTGAACCCGGCCATGTCCATGAGGACGACCAGTCCGTAGACCACCAAGGCGAGGACGACACCGGTGACGATCCACACCCCACCGGCATCGTCGCGCGGCGGTCGGGCGCGGCGGTGGGGCGCACGATCCTCCGACGGATCACGCGGCCGGTGGCCGGGGGGCTGTTCGGCGGTCTGGTCGCTCATCACGTGACCCCACCGTAACGGCGTTGACGCCGCTGGAAATCGCGCACCGCCTCGAACAGATGGTTCCGGCGGAAGTCCGGCCACAGCACGTCGTCGAACACCAGCTCGCTGTAGGCCAGCTGCCACAGGAGGAAGTTGGAGATCCGGTGCTCACCCGAGGTGCGGATCACCAGATCGGGATCGGGCTGGTCGGGGAAGTAGAGGCGGGAGCGGATGGCCTTCTCGTTCACCTTGTCGGCCGGCACCCCGTCGGCCACCAGCCGCCGCACGGCGTCGACGATCTCCGCCCGGCCTCCGTAATTGAACGCCATCGTGAGGGTGCAGCGCCGGTTGGCCGAGGTCAGCTCGATCGATTCGTCCATGCGGCGGAGCACCCGCTTGGGCACCCGCCAGTCGCGCCGGCCGGCGAACCGGATGCGCACCCCTTTGTCGTGCAGCTCGTCGCGGCGACGCATGAGGAGGCTCTCGTTGAAGCCCATCAGGTACCGCACCTCGTCGGCGGGCCGGCGCCAGTTCTCGGTCGAGAACGCGTACATGGTGATCCAGGGAACACCGAGCTCGAGCGCCCCCTCGACCGCGTCGAGCAGCGCCGCCTCACCGGCCGCGTGCCCGTCGGTCCGGGGAAGGCCACGCCGGGCCGCCCACCGGCCGTTGCCGTCCATGACGCAGGCGACATGGACGGGGATCGGACCGCCGACCAGATCCGACAACGAGACCAGGGGCCTCGGAAGTCCCCCCTGTTCGTCAGCGGCTTGATGATCCTGGTGCACCCTGCGAACCTATCGCCTCGGCGTCGGGCCGAGTGCCCGACCGCCGGCCCGACGCCCGGAGTCACCCTCCCCCTCCCCTGTTTGGAGCACCGGGGCGCCGGGCGCTAAACCCTCCCCATGTCCCCGTGGGCCGCACTGGCCATCTTCGCCGCCGGTGTCGTCGCCGGCACCATCAACGTCATCGTCGGATCGGGGTCGCTCATCACCTTCCCGACCCTGGTAGCACTGGGCTACCCCCCGGTGCTGGCCAACGTGTCCAACACGGTGGGCCTCGTCCCGGGCAACGCCGAGCGCGACGGTGGCCTACCGCCGGGAGCTGGCCGGCCAGCGCGGCCGACTGCTCCGTCTGGGCTCGGCGTCGATCCTCGGCTCGCTGCTCGGCGCCGCGCTCCTCCTCGCCCTCCCCCACAGCGTGTTCAAGGCGGTCGTTCCCGCTCTCATCGCCGTGGCCGCCGTCCTCATGGCCCTCCAGCCGCGGATGAGGGCCGCCCTCCAGTCCCGCGGGCACCATGAGCACGGTGGCGCTGCGCTCTTGGCCGGCGTCTTCCTCACCGGCATCTACGGGGGCTACTTCGGCGCGGCCCAGGGCGTGATACTGATCGCGCTTCTCGCCATCTTCATCGACGACGACCTCCAACGCCTCAACGGGGCGAAGAACGTCCTGGCGTTCACCGCCAACGCCGTGGCTGCGGTGTTCTTCGTCGCCACCACGCACGTGGCGTGGTCGGTGGCGGGCCTGATCGCCCTCGGATCGGTGATCGGCGGTCAGGTGGGGGGCAGGTACGGACGTCGCCTCCCAGCCGGTGCGCTGCGGTGGGTCGTGGTCGCCGTCGGCCTCGGGGTCGCCGTCGGCCTGGCCGTGGAGTGGCACTGACGAGCGCCGGCCCGTCGAGGGCGGGGGCCACCGGTAGGGTCGGTGGATGACCGACGAGGTGACCGCCACGCTGGCGGAGGTGGCCGGGGCGCTCCCCGGGGGCGGAGAGCAGCGCGAGGGACAGCGCCAGATGGCGGTGGCGGTGGCGCAGTCGATCGTCGGGCAGCGCCATCTCGTGGTCCAGGCCGGCACCGGCACCGGTAAGTCGCTGGCCTACCTGGTCCCGGCCGCCCTGTCCGGCCGGCGGGTGGTGGTGGCCACGGCCACCAAGGCCCTCCAGGACCAGTTGGCCACCAAGGACCTCCCCCTGGTGGCGCGGGCGTTGAAGGGCGCGTTCACCTTCGCCGTCCTGAAGGGCCGGAGCAACTACCTCTGCCGGCAGCGGGTCACCGAGGTGGGTGGACGCGGTGACCAGCTCTCGCTCCAACCCGGAGCGGCCGATCCGCCCGACGCCGACGACACCCTCACCGAGGGGACGGGCACCGACGCGGTGGAGACCGGGCGACTCGGGGACCAGGTCCGGCGCCTGGTCCGGTGGGCCGACCAGACAACCACCGGGGACCGGTCCGAGCTCGACTTCGAGCCCCACTACCGGGCCTGGGCCATGGTGTCGACGACCGCCCGCGAGTGTCCGGGAGCCTTCCGGTGCCCATCGGGTCGGGAGTGCTTCGCCGAGGAGGCGAGGGCCCGGGCGGCCGAGGCCGAGGTGGTGGTGGTCAACACCCACCTCTACGGGGCCCACCTGGCCAGCGGCGGCGCGGTGCTGCCCCCGCACGAGGTGGTCGTACTCGACGAGGCCCACGAGGTCGAAGAGGTGATGACCGACAGCCTCGGCGTGGAGATCGGACCGGGACGCTTCCGGGCCCTCGCCGCCACCGCCCGGCCTCTGCTCGGCGAGGGCACGGGGCGGCTCGATCCCGCCGACGCCGTCGCCGACGTCGGCGAGCTGCTGCAGCGTGCCCTGCGGCCCCTGGCCGGGATCCGGGTCCCCCGGGCCGACCTCGGCCCCGAAGCCGCCAGGAGCGTGCCCGACGAGGCGGACGGGACCAGTGACGCCGACCGCCCGGGATCCGAGCCGATGGGGTTCGAACTCGGCCTGGCCCCACCGGAGGTCACAGCGGCCCGGTCGAAGGCGCGCCCCGAGCCGGCCGTCCACGAGGCGGGCCCTTCCCTCGCCGAGACCCTGACCCTGGCAACGGGCCGGGTCGGCCGGCTGGTCGACGCCCTGCGTCGGGCGGAACGGGAGGCCGGCGATGACGAGCCTTCATCGGCGCGGTCACGCCGGGACCGCGTCCTGCTGGCCGCCGGTCACCTAGCCGCCGACCTGGCCAGAGTGGGCGCGCTCACCGATGACGAGGTGGCCTGGGTCGACGGCGGCGCCCGCTCGGCCGCCCTGCGGGTCTCACCCATCGACGTCGGCCCGCTGCTGTCCGAGCACCTGTGGGGGACGGTGACCGGCGTCCTCACGTCGGCCACGGTGCCCATCGGACTCCAGGAGCGGCTCGGCCTGCCGCCAGAGCAGTGTGACGAACTCGATGTGGGCAGTCCGTTCGACTACCGCGACCACGCGCTGCTGTACGTGGCCCAGTCGCTGCCCGACCGGCGGCGCCCCGAGTCCGAGCCCGCCCTCCACGATGAGCTCGAGGTGCTGATCAACGCGGCGGGCGGTCGCACACTGGCCCTGTTCACCAGCTGGCGGGCCATGAACGCCGCCCGTGACGCGCTGGCGCCCCGCCTCCCTTTTCCCCTGCTGGCCCAGTCGGACCTGCCCAAGCCGGCCCTGGTCGACGCCTTCACCGGTGACGAGGCGGCCTGCCTGTTCGCCACGCTCGGCTTCTGGCAGGGGGTGGACATCCCCGGCCGCACCCTGAGCATGGTCACCCTGGACAGGATCCCGTTCCCGAGGCCGGACGACCCGGTGCTCGAGGCTCGCCGGGAACGGGCCGGCCCGTCGGCCTTCAGCTCGGTCGACCTCCCTCGTGCCGGCACCCTCCTCGCCCAGGGTGCCGGCCGGCTGATCCGGTCGGCGCAGGACCGCGGGGTGGTCGCCGTGCTGGACAGCCGCCTCGCCACCGCCCGCTACCGGGGGGCGCTGCTGGCCCGGGTCCCGCCCATGAAGCGCACGGTGGACCGGGCCGAGGTGGTGGACTTCCTCCGGCGCATCGCCGAAGAGGACTGATCCCCAAAGGAACCGCGGGCTCGGACCCGCGACGCTACCGGGGGCCGGGGCCGGGGCCGAGCGGACGGGGGCCGGTCAGAAGCCGAGGCGGTCGAGCGCATCCTCTCGGTGTTGCCAGCGCTTCTCCACCCGCACGAAGAGCTCGAGGTAGGCACCCGGTGGCATCTGCTTGCGCACCGCGGTGCCGACCTCTTTCAGGGTCACGCCACCCTTGCCGATCACGATCCCCTTCTGCGAGTCGCGCTCGACGAGGATCTCGCACCGCACCCGGGGCCACTCCCACTCGGTGACCCGACAGGCGATGCTGTGGGGCAGCTCGTCCTGCACCCGGTGCAAGAGCTCCTCTCTGACCAGGTCGGCCACCCAGAACGCCTCGGCCACGTCGGTGACCATGCCCTCGGGGTAGTAGCGGGGCCCCTCGGGCATCCGCGCCACGACGGCGTCGACGAGGGCACCCACCCCCTCGCCGGAGGTGGCCGACACCGGGAAGTACTCGACGGGGACCGGGGGCTGGCCGTCCTCGAGGTCGATGGCGGCGATCACGTCGGACACCGCACTGAGGTGGGTCAGCACACCGTCCCCCCCGACCCGGTCGATCTTGTTGACCACGACGAGCAGGGTCGGATCGCCCTCGGGCTGAACCTCTGCCGTCCCGGCACCTCCATCACCGGGGGCGAGTTCGCATTGGAGTGCGGTGGCTCGGGCCATGGCCCGGACCCGGCGGGCCGACTGGGCCAGCACCATCCGGTCCCCGGGACCCACCGCACCGGTGGCCTCGACCATGGCCACCACGGCGTCGACGTCGTCGAGCGAGGAGGTGGCCGACTCGTTCATACGCTCGCCCAACGCCGTGCGGGGCTTGTGCAAGCCCGGCGTGTCGACGAAGACGACCTGGGCGTCGGGACGGGTCAGCACCCCGCGCACCTGGGACCGCGTGGTGTTCGGGCGCGGCGACGTGATGGACACCTTGGTGCCCACGATGGCGTTGACGAGCGTCGACTTGCCCACGTTGGGGCGCCCGACCACGGCCACGAACCCGGACCGGAACACGGTCAGCCCTCCCCCTCGGCGACCTGGCCCGCAACGGCCACGGGCACGATCCTGACCCGCTCGATGCGACGGCCGTTGACCCGCTCGGCCACCAGTCGCACCCCGTCGACCAGGACCGACTCACCGGCGACGGGGACATGGCCCAACACGTCGAACACCAGTCCCCCGACGGTGTCCCACGCCCCGGTGGGCAGGTCGCCATCGATCAGCTCGTTCACCTCGTCGACCGGCAGACGGGCGCTGACCCGCAGCTCGCCCGAGCCCAGGCGCTCGAAGGGTGCCTCCTCCACGTCGAACTCGTCGACGATCTCGCCCACCAGCTCTTCGATGAGGTCCTCCAGGGTCACCAGACCGGCGGTCCCGCCGTACTCGTCGACCACCACGGCCTGATGGAACTTCTCGGACTGCATCTCCCGCATCAGGTCCGAGACCCGCTTGGTCTCGGGGACGAAGTGGGCGACCCGCAGGTGCGACCTCACGGCCTCGGACCCCTCTCCGGCCCGGACCGAGCGGATCAGGTCCTTCGTGTAGGCGATCCCGACGACGTCGTCCACCTGCTGCTCCACCGCCGGGATGCGGCTGAACCCCGCCTCGAGGGCCTGCTCCAGGGTCGCCTCCACCGTCTCGTCCACTCCCACGGTCACCATGTCGGGCCGGGGCACCATGACCTCGCGTACGACGGTGTCGCCGAACTCGATGATCGAGTGGATCAGCGCGCGTTCCTCGGTCTCGATGACCTCCCCCTCGACGGCCACGTCCGCCATGGCCAACAGCTCGGACTCCGTCACGGCGGAACCGAGGTACTGGCCCTGCTCCCCGATGAGCAGATTGGCCAGGCCGATCAGCGCGCCCGATGCCATCTTGACCGGCCAGAACTGGACGAGGGCGGATACGAGCGGGGCACTTACCAGCGCGGCGCGCTCGGGATGGTGCACCGCCCAGTTCTTCGGGACCGCCTCGCCCAGCACGAAGATCACGACGATCTCGAACACGGTGGCCGCCACCACGCCCCACGCACCGAACCAGCTGTGAGCCAGGATCCCGACCAACGTGGCCACCACGAGCTGGCAGATGAGCACCAACAGGAGCACCGGGTTGAGGAACCCCTGGGGGTTCTCGGTGAGGCGGACCAGCACCTTGGCACCCCGACGCCGGTCCTCGACGAGGGCCATGGCCTTGGCGCGGCTCATGCGGACCAGGCTGGTCTCGGCCAGGGCCAGGACGGCCGAGGCGCCGAGCAGGACGATGACCACGATGACCAGCACGGCGTCGCTCCACGTGAACGACCCGGTCGCCGTCAGCACCGGGATCGGGCCGGGAGCCGTGCTCACGAGGGCACGCGGTAGTAGCGAGCCAGCAACTGCTGCTCGCGCCGCTCCATCCTCTCGGCCTCCTCGTCGGCCTCGTGGTCCATGCCCAGGAGATGGAGGATCCCGTGGACGACCAGGAGGGCGATCTCGTCCTCGAGGCTCACCTCGTGCTCGACGGCGTTCCTCGCCGCCACCGCCGGGCAGATCACCACGTCCCCGAGCAGGAGGAGGCGACCGGTTTCCGCCTCGATGGAGCCGGGCCCGGTCCCACCCTCGTCCGGTGAGCGGCCGCTGCGGTCGGCTTCGTCCTCGATGGGGAAGGAGAGCACGTCGGTGGGGCCCTCCTTCTCGAGGAACCGCTCGTTGAGCGCGGCGATGGTCGCTTCGTCCACGAAGAGGAGTGAGACCTCGGTCTCGCTCACGATGCCCTCGGCCTCGAGCACCGAGCGGGCCAGCGCCGACCAGCGTTCGACGGAGACGGGGTGGTCCTCCTGCTCGTCGGCGGCGTAGACGTCGAGGCTCACGACTGTCCCCCTGAGGGTGCCCGTCGGTCGTAGGCGGCGACGATGTCGGCGACGATGCGGTGCCTGACCACGTCGCGCTGGGTCAGGTGGACGAAGGCGAGGTCCGGCACGCCCGAGAGTACGGGCTCGAGGCCGACCAGGCCCGAGCGGCCGCCGGGCACGTCGATCTGGGTGATGTCGCCGGTGACCACGGCCTTGGAGCCGAACCCGATCCGGGTCAGGAACATCTTCATCTGCTCGGGGGTGGTGTTCTGGGCCTCGTCGAGGATGATGAAGCTGTTGTTGAGCGTCCGGCCCCGCATGAAGGCGAGTGGTGCCACCTCGACCGCGCCGCGATCGATCAGTCGTTGCGCGCCTTCGGGTTCCAAGAGGTCGTGCAGGGCGTCGTAGAGCGGCCGGAGGTAGGGATCGACCTTGGCCATCAGGTCGCCGGGGAGGAATCCGAGACGCTCGCCCGCCTCGACGGCCGGACGGGTGAGGATGATCCTGTTGACCTGATGGGACTGCAGGGCCTGGACGGCCAGGGCCACCGCCAGGTAGGACTTGCCGGTCCCGGCGGGGCCGATGCCGAACGTGACGATGTTGGAGGCGATGGCGTCGGTGTACTGCTTCTGTCCCCCGTCTTCGGGCGCACCGCCCGGCCACGTGAGGAGCGGAGCAGCTGGGAGGTGAGCACCTCTGACGGCTTGATGTCGTCGTGCATCATGTCGATGGTGCGGTGGACCTGCACGGCGTCGAGACCCTGGCCCGACTCGAGCAGGATGATCAACTCCTCGAAGAGGGCGCCCACCCGTTCGGCCCCTTCGCCCTCGATGGAGATCTCGTTGCCCCGGACGGCGATGTGCACGTCGTCGAACGCCCCTTCGACCAGGCGCAGCAATTCGTCCCGTTGACCGAGCAGTCCGGCCATCAGATGGTTGCCGGGAACGAGGATCTTGACCTGGGTGCCTGCCACGTGCGTTCTGGACCCGACCCTACCAGCGGGCCGGGCCGGGTGATCCCATGGTCGGCGCGGAGCCGGCGGGACCGGTGCTCAGCCCGGGGGCCAGTCGAACGAACGCCCGCCCAGGACGTGAAGGTGGAGGTGGTCCACCGAGTTGAGGGCGTCGGGACCCACGTTGAAGACCAGTCGGTACCCCCGGTCCTCACCACCGATCCCCTCGGCGTCGGCCACCGATTTGGCCGCGGCGAGCAGGGCGGCCACCTCGGCGCCGTCGGCCGCGGTCACCTCGGAGGCGTTCACGATATGACGCCGGGGGACGACGAGGACATGGACCGGCGCGTGCGGGTTGATGTCCCGGAACGCCACGGTGCGGTCGTCGGACCAGACGATGTCGGCGGGGACGTCCCCGGCCACGATGCCGCAGAACAGGCAGTCGGCCACCCCGTCACGCCCCCCGGGAGCTGGCCACCCCGTCGGCGGCGTCGGCGTGGCGCCCGTTGGTTCCCTTCACCTCCGGGTAGAGGTGCTCGAGACTGCCCGGGACGATCCGGCTGGCATCGATGAACCGGTCCACGTCCGCCTCCTTCAGGCGGATGACTCTACCGAACTTGTAGGCGACGAGGTCGCCCTCGTCGATGAAGCGGTACAGGCTGCGGAGGGTGACGCCGAGGCGCTCGGACGCCTCTTTGGTGCTCAGCCAGGTGATCGACTCGGTCATCGGCAGGACCAGACCGCCTTCACACACTCACGAGGAGCCCGAGCTCGTCGAGGCGCGAGCCCATGCTGTCGGGGGTCACCCCGAACAGGCAGGCGATGGCCCGGACGTCCTCGGCGCGGATGGTGATCATCCGGCCGTTGAAGTCCTGGCGGTGCACCTGGATCATGCTCAAGAAGCGGCGGAGCAGGTCCCGTTCGGGTCCGCTGACCGTGTGGAGCTTGGTCAGGTCGATGGCCACCCGCTCGGACCCCGACGCCGCCTGAATGGCCCGGCGGGCACTGAGGGGGGCCACTACCTCACCGTTGCCGTTGGCCCCCCACCGGGCGACGGGCACGTCGTCGGGAGGGAGGAGCTGGTCCACGGGGACGTCGTACAGCTTGGCCAATCGCTGGAGCCGGGGGACCGAGATGGCCCGCTCGCCGCGTTCGTAGGCCCCGAGCACGGACGCCTTGAACTCCTGCTCGGACATGGCCTCCACGGCCTGGAGTGAGAGGCGCATCTGCTTGCGCATGGCGCGCAGCCGAGCTCCGACGGCACGGGCGTACGCGATCCGGGCCGCTTCCTCCTGCTCGTCCTCGTCGTCGAGGATCTCGACACCATTCTCCACAACCGACATGTGCACCTCCGCTGTTCTGCACCGGCCGCCCCATTAGCCCCGGCTCTGCCCGTACGATGCAGGCGCACACTCAGTTCCGGCGACTCCCGGGGGAGCCACATTCGTTCCGGCGGACCCCGAAAGGACCACCGACCTCCAAAAAGGGAGCACCCTGCCTCTAGGTGTAGTTTTGCTCACGCACCGTGGTTACGCAAGCGGTCCCACCACCCCGCCCCGCAGGGCGCACAGCACGGTGCCGGCGACCACGGCCGCAGTCTCGGCTCGGAGGACGTTCGCACCGAGGCCGATCCCGACACCCCAGCGCGACCGCTCGTCGTCGTCCCACCCGCCCTCGGGACCGACGGCGACGACCGTGTCGGCCAGCGTGGGGCGTACCCCACCAGGCTCCGCCAGGCGGGGCGGGGCCCCGGTCAGCTCGGCGAGCCCGGCAAGGTCCATCACCCCGGTGACTTCGGGGAGGCGCGTCCGACGGCATTGCGCCGAGGCTTCCCGGGCCACCTTGCGCAGCCGGTCGACCGCCTTCCCGCCCCGGTCACCGCGCCAGCGGACCACCGACCGGCGGGAGGCCAGGGGCACGATGCGGTCCACGCCGAGCTCGGTCAGCTTCTGGGTGACCCACTCGGGACGGTCCCCCTTGGTGGGCACGAAGGCCACGGTGATCGGTGGGGAGGGTGCGGGCTGGGTGGACGGCACGCCGTCGACCACGAGCCCTGCCGTGCTCCCCCCCGAGAACAGGCACCGGACCCAGGAGCCGACCCCGTCCGATGCGACGACCACCTCCCCGGGCCGGAGGCGCAGGACGTGCACCAGGTGGTGGGCCGCCCCCTCGTCGAGCCGGGGCGCAGCTAGGTCGTCCACGAACACCATGGCCGCGGCCGACACCAGCTCGGGGTCCGGCCCGCCCGCCGTCACCCTCAGCTCAGGGCCGAGCGCAGCTTCGAGAAGATCCCCTCGCCGTGCGGGGCGTCGCCCAGCTCCTCGCCGCGGGCCGAGGCCAGCGTGGTCAGGAGCTCCCGCTGGCGGTCGTCGAGGCCGGTCGGGGTGTCCACCTCCACATGGACGAACAGGTCGCCCCGGCCCCGGCCGCGCAATTTCGGGACCCCGAGGGCCTTCAGCTGGATGACCGTGCCCGACTGGGTCCCGGCGGCGATGGCCAGCTCGCGCCGGTCGTCCAGGGTGTCGAACCCGATGCTGCCACCCAGTGCCGCCATAGTCATCGGGATGTGGACGGCGGCGTGCAGGTCGGTGTCGGAACGCTCGAAGACCTCGTCGGGCTGCACGGACACGTGCACGAAGAGGGCACCGTTCGGACCGCCCCGGAACCCGGCCGGCCCGTGCCCGGCCAGCCGGAGGGTCGACCCGTCGTCCACACCGGCCGGGATGTCGACGGTCAACGTGCGGTGTTCATTCCGGCGGCCCTCGCCCCGGCAGTCCGGGCACGGGTCGTCGATGGTCTCGCCCGACCCCTGGCAACGGTGACAGGGGACGGCGGTGATGACCTGACCGAGGATCGACTGGCGGACGCGACGGAGCTCGCCCGACCCCTGGCACTCGGGGCACCGGATGGGCGCCGAACCGGCCCGGGCACCCGTGCCGTCGCACGAGTCGCACCGGACGGGCGTCTGCACGTCGACGTCGCGCTGCACCCCGAAGACCGCCTCACGGAAGTCGAGGCGGAGCACCAACTCCGCATCGGGACCGGGTACGGGCCCGGTGTGCCGGGGCCGGCCCCCCATGCCTGACGCGCCCATCCCGTTGAAGAAGGCGTCGAACAGGTCCCCGAGACCACCGGCGAACGGATCGCCCGCCCCCCCGGCACCCGCACCGGTCCCGAAGACGCCTTCGGGACCGAACCGGTCGTAGCGGGCCCGGCGTTCGGGATCCTTCAGCACCTCGTAGGCCAGGCTGATCTCCTTGAACCGCTCGCCGTTGTCGCCGTCGTCCTGGTTGGCGTCGGGGTGGAACTCCCTGGCCTTGGCGCGATAGGCGCGTTTCAACTCCTCGTCGCTGGCGTCCGGGCGGACGCCCAGGACCTCGTAGAGATCGGGGGTGCTCACCGGCCCCCCTCACCCAGCCGCTTGCCGAGGCGGTCGCCCACCACCCGGGCGGCGGCCAGAGCCAGGGGGTAGTTCATGCGGGTCGGGCCGAGGAGGCCGATGGTGCCGGCCTCCTCGCCGTCGACCGACACGGGCATGACCACGATGGCACACGACGCCAACGGCTCCACCCCGTGTTCGGTACCGATGGCCACCGTCAACCCGGTGTCGAGGATGTCACGGAGCAGCGTGACCACGACCAGTTGCTGCTCCAGGATGGTCAGGACCGAGCGCACCGTGTCCACGGCATCGAATGCCGCCGCCATACGGGAGGATCCACCGACGAAGAGCTGCTCGGACGCCTCGGCGCTCCCGAGCGAGCGCAGGCCGGCGACCGCGGCCGCCACCACCCTGTCCGTGACGGGGTCGCCGGTGCTCGGCGCCTCGGCGCCGACCGAGGTTATGGGCCGGCCGAGGCAGTGGGCCGCCAGGCGCGCCGCGGCATCGGCGAGCTGCTGGTCGTCGATCTCCTCGGCGAATTCGATCGACTGCTTCTGGACGGCGCCGTCGGCCAGCACGACGACGAGGAGCGCCAGGCGCGGCCCCAGGCCCACCAGCTGCACCGACCGGACGGCGGCTGACTCGTGGGACGGCCCGAGCACCATGGCGGTGCAGTCGGTCAGGTCGGCCAGCAGGCCCGACGTCCGCTCCAGCATCGACTCGATCTCACCGTGCGCGTGGTCGAAGAACTGGCGCACCTGCTGGCGCCCCACCGGGTCGAGCGAACCCGGACGGCCCAGATGGTCGACGAAGAACCGGTATCCCTTGTCCGTGGGGATGCGGCCGGCGCTCGTATGGGGCTGGATGAGGAAGCCCTCCCGCTCCAGTGTGGCCATGTCCGACCGGACCGTGGCCGAGGAGACGCTGACCCCGGGGGCGTCGACCACGTGCTGGGAACCGACGGGCTGGGCGGAGCCGATGTACTCGGTGACCACGGCGTTGAGGATGGCGGCCTTGCGCGCGTCGAGCTCCGAGGTGCCGGAGGTCTCGTGCGGTCGGCTGTCGTGCGTGGTGGGCATGGGCTCTCGTTCCAACGACCGTGCCCGCCGGGCGGCGGTGGGCCGGGCGGCGGTGGGCCGGTGCGCACAGTGCGCTCGGTGCTGGCACTCCACTCTAGTGAGTGCTGACCACTCGCGGGCCGTCAGAGCGGTTCGGTGCACCCGGGAGGTCCGGGTGCCCGTGGCCCGGGACGGCCGGATTCAGGCCGAGGCGACGAACAGCCGGGCCGTCATCGCCGGCCCGAGGGCGATGGTCGCGTCCCCCACCACGAGGGTCAGGGTGCCGTCGGGTGCCTTGGACTGGATCAACGCCGTAGCGCCCGGCGTCAAGCCGTGGTCTCCGAGATAGGACAGCGATGCCGACTCGTGCTCGATGCTCTCGGTGATCCGCTCGAGGCGGATCCGCTCACCGGGCACCGCCTCGTCCAGCGACTTCTGGCTCGGGATGGGCGTGTCGGCACCGGGGATGGGGTTGCCGTGCGGACAGGTCGACGGGTTGCCGAGCAGGGCGACCAACCGCTCTTCCACGTCGTCGGAGATGACGTGCTCCCACCGACCGGCCTCGATGTGGGCCTTGTCCCAGTCCAACCCGATCACGTCCACGAGCAGACGCTCGGCCAGCCGGTGCTTGCGGACGACGCCCGCAGCCAGTGCCGCCCCCTTCGGGGTCATGGTGATCTGGCGCGAGCTCCGCGTGATCAGCCCGTCGGATTCGAGGCGGTCGAGCATCTCGGACACCGAAGGGGCCGCCTTGTCGAGCCGTTCGGCCAGGCGGGCCTGGATGACCGGGATCCCCTCCTCCTCGAGTGCGAAGATCGTCTCGAGGTACTCCTCGACCGGTGGGTGGAATCGGTCAAGCACGACACGATCCTACGGCACCCCGGCCGAAGGTGGATCGGCCTGGATGCGGCGGTGATCGGCGATCGGGGCGACGACCCCGCGGGGTACGGTGGGAGGGTGGGCACGGTGCCGGGAGGCGACTCGAGCGAAGAGGGCACCGGAACGGGGGGGCCCGACGAGGTCGAGCCCCCCGAGGGCAGCGACCCGCTCCGGTTCAGCAAGTGGATGAAGCGCTCGGCGACCGGGGCGGTGATGACCGGTATCAGCCTCGGCCTGAAGGAGGCCCTCCAGCCGACGAAGAAGGATCCGGCCTTCGTGATCGAGGCGTCGGGGGAGCCCGAGGACCCCGACAACCCGATCCGGCTCCACTTCGATCCCGACAGTCCGGCCGACACCGTCGCCGTCATCCGGCAGCCGCCCACCGACCCTCCCACCTAGGGGGCACCACCGCTGTCCGGCCCCCGGGGATCACCCGGAGCGGATCATCCGAGGGGCCACCCGGTGCCGGAATGCGCCCGTCGGCCACCGGCCGGACCGTCGCCCCGGTACCGCCGGCGGAGAACGCCAGCGATCCGCCACGCCGCGCCGTCGACCACCAGGACGACCCCGGCGCCGTAGGCCACCCCGGCGAGAGCGTCCGTCGGGTAGTGCCAGCGGAGGGCCACCACGGCCAACGCCATCCACAGCGTGTAGGCGGTGGCGGCAGCGGCGGACAGCACACGCCAGTGGGCCGGCGTGGCCACCACGGCGGCCACGGCCAGGGCGGCGGCGCCCACGGTCGACCCGGAGGGGTAGGTCAGCGCGCCCCCGAGGGTCCGTCCCACCACCGGCTTGATCACCAGCTCACTCGTCACGAGGGCCAGGATCGGGCTCACCAGGCAGGCGACTGCCCTGGCCCGGTCCCGCCGCCAGACGAGCCAGGCCAGGAGCACCGGTCCGACGATGATCACCGCCGGCCGGCTGAACCAGGTGATGGCGCTGAGGGTCGAGCGGCCGGCGTCGGGGACGGCGGCGAAGACCCAGCCGTCGAGGGCGGTGGAACGAGGTCGGTCGGCGAAGTAGAACGCACCGATCGCCACGACCACGAGGAGGCCCGCGCCCACGGCCAGCTCCCAGCCCGAGGAGCGATCACGGTCCGGCACGCCCGAGGCCGGGCCGTGCCTCACCAGGTCCGGGTCGACCAGGGCGGCAGGCGCCTGGTCCACGGTGGCCATGGCGACCACGCTACCGCCGGCACCCTGTCCGGTCGTTGCATCCCACTCAGCCGGAGGGCTGGTGGCGACGTCGCAGTGGGCGCAGCGCCCACCACACCAGGCCGTCGACGACCAGCACGAAGCCGGTCCCGTAGGCCAGGCCGGCCAGGGCGTCGGTCGGGAAGTGCCACCGCAGGGCGACGACGGCCACGGCCATCCACAGTGCATAGACCGACGCGGCGACGGTGGCGGCCACCCGCCACCGCATGGGGACCACCAGCACGGCTGCCGTCGCCAGTGCGGCGGCACCGACCGTCGAGCCGGAGGGGTAGGACAACACGCCCCCGAGGGTGCGACCCACCGCCGGCTTGATCACCAGCTCACTGCTCAGCAGCGCCAGCGGCGGGGCGACCAGGCAGGCCAGGGCGCGTGCCCGGTCACGCCGGACGACGACGAGGGCCAGGACGACAGAGACGGCGACGACCACCGCCGGGTAGCGCAGCCACGTGATCCGGGTCAGGTACCCGTCGGTGCCGCTCGGGACCAGGTCGAACAGCCATTGGTCCAGACGGGTCGAGTTCGGCCGGGCCGACAGATAGAGACCGCCGCACGCCACCAACGCGACCAGCCCTGCGCCCACGAGGAGCTCTGTGACCGAGCTGCGATCCCGACCGGCGCGGCGCGGGGCGCGCTCCCCGAGGGTCCGACGGCCGCGCCCTCAGGGCCCGGCCTGGCAGGTTGGACGACATCGGTGGCCACCACGAAAGGCTACCGGCAACGGGCGACGGCGAGCCGGCGCCCGGACGATGCTCCCCGCCTGCGGAGCGGCCATCGGTAGCATGAGCGGGTGCAGCCACTCGTCGACCCCGGCCTCCCGGCGTCCTGTCGGCGGATGCCGCGAGCCGGCCCCGCCCTCCTGGCGGAGCCCCGTTGAGCGAGCCGATCCGGTCGGTCGGGTCACCGGCCACGGCCACGGATCGCGTGCTGTTGTGGATGCCCCGTGGCGCCCGGGTGCCCGGCGGCCACGTGGTCCAGCTCGAGAAGACGGCCCGGGCGCTGCGCGACGCCGGGCTGGACGTCACCACCGAGCTGGCCGGCGACCCCGAGCTCGGGGGGTTCGACCTGGTGCACGGGTTCGGCCTCAGGGCCCGGGAGATCCGCCACTGCCATACCCGACGGATACCCGTCGCCCTCTCGACGATCTACTGGGACCGCGCTTACCGGGCCGACGGAGGGGCAACGAGACCGGGGGCCCGCACCATCGCCGGTCGTTGGTGGCGGGCGGCGAGCTTCGCCCGTGCCGCGCTCAAGGGACGGGGGGCGCTGATCGAGAAGTGCCGGAGCACGGACGCCGACGAGACGGCGCTGTTCGCCGCGTACGAGTCTGCCGACCTCCTGCTGCCCAACGCCGAGGGGGAAGGAGCGGCCCTGCGCCGAGACCTCGGCGTGTCGACGGCGATCCGTGTCGTGCCCAACGGCGTCGACCCGCTTTCGTTCACCGACTCCCCCCGACCCTTCCACGACCGTCGCTACGTCCTCTTCGTGGGCCGGATGGAGCCCCACAAGAACCAGCTCGGCCTGATCAGGGCACTCCAGGGATCGGGCCTTCCCCTCGTCATCGCCGGTCACGAGCACCCCGACCACCCCCGGTACGCGAAGCAGTGCCACCAGGCCGGGGCGGGATGGGTGGAGTTCACCGGACCGGTCGAGCACGGGTCCGAACAGCTGGTGGACCTGTACCGGGGCGCGCGGGTCCACGTCCTCCCCAGCTGGTTCGAGACCACCGGGCTCGTCTCCTTGGAGGCGGCACTCAGCGGATGCAGTGTCGTCTCCACCGAACGGGGACACGCCCGGGAGTACCTCGGCGACGAGGCCTGGTATTGCGACCCCGGGTCGCCGTCGTCGATCCTCGAAGCGGTGCGTCGGGGCTGGGAGCACCCGCCCCCACCCGCACTCCGCGAGCGTGTGCTCGGGCGATTCACGTGGAAGCACGTCGCCGAGGCGACGATGGCCGGGTACGACGCCGTCCTCGAACGCACCACCGTCGCCGAGGGGTAAGACGCCCCTCGACACCGTCGGCCAGCACCCGCCGGGCCGGCTCGTTCAAGTTCGGGGCGCTTTCTTACGATGCTAGGCGTGGATCCGGGCAGGATGGAGATGAGTTGTTGAGCGCACAAGTCGAGGCAGGCCGGAGCGTGGCGACGCCCCTCTGGTTCGGACCCGAGGACCGGCCTCTCTTCGGTTGGGTCCACCTCCCCGGGGACGGGCTGGCCCGTGGCGGAGTCGTGCTGTGCCAACCCCTGGCCCTCGAGGCGCTGAGCGTGTACTTCTCCTTCCGCGTGCTGGCCGATCGACTGGCCTCGGCGGGCCTGGCCGTGGTGCGCTTCGATTACGACGGCACGGGTGACTCCTCGGGGGGCGAGACCGACCCGGACCGGGTCGACGCGTGGCTCGGCAGCGTCGAGGCGGCGACGGACCTGCTGGCGGCGACGGGGGTCACCTCTCTCGGGCTCGTCGGCATCCGCATGGGGGGCCTGTTCGCCGCGCACGAGGCCACGCGCCGCGGCGGGGTGGATGTGCTCGCCCTGTGGGATCCCTGCGTCTCGGGGAAGGCCTTCTTGAGGGAGCAGAGGTTCCTCCGCCATGTCAGCGGCGACGGAGCCGGTGACGCGGCGGAGGAAGCGATCGAGGCCCCCGGACTCCGATTCGAGGGCGAGACGGTCAAGGCGCTCTCGGATCTCGACATCACCCGGACCCACGGCGAGCTGGCCCGCAAGACCCTGGTCCTGGTGCCTCCCGGCACCTCGAGACCGGCACGCCTCGAGCGCCGCCTGGCCGGTCAGGCCGTGGAGTGGCAGGAGGCGACGGGCGAGGAGGCACTGCTCGACTCCCAACGCCAGGACCCCCCCTATTCCACCATCGGCCGGGTCACCGAGTGGCTCGCTCAATCCTTCGGTGGCGAGCCGGTGCCGGTCCGTGTCCCCGGACGACCGTCGGCGTCGGTCGGGCGGACGACCGATGGCCGGTCGATCGTCGAGACGCCGGTCGAACTCGGGCCCGTCGGCCTGTTCGGGATCGTCACCGACGGATCCGACTCGTCGGGCCGACCGACCGTCGTCCTGGTCAACGAGGGCGGCACCCATCACATCGGGCAGGCCCGGATGTGGGTCGATCTGGCGCGGTTCCTGGCGGCGGAGGGCTTCCGTGTGCTCCGCTTCGACCTGAGCGGCAACGGGGACAGCGGCACCAGACCCGGTCAGCCGGCGCATGTCGCCCGTGCCCCCGAGGCCATCGAGGACGTCACCGAGGCCATCAACGCCGTCTCGCCGGACGAGCCGGACAACGTGGTGCTGGTCGGTTTCTGTGCGGGCGGCTACCAGGTCGTCGAGCAGGCGCTGGTTTCGACGCCGCGCGGGATCTGCATCATCAACCCCACGTTCACCTTCGTACCGCCCGAGCCGGCGGGCACGGCCGAGCGCCCCGCCCGGCAGCTGTCGCGACCGTGGTTGGTCGCCACCACCGATCCGTTCCTCCGGCTGATCGGCCGGCACCACGAATCGCCGGCGTTGGACCGTCTGACCAGGGCGATCCACATCGGTACGTGGCCGTCGCGCTTGGCCACCCGTTACGGCTGGGTGCCCGACTCGGTATGGCGGCTGGTCAATCACCTGGCACTCGACAAACCCGGGATCTCCACCCTCGAGCGTGTGGTCGGGAGCGGCACTGACACACTGCTCATCGCCGGAGTGGACGACTACGTGCCGATCGCCCTCGGTGCCGAGCATCGGATGCGGGCGTTGGAGCGCGAACCGAATTTCGAGCTTGTGCGCTTGACCGAGCTCGATCATGCGTCATGGGCCATGGCCCAGCGCCACCGCATGCTCGCCGTCATCGGCGACCATTTGGTCGCCAGGTTCGTCAGCTCGAGCCACCTCGTGCCGACTCCGGCGCCCTGAACGGCCGGGCACCGCATGGAGACCTTCGCAGCAGGCCCTCCCGTCCTGGTGATCGGCGTCACCGCGGTGGCGGGGGATGACGTGTGGGTGACTGGCCCGGCGGTAGGGTCGACGACGATGCGATCCGCGGGGCAATCCCTCCGACGGTCCTGGCTCCCCGGGATCCGGGGGGGTCGGGGATGACCGAGGGATCGGGCACCCGGGCACCCGACGCCGTCCGCTGTTCACTCATCGTCCTCAACTACGACGCCCGGGACATGGTGGTCGAGTGTGTCCGCAGCATGCTGCAGGCGGTGGGGCCCGACGACGAGATCATCATGGTGGACAACGGGTCCTCCGACGGGAGCGCCGACGCGGTGTCCGCCGCGTTTCCCTCGGTGCGCGTGGTCCGTCTCACCGAGAACCGCTACATCTTCTCGCTCAATGCCGGCCTCGAGGTGGCCCGGGGGAGGTACGTGGCGTTCTGCAACAACGACATGGTTGTCGAGCCCAACTTCGTCGAGGAGGCGCTGTCGTGCTTCGTGAGCGAGGACATCTTCGCCGTGTGCTCACGGGTGCTCGACCGGAACGGACGGGACCAGGGGACGAGAACGGCCGGCTACTGGAAGCACGGCCTGATCTTCTACCAGCCCCTCTCCCACGACGAGCGTTCCACCGACTGCTTCTTCGCCGTCGGTGGCCAGTCGTTCTTCCGTCGCGACCTGTTGGTGGCCATGGGGTCCATCGACGAGCTGCTCTGGCCCATGTACCACGAGGACATCGAGCTGTCCTACCGGGCGTGGAAGAACGGGTACCGGGTGGTGTACGCGCCCGGCTCGGTCTGCCACCACCGGGGCGGCCAGACCAGCCGCCGGGTGTTCACGGCCACCCAGCTGCGGTCCTTCGTGCGGCAGAACGAGTTGCTGATCGTCTGGAAGGACGTCTCCGATCCCGCCCTCCTGGTCGATCACGTCCTGTGGATCGCGCCGAGGTTGCTGGTCGCCCTCTTCCGTTGGGACAAGGGGACGTTGATCGGCTACGCCTCGGCACTGAGGAGGCTCCCCCGGGCGATCGGGGCCCGGTCGCGGGCGAAGCAGGACTTCAAGAGGACCGACCGGGAGGTCCTCCGGCTGGTCAGCGCGGATGCCATCGAGGAGCGCATCTCCGAGTGGCGCTCACCGTCGGTAGTTGCGGATCCGTCGCCAGAGTGATCCCCGCAGCCCGGGCTGCAGCCGGAGGACGATGAGACCCAGAGCCGCCCACGACACGGTGACCACCACGACGGCACCGATCACCGCGGCCAGGCCGGAGTGGGCCGGGTGCAGATGGATCAGTGCGAGCGCCAGCGCGCCGGCCACGAGCGCCACCGGCACGACGGGGGCCAGCGCGGCGCGGGCATACCGGCTGAACGGGACACCCAGGTAGCTGGTCACCACCATCGGGAGCAGTACGAAGTCGATCACCACCACCGGTGGCAGGGAGCCGATCGCCGGTCCCACCGGACCCAGCCAGTAGGTGGCGATGATGCTGCCGACCAGATTGAGGACCGCTCCGGCGGTCGACAGCTTGGCGAGCAGTCGGTTGCGCCCCACCCCGGTGAGGAACAAGAAGCACTGGTGGCCCGGCAGTTGCAGCGTGGTGACGATGCCGAGGGCGATCATGATCTGGTACGTCCTCGGTGGAACCTTGCCCAGCCAGAGGTGGAGGATCGGCTCGCCGAAGGCGGCCAGGGCGATCACGATGGGGGCGGACACCACCAGGCTCACGAGCACCGAACGGAAGAAGTAGCCCGCCTGGCGGCGCCGGTCGCCGGTCGTCTCGAAGTGGGCGTAGGTGGGCAGGAGCAGGTTGGTGCCGAGGGTGCTCAGGTTCCGGGACAGGTTCGACGTGTTGAGGGCGATGTTGTAGGGGGCCACCTGCGACACCGGGAGGATCACGCCGATCACGAGTGCGTCGAGCTGGTAGGCGACCACGCCGCTGACGGCGATCACCGCCTGCAGCCCGCCGAAGCGGATCAGCTCCCTGAGCAGCGGTCGCCGGAACCGGCCCTGACGGATGGGCGAGCCGGTGATGCGGGCGGCGGCCACTGCGCAGATGACCAGGCCCAGGGCCACCCCGGCCGTCTGGATGACGGCCAGGGCGATGAGACCGCCACCGGCCAGAACCACGAGGATCTGGACGACCTCGGTCAGGATCAGCGTGACGAGCCCGATCTGGGCCAGCCGGTCGCCGCGGCCGGCGCCGAACAAGAGGGCGTTGGGGGCGGTGGCGAGGAACGTGAACATGGTCATCACGCCGAGAAGGACCAGCGTCACGCCCGCCTCGGTGGGCGAGATGGTGCCGAGGTTGAGGAACGATGCGAGGAACGGGGCCAGCCCGGCGGTGACGGCCACGGCCAGGATGCCCGAGACGGCGAAGAACGCGAGCGACGTCCGGATGACGTCGGCGACGCCTTCGGAGTCACCCTCGGCCGTCAACCGCGCGATCCGTTGGACGGCGGCGGTGCCCACCCCCACGTCCAGCAGTCCGAGGTAGCCGACGATGGCCAGAAGCACGATCCAGAGGCCGTAGGGGCCGGCGCCCAGCTGGCGCAGCAGCACCCGGGTGAGAACGAGGCTGGCCACCACTCCGATCAGGAAGCTGGCGTACTGCGAGACGACATTGCGGATGAGCTGCGGGATGCTGGCGTTGGCTGCCATCGCACCGTCAGACTCGGGACGCGGCCCCGGGGTGACTTCGCCGTCCACGAGCCACCGTACCCCAGGAGATTCCCAAATCGGTGCTCCCCCGCACCTCCCAGGCGGTGCGTCAGTCGTCGAGACGCAGTGCCGAGACGAACGCCTCCTGGGGCACCTCCACCCGGCCGATGCTCTTCATCTTCTTCTTGCCCTCTTTCTGCTTCTCGAGCAGTTTGCGCTTCCGGGTGATGTCGCCGCCGTAGCACTTGGCCAGCACGTCCTTGCGCCGGGCCTTGACCGTCTCGCGCGCCAGGACCCTCCCACCGATGGCTGCCTGGATGGGCACGTCGAACATCTGGCGGGGGATCAGCTCGCGCAGCTTCTCGGTCATACGTCGGCCGTAGAAGTCGGCCTGCGACTTGTGGACGATGGTGGAGAAGGCGTCGACCGGGGTGTGGTTGATGAGCAGGTCCACCTTGACGAGGTCGGAGGTGGCGTAGCCCTCGGGTTCGTAGTCGAGACTGGCGTATCCCTTGGTCCGGCTCTTCAGCTGGTCGAAGAAGTTGACCACCACCTCGGCCAGGGGGATCACGTAGACGAACTCGACGCGCTCAGGTGAGAGGTACTCCATCTTGACCATCTCGGCACGGCGCCCTTGACACAGGTCCATCACCGTCCCGGTGTACTCGGCGGGCGACAGGATGGTGGCACGGAGCATCGGCTCGTCGACATGGTCGAGGTGGGAGGGCTCGGGGAGCTCGCTCGGATTGTCCACGTCGACCATGGTCCCGTCGTTCAGATAGGCCCGGTACGCCACCGAGGGGGCGGTGGCGATCAGGGAGAGGTCGAACTCGCGCTCCAGGCGCTCCCGCACGATCTCCATGTGCAACAGGCCGAGGAACCCGCAGCGGAACCCGAAACCGAGGGCCCGTGACGACTCGGGCTCGTAGGTGAAGCTGGCGTCGTTGAGCCGGAGTTTCTCGAGCGCGTCCCTCAGGTCGGGGAGCTCGTCGCCGTCGATGGGGAACAGACCGCAGAACACCATCGGCTTGGGGTCCCGGTAGCCGGCCAGCGCGGTCGCTGCCGGGTGGCTGGCGGTGGTGACCGTCTCGCCCGACCGCGCGCCACCCACGTCCTTGATGCCGGCGATGAGGTACCCGACCTCGCCCGGCCCGAGCGCGTCGACGGGCACGGTGGCGGGTGTGCGGACGCCGATCTCTTCGATCTCGTGGTTGCTGGCCGCCTGCATGAACCGGAGCCGGGCGGTGCTGAGCAGGGTCCCCTGCATGACCCGGATCGAGCTCACGACCCCCCGGTACTGGTCGTAGGCCGAGTCGAAGATGAGCGCCTGGAGCGGGGCCTCCGGGTCGCCGGTGGGGGGAGGGATGCGGGCGACGATGGCGTCGAGCAGCTCGGGGACGCCCTCACCCGTCTTGGCCGAGATGTGCAGGATCCCCGCCTCCTCCAGACCGAGCACCTGCTCGATCTCGGCGGCGCACCGCTCGGGATCGGCGGCGGGGAGGTCGATCTTGTTGAGGACGGCCACGATCTCGAGGTCGTGCTCGATGGCCTGGTAGCAGTTGGCCAGGGTCTGGGCCTGGATGCCCTGGGAGGCGTCGACCAGGAGCACCGCTCCCTCGCAGGCGGCCAGGGAGCGGCTCACCTCATACCCGAAGTCGACGTGGCCCGGCGTGTCGATGAGGTGGAGGGTGTGATCCTTCCAGGGCACGCGGACGTTCTGGGCCTTGATGGTGATGCCGCGCTCCCGCTCGATGTCCATCGAGTCGAGGTACTGCTCGCGCATCTGGCGTGGGTCGACCGCCCCGGTCAGCTCGAGGATTCGGTCGGACAGGGTCGACTTGCCGTGATCGACGTGGCTGATGATGGAGAAATTGCGGATGCGGTCGACAGGGAGCACGGAATGGCCAGCGTACCCAAGGCGACCCCGGGGTGGTCACAGCCCGGGCGCCGGGGGACGCACCCCCGGCCGGAACCGGTGGGGGAACCGGGAAGCGGACGGGCCAGGGTCGTCGGCGCCCAGGACGGCGCAGGCGGCTGAGGGCGGGCTGGCTGGCCGGGCTGCTACCCTGTGAGGTCTCCGCAGACGGGTCCTCCCGGGTCCCGTCTGGCCCCGACCTCCGACAGGAGCCCCCGGCGGCCCCGGCGCTGTATCGACAGCGGCAACGCGGTGCACGACGTGACCGTATCGACCAGGACGACGAGGAACCAGTGGCAAACATCAAGAGCCAGATCAAGCGCAACCGCCAGAACACCAAGCGGCAGGCCCGGAACAAGTCGGTGCGGTCCGAGTTGAGGACCCGGACGAAGCGGGCCATCAGCGCCATCGAGGAAGGCGCGGACCACTCCGACGAAGCCCTTCGCCTGGCCGTCAAGCGGATCGACAAGGCGGCGGCCAAGGGTGTCATCCACAAGAACCAGGCGGCCAACCGCAAGTCCCGCTTGATGAAGCGGGCGGCCTCCGCGTCCGTCGAGGCCTGACCTCAGAAGTCGGGTCGGCCGCTCACCGGCCTCCGGATCACTTGGCCCTGGGCGGGTAGAAGTAGTACGGCTCGTCGCAGCGGAACCCGTGGTCCGGGCCGTCGACCGGTGTGTCCTCGTAGCGCTGGAACTTACCGTCGACGACCTTGGCGATCAGGTAGCAGTTGCCCGGGGTCTTGGTGGCCGGGTCCTGCGTCGAAATGATGCCGTTCCCGTTGAACGACGTGATCTTGCCCAACTCCTGGAGGACCGACCCGCGGGTCGGGTCCTTGCCGGCGGCCAGGAGGGCCTGGGTGAACAGCTCGGCCGAGAGCCAGCCGTACAGGGTGTAGAGATCGGCCTTGAACCCGGGTGAGGCCTTCTGGACCCAGGTCTGGAAGGTCGCCACCGCCGGGATGGTCGAAGAGTCCTCACCGAGGAAGAGTGCGGTGTTCTGCTCCAGGTACGAACCGTCGATGGCCGAGGACCCGCCCGAATCCGGGACCAGGTTCTCGCTGTAGGTGGAGGCGCCGAGCACCAGGGCCGGGTGGAAGTCCTGTTGGGTGAGGGCCTTGATCACGCTGGCCGCGTAGTTCTCCGGCATCTGCTCGAGGAAGAGGATCTTGACCCCGGCGTTCCGCATGGCAATCACGTTCTGGTTGAAGTCGGTCTGGGTGATGTCGAAGGTCGGGTCGTAGACGACCTTGTAGCCGAGAGATCCCATGGCCGCCTTCTCCGCGACCCATTTGTCCTCCGCCGAGGGCTGATCGGCGATGAGGGCGGCCGTGTGGGTGATGTCCTGGGGGAACTTGTTCTTGAAGAACACGAGCGGGCCCAGCTGCCAACCGCCGACCGCCGGGGACGGGCTGAAGGTGTTGGGCAGATCGTTGGCCGCCGGGCTGAGGGACACCGTCACGTTGGGCACCTGGGGGTTGGCGGCCAGCACGGTGGCGCCGAAACTGTCCTCCAGGGAGAATCCGCCCACCATGGCGAAGTCCTTTTGGATGTCAGCCTGGGTGAGCTGCTTGTTGGGCGCACCGGCGTACTGGTCGTCCCCGCTGTCGACGACCAGTTTGCGGCCATCGACACCGCCCAGGGCGTTCACGTAGTCGGCGTACGCCTCGGTGCCCACCGCCGCCCCCTTGAACAGCCCGAACTCGAGGGTCGAGACGTTCCCGATCCGCACGGTGTTCGACGTGAGGCCGGTGGTGTCGAAGAAGGCTGATGCCGGGATGGTGGCGGACGATCTCGACGACGGACTCGAGCCCGACGTCGTCGATGAGTCCGAGGTGGTCGTCGGGGCCGACGAGTTGGTCGACGAACAGGCGGTCAACGCCGCCGCCAGGACGACGACGGTCACGGCGACCACGAGACGCGACACCGCGCTTTGCCCGGTCGGTCCATCGGTTCCATGCATCGATGCTCTCCCCCACGCTCATAGGGCCCGCCGGCAGATCATCGATCTTTCCCCCCGGCACGCTCTGGTCGGTACAACTCTAGGGAACCGGGATGCCCCGCGCTCGGTCACCCTCGGTCGGGACGGGCTCGGTCGGCCGGACGGGGCTTCGGTCCCCGGCCGCCGCTCCGGTGCAGGGAGGCGATCCGGGCCCGTTCCATGTTGACGAATTCCCCGACGGCCTCGACCGTCACCACGCCGCCCTGGACGAGGTGGCCCCGGCTGTGGGTCCGACGACCCTCGATCGAGGTCACCCACGCCTCGAACAGGACGGGTTCCGCCACCCGGGTGGGCTTCAGATAGCGGATGGTGAGGCTGACCGTCGGCCCGGCGCCGTCGGCAATGACGTTCGCCGCGGTGAGCATGATGTCGAATGCACCGGCCAACGCCGCCCCGTGCACGCATCCGGGCGCGCCCTCGTAGGGGGCGGTGAACACCGCTCGGCCGATCGCCTTGGGGGGCTCGAAGTCGATGTCGATGGGCAGGGCCAGTGGGTTGCACGATCCGATGATCACGTCGAAGGGCATGGCCGAGGCCAGCGCGTCCACCTCGTCGGGGGGCACCGAGCGGTCGGAGAACCGGGCCGTGGGTTCGCCAGCGGGCTCGGGAACGTGGGCGTCAAGCTCGTCGGCCAGGAGCGACGCACGCCGTGCCGCGTCGGCCAGGACGTCGGGAGGGGCGGTACTCGTCACGGTCTGGGCGATGAGACGGCGGACCGCGGTGGCCAGCTCCTCGCGTCCCCCGCCGCTCCACGGCTTGGTCACCTCGCCGGAGGGCTCGGGACCTTCACGCATCGCTTCCTCCAAAACGCGGGAGGAAGGAGGCGTGCGCGTCGAGGACGGCGAGCATCTCGTCGGCGGGCCCCGACGGGACCCTCAGGACCACCTCGTCGACACCGAGGCTCCGGTAGTGGTCGAGCTTTCGGTCGTCGGGCACGGTGCCGAAGGGGACCACCTGGACGGCCTCGGGGTCACGTCCGGCGACCTCGACGACCCGTCGGAGCTCGGGCAGTGCCTCGGCCAGACCCGAACCGCCGATGGGCAGCCACCCGTCGGCGTACTCGGCGATGGCAGCGAACACCGACGGGTGGGCGCCCCCGCCGATCAGGGTGGTCACCCGTGGCTGCTGATCCGGCTTGGGCCAGCTCCAGCAGGGCTGGAGCACCACGTGGTCGCCGTGGTACTCGGCCTGGTCCTGGGACCAGAGGGCCTGCATGCACAGCGCGTGTTCCCTCGCCACCTCCCGCCGGTCGCCGAACGGCACGCCATGGTCGGCCGCCTCCTCCCGGTTCCACCCGAAGCCCATGCCGAACACCACGCGTCCCCCGCTCAGGTGGTCGAGCGTGGCGATCTGTTTGGCCAGGACGATCGGGTCGTGCTGGGCGACGAGCACCACCCCGGTGCCGAGTCGGATGCGATCGGTCACCGCCGCCGCCGTCGACAGGGCGACGAGCGGGTCGAGGCTGCGTCGGTAGTCCTCGGCACGGACCCCTTCCACCAGCGCCGGCGGTGTGGCCGCCCGCACCGGGAGATGGGTGTGCTCGGGAAGGTAGAAGGAGTGGAAGCCCCGCTCCTCGGCCGCCCGGGCCAGATCGGCCGGGGCCATCGCCCGGTCGGTCAGGAATGCCGTGATCCCGAGCCGCAACGCCGGTCAGCGCTCCAGACCGGCGACGAGTCCCGACCCCGGGTTGGTGGAGGGATCAGCGAACAGCGCGGCGAAGGCCGACTCCTCACGCTCCCGGGCGGCGATGACGGCGGGCCGCCGGGCCGCGGTCATGAGGCGCTTGATCTCGCGGGTGGCGTGCGGGGCGAACGAGGCGATGCGGGTGGCGAGCTCCATGGTCTGGGCCAGGACCGTCCCCGGCGCGCAGACACGGTAGGCCAGCCCCGACGCCACGGCCTGGTCCGCGTCGATCCACTCCGAGGCCAGGAGGGCCGCGGCCGCGGACTGCCAGCCCATCCTCTCGGGAAGCAACAGGCTGCTGGCTGCCTCGGGAGGCACCCCCAACTCGGCGAAGGGGGCCTTCAGACGGGCCCCCTCGTCGATCAGCACGAGGTCCACGTGACCGAGCAGGGTGAACCCGAGGCCCATTCCCACCCCGTTGACCGCGGCGAGCAGTGGCTTGTCGAAGGCGACCACGGTGTCGAGGAGGTCCCGGAATCCCGAACCCGCACCCGCTCCCCCACCACCGGTGGCCATGGTGGCCATCTCCCTCAGGTCCTGACCCGAGCTGAACGCCACTCCCCGTCCGGTGAGCACGACCGCCCGCAGTGAATCGTCGGCCAGGGAACCGGTCAACGCCGCAAGGACCGCCTCGTACATGGCTGCATCGAAGGCGTTGCGCGTCTCGGGCCGGTCGAAGGCGATCAGCCTGACACCGGCTCCGTCCTCGACGTCGATGCGATGGACGCTCAAGGGTTCACGGCCGGACCACTTGTCCGCCGTCGACGTTGAAGACGTGCCCGGTGATCCACGACGCCTCGTCCGACAACAGGAACAGGCACATACCGACGAGGTCGGAGGGCTGGCCCTGCCGTTTGATGGCCAACGACGCCAGGATCGGCTTCATGAACGCGTCGGGCACGACGTTCCGCGACGCCTCGGTGTCGATCGGACCGGGGGCGATGGCGTTGGTGCGGATGTTCTGTCCCCCGAGCTCGTGGGCCAGCTGCTGGGTGAGCGAGTTGACCCCCGCCTTGGCCAAGCCGTAGAAGCCGGCGTACAGGTAGGCCGCGGTCGACGACTGGTTGACAATGGCGCCACCTCCCCGCTCCTTCATCGCCGGGTAGCAGGCGCGGACGCAGTTGAGGGCGCCGAGCAGGTTCACCGACAGGAACCGGTTGAGGTACTCCCAGTCGACCGTCAAAAGCAGGTCGAGCTGCATGCCACCGAAGATGGCGGCGTTGTTGACCAGGTAGTCGATCCCGCCGAACCGCTCGACGGTGCGGTCCGCCATGGCCGCCGCCGAGGCGGGATCGGCGACGTCGACCCGCACCGCATCGGCACGACCCCCACCGGACTCGATGGCCGCCGCCACCGCGGCGGCATTCTCCTCGGCGATGTCGGCCACCATCACCGACGCCCCGGCCGCGGCGAGCGCTTCGGCGTAGGCCTGGCCGATCCCGCCGCCGGACCCGGTGACGATGGCCACCTTCCCGCTGAAGTCGAAGCTCGTCATCGGGACGTGACGACCGGCGCCCTCCCCTTGGTCCGACGGCGCCGGGCTCACGAGGCCACCCCGTCCGACCCACGGTGGCGGCGGGCGATGACCCGCTCGGCCACCTCGTTGATCCCGGTAGACAGCGGCCAGCCCACGTAGTGGGTGAGATGGGCGACCGTCTCGCGCACCTGGTCCTCGGTCAGCTCACCACGCTCGAGTGCCGACTGGAACTGGATCTCGATCAGCTGGGACTGGCCCTGGGCCGCCAACACGCCGATGGTCATGAGGCGGCGGTCGCGGGTACCGAGCTCGGGCCTGGTCCACACCTCCCCGAACAGGTGGTCCACCGTGAAGGCGGCATACGGTCCCGGCAGGTCGGCCGGATCGACCGAGAACCCGTAGACGTCCTGCATCTTGGCCATGCCCTTGGCCCGTGAGGTGTCCGGATCACGTCCTCGCTCGGTGTCAGTCATGGCTGGCCATCCTCTCCTCGTCCCCGCGTGTTCATGCCGGTTCGGCCATCGACTTCGTCTCGAGATACTCCTCGAACCCGGCGACGCCCGACTCGCGTCCGACACCCGACTGCTTGTAGCCGCCGAAGGGCATGTCGGGGCTGAACCACAGTCCACCGTTGATCCCGACGGTGCCGGTCCGGATGCGCTGGGACACAGCGACGGCCCGGTCACGATCTCCCGACCACACCGAGCCCGAGAGTCCGTAGGGCGAGTCGTTGGCCAAGGCCACCGCATCATCGTCCCCGTCGTGAGGGATCACCACGAGCACCGGTCCGAAGATCTCCTCCCGGGCCAGCCGGGAGCCATTGTCGACGCCCACGATCAGGGTGGGCTCGACGAAGTAGCCCCGGTCGAACCCGTCGGGACGACCCCCGCCGGTGACCACGGAGCCGTGCTCCTCGGCGGCGAGGCCGATGTACCCCTCGACCCGCTGGCGCTGGCGGGCGCTGATGAGCGGCCCGCAGATCGTGCCCGGGTCGGTCGGGTCGCCGGCCGGCAGCTTCTCCAGCACCTTGGCGGTCGACGCCACCGCCTCGTCGAACTGGGAGCGTGGCACGAGCAACCTCGTCGTGATGGCGCAGCCCTGGCCGGCGTGCGTGCACACGGTGAACGCCGCGGTGGCGCAGGCGCCGCGCAGGTCGGCATCGTCCAGGATCACGAAGGCCGACTTCCCCCCGAGCTCGAGGAAGACCTTTTTCAACGTCTCGGCTCCGGCAGCCATGATCCGTCTGCCGGTGGCGGTCGACCCGGTGAAGCTGACCTGGTCGACGCGCGGGTCGGCCGAGAGCACGGCACCGATGGCATGGTCCGAGGACGGAACGACGTTCACCACCCCGGCCGGGATGTCGGTCTCCTCGGCGATCAGCCGCCCCAACAGGGTGGCGCACCAGGGCGTGTCCGGTGCTGGCTTCAGCACCACGGTGTTGCCGGCGGCGAGCGCGGGGGCGAGCTTGGCCAGGTTGATCTGGTGGGGCACGTTCCACGGCGTGATGGCGCCGACGACGCCTGTGGCCTCCCGCCGCACCCAGCGGTGCGAGGGGATGCCGAGTGGCGAGGCGTTCCCGAGGTCGCTCTCCCACTCGTACCCCTCGGCCAGGTCGGCCACCCATCCGAGCGACTGGACCGGGGCATCGAGCTGGGCCGAGTAGGTGAGCGACAGCGGCGAGCCGGTCTCCGCCACCGTCAGCGCCCGGATCTCCTCGGCATGGGCGAGGAATGCCGCCTGGAGCTGGCGGATGCATCGCACCCGGAGCTCCACATCGGTGGACCACGTCGTGTCGTCGAAGGCTCGCCGGGCGGCACCGATGGCGTCGTCGAGGTCCTCGGGCCCCGCATCGGCGACCACACCGAGCACCTCCTCGGTGGCCGGGTTGGCCGTGGTGAAGGTCCGGCCCGATGTCGCCTGCCGGAGCTCCCCGCCGACGAAGAGCCGTTCCTCGCCCGTCTCCCACGCTCCGGCCGTCATCGTTGCGTCCCTCCCACCCCGAAGATCTGGTCGCACCGGTCATCGGTCATCGCCGCCAGGGGCAGGTCGACGTCCAGGCCGGCGGCGAGGTCGAGGGCGGCGGCCAGATCCTTGTGGGCCAGGCTGGCGGCTGCCTGCATGGCCCCGACCAACCCCGCGTCGTCCTCCTCGGTGAAGGGCGCCACCGTGGTGCGGAACATGAGCGTCGACGCTCCGCCGATCCGGGCGTCGCTGGCCTTGATCACCGTGGCCAGCTTGGCCAGCTCGATACCGGCCGCCTCGGCCAGTCGCTGCCCCTCGAATGCCGCCAACCACGATCCGTACTGCACCAGGTTGCGGGCCAACTTGGCGGCCAGGCCGGTCCCGAACGCCCCCATCACCACGGTCAACGACCCGATGGCGTCGAACACCGGGCGTGCCGCCTCGACGGCCTCCGGTTCGCCGCCGACCATGCAGACCAGCTCACCGGTGGCGGCCGCCGAGGGACCCCCGCTGACCCCGCAGTCGAGGACAGGCACGCCGAGTGCCGCCGCCTCGGCGCCGATCTGCTCGACACACCCCATCGAGATGGTGCTCACGATGACGAACGTGGTCCGGGGATCGGCTGCGGCCAGACCGCCCTCCGGGCCGGACAGCACGGCGTGGACCTGTCCGTCGTCGACCACGGCCACCACGACCACGTCGGCGGCACGGGCCGCCTCGGCGGGAGAGCCGGCCACCGTCGCCCGGTCCCGGTACCGGTCGGTCGCCTCCCGGCGCACATCACAGACCACGACCCGGAATCCCTCCCTCAGCAGGCTCGAGGCCACCCCGTCCCCGATGGATCCGAGCCCGATGACGCCGACCGTGGGTGGGGTGCCGGGATCATCCCGGCCGCTCAGGTCGTCATCAGTCACGTGCACTCCCCCAGTCGATCGTCAACCGTGCCCGGGCGATGATGCCACCCGTGATGCCCGCGTCGCACCCGAGCGGCTGACGACCGGTCCGGCCGGGGACGGACAGCCCCCGCCCCATAGGACCCATTGTGTTGGACACCTGTCCAGACTATAGTCCAGACCATGAGCCCGGGCAACGTGACCGCCACGGACAGCGGGTCACAGGGCCGCACCGAGGACGGACGGGATGGCTGTCTCCAGCGGAGGTGGGGTGCCGGTACGCAACGTGACCGTACAGGAGCCGGGCCGGGCGCGCCGGGGCGGACCCGGGCGGGGCCGGCCGCGGTCGTGACCGAGGCGGCGGCGCTGCGCGCCCCTGACGACTCCCCGGTGTACGAGGCCACGCGGCGCCGCCTGACGGCACGGCAGGCCGAGGTGGTCATGCAGCTGGTGGACGCGGCCGAGGAGGAGGCCAACGACGTGGGCTACCACGGACTCACCGTTCGCTCGGTGGCGCGCCGGGCCGGCGTGGCTCCGGCCACCGCGTACACCTACTTCGGATCGAAGGACCATCTGTTGGCCGAGGTGCTCTGGCGGCGGATGCAGACCCTCCCCCCGTCGACGAGTCCTCCGGCCGGCCGATCCACGACCGCCTGGTGGACGCCGTCCGGGACATGGTGCTGTTCACCACCGAGAGTCCCGGCCTGGTCGACGCGTGCACCGTGGCCCTGCTCAGCACCAGCCCCGATGTGAAGCACCTGCGCGACCGGATCGGGGCCCAGATCCACCGCCGGCTCTTCGCCGCACTCGGGAGCGACGCCGACCCTCGGGTGGTGCGCGTGCTGGAGACCACGTTCGCGGGGGCGTTGCTGACCGCGGGCATGGGCCACATGTCCTCGTTGGACATCCCCGAGTTCGTCGCCGGCGCAGCCGACCTGATGGTCGCATCGGCCCCGGTGAAGGCGAAGGCGGGCGGCCCGGCGGCTGCCCGGTCCGCGGCAACCCGGTCGTCGGCCGTCAAGAACCGGGCGGGCCGGCGATGACCGAGGACGTGGTCACCTACAGCCCCTACGCCTACGAGATCCACGAGGACCCGTACCCGGTCTACGCCCGGCTCCGGCGCGAGGCACCCGTCTACCGGAACGACGAGCTCGACTTCTGGGCCCTCTCCCGGCACGAGGACGTCCTCGCCGCGTTCCGCAACCTCGACGGATTCTCCAATGCGTACGGCGTCTCGTTGGAGCCCAGCGCCTTCGGGCCCGACGCCCACCGGTTCATGTCCTTCCTCGCCCTCGACCCGCCCAGGCACACCCGTATGCGCTCGCTGGTGGGCAAGGGCTTCACGCCCTCGAAGGTGGCCCAGATGGAGGATCGGATCCGGGCCATCGCCCTCGAGCACCTCGAGCCGGCGCTGGAGCGCGGGACGTTCGACTTCATCGCCGACTTCGCCGGGAAGCTGCCCATGGACGTCATCTCCGAGCTCGTCGGCGTCCCCCGCGAGGACAGGGCCGAGATCCGCCGCCTCGCCGACCTGGTGGTCCACCGTGAGGACGGCCTCTTCGACGTGCCCCCGGCCGGTATGGACGCGGCCTTCTCCCTGGTCGGCTACTACCAGGCCATGGTCGACCTCCGCCGCAAGGACCCCAGAGACGACCTGACCTCGGCCCTGCTGTCGGCGGAGATCGACGGCGACAAGCTGACCGACGACGAGATCATCGCCTTCCTCTTCCTCATGGTGGTGGCCGGCAACGAGACCACCACCAAGCTGTTGGGCAATGCCTGGTACTGGGGTTGGCGCCACCCCGACCAGGGTGTCAAACCCTTCGCCGACCCCTCACGGGTCCCCGACTGGGTGGAGGAGACCCTCCGCTACGACACCTCGAGCCAGATGCTGGTCCGCGTGGCCCGCACGACCATGGAGCTGCATGGCTCGACCATCTCCGAGGGTGAGCGGGTGCTCCTGTTGGTGGGCTCGGCGAACCGGGACGAGTCGGTCTTTGCGAACCCCGACCGCTACGACCTCGAGCGTGACACCTCGAAGCTGGTCAGTTTCGGCAGCGGCCGGCACTTCTGCATGGGCGCTCCGCTGGCCCGGCTGGAGGCGCGCATCGGCCTCGGTGAGCTGGTCCGCCGGGTGGCCGCCTACGACATCGACGCCGAGGGGATCGAGCGGGTCCACTCCATCAACGTGCGGGGCTTTGCCGCCGTGCCCACCACGGTCACCCTCCGCTGATGCCCCGGTTCGACCCGAATCCCGTGCGTCGCCCGGCGGTGGTCACCGGGGCGTCGTCGGGGATCGGTCAGGCAACGGCCGTCGCACTCGCCTCGCTTGGCCACCCGGTGGTGCTCGGGGCGCGACGGGTGGACGAGTGCGAGCAGGTGGCGGTGGCCATCCGCGACGAGGGTGGGGAAGCGGTGGCCATCCACCTCGACCTGGCGGACGGCGACTCGGTCGAGCGTTTCGCCCTCGCCGCGGTCGACGCCCTCGGCGACGTCGAGATCCTCGTGTCGAACGCCGCCCAGAATGTGGCCGGATCCGTGCTCGACACCAGCCCCGACGCGTTCGACGGGGTGCTGGCGGTCAACCTCGGCGGCACCCATCGCCTGGTCCGGGCCCTGGCACCGGGCATGACCGGTCGGAGACGGGGCGACATCGTGTTCGTCACCTCCGACGTGGCCGAACGGCCCCGGCCCGCCATGGCCGCCTACGTCACCTCCAAGTGGGGGCTGGAGGGCTACGTCCGGACGCTGCAGATGGAACTGGAGGGCACCGGTGTCCGGGCCACCATCGTGCGGCCCGGCCCGACGCTGACCGGCATGGGCATGGACTGGGACCCCGGTGTGACCGGACGGGTCATCGAGCAGTGGGCGGCCTGGGGTTTCGCCCGCCACTCGAACTTCATGCGCCCGGCCGGCGTGGCCGAGGCCATCGCCGCGGTGGTCTCGCTGCCCCGGGGTACTCATGCCACCGTGATCGAGCTGCAACCCGAAGCACCCATCGGGGCCGAGACGAAAGAAGAGGGAGAGCCATGACCATGACGAGTGTGGAGCGGCGCGAGCCGCCCAGAGTGTCCGGCGGCGAGATGGAGAACGGCCACCTGGAGGAGCTGCGCGTCGACCCGATCACCCTCCTCGAGCGGGTCCGCTCGGAGTGCGGCGACGTGGGCGTGTTCCGCCTGGCCGACCGGGACGTCGTGCTGTTGTCGGGAGCGGGTGCCAACGAGTTCTTCTTCCGCGCTCCCGAGGAGATCCTGGACCAGGCCGAGGCGTACCCGTTCATGACCCCGGTGTTCGGCGAGGGGGTGGTCTTCGACGCGCCCCCCGAGCGACGGCGTGAGATGCTCCACAACCAGGCCCTGCGGGACAAGTTCATGCGCGGTCATGCCGCCACCATCGCTGACGAGGTGGCGCGCATGGTGGCAGCCTGGGACGACGAGGGGGAGATCGACCTGCTCGACTGGTTCGCCGAACTCACCATCTACACCTCGTCGGCGTGTCTCATCGGGAAGCGGTTCCGAGAAGAGCTGGACAAGCGGTTCGCCGAGCTCTATCACGACCTCGAGCAGGGGACCGACGCCATCGCCTACGTGGATCCGTACGCGCCCATCGAGAGCTTCCGGCGTCGTGACGCCGCCCGCCGCGGCCTCGTGGATCTGGTCGAGGGGATCATGGAGCGCCGCGTCGCCGGACCGCCCTCCAGCGACGAGGAGCGCGACCTGCTCGATGTGCTCATGTCCATCAAGAACGAGGACGGTACCGACCGGTTCTCTGCCGACGAGGTCACCGGCATGTTCATCTCGATGATGTTCGCGGGGCACCACACCACCTCGGGCACGGCCGCCTGGACGCTCATCGAGCTTCTGTCGCACCCCGTCGAGCTCGAGCTCGTCGACCACGAGCTCGACGAGCTGTACGCCGACGGTGCCGAGGTCAGCTACCAGGCGCTCCGCGAGATGCCCCGCCTCGAGTCGGCGATCAAAGAGGCGCTCCGGTTGCACCCACCGCTCATCTTGTTGCTGAGGGTGGCAAAAGAGGACCTCGAGGTCGACGGCTTCGTCATCAGGGCCGGCCAGATGGTGGGGGCGAGTCCCGCCGTGTCCAACCGCATACCCGAGGACTTCCCGGACGCCGACTCCTTCCAGCCGGCCCGGTACCTCTCCCCCCGCGAGGAGGACCGGACCAACCCGTGGACCTGGATCCCGTTCGGGGCGGGGCGTCACCGGTGCGTGGGGGCGTCGTTCGCCATGATGCAGCTCAAGGCCATCTTCTCCGTCCTCTTGCCGGACTGGGAGTTCGCGCTGGCCCAACCCGCCGACACCTATCGGAACGACCACTCGAAGATGGTGGTGCAGCTCCAACAGCCGTGCGTCGTGCGCTACCGGAGGCGGGGTTCCCCCGACGTGCGCCGTCCGAGGGCGTCCCGGCCGGGAACGGGGGCCGACGCCTGATGCGGGTGGCGGTGGACCTCGACCTGTGCCAGGGCCACGGGGTGTGCGAGTCGGAGGCGCCGACCGTCTTTTTCCTGGGCAAGAATGCGGCCGTGACCATTCTGGACGAGCGGCCCGACGAGAGCCTCCGCCCCCAGGTGGAAGCGGCGGTCCGTTTCTGTCCGACGTCCGCACTACGCATCGACGAGGAGGAGTAGCTGATGCCGGCATTTCCACGGAGCGAGCTGGAAGAGATGATGCAGCGCTGGCTGGACATCAACAAGGCGTGCGAGGCGAAGCTCGACTGGAAACCGATGGCCGAGATGTACACCGAGGACGCCACCTACGGATGGAACAATGGACCGAAGGACGAGTTCATGGCCGTGGGCCGCGACGAGATCCGTGACTACGCCCTCGGCCTGGAGATGGACGGCCTCGGCGGGTGGACCTACCCCTACCAACGTGTGCTCATCGACGACCGACAGGGCGAGATCCTCGGGCTGTGGAAGCAGGTGGCCGACGCCACCCGGGCCGACGGCACCCACTACGAGGTGGCTGGGCTGGGGGGCAGCTGGTTCCGCTACGCCGGTGACTTCCACTGGAGCTGGCAGCGGGACTTCTACGATGTGGGCAACGCCACCGCCACGTTCGTGGAGATGATCGGTGCCGGCGCCCTCACCCCGGCCATGCAGCAGCGCATCGAGAAGTTCGCCTCGGGCCGGCGCCAGCCCGGCCACTACCGCGTCGGGGAAGCACCGGCCGGCCTGTGGGAAGGCGTGTAACGGGCAACGGACCGGCAGGGCATGCTGGGGGGATGAGGATGCCGCGCCGGGCGCGTCCAGCTCCGACTGACGGCGGTGCTCGGCCGGTCGGCGGCCGGGAGTCGGTGTGGGACTACCCCCGCCCGCCCCGCCTCGAGCCGGCACGCCGGCGTATCCGGGTCGAGTTCGCCGGGGTGACCATCGTCGACACCACGGACGCCTACCGGGTGCTCGAGACGAGCCACCCTCCCAACTACTACGTACCGCCCGGAGCCGTCCTCGAGGGCTGCCTCGATCGCAACCGGCACTCCTCGTACTGCGAGTGGAAGGGCACGGCCCACTACTACGACGTGAGGATCGGCGACCGGGTGGCCGCGGACGCGGCGTGGGGCTACCTCACGCCGAACCGCGCGTTCGCCGACATCGCCGGATACGTGGCGTTCTACCCCGGGCTCATGGACCGCTGCCTGGTCGACGACGAGGTGGTCGAGCCCCAGCCCGGCGGGTTCTACGGCGGCTGGGTCACCGAGGGCCTCGTCGGTCCGTTCAAGGGGGGTCCGGGGACCCAGGGCTGGTAGGGCCCGGCGGGGGCGGGGACCCGAGGGCGTTGGCGAACTCGTCGAGGACGCGGCGGCGCCAGGCCTTGACGTGCTCGGAGCGATCGGTGTCCGTCCGGCCCATCCGGACGAGGACGAGGTCGAGGGCGGGGCAGACGTCGACGTACTGCCCCTCGTGGCCCGCCGCCCAGAACGCGCCGTAGGGGTTCTCGTCGGTCCACCAGTGTGAGCCGTAGAGGTCGGCCCCGTCGGGGTCGACTGAGCGGGCCCGGCGACCATGGTCCACCCACCCCTCGGGAAGGAGGCGACGGCCGTCCCAGAGACCGTCCCGGAGGTAGAGCAGCCCGAACCGGGCGAAGTCGCGGGCGGTGGCATAGACATACGAGGCGGCGACCCAGGTGCCCGCCTCGTCGAAGGTGGCGCTGGCGGTGGTCATGCCCAAGGGACCGAAGAGACGCTCGTCGAGGAACCGCCGGTAGGGTTCGCCCGGGCCGAGCTCCCTGGCGACGATGCCCGAGACGATGTTGCTGGTGCCGCTCGAGTAGTTGAACCGGGTGCCCGGCGGGGCGGCCAGGGGACGGTCGGCGGCGAACGCGGCCATGTCCGCCGAGCCGCGGCCGAACAGCATCTGGAGCACGTCGGAGGTGTCGGGATCCTCGTACTCCTCCGTGAACGCCAGCCCGTCGCGCATGGACAGCAGGTCCTCGAGCGTGATCGAATGGCGAGGGTCGTCCGGCGCCCGCCACTCGGGAACCGGGACCGGCGACCCGAGCGCCAGTCGCCCGTCGTCGACCAGCATGCCGACGACGGCGTGGAGTGCGGACTTGGCCATCGACCACGACAGCAACGGCGTCTCCCGGCCCACCGGCTTGCCCGGCTTGTCCCACTGAGGGATGGCCCCCCCGTAGCGTTCGGTGACCAGCCGTCCGCGGTGGACGACCACCACCGCATAGGTCTGGCGCAGCGGGCCCTCCGGGTCGAAGGCGTCATCCAGCAGGTCCTCGAGGTGGACGCCCGTGGGGAGTTCCCCCTCGGGCCATTCCCCGGTCGGCCAGGCCACACCCGCCGGCTGGGGCGGCAACGGGTGGAGAGGGTCGTCGGCGGTGGGGATCTCGGGCTGCACGGCGAAGAGCATCGCGCCTCCCGGTATGCGGGGACCACCGCCTCGGTCGGCCGCCGACCGGCGTGGGTCAGGAGTCCCAGAATGCCCGCACCTCGGGGGCGGTCCGCCCGCCCTGGGCGAATCCGGCGCGGGCGGCGGGCGCCCTCACGGCCGGGTCGAGGGGGGCCGGGCCGAAGGCGCGCACGGACTCCTCGTCGGGCGTGACTACCAGGGCCCGCCCCTTTGCCCCCACGTCGTCGAGCTGGTCGGCGAGAGCGGGGTCGGCCATCGGGGCGAGCACCAGGGCCCGCCCGTAGCCCACCACCAGGTCGGCGTTGCACAGCGAGGAGATCCCCCCGTCGATGTAGCGGGCGGCACCGATGGTCACCGGTGGCCACACGCCGGGCACCGCACTACTGGCCGCCACCGCGTCGACCAGGTCGACACCGGACCCGGCGTCGAACACGCGCCGCTCTCCCGAGGCGGCGTCGACGGCCACCACGGCGATTGGCCGTTCCGACCAGTCGAGGGAGGGGATCCTGGCGGCCACCACGGCGCGACGAACCGGCTCGGGCACCGTCTCGGCGGCGACGGCCATGGCACCGATCCGCCGGCGGCGCTCTTCGGGGTCGGCAATCCCGTCGGTCAGCCGCACCATCGTCTCCCACAGTTCGGTGACCGACATCCCACGGAGTGCGGACTCCTGGCTCTGGAGCGCGGGGTCGACCTGGCGGTCGAACCAGTCTCGGACCGGGATGCCGCTCCCGATCTGGGCGGCCACGGTGGCGCCCGCGGAAGTGCCGAGGACGAAGTCGGCCGACGTCACGTCGATGCCGGCCTCGGACCATGCCGCCAGCAGGCCGGTGTGCCAGGCGATCCCGGCGATCCCACCTCCGCCCAGCACCAGAGCGCGGCGCTCCGCCATCGGTCACCTCCCTCGGCACCTGCGGCGACACCCTAGCGTCGCGTGCCGGCGCGTCACCGCCGAGGACGACCAAAACGGGCCGACGGCCCCCTCCCGCCACAGGGGACGCCGGCCGTGGCGCCGCGGTGTGGCACGGTTGACCGGTGGTCGAGTACTCGCGATTCGCTCGCTTCTACGACGAGGTGATGGACGACCCCGGACCGAGGGCGGCCCGGGTCGCCGGCTTCATCGAGCGCCACCGGCCCGGGGCCTCGTCCCTGCTCGAGCTGGGCTGTGGGACGGGGTCGATGCTCGCACGGCTGGCCGCCGTGCCCTCACGGACCGGCCTCGACCGCTCACCCGAGATGCTGTCCATCGCCCGCCGCAAGCTCGCCGGGGTGCGACTCGTCGAGGGGGACATGTCCTCGTTCTCCCTCGGCGAGCGCTTCGATGTCGTGATCTGCGTCTTCGACAGCCTCAACCACCTGCTCTCCTTCGATACCTGGCAGGCGATGTTCGGCGCCGTCCACCGGCATCTCGCCGACGGCGGACTCTTCGTCTTCGACGTCAACACGATCGGCGAGCTCAGACGCCTGGGCCACGAACCGCCCTGGGTCTACGACTTCGACGACAACGTGATGATCATGGACGTCGACTTCGCCGAGGACGGCCGCTCGCGGTGGGACATCCAGATCTTCGAGTGCGTGGGCGAGTCCCAGTACCTCCTCCACCACGAGGAGATCGGCGAGCTGGGTGTCCCCCTGGAACGGATCAGGGCGGCGTTGGCCGCGGGGTTCGAGGTGCTCGAAGAGGTCGACGAGGACGGCAACCCGCCCACCGACGAATCGGTGAAGGCCCATTTCGCCGCCCGACGGATCCCTTAGCCATTGGGGCTCTCAAGCCCGGCACCGAATCGGCCGATGCCACGGTGCCGGGTCCGCCTAACTTCGGCGACGTCGAGTTTGGCGGGCCCGGTGCCCGCGTGGCGGGTTCCGACCGGTCCACGACGACACCTGGGGAGCCCGAGATCTTCGGGTCCAGGTCAAGCGGGGGAGGCCGGACCCATCGCCTCCCTCACGACGCGTTCGAAGGCCTCGGGATCATCGGGTGTCAGCATGGGGACGACCCGCTTGCCCAGGTCGACGAAGTAGCCGACGTCCTTGTGCGGCCGGGACGGATCGAGGTTCGCCCAGTGCCTGAGGTCGCCCGATCCCCAGATCCTGCCCTTCCCGCGCAGCCGTGTCATGGCGAAGCGGTCGAGCGAACAGATCGAGGAGTAGGGGATCCGCTTGGTCCCCCAGGGGAAGTAGTAGCCGCGGACGCGGATCCCGTCGTCGACGCACTCGATCCATCGGTCCTGGTAGCGGGCCACCCACCCATTGGACCACACCGTCCGGCGCTCAGGGGGGCGTGGTGCCGATGGCACACGGCGGCCGGACGGCGCGAGAGTGGTCCACCGGGCATGGCGGACGATGGGTCACCGTGCCGATGGAGGGAGCGATGCCGGCACTCACCTGGCTTGGCCATCACCGCTTCTGGGTCCTCGGACTCGGGGTGACCGTCACCGTCGTGGCGGTGGCGGTGGGCGTCTGGTTCTTCCTGCTCCGGAGCTCGGGGACCCAGATCGATCTGCGACAGGCGCTCCGGCTCTACCGGCAGGACGAACACAGGTCGCGCTCCGACACGAGCGGCCTCCTGCCATCTCCGGGTGTCTACCGCTACCGCACGTCGGGGGACGAGCAGCTGAGCTTCGGCGGCATCGGCCGGACGTTCCCCCCCACCACCGAGATGGTGGTGACCGGGTCCGGTTGCGCCACCGTCACCTGGTATCCCCTCGAGCAGCACACCGAGGGCCTCGTGGTGTGCCCGGTGGGCCGGGACGCACTGACCATGACCTCGGCGACGTCCAACGAGGACATTGCCGGGATCGATGTGAGCCAGACGTTCAACTGTCCGGCCGGTGCCTACTTCGTGCCCCCGGCCCCGAGCCGAGGGGAGGAGTGGCACGCGACGTGCCGGGAGGCCGGACAGCATGTCGCCCTCACCGGTGAGGTGGTCGGGCCCGCCCGGGTGGACGTCGGGCGGCAGGCGGTTCCGGCCCTGCACGTCCGGCTCACCCTGTCGTTCTCCGGTTCGGAGACCGGGACGAATCCGACGGACTACTGGGTGTCGACCAAGGACGGCCTCATCCTCGTCGAGCATGAATCCGTCGAGGTGAGGCAGGCGACCGGCCCGCTCGGGAACGTGCGCTACACCGAGCAGGTGCGCCTGGCGGTCGACTCGGTGGCGCCGATCCGCTGAGCGCGCCGGCGGCACGGTGCCCGCACACGGGCGACCGGGAGCCCGATCCTGTTGCCTCACGTCAAATCCCGCGCCAGGGGTGATTCGTTGCCTCACGTAGAACCCCGCGCTTCGAGTTAGTGGGTGAACGCCCGGTTGACGGCCCGCGGCGGCGGTCCGGTCTTGGCCAAGGCCAGGCGTTGGAGCTGGGTGGTGAGTCGGCTGATCTCTGCCTGATGGCGGGTCGGACGGAGCGCGTTGCGGGCTCTCGTGAGGGCGGCCTGCTTGCCCGGGGCGAGGCTCCCGGTGGCCAACAGGCGCTGATAGGGGCTCCGGGCGCTGTCGTGGCGCTTGGTGACCTTGGCCCCCACCCGGGTGCGGCTGGTGAGCTTCTGCTGGGTGAGCAGCAGGTTGGTGTAGTTCTGCTCCAGGGCCCAGATCCGGTTGAGCACCACGAGTTCGGCCTCGGTGTCGAAGCGCAGGTAGCCGACCAGCTCTCGCACATGGGTCCAGTTCTTCTGCTCCACATGGCAGCCGTCGTTCTTGTTTCCCGGTCGGGACCGGGTGAAAGTGATCCGTCGGGCGGTGCACCACTCGAGCAGGTCCGCGTTGATGAATTCGCTGCCATTGTCCGAGTCGATCCCGAGGATGGGGAAGGGAAACTGGCGACAGCCGTGCTCGATGGCCTCGGCCACCCGGATGGCCGACTTGTTGGCCACCGACCGGTTGATCGTCCAACCGGTGGCGATATCAGTCATGGTCAGGGTGAAGCAGAACTCCCCGAAGGCGTTGCCCCCCTCGTGGCCGACCAGGTCGATCTCGACGAAGCCAGGGACGACGTCGTCCCATTCCGACCAGGTTCTGATGGGAATCTGGGTCTTGAGCAGGGACCCCGGCTTGGTGTGGCTCACCCCCCGGAACCCGGCCAGCACCTTGGCTCCTCTCAGCCGCCGGTCGATGGTGGCCGCACTCATCGAGGTGAGCAGCACGGCCTCGTCGTCGGTGAGGTCGAGTTCCCCGTCCCGGTGAAGCAAGGGCACCAGCACCGGGAGCATGGGGGCGAGGCGCTTGCCCGCCGGCATCCGGGCCGCCCGCCAGCACAGCTCGAGGGCCGACACCACCCGGGAGGAGTAGGTCGGCACCCGAGGGGCGCTCACCCGCACCACCCGGACAGAACCGGCATCGAGCAGCCGGGCCCGGGCGTGACCCCGGTTCCATCCCGTGAGCTCCACCAATTGGTCGAGAATCACCCCCTTCTCGCCCCGGGTTCCCCGCCTGTACTGGTTGGCCAGCTTGTTCGTCACAGCACGTCGAGAACCCATCGAAAGCTCCATGGATCAGGCGTACTCGACCCGACGCCAGGCGCGGATTCCTTCGTGAGGCAACGATGCCGGCTACGCGCGGGTTTCTGATGAGTCAATGCGCCGATGGCATCGTGCGCGGGACGGGGTCGCTAGAGTTCGGCCTGGCAGCAGGTGGCCGACGGCCCCGACGGGAGGATCTGTGTACAGACGACGGGCAGGATCGAGGCGGGTCGGGCGGGTCCGCCGCGCTCCGGGCCGCGGGGGACGCTGAACGACCGTGGCCGACCGCAACCGACGGGCCACCGACGACATCGTCCTGCCCGTCTACCTCGAAGACGACGAGTGCACCGTGCCGGTCGCCGACGGCGAGCTGTTCGGCTTCGGGTTCCGGGCGTTCCTCGACCGGGAGCGCACCGTCGAGCTGACCGAGAACGACCGGTCCCCGGTGCTGCCCGGTGTCTTCTTCACGCGGGTGACCGGCGTGTCGTTCCACGACGACGTACTCCAGCTTCCCCACTTCGCCGCCGGGCAGACCGTGGAGATCCGACCCGAACCGGCCAATCCCACCGACCGGTATCCGCTGGCCGTGGTGGGCGGCGGCGTCCGGGTCGGGTTCGTGCCGGCGGCCATCGCCGGCGTGCTGGCCCCCTCGGGGACGCGGGTGGGGCGCGGCGTCGTACTGAAGGAGTGGTCGGCCAACGGGCTACGACAGGACATCTGGGTCCTCGGATCCATGCACGTCACCCTGAGCCTCTCCACGGACGAGTCATCCACCACTGAGTAGTCTGCCCGTGGTGCAGGCCGCCCCCACCGCTTGCCGCCACGGTGCGCGCCGGCCGCGATGATCAGCATCGCCGAGGGCATCACCCTCGTCATCGGCATCGTCGTCATCGCCTCGGTCGCCGACCGCCTGCGCATCGCCTACCCCATCCTCTTGGTCGTTGCCGGCATCGGCGTCGCCCTCATCCCGATTAACCACCGCATCCATCTGGATCCCGACCTCGTCCTGCTGGTCTTCCTGCCCCCCCTCATCTACGACGCGTCGCTCGACACGTCGGCCCGGGAGCTGCGCACCCAGCTGCGGCCCATCCTGTCCCTGGCCGTGGGACTGGTGCTGGCCACCATGGTGACGGTGGCCGTGGTCATCCACTCGCTGGTGGGGGGCATGAGCTGGGCGGTGGCCTTCACGCTCGGCGCCATCGTCTCGCCCCCCGACTCGGTCGCCGCCACCCAGATCGCCGGCAAGCTCGGCCTGCCCCGCCGGCTCGTCACCATCCTCGGAGGCGAGGGGCTGATGAACGACGCCACGGCCCTGACCGCCTACCAGGTGGCGGTGGCCGCCGTAGGGTCGGCGTTCACCGTGGCCGATGTGTTCGGGAAGTTCTTCTTCGCCGTTGCGGTGGGCGTGGGTATCGGTCTCGCCGTGGGCTGGCTCGGGAGCCGCATGCTCAGGACCACCGAGACGCCCGTGATCGAGAACACGGTGCTGTTGATCCTTCCCTTCGCGGCGTACCTGCCCGCCGACAAGGTCGGCGCCTCGGGGGTCCTGGCGGTGGTCGCCACCGGGCTCTACTTCGGCCGCTACGGATCGCCGTCGCTCACCCCCGCCGCCCGGCTGCAACAGCGCGAGATCTGGGATCTCATCGTGTTCCTGCTGACCGGGATGTCCTTCCTGCTGGTCGGCCTCGAACTCCGGCCGATCCTTGACAGCCTGGCCAACCGGGAGTCCGGCTCGCTCGTGGTGGAGGGACTGGCGGTGGTCGGTGTGGTCATCGTCGTCCGCATCCTCTGGATCTTCGGGGCGACCGCGCTCCCCGGCGGGCGGCAGCTGTTCGGTGCGCGCCGGGACGCGTCCCGTTCGTGGCGCGAGACGACGGTGATCGGCTGGGCGGGCATGCGCGGCGCGGTGAGCCTCGCCGCCGCGTTGGCCCTCCCGCCGGGGTTCCCCCAACGGGACCTGCTGGTGTTCCTGGCCTTTGCCGTCATCGTGGCCACCCTGGTCGGCCAGGGGCTCTCGCTCCCGCCGCTCATCCGCCGGCTGGGCCTGGTGACGCCGGACGAACAGGAGATGGTGCTGGTGGCCGAGACACGGCGGCGGCTGACGGTGGTCGCCCTGGAGCGGGTCGACGACCTCACCCACAGCGACCTGTTCCCCGACCGCGTCCTGGACCGTATCCGCGTGGGCTACGAGGCCCAGCTGGCCCGCATCGACCGCCGGCTCGAGGCGATCGGCTCCGGTGACGACGGGACGGACGACCCCGGGGACGGGAGCGGCCCGGTCGGCGGCGAGCTCGAGGCGGAACTCGAGCTGCGTCGGCTGGTCATCGCCGCGGAGCGCGCCGAACTCGACCGGTTGGTCTCCCGTCGGAAGGTGACCGAACGGGTGGCCGGCGGCGTTCGGATGGCGCTCGACGTGGACGAGACCACCATGCGCCCCTGAGCCCGCCCGGACGCGCTGCAGGGCGCCCCCGGAGAAGCGCCCTGCAGCCGTAGATGTGCTGATTGAGTGCACCGGGGTTCCGTGAAGCGCCGGATGGGACCTGGGTCCGGCTGAGTCGCCCGGTGGGTGTCTGGCTGGGATTCGCCAGGCGGTACAGCAAGCCGACTCAGCGGCCAGCCACCTCCAGGGTCCCAAAACGTTGACTGCTCAGTTGGACCACCTCCTCTCTCTGGTGACTCCCATGCTAGCGAGGGGACCGGGGGTACAGGGGCACCGTCCCCGGCCGGTACGGCCACTGGCCCCATTGGATCCGGAGCGGTACTGTACGAACATATGTTCGTATCCCCCACCGACCGTCCGTCCTCCCCGCGGGGTGCCGACGACCCGGGTGGGGACCGGGCCCGGGAGTCCCTGGCCCTGCTGGCCGAGCGCACCCGCCCCGTCTCGTCGAGCCGGACCCGCCTCCTCCCGGTGCTCCCACCCCTGGCCGGCCTGCTCCCCGACGGCAGCCTGCGCCGGGGCAGCACCCTCACGGTCAACGGCCTGCCCGGCGGCAGCGGCAGCGGCAGCGGCAGCGGTGACGTCAGCCTGGCCCTGGCCCTCGTGGCGGCCGCGTCGGGGGCCGGCTCGTGGTGCGGGCTCATCGGCCTCACGGGACTAGGGGCGGTTGCCGCCCACGACATCGGCATCGACCTCGGTCGGCTGGCCCTCGTCCCCCGACCGGGCGCCGCCTGGGCCGAGGTCACCGCCACGATGATCGACGGTGTCGACCTGGTGGTGCTCTGCCCCCCTTTCCCTCCCCGCCGGGCCATGGCCCGGCGGTTGGTGGCCAGGGCCAGGGAGCGCCGGTCGGTCCTGGTGGTGGTGCCCGGACGGTCCGGATGGCCCGAGTGCCCCGACCTGCAGCTGGGGGTCGGCGACCTCCGCTGGGAGGGTATCGGCGGCGGCGGCGCGGGGTACCTGCGACAGCGCCGGATGACGGTGACCGCCACCGGACGCCGGTCGGCGGCGCGGCCGCTCCGCCGGCACCTGTGGTTACCCGCCGCCACCGGGACCGTGGCCGACGGCAGCCCGGCGGCGGCCAGGGTGCCGTCATGAACCGCCTTCTCGTCGTGCGCTGCCCCGACCTCCTCGACGAGGAGGAGGGGGGCTCCACGCGCCGGCAGCTCATCGGGGTGATGGAGGCGATGGAGACCTATTGCCCGTGGGTCACCGCGGTCCGCCCGGGCGTCTGCTCACTCCCCGCCCGGGGGCCGGCCCGCTACTTCGGTGGTGAGGGGCCGCTGGTCCGGCTGGTCATCGAGGCCACCTCCGGGATCACCACCGTCGAGGTCGGGGTGGCCGACGGGCTGTTCGCCGCCGTGCTCGCCGCCCGGGGCGGCCTGATCGTCCCGGAGGGGGGGACCCCGGACTTCCTCGCCCCCCTCCCGGTGGGGATCCTCTGCCGGCCGGAACTGACCGAGCTGTTGGACCGGTTGGGCGTCCGCACCCTGGGTGACTTCGCCGCCCTCCCCGAGTCGCATGTGCTCGGACGGTTCGGGACCGACGGCATCCTCTGCCACAGGGTGGCCGGCGGCCGGAGCGGGGAGCTGGACGAGCTCCGCCTCCCGGGCATCGGCCGGCACATCGAGGAGCAGCGGGCGGGGCACACCGCGCCATCGTCGGGGGAGACGGGATTCTGGGGTGGGGTGAGCGACGCCGATGCCCGGGCGGCCCGGGCCCTGGTCGCCGTACAGGAGCTGATCGGAGCGGACGGCGTGGTGACCGCCCGTCTGCAGGGGGGCCGCGGGCCGGCCCAACGGGCCCGCTTCGTCACCTGGAACGCCCGGGAGCGAAACGAGGAGAGGGATCCCGGGGCCCCGTGGCCGGGTCGCCTACCCCCGCCGGCGCCGGCCGTGGTGTACCCGGCCCCCCTCGCTGCCGACCTGGCCGACGCCGACGGCCGGGCGGTTTCGGTGTCGGGGCGGGGCCTCCTCACCGCCGTCCCGGGCCGTCTGTCGGTGGAGCACGGCCCCTGGTCGACGGTGACCTCCTGGGCCGGACCGTGGCCGTCGGACGAGCGATGGTGGTCGAGGTCCCGACGGAGGAGCGCACGCCTGCAAGCGGTGGCCGGGCCAGCCGCCCATCTGCTGATGGCCGAACGGGGCCGGTGGTGGGTCGAAGCCACCTACGGATGACGGGCCGGTCCCCCAACCATGGCCTACGCCGAACTGCACACCCACTCCAACTTCTCCTTCCTCGACGGTGCCAGCCATCCCGAGGAGCTGGCCGCCGAAGCGGTCCGGCTCGGTCTCTCCGCACTGGCCCTGACCGACCACAACGGCCTCTACGGTGTGGTCCGTTTCGCCGAGGCAGCCCGGGCCTTCGGGCTGTCCACCGTCTTCGGTGCCGAGCTCACCATCAGCGGGGTACGCATCCCCCACCCCCGGACCGGCACGCCCGACCCCGACGGCACCCATCTGGTGGTGCTGGCCCGCGACCCCGAGGGCTACGCCCGCCTGAGCCGGGTGATCGCCGAGGCCCATCTGGCCGGCGGCGAGAAGGGGAAGCCGGTCATCACCCTGGACGACCTGTCCGACCGTCACGACGGCCACTGGCAGGTCCTCACGGGATGCCGCAAGGGGGCAGTGGCCACCGCCCTCACCGACGGGGGCCCGGCCAGGGCCGCCCAGGTGCTCGACGACCTGGTCGGGCGGTTCGGCCACGACCATCTGGCCGTCGAGCTGTGGGACCACGGCAACCCGATCGACGCCACACGCAACGACGCGCTGGCCGTGCTGGCCACCGAGCGGGGGGTCGCCCCGGTGGCCACCAACAACGTGCACTACGCCACCCCGGCCCGCTTCCCCCTGGCCACCGCCCTGGCTGCCGTACGGGCCCGGCGGACGCTCGGGGACCTCGAGGGGTGGCTCCCCTCCTCGGCCACCGCCTGCCTGCGCGGCGAGGCCGAGCAGCGTCGGCGCTTCGCCCGGTGGCCGGGGGCGGTCGAGCGGGCGGCGGAGATCGCCGACCGCTGCACCTTCGACCTGCGCCTGGTGGCACCCCGGCTGCCCGACTTCCCCGTGCCCGCCGGGCACACCGAGCAGAGCTGGCTGGTCGAGTTGGTCCGCCGGGGCGCCGGCGAACGGTACGGACCGAGGGGGGCCGAGCGGGTACCGGGGGCCTACGCCCAACTCGACCGCGAGCTCTCGATCATCGGCTCACTCGGGTTCCCGGGCTATTTCCTCACCGTCTGGGACATCGTCCAGTTCTGCCGGCGCCAGGACATCCTCTGCCAGGGCCGGGGCTCGGCGGCCACGTCTGCGGTCTGCTACGCCCTCGGCATCACCAACGTCGATGCCGTCTCCCTCGGGCTGTTGTTCGAGCGTTTCCTCTCCCCGGCGCGTGACGGGCCGCCCGACATCGACGTCGACATCGAGTCGGGTCGGCGCGAGGAGGTGATCCAGTACGTCTACGAGCGCTACGGGCGGCTGCACGCCGCCCAGGTGGCCAATGTGATCACCTACCGGTCACGCTCCGCCCTGCGTGACGTGGGCAAGGCGCTCGGGCACCCGGCCGAGGAGGTGGACACCTGGGCGAAGTCGGTCGACCGGGGCGAACCGTTCGGCGGACGTGGCGACCTGCCACCGCTGGTGAAGGAGCTGGCCACCGACCTGCTCGATTTCCCCCGGCACCTCGGGATCCACTCGGGGGGCATGGTCATCTGCGACCGGCCCGTGGTGGAGGTCTGCCCGGTCGAGTGGGGACGGATGCCCGGGCGGAGCGTGCTCCAGTGGGACAAGGACGACTGCGCCGCGGCCGGGCTGGTCAAGTTCGACCTCCTCGGGCTGGGCATGCTCACCGCGCTCCACCACATGGTCGACCTGGTGCGCGCCTTCCACCACGTCGAGATCGACCTGGCCCGCCTCGACCAGGAACCCGAGGTCTACGACCTCTTGTGCCGGGCCGACACCGTCGGGGTGTTCCAGGTGGAGTCGAGGGCCCAGATGAACACCCTTCCCCGCGTGCAACCCCGGTGCTTCTACGACCTGGCCATCGAGGTGGCCCTCATCCGACCCGGGCCCATCCAGGGACACGCCGTGCACCCCTACATCCGACGGCGCAACGGGAGCGAGCCGGTCAGCTACCTCCACCCCCTGCTGCAGCCCGCCCTGGAGCGCACGCTCGGCGTGCCCCTCTTTCAGGAGCAGCTGATGCAGATCGCCATCGACGTGGCCGGCTTCACCCCCACCGAGGCGGACGAGTTGCGCCAGGCGATGAGCGCCAAGCGGTCGGGCGAGCGGATGGCCCGCCTCCGCGACCGGCTGTTCGCCGGGATGGCGGCCCGGCAGGTCTCGGCCGAGGTCTCCGAGCAGGTATACGAAGCGCTGGCCGCCTTCGCCAACTTCGGGTTCCCCGAGAGCCACTCGGTGGCCTTCGCCCATCTGGTGTACTCCACCGCCTGGTGCAAGGTGCATTACCCGGCGGCGTTCACCGCCGGGCTGCTCAACGCCCAGCCCATGGGGTTCTGGTCCCCCCAGAGCCTGGTGGCCGACGCCAAGCGGCACGGGGTGGAGGTCCGACGTCCCGACGTCAACACCGGCGGGGCCGATGCCGGGCTCGAGGAGGCCGGCCCGGATCACGACCGGCGGGCCGCGCCGGCGGTGCGGCTCGGGCTCTCCTCGGTACGCGGCGTCGGTGCCGAGACAGCGGCACGGATCGCCGCGGGACGACCGTGGTCGGGTATGGAGGACCTGGTGCGCCGGGCCGGCGTGACCCGGGCCCAGCTGGAGGCGCTGGCCACCGCCGGTGCCCTCGACGGCCTGGAACCACCACCGGGCGCCGGCGTCAACCGGCGGTCGTTGGTATGGGGGGCGGGCGCAGCCTCCCAGGCGACGGCGGATCGCCTCCCGGGGGTGGTCACCGGATCGGAGCCGCCTCCCCTCCCGTGCCCCACCCCGTGGGAGGAGGTGGCCGACGACCTCTGGGCGCTCGGGATGGCACCGGACACCACCGCCATGGAGCTGGTCCGGGGTGGCCTGGCCCGCCGGGGGGTGCTGCCCACCGCCGAGCTGGCCTCGAGGCGGACCGGCGACAGGATCACCGTCGGGGGCGTCGTGACCCACCGCCAGCAGCCCGAGAGCGCCCACGGGGCGGTCTTTTTGAACCTCGAGGACGAGACCGGCATGGTCAACGTGGTCTGTTCCCGTGGGGCCTGGGTCCGGTGGAAGCCGGTGGCCCGGTCGTGCCCCGCCCTGTTGGTACGGGGACGCATCGAGCGGTCCGAGGGGTCGATGACCCTGGTGGCCGAGCGCTTCGAGCGGCTCGACCTCGGACCTGTCCCCCATTCTCGAGATTTCCGCTGATTGCCTATTGACTACTCTATGTGGTCTGGTGAACACTTACGGTGATGCCATGAAGTGCCACGGCGTCGCCAATCATTCCCATTCTGCACTCGGTAGTCGAAGGACCCGGCGTTCCATCAGCGACGCCACGTGACGAAGCAACGCAGCACCCGACGCCCACAGCAGTGGTGCGCCGGACCGAGGCCCGGGCGGACCGGGTGAAGCAGCTCGAGATGTGATGAGCAGGGAAACGGCGACAAGAGGAGGCTGTGGTTCATGAATGGTCTATTAGCAACGACGGGAAATCTCTCCTTCGTACTGGTGGTGGTGATCGTCGCCATCTCGATGATCGCCGGCGCCGTCGATCTCCTGCGCCAGCCCGGCTGGGCGTGGAAGCGCGCCGAGGAGAGCAAGCCGGCCTACTTCATCCTGGTGCTCCTGGTCCCGCTGGTCGGACTGGGCATGTACCTGCACATCCGGCCCAGGGTGAAGGACATCGCCGCCGCGGGCCGGGCGGCCAGCCTCCCCTTCGAGCGGTTCGGCGACGACGCCGTCCAGGCCCAGCGCGAGGACCCCTGGCCCATCGGGACCGCCATCGCCGCCCCTGAGCGGTTCGGGAGCTTCGGGGCCACCACCGTCGCCGACGGTGAGATCCGACTGGTCGAGACCCGTGTCGGGACGGACGACTCGCTCGCTGCCGGAGGGGGATCCTTCGATGCCGGGACCGGTGGCACCGCCACCAAGACGGCCACGGCGCCGGTTGCCGCCACCCGGACCTACCGGCCCAAGCAGCGGACCAGCCTGCCCGCTCCCGGGCCGGCCGCCACAGGGACGACGTCGACCCAGGCGGTCCCGCCCGGATGGAAGGCCGACCCGACCGGCCGGCACCAATTCCGCTACTGGGCCGGCACCCAGTGGACCGAGAACGTCGCCGACAACGGCGAGCAGTCGAGGGACGCGGTGACCTCCTGACAATGCGTCGGTCCGGCAGGGCCGGGACCCCCGTCCCTACCGGCCCTGTCGGACCAGACGACTGAGCCTCGCCACCAGCACCTCGAGCACCACCTCCCCGGGGAGGTCGGTCACCCCCCGCAGGTCGAGGTCGGCCGCGGCCAGAAGGGCGAACGCCCGGGCGATCCGCCCCGAACCCAACCGGGTCGCCTGGGCGAGTGCCTTCTTGGCCGGGTAGGAGTTCCGAAGGCCGAGGACCGACGCAGCCTGCTCCGGCGAGGTCACTCCCGCGCCGTCCAGACGGAGCATCTGGCGGTAGTGCCGGTGGAGCAGCGACATCACCACCAGTGGATGGGTGTCACCGGCCACCAGCATCCGGTGGAGGACGGAGAGGGCCGTCGGCGTCTCCCCGGCATCGATCGCATCGGTGAGGTCCCAGGGGGCGAGCGACCCCGCCTCCCCGAGGAACGGCTCGAGTTCGTCGGCCGACACGGTGGCACCGGCACCGTAGGCCGAGGCCAGGGTATCGAGCAGGCCCTGCAGACGACCCATGTCGCCACCGAGGTGGCCCGAGAGCGCGGTCACGGCCCGGGCGTCGAGCCGCACCGGCCCTCCCTTCAGGTGGTCGGCCAACCACTGGGTCCGGGCCTTGCCCGTCCCGACCACCGTGTCCACCACCTCGCCGCGGGCGGCCGCGGCCTTGCCCAGTGACTGGGGGATGGTGCCGCCACCGCCCACCAACACCAGCGAGGTAGTGGCCAGCGGCTCGTCGAGATAGGCCACCAGTCGCCTGGCGTCGGCGGCGTCCAGCCGTCCCGCCTCGCGCACGACCACCACCCGGCGGGCGACGAGGAAGGGTGGCGTGGTACAGGCGTCGATCACTGCCCCGACGTCGAACTGTTCCACGCCGGGACCGCCGAACTCCTCGACCACGAGCGAGGGATCGTCGTCACCCACCAGCCCCAGCGTGAGGGCGTGGGCCGCCTGGGCGACCAGCGACGGGTCGTCGCCGCGCACCAGGTACACCGGGAGGACGGGGGCGGCGGTGACGGCCGCCTCGCCGCTCGGGCTCATCGCGGGACGGGCTTCAGTGCCTCGGCGGCCTCGCCGGCGCGGAGCGATGCATGGATGGCGGCCATGGTGTCGACCACCTGGCGGTGGACGGCCACGTCGTGCACCCGCATGATCCGACAACCCTTGGCCGCGCCGATGGCCGTGGCGGCCAGCGACGCCTCGCGCCGCTCGCCCAGCTCGAGCCCGAGGATGACGCCGAGGAAGGTCTTGTTGGACGCCGACAACAGCAGGGGGTGGCCGAGGTCGGACAACTGTTCGGAGGCCCGCAGCAGGACGAGTGACTGCGCGGCCGTCTTCCCGAGGTCGAGCCCGGCGTCGAGCACGACGCGGTCGGCGGTCAGCCCGGCGTCGATCGCCCATGACGCCCGCTCACCGAGGTAGTCCGCGACGGTGGCCACCACATCGTCGTAGACCGGCTCGGGGTCGGGGATGCGGGGCCCGAGACGGATGTGCGTGGCCACCACCGTGGCACCGGCGTCGGCGGCGACCTTCAGGTACTCGGGGTCGGCGAAGCCGCTGATGTCGTTGCCCACCACCGCCCCCACCGCGTAGGCCTCCCTGGCCACCGACGCTCTCCAGGTGTCGACGGAGAGCGGCACGTCGAACCGGGCCCTGAGCGCATCGACGGCAGGGATCACCCGGTCCAGCTCCTCGGCCTCCGAGACGGCCGGGCCGGGGCCCGCCTTGACCCCGCCCACGTCGAGCAGGTCGGCCCCCTCGTCGACAAGCCGCGCCGCCCGGGTGACCAGGTCGTCGAGGGCGTAGGTGGCCCCCTTGTCGTAGAACGAGTCGGGGGTCCGGTTGAGGATGCCCATGACCAGGGCCCGATCGGTGATGTCGTAGGTCCGGTCGCCGAGCGTGAGGCGGGGCGCGTGCACGACCGTGACGCTACCGGCCGCCACACCCATCGGCACCCGGGCGCCGACGCCGGGTCAGAAGAGCCGCGCCGCCAGCGCCTTGCGGTAGTCGGTGCTGCGGGGGTCGTCGGGGCCGAGGGTCTCCAGCAGATCGAGGAATTCCTGGCGGGCCCCGTCGTCGCCACGCACCCGATCGAGGAGCCCGTCGAGCAGTTCCTCGATGCCGCCGGCCGGGACATCCACCTCCTGGGAGGCGAGGCGGGCCTCGGCCAGGAGCAGGCGGGTCTCGGGAGTCTCGGGTATCCGGCGGAGCAGGGCGATGGCCTCTTCGGACTCACCGCGGGCAACCAACATGCCGGCCAGGGCAACGATGGCCCCCGGGTGGTCGGGCTGGAGGTCGAGTGCCTTGCGGAGCGGCTCCTCGGTGCCGGAGGTGGCGGCCTCGGCCACGAGGAGGTCGGCCTCGGTCGGTGCCGGCGCCAGCTTGGCCACGAACTCGGTCACCGCCGCCTCGGGGAGCGCACCGATGAACCCGTCCACCACCTTCCCCTCCTTCAGGGCGAACACCGCCGGGATCGACTGGACCTTGAAGCTCGCCGAGATGGCCGGGTTGTCGTCGACGTTCACCTTGGCGAGCGCCACCGCCCCCCCGGTGGCGTCGACGACCTTCTCGATGATGGGTCCGAGCGTGCGGCACGGGCCACACCAGGGAGCCCACAGGTCCACCACCACGGGGACCTCCTCGGACCGCCGGAGCACTTCTTCTTCGAACGTGGCATCGGTGACGTCGACCATCGCATCGACGATACCCGGACCGGGCCCGCTCCCGGCCCGCTGTCCTGCTCGGGCCGAGGTTCGCCACGCGGGTAGCGTCGTAGGCATGGAGACACCTCCGTCTGACGAGGCCGACGTCGAGGGGATCGACCGGGGACGGGTCACCGAATGGATGGCTTCGGCCATCCCCCAGGCCAAACCGCCCTTCACCTTCGAGCTGATCGCCGGCGGACGGTCCAACCTGACCTACCGGGTCACCGACCACGCCGGTCAGTCCTTCGCCTTGCGCCGACCACCGGTGAGCCACGTCCTGCCCACCGCGCACGACATGAAGCGTGAGCACACCGTGATCAGCGCCCTCGGCGACACCGCGGTACCGGTGCCGACCGCTCTCGGCCTCTGCACCGACGACTCGGTGAACGGGGCCCCCTTCTACGTGATGTCGTTCGTCGAGGGGCACATCCTGCGCGACGAGCACGCCGCCGCCGAGCTGAGCGAGGCCAGCCGGGCCCGCGCCGGCGATTCGCTCGTCGACTCCCTGGCCACACTCCACGCCGTCGACGTCGACGCGGTGGGGCTCGGCGACTTCGCCCGGCGCGACGGCTACATCCCGCGCCAGCTCAAGCGGTGGCACAGCCAGTTCACCAACTCGACCGTGGACGGTGAACCGGGACCGGCGGTGGTCGACCGGGTGCACCAGCTGCTGGCCGCCCGGATCCCCGACCAGCAGGGGGTGGCCATCGTGCACGGCGATTACCGGTTGGACAACACCGTGCTCGACGACGAGGGCACGGTGCAGGCCATCCTCGACTGGGAGATCTGCACGCTGGGCGACCCGCTGGCCGACCTCGGCCTGCTACTCGTGTACTGGGCGGAACCCGAGGACGGCGACCAGGCCCTGTTGGGCGTGGCCCCCACTGCCCTACCGGGATTCGCCCGCCGATCGCACCTGTTGGCCCGCTACGCGGCGGACACCGGCCGAGACGTCAGCGGCATCGCCTACTACCGGGCGTTCGGGTTCTGGAAATTGGCCTGTATCCTGCAGGGTGTCTACGTGCGCTACGCAGGCGGGGCCGCCGCCGGCGACCGCTCCGGTGTGGACCAGTTCGCCGCCCACGTCGGACGGCTCGGGGAGCGGGCGTTGGCCGAAGTGGAGTCCCTGTGAACGAGCCCGATCCCCCATCCCTCTACCAGCTCGACCCCCGGTGGGACGAGCCGGACGACGGCCGGCTCAGCCGGCCGATCCTGGTGGTTTCCCTCGAGGGATGGGTAGACGCCGGCATGGGGGCCTCGGCGGCCCTCGTCGAGCTCCTGTCGTCGTCCCCCACCGACGTGGTGGCCGAATTCGACACCGAGCCGCTCATCGACCAGCGTGCCCGCCGACCGGTCGCCCGGCTGGAGGACGGGGTGACCACCAGGTTGACCTGGCCGACCATCCGCCTCCTGGCCGGCAAGGACCGCGTGGGAACCGACGTGCTCTACCTGACCGGTCCCGAGCCCGACTTCCGCTGGCCCACGTTCATCAGGGAGGTGGTCGACCTGGTGCGTCGGCTCGGCGTGACCACGGTGGTGGGCCTCGGCGCGTTCCCGGCCCCGGCACCCCACACCCGTCCGGTGCGCCTGGCGTCCACCGTGCCGCCCCAATCGGCGGAGCTGGCCGGTCGCGTGGGGACGGTGCGGGGCACACTCGAGGTTCCGGCCGGGGTGCAGGCGGCACTCGAGGTCGCGCTCGGCGACGCCGGCATCCCGGTGATCGGACTGTGGGCCCGGGTGCCCCACTACGTGTCGGCCATGCCCTATCCCGAGGCGAGCGCCGCCCTCATCGAGGGCCTGTGCACCGTCACCGGGGTGGTGTTCGACACGTCGTCGGTCCGCGCCGCGGGAGACGCCTCACGTCGTCAGGTGGATGAGCTGATCGGCGCGAACCCCGAGCATCTCGACATGGTCCGTCGGCTCGAGACGGCCGTCGACTCGGAGGAGGTCGACCCCCTCGGGCTCGGCGGAGAGGTGCCGAGCGGTGACGAGATCGCCGCCGAACTCGAGCAGTTCCTCAAGAACGAAGGGCACTGAGCTTCAAGACCAGCTCCCGGGGGGAGGGGCCCGAGGAGTGGACGTGGGCCAGGTGCTCGGCGTAGACGGCAAAGAAGGCCATCGCCACCACGAGGGCCAGGACCACGAGGGCCAGGACGAGCCAGGGGCTGGATCGCCGATCGGCCCCGCCGTTCAGGGGGGCAACGCCGTCGACGGCCGTGGCGCGGCCACGTGACCGCGCCGACCTCGACGGGCGCGGGGCCGGTGCGTCACGGCTCGGGAGCACGGTCACGATCTCGCGCATCTGCTCGACGCTGGTGGCGGCGGCCAGGTCGGCCAACCTGAGCTCGTACTCGCGGGGGGTGAGCAGGCCGCGTTCGGCGGCCCGGTCCAACAGGACTCCGAACCGGTTGCGCTCGTCGTCGCTGATCACCTCGGCGTTCCCCGTCGGCTCTCCGGTGGGCGCGAAGGCCTCGGGTCGAGCGGGCGGAGCGTCGCCGACGAAGGCGGACAGCACCTCGTCCAACTGGTCCACGACCAGGAGCTCGGGAACGGGCGCGGCGTCGGTCGCCGCTGTGCCCAGCGACTGCCCTCCGGGCGAACGACCGTTGATCATGTGATCGGCCACCACCGAATTGTGGGCCACAAAGGGTGATTAGTGCAACACTTTCCGCGCGATCAGGGAGGGCGGCAGCGTTCAGGGGCGGGCTACCGTGGGCCATGCGCATCGACGGAGGGCTCGGGTTCGACCCGGCGGGTGTCATCGACTCCGCCCGACTGGCCGAACGGGTCGGCTACGACGGGATCTGGTCGGCCGAGACCAGCCACGACCCGTTCCTCCCGTTGGCGCTGGCCGCGGAGCACACAGAGCGCATCGAGCTCGGCACCGGGATCGCCGTGGCCTTCGCCCGCAACCCCATGACCCTGGCCCAGGTGGCGAACGACCTCCAGACGCTCTCGGAGGGCCGGTTCATGCTGGGCCTCGGCTCCCAGATCAAGCCCCACATCGAGAAGCGCTTCTCCATGCCCTGGTCCCATCCGGCGCCGAGGATGCGCGAGCTGATCCTGGCCATCCGGGCCATCTGGGCCAGCTGGTCCGACGGCAGCCGGCTGGCCTTCCGGGGCGAGTTCTACCGGCACACGCTCATGACCCCGATGTTCGACCCGGGCCCCAACGCCTTCGGCAACCCGAAGATCTTCCTGGCCGCGGTGGGCGAGCGGATGACCGAGGTGGCGGGCGAGGTGGCCGACGGCATGCTGGCCCACGGGTTCACCACCGAGCGTTACCTCCGCGAGGTGACCGTGCCGGCACTCGAGCGGGGACTCACCGCCAGCGGGCGGGTCCGCGGCGACGTGGAGATCTCCTATCCGGGCATGGTGGTCACCGCGGCCGACGAGCGCGGGTTCGAGGCGGCATCGAGGGCAGTCAAGGCCCAACTCGCCTTCTACGGCTCGACCCCGGCCTACCTCCCCGTGCTGGAGCTGCACGGCTGGGGGATCTCCACATCGAGCTCAACCGGCTCTCCAAACGGGGCGCCTGGGACGAGATGGCCGACCTGATCGACGACGACGTGCTTAACACGTTCGCCGTCGTCGGCGAGCTGGACGACATCGCCGGACTCGTGCTCGGGCGCTTTGCCGGCGTCGTCGACCGGTTCAACTTCTATGCCCCCTACGCCATGGACCCCGAACGGTGGGCCGACGTACTGGCCGGGTTCAAGGAGCCGCGTCGTCGGGACCGGCGCTGCCCGAGGGGGGCGTCTAGCTCACACCACGACGTTGACGAGCTTCGGCGGGCGGACGACGACCCGGCGAATGCTCCTGCCCCGGATGGACTCCTGCACGGCCGCCGAGGCCAGGGCCAGGGCCTCGGCCTCCTCCTCGGAGACCGTCGGCGCCACCTCGATGCGGTCACGCAGCTTGCCGTTGACCTGCACGACCATGGTGGCGGACTCCTCGGCCACCAGGTCCGGATCCGCCACCGGCCACGACTGCAGGTGGATGTGGCCGCCGTTGCGGCGCTCCCAGGCTTCCGCCGTCACGTGGGGCGTCATCGGGGCCAGTACCAGCAGCAGGGTGTCGACCGCCTCGGTCACCACGTCGGCGTGCCCGTCGCCGCGAACGTAGGGTTGGACGGCGTTGACGAACTCCATGCAGGCGGCCACGGCCGTGTTGTAGGACCAGCGCTCGTAGTCCCGTGTGACCCGGTCGATCAACCGGTGCGTGGCCCGCCTCACCGACAGGTCCTCCCCGGTCAAGGGACCGGTCCGCCTTCCTTGTCCGTCCCCCTCGGAGGGGAGGGCGAGACGCCAGACCCGGTCGAGGAACCGTCCACAGCCCTCGATCACGCTGTCGGTCTGCTCGGTCCAGTCGACGTCGTCGGCCGGTGGGCCTACGAAGAGATGGAAGAGGCGCAGGGCGTCAGCCCCGACCGTGTCGAGATAGCGCGACGGCGCCACCAGGTTGCCCTTGGACTTGGACATCTTCGTCCCGTCCATGCGGATCATCCCCTGGGTGAACAGGCGGGCGAACGGCTCCTCGAGGCCGGCGGGCGCCAAGCCCACATCGATGAGCGCCCGGCTGTAGAAACGGGCATAGAGCAGGTGGAGGATGGCGTGCTCGATGCCCCCGATGTACTGGTCGACCGGCATCCAGTGGCGGGCGATGTCCTGGTCGAAGGGGACATCGGGACTCCAGGGATCGGTGAACCGCAGGAAGTACCACGACGAGTCGACGAACGTGTCCATGGTGTCGGTCTCCCGCGTCGCCGGGCCACCGCACACCGGGCACCTCGTGTTCAGGAACTCGGCGTTGGTGGCGAGCGGTGAGCGGCCGGTCGGCAGGAACTCGACGTCGTCGGGGGCGAGCACCGGCAGCTGGTCCACCGGCACCGGGACGATGCCGTGTTCCGGGCAGTACACGATCGGGATGGGGCATCCCCAGAACCGCTGGCGCGAAACCAACCAGTCCCGCAACCGGTAGTTGGTCGTGCGGGTGCCGATACCTTCGGCCTCCAACCACTCGATGGCCCGGTCCTTGGCCGTGGCGATGTCCAACCCGTTCAGCCACTGGCTGTTGATCTTCTCGCCGGGCCCGGTGTAGGCGCCCCCCGGACCCCCCTCGTCGTCCCAGCCCTTCGGGGGTTGCACGGTCCGCACGATCGGTAGCCCGTAGGCCTCGGCGAAATCCCAGTCCCTGGTGTCCTCGGCCGGCACCGCCATGACGGCCCCGGTCCCGTAGCCCATCAGGACATAGTCGGCCACGTAGACGGGAACGGGCCGCCCGGTGAACGGATTGATCACCGACGAGCCGGTGAAGGCGCCGCGCTTGACCAGGCTGGCCGAGCCGCTCTCCGACATGCGCTCGACGTCGGTGCTGGCCGCCGCCCGCTTCCTCAGCTCCTCGACGTCCTTGCGGTGCTCGGGCGTGGTGAGCTCGTCCACCTGGGGATGTTCGGGGGCGACGACCGCATAGGTCATGCCGAACGACGTGTCTGGCCGGGTGGTGAACACCCGCAGTGCCAGCGGTTCGCGCCCGTCCGAGCCGTCGCGGCCTTCCACGACCAGGTCGAACTCGGCCCCCTCCGAACGGCCGATCCAGTTGCGCTGCATGGTCTTGACCCGCTCGGGCCAATCCAGTCCGTCCAGCCCGGCGAGGAGCTCGTCGGCATAGCGGGTGATCCGGAAGAACCACTGCTCGAGCACCCGTTTGACCACCAGGTCCCCCGACCGCTCGCAGGTGCCGTCGGCCAGGACCTGCTCGTTGGCCATCACCGTCTGGCAACCCGGGCACCAGTTGACCGCGGCGTTGGCCCGGTAGGCGAGGTCTGCGGCCAGCAGCCGCTGGAAGATGACCTGGTTCCACTTGATGTATTCGGGATCGTGGCTGCGGATCTCCCGGCGCCAGTCGTAGACGGCACCGAGTGCGGTGATGGACTGCTTCAGCTCGGCGATCCGGGCGTCGGTATAGATGCGTGGGTGGGTACCGGTCTTGATCGCCGCGTTCTCGGCGGGCAGCCCGAACGAGTCGAAGCCGAACGGAGAGAGGACGGCCTGGCCCAACATCGTGCGGTGGCGGACCAGCAGATCACCGAAGGTGTAATTGCGCACGTGGCCCATGTGGGCGGGGCCGGACGGGTACGGGTACATGGTGAGCACATAGGACGCTGGCCGGGGGTCGTCGGCATCGACCTCGTAGGTACCGTCGTCGGCCCACCTCTGCTGCCATTTCTTCTCGACTGCGATTACGTCATAGGCCCGTGCCATGGACCATGATCGTACCGGGGGGCCGGCCCCGCTCCGGACCCCCGGTTCCCCGGGGCCCAGGGATCGTGTGGGTGCACTCCGATGACTCACCGAAGGCGAGTATCCCGAGCAGCCCGTGCTGGGCGTCGACCATGGGAGACGGGCACCCGGCACCGCGGCGCGGCGTCGCGGGGGGCGGATCTCAGCACCGGTTGTCGCAAGGAGGCGATGTAACCATCGACACCCCCGTTCCCGGACCTCATGGGGTCACCGATCTTCAGATTGTTCATCAATTGACCGATGGGAGGGCATGGTGGTGCGCTGTGGAACCGGGGCGTGAACATTTCCGGCCACACCAGAACTCGGCTGTCGGCGAAGGTCGCTGGCATCGTCGCAGTCTCGCTCCTCGTTGGCGGTGGTTCGCTCTTGCCAGCTACCCGGCCGGCGGCATCGGCGACCTTGGTCGCCGCTCCAGGGTTCCAGCTGATCTACACAGACAACTTCACGACGGACGTTCCCCTGGGAGCGTTCAGCGACTGCAATCACGACGCCAACACACCTGCGGCATATTGTGGCGGATTGGCTGCCTACCCTTCAGTGGAGGCCAACTGGTGGTCGTACCCAGCGGGATGGCCTGACACTGCCACTGAACGTAACCTCCCTCTGGGAGGGTTTTACGACCCCACGACCACCGTCTGGATCTCCGGCGGAGAGATGCACATCCGCATGTGGCGCGGGTCCACCGGCCCCAATCACTCGGCGACGATGGTCCCGAAGATAGCCATGGGCATGCTCTATGGGCAGTTCACTGAGACCTTCAGGGTCTCGCAGGTCGCACCCGGCTTCAAGTCCGCCCATCTACTCTGGCCGGCAGCCACCTGTACAGGGTGTGAGATCGACTTCCCCGAAGGCGACTGGGACGGCTCGATTGAAGCGTTCAACCACCCCAATGGCGGCGGAAACCAGGATTCATTCGACAGCGGGACGACGTGGACTGGCTGGCACACGTCCACCATCCAGTGGACCCCCGGCGACGTGAAGTTCATCCTTGATGGCAAGCTCATAGGCGAGTCCACGAACAACGTGATGGATACGCCCGCTCAATGGGACATCCAGAATGAGTCGGCACTCGATGGCGAGATGGCCGCGCCCAACAGCTCGGCGGAGATAGACATCAAATCCGTGAGCGTGTACAGATACCAGCCCGTCGTCGGCATGGCGTCACTCCCTAACGGTTCCGGGTACTGGCTTGCCGACGCACAGGGCCGGGTCACGGCTCATGGCGATGCAGTCAGCTACGGCTCGATGGCCGGTCAGCACCTCAATGCTCCGATCACGCACATCGTCGCCACGCCGGACGGCAAGGGCTACTGGCTCGTGGCAGCGGATGGGGGGATCTTCACCTTCGGGGATGCGGGATTCTTCGGATCTATGGGCGGCCGTCCTCTCAACGCCCCAGTCGTCGACGTCGCCCCCACAGCGGACGGACGGGGCTACTGGCTGGTCGCTTCCGACGGTGGTGTCTTCTCGTTCGGAGATGCCCAGTTCCACGGGTCAATGGGCGGGACCCATTTGAACGAGCCCGTCGTCGGCATCGCTCCTGACGTCGCCACTGGAGGCTACTGGGAGGTGGCAAGCGATGGCGGGGTCTTCTCCTTCGACGCACCCTTTTTCGGCAGCACTGGAGCAGTGCACCTGAACCGGCCCGTCAACGGGATGACGGTCACTCCCGACGATCGGGGCTACTGGTTCGTCGCGTCAGACGGAGGCGTCTTCTCCTTCGGGGATGCGCAGTTCCATGGATCGATGGGGGCGACCCAGTTGAGCGCTCCCGTGGTCGGGATGGCCACAGATCGTGCGACAGCCGGCTACTGGCTCGTCGCTTCCGATGGCGGGATCTTCAGCTTTGGTGCTCCTTTCTACGGGGAGGATTGACCAGCTCGAACCGATCATGCGTCCGGCCGCCCATCCCGGCGCTGATTCGTGCCTGAGGTGAGATCGCCCCCAGGAGCTCTCCCGGCAGGGTGAGGCGTTCGATCTCGGAGGTCGCAATCCGACGGTTTCCCCACGCTTGAGGGCTCCTCGGTTGGCCCCTTGGGAGACGGTCCCGGCCGTACTCGTCCGCGACCTGATCAGCCGGTGCGGTAATCGGCGAAGGTTCTGCTAGTCGGGCCAACGACGGCGCCGCTGCTGATCCTCGAATGCTGACCCACGGTGACGACCCCCCAGGGGGCCGCTGGGTGTCAGCCGGTCCCCCCAGCCGTACCGAGTCGATAGCCGGCTCTTAAGGAACACGGTCCCGTTGCCGATGACTCACCAACCTGCCTTTCGAGCGGAGAGGATGATGCAAGCTGTCGTTGGCCAACCGTACGAGACGATATCTAGTCGACGACGCCAGCCCCTCGTCCCTCGCCGCCCGAGCGAGGGCTGGCCGCTGGAACGAACTTCTCCTTCGATTTCCCGAGCTCGAAGAGATGCGGGTCTTGGACCTAGGGGGCCGGGTTTCGAGCTGGAACGTAGCTCCCGTGGCTCCTGCTCAGGTCGTGATCCTCAACATCGAGGACCAGCAGCAGGAATCCGCTGATGTGAGCGTGATCAGTGGCGACGCGTGCGACCCTCCGTTGGGACTACGGTCCGAGCGCTTCGACCTCGTCTTCTCCAACAGCGTGATCGAGCACGTGGGAGGGCATGCGAAACGGGTGCAGTTCGTCGACACGGTTCTCCACTTCAGTGACCGCCACTGGATCCAGACGCCCTACCGGTATTTTCCCCTCGAACCGCACTGGGTCTTCCCCGGGATGCAGTTCCTCCCCTTGTCTGCCCGATCGGCGATATCGGCTCGATGGCCACTCGGCTGGACCCAACAGATGGATTCCGTCCCCGAAGGCAGGGCAGCCCACGTGGGCCTCGCGGCAGAGGTCGAGCTCCTGTCGCGGACCGAGATGGAGCACTACTTTCCCGACTCGCAATTGCTATCGGAGCGGTTCGCCGGGCTGACCAAGTCGCTTATCGCCATCAAGGAGTAGTGGGCAAGGGGCGGGACAGGCAATGACCGGATCGCTGCTTCCGCAGGCGACACCTCGGCTTGATGGATCACAGGTATCGGATCCCGCCATGTTTTAGAAAATTTCCCTAGCTAAAGTGGAATTACGGCTGCTACCGTAAATTCACAAGCGGTTGGTTAGGCCTCGAGTAGCGAGGCTAAGGGGCTGGGCGGGTAGTTGAAGGGGCAAGCGGTAAACCGTGACACACATCTGTATTGGTAGCGATGTACCCGGAGATCGGAGCTGGGCGGGCGCGGCCTGCCTCGAAACCGTCTCGTCCGTGGTCATCGGCGTCTGCACGGCCAACCGTCCGGGTCCACTGGCGGAGCTTCTGGCTCGGATTCGCCAACTGGACCTCGTGCGCCGTGAACCGGGTTCGGTCACGCTGGTCGTCGTCGACAACAGCGCTGGGGCCACCGCCCGATCCGTCGCCGAGACATTCACTGCCGACGGTCTTCTGCGTCTCTGCTTCCAGCATCTTGCTGAACCCAGCCTCTCCGGAGCACGGAATGCCGTGTTCGACGCGGCGGCGAGGCACGGCGAGCTCCTTGCCGTCCTGGACGATGACGAGCTGCCAGAGCCGCGGTGGCTGGACGAACTGCTCGAGTGCCGCCGAAGGACCGGGGCCCCGATCGTCACCGGGCCGGTTCTACCCCGCTTCGAAGCTGCAGCCCCTGGTTGGATCGTTCAGGGGGGTTTCTTCGATCTCGCCACCTACGACGACCTGACAATCCTGCAGGACGGCATCACCGGCAACGCGATGTTTCATCTGCCCACCATCGTCGATGCGGGGCTGCGCTTCGACGACCGCTTCGGGAGAACCGGGGGCGAGGACCAGCTGTTCTTCCGCCAAGCCGCCCGGCGCGGCCTCGATATCCGCTACTCGTCCCAGGCGACAGTGTTCGAGTCGGTTCCGACCGAGCGAGCGAACCTCGGGTTCCTGGCCCGAAGGGAGCTGCGCAAGGGAAATACGCTGGGACTTCTCGCCCGCGATCATCCCGAGCTGGGCGACCAGCCAGCCCGCCGTGTCCTGGCGGCGGCGAAATGGCTCACTGTCGGGGCGACTGCAGCGCTACTAGGGGCCGTCACCGGCCGGGACATCAGACTGAAGCGCGGCCTCCTTTCTGGGGTCCGGGCTGCGGGAATGATTGGGGGGCTCTGCGGATGGCGCTACATCGCGTATTGAGAGGGGTTGGCATCTGATGGAGGCACGAATTCTGGTCAACGCCCTCCACCGCTACTTGTGGCTCATCATCACCCTGGCGCTCCTGGGCGCGGTGGTGGGCGGAGTGGCCGCGGTCACCGCGGGTAAGGAGTACGTCGCGACGGCGAGTGTGTCTGTTGCTCAGCCGAACCTTTCGGCGATCGCGGGTTTGCAGGACCAACTCGACTCGAGCCAGTACATCGCCACCCAGGTCGGCGTCCTCGACAGCGACAAGATCCTGGACGCGGTGGCCAAGTCGGCCGACCTCGATCCCCAGACCGTCAAGGAGGCGGTATCGGTCAGCCAGAGCCAAGGGTCATCGATCATCGACGTTTCGGTGACGCTTCCTGACGCGACCCAGGCCGCCAGCGTCGCCAATCTGGTCACCACCACCTATATGGATCAGCTCAACGCGCAGGTTGACCAGACCTTCGCCACGGCCAAGGAGGATCTCCAGCTGCACATCGCCGACCTCCAGCAACAGATCGACCACACAGTCGCGCCCACTTCGAGCTCGTTGCTCCAGACCCTACAGAGCGACGAAAGCAGCGCGCAGAACAGCCTGGCCCAGATCGAGGCTTCTTCCAGCGTCGCTCTGATCAACACCCAGATCGTGGACAACGCGACCGTTCCTCCTTCCCCGCAGCCTCGCCACCTGCTGACCAAGGTCGTGCTGGGGCTGGCCGTCGGTCTCGCCCTCGGGATCATCGCTGCGGTGGTAGCCGCCACCATCCGGCCGCGGATGATCCGAGGTGCGGATGTCGAAGACGCCCTCGGAGTCACCGCGGCGGCGGAACTGCCCTACGTCCCGGCGTGGCAGGAGGACCAAGAGGAGGTGTCCTCCGTCCAATGGTCCGACTATCCGGCCTTTGCCGATGAGATCGTCAAGTTAGGGGTGTTCGTCGAGGCAGCCGGATCCTCCCGCAATTGCAAGACCGTGCTGGTCACCAGTGTCGAGCGTGGGGCCGGAGTGACGCTGGTGGCGACCGCGCTTGCTGACATGCTGCGCGGGGAGAATCGCGCGGTCAATCTTGTCGGGCTGTCGACGTTCTACGCAGAGGGCTTCGACCGCGACGAGCACCTTTCCCAGGCCCAGCGGGTGGCGGTGGGCGAAGGGCCCGCGAGGGGAACTTTCGCAGTACCCCTTCGGGTGCCAGATTCGATCGACGGTCTACCGACGTCCCGAGCGTTCAGCCGTCCTGGGAAGAACGGACGACCGTTTCAGGATACGGACTATGACGCCGACATCCTCTTGGTCGACGGTGGGAGCCTGATCGGCTCACCCGCTGTCGTCTCCCTGGCCCGGTCCTTCGATTTGACAGTTCTAGTCGTTCCACTTCCGAACGACAACGAGCGCTACCTGAACGAGGTCGTACGAGCCACGTTCAACAATGCACGCGGGCAGCTCCTCATTGTCGCCAACATGGCTGCCCGTCCGCGAGTGAGTCGGGCGTGACCCGTGACTAGCGCGCTCCAAGAGGAAAGGCCCGGGGACGTGCCCCGCTTCCGACTACTCGGCACCGCGGTCGATGCCATCGACCGTGACCGGCTCATAGATGAGGTGGCTTCCGCGGCGAATCGTCACGCGTCGCTGATGGTGCTCAACCACAACATGCACTCCCTTGCGCTGTGCCAGAAGGATCCTGGACTACGCCAGTTTTTCGAGTCTGCCGACCTCATTGTCATCGATGGTCAGCCGGTGGTGACGATCGCCCAACGGGTCGGCCACCCGATCGATTCCAGCCATCGCTTGGCTGTCCTCGACTGGTTCTGGCCGATGATGGACCGAGCTGCGGCCGAAGGATGGAGGGTCCTGCACGTCGGATCCCACGCAAAGACCATCGCAGAGGCGACCAGACGAATCGCCCAACGCCAGCCCGACGTCGACTTTGTGACCATTCACGGATACTTCGACAAGCGACCCGGTTCGAGGGAGTCCGCAGCTGTTGTGGAACAGATCAGAAGTTATGACCCCGACGTGATCCTCCTCGGCATGGGCATGCCCATCCAGGAGCACTGGCTGCGATCCGTCTACGACTCTCTTCCCAGCTGCCCGGTGATCACGGTCGGCGGGATCCTTGGTTTCATCGGTGGAGAGCGACCGACGGCACCCCGTTGGATGGGCCCCGTTGGGATCGAATGGGTCTACCGCCTAGTCACCGAGCCGAGGCGCCTCTGGTCTCGGTACCTCCTCGAGCCCTGGGTTCTGGCGCTGCCGCTGGCCCGGGAGATTCAGGGCCGCCATCAGCCCTACGACACAGCTACGTCGACTTAGCGATGGCCTGGATCGCCCTGTCAAGGCAGGCTCGTCGTCCCTTCCGCCCGACCGCACAGGTACCCGGCGGATACGGACCCGGCAGCCAACCGTGACCCTCGTAAGCAGCGGCCAGCTGGCCGCCGACTTACAGATGAGGGCCGAGCCGAGGCGATTCCTACCGAAGCTCCCGCCGCTCATGGTCGTCTATGTGGCGATCGCGTACGTGGCGATCTTCCTCACCTCGATCCACATCGTGCGGGATCTCCAGCTCGCGTTGCCGCTGGTCGCCATCGTCATCGGGGCCGCTCACTGCAGGACCCACCAGCGCGGCAGCTCCCGGCTGATTCCACTGGCTCTACCGGCATTCCTGCTCTGGTGCATTGCGTCGTATGCGTGGAGCACCGATCCCCACGACAGCGCCCATCAGGTCCTCGAGTTCGTAGCCGTCGCCCTCACCGGACTCATTGCCGCGGTCGTGTTGGATCGTCGCGACCTCATGAGATCCTTTTCATTGGGCAGCAAGCTCCTCATCGCCATCACGGGCATTTCGCTCGTGATTGCCTACCATTCCGCTGCGGCCCCCCCGGCACTGGATCCGGCTCCCGGTTGGCACGGGCCGGTCGGAGGCAAGAACATTCTGGGCTTTCTGATGGCTCTCGCGCTGATCAACTTCATCTGCGAGAAGCCCTACCGTCGCTCAACCGGCTGGTGGATGGCCGCTGCCGCGGTACTACTCGTCGGTAGCCAGTCGGGGGCGGGCCTCTGCATCACCTTGATGACCATCGCGTTGATCACATGGGAAGCGGGACTGAGGGGGGTGGTGACCACAAGCCGACGGATGCTGTTCAAGCTCACATCCGTGGTTCTCGTCGCCGGGGGGGTCCTGTTCCTGCTCACCGACTTTCCGGCCGCCACCTCGCTGTTCGGGAAGAATTCAACGCTCACCGGACGGACGGCTATCTGGACGGCGGTCGTCCAGGCCATAGGCCACAAGGCCGTCTTTGGCTATGGATTCGCGGGGGTCTGGTACAACAAGGTGGGATACACCGCGCTGATCTGGAAGTCCATCGGATTCCCCGCTTACGAGGCTCACGACATCTATCTGGATGTCTGGCTCCAGACCGGTTTGGTAGGTCTCGTCCTTCTCCTCGTTGTCATCGTGGCCGCTTTGGCCCGAATGATTCCGAGCTACCCCGGCCGAAATCCGGTCGACCGCTGGCTCCTGCTCAGCATGATCGCCCTGCTGGTGGAAGGCGTCGTGGAGTCGGATCTGACCGGGACGGGTGTCATGCTCTTCGCCGCCATCACCACAGCCAGCCTGGTCGCGAGGCCTCGGCGCCAACTGCCTCCGGCCGACGCGACCACTGCGGAACTGGATCCGACTGAGCGAAGGTCAGCCCCGTCCGAGCCGACCGCTCCGAGGCTTCAGTCACCGAAGCTACCGGTCGTGTCTTCGGGGCCGCTCCGGCTCCCTCCTCTCCCCCGTTCAACCCGACCGCTCAAGGTCCCGGTGGTAGAACCAGCATCCGGAACGGCTCCACCTCGGGGCAAATCGGAGACCGTGAAGGACGCCGGCTGGGCTTCGGCACAACAGATCGTTTCGGTGGCCTCCGCCGCCATCTTGTTCCTCATCCTGACCCGGAATCTCGGCCCCACAGATTTCGGCTACTACGCCGCGCTCGCCGCTGTCACGGGCTTGATCTCGACCGTCGTCTACGGCTGGTCCGGCCTCGTCGTGACGGAGAACGTCATACGTGACAAGCAACCCGCCTCCGAGGCCATGAGTTCGATGTCATCATGGCTGGCCATCGGAGCTGTCGTCGCTCTGGCCTTCACCGCACTCGTGGCCAAAGTACTGGTCCCTCAAATACCGCTGACCACGACCCTGGTTTACGTAGCCGGGTCGGTGATCGGCCTGTCCGCCCTGGGGCTGGGCTCGGCGACCATCCAGAGCGTTCGTGGCTACGCCGCTTCTACCCGATTGCCCCTTCTGCAGCAGTGTTTCTTCCTCGCGCTGCTGTTGGCCATCTGGTTTCATAACAGCATCAGCCTCCTGTCCGTCGGTCTGGCCACCCTGTTCAGTGCCGTCGTGTTTGGGGTGATTAACCTTCGTCTGGCCGCCCGGTCCTGCGGGTTCCCATTCCACTTCGGCCGCCCGCGGTTCGCCGATCTGAAGAGAGGCAGCCTCTACGCCGTCGTCCTGCTGGCGTTCGCCAGCGAAGAGGACATCGACAAGCCACTCCTGGTCCGCTACGGCTTCACGCACACGGCGGGTCTCTACGCCGCGGCCTACAACATCGTGACGCTCGGCATGGTGCCTCTCGACGCGGCGACCGCGGCGACACACAACCGCTTCTTGCGCCACGATCCCGAGGCAACCGGCCAGCACTCCCACCGATCCATTCAAATGACTGTCATCTCGGGAATGTACGGCCTGATCGCCGGAGTCGCCCTGTGGTTGGGCGCCCCCATAGTCCCCCATGTGCTGGGCTCGATGTACAGGGGAACTCCCGAGATGATCCGGGCGCTGGCGTTCCTCGTGGTGCTCCGGTCGCTCACCGTCTTCCCGTTCAATGGCCTGATGGGTCTGGGTCGACGGGGATGGCGCACCTTCATCCTGGTGCTCAGCGCTGCTGGTCAACCTGACCCTCAACATTGCCCTCATCCCCTCCCTCTCGTGGAAAGGTGCGGTCATCGCGACGCTGGCAGGCGAAACCTGCTTCCTCGTCCTCACCTGGGCTTCGCTGCTCTGGTTCCAGAGAACCCACGACAGGACCGTCTTGGCCACTCGGCCGGATCCCACGGTCAGAGCCTCTGAGCCGGTTAGCTTGACGTCGTGACCAGCCCACCCACGGTTGCCGTGATAACACCCACGTACTCGGGGGATGCCGAACTCTGTGTCGATCTCAACAGAAGCGTCCTGGAGTTCACCCCGTGGACGCATTACATCCTTGCCGACCGCCGGGACCTGAGCTATTTCCGGCAATTGGTCGGCAGCAGAACCGAGGTGATCCCAAAAGAGGACCTGCTGCCCAGTGGGTTCAGGCGCATCCCGGGGTCGCGCCGGTGGATGTGTCCCTGGACGCTCCGGCCGTTGGGAGGTTGGCTCGTCCAGCAGGTCGCCAAGCTGGTCAGCGCCCAATCTCTGTCCGAAGACGTGATCCTCCCCATGGACTCCGACGTGATCCTGGTACGGCACGTGGTCGAAGCCGATCTCGTCCGTGACCACAGAGTCCGCCTCTACCGTCTCCCCGGTGGCATCACGCCTTCAATGCGGAGCCACGTCGAATGGCACCGTAACGCGTGCCGACTGCTCGCGGTCGAAGCGGATGACCCTCCGATGGCGGATTACATCTCCACGACGGTCAGCTGGAGTCGCTCTTTGATCCTGTCCATGTTGGATCGGCTCCAGGCAGTGAACGGCCGGCCGTGGTACGAGTCCGTGGCCCGGACACCCCAGTTCTCCGAATGCCTCCTTTATGGGGCCTACGTCGACAAGTTCCTCGGCGATGAGGCACCGGTCTGGGTCGACGGGAGCAACCACTGCCTGAATCTCGAGGGGACCAGTCCGTTCTCGACCGGATCGATCGAGTCGCTGGTGTCGGGGTGGACCGAAGGGAACTTTGCCGTCATGATCGACTCCCATTCGGGGACGGCCACCGAGGTTCGCCGCGCGATCGCGGCGCACCTTAGCGACGGGCGCCTGAGCTTCGGACGGTGACCGGGCGAGATTCTCTGACTTTTGGGTCCCGTACGAGTACGGCGGCGCATGCCGCCCGACCCGGGAGGCAGCGGCGAGGGAACCCCGCGTTGTCCCCGCTACGGTCCTGCGGAAGCCACGACTGACCGGTGGCACCCCCTCCGAAGATCGCCTGGATCCTGAGACAGTTTCCCTTCGACACCAACACTGGTGAGGGCAGCTGGATCACGACACTCATCGCCTCCGCCTCTGCGGCAGGCATGGAGAATTATCTTCTGCTACCGGCGCGGACCCGCATCCCGTTGGTGGTGAGAGACCGTCCGGGCGTCCGGATCGACTCTCCCCACCTGGCGCATCAAGGAGCGTGGCAGGTTTCATCGCCACTGGCAGCGGCGAACCGGGCGGCCTGGCTCGTCTATCGGGCGCTCCCCCAACCAGTCCAGCACGCGGTCGCCGTCCGACGGCGTGCCAGGCGTCGCCGGCTTTCGTTCGACCATATTCTCGGTCGGGACTGGACCGAGAAGGAACTCCGATGGATCGACGGCGCCCTCACCCGCGTGGAGCCGACGTTCGTGATCTTTGACTCACCGTTCGCTCTCGCTCCAACCGGACCGGGGATACGCCGGATGGTGATGATGCACGACCTGGTGCACCAACGGGCCGAATCCTTTGCGTCGCTCGGATTCCGCACCCATCCCGCTGGAACGACCGCAGAATGGGAGGCCGAACGCATCGCCTCGGTGGATGTCGCCTTTACAATCCAGTGGGACGATGCCCGAGCGATCCGACGCCTGGTTCCAGCCGTACCCGTCGTCGTCGCCCCCCCGACCTTCAGTCCCCGGCCGGCCCCTCCCGGAGCGGCTGCCGATCAGCACTCGTGCCTGTTCGTCGGTAACGGTGCTCTCCACAATGTGGACGGGCTCAGATGGATGATCGACGAGGTTTGGCCGCTGGTCCGCCGGGCGCTTCCCGATGCACGATTGAGGGTCGCCGGTGCCGTCTCCGGTCAGGTCCCAGGAGGCGCCCCCGGCGTGCACCTGCTGGGTGAGGTCAAGGATCTGAACGCGGAGTACTACCGGGCAGCCCTGGTCGTGGTCCCGCTCCGCACCGGCAGCGGTGTCAAGGTGAAGCTGGTCGAGGCGATCTGCCACGGCCGGGCCAGCGTTGTCACTCCCGCTGGGGCCCAGGGCCTCGGCGACCTGAGCCCCCGCCCCTTCGAGGTGGCGGACCAGGCGGCCGACTTCGCGGAGAGGGTCACCGGCATCCTCACCGACCCAGTCCGTCGTGAGGCCCTCGAGTCCGCTGCCGTCGAGGCAGGTCGGGCATTCGACCCGGCGGTGGCCCACACCGAACTCATGACCATCCTCCTCGGTCCCTGAACCGACGTTCCGGCTTCGGAGCGATCAGTCGTTGGCGGCCCCCTTCGGTGGAGAAAGACACCCCGTCGAAGGGGCAGGGGGGATGGCCAGGGTCGAGATCGAAAAGGGGATCGCGGCTGGGCGTGATCGCCCCGGCTATCACCACTGGGCGTAAGTGCCGCCTGGGCGAAACCCTTCTCACCACCTCGGTGGGCCACATCTCCCCCCCGGGATGCCGTCATCCGGCACGAGGAACCACGATCGGTCCATGCGCGATCACGGCCTCCCCTCCGGGAGCTCTGGTGAATCTCAGGGAAGGTGGAGGGTGCGGCAACGACCGTGGAGCAGCCCAAGAGGGGCCTGGACCCAGGTGGATGATCGCCCATCTGGCCTCGGCTACGATGAGCGCTCCGTACTGGAAACCGGATGAGCGTGGCTACTCCGGTTGCCACTTGGAACATGGTGCTCAGTGGAGTATGGCCCTGAGCAGGTACGGGGGCGTAGCTCAGCTGGTAGAGCGCTTGACTGGCAGTCAAGAGGTTCGTGGGTTCGAGTCCCATCGCCTCCACTCGAAAGCCCAGGTCCGTGGGCCTTTCTTCCCTGGCGAGATTGGCTGCCAGGGCTGTTTGTCAATCGTTTGTCAACGGAGCGTCTGTGAAGTTCCTTGTGAAGTTCCGGTTCATGCTTGACACGGCGGATTCAAGGGATCACTGCAATTCCTCGGTGAGTCGATGACGCTGCGTCGACCAACCCGAGGAGTGAGAAGTGGCCCCACATTTGACCATTGAGCAGAAGCGAGCCGTCCACCGTCTGAGAAGCCGAGGCCTCTCTCTGCGTGCTGTGGCGAGAGAGGTCGGCTGCACGGCACCGGGCGTCGTGTGCGTACTCGAGCGGACGCCGATCGTTCCGCCTCGTCAAGCGGGTGCCGGGGCTTGACATCAGAGTTTCACCGAGCTCCGTCAGTGCCGACGGTGAGTCAAGCCATCGTGAACTCGTAGTTGAGCGTGGCAGGCCGGTCAATTCCTTCAACGCCAGGTTGATCAGAATGCCGAGTCTGGTCGTCGCGAGAATGAGGCGACGACTGGTGACAGCGAGATAGCCCTCGGCCTTCCTCTTCTTCAACCCGACACCTGGATCAAAGGGAGTGCGAGCACATCGAAGGCTGATGGTCTCGCTCATCACGCTGTCGTTTCGCTGGACAGGGGATGCCCAATGTGAGCATTGGTAGTCCCGTTCAAGGGAGAGGGTGCGCTGCCCGCATGAGCCGACTCGGCGAGTTCTCGGGTGGCGGCAATGTCGCTGGGAGTACCGATAACCACCAACTCATCTCCAGTTTCGAGCACCGTCTCACCGTTGGGCACCACGAGGTCACGGTTCCGTTGGATAGTGGTGATGATGGCGCTTAGAGGCAGCCCGGCGTCACGAAGATGCCGGTCGGCGAGGTGCGAGCCCTGCGCAACTTGTACGCGGTCCGTACCGTCCGGACCGCCACCTGCATTCAACCGTTGGAGACTGGCGAGAAGGCCCAGCCGGTAGCCCCGGACGACGTCCGAGGTGGCGAGGGTCCCCACGATCTTGCGCTCACTGTCGAGAACGGCGACCCAGTGCTGGCTGGCGGTGGTGATGGCTTCCACCGCTGCATCGAGCTCGGCTCCCTCGGATACCGTCGGTGCTGTCGTGTCAACCGTGGTCGAGACTGGCCGGGCGTCACCGCCCTTGTCCGCTCTGAGAGCTTCCAGCGAGACGGTACCCTCGAATCGACCCTCCTCGTCGGCCACTGGTGCTCCGGACAGCCCCTGCTCCTCGAGCCGATGGCGGGCCTGGGTGACCGATGTCGCCCCGGTGACAACCAGACGGGGTCGTGCCATGGCCTGGCGTACCGGGACGTTCCGCAGAACCGGCATCCCGGTCAGCAACTGTTGGGCGGGGGCCTCGGCCCGGTTCTTGAGTTGGCTTCGGTAGATGGTGTCGTCGCTGCGGCGGACGATGAACCAGGACAGGCCGACTGCGATCATGGCCGGGCCGAGGATCGAGAGGCTGCCGGTCATCTCTGCCACCATCAACATGACGGCCAGCGGGGCTCGCGAGATGCCGCCGAAGCAGCACATCATCCCGATGATCACGTAAGGGGCCGGATTGTGGCCCATAGACGGGATGACCGGTGCGAACAGCCTCCAGACCGAAGCTCCGATGAATGCTCCGATGACCATGCCCGGGCCGAAGATGCCGCCTGAGCCTCCTGAGCCGATGGACAGTCCGGTGGCCAGGATCCTGGCGAAGGGGAGGATCAGGACGATCCACAACGGGAGCGTCAGGAGCTGTCGGCCGAGACCCTGCTGGACCCACCCGTAGCCGGTTCCGAGCACCTCGGGGATGGCCAGGGCCATCAGCCCCACGATCACCCCACCGATGGCCGGCTTGATCCACCGAGGGAGTGGGATCCTCCCGAACAGGTCGGCGATGCCATAGAAGCTCTTGGCGTACAGGAGGCCGATCAGCCCACCCAGTACGCCGATCAGGGCGAACCAAGGCAGATGGGCCGGATCGGTGAAGTGGTAGCTCCCGGCGAAGCCGAAGAGGGGGGTGAACCCGATGACGGCGCCGAAGATCACGTAGCCGACCAGTGAGGCAACGAAGCTAGGCAGGAGGGCCTCGGCGTCGAAGTCGTCGCGGTAGAGAATCTCGGTGGCCAGGACGGCACCCCCGAGCGGTGCCCCGAAGATGGCCCCGATCCCGGAGCCGATGCCGGTGACGACAGCGATCCGGGCATCGGCCGGGCTGAGGTCCAGTTCCCGCGCCAGCAGGGAGGCGAATCCGGCACTGATCTGGCCGGTGGGACCCTCACGGCCGCCCGATCCTCCCGACCCGATGGTGAGGGCGGATGCCACGATCTTGACCACGACCGCCCGGAAGCGGATGCCCCGGGGGTTGTGATGGACGGCGGCAATGGCGGCATCAGTGCCGTGCCCCTCTGCCTCAGGGGCGAACCGGAACACCAGGATGGCCCCGAGTAGGGCACCCAATCCGACGACCAGCGGAATGGTCCAGGGCCGTGAGAAGGTTGCCGAGGCCCGGTGGCCTCCTTCACCAGCGGGCGTGGGCACGTGGTAGCCGGCGAGTGTCCCGAGGAAGAAGTGCGTACAGGCCAACAGTGTCTCGTAGAAGACGATGGCCCCGACCCCGGCCATCGTCCCGATCAGCACGCCAAGGATCAGCCACTTCTGCAGATACGACGCCCGGTTCAGCCAATGGGATGCCCGGGTCATGGCGGCCCGCCATGCGGCGCTTCCCAACGGGTTCATGACAGCGGATTCACCACCTAGAGATCCCACCCGGTCGACCAGTCCTGTTCGGGCACCTCGCCGGCTGCAGCGGTGAGGTGCTGAAGGGCGTCAACGAGCGAACTCTGCTGCTCGACAGGAATGGCTGCAAGGAGTCTGGCGATCTCGATGCGCCTGCGTTCAGTCACGGCAGCCACCAGATCCCGACCCTTCTTGGCCAACGTGAGCCGGATCAGGCGTCGGTCGCTACGGTCGTGCCGGCGCACGACCAGGCCCTTTCGGACCAGGCGATCGCTCATTCGGGTCGCGGTCGGTGGCGTGACGTCCACCGCTTCGGCCAGTGCCGCGGCGCTCTGGGGACCGCGGGACGCCAACACCACCAGGGTTCGGTACTGGGTCATCGTCACTTCGTCGGCGACGTCACCCAGCGACCGTGCAGCAACTGCCACGAGGACCCTGCTCGCGGTAAGCACCGCGTCGACGATGCTGTCACTGGCCACGATGCCGTCGGTCATTTGATTGTCCACTACTATTATTGTAGTAGCTAACTACTGTGGTATGCATCTATAGGACGCGATAATCCTGAGGGAGAGCTGTTCAGCGGCCCGGGTCGTAGCGCTTGATGATGTCGACGTCCGACGTCGGAGTGCTCTCCGCTCCTGGAAAGCTGCGGACTCGGTCGTAGAGCGCGTGGATGCGCACCACCGGGGCGATGTCCTGGTACCAGTGGTGTTGCTCGGACGGGTGAATTGGGGCGTGACCTCGAATGAACGGCGCAGGTCGTAGCTCACTGCGCCGACTTCCCAGGACGCTGTCGAGTTGCTTGAGCATCTCGTCTTGGTGATTGAGCTCGTCCGCCAATAGTTGGCCGAGTTGATCGATGCGGTCGTAGAACTCGTCCGAGTACCGCAGGTCGATGGCGCTGACACCGCGCGACAACTCGTCGAGCCGTGCGGTGATCCTGCGAGCGGCGATTGAGTTCCGATCAAGGACCTGCGCCAAGGTTCGTTCGTCAATCTGTCGCAGCACACGTGCCACATCGTCGATCGCCGCTAGACGCAATGCGGACTGTTCCATGATCTCCTTGCCCGCTGTGCCCCGGTCCCGAGCGGGGGTGATGGCGTCCTCGTTGCTGTACTGAGAAGGAGCGAGGGCGTACCACGTCGACAAGAGGTCTTGGATGTTGGCCGATGTCTCCTCCAGCAGGTCCAGGGAATCGGCATCTTGATCTGAGTTCAGGGGACTGTTGGGAGTGCTCATGCGCCCGCCCCCTTGCCGTGCCGTGCCAGGACGTCGCGAGCCGGGGATTTCGCTCGCCGGGTGGTCCCCGCCTCCTTCAGCGTCCGGCCGATAGCCGTGGCGAACGTCTTCGCCGTAGTCGGGATCGTGCGCACAAAGGAGGGGTCGAGGACCCCCCCTGCCTTGTCATCAAAGATGCCATGTGCCCCGGCATCGGAGTCTTCGTCGGCGGGCTTCTCAAGATTCGAAGGTCGGGAAGCCGCAACCGGCTGATCGGTCAGTTGCGTATCCCAGGCGCCTATGGCTGCGTACTGATTGCCCAAGCCGGGAAACAGACTGTCCATAAGCACCAGCATCTTGTTCCAGGACCCCACGATCTTTGAACGACGCCCGTCGATGGCCACGTCCACGATGAACTTGGCCGGAAGCTCCGGTTGGTAGATCGGTGGGACGGGTTGAGGATGGCGGTCGAGCGTGGTCTCGCACCAGTCGAACTGAGGTGTGTTCACCGCGGGGAGATGGACCATGCTCAGCCGGACCTGGCTGCCCGCGTGCAGGAGTTCGGCTCGGGTGGACTCGAAGAACCCCCGACAGGCGAATTTGGACGAGCAGTAGGCAGATTGCAGCGGAATGCCGACAAAGGCGAGTGCGGATCCGACATTGACGATGTTGCCTCGGTCTCGGGGCCGCATCCGCGAAAGTGCGGCCATCGTGCCCCAGACCTGTCCCAGAAACGTTACTTCGACCGCCCGCTGGAACTCGTCCGGCTTCACGTCTTGCAGGGGAGCGAACACGGTGGTCATGGCGTCGTTCACCCAGACATCGATGGGTCCCAGCTGCTCTTCGACCCGGGTGGCGGCAGCATCGACGTCTGCGAAGCTGGACACATCGACGGGCACGACGAGGGTTCGGTGCCCGGTCGCTTCGACCTCACTGGCCACCGCCTCGAGGCCGGCGGTACCTCGAGCCAACAAGGCCACATCGAAACCACGCTCGGCAAAGGCGCGGGCGGTCGCCCGACCTACACCGGCAGACGCTCCTGTCACAACGGCGATTTTCTCGGTAGCCATCACCTCTCCTAACCGGTTTGTTGGATTGGGTCCCTCGACTGTTCTCAACAACATCTATTGCACTGTGCATGTATCCCCAAACGGAAATTCTCGGCTGTCCATGCGAGGAGGTGATGGCCCGAACTCCGCTGCCCGCTCATCCTCGAGGGGCTCCTCGTGTGCAATGCTGCGCTCGTGCCGTCCGAAGTAGACAGCGCCGAGGTCGCTGATGCCGACGCCGAACTCATCGACGCCTTCGTCGTAGCCAGTAGGGCGCTCGTGGGAATCGTGGCCCGCAGCCTGGCCGGGGCCGGTCAGGACGTCACCCTCCCCCAGTACCGGGCCCTGGTGATCCTCTCCACCGAGGGTTCCCAGCGCATCATCGATCTGGCCACGCACCTCGGGGTCACCGCCTCGACAGCCAGCCGGATGATCGACCGACTCGTGCGCAAGCGCCTGGTGCGACGCCGTCAAGCCAGGGATGATCGTCGATCACTACGGATCGACCTGACTGATTCCGGACGGGACGTAGTGGACAAGACGTCCCAGCGTCGCCGGATCGAAATCGAGCGGATCATGAGGGCGATGCCCTCCGGCAGCCGGAGACCGTTGACCGAGGCGGTGGTGGCCTTCGCTGTTGCCGCAGGAGAGCCGTCGAGCGTTCCCCGGGTATCGGAAACGCCACGGTGACGGTATGTCGATCCCTTCAGATCCCTAAGCCATCTTCGTCCACCACAGTTGCCGCAGCCCGAGAAGCTCTGCCGGGCCACCCGGACCGTGGAGCCGGTCCCGGTGAACTTTGGGTTCGACCCCGTTTCATCGCCGAGGGCGGTCGTCTAGTCGGTGGAGAAACTGAGATCCTGAGAAGCCCGGTTTGAAAATGCGTGCATAGTGCAATAACCACTGTATGCAAGGTGCTGACGCTGAGAAGGGAAGTGTGCCGGACCCCACCTCACCGCCTCGCCGCAGCGATCACCTCTTGGTTGCCGCTCGTTATCTGGGCCTCACCGGGCTCCTCGTTGGGGTTGTGGGGGCCGCCGGGCGGTGGCTGGCATGGCCACTACTCACCAGCACAGTTGGCCCCACGGCCTACCTGTTCGCCGCCCATCCGAGCACCGAGCCGGCGCGACTACGAAATGCGGCCATCGGCCATGCCGTCGCGATCGGGATCGGCCTAGGCGCGCTTGTGCTCTTCGGCTTGGAACACGACCCTTCAGTGCCCAGCGCGGGAATGCCGTCGTGGCGGCAGGCGCTCGCCTCTGCCGCAGCTGTCGGACTGACCATGTCGGTCCTCGAACTGCTTCGCTCCCATCACGCCCCGGCGGCGGCGACGACACTTCTTGTCGCCACTGGCCTGGCGAAGCCGGGCACACCATTGATCGGATTGGTAGTAGGTCTCGCCATCGTGGTGAGCCTGGGGCCGCTCTGTGTTCGATGGCCCCTACCTTTACGAGATCGTCGTCCGTCCACCATCGATCGGCCGGCGGTCACTACTTCCGAATCGCCGGTTGGCGCAGGTAGTCCGCAGCTATGAGACCAACACGCAGCGACGACGGATTCGCACCCATTGCGGACTACGGGGTGCTCGGCGACGGACGGACGTCGGCCCTCCTGGCTCAAGACGGGCGCATCGACTGGTGGCCACTTCCCACGCTTGATTCGCCGCCAGTCTTTGCTGCGATGCTCGATCCGGAGGTCGGAGGGCACCTCACAGTTGCACCCTTCGAACCCTACGAGGTCGAGCGTCGTTACCTCGATGAGACCAACGTCCTCCAGACCACGTTCGAAGTGGCGACGGGAAGCGTGCGGACGACGACAGCATTGAACGTGGGATCGGCGGGACGCTTGCCCTGGACCGAGCTCGCTGTTCGCATCGAGGGCTTGGGTGGCCGGGTGCCGATGCGGTGGGACCTCATCCCTGGTACCCGGTTTGGCCAGGCGAGCCCCTGGGTCACACGGCGGGACTCGACCCCGGTCGTCACACTCGGAAGCCAGACATTGGCCGTCGTGACGTCCGGTATGGGTACTGTGACGGTCGGACCGCACCGAGTCCACGGGGAATTCGTGGCCGAGGCGGGTGCCCGCGAACTGCTGGCCTGCACGGCCACCAATGGAGAACCCCTCTTCATCCCCGCGGCGGCGGCAATCGACGACCGGATCGACCGGACCGTGGAGGCCTGGTGCCGGTGGAGCCAGCGGCTCGCCCCAATCGGTCGATGGACACCGGTGACTACCCGCTCGGCCCTGGCGCTGAAGACGCTGATCACTGAGGCGAGCGGCGCAGTCGCCGCCGCCGTTACCACCTCCCTGCCGGAGCGAATCGGTGGGGATAAGAACTGGGACTACCGGTACGCCTGGGTGCGTGACTCGTCCTTCACTATCGACGCGCTGATCAGCCTCGGCCTCCACGAGGAGGTGCACGGTGCGGTGTCCTGGATGCTTCGCGCAGTGCGGCAAAACGGCCCCGACCTCCGCGTCTTCTACTCGCTCAACGGTTCTGCCCCGGGAAGCGAGGCGCACCTCGCTGCGCCGGGGTACCGTCATTCCGCTCCCGTCCGGGACGGAAACGGAGCCGCTACCCAGATCCAACTAGGGACCTACGGCGACTTCTTCGACACCATCTTCCGGTATACGGAGGAGGGGCACATCCTTGATCCGGGGACCGGCAGAATGCTGGCGGATCTGGCCGACCGGTGCTGCGATGACTGGCGTTCCCCGGATTCGGGCATCTGGGAACTCGACGATCTGCAGCACTACACCATCTCCAAGATCGGGTGCTGGGTGGCGCTCGACCGGGCTGTCCGGCTCGGGCGGGCCGGACAGATCCCCCCCGACCGCTCGGCGCGTTGGGAGGCAGAGGCCAGGGACATCCGGGCGTGGATCGATCGGTGGTGCTGGTCGGAGTCGAAACAATCGTATGTGTTCTACGCGGGCACCGTCGATCTGGATGCCTCGGTTCTCCTTGCGGCCCGCACCGGGTTCGACCGGGGACCCCGCCTGTCGTCGTCCATCATGGCCATCGAGGCCGAACTCGGCCCAGGACCCCTGTTCGCACGGTATTCCGATGCCGAGTGCTCCGAAGGCGCATTCGTGGCGTGCGCGTTCTGGATGGTGCAGGCCTTGGTCCTCACCGGACAAACGGCTCGTGCCGAGTGCCTCATGGAAGAAGCGGTCGGCCTCTGCAATGACCTTGGCCTGCTCTCAGAGCAGATCGATCGGGCCAGTGGAGAGTTCTTGGGCAACGTTCCCCAGGGACTCTCTCACCTGTCCCTCGTCAACGCTGCCACTGAGCTCCATCGAGCTGAAGGCGAGGTCGGTGCGGCCACCCGCGGACCTGTCCGAGCCTCCCGATTGAGCCGTCACGGGCGGGGTAAGGGCAGCTGATGACGCTGACCCTGCAAGTGGTAGTGGTCGGCTGCGCGACCGCGGTCGTAGCCATTGCCGTCCGTGCCTTCGGGCTCGGCGATCACGTCCCACCGTCACCGACGCGGGCTGCACACCCGATACTGCCGTATGGTCGGCCAGCACCCCAGGCCGGTGTCGGTCGGCTACGTCCCATCACTTCACTGGCGATCTCCTGGCGAGTCAATCGCAGACGGAAGTCGGACCTTCGGCCGAACCCGCCCGCCAGACAACCTCTGTTCCGAAAGGCCCACGAGGGTCCGAACATCGTCACACTTACTCCACTCGTTGTGCTGTCTCAGGATTTCTGGGAAAAGCGAACCTTCAGACGCTACTCACGCGTCCGAGGTTGGTAGTCGATTGTCGGCCGAGCGGCACCACCGGAGCATCTCGCCGTCGTCGGCGGTGATCTGGATGTCGAGAGGGCGAGATCCATGGGCACACCTCAGCATCAGGTGTCCCAAAAATGCCGCGTCATGGTGTCCCGGAAACTCGGGACCCTCAGACCTTCACCCCCACCCCGGTGGGCCGACCCCATCGCGGGTTCTGGTGTTCCACGTCAACCGGGGCCGATGGGCGGGTCCGATCACAATCCCGGTTCTTGTGAAGGACGGTGCGCAGCGTTCAGGGAAGGTCGAAGCGATCGAGGTTCATCACCTTGTGCCAGGCCGCCACGAAGTCCTGAACGAACTTCGGCTGCCCGTCGTCGGAGGCATAGACCTCTGCGAAGGCACGGAGCTGTGAGTGCGACCCGAAGACCAGATCGACTGCGGAGCCTATCCACTTGGTCTGCCCGGTGTCACGGTCGCGACCCTCGAAGAGTTGCTCGGTGGACGAGACGCTCCACACGGTACCCATGTCGAGCAGATTCACGAAGAAGTCGTTGCTCAGCGTCCCCGGGCGGCTGGTAAAGACGCCGTGGTCGGTCTGTCCGCTGTTCGCACCGAGGACCCGGAGGCCGCCGACCAGCGCCGTCATCTCCGGCGCGGTCAACGTCAGCAGGCTCGCCCGGTCGATTAGCAGCTCCTCGGGCCGGCGCTTGTCCCCGGTCCGGATGTAGTTGCGAAACCCATCAGCGGTCGGCTCGAGCACGGCGAAGGCATCGACGTCGGTCTGCTCCTGTAATGCATCCGTGCGTCCGGCCGAGAACGGAACCAGCACCTCGTGCCCGGCTCGGTGGGCGGCCTCTTCAATCGCGGCGCATCCGCCGAGAACGATCAGATCGGCCAGCGACACCTTCTTGCCACCGGTCTGTGAGGCGTTGAAGTCGGACCGGATTCCCTCCAAGGTACGCAGCACCGTGGCCAACTCGCCGGTGTCGTTGACCTCCCAGTCCTTCTGTGGGGCGAGTCGGAGGCGGGCTCCGTTGGCTCCGCCCCGCTTGTCGCTGTCGCGGAAGGTCGACGCCGACGCCCACGCCGTGGAAACCAAACGCGCAGTGGACAGCCCGGATGCCAGGATCGATCGTTTCAGCGCGGCGATGTCGTCCTCGCCGACCAGGGGATGGTCGACAGCGGGAATAGGGTCCTGCCAGATCAAGTGCTCGGCAGGGACCTCCGGGCCCAGATAGCGCGCCACTGGGCCCATGTCGCGGTGGGTCAGCTTGAACCATGCCCGGGCGAAGCTGTCGGCGAATTCGTCGGGGTGCGCATGGAAGCGCCGGGAGATCACCTCGTAGGCGGGGTCGGAGCGAAGGGACAGGTCCGTCGTCAGCATCATCGGCGCGTGTCGCTTCGACGGGTCGTGCGCGTCGGGAACGGTGCCATCGGCGGCTCGGTCCGTGGGACGCCACTGATGGGCCCCGGCCGGACTCGCCGTCAATTCCCACTCATAACCGAACAGGTTGTCGAAGAAACCGTTGTCCCACTTTGTCGGGTTGGAGGTCCAGATCACCTCCAGGCCACTCGTGATGGCATCGTCACCCTTGCCACTGCCAAAGGTGTTCTTCCAGCCCAGGCCCTGCTCCTCGATCGGCGCGCCTTCCGGCTCGCGACCGACGTACTTCGAGGCATCAGCCGCCCCATGGGTCTTGCCGAAGGTGTGTCCGCCGGCGATCAGGGCAACTGTCTCCTCGTCGTCCATGGCCATACGAGCGAACGTCTCTCGGATGTCCCGAGCCGCAGCAACCGGATCGGGATTGCCGTTCGGACCTTCCGGATTCACATAGATCAGCCCCATCTGCACCGCGCCGAGCGGATCGTCGAGCTCCCGGTCACCGTGGTAGCGCTCATCGCCGAGCCAGGTTTCCTCCGGCCCCCAATAGACGTCCTCCTCCGGCTCCCACACGTCCGCACGTCCGCCACCGAAGCCGAAGGTCTTCAATCCCATCGACTCCAGGGCGCAGTTCCCCGCCAGGATCATCAGATCAGCCCAGGAGAGCCTCCGGCCGTACTTCCGCTTCACCGGCCACAGTAGGCGGCGGGCCTTGTCGAGGTTGGCGTTGTCGGGCCAGCTGTTGAGCGGAGCGAAGCGCTGGGTCCCCGAGCCTCCGCCGCCCCGCCCATCGTGGATCCGATAGGTGCCAGCGCTATGCCATGCCATCCGGATGAAGAGCGGACCGTAGTGCCCGTAGTCGGCCGGCCACCACTCCTGCGACGTCGTCATCACCTCGACGATGTCCGCCTTCACCGCCGCGAGGTCGAGGGTGGCGAACTCGGCCGCGTAATCGAACTCCTCGTCCATGGGGTCGAGCAGCGGTGAGTTCTTGGCGAGGGGCCGCAGGGTGAGCTGCTCCGGCCACCAGTGTTCGTTCGCCAGTGAGCCCACGGCGGAATGGACGTGGCTCAGCACCGGGCACTTCGCCGCCGGCGCCGCCTCCTCGGATGTCGTTGCCGTGGCGCCCGTGTCGTCTGTACTCATCGCTGCTCCTCCAACTCTGTGGTGCTGGTGTGTTCTCAGATAGCCGGCATCGCCGCCGTCATGTCCGCCGTGCCGACTGCTGCCGACTGGCAAGCGGGGCAGGTGCCCCAGTAGATGACCTCGGCCTCGTCGACCGCGAAGCCCTGGTCATCGGCCGCCTCGAGACACGGTCTGGATCCCACGGCGCAGGGGACATCCACGGTGACCCCGCACTTCCGACAGACCAGGTGGTGGTGATTGTCGTCGACCCGGTCCTCGTAGCGGGCCGGCGAGCGAGCGGGTTGGATGCGTCTGATGATGCCCCTGTCGGTCAAGATTCCCAAGGCGTCATAGATCGCCTGCCGTGAGACGGCCCCGATCTCTCCCCGGACGATGTCCTCGATCTCGTCCGCCGTGCCGTGCGGTCTGGCGGAGACGGCATTCAGGACAGCCAGACGCTGAGCGGTCAGCTGCACCTGGTGCGAACGGAGTATGTCCGCCGGATCGGTAACTCTCGACTCAGTCACGGGAATTACCTTAAATCTAATTCTGGACTTTGTCAAGAATTAGTCAGATCACAGAACTAGTAGACCTGCGGGTGCCCGAGGCGTCAGGCGCCCAGGGATTGGTGCGCGGCGATGGAGTTCCGGCGGCACTCCCTGCCCAGGGGGATCTGATCCTCGGATGTTCCTTGCCGCCTTGAACGAAGCAGGGCCGGCGGTCGCGCCCGGCACCTGATCCCCAACGAGCGGGAGCGGGCAGGCGAGCTCATCAGTCGCCTGCTGACCGGCCTTCGAGCCTGAGACTTCGTCAGCCGCCATACTCGTCTGGCTCGCAGGCCCAGAGCGACGGTGTGGTCGAGATGCGCTCGGACGGTCCCGTCACAGTCGCGGCCCACCTTGGCGCAGGTCCGTGTTCCGGTGTCGGCGGCGGGCGATGCTCGAACCCGGGAGGTCAGCGCCCCGATGGCTCCGGATCTCCTGAGGGAAGGATCTCGACGTACCCGTCGGTTCCATGCACGCGGATCCGCTGCCCATCTCGGATCAGCTGTGTGGCTCGCTCAACGCCCACGACCGCCGGAAGGCCGTACTCCCGCGCGATCACTGCGCCGTGGGTCATCAGACCCCCCACCTCAGTCACCAGACCCGCGATGCCGACGAACAGGGGCGACCAACTGGGGTCCGTGTAGGCGGTGACCAGAATGTCGTCTGCTGTGAGATCGGCCTCGGCCATGTCGAGAATGACGCGTGCCCGTCCTTCGATGGTCCCGGCCGAAACCGGCAAGCCGACGAGCGCACCGGGCGGGAGGTCATCGCGTCGGTACGTCCCGGTAACGACCTCGCCATCCGACGTCGACACCCGCGGAGGCCTGAGCGCTCGATACGATTTCCACGCGTCCCTACGCTCGTCGATGAGCTGGTCATCCGCCTCGTTCGTGCTCACGACGTCCTGGAGTTCCTGGAATCTGAGGTAGAAGATGTCCTCCCTGTCACGAAGCACGTGGGCGCCCATGAGGCGGTCGGCCTCTTCCAGCAGAGCTTGCTTGTAGATGAAGTAGCGGCTGACCATGCTGTACTTCGGATACTCCCGGTACCCGACGAAGGTCCGGACCCGGTCGATCATCCGAGCTGTCTCCTCGGCCTTCCGTGCACCGTCCGGCAGGGCCTGGAGCCGGGCCAGCACTTCCCGTTCCTTCTTCTTCGCCTCATGCAGCCCTTGCTCGAATCGCCGCTCACCGGCGCCCGGCTCGAACTTGTGGATGTTGCCGAGGATTACCGGTACGAGCGTGGTGGGGCGTTCGCTCCATCGTGGCCTGGTTATGTCGATCTCACCGACGCAGCGCATGCCGTACCTGTCGAGAAACGCCTGGATAGCGCCCCGTGAGGCCCGGCCGCCTGGAAGTTCGACCATCTCATCCAGGAAACCTTCGTCTGCGGTGTGTTGCAGAAAGGCCACCACCTCAGGATGTGGGCGGATCGCGTCGGCGACGGCCAGGAGCGCCAGGCCCATCTCCGACGTGACGTTGTCCGGGACCGACTGCGAGAGTGTGTCGGTCGCGCCCTTTTCGCCCAGCCACGCCTGCAACTGCTCGTTGAGCCACCACGTGGCCTCCATTCCCGCCCTGATCGCCTGCATGCTCTGTGGGTCGAACAGAAGTCGTTTCAGCTCCTGGACGTCGGCCAGGATGAAGTCGAGCAGTTCGGAGCCGGACTTGGTACGGATGTCGCGCTTCAACGCGGCGATGGAGGCCCGGTTTCGCTCTATCAGTTCTGCCACGATGCCCGGATCGGTGTCGATCGGGGATGGCGTTCCGCTCTCCGGCGACCCGCCCGAACTCTCGTCGGGACGGGTCGGGATGAAATCGCCGCGGTCGAGGAGGGTCTGTAGCGCGTCCCCGATCAACGGATCGGATCTTCCCAGGGCCTCCAGGAGGCCCGCACGGCTCGTTGGTGAACCCAGTGCCTGGGCGACGTCGACGAACAGCCGCCCCCCTGCTTCGGACATGGGCCGTGGCGTCGTCAGCTGCCACAGGGAGAGTCCAAGGGGCTTCATGGGGTCGGTCATCATCTGCTGATGGCCGACCGAGACGTAGACATGGTTCTCGCGGTCGCTGGCCGCGGGGATGGGGAACAACGTGGTGATCGGCCGGCTCTGGACGATCTCGAACCGACCGTCGACCAGGCACCACTCGATGTCCTGGGGATGGCTGAAGTGCGTCTCGATCCGCCGGCCCAGGTGCGCAAGCTTCAGGACCTGCGCGTCCGTCAGGGCAGGCTCTTCCTGGCGCTCCGGTGCGATCGCCACTTCCCGCGTCCCGCCTGCGGAGGAGGCGTGGACGGCCAGCTGCTTGGTGGCGATTGCCCTGGTTGCGATCTCGCCGTCACGCACCGTGTAGGCGTCCGGGTTCACTCGGCCTGAGACGAGGGACTCGCCGAGGCCAAGGCAGGCCTCCACGGAGATGACCTTCCGGTTGGAGGTGACGGGGTCGGCCGTGAAGAGGATGCCGGCCGCCTGCGGGAAGACCATCTGCTGCACGACCACGGCCATGTCGACATTCCCTTGGTCGAAGCCGTTGCGCAGGCGGTAGGTCACGGACCGCTCGGTGAACAGGGAGGCCCAACACCGGCTGACGTGCTCGAGGATCGGTGCCGACCCCACGACGTTCAGGTACGTGTCCTGTTGGCCGGCGAAAGAGGCCGCCGGCGAGTCCTCCGCCGTCGCGCTTGATCGGACGGCGTACGCGTCTCGATCGCCGAGCCGGGCGACGGCGCGGGTGATCTCCACCGCCAGGTCGTCGGGGAGGTCGATTCCGAGGAGGGTCCGATGGATCTCCGCGCTGACGGTTCGGATCGCAGCACGATCATCTGGATCCAGGAGAGCCAGCCGATCGAGCTGATCGTCGATCGACGGCGCCTCCCCCCGGATCCGCCTGTAGGCCTCCGTCGTCACACAGAAACCAGCCGGTACGCGGACACCTTCGATCCTTGAAAGTTCCCCTAAGTGAGCGCCCTTGCCCCCAACGAGCGCGACATGCGTTTGACCGACTTCCTCCAAACCCAGGACATAGCCATCCATCCCCACTTTGCCCTCCAGACCCCGAGCCTGGTCATTCTCAGCGCTGGTCGAACCGAACGCCCGTTGGACGGCTCGTGGCGTGCATTGTCAGCACACCGGGGGTCCTTGCCACAAGACCCCCGCCCTCGTGTACTCTGACAGTGACGGAGCAGTTGTCAGCAGTCGACCTCAGGTCTCGGAGCTGCGCTGAATGCTGGAGTTCATCTCCATTCGGCCGCCGTGGATGCAATAGACACACGATCGTCGCGTCGCCGTCGGTGCGGATGCACTGGATCTTCACGGCTTTACCGGCCGACAGGGCGAGTTCCTCACTGTCCATGGCGTCAGAGAACGTGGCTCAGCTGCTGCCTTTGGGCTTGTCTCTCTTGCGTTGCCCTGTCCGCCGGAGGGCTCGGACAATCCATCCCGTCAGCGAGACCTGCAATCTGGAAGGCGAACAAGGTCAACACCGCGTCATCGAGCGAGACGCCGGAGGGTTCGCCGACAAGCCGGGCTGAAATCCGAACTGCCAGTGGAGTCCCGTCGCTTCCGAAACCGTCTCCCCGAGTCACCCAACCGAAACGATCCTCACGGGCAGCGATTCGAAGGCTCTGATCAGGTTGTTCAGCTTCCGGACTGGCGTCCCGTCCAACTCGAAACCCTCGACGCGGCGGGCCAGAGCCGTCAGGAGTTCGGTCGCCTCCAGTCTCGCCAACCCCATGCCGGCACAGGCGTGCTCTCCGTATCCGAAGGCGACGTGGGCGGCGTTGGGCCTCTTGATGTCGAAACGCTCCGGGTCGTCCCACTGGCGCTCGTCGCGGTTGGCCGACGCGTAACTGACCAGGATGCGGGCGCCGGCGGGGAGGTCCACCCCTCCGATGTCGACGGGCCGGGTAGCAACCCTGGTGAAGCCGGTCACCGGACTCTCCAGCCGAATGGACTCCTCGAACGCCTGCTTGGCCCGTCCTGGGTCCTCACGAAGTAGTTGCCACTGGTCCGGAGAGGTGGCGAACAGCCAGATGGCACTGCCCAGTCCACTGATCGTCGTGTCGAGGGACGGGCCGAGGTAGTCAATGATGGCAAAGGGGCACTGGCTGGCGCTGAGTTCACCCCGGGTGACGGCGTCGAGGATGCCGGCCGCCATAGAACCCTTCGGGAGATCGCTGGCGGCGACCAGCGTGGCGAACGCCGCCATTTCCAGGATGCCCGACGCTGATGCGACCGTTCGCTGGTTGGGTGGGCCGAGGCCATTGAATGTGGCCGCCGCCCACTCCAGGAGCTCTCCCCGGCCCTCTTCGGGCCAGCCGAGGAGGTCGGGGACCCACGTGGTCGGAAGCACCTCCGCGAGGTCCGGCACCGCATCGAACGTGCGGCGCTCGACCAGACGGTCGGCAAGTTGCGTCGCCCGTTCCCGCGCCTGGGTCCTCATTCCGGCGAGGGCCTTCGGGGTGAGGGGCCGACCGATGACACTACGGAGGCGCTGGTGCTCTTCCCCGTCGCTCATGAGCGTGGTGCCCCGACCCAGCTCATTCACCAGGTCGTTGAGCCCGACGCCCTGGCCCGAGCAGAACGTCCCGGGATCCGCGAGCACGGCCCGGACGTCCTCATAACGTGTGACGGCGTAGACACCATGGGCGTCGAGCCAGACGACCGGACCCAGATCCCGGAGGACCCGGTAGTGCCCGTACGGTTCGGCGAGTGCGTCGTCGCTGTACAGATCCACGCCGTAGGACGGAACCGACCCGGGTCCGCTCATGACACGAACAACATCGAGAGCACGGCGTCGACGTGGCGCCCGACTTCGGACGGATCGGTCGGGTCCACGCCGGTGAGCAACTTGCACTCGGGGGCCAGCACGAAGATGGTGGCCACTGCCCCTGTCAGCAGGTAGTAGAGGTGCGCAGCCGGAATGTCGCGCATCTTGCCTGCTGCCACCAGGGGCTCGAGCAGTGCCATCGCCCCCTCGTAGATCGGCCGGATGTGGCGTTCGACGAGCCAGGCGAGCCGATCACCCTCGGACTTGCACTCCTGCATGATGATCCGGTGGAGCTGGGGATGGCTCGCCGAGAAGTGCACGAACTCGGCGACCACCAATTTCGCCACCGTCTCGTCATCCACCCCGCGCAGCCCCGCCACACGATCGGCCAGTGCGCCCGCCAGGTCGTCGAAGAGCTGGCCCACGGCCGTCCGCCACAGCTCTTCCTTGCTCCCGAAATGGTAGGTAAGAAGAGGTTGCTGCACGGAGGCCCGCTCGGCGATCAGCCGGGTGCTGGCGCCCTCGAACGACCGCTCGGAGAACAACTCGAGCGCGGCGGCCAGGATGCTCTCGCGCGTTCTGTCGGCCGACGGTCGCTGCATCCGATCTTCCAGGATCCTGGTCGTCACGGTCCTACGCTATCGGTCGCTCTACCAAGTTGCCATTTTATTACTCATATGATAAATCTTCTCGGATGGTGCGGGAGCCTTCGACAGCCGAGCTGATTCTCGGCGCGCCCAAGGCTCGTCGCCCGCCTCTGCTCGATCGGCACGCTCCCCCGGTGGGCTGGTCTTGACTGAGGTCCCAGACGACGTGGGCATGGCTCGGTGCCGCCTCCCCACCACAGAGGCCAGCAGGGACGATCTCCACAACCGCTGCGCCGAACCCGAAGGAGGGACCCACCAATGGGACTGCACCGACTGCTCGGCCTGACGGCCGCCGTACCCGATCCGGACGGCCTGACCGCCTTCTATGGCGAACTCGGGCTCACCGGAGACCCGACCGCGGGGTTCACCGGGTCCGACGGCGGAGGGACCGTCGTCGTGGAGGAGGGCGAGTTCCGCCGATTGGTGCGCGTGGAGGTTGGTTGCGAGGGACCAGAGGACCTGGACATGGTGGCCGGCCGGCTCACCGAGGGGGGTGCTCGACCCATTGTCGGAGCCAGCGACCTGCGGGTCGTGGACCCGGCCAGCCGGGTCGAGTTCGTCGTGCGGGTGGCCGATCCAGCCCCCCTCTCTGCGCCCGCGGCCCTGGTGGCACCCAACGCCCCCGGCGCTGCGGTGCGGGTGGACGAGCGGGCACCCGCTGTCTTCGGCGGACCCCGACCCCCGCGTCGCCTGGGCCACCTTGTCATCGGGACCCCGGCCATCGGCGACACCCGGGACCTTCTGGTGGAGGGGCTCGGTCTCAAGGTGAGCGACGAGCTCGACGGGGTGATCGCCTTCCTGCGATGCTCACCGGACCATCACAACGTGGCCCTGGTCGATTCACCGGTGCCGCTGCTCCAGCACTACTCCTGGGAGTGCGACGACATCGACCACGTCGGGCACAGCGCATCGGCCCTGTTGCGTCCCGACCCGTCCCGGCACACCTGGGGCCTCGGCCGGCACTTCGCCGGCTCGAACTTCTACTGGTACCTGCGGGATCCGGCCGGCTCCTACCTCGAGCTGTACTCAGACCTGGACCAGATCCTCGACGACGATGCGTGGGAGCACCGCGGCCGGACGCCGTTCGAGCTCGAACACGTCGCCAATTCATGGGGGCCCGACCTTCCGCTCGAGTTCATCGTGCCCCCCGACCTCGACCACCTCCAGGCGGTGTGGGCCGACCGGTGAGCGCAACGGCAGGAGACCGGGTTGACGTAGTCGTCGTCGGAGCAGGGCCGGTCGGTTGTGCTCTCGCCCTGCTCCTCGGGATACGCGGTCGGAGCGTGCTCCTGGTCGAACGCCACTCCACCGCCTATCCGCTGCCCCGTGCCGTCCACTTCGACGACGAGACGGCACGGATCCTCCAGGCGTGCGGCCTCGGAACGGACCTGCCGGGACTCTCGGAGCCGGCAACCTCCTACGAGTGGCGCAACGGTGACGGCGTGCCCCTGCTCCGCTTCGAGACCTCCGAGCAGGGCCGCCAGGGATGGCCGTCGGCCAACATGTTCAACCAGCCCGACCTCGAGGCCCGGCTCTTCGACCGGGTGGAGGCCGTCGAAGCCGTGACCCTGTCATGGGGCGTGGCCGCGGTCGGCACCGGCCAGGACGCCGAGGGCGCCTGGGTCGAACTCGAGCCGGACGACGGTAGTGGCCGCCGGCGAGTGGACGCCTCCTACGTGGTCGGCTGCGACGGGGCCAACAGCACCGTCCGGGACCTGCTCGGCGTCGAGTTCGAAGACCGGGGGTTCTTTTTCGACTGGCTGGTGGTGGACGTCGCCCTCCACGAGCCGCGCGTGTTTGACCCGCCCAACCTCCAGGTGTGCGACCCCCGCCGGCCCACAACTGTGGTGTCGGGCGGTCCGGGCCGGCGGCGCTGGGAGTTCATGTGCCTTCCCGGCGAGTCCCTGGAGGCGCTCGACGAGGAGGCGGCGGCCTGGGCGTTCCTGGAGCCCTGGGACGTGCGCCCGGCCAACGCCACCATGGTTCGCCACGCCGGCTACCGCTTCCGCGCCCGATGGGCGACCCGGTGGCACGAGGGCCGGATCTTCCTCGCCGGGGATGCCGCGCACCAGACGCCGCCGTTCGCCGGCCAGGGCATGTGCGCCGGCCTGCGCGACGCCGCCAACCTGGCCTGGAAGATCGACCACGTGCTGCACCACCCGGATGCGACCGGCCTCCTCGACACTTACGACACCGAACGCCTCCCCCAGGCCGCCTCGGTGATCGAGATAGCCACCGAGCTCGGACGGGTGATCTGTATTCCCGATCCTGAGGAGGCCCGTGCCCGGGACGAGCAGATGGCGCCGCTCGTTCCGCCTGGCGGCAGCACCCCACCGCCACCGTTGCCCGGTATTTCCGGCGGGATGCTCAGCGACTCGGCGTACGCCGGTGCACTCTTCGTTCAGGGAACCGTGCGAACCCCGGGCACCGAGGGACTGTTCGACGACGTCGTCGGTGCGGGGTGGCACCTGGTGGCCAGCGGCCAAACCCCCGAGCTGGGCGGCGAGCTTGCCTCCTGGTTCGAGTCGATCGGTGGCCACTGCGTCACCATCGGCAAGTCGGTCGAGGACGTCGAGGGATGCTACGGCCGATGGTTCGCTGAGCACGGCGTCGCGGCCGTCCTCGAGCGCCCGGATTTCGCCATCTACGGGACCGCACCCACCGACCAAGACGTGGAGCAACTGATCGCGCAGCTGCGGCGGCAGCTCGCTGCCCGGCGGGACTCGGAGCGGGCATCGTGACGGCGATCGCGGACCTCGCCGGTTACGTGGTCATCCGGGTCGGCATCGGCGGAACGGCGAGCGTCGTCGGAGACCGGAGTCCGGAACCACACGGGGTCTCCGCTGTTGTTCCTCCCGTTGCTCGGTGCTCCCGCTGAGCCACGTCTAAAGGGTTAGCGGCCCGCGGCCTTCCGTGCACAGGTTGCGCAACTCACCGATAACCTCGGCTCCGCTCACGACGAGCTCCCCCGGCGCCAGGAAACGCCCCCGGGACATGCCGACGCCCGAAGGCGTTCCGGTGAAGATCAGGTCTCCCGGATACAAGGTCGTGATCGAAGACAGGTACGCCACCAGAGTCGGCACCGAGAAGATGAGTTGGCGGGAGCGGCCGTCCTGCATGCGCTCACCGGCGACCTCGCACCACAGGCCGATGTCGTCGGGATCATCGAAGCTGTCGACCGACACGAGCGCGGGACCGGTCGGGCCGTAGGCGGTGAAGCTCTTGCCCAGGCAGAACTGGGCGGGATTGCCGGTGAGCTGGACCGCCCGGTCCGAGATGTCCTGGCCGAGCATCAGTCCGGCAACGGCACCCCAGGCCTGGTCGACCGGGACCGCAGCACTCTCGGCACCAATGACGGCGACGATCTCCACCTCCCAGTCCACCAGCTCGCCCGACAGCGGCACGTCGTCGTGTGGGCCGGCGATACAACTCGGGAACTTGGTGAACGTGAGCGGCGCCGGGGGGAGCTCCATGCCGCTCTCCTCGGCGTGGTCGTTGTAGTTCAGCCCGATGCCGAAGACCTGACGCGGGTTGGGCACCGGAGCACCGAGGGGCGCGTCGGCGACCTCACCCCCGCCCTCGGCCGCGGCGCACCTTTGGGACAGGTCGTGCAGTTCGCCTGCCCGGGCCACGGCAACCAAGGGGTCGGAAAGGGACGGATCACCGGCGAGGGTTGCGAGATCGAACCACTGGCCCCCGTTCTCCAGTGCCGTCCGGCCATCGACGTTCATCAACCGGTACATGGCACTCCTCCGTTCGATGCTGAGTCAGGTAGCGAGCTTCGGCAACAGGCACAGATCACGGGCTGCCCGGATCGTTCCCGCGACGAGCTACCGAGGGTAGCAAGCCCAAGGCCGACCCCCGCGCCACCTGAGCGCGGTCGGTGTCGGTGAACGGATAGGCGGCCAGTCCGTCGACAGTCATCTCCGTGGCCACCCCGGGGCGAACGGGTAGTCGCTGCCGAACAGGATGTGGTCGGGCCCGACCAACTCGGTGAGGGACGACAGGGCGTGGGGGCTGGCCGACAGGGCGGTGTCGTAGTACAGCGACCGCATGTATGCCGTGCCGCCCTTGGGGGCCCGTTCGATCAGGGCATCGTCGGTGAACCAGAGGAGGTCGAACCGGGCGACCAGGTAGGGGACGGTCCCGCCGGCATGGGACAGCACGAAGCGGATGTTCCGGTAGCGCTCGAGCGCGCCGGTGTGGGCCAGATTGAATGCGGCTCGTGTGGTGTCGAACGTGAATTCCGCGGCGAAGGCCGGGATCCCGACCTCGATCCGATCGAAGGACGGAGCCACCGGATGGACGAACGCCACCGCTGAGCGCCGGTCGAGCTCGGCCAGCACCGAGTCGAACCGGGGATCGCCCAGATAGGAGCCGTCGTGGTGCGACGACATGAGTACGACGCCGTCGGCACCGAGTTCGTCGAGTGCGTAGGCAACCTCTGCCACAGAACCGTCGGTATCGGGCATGGGCAGGCTGGCAAAGAAGCCGAACCGGGTCGGGTGGGCCGACACCAGCTCCGCCGACGTCTCATTGCAGCATCGAGCCAGCTTCCGAGCCGCCCCGTCGTCTCCCAGGTGGACGCCGGGGGCGGACACGGACAGGACAGCGGTGGCGATGCCGTTGCGGTCCATCACCCCGAGTGACAGGTCGGGGCTCCACTCCGGAGGTCCCGTCCGCCCGATTGAAACGGACGTCGGACTTCTCGGCGCGGAGCGTCCATGCCATCGGCCTGGTCGAGGTCCTCGGGTCCCTAGGCGTGGGGGTGCCTGGCGCGACCAGGGTGGCGACGGCCCTCGTTCCGTTGTCTGCTGTGGGACTCGTCCTGCTCCAGGTCGGTGCCGCCATCACCAATGTGCGCCACGGCGAGGCGAATCGCCTTCCTGTCAACGTCGCCCTCATCGCTCTTGCCGCGCTCGTCGCCTGGGGGCGCTTCGGCCCGTACGCCTTCTGAGCGCTCGGTCATCGAGGCCAGTGATCTGGCGCAGCCGCCATTGGCCCCACGCCGCCATGCGCCGCTCCGTGGGTGGGACCGCCGTCGAGTCCTAGACCGGCGACGACAGGGGTCGGGACCCCGAATCGGGTGCGTTCAGATCTGGATGGGGCAGCCTCGTCGACGGACAACCATGGGCGGACATCCGGCTCTTCGCCACCTCCCGGGTCTCAACTTGGATGACGCCCGGGCGCCGTCGCTCACCGCTGCCCGGTGCCATACAGTCTCGAGGAGGGGTGCGCCGGTCCCTGGACAGTGGAAGGCGCCACCAAGCAGCCGGCGCCGTGCCGACCGGATGATGAACGATGGAAAGGGGACTGACCGTGCGGAGGATCGGGCATGACAGGGCCACGATGTGGGGCGCCCGGGTTGCCCTCGGCGTGGTGCTGATCGTCTTGGGGCTGACGGGGACGGCCCAGGGGGCCACCCTCTCCTCGGCCGGAGGTTCCGCCGATGGGCCGTCCAGCCAGCCGGTGCGTCCGTCGGTTGCCGTCGCCCACGCCTGCGCCGTCAGTCATCCGGCCAGGTGGATGGGGTGCATCACCCAAAAGGACCCCGGATTCGCCAACATGCCGCTCTCCGATGTCGCCATCCCGGGTGCGCACGACTCGGGCACCTTCAACCTCGACGAGACCGACTTCGACACCCAGAGCGGATCGGACTGCACGAGTTACAGTCCCTTGTTCTCCAGCGTGCCCGCCCTGGTCAAGAAGTGGTCTGAGGCCCAGAACATCGACTACACCCGACAGCTCGACGACGGCGTCCGGTACTTCGACGTTCGGGTGGCCTACACGGGGAACGAGCAGCAGGGATGGCGCATCGTCCACACTCAGTTCAGCAACGATCCCCTCCGGACCGACATGGCAACCATCGCCACCTGGGCGGAGGCCCACCCCACCGAGGTGGTCATCGTGGACGTCCAGCACCTCTGTTATGACAATTCGCCCTCAGCAGCCGATGATGCGGACCTGTGGTCCGACTTCTCCCCGCTCGCACCGGTGACCTTCGACCCCACCGCGGGGCGGTCGGTGGCGGCGGCGACCGTTCGCGACATCACCGGCCAGCGGGGCGGCGGGCACAATGTCGTGCTGATGGTGCCGAGCTCGGTCGTGCAGCCGACGACCTTGCTGCGCAGTGATCATGTGCACGCCACCTTCGTGACGACACCGGGTGCTGCCCCCGAGCCCGGCGCACCGTCGCCCTCGATCCCCGAGGCGTATGCGTGGGCCTCCACCGTCTCGCCCACCTCCCCCGCCGACTACGACGCCGCCAATCAGGCTCTCGAAGCCTTTCCCACCACGTATTCCCCGCCGCTGGGCAGCCTCCAGGGTCAGGGTCTGTACCAGTCTCAGCTGATCTACAGCCTGAACGGCTCGAACATCGACGCCGATCTCACGGAGTTCGAGACGTTCGGGGGCCTGATCCCCGCCGATGCCGCTCCGAGCGCTCCTGCCGAGTCGACCAAGGCCTTGCCGGCGTGGGAGCTGGGACTGTGGACCGCCCCGTTCGACCGAAACGATGTCCTGGCGCAGTGGGGACATCAGCTCAACGTGGTGGTGAGTGACGGTGTCCAGTACGGCGGCTACGTGCCCGCGGTCGTGACCCAGAACGCTTCCTGACGCGGGACGGCCACCGACCGGCGCGGCCGGTCAGGAATCCAGATCCGGTTGGGCCGTTACCGTGTCGGCCGGGACATCCATGGTCGCCTGCCTGGTCATCAGCCCGTAGACCAGGGCGGCGATGAAGCCACCGACCAGCGGGGCGACGATGAAGAGCCAGAGTTGGCTGAGGGCCGTGCCCCCCACCACCAGGGCCGGTCCGATGCTGCGGGCGGGATTCACCGACGTGCCGGTCAGCGCGATTCCGATGAGGTGGACGAAGACAAGGGCCACACCGATGGCCAACCCGGCCATGGCCTCACGGGCAATCTTGGAGGTGGCAAAGAGGATCACCGTGACGAAGATGAAGGTGAGCACCGTCTCCGCGGCGAACGCCCCGCCCGCGCCCAGATGGATCTTCGACGCGGCCCCGTAGCCGTCGGCCCCGAGGCCCTGGACGTTCTTCGAGTAGAGCGGCGATCCGTTGAAGACAGCCCAGAGGCCATAAGCGCCGGCGATACCGCCCGCGATCTGCGCAACCCAGTAACCGAGCCCCTCGGTCACCTTCATCCGTCCGGCAATGACGAAGCCGAGAGATACCGCCGGATTCACGTGACAGCCCGAGATGGGTCCAATGGCGTAGACGAGTGCCATCAGCACCAGACCGAAGGCCAGAGCGGTAGTGACCACCCCAGCCGAGTAACTGGTACCGAACAGCTTGAACCCGAAGGACAGCGTGGCGGTGCCCACGGCAACGAACACGAGGATGGCTGTTCCGATGAACTCTGCAACCAACTTCCGAGCATCCAACACGACGTTCTCCTTCTCCTCAGCCATTGGCTATGCACATCATGATTCGCCAGGCGGCTGCGCAGGTGGATCCCGTCCGACGTCGTCATCTGACCACCCCGGTGGTCCCTGGACCGTGGAGGGGCTGCCTACCTCGGCGTACGCGGATTCCGAGGCATCGGTTCGGCCCACCCCGAGCAGAGCCACCGTTGATCCGCAGGCCGCAGGCCGGGTCCTCGGCAGTGCCCGACAGGTCCAGCTTCCATCAGCCCCTCCGCTCTGCAGGCTGGTATGCCGCCTTCGAGGTCACCCGTAGCGTGGATGGGGAGCGCCGAGCCCGGTGGTCGGTGATCGGCGACGGGCAAGCAGGGCTTCCGGGGTCGGTGGCGGCCACGTCGGCGCCGAAACGCCGCAACGGCCGGCGCACGCGAGCGCCCGGGGGAAGCGAGTCATTTGGCCACGGCCCCTTCGGTGTCACCGGAACCCGGTTGCGGTCGCGCAGATCCACCATCAAGCGAGCGGTGGCCGGCACGCATGCCGGGGGCCCCAGATGATCCAGAGGAGCGGGCGCGCGGAGGGTGTCTCGGCGCCGTCACTTCGTGACGGACCGGGTGGCCGCCTAGACGATTTCGGCCAACCCGCTCGCCCGGGCCCGTCGACGACGGCCCGAGAGGAGCCGTCGACCAGATCCGCCGGTCAGCGGCGCCTGGCGTGACCACCCAGATGAAATCGTCCGAGGAACGACTCCACGGTCGAGATGGGAATGGCCTTGACCTCTGAGGGCGGGGGTGCCTTGATCACCACCGGGTCGCCGTAGCCGGTGAAATTCACCGTGGCGGTCAGGTTGGCAGCAGCGACCGAGGTGGCGATGTTCGCCTGGACCAGTCGATTCGAAGCATCGGCCCAGACGCTGGCATCGATCGTGTGGTTGCCACCCTTGCGCGTCAGCGTCGCGACGATCTTGCTGCCCGTGGCCTGGACACCGTCCACCTGGGTACTACCCAAAGGCTTCACCGTGGCTCCGTGGGACTGCGCGAATTCGACGATCTCGGTGACATTGCCGAGCGCCGAGGCAACCTTGGAGAAGGCGGCCTGACCCCGACTCGTAACCTTGGCCGGCAGAGCGATCGAGATCCACGGCTTTCCGACCGTGGCGGCGAGACTGGGAATCTGGAGGTAGACCGTGCCCCCGACCTCCACCACGTCGATGACCTCGGGCGACGCCGATCCCCCGGGGATCAGCTTGGTCACCACAGCGGGGACATTCACCGAGAGCGAGACTGCGTCGGTCTTGAAGTTGGCGTCGCCCGAACCGCTGATGGCGGCGGCCGACGGGGCAAGCCCTCCCACCCCGACGTCGAAGCTGAAGCTCGTCGTGGTCACCGGGCGAGTCGCCCGGGCGGGCGTGGCGCCGGCCATGCCCGCCACTCCGATGGTCGCCCCGACCGCGACCGCTCCGGCCACTCCTACCGAGGCGAGCCACCTCGTCTTCTTCTGCGACATGTGCTGTCCCCCATCGTTCTCGTGGCGGTCCCCCTGCGACCACAAGGGTAGGCCAGGACGGCTGAGATGTCATGCCGCCTGACAGGATGCGCCCGGCCGGCCGACACCCTTTGGTTCTTCGCCGCGCGGCATGAGCAGTTCACCCCTTGCCACCAGGGCTTCCGTCCGGATGGGCTACGCCCACCGGCCCAGAGCCGCCAGGCGGGGGCGCCGAGGCGTCGACGACCCGCTCGGGTCCCGTCGCCCCGTGGAGGATGCTCGTGCTCGGGCTGACCAGGGGCGGCGGTGCTCCGGGCACGGGGCCGGGACCGAGGAGGATGGTCTCGGAGACCACACGACCGCCTCCGCAGTGGGAGCCCGGTTCGCCCTCCGGTACGACCGCGTAGAGCGTGACGGTCATTGCCGCGGCCGAACCGCCGCTGGCGGTCCCGGCGTAGCTGCCACAGACCGGTAGCACCGCCTCCACCCGGAGCAGTTCACCGGTGATCGGACCGAGCGGGACCCACGGGATCGAGAAGGCCTCCGAGGCCCTGGTGAGCGAGGACGGCAGCAGGGTGTCACAGGGTGCACTCCGCGCCTTGTAGACGACCGCGGGCGATCCTCTGGCCACCCCGACCACGACGGCCGCATCGCCGGCCGACACCGGCGGCACAATCGCCGGCGCATGGGGCCGCAGCACCATGGACGGGCACGAGAACGCAATGCCGGACACGGTCGCGAACCCGACCCACGCCGGGAGCCTTGTGATCGGTGGGACTCCGGGCGCGTGCTTGGTGATCGTGACCACACCGAACCCGAGCGCCTGGGGGCGGTAGCCGAGGATCTGGGATGTGGCCCAGATCTGCGTGGCCACCTCCGCCTCGCCCCTCCTCGGTGACGTCCGCGACGGCGTCACGGTCAGCGTGCCACCGTCGAGCTCGACCGTTGTCCTGAACCGACCGCCGGTGACCGTGGCACCGGCCGGCGTGTTGCGGACCGTGGCGTCGCTGGACGGGTCGGCGCCGCTGGGAACGGGCTGCCACCTGAGGACGAGGGCGACGAGGAGGACGGATGGAACGGCCGCGACCCGGACTCGTGAGCGAAGGCGTGGACGGCCCCCCGGCCCCCACTCGTTACCGCTCGCCGCACCAGGTCTTCCCGCTTGCAGTCCGACCACCCACTCCGGTTCAACCACCCTGGCACACCACCCGAGTCTCGACATGCACTACGAACGAGCACCGCTGGGGGTTGACGACGTCGGTGAGAGCTATGCCACCACACCGGGGAAGCTGCACCCACCAAGGGGACGGGTGGCAAGGTTCGAGCCCCCTCGAGACGGGGGTTCGTGGTCGGTGGACGCCTGACAGGCCGTCACCCTACGCTTTCGGGCACCATGCCGCTCGCCGGCATTCCAGGAACCTCCGAGCAGGACCCCTCCAACAGAAGGCAGTGCCGTGAAACCGATCGCCATCCACCACGTGGCCATCAACGTGTCCGATGTGGGCGAGAGCGTGCACTTCTACACCGCGATCCTCGGGGGGAGCCTCCGCACCGATCGGCCCGACTTCGGCGTCGCGGGTGCATGGATCGATCTCGGTTCCCAACAGGTCCATCTCGTGGAGGCGCCGGTCCCCCGCAATCTCGGCCAGCACTTCGCCATCCGGGTCACCGATCTGGACGCCACCGTCGCCGAGCTGCGCTCGAAGGGGATCGCCGTCGCCGACCCGGTCCCCTCCGGCGTCAATCGTCAGACCTTCATCGATGATCCCTCCGGAAATCCCGTCGAACTGCATGAGGTCGGAACCCCGGCGGGTTAGCCGTCGGGTTCCCCCGCCCACGCAAGGCAATGGGCATGGAGCGAATGACGTCGTTCGACGGGAGCGACATCGCCTACCTGGACGTGGGCGACGGGCCGGTGGCGCTACTCTCCCACGGCTTCGCCGCCGACCACCGCCTCAACTGGGTCGACCCCGGCATCGTCGATGCGCTCGTGACATCGGGGCGACGGGTCTTGGCCCCCGATGCCCGGGGCCACGGTCGGTCGTCCAAGCCCCACGACCCCGTCGCCTACGGCGGTGATGCCATGGTGCGCGACATCCAGTCACTCCTCGACGAGCTGGCGATCGATCGGGTCGACATCGTGGGTTACTCGATGGGAGCGTTGGTCTCCTCCCGCCTCGTGCCTCTCGAGCCCAGGACCCGCACGCTCGTGCTGGGCGGCCTGGGCGACCGCCTGAGTGGTCGCCAACCCCGTCCCAATGGTGCGGTGATCGCCAGAGCCCTCGAAGCGGACGATCCTGCCTCCGTCGAAGACCCCGAGGCGCGGGCGTTCCGGATCTTCGCCGAGGCCACAGGAGCCGACCGCCTGGCCCTCGCCGCCATCCAGCGCGCCCGCCTCGGCGGCCGCGCCGCACTCGAGAGGATCACCGTTCCGACGCTGGTCATCAACGGGAAGGCCGACACACTGGTCGGGTCGGCCCGAGCCCTGGCCGACCGCATACCGGGGGCGGTCACCAAGATGGTCGGCGGCGACCACCTCACCGCGGTCAACGACCCCGCCTTCGCCCGATCGATCGTGGAGTTCATCGACGCGGCCCCACCCGACCGAGATCGCTGATCCGGCGGCGTCCGGACCCACCGGGCCGCTCCGGTCGGGGGCGCGACCCCGCACCGGTGCCACGCCTCAGGAGATCGCTCCTAGTCGGTGTCCACCAGATCGAGCAGCTCCTCGACCAGGCGGACTTCCCCTTGGACACCCACCTCGGTGCGTGCCAGTCGGCCGTAGAGGAGCAGGACGAGGTCCGAGGCGGTTGACCGGACGACCGCGTGCGGCCCCCGCTGGTCACCGAGGATCCACTCGCCGCCGGTGTCTTCGGAGACCAGCGACACGGACCCCAGCAAAGTGCTGCCCGCGGGGCCGAGCACGACCTCGAGGAACTCCCCGACACCGTCGTCGGCCACCGGCGCCGGGAGCGGCGCGGGGGTGCCGAGCGTGTTCTCCGCGTCCCAACGGTGGACGGCCACCTCCTGGACCTGGTGGCGGGCCACGGCACCACAGGTGAGGGGGGCTCCCCACCAGGTCCAACAGGGAGCGTCGGGTGGCGACTCCTCGAGGGCGGACACGAGCAGGTCGGTCCCCTCCTCCATCCAGGGGATTAGGTCTTCGGCCGACTCGGGAGCCGAGGTCCGAGAGCGGGCAGGCCGGACCGGGTCGCCCGCTCGAACGTTGTCCGCCGCAAAGCGCTGGACGTGTCCGAGGTGCTCGATCAGGTCGCGGATGGTCCACTCCGGACAGGACGGGACCGGCGTCGACGGGTCGGCGCCGACCACGGCCTCAGTGAAGCGCGAACTCTCTGCTCGGATGGCCTGGAGATTGTCGAGCACCCGACCGATGGTACTGACACTTCGGAGGGTGGCCCGCCATCCCGGTCGAGACCCCGGTGCCAGGCACGGCGAGCGTCTCGATCCGACCCATCGGCGCTCGATCCGAGCGGAGTCAGAGCAGGAACGTGAACAGCGGTGAGCCCGGGGGGACCGCCTCCACGTCGAGCGGGCTGGCCTCCATGCGCTCGACCAGACCCTGCAGGTCGGACGCCCGCTCGAGTTCGATCCCGACCAGCGCCGGGCCGGTCTCGCGATTGTTCTTCTTCACGTACTCGAATGCGACGATGTCCTCGCCGGCGATCAGAACGTCGTCGAGGAATCGGCGGAGTGACCCGGGCTCCTGGGAGAACGTCACGAGGAAGTAGTGGCGGAGCCCTTCATAGAGGAGGGAGCGCTCGACGATCTCGGCGTAACGGCTCACGTCGTTGTTGCCCCCGGACACGATGCACACCGTGGTGCCCGTCACCGGCACGTCGGGAAGCCGCAGAACGGCGCTGGCCAGCGCACCGGCGGGTTCGGCGATGATCCCCTCCGACTGGTACAGGTCGAGCATCTCGGAGCACACGGCACCCTCGGGCACCGAGACCATCTCGTCGACCAGGTCCCGCACCAACGGAAAGGTCAAGTCACCGACCCGGCTCACGGAGGCGCCGTCGACGAAGGTGTCGATCGCGGCCAGGTCGACGGGGAACCCCTGGACGAGGGCGGCGGCCATGCTGGGCGCACCCGCCGGTTCGGCACCGATGATCCGGGTGGCCGGACGGTGCTCGCGCAGCCAGAGGGCGATACCGGCGATGAGGCCGCCGCCCCCGACCGGAACCACCACCGTCCCGATCTCGCCGTGGCACTGCTCGGCGATCTCAATGACCACCGTGCCCTGTCCGGCGATGGTCCTCGGATCGTCGAAGGCATGGACGTAGACGGCGCCTGAACGCCGGCAGTCCTCGAGGGCGGCCGCGCTGGCCTCGTCGTAGGTGCTCCCCGAGTAGTGCAGTTCCACCCAGGTGCCTCCGATCGCCTGGATCCGCTGGCGCTTCTGGCGTGGGGTGCTCGTCGGGAGGTAGACCCGCCCATGGAGCCGGAGGTCGCTGCAGGCGTAGGCCAGGCCCTGGCCGTGGTTGCCGGCGCTGGCGCACACCACACCCCTCCTGCGCTGGGCGGCATCGAGGGAGGCGATGAGGTTGTACGCGCCGCGGACCTTGTACGACCGACAGACCTGGATGTCCTCCCGCTTGAGCAGGACGGGACGCCCGGTGGCCTCGGCGAGCCGGCTGCTCGACTCCAGCGGAGTCCGGCGCACCACCGGTCTCAGGACGTCGGCGGCCCGCTCGATCGCCGCCGCGCTCAGATCCTCGGGCACCGGCCGATGGTAGTGCGGTCGGCGACGGGTGGTCACCCGACGGACACCGGGGAGAGCGGACGAGCCACCGGCGACCGGTAGGGTCGATCGACGTGGTCCTGCTGACATCGATCGACGAGGCTCGCTCACTGGGCGAGTCGGTGGCCACCGAGGGGATCGAGCGGCTGCGCAGCCAGATGCTGGCCCTGATGCGGCGGAGCATGGGGGTCACCCAGGAGCCGGGGCCGGCGTGCCAGGACCCCGAGCTCGCCTACTTCGATCCGGGTTCGATCACCCGGCAGGTCCACTCGGATCTGCCGGCGATGCTGATCGGCGGGATGGCCGCACTCCTGTTCCAGATGCTGCACCCCCTGGCCATGGCCGGCGTGGCCCAGCACTCGACCTTCCGGGAGGACCCCCTCGGCCGGCTCGGGCGGACCGCGGGCTTCCTCGGCACGACGACCTTCGGGACTCGCGACGAAGCGATGGCAGCCATCGCCCGGGTCCGCAGGGTGCACGACCGCGTGGTCGGCACGGCACAGGACGGGCGGCCCTACGCAGCCGGGGACCCGGCACTCCTCTCTTGGGTGCATGCGTGCGAGGTGCGTAGTTTTCTCACCGCCACCGAGGTCTACGGGCCCCGGCCGTTGGACCGTGAGGAACAGGACCGGTACCTCGAGGAGATGGCCAGGGTGGCGATCGACCTCGGCGCCGTCGACGTCCCGCGGTCGGTCGCGCAGCTGGACCGGTTCTTCGAGGCGGTCCGTCCCGAGCTCCGGCTGACCAAGGAGGCCAGGACCACCCGGAACTTCGTGCTCAGGGGCGTCGGGCGTTGGCCACACGAAGTGACCACCTACGGGCTGCTGCTGGCCGCCGCCCAGGGGGTCCTTCCCCCGTGGGCGAGGAGACAGCTCCATCTCGTGACCCTGCCCGCCGGTGACCGCGTGGCGGTCAGGCCGGTCGTCTCGGTGCTGAGCCGGGCCCTGCGCTGGATCGTCGCGCCACCTTGACCTCGGAGCACCACCTACCCGCCGCGGAGCCGGTCGGGGGGAGGGGCGGTAGGGTGCGAAGCGTGACCGGCATGGACGATTCGATGGATCTCGAGCTGGCAGCCGCCTCCCTGCGGGCCGACAGTTCAGACGTCCGCATCCTGGTCAAGGTCCTGGCCGACCAGCTCACCGACGCCCTGGGTGGGCGCCTCGAGGTGAGGCGATCCGGCGGGCGGTTCTGGAAGTCCGACGAGATCAGCTCGATCGCCATCACCCTCGGCGACGACCAGTTCGGTGCCGAGGTGGACAGGGACGTCCTGCGGTGCTCCATAGGCCACTCCTCGGGCGGGATCCGCATCCGTAGCGAGAAGGTAACGGTGGACGTCTGGTTGGCCCGGCTGCTCGGCGCCCTCAAGGTCGAGGCCGACCACAGCCAGGCGGTCCGTCAAGCACTCGAGTCGATGGTCATCGGAGGCACAACATGAGCGAACCACCCCAGGACCTTCCCGAAGGGGCGAGCCAACGCCTGGCCGAGCTCGAACAGGGCCTGTTCACCTCGGACCTGTCGGTGAACGAGTTCCTGCTGATCAAAGAGGTCGGCTTCCACCCGCTCGGCTTCGTCATGGGGTCGTCGATCTACCACACCGGCATCCAGACCCGGAAGTGGGGCCAGAGCCAGGAGCTCACGAAGCTGACCGGGGCAATGTACGAGGCCCGGGAGCTGGCCATGACCCGGATGGAGGAGGAGGCGTCCGAACTCGGGGCCGACGGTGTGGTCGGGGTGCGTCTCGACGTGAACTACTACGAGTGGGGGAAGGACGCCGCAGAGTTCATCGCCGTCGGCACGGCGGTGAAGGCGGAGAGCGGCGTGTCCCACCGCAACAAGCTCGGCAAGCCGTTCACCTCCGACCTCTCGGGGCAGGACTTCTGGACCCTTATGCAGACCGGCTACATCCCCCAGGGGCTGGTCATGGGGACCTGCGTCTACCACATCGCCCACCGCGGGCTCGGCCAGACACTGGGCTCGGCCGGCCAGAACGTGGAGCTCCCCAACTTCACCCAGGCCCTGTACGAAGCCCGGGAGCTGGCCATGACCCGGATGCAGGACGAGGCCAACCGGTTGGAGGCGTCGGGCATCGTCGGGGTGCGGCTCGAGGAGAAGTCCCACCAGTGGGGAAGCCACACCATCGAGTTCCTCTCGCTCGGGACCGCGGTGGTCAAGACCGCCGACCAGGTGACGCTCCCGACGCCCCTCACCATCATCTCGCTGGACAACTGATGACCGACGGGCCCGCCGACCTCCCCGAAGCGGCCGAGCGCCGTTTCGGGGAGGGTGCTTTCACCTCGGGGCTCACCGTCCCCGACTTCGCCGCGTGCCTGCAGATGGGACTCGAGCCGGTCGGGTACGTCCAGGGCTTTTGCGTCATGCAGTGGCAGTGGTACGGCATGGGCTCCCCCTTCGGGGTCCTCGGCTCTCCCTACCCCGGTCGGAGCAGGGGTTATGCCGAGAGCTGGCAGTGCCCCCATGGCTTCGTGTCGGCCGAGCACCGTGGCTGGGGCCAGAACTACGAGCAGTCCTGGATCGAGGACGCGTGGCGCCAGGGCTTCGACGGCGCCTACGGGCGGATGCTCGAGGAGGCGTCCACGGCCGGGGCCCACGGCGTGGTCGGCGTGGTGGACTCCACACAGCCCCTCGGCGACCTCGGTGTGCTCGAGTTCCGGGTGCAGGGCACGGCCGTGAAGGTCAAGGGTGGCTCACTGCCCGCCGACGGTGCCCCGTGGACCAGCTACCTGGCGGGACAGCGGCTGGCCAAGTCCATCGAGGCCGGTTTCGCCCCGGTGTCGATCGCCGCCACCGTGGCGTCGGTGCGGGTCTGGGCCTACTGCATCACCGAGTACCTCACCGAGGGCTCCTCGGGGAGTTGGGGGTACCAGGCGGGAGCGGCGGAGATCGAACAGACATCCAAGGCCCACATGGCGGTGCGGCGCCTCGCCCGCGAGCAGGTGAGGGCCCAGCTCGGGGACGACTCCCTCCATGGGGCCTCGATGGTCACGACCGAGCGGGAGCTCGGACAGGGGGACGCCGAGCTCCAGTGCATCCTGCGCGGCAACCGGGTTCGGCGCTTCAAGGAGTTCGACCCGCTGGCCGCACCGCGCCCGACGGTGCGACTGCTGTGAGCGCCGTCGGTGCGGGTGGGCGGAAACCGGTCGACATCGGTGCGGAGATGGCTGAGGCCGCCGCCTTCCTGAGCCGACCGGCCCCCTCGGCGGGGGCGTCACGCGCCCGCCGGGCGGCACGTACCTCGGATCTATCGATCGATGAGGAGATCGCCCTGCACTCCATCGGATGGGAGCCCCTGCAGCTCGTATGCGGCGCGGCGCTCTACTCCATCCCGATGGGGGTCTGGAACTGGGGGCAGGGCGAGATCGCCTACGCGTCGAGTGCCTTCGCCCAGGCCTTCGCCGGAGCGAGTGACCGCCTGCACCAGGAGTGCACCAAGGTCGGCGGGCGTGGTGTGGTCGGCGTTCACGTCGAGCTCGAGGTCCAGCGGCACCACGTCGACGTCGTCCTCGTGGGAACCGCCGTCCGCCCCGTCGATTCGTCGGGGCTCTCCGCCGAACCGGTCTTCGTGTCGGACCTCTCGGGAAGGGACTTCTCGCTCCTCCTGGCCTCGGGTTGGGTACCGCTCGGGCTGGCCGTGGGGGCCAGTTTCGTCTACGCGCCGCGCCGGTCCGCCGGCATGGCCATGAAGCAGAAGTCCCAGAACGTCGAGCTGACCAACTTCACCGAGGCGATGTACTCGGCCCGCGAGTCGGCCATGGAGCGCATGCAGCAGTCCGCCCTGGCCATGGGCGGCACGGGTGTCGTGGAGGTCAAGGTGACCGAGGGTCCGATGGAGTTCGCCCGACACGCCGTGAGCTTCACCGCCTACGGGACGGTCGTCCACCTCACGGCCGACGGGCACCGGTCGCTCGCCCCCCAGATGGTCCTCCCCCTCGACGATCCGGTCCAGGAATTCGACATCACCGCGCTCCGGGGCTGAGCGCGGCCGGGCGGTCGCCGGGCCGCCCAAATACATGCCTGCTAGCAAGCATCTAGTTGGTAGGATGGCGTCATGGGCACCGATCACGACCCCACCGAACTCCCCGCCGGCATGCGCACCGTCATCGCCCGATTGAGCCGGTCCCTCCGCCAGACGCGCGCCGGCGCCGACCTCTCCCCCACCCAGTACCAGGTGTTGGCCACGACGGTCCGCCTCGGACCGGTCCGCCTCTCCGACCTGGCCGCCGAGGAAGGGCTGAACCCGACGATGCTCTCCCGCATCGCCGGCAAGCTGGAGACGGCGGGTATGGTCGTGCGCACCCCGGACACCGTCGACGGCCGGGTCGCCCACCTCTCGGCGTCACGGGAGGGCCGGCGGCTGGTGGAACGGGTCCGCAACGAGCGCACGGATGCCCTCAGCCGGGCCCTCGACCGGCTCGACGGCCGGCAGCGCCAGATATTGGTCGACGCCCTCCCCGTCCTCGAGTCGGTGGCTCAGTCCCTGAAGGAACGGGACCCGTGAGCCTGCGCACGACCACTCACCGGACGTTCTCCTCGCTGTCGGTCCCCAACTACCGTCGGTACTTCACCGGGCAGTCCATCTCGCTCATCGGCACCTGGATGCAGACGACGGCCCAGGCATGGCTCGTCCTCACCCTCACCGATTCGGCCACCGATCTCGGCCTGGTGGTGGCCCTCCAGACCCTCCCGGTCCTGCTCCTCGGTCCCTACGGCGGCGTGATCGCCGACCGCGTCGACAAGCGTCGGCTGATGATCGTCCTCCAGTCGTTGATGGGTGTGCAGGCGTTGGTGCTCGGCCTGCTCACGCTCACCCATCGGGTGACCTTCCTCGACGTCTGCATCCTGGCTGTCATCCTGGGGCTCAACAACTGCTTCGAGAACCCCTCGCGCCAGGCCTTCGTCCTCGAGATGGTCGGGCCGTCAGACCTGCGCAACGCCGTCAGCCTCAACTCCACCATGGTCAACGCCGCCCGGGCGGTCGGTCCCGCCGTGGCCGGCCTGCTCATCGCCACGGTGGGGACCGGCTGGTGCTTCATGATCAATGCCGCCAGCTTCGTCGCCGTCGTGACGTCATTGACCACCATGGACCGTGCGGCCCTGCAGCCGGCACCTCCGACGGCCCGGGGACGCGGCCAGCTGCGCGAAGGGTTCCGCTACGTGGCCCGCACCCCCGAGCTGGCGGTACCACTGCTCATGATGGGGCTGGTCGGGATGCTCGCCTACGAGTTCCAGGTGACGCTGCCCGTAGCGGCCCGGCACGTCTTCCACGGTGGCGCGGAGGTCTACGGCGTGATGACCGCGGCGATGGGCATCGGGGCGGTGGTGGGTGGCCTGATGACCGCGGCCCGGGGCAAGACCGGCCTGCGGGCGATGGTCCTCGCCTCGACGGTGTTCGGCGTGGTGATCCTGTTCGCCGCAGTGGCCCCGGTGTTGGCGGTGGAGTTCATCGCCCTCGCCCTGGTCGGCTACGCCAGCGTTTCCTTCCTCGCCATGGGCAACTCGACCCTGCAGCTGGAGACCGACCCGCAGATGCGCGGTCGGGTGATGGCCCTGTGGTCGGTGGCCTTCCTCGGATCAACGCCCATCGGCGGTCCGGCCATCGGCTGGGTCACCGAACAGGCCGGTGCCCGGGTGGGGCTCGGCGTGGGTGCCGCCTCATGCTTCGTGGCGGCCGGATTCGGAGCCATTGCCATGCGCCGCGTGAAGATGAGGGCCGCGGTCGGCTCCGGCGATGGAGCGGCCCCCGGGCGGGACCGGAGGGACGAGCACGATGCGACGGGCCATGACTGAGGTGACCACCGTGGACGTCCGGGCCGGCGGCCTCGACCGCCGGCACCGGATCATCGTCCTGTTGGTCTGCTGCATGAGCCTGTTCATCGTGGGCATGGACGGCACCATCGTGAACGTGGCCCTCCCCTCCATCGGTCGTGACTTCGATGCCGGCGTCTCCGGCCTGCAGTGGGTGGTCGACGCCTACGTGGTGGTACTGGCCAGTCTGCTCATGCTGGCCGGCTCGTGTGCCGACCGGTTCGGTCGGCGCCGCACGTTCCAGGCGGGGCTCTTGTTGTTCACCCTGGGATCCCTGTTGTGCAGTCTTTCCCCGGACCTCCAGTGGCTGGTCATCTTCCGTATGGTCCAGGCGGTCGGTGGCTCGATGCTCAACCCGGTCGCCATGTCCATCATCAGGAACGTCTTCCACGACCCGCGCGAGCGGGCCCAGGCCATCGGCATCTGGGGCGCCACCGTCGGGGTCAGCATCGCCATGGGCCCGGTCATCGGGGGCGCCCTGGTCCAGTCGGTGGGCTGGCGGGCGATCTTCTGGGTGAACATCCCCATCGGACTGGCCGCCATCGTCCTGGCCGCCCGGTTCGTCCCCGAGTCGAGGGCACCCCACCCGCGCTCACTCGACCCGGTGGGTCAGCTCCTGGTCATGGCGGTGTTGGGCTCGCTCACCTACGCCATCATCGAGGGCCCCTCCACCGGATGGCTCTCCCCGGAGATCCTCGGGCTCTTCTTCGCGTGTGCCGTCGGTGTCGTCGGCATCATCGTCTACGAGCCGCGACGGCCCGAGCCACTGCTCGAGCTCCGCTTCTTCCGGAGCGTTCCCTTCTCCGGGGCCACGGTCATCGCGGTGGCGGCCTTCGCATCGTTCAGCGGTTTCTTGTTCCTCAACACCCTCTACCTCCAGGAGGTACGGGGCCTCAGTGCCCTCGACGCCGGGCTGTACACGCTGCCCATGGCAGCCACGACCGTGGTGATGTCGCCGATCTCCGGGTGGATGGTGGGGCGGTTCGGGGCCCGGCCGTCACTGGTGGGAGCCGGCGTGGCGCTGACGGCCAGCGCCCTGATGCTGACTGGGTTGTCCGACACAACCCAGTTCACGTGGCTGGTCTCCTGCTACGTGATCTTCGGCATCGGGTTCGGGCTCGTCAATCCCCCGATCACCAACACCGCGGTCGCCGGCATGCCGCCCGCCCAGGCCGGGGTGGCGGCGGCCATCGCCTCGACCAGCCGGCAGGTGGGCCAATCACTCGGGGTGGCCGTCGTCGGCGTGGTGGCCACCTCGGCCATCGCCGGGTCGTTGCACGACGGGTTGGCCCGGGCCAGCCACCCCGGCTGGTGGATCGTCACCGCCTGCGGCCTGCTGGTGCTGGTGCTCGGGATCCTCACCACGTCGGGGTGGGCGCTGCACACCGCGGCGGCGGTCGCCGAATCCCAGCCGACCGAGGACAGACCGGCCGTGCCGCTCACCGGGGCGGCACGGACCTGAGGCCTACGTGTCGGTGCCGGCGGCGCGAGCCCGGCGGCGACGGCGGGCCCACAGGACCAGTGCGATCACGGCCAACCCGCCGACGATGATGGCGACGAGCCCGGCCGGGGGGATGCCTCCTCCCCCCGTCGTCGCGGTCGGGGCCGTCGGGTTCGTCGCCGGGACGGTCGGGACCGGAGCGGGTGCCGTCGTCGTCGGTGCCCCTTCGCCGGCGGCCGTGAACGCCACGACCCGGGTGGCCGACGGGGCGAGCAGGAGGCCGTCACCCACGCCGGGGGTCGGGAAATGGTTGGCCGGTACGCCGACCGAGGCCTGCTGGCGCACCGCACCGGTCGACGGGTCCAGGCCGTAGAGGGTGCCGTCCTGCCCGATGGTCCACACCAGGCCGGCGGCGACCACCGGCGGCCCACCGCCGACACCCGAGCTCCAGTCGAGGTGGAGTGACGGGGGCGATGCGCCGACCTGGACGGCGGTGATGCCACTGAGGCAGGGGAGGTAGACGGTGGTGCCCACGGTGGCGGTCCCTCCGTCGACGTCCTGGCTGCAGATGTGGCCGAGCGTGGCCTCCTCGCCACCGATCCCCCCGAGGTGGGTGCCCTCGACCAGGTAGGCGATGCGGGACTTGCCGGCCACCAGGACCTGGCCGTCTGACAGGAGCACCGGCTCGATCGACATGTCGAGGTCCGCCGCGTTGTTGGCCGGCCAGTCGCTCGGGGCGAAATACTGCTCCAGCTGGAGGGACGGTGACAGCTCGAGCACCGAGTCGCTGTCGTCATAGGGATCCCTGGCCGAATAGACGGAGCCGTTGCCCGCCTCCACCCAGATGTTGCCGGCGCCGTCGACCGCCGGTGCCCCTCCACCCATCCAGATGGCACCTTGGGAGTCGCCGGCCGCGGCGTCGACCGTGAACACCTCGGGCGTCCCACCGGCCTCGGGCACCGAGACGACCCGGCCCCGGTAGGAGGCGCAGTCCCCGTAGTTGCCGCCGAAGCCGAACACCACCCGTCCGTCGTCCAGGGTGAGCCCGGTGCGTTGCAAGAGGGCGGCGGGAGCGGCGCCGGAGGGGTCGACGTCCTGGTCCAGCTCCGTCTTGCCCGAGGTGAGGTCGAGTCCGATCAGCATGTGGGCGGCTCTGCCCGACATGAGTTCGTCCGCCACGACGAACAGCTCGTTGCGGGACTGGTCGATGACCGGCGTGCCGGTGATCCCCACCATGGGCTCGATGTCGCCGCACGGGAGGTCGGAGGAGGGGACCGGGGGGGCCAGACGGGCCGACCAGACGACAGCGCCGGTCGACGCCGAGAGCGAGTAGACGTAGTTGTCCTCGGTGGCCACGTACACCCGACCCCCGGACACCAGTGGCTCACCGTAGAGCTCACCGGTCAGGGTGGGGGACGTCCAGGCGGGAGCCGACGTGTCGACACTGGTCACCGAGGCGGCCACGCCGGTGCCCGATATGCTGCCGTGATAGACGGTCCAGGCCGCGGTGTCGGGTGTCGCCGGGGTGGCGGGCGTGGACGGGGCGGCGGGCGTCGCCGCAGTGGACGGGGTGGCGGGCGTGGACGGGTCGGCAACGGCGGGGACGCCGGGCCAGGCCACGGCGATCGCCATCATCGGCACCACTACGAGACTCAGCGCCTTCGAGCGGGTGGCGGTGCTGCCCATCCGGAGCAGGCTAGTGAGCCGTCGGATGTTGGGTAGCGCGGGCCCAGACGAGAGGCGGCGGGCCCGCC
>CAVRYH010000009.1:0-430199 GCA_963725395.1 uncultured Acidimicrobiales bacterium | reverse complement strand
AACCTTCTGATCCGTAGTCAGATGCTCTAGTCCGTTGAGCTACGAGCGCTGGTTGGTCCCCAGCCGTGCTCGGGCGTGGACGGCCATCGAACTGACCCGATGACTGTCACCGGCCCGCGCCGGAGAGGTTGCCCACTCTATCCGACGCCGAGCGGGGCATCCTCGCCTCCCCGTGCGCTGGCCGTCCGGCAGCGGGGCGGGCCCGTTGCCAGAAAGCATCTGACGGAGTGTCAATTAGGATCAGCGCATGCCCAGCGACGCACCTCTCAACGGCATCCGGATCATCGAATGCTCAGCTCTCGGGCCGGCAGCCATCACTATGCCCTTGATCGATCTCGGGGCGGAGGTGATCAAGGTGGAGCCACCGGCCGGTGACTACATCCGCGAGATGACCTGGCCGATCATCGAGGGCGTCTCCCTCATGCACCTCCACGTCAACCGGGGCAAGCGGAGCATCGTCATGGACCTCCGGAACGACGAAGACGTGTCCATCTTCAAACAGCTGGCGGCCACGGCCGACGTCGTGGTCGAAGCCATGCGCCCCGGAGGGCTCGCCCGACGAGGCGTAGGCTACGACGACCTACGGAAGGACAACCCGCAGCTCGTCTTCTGCACCATCTCCGGCTACGGCATGACCGGCCCTTATCAGAACCTCCCCGCCCACGGCGTGGCCTTCGACACCTGGGCCGGTATCGTCACCCCCCAGGTCAACGACGACGGTTTCGCCTACCTGCCGGAGCACGCCTCCATGGGGATCCATGCCGGCCCCCTGTTCGGCGCCCTCGGGATTCTGGCCGCCGTTGTCCGGGCCCGGGCCACCGGCGAGGGATCCTTCCTCGAGGTGGCCCAGTCCGACGCCGCCGCGGCCATGGACTGGTATCGCAGCGAGACCTGGCGGGCCTACGAGCGCCCCGAGTCCGAGGTCACAGGAAACAAGGCCGACAACTACGAGCGGCGCGAGCCGGGGACGGCTGGCATGATCGAAGGGGTCCGCTACCAAGTCTACGAGGCCAAGGACGGGCGCTATGTGCTGTTCATGGCCTCCGAGCAGGCGTTCTGGCGCAATTTCTGCGAGGCGGCGGACCGCATGGACCTGTTCGAGCGGTGGCCGGGCTCGAAGTTCGCCGACCACGCCCGCAACAACCTCGAGCTGCGTGCCGAGCTCCGCGACATCTTCCGCACCCGCACCGCCGAGGAGTGGATCGACTTCGGCGTGACGGCCAACTTCCCGGTGGGACCGGTCAACTCACCGAAGACCATCGCCCACGACCCGCAGTTCAACGACCGCTTCCAGTGGTTCTCGACCGAGCAGCTCGGTGCCGAGCAACTGCCGAGCCCGCTCGAAATTCGTGGGCGAGGAGCTCCCTACCCCGGCCCACGCCCCGACCGTCGGCCAGCACACCGACGAGGTGCTGGCCGACCTCCTCGGGTGGGATGCCGGGCGCATCGCCGAGTCGCGGGCCCGAGGCGGACTCGGGGGATCCGGTGCATCCGGTGGCTCCGCTCCGTAGGTTCGTGATGCCCACCGCGCACCGGCCGGCATGACCGGTAGCCGCCCCACGACGGCCGCCGAGCTCGTCCGCCTCCGCGCCGGCGATCCCAACCGGGGTCTCCTCTTCGAGGGGCAGGAATGGTCGTGGCGCGACGTGGTGGGCGAGTCCGAGGTCCGGGCCGCACTGCTCACCGGTTTGCGCGCCGGGGGCCCTTTCCACGTCGGTGTGCTCCTCGAGAACACCGATGAGTACCTCTTCCTCCTCGGGGGTGCGGCCCTGTGCGGCGCGGTCATCGTCGGGATCAACCCCACCCGCCGTGGCGAGGAGCTGGCCACCGACATCCGCCGGACCGACTGCCAGCTGGTGGTGACCGACTCGGACCAGCTGCCGCTGCTCGACGGACTCGACCTGGGCATCCGGAACGACCGGGTGCTGGTCGTCGACACGGCGGAGTACCGGCGGCGACTGACCGAGGCCGCATCGGCCGACCGGCCCGCCCACGAGCCGGGAGCCGACGACCTCTTCCTCCTGCTCTTCACTTCCGGTTCGACGGGCGGTCCCAAGGCCGTCCGGATGACCCAGGGTCGGGCGGCCCGCGCCGCGTCGACCATGCCCTTCACCAGCGAGGACGTCCTCTACTCGGCCATGCCCCTGTTCCACGGAAACGCCCTGTCCGCGGCCGTGCTGCCGGCATGGGCGACGGGCGCGACCCTCGCCCTGCGACGGAAGTTCTCGGCGTCCAGCTTCCTCCCCGACGTACGCGGGGTGGGCGCCACCTACTTCAACACGGTCGGGCGGGCCATCGCCCATATCAATGCCACTGCGCCCTCCGAGCACGACCGGGACCACAACCTCCGCTTCGTGCTCGGGCCGGAGACGTCGGCCCCGGACAAGGCCGAGTTCACCCGCCGGTTCGGCGTGCCGCTGTTCGAAGGCTACGGCTCGAGCGAGAACGCCATCGTCCTGCAGCCCGTACCCGACGCGCGGCCCGGCGCCCTCGGGCGGTCGCGCCCGGACGACGATGTCGCTGTCGTCGACTCGGTGACCGGCGAGGAGAAGGCGGTTGCCGTCTTCGACGATTACGGCCGACTGACCAATGCGTCCGAGTCCATCGGCGAGCTGGTGGGCCGCCGTTCGGTCGGGAACTTCGAGGGCTATTACAACAACCCCGAGGCCGACGCCGAGCGCACCCGGAACGGCTGGTACTGGTCGGGCGACCTCGCCTACCGTGACGGGGACGGTGTCTTCTATTTCGCCGGTCGCACCGGCGACTGGCTGCGGGTCGACAGCGAGAACTTCGCCGCCGCTCCCGTCGAGCGGATCCTCGGCCGCTACCCCGGCGCCCGGGGGGTCGCCGTCTACCCGGTCCCCGATAGCCGCACCGGCGACCAGGTGATGGCGGCACTGGAACCGGAGCCGGGCTCCGCCTTCGATCCCACTGCGTTCGACGCGTTCCTCGACGCCCAGCCCGACCTCGGGACCAAGTGGCTGCCCCGCTACGTGAGGATCGTCACCGCCCTGCCGGTCACCGCCACGAACAAGCCGAACAAGCTGCCGCTGCGCGCCGAGAAGTGGTCGACACCCGACCCGGTCTGGCACCGGCCGGACCGCCACGGTCCCTACCGTCTGATGTCGGAGGCTGACCTCTCGACCCTGCGTGACGAGTTCGCCGCCAGCGGCCGGATGGATCTCTTCGAGCACTGAGTACACCCTCTGGGCGAGCCGGGGCCTACCCTCCACCTCAAGCTGCGGGCCGATCGTCACGATAGGCAGAACATGGTTGCACTGCACCCATCGACTCGCCAGGACAAAGGCGGTCGACACCCGACACCGGGCGACGTCGGCCGACCCCGCAGCGTCGTCGAGCAACTCCTGGCCGAGATCGACCGTCTCAGCCGGGAGCGCGACAGCCTCCGGAAGGTGCTCATCGACGCGGGATTCTCCCTCCGGGCGGAGCGGATCGCTCGCTACGCCGAGGAAGTGTCGTCGGAATCCTGATCGGGGTCCGACGCTCGCGACTCCCCAGCCACGCCGTCACCCATCGGTGCGGTATGGGGCCCCCAATCTGACGCGGCGTTAGTATCCGGGGATGCCAGCCGCCAAGACCCGCCGGCCCGCCGTCGAAGGCTGGTTCACGCTCGACGAGGACGCTCCCGCCCTGCTCGGCAGCCGGTGCACCAGCTGTGGGAGCTTCGCCTTCCCGAAGGAGACCTACTTCTGCCGGAATCCCCGGTGCCAGGGCCGTGAGTTCACCGAGTCCGAGTTGAGCCGGACCGGCACCGTGTGGTCCTACACCGACGCGCGCTACCAACCCCCGAAGCCCTACGAGGCGGCCGACCCGTACGTCCCCTTCGCCCTCGCCGCCGTCGAGCTCGCCGCCGAGCAGATGGTGGTCATGGGCCAGGTCGTCCCCGGCGTCGGCGTCGACGACCTGTCGGTGGGCGACGAGGTGGAGCTGGTCCTCGACACCCTGTACGAGGACGACGACCACGAGTACCTGGTGTGGAAGTGGAAGCCTCGCTCGGCGACCGGCTCCCGTGCCGGGACGCGCAGGGAGGAGCGGGCCGATGGCTGACGACAAGCGCATCGCCGTCCTCGGAGCGGGCATGCACCCCTGGGGCAAGTGGGGTCGCAACTTCATCGAGTACGGGCTGGCTGCGGCCAGCGATGCCCTGGCCGAGGCCGGCGTGGCGTGGACTGACGTCCAGTACGTGGCGGGTGCCGACACCATCCGCAACGGCTACCCGGGCTTCGTCGCCGGGGCCACCTTTGCCCAAGCCCTCGGATGGACCGGGGCCAGGGTCTCGTCGGCCTACGCCGCCTGTGCCTCGGGAGCCCAGGCCATCGGCAACGCCAGGGCCCAGATCCTCGCCGGACTGTGCGACGTGGCCCTGGTGGTGGGGGCCGACACCACGCCGAAGGGGTTCTTCACACCGGTGGGCGGGGACAGACGGGATGACCCGGACTGGCTTCGCTTCCACCTGATGGGGGCGACCAACCCGACCTATTTCGCTCTCTACGCCCGGCGGCGAATGGAGCTGTTCGGGGCCACCGAGGCGGACTTCGCCGCGGTCAAGGTGAAGAACGCCCGACACGGCCTGGGCAACGTGAACGCCCGCTACCGCAAGGAGGTCACGGCCGAGGAGGTGCTCGGCTCCCCCATGGTGGCCGACCCACTGCGTCTGCTCGAGATCTGCGCCACCTCCGACGGGGGGGCCGCCCTGGTGCTCACCAGCGTCGAGTTCGCCCGACGTCACGGTGGCACCGACGACCTGGTCACCATCGACGCCGTCTCGACGGTGACGCCGCGGTTTCCCCAGACCGTCATCGAGATGCCCAACTTCTCGACGGACTCGGCCGCCGCCGCCCCTTCTGTGGGCCCCACCTTCAAGCAGTCGGTGGCGCTGGCCGCCTACGAGGAGGCGGGCATCTCGCCCGACGACGTCGACCTGGCCGAGGTGTACGACCTCTCCTCCGCTCTCGAGCTCGACTGGTACGAGGACATCGGGCTGTGCAAGGAGGGCGAGGCCGAACGGTTGCTGCGCGACGGCGACACCACCATCGGGGGCCGGGTGCCGGTCAACCCGAGCGGCGGCCTCTCGTGTTTCGGTGAGGCCATCCCCGCCCAGGCCATCGCCCAGGTCTGCGAGCTGGTGTGGCAGCTCCGGGGCCGCGCCACCGGCCGCCAGGTCGAGGGGGCCCGCGTGGGCATCACCGCCAACCAGGGCCTGTTCGGCCACGGCTCGTCGGTGATCGTCTCGAGGTAGGTCCCGGGCCGGCGCATCGTCGGACCCGCACCCGTTGGCCTCAGCGGTTGGTCAGTACGATCTTCCCGAGCTTGCCACCCGCCGCGAACCGCTCGTAGGCCCGGGTTGCGTCAGCCAGGGGGAACCGCGCGGCCACGGGTACGGTCACCTTGCCGTCGGCCAGCAGGCCCACCGCGTGTGCCTCGACGGCCCGGGCGACGGTCGCCTTCTCCTCCAGCGTCCGCGACCGGAGCATCGACCCGCCGATGGTGGCCCGGTTGGCCATCAGGGCGAGTAGGTTGACCTCGACCTTGGCTCCGGCCCCCACCCCGATCACCACCACCCGACCACCTGTGGCCATGACCGGGAGCACGGCGGTCACCCCGGGACCTCCGACCAGCTCCAGGCAGACCTCGTAGGGCCCGTGGTCCGCCACGCCGTCGGACCCGATGATCTCGTCGGCCCCGAGGGCCCGAACCTCGTCGTGGTGATCGGGCGCCCGGACCGAGGCGACCACGTGGGCGCCGGCCGCCCGGGCCAGTTGGACGGCGGCGGTGCCAACACCCCCGGCGGCGCCGGTGACGAGCACCCGCTCACCCATGACCAGGCCGGCCTGGGTGAAGAGTGCGTCGTACGCGGTGGAGAACGCTTCGGGAAAGCCGCCGGCCTGGTCCCAAGGGACCCCGTCGGGCACCCCGAGGACCGTGGACTCCGGGACGGCGACCAGCTCGCCCTGGCCCCCACCGCCGGTGATGGCCATGACGCGGTCGCCGACCGACCAGCGCTCCGTCCCCGCCCCGAGCGCGACCACCTCACCGGCGAACTCGAGGCCCGGGATGTCGGCCGGGGCCCCGCGCGGTGCCGGGTAGAGGCCCTTGCGCTGCATCAGGTCGGCGGCGTTGATGCCGGCCGCCGCCACCGACACCAGGACCTCACCGGGTCCGGGCACGGGATCGGGGTGCTCCCGCCACTCGAGAGCACCGTCGACGATGGTGACGGCGAACATCGGCCCAGAGTAGACGCAGCAGTTCCCGGCCTCAGGTCCCCGGATCGCTGACATCTCCGCACCGCACTCGTAGGCTGTCGGCTGGAGGCCATGGAGATGACGACCGAAGCGGTGATGAGTGCGGGCGGCTCGGCTGCCGAAGAGGGTCCCTTCTTCCACGGACCCACCCGCCACGACGTGGGCCTCTACGTCGCCGACGGGATACTCGGCCCGAGCGCCGGCCTGGTCCTGCACCGGGTCTTCGCCCGGTCGGCCCGCGCCTTCCTGTTGAACGACATGAGTGAGGAACTGGTCGAGCGCACCCGGCGCTACCAGGCCGTCCGAGTCCCGGGCGCGACGGTGGTCGAGCGCCCCCTGTGGGCCCAGACCGCCACCGAACGGGCCGACAAGGCGGCGAGGCGCGCCTCGGAGATCGAGCGCATCCATCAGAGCCGGGTGGCGCTCCGGCGCATCCGCTCCAACCTACGCACGTTCCGCCTGGCGCTCGACCCGCAGTGGGGGACGAACCTCCGGGCCGAGCTCGCCTGGTACGCGGGCCGGCTCGGTGAGTCGAGGGACCTCCACATCATCGAGGGCGTCCTGCGTGACACCGGCCCGATGGTGCTCAGCCCGTCCAACCTCAGTCGCCTCGAATCGGTGGTGGAATCGGAGCAGGCCGAGGTGCTGACCATGCTCAGCGCCGAGCGTGGTGGGGCCCGTCGCTTCCAGCTGACCGAACAGATGATGGTGCTCTGGGACGGACCCCACTTCACCCCGAGGGCGAGCCAGGCGGCCGGCGAGGCCCTCCCGGCCATGGTTCAGCGGGCCTGGCACGACATGCGGGGCGCGGCCCGCACGGCGCGCAAGCAGCCGACGGAGACCAACCTTCACAACCTGCGGATCCGCCTGAAGGACCTCCGCTACGGATGCGAGACCGTCGCCCTGGTCGAGGGAGGCCCGGCCCGCAAGACGGCCAAGGCGGCCGAGCGCCTGCAGACCAAGCTCGGCACCCTCCACGACGCCCGGTTCTCGATGGAGTGGCTGCGGTCACTGGCCCGGGACCGGCCCGAGCTCTCCGAGCCCGTCGAGGCCCTGGTGGCCGTGCAGCGGGAGGCGGCGTCCGAGGCCCGCAAGGGTTGGAAGCGCGACCTCAAAGAGGTCGAGCACGAGTGGCGGAGCTGGCACCCGTAGGGACCACTGCATACCCGGGGCCGGGTCTCCGGCGACCGGTCCGACACGGGCCGGGCGGGTCCGGCCAAGCTAGTCCCGGGGTTGGTTGACCCCCACGTGGTCGGCCTCCCAGAGCTTGATGCCGCCGAGGATGCCCGCTGTGTTGTCGACGATGGTCACGTCGTCGGCGAGCCCCTCACGCTTGATCCGCCTTGAGTTCCCCCCGCCGATGAAGAGGTGGTCGAAGAACATGAGGGCCCGCAGGTTGGCGATGGCCTTGTGCACCCGCTTGTTCCAGCGTTCCTCGCCGATGTCCTTGCGGGTGGCCTCACCGAGCTGCTCGTTGTAGGTCTCGCCTTTGCGGAAGGGCTGATGGGCGATCTCGAGGTGCGGCATGAGCTTCCCCTCGTAGAACAGGCCGGTCCCGAAGCCGGTCCCGAGCGTGATGGCCAGTTCGAGCCCGTGGCCGGTGACGACGGCTGCCCCCTGGATGTCCGCATCGTTGGCCACCTTGGTCGGCACCCCGAAGGACTCGGTGAGCGCGGTGGCGAGGTCGAACCGCTCCCACAGCTTCTTCAGGTCGTCGTCGACCGCACTCCCCGGACCGCTCTTGGTCGAGAAGTGCGGGGCCGAGAGCACGTGGCCGTCCCGCACCATCCCCGGGAACCCCGCCGAAACCCGCTCGGGTTTCGGGAGGGGGGCCGCCAGTTTCGTCAGTGTCGACACCAGTTTGTCGGGCGGCAGGGGGTAGGTCGTGGGCACCTTCACCCGGTCGGCCACCATGGCCCCGTCGGCGTCGAGGACCGACGCCTTGAGGCCCGTGCCACCGATATCGAAGGACAGGGTGAAGGGATGGCGGGGAACCCGACCCCTGGTGTCCGCCCCGCTCCCCGCGTCCTCTGGCTCGTCGTCATGGCTCATGCTCACAACGCTAGGCCGCCGACCGCCGCGCGGTGGTCACGCCGGGGCCGGCGCGGCCCGAACCGTTGCCGGTAGCGTCAGGTGGCGTGACCGATCAACCCTGGGACGCGGACGCCTGTTCACTCGTCGACGCCTTCCGGGCCGGGGTGATCTCGCCCTCCGAGGCCCTCGAGTCGTCCCTGGCCGCCATCGACTCGTCTGCGCTCAACGCCTTCAGTCACCTGGACCTCGACCGGGCCCGCGTCGCGGCGTCCGGCGCCGACGTGGCGCTCCCCTTCGGAGGGGTGCCCACGGGCATCAAGGAACTCGAGCCGGTGGAGGGCTGGCCTTTCACCGAGGCGTCGCTGGTCTTCCGGGACCGCATCGCCGGGCACGACACCACCCAGGTGGCCCGGCTCCGCGCCGCCGGGGCGGTGCTGGTCGGCCAGACCACGGCGTCGGAGTTCGGCGGGATCAACTTCACGAGCACCAAACTGCACGGGTCCACCGGGAACCCGTGGAATCCCGAGCGCACCCCCGGGGGGTCCTCGGGTGGTTCGGCGGCCGCCGTGGCCGGAGGCCTCTTGCCCATCGCCAGCGGAGGGGACGGGGGCGGCTCGATCCGGATCCCGGCCGGGTTCACCGGGCTGTTCGGCCTCAAGGCCACCTACGGGCGCATCCCCCGGGGACCCGCCGTCCTCCAGCCACCGCTCACCGTGGTTGTGGGCTGTCTGTCCCGGTCGGTCCGGGACACCGCGCGTTGGTTCGACGTGTGCAACGGGTGGGACCCGCGGGACACACTCAGTTTGCCCCGGGTCGACGGGTGGGAGGCGGGGCTCGACAGTTTCGACCTGGCCGGCAAACGGGCGGTGATCGCCGTCGACCTCGGGTCGGCCATCGTCGAGCCACGGGTGGCGGCCCTCGTGACCGAGCTGGCCGAGGTCCTGATCGCCTCGGCCGGGCTCGCCCGGGTCGACGCCGCAGTCCAGCTCCCCCAGGGAGGTCTCGAATGGGCCATGTCCAACCTGATCGGCCTGGCCGGGGAACTCGGTGACCGCTACCCCGGGTGCAACGACGACCTCACACCCGAGATCCAGCTGGGCATGAACCTCGCCACCCACCATCTCGACGTGCAGTCCGCCGGAACCACCGAGATGTTCCGGATCGAGGTCAACGAGACCATGGCCGACGTGTTCGAACGGACCGACTTCATCTTCGCCGCCGCCAACCCCGACGTGGCCTTCGGGGCCGCCGGGCCCATGCCCACCACCGTCGGCGACGTCGACCTCATCGCCGAGTACGGCTTCAACCGTGCGGTCGGCAACAACGCCGCCCTCACCATCCCGGCCAACCTCACCGGCAACCCGGCCGTGGCCATCCCGGCCGGCACCGTCGACGGTCTCCCGGTGGGCCTCCAGGTGATCGGCCGTCATCACGAGGAGCAGTTGCTGTTGGACCTCGCCCGCATTGCCGAACGGGAGCGACCCTGGCCACTCGTGGCTCCCGGCGCGCCCGTCTGAAGTCGCCGATCCGAAGGAGCCAACCATGCGAGTCGACCTCTGGGTACCCACGGCCAACCCTTTCAGCACCCCCGAGCTGCTGGCCCTGATCGGTCGGGAGGCCGAGGCCCGCTCCATCGGCACCATCTGGGTGGGCGAGCACGTGGTCATGTTCGACCAGTACGACTCCTCCTACCCCTACGCGGAGGACGGGCGCATCCCCGTCCCGCCCGGCACCGGTCTGCTCGAGCCCCTCTCCACCCTGTCCTTCCTCGCCGCCCACACCACCGACGTCCGGCTGGGCACGGCGATGGTGCTGTTGCCCCAGCGCAATCCGGTGTACACGGCGAAGGAGGTCTCGACCCTCGACTGGCTGTCCAACGGCCGGGTGGACCTGGGCGTCGGCGTCGGATGGCTCGAGGAGGAGTTCGAGGCCCTGAACGTCCCCTGGCCCCGGCGGGGGAGGCGCACCGACGAGTACCTCGAGGTGCTGACCACCCTGTGGTGCGACGAGACCTCGGCCTACGAGGGCGAGTTCTACTCGCTCAACCCGTGCTCCATGTTCCCCAAGCCGGTCCAGCTCCCCCATCCCCCCATCCACATCGGCGGCGAGAGCGACGCCGCCCTCCGACGGACGGCCCGGGCCGCCCAGGGGTGGCACTCCTTCAACCGGAAGCCCTCGGAGTTGGCCGAGCCGTTGGAGAAGCTCGACCGGATGCTCACTGATCAAGGGCGCACCCGCAGGGACGTGAGGATCACGGTCTGCCCGTACTTCCAGCCTCTCGATGCGGACATCACCGAGCAGTACGCCGAGGCCGGTGCCGACGCCGTCGCCGCCCTGCTGCTGCCGTTCGGGCCGGACGAGGTGCGCTCCTCACTGGATGCCCTGCAGCCGGTGCTGGAGAGGGCGGCCGCCCTCTGACCCCTCGTCGCCCGGCCGGTCGACGTCGGCTGACGGAGGCCACCGGACGCAGGGCGCCCCCGGGCCCGGGTGGTCCAGGGGACAGGGGGTCGCCGGAGGTCCGACAGGGGCCCGGCTCAGCCCCGCATGGCCACCGGGAGTGACTCCATGCCCCGGAGCACGACGTTGTGCTTGTACACGACGTCATCGACGGTCAGCGACAACCGGGGGGCTCGGCGCACCAGCGCACTCAGCGCCACCTGCGCCTCCATCCGGGCCAACGGCGCCCCGAGGCAGTGATGGATGCCGAACCCGAACCCGAGGTGGTTGTTGGGCGAACGGCTGATGTCGAAACGGTCGGGGTCCTCGAACTGGGCCTCGTCGCGGTTGCCCGAGGCGAGCAACAGCATGGCGAAGTCCCCGGCCTCGAACCTGACGCCGCCGAACTCGCAGTCCTCGACGAATGCCCGGCCGGTCAACTGCACGGGCGAGACGTAGCGGAGCATCTCCTCGACGCCGCTCCTCGTGACCGAGGGGTCCGTGCGGAACCTCTCGAACTGATCGGGGTGGCGAAGGAGGGCGAGGACTCCCCCCGCGATCAGATTGACCGTCGTCTCGTGTCCCGCCACCAGCAACAGGATGCAGGTCGACAACAGCTCCGGCTCGCTCAGCACCACCCCACCGTCCTCGGCCTCGACCAGCCTGCTCAACAGGTCCTCGCCCGGCGCCCGGCGCCGCTCGGCCAGCAGCTCGAAGAAGTACTGGGCGAACTGGACCACCGCCTGGCCGCGCTCGTCGATGATCTCCTCGGTGAGCAGGAAGTCGGGATCGAGCCCCCGGGCCAATGCGTTGGACCAATGCTTGAACCGGTCCTCGTCCTCGTGGGGAACACCGAGGAGGTCGCAGATGACCTGGACCGGGAGCGGGTAGGCGAACTCCTCGACCAGGTCGACCCGGTCGGCCTCGATTGCCCTGTCGAGGAGCTCGTCGACGACCTGCTGGGTCCGGTCGCGCAGGGACTCGACGACCTTGGGCGTGAACGCCTTGGACACAAGCCCCCGGAGCCGGGTGTGATCCGGCGGGTCCCTGAAGAGGAACGGTCGCATCTCCAACATGGCGGCGGCGACCGGGTCGTCTACGGCGATCGGCGTGCGGACCCCCTCGGGCATCCGCTCGACGGCCACGTTCAGACTGTCCGAGCTGGCCCGCCGGTCCCTCAGGACGGCGAGGCAGTCCTCGTGACGGGCGAGCACCCAGAAGCCCAGATCGTTGCGGTGGATGGGCGCCCGGTCGCGCAGGTCGGCGTAGAGCGCGAAAGGGTCGGAGGCCCACGAGGGGTCGAAGGGGTCGAACACCGGTCGGGCCGCGATGCCATCCGTCTCCGGTCGGGAGGGTCCGGTCCCACCCGACTGCTGGATGGGACCGCCCTCTCCGGTGGGTGCCGGGTGTTCGGTGGACCGGGTGGACCAGGTGGGCTCGGGCGGCCGGCTCTGCTTGGTCACTATCCACCGATGGTACCGACCAATGCGTCGGGGACGGTCGCCGGGGCGCTCCAGCCCGGGGATCCAACGCCACCGACAGGGTGCGGAAGCGATCGGGGACACCGGTGGGCCTGGCTCCACCACAACCCGGACCAGGGTGCTGATCATCGTGCCGTGGCCCGGGCCGTCAACCGGGGATCGTCGAACCACGTTCGCAGTCGGAGTCGGGCGGGAGGGAGGTCTCCGTAGATGAGCACCCCTTCGCCCGGAGGTATGCGCCGGAGCTCGTCGGGCGGCGCCAGCCTCCGTGCGGCGGTCGAGTGGGTGGTGCTCGGGCCACCCTGGCCGCCCCGTGTCGTCGCCGGGAGGAGTACCTCCTCGTCACCGATCAGGTGGCTCGCATAGTCCAGGGTCGTCGGATCGGAGATCCCCGACAGGAAGAGCTTGGACCGGTGATTGTTCACGACCGTCGTGGCGCGGGCTCCGAAGCGGGCCTTGAGCTGCGCCAGGTCGTGCCAGATGGTCACCAGTTGCATCCCGTGACCCGCGGCTGTCGATGCGAGTGCATCGAGATCGGAGAGCGGTGCGATGTTGGCCGCCTCGTCGAGGACGAGGAGGAGCGGGGGGTCGAGTGGGAGCCCGGTCCGGGCCCCCACCTCGAAGACGTGCTCGACCACCTCCCGGAGCACCGAGACGAACAGCGGGGTCAGGCGCTTCTGGTCGTGGGCCGGGGCACAGAGGTAGAGCGTGTTGGAACCGGCCACCAGGCGCATCGGGTCGACCGAGCCGATGCTGTCGACCGCGCCCTGACCGTGAGCGAAAGGCTCGAGAATGGTCTCGACCGTGGTGTAGATGGAGCTCCGCTGGCGCTCCTCCTTCCCGAAGGTGGCGCGGGCCGCATGGAGCGCTTCGGGGATTCCGGCCTCGCCCAGCAGCTCGAGGATCTCTCTCTCCTCCTGGGTGTCGACCCACCGGACGACGTCATCCATGTCCCGTCGACCGGAGGCGGCCGCGAACAGCAGTGGGGCGAGCATCTTGGCGGCCGTGGCGTACCAGAAGTCGCCGTCGCTCATCGTCCCGACCGTCGACTTGGCCACTTCGGTGAGTCCGGCGGCGGCCCGCCGCGCACCGGGCCAGGTGCGGGACGCCCGCAGCGGTGACCAGCCGGCCGAGCCGAGTCCTGTGGCGCCCGACGGGTCGAAGCAGGTCACCGAACCGAGGGTCCGCCGGAACCCGATGGTGTGTTCGATCAGGTCCGTCTTCACGCTCGAGGCGACGACCGGGCCCTCCCAGTCCAAGATGGCCGGGACGGCGAATCCGGAGGTCTTGAACGACTGGGTGGGCCCGAACACGATCACCGACTGGGAGCGCTCTGCGGCGATCACCTGCCTTCCCGACCGTCCGAGTGCCAATCGTCCACTCGGTGGCGCCGTCCCCCGGCCGGGGTTCCGTCCCGATCCGACGAGGAGTGGACCGAGCTCCCCGACACGAGCCCAGTGAGCGGTGCGTCGACGACCGCCCATTGTCAGTCGTCCGGCAGCACCGCTCGATCGGGCTCCTGGAGTGGGGCTCGCCCGCCCCGATCGGATGAGACCGAGCGACCGACGGTCGGGGTGAGAGGTCCGTGTGGGGTGGGGCGCCCGCCCACCACCTCCCCCCCGGCCGGGCGGACCCAAACGAGTTCGGTCGACCAGTGCGGTCCCGGCGAACGCGGACAGACCGACGATCGTCGAGGCCACCTCGGCCAGGTTCACGGCACCGGCCCCCGTCCGGTCGTCACTGTTCAGGCACCGGCGACCGGGTGGTCCAACCGGCGGGACCACGGTCATCGACCGGCTGGCGTCCGGTCATCGCCTGGTCGGTGTCGGTGAGCCATTGCTCCTCGGACGCCAGTCGATGGTCGACCAGGAACGACCGCCGGCCCACCTTCCACAGGGCCATCCCCCGGCGCAGCTGCGTGACCAGGTCGGCCTCTGTCTCGGTCAGGCCGAGGAGTTCACCAGTGTGCCCGATCTCGCCGGGTGACTGGGCATAGACGACCCGCGTCTCGGAATCGGAGAGGAGGCCCTCGGCCAGGCTCACCTGCTCGGAACCCTCGGACCCGACCGATCGCAGATCCGACAGACGGTGGAGCACCGCGACGTTGGACACGCCGAGGGCACGGGACAACTTCCACGAGGTCTGCAGCCAACGGGCCACACCGAGGTTCGAGAGGATCGCCCAGGCTTCGTCGACGACCACGATGATCCGGTTCCGGTGCTGGGCGCGCACCGCGTTCTGCAACCAGGCCGCCGCACAGGCCATGAGCACCCCCAGCGCCGACGAGTGGTAGACGGCCGACAGGTCGAGGACCACGAGCGGGCCGTCGAGCCGCAATCCGGGTGTCGTCGGTCCGTCGAACATCCCGCAAAGGTCACCGTGCACCAGGCGCCGGAGCTCGAGCGCCACGTCACGACCGTCCTCCACGAGCATCGGCCGCGAGGTGCGGATGGCCAGCGCCGCCTCCAGGCCGGGATCGAGGAGTGCCTCGACCACCTGAGGGAGCGTGGGTGCCTCCATCCTGGCCGCCCGGGAGCGCTCGGTGGCCTCGCTGACCGCGGCGTCGACTGCGGCCCGCTCACGCGGGAGGAGCTCCCGCCCCAGACAGGCGATGGCCAAGGACGAGGTCAGTGCCACGCGGCTCCGGCGGGCCTCGTCGCCGACGTCACGCCCGTCCGGCCGGCCGGCGGTGGCGGCATCGGCCGACGTGGTGGTGGGCGGTCCACCGGCGTCGCCGGCGTCAGTGTCGAGCGGGTTCAGCCGCACGGATCCTCCGGGCCGGAGCGTCACCGGGGTCACTCCCCACGCCCGGGCCAGTGGTCCGTACTCTCCCTTCGGATCGACCACCCAGGCGTGGCGTCCGAAGACGGCCTGGCGCCAGAGGTAGGACTTGACGAAGGAGCTCTTCCCCCGGCCGATCTGGCCGAGCACCACCATGTTGGGATTCGTGACGATCCCGTTCCGGTACAGCTCGAAGGGGTCATAGACGAAGGATCCACCCAGGACGTCCCGGCCGACGAGCACACCTTCGTGTCCGAGACCGGCCTCGCTCACCAGCGGATAGGCGGCGCAGAGGTGACGGGTGGTGGACACATGGGCCGGGACCCTCGGGCCGGTCGCCATTAGGAGAGCCCCCGGGCCAGGGGAAGCGAGCAGGTGAAGGCCACGTCCTGTTCGCCGTAGAGAAGTCTGAGCTCGATCCGTGACTGGCCGGCCGCCTGCTCGACCGCGCCGCATGCCGTGGTCAGTGCCCGCCGGGATTCGGCGGTCACCGTCACGTACCCGGAGAACCGGTACTGGGCGTGTCCGTCGGACAGTTCGACGTCGCGCTCCTCGACGCCCTGGCTCTCGCGCCCGTGTCGGGCGGTGGTGAGAAACCCACTCCGCCGCCGCAGCTCCCCGTCGGCGATGTCCGCCGTACGGGCCTGCGCCACCTGACGGGCGGCCCGGCTGGGGCTCACCGGTTCCATGGTCAGCGTGATGACTCGGCGCAGCGGCAGGAACAGGAGCGGCCCGAGGAAGTCGGGGGTCACCTCGACCCGGGGCCACTCGGCGATCCAGTACGTGGCATGCCAGGTGGCGTCGGTGCGGACCGCGTCCCAGTGCGGCTCGACGGCCATCGGCCAGGGCCACCCTGTCGGCGGTTCGTCGACCGCTGCTCCCGGTCCGGGATCGGGATCGCCCGCCGGTTCACCCCCGGCCCCGGATCCGTCTGTCTCCACGACCCTTGAGGATGCCTCGCGCATCACCCGGCAGAGCGCGGCCGGCCCGAGCACGCCCTCCAGGGCCACGTCCGTCGCGTCGAGGGCCCGCTGCAACGAGAGGACCTCGCGGCCCAGAACGACGCCCGTCCCCGCAGTGCCGCCACCGGCGGCGCGGATGGAGCGCGCCGAGCGTCCGGTGTGGATCGACACGACGAGCAGCACGCGGTGGCGGCGGGCGGCGGGAACGGACTCGTCCAGGAGCACCTGGTACGACCGGCCGGCGGCAGAATCGGGACCGAGGACCGCGTGCCGGGCACGGTGACGGCGCACGGCATCACCGGCATCGGGGAGGCACGACTCGGTCCACTGGACACGGTGGACGTCGGACCCTTCCCGGGCCATGGAGGAGAGCACCCTGGCCCAGGCGGCGATGGTGGAATCCTGCGCACGGTGGCCGAGCAACGCGAAACTGTGACCCCGGACGTCGAGGACCGCCGACGCGGTCCGTGCCGCACGGTCGATCACCATCCCCATGTCCGGTGCCCACTGCTCGGGGGCCGGTGGGGCCCCGATGATCTCCAGGCCGTCGAAGAGGGTCCGCCGGGCGGCACCCCGGCCCCCGCCCGGGCGGGGACCGGCCACCGACGCCCCGCGTCCGGTCCCCCCGGAACCGAGGGACGCCACGTGGCCCACCCCGGGCCCGGAGGCCAGCCGCCGATGCCCCCCGGTGGCGACGGCGACGAGCCAGCGCACGACGAGGGGGAGCCACTGTTCGCCGGTGCGCCCGCGCAGGGGCCAGAAGGCCAGGGCCACGCCCGACGCTGCACAGGCCACCGCCAGGAGCACACCGCCCACGGTCGGTCGCGACCGGAGGGTCAGGACCCCCATGACGAGACCGGTCGCCACCGATGCGATCTGGCCCCCGCGCCATCCCGCGATCACTCCCCTCCGCTCCAGGGGGGAGAACCGGTAGCGGACGCGGGCCTCGCCGTCCCGGTCAGTCATTCGGCATCGGCCCGGTGCCGGCACCGGTCGGAGCTCCGCCAGGTGGGACGACCGGGCTCCAGGAGTGGGCGGGCGGCTGGGGTGCGGCGATCAACCGGACCCCGAGGTGGTCACGCCCGAGCCGGTCGGCGTTGACCGTTCCGGTCTGTCTGGGGAGCGGGACGAGCAGCGGAGAGCTGCCCGTCGCTCCCGTGGCCACCGACATCTCGGTCGCACCGGGGCCCGCGCCTCCACCGGATTCCCCCGGTCGTGGTGGTCGCGGCCCCGGGCCGAGCCGGGAACCGGGTTCGAGCAGGCCGGCGTCTTCCAGCTCGGCCATCATCCGGTGGGCCGTGGCGGTCGCCTCGGGATGCACCGGGTGCATGGGGATCCCGTGCCCGGGTGGCTCCGTGGTTCCGACGCCGGTGGACTCGGCCGAGGAGGGGCCCAGGTCCGGTGGCTCCCCGGCCTCCCCCGAGAGCCCCGCACCGCCGGGCCCGACGTCGCCACCTCCTCCGCCGCCCCCTCGGGGGCCGATGCCGGTGGGGCGCGGGCCCGCCCCGGGTCGACCGCCCGGTCCAGATCCCGGGGACCCGAGGAGCGAGCTGCCGACGAGCCCCCCTGTCGTGGCCGCCGCCGAGGCGGCCATCGACCCGCCGGCCCGCATGGCCACCTGAGCCAGGCTGCGCATCGGGGCGGTCACGCTGTGGCGGGTGCGCTGGCTGAGTCCCTCGAGATGCCCGACGGCACCGGCTTCGAGGAAGGGGATCAGCCGGAACAGGGCCCAGGGGGCGAAGGCGGAGAGCATGAGCAACGCCGCTCCGCCGAGCACCGCGGTGAAGCCTCCCCCGCCGGAGCCGCCGGCACCGGCCAGTGCACCGGCAGCCAGGCTCAGCACGGAGACGATCACGAACTTCCCGAGGATGAGGGCCACGAGCGTGTCGACCAACCGCCGGCACCAGTGCGAGATGGCGGGCCAGGCCAGGCTGGCCAGGGCGAGGGGGAGGAAGAGCACGGCCACGTACACGGCGGCGGAGCGGATCAGGAGCTCGATCCACACCATCACCGCTCCGAGCACGACGGCCAGCGCGCCGAGGAACAGGATGAAGGCCGGCGCCCCCGATTGGCCGGTGGCGGCCGCACCCGAGAGCCCCAGCGTGACCGAGGCCATGAAATGGCCGGCGTCGAGTCCCGCGCCCTGGGCCACCGCCGCGCTCATGGCGTCGGTGACGGCCAACCCCAGTTCGACCAGCTTGACAGCCACCGCGGTCAGGAGCACGGCCAGCGGGACGTTCACGGCCACGGAGCGGACCAGCGCCGACGCGTCCTGGCGGTAGAGGGACTGGACGATCCCGAGCAGCATCAGCGGGAGGATGACCACCGCCGACAGCGCCGCCATGGTGCCGTAGTGGGCGGTGAACCACGACGCCGAGAGGTCCACCGGGGTGCTGGCGCCGACCACGCCGCCGATCTGGGTCAGCAGCCAGGTCGCCCCGTCGGCCACCCAGCTGCCGAGGGCGTTGAGCACGCTGTCGATACTGAAGCCGGCCACCTGGGAGACGGCCGACCCGGCCGCGCCGGTGACCCCGGACGCCACCTGGCAGACCGGGCCGAGCCCGGCGGTGGCCAGCGCCGCGGCGGCCGAGGGGCAGGACGTGCCCGGGATGGCCGGGACCCCGACCACGGCCAATGCCATCGCCATCTCAGTTCACCCCCTGGCCGGCGTGGAAGAAGAAGTTGATGATGGCCGGGCCGGCGCCGATCAGCAGTGCGGCCAGTCCGGAGACGAGGACCGCGCGCCGGCCCACATAACTCTGTTGGTAGTTCTGACCGTGTGATCCGAGTGCCCAGGCGGCGGCGCCGACGACCAGCCCGACGAGGGAGAAGGCCAGCGCCCACCCGCCGAGACCGTTCATCAGGTGCTGAAGCACCTGCCCTCCGGGGAGCGAGTTGGTGTCAGGGGTGAGCTGCACGTCGACGGTGCGACCACCGACCAGATGGACGGCCGAGGGCATCGCAGGAGCCGACACCCCGTCCGCGGGAACAGCCGGACCGGGTCGGGCCAGAGCGGCGGGGTGGACGGCGTGGGCGACGAGACGGATCGAGAAGGGTGGCATGCCCCGATCGTACGGATCCGTTCCAACACTTTCAATACTTTTCATGTTATTTCATTATTTTCGAAGGCGCGGCGGAGGGATAGCCCCGACTCGAGCGGTGGCCTGTCATGCTTAGGCGGTGAAGCCGTACGTGATTGGGTACATCGTGCTGGGCGTGGTCGCCGTCCTCGCGGTGTTCATCGCCGCCCGACTCGGCCGCCGTGCCGGACGCAGGAGCCTCCAGCAGCGGCTGACGGCCCTGTCCAACCGCCTCGGCGTGCAGCCTCCCGACGAGGGTGGGGTCGAACCCGTGCTCAGCCATCTCGAGCGGGTGACCGGTGAGGCCGCCGAGGCGGTCACCGAGGCCAGTTCCGACGCCATCCGGCTCCGACGGGCCCTCGACACCCTCCCCCAGGGCGTCATCGTTTGCGACGAGAACGGCGACGTGGCCTTCCGCAACGCCCGGGCGGTCGACCTGATGAACAACCGGCACGGCGACGCCCTGGCCGCCCAGGCGGTCACCGAGCTCCTCGAGAGTGCGTGGCGCGACGGGATGGCCGAGCGGACCCTCGACCTCTACGGTCCTCCCCGCCAGACGCTCATCGTGCGGACTCGGCTGATCGACGACGGCCGGCGGCCCCTCGGGGTGATCGCCATCATCGAGGACGTGTCCGACCGCCGCAGACTCGAGGAGATCCGACGGGACTTCGTGGCCAACGTGAGCCACGAACTGAAGACACCCATCGGGGCCCTCGGCCTCCTCGCCGAGACCCTGACCGTGGAATCAGACCAGGTCGTGGCCCAGCGGCTGGCCTCCCGGATCCACACCGAGGCGTTCCGGGTCAGCCGGATCATCGACGACCTGTTGGATCTGAGCCGTATCGAGTCCGAGGAAGCCCCGCCCCGGGAGCCGATCTCGGTCAACCTGCTGATGGCCGAGGCGGTCGAGCGGGTCCGGTCCGCGGCTGAACAGCGACGCATTACCATCGAGCTCGATGAGCCCGTCCCCCCCATCCACGTACTCGGAGACCGACGCCAGCTGGTCTCGGCCATCCACAGCCTCCTCGAGAACGCGGTGACGTTCTCCTACGAGGACAGCCTGGTGCGCGTGGTCGGCAGCCAGTCGGACGGCGAGGTACAGCTGTCCGTGATCGACACCGGTGTGGGGATTCCCGCCCGCGACCTCGAGCGCATCTTCGAGCGCTTCTACCGGGTCGACCACGGACGCAGTCGCGACACCGGTGGCACCGGGCTCGGTCTGTCCATCGTCCGTCACGTCGCCAGCAACCACCAGGGCCGGGTGGAAGTAGATTCGCGGGAGGGTGAGGGCTCGACCTTCACCCTCGTCCTCCCCAGCCCCCCGGTCTACTCGGCATGAGCGCCAAGCACGCGAACAAGAAGTCGGCCCCGCCGCCCGAGGAGGCATCCCAGACCAAGGTGCTCCTGGCCGAGGACGACGAGTCCTTCATCGACGCACTGGTCATCGGCCTGTCGCGGGAGGGCTTCGACGTGACCGTCGCCCGCGACGGCAACGAGGCACTCAAGCTCTTCGACGACGTCGGTCCCGACCTCGTCCTCCTCGATCTGATGCTCCCACGGCTCTCGGGAATCGATGTGTGCCGCTCCATCCGGACCCGGTCGTCGGTGCCCATCATCATGGTCACGGCCAAGGGGACCGAGATCGACACCGTGGTGGGCCTCGAGGTGGGGGCCGACGATTACGTGGCCAAGCCCTACCGGCTCCGCGAGCTGGTGGCCCGCATGAGGGCGGTCCTGCGCAGGACGCCGAGCTCCGGTGACACCGAACCGGTCAGGACGTCCGTGGGCGCCGGTTCCCCCGACGGCTCGGAGCGGCGCGGCTCGCATGGCAAGGCCGGGGGTGTCGACGGGGCGGGGACCCGGAGCAACGTGCTCGATGCGGGCGGGATCCAGATCGATCCCGACCGGCACCTGGTCTTCGTCCGGGGCCAGGACGTCCATCTCCGCCGCAAGGAATTCGAGCTGCTCTCCCTCCTGATGGAGAACGCCGGCCGACTGCTCACCCGGGACGTCCTCATCGACCGGGTCTGGGGCTCCGACTACTTCGGCGACACCAAGACGCTCGACGTGCACATCAAGCGCCTGCGGAGCCACGTCGAAGAGGACCCGTCCTCGCCGAAGCTGATCACCACCATCCGCGGCGTCGGCTACCGGTTCGACGTGCCGCGTGGCTGAACCGCCGGCGACCGACTCAGCCGGCGGCGGGGATGACGGTCTCGCCGCGCAGGTAGGGCCCGAGCACCTCGGGCAACACCACCGAGCCGTCGGCCTGACGGCCACTCTCCACCAATGCGGCCCAGATGCGGGCCCATGCCAGGGCCGAGCCGTTGAGCGTGTGGACCAGCACCGGTCCCCCGCCCCCGGAGGGCCGGTAGCGGATGTTGGCCCGCCGGGCCTGGTAGTCGGTGCACCAGCTGACCGAGGAGACCTCCAACCACTGGTCGACCCCCGGAGAGTAGACCTCGAGGTCGAACGTCCGGGCGGCCGAGTTGCCCATGTCGCCGGCGCACAGATCGAGGACGCGGTACTGGAGCCCGAGGTCGACCAGCAGTCGTTCGGCCCGGGCCACCATGGCATCGAGCAGCCCCGGCGCCTGGTCGGCCGTGGCGTAGGCGAACAGCTCCACCTTGTCGAACTCGTGCACCCGGAGCAGCCCGCGGGTGTCCCGACCGGCGGCGCCGGCCTCACGGCGGAAGCAGGCGGTGGCGGCCGTCAGGCGCAGCGGCAGGTCGGCCTCCTCGAGGATGTCCCCCCGCCACATCGAGGTGAGGGGAACCTCCGAGGTCGGGATGGCCCAGAGGTCGTCGCGTTCGAGGTGGTAGGCCTCCTCCTCGAACTTGGGGAGATGCCCGGTGGACACCATGGTCTCGGTGAGCACGAGGGTTGGTGGGCGCACCTCCTCGAACTCCTCGGAATGGCTGTCGAGCGCGAAGGAGGTGAGCGCCCGCAGCAGACGGGCCCCGAACCCCCGGAAGAGGGGGAACATGGAACCGGACAACTTCGCGCCCCTCTCCATGTCCAAGAGCCCGAGCTCGGAGCCCACCTCCCAGTGCGGGACCCGTTGGGACGCCGCGTAGGTGGGGTCGAGGGCCGGCCAGGTCCGGGTCACGACGTTGTCGTCGGGCCCGGCACCGTCGGGCGCGTCGGGCGCGGGGAGGTTGGGTAGGTAGAGGAGGGCCTGGCGGACTGACTCCTGCGCCGATTCGGCGACGGCGTTGAGCGCCCGTTCCTCCTCGCCCAGGGTGCGGCTGCCCGCCGCCAGCTCGTCGGCCGCACCCACGTCGCCCGACCGGCGCGCCTCACCGACCTGTTTGGAGATCGACTTCACCTCGGCCCGGAGCTCGTCCCTCCGTCCCACGGCGGCACGGGCGGCCGTATCCAGCTCGACCAGTCGGTCGATCTGTGCGGGGTCCACGCCCCGGCGACCGAGCGCGCGCTTGACGGACGCGCTGTCGTCTCTCACCAGTCGGATATCGATCATGACGGGGACAACGGTAGCGTGACCTCCCGTGGACGACGCTCACAGCCCGACGGGGGACGCGCAGCCATCGACCGTGCCCACCACCCCCGACCGGCACGCACCGGCTGTCGTCTGCGACGAGGTGGTGATCCGCTACGGCGAGACGGTCGCTGTCGACCGCCTCTCCTTCGTGGGTGCGGCGGGTCAGGTGCTGGCCCTCCTCGGGCCCAACGGCGCCGGCAAGACCAGCACGGTGGAGGCGCTCGAAGGGTACCGGAGGGTGGACGGCGGTTCGGTCCGGGTGCTCGGGCTCGACCCGCGCAGGGACCACGCCTCCCTCGTCCCGAGCATCGGGGTGATGCTCCAAAAGGGCGGCGTCTACCCGATGCTCGGGCCGGCCCAGGTCCTGGCGCTCTTCGCCCGCTATTACGACGATCCCGAGGATCCCGAGGAACTCCTCCACCTGGTGGGTCTCTCGGGTGTCCGGCGCACGCCGTGGCGCCGCCTGTCTGGCGGGGAGCAGCAGCGACTCTCGCTCGCCCTCGCCCTGGTCGGCCGTCCCCGGGTGCTCTTTCTCGACGAGCCCACCGCCGGCGTCGATCCCGAGGGAAGGATCGTCGTCCGCGACATCATCGCCGACCGCCGCGACCGAGGGGTCTGTGTCGTCCTGACCACCCACGAGCTGGCCGAGGCCGAGCGGTTGGCCGACCAGGTGGTGATCATCGACCGCGGCCGCATGCTGGCCGAGGGGAGCCCCGCCGACCTCGCCACCGGGACGGCCGACGGCGCCATCCGGTTCACCACCGTGCCCGCCATCGACACCGGGGCACTGGCCGCGGCCGTCGGGACCGGCGCCTCGATCGCGGAGGTGGGCCCCGGAAGCTACCGCTTGGTTGCCCCACCCGGCATGGCGTCACCGACGGTGATCGCCGTGTTGGCCGGGTGGCTGGCCGAACGGGACCTGGCGCTGGGTGATCTCCGCACCGGGCAGTCGCTGGAGGAGGCCTACCTGGCCATCACCGGCTCCCGGGACACCGAGGAGCCGACGTCCGACGGTCCCCGGGACGAGGGCGCGCCCGGGGGGACCGGGCGCAGGGGGCGCAGTGGCACGGCAGGGCGCGAGGGTCGGCCGCGGGGCACGAAGCGGTGAGGCCACTCAGCGCCCAGACGCGAGCCGAGCTGATCATGCTGTTCACCAACGGGGAGTCGGTCTTCCTCACCCTCGGGATACCGGTCGTGTTCCTGCTCTTCTTCTCGGCCGTGCACGTCCTCCCGACCGGCACGGCCCACCCGGTCGACTTCTTGGTGCCGGGGATCCTCGCCCTCGCCATCATGTCGACGGCCATGACCGCACTCGGGATCGGCACGGGGTTCGAGCGGGGCTACGGGGTCCTCAAGCGGCTGGGGTCGACGCCACTCGGCCGTCCACGCCTGCTCGGGGCCAAGATCATGGCGATCATCGTGGTCGAGCTCCTCCAGGCCGGCGTGCTGGTGGCCGTCGGGTATGCGCTCGGGTGGAACCCCGGCGGCGGCGCCGGTGCCCTTGTCGGTTCGGCCGTCGCCGCCATGGTGCTCGGAACCGTCGCCTTCGGCGGGATCGGGCTCCTGTTGGCGGGGACGCTCAAGCCGCTAGTCAACCTGGCGGTGGTCAACGGGCTGTTCGTCGTCCTGTTGCTGCTCGGCGGCATGCTCATCCCGCTCGGCAAGCTTCCTGCGTGGCTGGCCGGCATCGCCAAGGTGCTGCCGGCCTCCGCGTTGGCCGACGCGCTGCACGCCACGCTCGGAGACGGCACGGCGGTGACGGCCCGGGACTGGGTCGTGCTGGTGGTCTGGGCGGTGGTGGCACCGGTCGTGGCCGGGCTCACCTTCCGCTGGGAGTGACGCGGCCTGAACGGAGCCAACCGCGCCGAGCTCTCCGTCGGGGCGTCAGTCCGCCGAACCGCCGATCCGCTGCAACCACTGGTCGAGCTCGCTCTGGGTGAGCGGGCCCCGCACATGGGCGACCACCGTGCCGTCCGCGTTCAGGAAAAACGTCTGGGGATCACCGTCGATCCCATACAGGCCACTGCTCACCTGGCCACTGTCCGAGCCGACGGGATAGGTGATCCCCGACTTCTTGACGAAGGGGAGGGCGCTCGACGTCGGATCGAGGGTGTCGACGCCGACGAACTGGATGTCCGAGCCCTTGGCCTGCTCGGCATCGGCGGTGCGGGCGAGCAGCGGGGTCTCCTCCTGGCACGGTATGCACCACGAAGCGAAGAAGTTGAGTACGACCGGGCGGTGCCGGTCCTTGCCGAGCGCATCGAGCACGACCGGGTCGCCCCCGGTGAGGGAGGGCAGCGAGAAGCTGGGGGCCTGGTCGCCCACGCCCACGACGGGTCCGGTCGATCCCGTTCCCGACCCCGACTGGCGGCCCAGGCCGACAAAGAGGAACACGGCCAGCGCCACGGCGATGACCGACCCGATCAGCAGGGCCCGCAGCCGACGCGGCGCTGGCGGGCGACGGTCCGGTCCTCCACCGCCGGTCGGGGGGACCACTCCGGGGGGGCCGTCCACCCCGCTCCGCCCTGGGGGCTCCGAAGCCGAGGTCTCGGAGGTCCCGGAGGTCTCGATCAATGCTTGGTGAAGATGTCGACCGCCATGGCCACGAAGAGGAGGGTCAGGTACGTGATCGAGTAACTGAAGAGCTGCATGGCCGCCTTGGGCGTGGCCCGGACCAGCAGGCGCACGGCCGCGGCGATGAACGCGACACCGAGCACCGATGCCGAGACGACGTACACAGCACCGAGGTGGGCCACCCCGGCCAGCACCAGGCTCACCGCCACCAGGATGACGCTGTAGACGAGGATCTCCCGGGCGGTCCGCTTGAAGGTGGCGACCGCCGGCAACATGGGCACGTGGGCCGCCTGGTAGTCGTCCTTGTATTTGACGGCGAGGGCCCAGAAGTGGGGCGGCGTCCAGACGAAGATGATGGCGAACATGACGACGGGCGTCCACGAGAGGCTGTTGGTCACGGCGGCCCACCCGACCAGGACCGGTACGGCGCCCGCCGCGCCCCCGATGACGATGTTCTGGCTGCTCGTGCGCTTGAGCCACAGCGTGTAGACGAAGACGTAGAACAAGGTGGCCGAGATGGCCAGCACCGCCGACAGCAGGTTCACCCAGGCCCACAGCTCGACGAAGGCCAGCACCTCCAGGGTGATGGCGAACACCAGCGCGTTCCGGGGGCTCACCGCCCCGGTGACCAGCGGGCGCTTGGACGTCCGGTGCATGAGCTTGTCGATGTCCCGGTCCACGAACATGTTGATGGCGTTGGCACCGCCGGCGGCCAGGGCCCCCCCGAGCAGCGTTGCCGCCATCAAGAGCACCGGCGGCAGGCCGCGCTGCGCCACGATCATGGTGGGAAGCGTGGTGATGAGCAGGAGCTCGATGATGCGCGGCTTGGTCAGCGCCACGTAGGCCCCGACGCGTGCAGCCGCGGTGGTTCTGCGGGGGAGGACCACCGAGGAAATTGCCATTGCCGAAACATTAGTGCGACTCGCCGACCCCGGTGGGGGGCGACTTCACAGGGGGCCACGCCCCCGTCCCCGGGGAGGGGGCGCCGTCGCCGACCGGAGCGGGGCGCCGCCTCGAGCCGGGAAATGCCGGGCGGCGGTGACTGCGTCCGGGGTGGGCCGCCACCTCAGCCACGCACGCGGTGGGGCCGATACCATACGGAGACGGTGTCCTCCCTGCATATTGGCCCTCGCCGCTTCCTCCTCCTCTGCCGGGTCACCCTGGCCACCGTGGTGTTGAACGTGGCCACCGGCGCCGCGGTCCGCCTGTCCGACTCGGGGCTCGGGTGCCCTGACTGGCCGACCTGCGCCCACAGCCGCCTCACCCCTCCGCTCAGCCTCCATCCGGTGATCGAGTTCGGGAACCGGGTGGTGGTGTTCGTCCTGGTCCTGCTCTGTGCGACCACCTTCGTGGCCGCCCTGGTGCGTCGCCCGGCCCGGCGTGACCTCCGATGGCTGGCCGCCGGCCTGATCTTCGGTGTGATCGGTGAGGCGGTCATCGGGGCGTTCGTCGTCTACAGCAAGCTCAACGCCTACGTGGTGATGACCCACTTCATGCTGGGGATGGCCCTCTTGGCCGTCGCCGTGATCCTCACCCTGCGGGCGGGGCACGCCGCCGGCCGCGGCACGCTGGTCGTGTCCCGACGCGCCCTGTGGTGGACCCGGGTCCTGCTCGGCCTGCTGGTGGTGGTCCTGGCCGCCGGCACCGCTACGACCGGGGCCGGTCCCCACGCCGGCGGCAAAGGGGCCAAGCGCGTGCCCATCGGGTTGGAGGACATGACGAGGATCCATGCCGAGATAGTCATCGTGACGGTGCTGACGGTACTGTGGACCCTGTGGGTGCTGTGGCGGACGGACGCACCCGGTCATGTGCAGGACAGCGGCCGCATCCTGCTCGGAGCCATGGTGGTGCAGGGGATCATCGGCTACACCCAGTTCTTCACCCACCTGCCTGCCGTGCTGGTCGGCTTCCATGTGCTCGGTGCCTCGCTGGTCTGGTCGATCGCCCTCTGGTTCCATCACGGGCTCTCCGACCACCTCCCCGAATCTGGCGCCGGGCCCCGCTCGGCGGTCGAGCCTCCCCGGGACGCCGTTCCCGTGCCATCGGGGCCCCGGTCGTCGGGCCCCGACCCCGACGCCGTCGCGGAGCCGGTATGAGGGCGGAGGGCCCGCTCGGCTCGATGCCGGTCGAGGCGCCGGTCGAGGCCGAGCCCGCCGGTGACGTCCGGACCATCGCCGACGAGGCCGCGCTCACCGATCGGCCCTGGTTGGTCATCGTCTGGAACGACCCCATCAACCTCATGTCCTTCGTCACCTACGTACTCCAGAAACTGTTCGGCTACTCGAAGGAGAAGGCCACCAAGCTCATGCTGGACGTCCATCACAAGGGTCGGGCGGTCGTCTCCTCGGGGACCCGCGAGCGGGCCGAGTTGGACGTCTACCGGCTCCACGAGCACGGGCTGTGGGCCACCATGGAACAGTCGTCGTGAGCGCACCGTTCCGCCGTCGGCGCGACGGTCGTTACGTGGTCAAGCTGGACCCCAACGTCCGGGCGGTCCTCGTCACCCTGGCCCACCAGCTGGTACCCACCCTCGAGACCCACGACCCCATGACCCGGCGCCTCTTCCCGCCCGCCTATCCCGGAGAGCACCAGGTCAAAGAGGAGCGGGCCTACCGCAAGCTGGTCGACAGCGCACTCGTCAACCACCACCGTGAGGCCTTCACCGTGCTGACCGAGACGGCGCGCTCGGACATCCTGACCGAGTCCGAGTTCAACGCCTGGCTGTCGGCCATCGGCTCGATGCGTCTGGTCATCGGGACCCGCCTCGACGTCAGCGAGGACATGGCGGAGCCGCAACCCGACGACCCGACCGCGCCGGAGTACGCGCTCTACGAGCTCCTGGGCCAGCTCCAGTACCTGATGGTGGAGGTGCTGGCCGCGGGCCTGCCGGCCGAGGGGCGGCCCGAAGGGATCCTGTGATCCACCTGCTAATCTCCAAAAGCCCTGATCGGGTTTGAGCCCCCATCGTCTAGCGGCCTAGGACGCCGCCCTTTCAAGGCGGTAACACGGGTTCGAATCCCGTTGGGGGTGCCGTATGCCCCAGCGCCAGTGCTGGTTGGGGACCTGTGGTGCAGTTTGGAGTGCACGCCGGCCTGTCAAGCCGGAGGTCGCGGGTTCAAATCCCGTCAGGTCCGCCACCTCGGTTCGCCGAGGCGAGGTCGGGTAGCTCAGTTGGTAGAGCGCGCGCCTGAAAAGCGTGAGGTCACCGGATCGACGCCGGTCCCGACCACAGAAGAGGGTCGCTGCCCGGCGGGCCGCGGCCGGGCAGGCGTCAGGTGGTGCCGGTGTCGGGGCTCTCGCCCGTCTCGATGAGGTTCCGGGCCACGTCCCGTAACTTGACGTTGTGATGCTGGGAGGCCCGGCGAAGGATGTCGAAGGCCCGCTCGGCGGTGACGTGCTCCCGCTCCATCAGGATGCCCTGGGCCTGACCGATCACCTCGCGCGTGGCCAGCGCGGCATGGAGGTTCGCCGTCCGGCGTTCCTCGTCCTCGAGGCTGCGGGCCGACGTCACCGCCAACCCGGCCATGGCGGCGAGGAGGAGCGCCCGACCCCGGTCGATCACCCCGAACGCCATCGGTGCGCACGCGAACAGGCACAGGACGCCCGGACCGGAGCTGGTGGCGAAGGGCAGGGCGAGGACGCCGCGGATCTCCCGACCGGCCGAAGCCATCCTGAACTCGGGCCAACGGTCCTCGTCCCGGAGGTCGTTGACGGAGATGGCGACGCCCTGGTCGGCGGCGGCGAGGCACGGCCCTTCGCCGGACTCCCGCTGTCGGGCCTCGATGTCGGCCACCACGGGGTCACTGCACACCGGTGAACTCGCGGCATCGGCACCGACCAGGTGCACCCCCGCGTAGTCGCAGGCCTCGATGCTGGTCACGGCCAGGTCGACCACCCGGGCCAGGGTCTCTTGAACACCGCCGGCCGAGAACGAGCGCGTCGATGGTCGCGGAGATGTTGGCGGTCAGTTCCGCCTCGGCCCGGGAGTCGGTCGCCACTTTGTCCTCGCCGGCCATACCGTTCTCTCTCCGTCGACTTCCTCGCCAGCATCCCATCTGCTGGGTTCGGCCTCAACATCCCCTCGGGTGCACAGCGGTCCGGCTGGTATGGTGGGGTGGCCTTCGATCGCGAGGGACCACCGCTCCGGGAGACAGACGCTCGTGTCGATCTCTACGCTCTCCCCTCTCCCGCCCTCCGGCCGACCGTGACCGAGTACGGGCTCGGCGCGCTGCAACTCCTTCCGGCTGGACGCCCATCTCACCGGCGGCGAATTGTGGCTCCGCTACTTCGAGTTGGGTGGGATGAGCTCCCCGTTCCAGGTGGAGGCCTTCCTCGCCGGCGCGCTCGAGCCCACCCCGCACGACCACGACATCCTGGCCCACGCGCTCAACGAGCGCTTCTCCGAGCTCGGCGGGGACCATCCGGTCCCCTATACGGACATCTGAAGGGGCGGGGCCGGCCGGCATTGCTACCCTTCCCCGGTGCCCGGACGAGGATCCAGAACCGACAGCGACCCCCGGAGCCCCGGACCCAACCCGGGGGCCGCAGATCTGCCGGAACTGGGGTTCTACGGGTTGGCCGGCCAAGCCGACAGCTCCCGTGACCTGATCGACGAGATCCGCCTGGCCGAGGCGCTCGGACTCGGTTCGGTCTTCATCTCCGAGCGGTTCGACAAGAAGGAGGCGGGCGTGCTCTCGGGTGCGGCCGGGGCGGTGAGCGAGTACCTGACCGTCGTCACCGCCGCCACCAACCACAACACCCGCCACCCCATGATCACCGCCGGCATGGCCAGGACCATGCAGAGCCTGACCGGGGGCCGGTTCGTCCTGGGCCTCGGCCGGGGCATCCCGGTGATCCAGGACACCTACGGCATCCCCCGCATCACCACAGCCGAGCTCGAGGACTTCGCTGGCATCATGCGACGGCTCTTCCGCGGGGAGGCGATCATCGGCCACGACGGTCCCGCGGGCTCCTACCCCGTGCTGTACCTGGCGGCCGTGGACGAGGAGCTGCCGCTCGGGCTGGTGGCGTTCGGCCCCCACTCGCTCGCCCTCGGCGGCCGCTGCTTCGATCAGGTGGTCCTGCACACGTTCTTCACCGAGGAGACGACGAGGCGTTGTGTAACCACGGTCAAGACCGCGGCCGAACGGGCCGGCCGGGATCCGGACCGGGTGAAGGTGTGGTCGTGCCTCGCCACCGTGGGCGACCACGTCGGGGAGGACCGCCGGCTCATGAAGACGGTCGGCCGCCTGGCCACCTACCTCCAGGGGTACGGCGACCTGCTGGTGCGCACCAACGACTGGGACCCTGCCGTCCTGGAGCGGTTCCGAGCCGACCCGGTGGTTTCGGGCTTCCTCGGCGGTATCGATTCCCTGGCCACCACTGAGCAGTTGGAGCACATCGCCCAGCTCATTCCGGACGAGTGGCTGGCCGCCAGCGCCACCGGTTCCCCGCAGCAGTGCGCCGCAGCGGTCCGCGGCCAACTCGCCCTCGGGTGCGACGGGGTCATCATGCACGGGGCCACCCCCGAGGAGTTGGCCCCGGTCGTCAGCGCCTACCGCTCCACGCCGTAGCGAAGCAACCCTCCAGCCCGGCGTGACCCGGTGCTGACCGACCGACCGCCCGGACGTCGCGGGGCGGCCACCCACCCTCCACCCCTCAACGGACGCCCCTTGACAGCGGTAGTATCACGATATATCGTGATCATACGAGAGCGATCGAGACTGATCGTCATAATCAGACCAAGGAGTTTCACGATGCACGGATACAAACGATTCGATACGACAACCGACGACCGCCAGGGTGGCCCGGGCTTTCCCGACCGGGGTGGGCGCGCCGACCGCTATGACCGCTTCGGCGGCACCCAGCGCGGACGGGGAGGCGGCCGGGGAAGGGGTCGCGGCCGTCCCGACGGATTCGGCCCCGGCTTCGGGCGGCACGGAGGGTTCGGACCGGGATTCGGCCCCCCCATGTTCGGACGGGGCCCCAAGCGGGGCCGGGGTGACGTCCGGGCGGCGATCCTCGCCCTCCTCGCCGAGGAGCCGATGCACGGCTACCAAATCATCACCGAGCTCACGGAGCGCAGTGGTGGCGCCTGGCGCCCGAGCCCGGGCTCGGTCTATCCGACCCTCCAGGCCCTGGAGGACCAGGGCCTGGTGACCGCCGACAGCTCGGAGGGCCGTCGCGTCTTCAGCCTGACCGAATCCGGCCGGGCGGTGGCCGAGGAGGCAGGAGACGGGCCCGCTCCCTGGGAGGACGCGGCCCGGAGCGCCGACCGGTCCCTCGTCGACCTGAGGAGCCTCATGTTCGAGGTCGGTGCCGCCATCGTGCAGGTGGGCCGGGCCGGGAGCGACCAGCAGATCAAAGCGGTCGGGGAGATCCTCACCGACACCAGGCGCCGTATTTACCTGGTGCTCGCCGACGGGACGACGACCGACGAGGAGCAAGACGGCACCGAGGCCGACGAGGCCACTCCCGGCTCCGACGTCGCCCCCGACTGACCGTCAGGAGCGGACGCCGCTCCCCCACACCGGTCCCGGTACCCGCCCCACCATCGGGGCCGGGGCCGGGGCCGGATCAGGCCTGCTCGAAATCGAAGCCGAGATCGGGTGCGGTGAGCAGTGCGCGGAAGGGGATGCCCTCGGCCGCCGCCATCGCCTCGACCGTGCCTCCCCGGTCCACCACGGCGACGAGCAGCACCGGCACGGCTCCGGCCTCGGCTACCGCGTGGGCCGCCTCGAGCAGCGAGGTGCCCCGGGTCACCGTGTCCTCGGTCACCACCACGCGGTCCCCCCGGTCGAGCGCCCCGGCGATCCGGCCGCCTCCTCCGTGGTCCTTGACCTCTTTGCGCACACTGAACGCCTTCAGCATCCGTCCCTTCGTGGAGGCGATGCCGGCCGTGACGAAGGCCACCGGGTCGGCGCCCATGGTCAGGCCGCCGATGGCCGTCACCTCGTCGGGGATCACCGACAGGACGCCCTCGGCCACCAACCCCATGGCCTCGGGTCGGCAGACGGTCTGCTTGGAGTCGATGAACCAGCTGCTCTTGCGGCCCGACTTGAGCGTGAACTCACCGCGCTTGACGGCATGCGCCAAGAGATGGTCCCGGAGGGCCTCGAACCGGGTCGGCGGAAGATCGCCGCTCACGTCGGGGCGGCCTCCTCGGCCGGCCAGAACGGGCCGCCGGCGAACTCGACCCCGCGTAGGCCGGGCTCGACCCGGCCGACCGCCCTCGCGTCCACGCCGGAATCGCGCAAGGCTTCGAGGGCCCCGGCAGCACCTTCCTCGCCGACGAGGAGGATCATGCCGAGCCCGAGGTTGAACACCCGGGCCATCTCCTCGTCGTCCACGTGGCCGAGGCGGCGGATCTCACCGAAGATGGGCGGGACGTCCCACGTCGACCGGTCGACCACCGCCCGCATCCCGTCGGGCAGCGCCCGGGGCAGGTTGCCGGCGAACCCTCCCCCGGTGATGTGGGCCGCCGCATGCACGGCCGACCCGGAAGGTGTGCCGGCGGAGGTGGCCGAGATGGCGGCCCGCACCGCGGGGGTGTAGATGACCGAGGGCCGGAGCAGTTCGTCGGCCAGGGTGAGTCCGGCGCCGGGCCACGCCGGCCCGTCCAGCGTGTGCCCGGCCCGTTCCAGCAGTACATGGCGGGCGAGGGTGTACCCGTTGCACCGCAGACCCGGGGAGACGAGTCCGATAAGGACGTCCCCGACCCGCACCCGCGGGGGCCCGAGCACCTCCGCTCGTTCGACGACGCCGACGGCGAAGCCGACTAGGTCGAATTCGCCGGGCTTCATGACGCCGGGGTGCTCCGCCATCTCACCGCCGAGCAGGGTGGCACCCACCTGGCGGCATCCCTCCGCCACCCCTTCGACCAGATCGGCCATCTGTTCGGGGTCGACGGCGCCGGTCGAGATGTAGTCCAGGAGAAACAGCGGTTCGGCCCCCTGGCACACCAGGTCGTCCACGCACATCGCCACCAGGTCGATCCCGATGGTGGCGAAGCGCCCCGTGGCCTGGGCCACCAGAGCCTTGGTGCCGACCCCGTCGGTGCCGGCCACCAGCACCGGCTGGCGATAGTTGACGGTGTCCAGAGCGAAGAGACCCCCGAAGTCACCCAGGCCGCCGAGCACCTCGGGGCGGCGCGTGGAGGCGACCAGGGGTCTGATGAGGTCGACCGCACGCTCGCCCGCATCGATGTCGACACCGGCCCCGGCGTAGGTGGCCGGCCGGTCGCCCGGGTCAGCCCGGCCGTGGCGGCCGTCACGCACGGAACCGTCGTTTGGTTCGGCCTGTGTCGGGGTCGGTTCGGCGGGCGGTCCGCTCACGCCTGGGTGCCACTGGTCGCACCACTGAGCTCCGGTCGTTCGGACAGCTCCACCGGGACGGCGACCGGCACCGGGTAATGGCCGGTGAGGCAGGCGTCGCAGAAACCGGCACCCGGCGCGTCGATGGCCTCGACCAAATGTTCGAGCGTCAGGTACTCGAGCGAGTCGACGTCGAGGAATTCGACGATCTCATCGAGCGTCTTGATCGAGGCCAGCAACTCGTTGCGGTCTGGCGTGTCGATGCCGTAGTAGCACGGCCACCGGAACGGCGGCGAAGAGATCCGAAGGTGCACCTCGGTGGCCCCCGCCTCCCGGAGCATCGTCACCATGGCCCTGGTCGTCGTGCCGCGCACGATCGAGTCGTCGACGACGATCAGTCGCTTGCCGGTGATGTTCTCCCGGAGCGGATTGAGCTTGCGCCGCACGCCGTTGGCCCGTTCGGCCTGGGTCGGCGCGATGAACGTCCGGCCGATGTAGCGGTTCTTCACCAGTCCCTGACCGTAGGGGATGCCCGAGGACAGTGCGTAGCCCTCGGCGGCGGGCACACCCGAATCGGGCACGCCCATCACCAGGTCGGCGGCCACCGGCCTCTGGGTGGCGAGCAGCTGGCCCATTCGCCGTCGGGCACCGTGGACCTCGTTGCCGTAGAGCGTGGTGTCGGGCCGGGCGAAGTAGACGAACTCGAAGATGCAGAGTTTGGGATCGAGTCGCTCCTCGGCGAACGGCTGCTCCGACCGCACCTCCTTGCCGTCGATCACCACCATCTCGCCGGGTTCGAGCTCTCGGATGAACGTCGCACCGATCACGTCGAGCGCGGGGGACTCCGAGGCCAGCACCCAGCCCTGCTCAAACTCGGCGGTCGCCTCCAGGCGACCGAGGCAGAGCGGTCGGAAGCCGTTAGGGTCGCGCACCCCGATCAACCGGTCGGCGTCGAGCAGCACGAAGGAGAACGCGCCCTCGACCGACGGCAGCACCTTGAGCAGCGCGTGCTCGAGGTCGTCGCCGATCTCGGCCACGGTCCGCTCGGGCAGGTCGGGAGGGAAGGCCTGGCCGAGCAACTCGGCCACCAGGTCGCTGTCGGACGAGACGAGGCCGGGCAGCATCCCGGCCGATTCGGCCAGCTCGGCGGTGTTGGTCAGGTTCCCGTTGTGGCCGAGGGCGAACCCGGCGCGCCCGACGCCGCGGAACACCGGCTGGGCGTTCATCCAGTCACTGGATCCGGCGGTGGAGTACCGGGTGTGTCCGATGGCCAGGTGACCGCGCAACCCGGAGAGCTTGCGCTCGTCGAACACGGTGGTGACCAGACCCATGTCCTTCAGGACGGTGATCGCATCGCCGTCGCTGACCGCCATGCCGGCCGATTCCTGGCCCCGGTGCTGCAGGGCGTAGAGCCCGTCGAACGTCAGATGGGCTACCGAGCGTCCCGGGGCGTACACCCCGAAGACACCGCACGCTTCCTTGGCCTCCATCATCGGTTCGTCACCGCACACACCGGGGGTCGTCGGGCTCGTCCTGGAACACGATTAGGCCACACATCGGCATCACCGTGCCAACCCAGCCTAGTGGGGTGGGCGGCCCGCGCACCGCCCGGTCGCATCCGGATGCCCGGAGGTCGGATCCGCGCCCGTCCGATGGTCGGATCCGCGCCCCCGGTAGCCTCGCCGCAGTGATCGACCTGCACACCCACTCGAACGTCTCCGACGGCAGCGACGACCCCACCAGGGTTCCCGAACTGGCCGTCGAGGCCGGGTGCAGTGCGGTGGCCCTCACCGACCACGACTCGTTGGCCGGGGTCGCACCGGCCCGGCGGCGGGCCGAGGAGCTCGGCATCACTCTCGTCCCGGGGTGCGAGGTCTCCTGCATCCCCGTCGGCCCCGGGGGCCTCCACGTCCTCGTCTACTTCGTGGACGACGAGGGGAGCCCGCTCGGCGACGAACTCCGACGCCTCCGGGATGACCGGCACGAGCGCAATCTCGCCCTGGTCGATCGGCTGGTGGCACTCGGGGTGCCCATCACCTACGACCAGGTGGTGGCCATCGCCGGCGGCGAGGAGGGCGTCGGCCGACCCCACTTCGCGCAGGCCCTCGTGGCGGCGGGAGCGGCGCAGTCGCTCGACGACGCCTTCGACCGTTTCCTGGCCAACGGCCGACCCGGCTACGTCCCGAAGGGCCGACTGACCGGGTCCGACGTCGCCGGGCTGGCCCGTGCATCCGGAGGCGTGGCCGTCCTCGCCCATCCCTACAGCACTGGACTGGAGGGTGCCGCCCTGTCCCGGTTGGTCGGCGAGCTCGCCGATGCCGGGTTCGGAGGGATCGAGGCGATCTACGGGAGGTATTCGCCGCGCCAGCGCCAGGAGCTCGGGAACATGGCCCGACGCTTCGACCTGGTCACGACCGGCGGTTCCGACTACCACGGCCGCACCAAGCCCGATCTCGCCATCGGGACGGGTCAGGGCGACCTCAGGGTCCCCGACCGGGTCCTGGCCCAGCTGGAGGGGCGCCGACCTCGGCCTTAGGACCGACCGCGGCGACCGGCGGCACCGACGTACGGCGACCACCTCGCCGACCCCTCGGAGATCGTCAGTTCATCACCGGCGGAAGGTCGTCCAGGATCGAGGGCAGTCGTCCCCGCCACGACCGGGTCAGTCCGTCGACGGGCTCGTCGAGGAGCCCCTCGACCACCAACCGATCGCCGCCTGTCTGGCCCAGCACCCTGAACGCCACCCCCGCCTCGGCCGCCCTCGTGATGAGCTCGGACCGGCGGGTCGTGCACAGGACCACCCGGGAGGGCGCCTCGGTGAACAGTTCGTGGTGATCGCCCACCCCGGCAACCTGCAGGCCGACCCCCGACCTCACCGACATCTCGGCGAGGGCCAGGCCCAGGCCGCCACCGGAGACGTCATGGACTCCCGCCACCAGGGCCTCACCCCCGGCCACGCCCTCACCCACGAGGTCGCAGACGAACTCGACCAGGCGCCGGTGCCCGGCCAGATCGAGCAACGGCAGCGTGCCGTTGCGGTGGCCCCGGCGCTCGACGGCCCACCGCGAGCCGGCCAGGGAGGGGGGCTGCCGTCGGGACGTGGTGGACCCGACGCTCGCGTCCAACAGGACGAGCGTGGCCCCTTCCACCAGGCCCGAGCCGGGCGGCCGCACGGCGAGGCGGTCGATGAGGCCGAGCGTGCCGATGACCGGCGTCGGGTCGATGTCCACGCCAAAGCTCTCGTTGTAGAGGCTCACGTTCCCACCGATGACCGGAAGGCCGAGGGCCAGGCAGGCCTCGGTCATCCCGTCGACGGCCTCGGACAGCTGCCACATGACCTCGGGGTGCTCGGGGTTGCCGAAGTTGAGGCAGTTGACCACCGCCATCGGCCTCGCCCCGGCGCAGGCCACGTTGAGGGCACCCTCGGCCACCGTTGCCGCGGTCCCCGCCCGGGGGTCGATCGAGCACCAGGCGGGGTTGGAATCCGTCGAGAGGGCCAGGCCCCGCTCGGAGCCGGGAAGACCCGGGCCGGCCAGCCGGAGGACGGCCGCATCCCCGCCCGGCCCTTCCACCGTGTTGAGGAACAGCTGATGGTCGTACTGCCGGTAGACCCACGACGGGTCGGTCAGCATCGCCGCCACGTCCGGTCCGCAGTCGGCCGGAGGGGCCAGAGCCCCGGGGTCGTCGTCGGCGCGGGCGTCCTGGTCCCCGGGCCTGGCCATCGGCCGCCGGTAGAGCGGTGCCTCGTCGCTCAGGGCCCCGGCGGGGACGTCGCCCAGCACCTCACCGGCGAACCCCTCGAGGATCCGGAGTCGGCCGGGCTGGCCGGCCGGGGGCTCGGTGACGCGGCCGACCACGGCGGAGCGGACCTCCCAGCGGCGGCACACCTCCTCCACCCGGTCCAGATCGGCGGGGGTGACGATGGCCAGCATCCGCTCCTGGCTCTCCGACGTCATCACCTCGTAGGGGGCCATCCCGGGTTCCCGACGGGGCACAGCCGTGACGTCGACGTCCATGCCCACCCCGCCCCGGGCCGCCGTCTCGCTGGTTGCGCACACCAGCCCGGCGCCGCCGAGGTCCTGGATCCCGACCACCAGCTTGGCGTCGAGCAGTTCGAGGCACGCTTCGATCAGCCGCTTCTCCTCATAGGGATCGCCCACCTGCACGCTCGGTCGCTTGGCGTCTTCGCTCCCGGCGTCGCCACCACCGAAGCCGGCCGACGCCAGCACGCTCACCCCGCCGATCCCGTCCCGTCCGGTGGCCGAGCCGAGCAGCACCGCCAGATTGCCGACCCCGGTGGCCGCGCCCAACACGAGGCGGTCGGTCGGCAGGACACCCAGGCACAGCACGTTGACCAACGGGTTCTGGGCGTAGCAGTCGTTGAAGGTCAGCTCACCGCCGACGGTGGGCACGCCGACCGAGTTCCCGTAACCGGAGATCCCGGCCACGACGCCCTCGATCAGCCACTGCTGGCGGGCATCACCCGGGTCCCCGAAGAACAGGGGGTCCATGACGGCGATGGGCCGGGCCCCCATGGTGAAGATGTCGCGCAGGATCCCCCCCACGCCGGTGGCCGCGCCCTGATAGGGCTCGATGGCCGACGGATGGTTGTGGCTCTCGATCCGGATGGCCACGGCGATGCCGTCGCCGGCGTCGATGACCCCGGCATTCTCGCCCGGGCCCACCAGGACGTGGGGGGCCTCGGTGGGCAGACGCTTCAGGTGCACCCGCGAGGATTTGTACGAGCAGTGCTCGCTCCACATGACGGCGAACAGGGCGAGCTCGAGGTGATTGGGCGGGCGCCTCAGGATGGCCTCCACCTCGTCCCGCTCACCGTCGGTCAGTCCCAGCGCCCGGTGCAGCGGAAGGTCCGCCGGGGCTGACTCGTCGGATCGGCCGTCTCCACCGTCATCCATCGCGCCGAGCGTACCCGGCCGTGGACGCACCACCGTCGGCCCGCCGCGAACGGGGACGGGGGTCGGTCCGCCATCCATTGCGCCGGCCGCGGGGTGCGGGCGACCCTCGACATAGTGGCGCCTCCCGCCCAATCGGCGTCGCCATACCCGGTGAAGCGTCGGCGTCCATCCCGCCCAACGACCGGCACGGAGAACCCGAATCCGACACGGGGGGTGACCCCAGCACGGGACACGACGACATCGGGACCTTCCCACCAACCGCCACACCGCTCGGTCCGACAGCCGGAAATAACCGCAGTCCCATAGACCCCGATCTCATCGAGCAGGCGTCGCTCATCCACCCACTCGCCATCAATCCGATAGGTGAGGTAGCCCTCCGGTGACCCGTTTCCTCCGGCTCTCAGCCGTCCGAAGCGCCGGGAACTCCGGTCCCGGGTGGATCCGATAGGGCCCGAATCAGCCCCTATGGGGGACACGGCCGCTCCCGTGTGATCGTCAATGAACGCTCCTGCCGATGACGGGGACCGACGGAAACCATCGGTCGATTATGTTCCAACACCCTCCAGTGTTCCCAATGACGGATCGGAATCATGGCGAACGAGCCACCTTGTGCTCCTCCCGAAATTTCCGGGGGTTGCCAACAATGGACAACTCTGGGATGCTCTCGCCATGGCCGCAACCAATGCTACGAAATCACGCAAAAAGACCCCGATGTCGGACGACCACAAAGCTGCGCTCGCCCGGGGGCGCGAGGAGGGACGAATCGTCCGCCGCTACCTCGAGGCCCTCGAGTCGTCCCGGCCCCGTCGCGGTCGCAAGCGCACACCCGAGTCGATCAAGAAGCGGTTGGCCGCCATCGACGCCAGCCTGGCCGACGCCGACCCGTTGAGCCGCCTCCACCTGGTGGAGGAGAAGCAACGCCTTGAGGCCGAACTGTCCCACACCGGCGAGACGGTGGACATGGCCGCCCTGGAGAAGAATTTCATCAAGGTCGCCCGCGTCTACGGCGAACGCAAGGGCATCTCCTATTCGGCCTGGCGGACCGTCGGCGTGAGCGCCTCGGTGCTCCAACAGGCGAAGATCCCCCGCTCGCGCAGCTGAACGGCAGACCAGCCCTCGGTGGTGGCCCGGCCCGACCGCTCGCCTAAGAGGGGCCGGAGCTGCGAGTCAGGCGGCCGACTCGCCCGAGCCACGCAGTGAGGCCGAGGCGAGCAGCGCACCGAGGAGGACCGATCCGTCCGACGAGCCGAGCAACGGGTCGGCGGCGCGCTCGGGATGGGGCATGAGACCCACCACGTTCCGGGCCTCGTTGCAGACCCCGGCGATGTCGTCGACCGAGCCGTTGGGGTTGTCCACGTAACGGAGGATGATCCGGTCCTCCCCTGTCAACCGGGCCAGTGTCGCCGCGTCACAGGTGTAGTTCCCCTCGAAGTGGTTGATGGGGATGCGGAGCTCGGTGCCCACGGCAAGGCCAGCGGTGAGCACGGATTCGGCCGACTCCACCCGCACGGACACCGTCGTACACAAAAAGCGCAACCCACGGTTCTTCTGGAGGGCGCCGGGCAGTAGCCCGGCCTCGGTGAGAACCTGGAATCCGTTGCAGATGCCGACCACCGGTCCACCCCCGGCGGCGAACCGGCCGACCGCCCCCATGACCGGTGAGAACCGGGCGATGGCGCCGGGGCGGAGATAGTCCCCGTGGGCGAAGCCGCCCGGCAGGATGAGCGCGTCGTAGCCGGCCACCGACGTGTCGCCGTGCCACACCAGGTCCGCCTCGGCACCCAGCCGCTCCACGGCCAGGACGGCGTCGTGTTCGCAATTGGTTCCGGGGAACATGACCACCCCGAGACGCGGGGCCATCAGGTGTCCGAGCCCTTCGCTTCCACCGACACGGACGACTCCTCGATGACCGGGTTGGCCAGGAGGCGGTCGGCCACCACGGTGGCCTTCGCCAGCGCGTCGTCGTCGTCGACGGCGTCGACAACGAACCGGAACGACTTTCCCGCCCGGACCCCGGTGACCCCACCCAGTCCGAGGGCGGGCAGGGCCCGCTCGATGGTCGCCCCCTGCGGGTCGGCGATCCCCTCCCTCAGTCGGACCTCGACCAGCACGGAGAAGTTGGTGGTCCCGGCCATGATCAGGCACCGTACCAGTCGCGCAGGGAACGTCGGCAGACCCGTTCGTAGGCGTCGACGTACCGGGTGGACGTGGCTTCGACGATCGCCTCGGGAAGAGCCGGCGGCGGCGGTTGCTTGTCCCACGGCTGCTCTTCGAGCCAGTCCCGCAGGGGCTGCTTGTCGAACGACGGCGGGTTGGTCCCCGGAGCGCAGTCGTCGGCCGACCAGAACCGCGAGGAGTCCGGGGTCAGCACCTCGTCGCAGAGGGACAGCTCGCCGTCGATGTAGCCGAGCTCGAACTTGGTGTCACAGATGACGATCCCGACCTCCTCGGCGCGGGCAGCCGCCCTGGTGTAGGCGGCGAGGCAGAGCTCGGCGGCTGCGGTGGCGGCCTCCCGGCCCACCAGGTCGATGGCGTCGGCCATGTTGATGTTGAGGTCCTTGCCGCCGACCGGCGCCTTCGTCGACGGTGTGAACATGGGCTCGGGGAGACGGTCGGCATGACGCAGCCCCGGTGGGATCGGTGTCCCGTGGACGGTCCCCGACCGCTCGTACTCCTTGTAGGCGGAACCGGCCAGGTAGCCCCGGACGATGCACTCGATGTCGAGCATCTGGGCTCTCCGCACCAGCATCGTGCGCCCGGCCAGCCATTCGAGGCCCCCGGGCAGGGTGGCGACTTCCTCGGGGAGGTCGGCGACGTCGGCGCTGATGAGATGGTCGGGCGCCAGGTCGGAGAGGGCACCCAGCCAGTAGACGGTCATGGCGGTGAGCACGCGTCCCTTTTCGGGGATGGGCTCGTCCATGATGACGTCGAAGGCGGAGATCCGGTCGGAGGTCACCATCACCAGCCGGTCGTCTCCGGCGTCGTAGAGGTCGCGGACCTTGCCGGAGTGGACGAGGGGCAGGGGACGCCGAGAGGCGGTCACGACCCGGTCCCTCCCGGATCACCCAGTCCAGAGAGGGCGTCGGTGAACCGGTGGACATGACGGAGCGTACGCGTGAGGTCGAATGCCTGATCGAGCGCAGCCGAGGACAGCGTCACCTCGGGATCCTCCTCGAGCACCGTCCGGAACGGGCGACCCTCGGCCCAGGCGGCCCGGGCGTCACGCTGCACGATGCGGTAGGCGGCATCCCTGGTCAGCCCCCCGCTGACCAGGGCCAGGAGCACCGATTGGCTGAACACGAGGCCGAAGCTGCCCTCGGTCAGTGTGGCCAGAGCCCGCTCGGGGTGGACGACCAGTCCCTCGACGAGGCCGGTGGCCTTCTGAAGCATGTAGAGGGTGAGCGTGCTGGCGTCGGGGAGCACCACCCGCTCCACCGAGCTGTGGGAGATGTCCCTCTCGTGCCAGAGCGCGACATCCTCCAGCCCGGCCGATAGATAGCCGCGGAGCACCCGGGCCAGGCCGCACAGCCGCTCGGACAGGATGGGGTTGCGTTTGTGGGGCATGGCCGAAGAGCCCTTCTGTCCCGGTCTGAACGGCTCTTCGGCCTCACCCAATTCGCTCCGGGCCAGGTGCCGGACCTCGGTGGCGATGAGTTCGATGGTGGCGCCCACCGAGGCGCAGGCCCACAGGTACTCCGCGTGGCGGTCACGGGCCACGACCTGGGTGGCCGGTGTCGGGGTCAGACCGAGGGACCGGCACACGTGCTCCTCGACGCGCGGGTCGATGTTGGAGTAGGTGCCGACGGCACCCGACAGCTTGCCCACCGACACCCGCTCTCTGGCCGCCCGCAACCGTTGAAGGTCGCGATCGGCCTGCAGCGCCCACAGCGAGAACTTGGCCCCGAAGGTGGTCGGCTCGGCATGCATGCCGTGGGTGCGGCCGGTGACCGGGGTGGCGATGAGCTCGACGGCGCGGGAGCGCAGTGCCCCCACCAGTAGGGCGCTGGCCTCGATGAGCAGGTCGGCCGCCCGGGTCAGGGTGGCGCAGAGCGCGGTGTCGACCACGTCCGAGGACGTGAGGCCGTAATGGATCCACGATCCGTCGGGCTGTCCGATGGCCTCCTGGACCACGTCGACGAAGGCGGCGACGTCATGGTCGGTGACGCGTTCTCGCTTGGCGACCGCCTCGACGAAGGCGGCATCGACCTCGGGGGCGCGCTCACGGCAGACCTTCGCCACCCCGGCCGGCACGTCGCCCACCTCGGCCCAACCCTCGGTGGCCAACAGCTCGACCCGCAGCCACATGGCGAACCGGGCCTCGTCGGAGAAGAGGGCGGCCATCTCGGGAGGCGAATAGCGCGGGATCACCTGGCCACCTCGTGGTGGCCCGAGGCCCCCGCACGGACCGGTGCCCCCGGGTCCCCCTGATGGTCGACCGCGGCCTGTGCGATGTCGGAGCGGAACCGGGCACCGGGCCACGAGATGGCCGCCACGCCGCGGTAGGCGAGTTCACGGGCCTCCTCCAGCGACGGGCCCAGAGCTGTGACGCCCAGCACCCTGCCGCCCGCCGTGACCACGACCGGTCCGGTGCCGTCAGGGCCGCCCGGCGGGCCGCCCGGCGCGGTCCCGGCGTGGTAGACGGTCACCCCGGGGACGACCGACGCGTCCGCGAGCCCGGCGATGACGTCGCCGGTGCGTGGAGCCTCCGGATAGCCCTCGGACGCCATCACCACGCATACGGCCGCCGAGTCCGAGAACCGGGGCACCGTGGTCAGGCGGCCGGCCGCCACCTCGGCCAACAACCCGGCCAGGTCTCCCCGGAGCCGGGGCAGCACCACCTGGGTCTCCGGGTCGCCGAACCGGACGTTGAACTCGAGCACCTTCGGGCCGTCGGGAGTGAGCATGAGCCCGGCGTAGAGGACCCCCCGATAGTCGATGCCCCGTGAGCGGAGGGCACCGACCAAGGGGGCCACTGCCTCCTCGACCAGCCGGTCGACGAGGCGGTCGTCGACGAAGGGGACCGGCGAGTAGGCCCCCATTCCCCCCGTGTTGGGACCGATGTCGAGGTCGTCGCGCCGCTTGAAGTCCTGGGCGGGGGCGAGAGCGGCCAGACGCTCGCCGTCGCACAGCACGAGCAGCGAGCACTCGGGGCCGGTGAGTCCCTCCTCGACGACCACCCGCCGGCCGGCGGCGCCGAAGGACCCACCGGAGAGCTTGGCGTCGATGTCCGCCTCGGCCTCGACCAACGAGTCGGTGACCAGCACCCCCTTGCCCGAGGCCAAGCCGTCGGTCTTGATGACCCACGGTCCCGGGAGGCTACGCAGGAAGGCCTTGGCCGCCGCCGGCTCGTCGAACACCTGGAACCGGGCCGTGGGCACACCGGCCTCTTCGAGGATCTGCTTCATGAACGCCTTGGAGCCCTCCAGTCGGGCCCCGTCGGCACCGGGTCCGAACACCAGCTTCCCCGTGGACCGCAGCCGGTCGGCCAGGCCGTCGACCAACGGAGCCTCCGGGCCGATGACGTACAGGTCCGCCTCGATGTCCTCGGGGGGCGTGGCCACGCTGGCGATCGTGTGCCCCTGAGGGGTCGTGCCGCTGATGCCGGGGTTCCCCGGGGTCACGACCACGTCGGCCGTGCGGGCGAGGGCGACGGCCAGGGCGTGCTCCCGGCCCCCCGAGCCGACGACGCAGACCGATGCGACGGTGGCGCCCGGCTCCGAGCCCTCGCTCATGCCGCGAAGCGAACGAACTGCTCGCGACCCGGGCCGACACCGACCAGCCGCACCGGGGTGCCGATCTGGTCGGCCAGGAAATGGACGTAGTCCCGGGCGGCCTGGGGCAGGTCGCCGATCTCGGTGGCACCCGAGATGTCGGTCTTCCACCCGGGGAGCTCCTCGTAGACCGGGGTCACCTGGTGGAAGATCGACTGGTGGTAGGGCGGATGGGTGAACCGCTCGCCGTTGGCCTCGTAGGCCACGCACACCTTCACCGTGTCGAAGGTGTCCAGCACGTCGAGCTTGGTGAGGGCCACCTCGGAGAGCGAGTTGAGCCTGACCGCCTGGCGCATCATCACGGCGTCGAACCAGCCGGGCCGGCGGCGGCGCTTGGTGTTCACCCCGTACTCGTGTCCCCGTTCGACCAGAGTGTCCCCGACCTCGTCGAGCAGCTCGGTGGGGAAGGGGCCGCTGCCCACCCGCGTCACGTACGCCTTGGCGATGCCGATGACCTCGTCGATGTAGCGCGGGCCGATCCCCGCCCCCGTGCACGCGCCACCGGCCACCGGATTGGAGGAGGTGACGAACGGATAGGTGCCGTGGTCGAGGTCGAGGAACGTGGCCTGGGCCCCCTCGAGCAGGACATGGGCGCCCCGTTCGAGCGACTCGTGGACCAGGCCCACGGTGTCGGCCACCATCGGGGAGACCCGGGGCGCGAGCTCGTCGAGGTAGTGCGCACAGATCTCGTCGGCCGACAGGGGGAGGCGGTTGTAGACCTTGGCCAGGATCGAGTTCTTCTCCTTCAGGACCACGTCGAGCTTCTGGCGGAAGATCTTGGGGTCGAGCAGGTCCTGGACCCGCAGGCCGACCCGCGACGATTTGTCGGCGTAGGCCGGGCCGATGCCCCGCTTGGTCGTGCCGAGGCTGTTCTTCCCGAGGTACCGCTCGGTCAACCGGTCCAGCTCGTGGTGGTACGGCATGATCAGGTGGGCGTTGCCGCTGACCAGCAGACGCGAGGTGTCGATCCCCTTCGCCTCCAACGTATCGACCTCGGCCAGCAGCACGGTGGGGTCGACGACCACGCCGTTGCCGATGATCGGTGTGATGTGGTCGTAGAGGATGCCGCTCGGCACCAGCTGGAGGGCGAACGTCTCCCCGTCCACCACGATGGTGTGGCCGGCATTGTGGCCACCCTGGTAGCGGACGACCAGCTCCATCTCCTTGGCCAGGAGGTCGGTGAGCTTGCCCTTGCCCTCATCACCCCACTGGGTCCCGACGACGACGGTTGCCGGCACGCGTCTCTCCTCCGTTGTGAAAAGCGGATTACGCACCATTGTAGCCCGCACAGCGGCCGACACCGGCGGGGCCACCCTCAGCGGGCCCCACCGGCGACGGGACGGGCTCAACCCGTGAGGGTCCGCTCGCGGCGCAGGATCTGGGCCACCGACCGCATGAACAGCACGGAGGAGAACACCAGGCCGATGAACCCGATCGACTGCAGCGTCAGCCGGATGTCCGAGGACCGGGCCAGCTCGGCGGCGACCAGCAGCACCCCCGACGACAGCAGGCCCACGCACCCGAAGAAGGCGACCAGGGCGCGGTCGATCCATCCGCTCACCACCCGCTCGTCCCGGTCGGCGAAGCGCTCCACCCGCACGCTCATCCGGCCGGACCGCAACTGGGTGGCCAGTTCGTCGATGTGCTCCGGCAGCGCCCGGAGCGACGGCAGCGAGCGGCGGAGCTCCTGTTGCAACAGGTCGCCCATCATCTCGGGGTCGTGGTCGCTCAGCGCGTCGGCCGACGCCGAGGCCTCGGCGGCCAGCTCGAAGGAGGGGTCGATCACCCGGAGCGTGCCCTCCAGGGTGATGAGCGCCTTCGACAGCGAGGTCATCGACGCCGGCACGGACATCCCGTGGCGCGACATCACCGACAGGACCTGGGGGACGAGCGAGGGGTCGAAGCCGCCGCTCGTCTCCACCATGAGCAGGCCGATGTCGTTCTCCAGCACCTGCAGGTCGGCGGTGGCCTCGGCCCCGGCCAGATGGCGGACCGCCCGGGCCACCACCATCGGCTCTCCGGCGCTCATGCCGACGGCGATGTCCTGGAGAGCCCGCCGGGTGGTGGGGTCGAGCAGGCCGACCGCGCCGAAGTCGAGCAGCCAGAGCCGGCCCCACTCGTCGATCATGAGATTGCCCGGGTGCGGGTCGGCATGGAACACCATGCCCTGGAGCACCTGTTGCAGGAAGCTGTTGAGCAGGGCCTCGGCCAGCAGATGCGGCGGGGCCCCGCTTCCGGCGATCGCCCCCGGCGCATCGATGGACTGCCCGGGAGCCTGCTCCATCACGAGAAGGCGGTCGGTGCAGAGCTCGTGGAAGACACGGGGGATCCGGATGACGTCCTCGGTCGGGTCCTCGTGGCCGATGACCGCCCGTAGCCGATCGCACATGGCGGCCTCACGGAGGTAGTCGAGCTCGTGGTCCATGCTGGCGATGAGTTCGTCGGCCAACCGGCGCACCCCGAAGGAGCGGGCCTCGGGCACACGGCGCTCGGCGATCCTGGCCGCCAGCCGCAGCACGGTGGCGTCCCGCCGGAGCAGGTCGTCAAGGCCGGGTCGCTGGATCTTCACCACCACCGGCTCCCCGCTCAGGAGCGTGGCCCGGTGGACCTGGCCGATGGATGCCGACGCCAGCGGTTCGAGGTCGAACGTGGCGAACACCTCCTCGATCGGACGCCCCAGTTCGGCCTCGACCAGTGGCCGCACCTCCCCGGTGGGGATCGGTCGCACCGCCGAGCGGAGACGGGACAGCTCCTCGATGACCGGCTCGGCCAGCAGGTCGCTCCGGGTCGAGGCGATCTGCCCGAACTTCACGAACATCCCTCCGACGTCCTCGAGCGTGAGCCGGAGCCGGCGGCCGAACTCGGCGGACTCCATGCCCGAGGACGACAGGTACTGCGGGCGGGCCAACCCGTGCTTGCGGGCCGAGCTCAGCACCTCCCAGGACCGAGAGAGTGGGGCGAAGGTCCGTCGGAGCCACCGGATGGGATGGAGCCAGAGCCGGCGCGTGCGCCGTCCACGGTCGACCGACCGCGATCGGCCGATGGCCTCGGGGATGATCAGCAGCACCATGGTGGCGAGCAACCCGAACAGGGCGGTGAGGGCGTAGGCGACGTCCCCGTCGTACCGGCCGTGCACGACGGCCTGGGCGCCGGCCACGCCGACCAACGTCCCCACCAGCGCGGTGAACATCGACCGCCACCGCCCGACGGTGATCCCGACAAGCCTGCTGCTCACCAGGCCCAGCACGATCACGAAGGCGACGGCCAACACGACCGAGAACAGGTTCTTGAAGGTGAGCCGGATGGTGACCACGGCCACGAGCGAGATCAACGCCACGGTCGGGCACCCCCCCGGGAGGCGAGCGGGTGGCGCCGTGACCGTACGCTCATCGCCCCCTCAGGCGTCCGGTCGGCACGCGGACGCACCCGTCCAGGGACTGTCCACGTCCGACCCATCCGTTGGGCACCTCCACGCCTCGTTCCGGCCCACATGATGGCCGCACCCACGCGTGACGTCCACCCGGTCACCGGCGGCGGCCGACGGATCCGCCATCGGGTCAGACCAGGACGATGGCGCCGTCCTTCTCGTCCACCGTCACCGTCGAGCCCTCGGGATAGCGCCCCTCGAGCAGGGCCAGGGCCATCGGGTCCTCGACCTGGCGCTGGATCACGCGGCGGAGGGGCCGGGCCCCGAAGTCGGGGTCGTAGCCGGCCCGGGCCAGCAACTCCTCGGCGGCGGGCGTGACCGACAGGGACAGACGCCGTTCGGCGAGGCGGCCCCGCAGGGAGCCCAGCTGTATGGTCACGATACGGGAAAGGTCGGACTCGCTCAGCCGGTGGAACCGCACGATCTCGTCGATGCGGTTGACGAATTCGGGCTTGAAGTGCTCGATGGGCTCACCGGGGATGTTCGAGGTCATGATGAGCACCGTGTTGGTGAAGTCCACCGTCCTCCCCTGCCCGTCGGTGAGACGTCCGTCCTCCAACACCTGGAGCAGGATGTTGAAGACGTCGGGGTGGGCCTTCTCCAGCTCGTCGAGCAGTACCACGGCGTAGGGTCGACGACGGACCGCCTCGGTCAGCTGACCGCCCTCCTCGTAGCCGACATAGCCGGGAGGGGCACCGACGAGGCGGGCCACCGAGTGTCGCTCGCCGTACTCGCTCATGTCGATCCGGATCATGGCCCTCGAGTCGTCGAAGAGGAACTCGGCGAGCGCCCGGGCGAGTTCGGTCTTGCCCACCCCGGTCGGCCCCATGAAGAGGAACGAGCCGATGGGACGATTCGGGTCCGACAGCCCGGCCCGACTCCGTCGGATGGCATTGGAGACGGCGGAGACCGCTTCGTCCTGTCCGATCACCCGGGCATGGAGGGCGTCCTCCATGCGGATCAGTTTCTCCACCTCGCCCTCGAGCAGTCGGCTCACCGGAACGCCCGTGGCGCGGCTGACCACCTCGGCCACGTCCTCGGCGTCGACCTCCTCCTTCAGGAACCGCTGGCTCTTCTGCAGCTCGTCGAGGGCCTGGGTCGCCACCTCCACCTGGTGCTCCAGTTCGGGAATCCTCCCGTAGGTGATCTCCGAGGCCTCGGCCAGGTTCCCCTCACGGCTCAATCGCTCGGCGTCGCCGCGTAGCTGCTCGAGTTCGCCCTTGAGCTGCTGGATGGTGGCGATGGCCTCCTTCTCCGCCTGCCAGTGCGCGGTCATGGCCGACGACTCCTCTTGGAGGTTGGCCATCTCCTCGTCGAGACGGGCCAGCCGCTCCGCCGATGCACTGTCGGTCTCCTTGGCCAGGGCCATGCGCTCGATCTCGAGTTGGCGCAGGCGCCGGGTGACCACGTCGAGTTCGGTGGGCATGGAGTCGATCTCGATACGAAGACGACTGGCCGACTCGTCCATGAGGTCGATGGCCTTGTCGGGCAGGAACCGTCCGGTCACGTACCGGTCGGAGAGCACCGCCGCGGCGACCAACGCGGCGTCCTGGATGCGGACACCGTGGTGCACCTCGTAGCGCTCCTTCAGCCCGCGCAGGATGGCGATGGTGTCCTCCACCGACGGGGGCGGCACGAAGACCTGCTGGAACCGGCGCTCGAGTGCCGCGTCCTTCTCGATGTACTGGCGGTACTCGTCGAGCGTCGTGGCCCCGATGAGCCGGAGCTCGCCGCGGGCCAGCATCGGCTTGATCATGTTGCCGGCGTCCATGGCGCCCTCGGAACCGCCGCCGGCACCGACGATCGTGTGGAGCTCGTCGACGAAGGTGATCACTTCGCCCTCGGCGTCGGTGATCTCCTTCAGCACCGCCTTCAGCCGCTCCTCGAACTCACCCCGGTACTTGGCCCCGGCCACCATCGACCCCATGTCGAGGCCGATGACCCGCTTGCCCTTGAGGCCCTCGGGGACATCGCCCTCCACGATGCGCTGGGCCAGTCCCTCGACGATGGCGGTCTTGCCCACGCCGGGCTCCCCGATGAGGACCGGGTTGTTCTTCGTGCGGCGGGACAGCACCTGGATGACCCGGCGCACCTCCTCGTCGCGCCCGATCACCGGGTCCATCTTCCCCTGGCGGGCGAGGGCTGTCAGGTCCCGTCCGTAGCGTTCGAGGGCCTGGAACGTCTCCTCGGGGTTCTGCGAGGTGACCCGGTGGCTCCCCCGGATGTCCCGAAGCGCCTCGAAGAGCCGGTCGCGGTCGACCCCGACGCGGTCGGCCATGGCCAACAACAGGTGCTCGACCGACAGGTACTCGTCGCCCATGTCGGTGCGCAGCCCGTCGGCCGTGGTCAGGACGTCCCGGAGGGCCCGGTTGATGCCCGGCTCCTGGCCACCGAAGGCCTGGGGCAGCCGGCCCAGCTCGCCGTCGATGCGGTCGCGGACGACCGCCGGTTCGATGCCGATCCTGGTCAGGACCGGCCCGGCGATGCCGTCCGGCTGGTCGAGCACCGCCACCAGGACGTGCTCCGGGGTGACTTCGGCGTTGTGGGAGGAACGGGCCCGCTCGACCGCGGAGGAGAATGCCTCTTGGGTCTTGAGGGTCCAGCGTTCGGGATTGATGGTCATCGGGTACCTCCTGTGCCCTGGGGGGAGCGGTGCTGAGACCTGGTGGGTACCAGCTTCTGGGAGAGTGGCACGAGATCGCGCCGGTACTGACGGTGGGCCACGGCGAGCGCCTCACGGGCCTCTGACCTGGCGGCCGCCAGCTCATTGCGCAGGCGGGTCACCTCGGCCTCCAGCTCCATGACCTTCCGGACGCCCTCGAGGTTGAGGCCGGCGTTGGTCAGGGACTGGATGTGACGGAGGCGGTCGAGGTCCTCCTCGCTGAACCGGCGACTTCCCCCCTGGGTCCGACCCGGCTCGAGGAGACCCCGGCGCTCGTAGACGCGCAGGGTCTGGGGGTGGACGCCGGTCAGCTCGGCGGCCACCGAGATGACGTAGACGGCACGGCTGCGGGGATCCTCGCTCATCTCAGACCCCCAGTACGTCACGGGCCGGCGGTTCGACGACCGATGCCAGCGCCTCGACGGCGGCGCGCTGCTCGTCGGTCAGGGTCTGGGGCACGGCCACCTCCACGGTGACCAGCAGGTCGCCCGTGGAGCTCTTCCGGCCGGCGGGCACGCCCCGACCCTTCACCCTGAAGGTGCGGCCCGACGGGGTCCCCGCCGGCACCTTGAGCGAAACCGGGTCGGTGAGGGTCGGGACCTTGAGCGTGGTGCCCAATGTGGCCTCAGGGTAGGAGACCGGGACGGTCAGGGTGAGATTGCGACCGCGCCGACCGAACAGGCCGTGGCGGTCGACACGGACGACCACGTAGAGGTCGCCGCTCGGGGCGTTCCCGCGCCCGGCCGCACCCCGGCCCTTGACCCTGATCCGCTGGCCGTCCTCCACCCCGGCGGGGATGCGCACCTTGACCGAGCGGTTGCGGTGCTCCACACCGGTGCCGTGGCACGTCGGGCACGGGGTCGTCACCACCGTTCCCCGGCCGCCGCACTGGGGGCAGATCTGGCTGAGGGAGAACAGACCCTGATTGTCCTGGAGGGTCCCCGAGCCGTTGCACCGGGGACAGGTGGCCGGTTGGGTGCCGGGCGCAGATCCGCTCCCCGCGCAGGTGTGGCACCGCACATCGGTGGTCAGGTTGACCGAGGTGGTGACCCCCTTGACGGCGTCCTCGAACGAGAGGTGGAGCTCCGCTTCGACGTCGCTCCCGCGTTGGGGACCGCTCGTCCCGCCCCGCCGTCCACGCCCGAACAGTCCGCCGAAGAGGTCGCCGAGGTCGCCCATGTCCTCGACCCGGAAGGTGCCCCCGCCCGGACCGCCGAAGCCTCCGGGGAAGCCGGCACCGGCGGCCGGCCCCATGGCCCGCACCTCGTCGTACTCCTTGCGGCGCTCGGTGTCACCGAGGACGTCGTATGCGGCCGAGATCTCCTTGAAGGTTTCCTCGTGACCGGGGTTCGTGTCCGGATGGTGCTTCTTGGCCAGCTTGCGGTACGCGCTGGTGATCTCCTTGGCCGTCGCCGTCGAGGAGACACCCAGGGTCTTGTAGTAGTCCTTCTCGAACCATTCCCGTTGCGGAGCCACTCCGTGTCTACCTGATCCCTTCTTCTGCTCGTTCAGCCCCGCACCATGACCATGGCCGGCCGCACCACAGCACCCCGCCAGCGGTAACCGGGCCTCATCACCTGGCCGACCACCGGCTCACCACCAACAGGAGCGCCCTCGTCCTCGTCCGGGAGGTGGCCGACCGCCTCGTGGGCGTTCGGATCGAACTCCTGGCCGAGCGGGTAGTCCCGTTCGAGCCCCGCCTTGGTCAGCACGTCGTGGAGCTGTCCGGCCACGGCCAGCAGGGCCCGTCCGTCCGTCGACTCGGCGTCACCGATGTGCTCGGTGGCCAGGTCGAGTGTGTCGAGCACCGGTAGCAGCGTGTCCACCAAGGACAGCGCGGCCCTGGCCACCTGATCGGCCTGCTGCTTGGTCACCCGCTTCCGGTAGTTCTCGAACTCGGCCTGCAGCCGCCGGAGCGAGTCGAGGTATTCGTCCCGTTGGTTGAGGGCGAGGGCCAGTGGGTCGTCGTCGGCGAAGGCCTCGTCGACCGCCGCACTCACGTCGGCCTCGTCGAGGATCTCGGCGTCGACCGCCTCGGCGTCCTCGTCATCATCGTCCTCATCCGTGCCCGCCCCGGTCGGTTCCCCCGACCCGGGTCCGGCACCTCCCGCCCCGCGAGGGGCGCGGGACCCGGGGACCTCGTCAGCCTCCGGATCCCACTGCCCTTCGTCACGACCAGACTCATTGCTCCCGGTCATCAGGGATCAGCTCTTGTCGTCGACGATCTCGGCGTCCACGACCTCGTCGTCGGAGGTCTCGTCCTCGGCCCGGACCTCTCCTCCGGGTGCCGAGGCCTGTTCGTTGGCCGCCTCCTCGTAGAGCCGCTGGCTGAACGACTGGCTGGCCGTCAACAGTGTCTCCGTCGAGGTCTTGATGGCCTCCACGTCCGACCCGGCCAGGGACTCCTTCAACGAGGAGAGAGCCGTCTCGACCTTCTCCTTCTCGTCGCCCTGGAACTTCTCGCCCTGGTCCTTCAGGAGCTTCTCTGTCTGGTAGACGAGCGAGTCGGCATTGTTGCGGACCTCGGCCTCCTCCTTGCGGCGGCGGTCGTCCTCGGCATGGGCCTCGGCGTCTTTGACCATGCGCTCGATGTCGTCCTTGGCCAGCGAGGACTGGCCGGTGATGGTCATCGACTGCTCCTTGCCCGTCGCACGGTCCTTGGCCGAGACGTGGACGATGCCGTTGGCGTCGATGTCGAAGGTGACCTCGATCTGCGGCACACCCCGGGGGGCGGGGGGCAGGTCGACGAGCTGGAACTTGCCCAGGGTCTTGTTGTACATGGCCATCTCACGCTCGCCCTGCAGCACGTGGACCTCGACCGAGGGCTGGTTGTCGTCGGCGGTGGTGAACACCTCGCTCCGCTTGGTGGGGATGGTGGTGTTCCGCTCGATGAGGCGGTGCATGACCGCCCCTTTGGTCTCGATGCCGAGGGACAGCGGCGTCACGTCCAGCAAGAGGACGTCTTTGACCTCGCCCTTCAAGACACCGGCCTGCACGGCGGCGCCGATGGCCACCACCTCGTCCGGGTTGACGCCCTTGTGGGCTTCCTTGCCGGTCATCTGCTGGACCAGTTCCTGGACGGCGGGGATCCTCGTGGACCCACCCACCAGCACCACATGGTCGATGTCGGACTTGCTCAGTCCCGAGTCGGCGATGGCCTGGTCGAAGGGTGCCTTGCAGGCATCCACCAGATCCGCGGTCAGCTCATTGAACTTGGCCCTGGTCAACTTGACATCGAGGTGCTTGGGACCCTCGGACGTGGCGGTGATGAACGGCAGGTTGATCTGGGTCTCCTGCAGGGAGGACAGCTCGATCTTGGCCTTCTCCGCCGCTTCTTGCAGGCGCTGGGTGGCCATCTTGTCGGTCGAGAGGTCGACCCCCTCGGTGTCCTTGAACGTCTTCACCAGCCAGTCGATGATCCGTTGGTCCCAGTCGTCACCACCCAGCTTGGAATTACCGGCGGTCGACTTCACCTCGAAGACGCCATCACCGATCTCGAGGAGGGACACGTCGAAGGTCCCGCCACCGAGGTCGAACACGAGGACGGTTTGGTCGGCGCCCTCCTTGTCGAGCCCGTAGGCCAGCGCGGCGGCCGTCGGCTCGTTGATGATGCGGAGCACCTCGAGCCCGGCTATGGCGCCGGCCTCCTTGGTCGCCGTCCGCTGGGCATCGTCGAAATAGGCCGGGACGGTGATGACCGCCTGGCTCACGGTGTCACCGAGGAACGCCTCGGCATCCCTCTTCAGCTTGCCCAGGATGCGGGCGGAGATCTCCTGGGCCGTGTACGCCTTGCCGTCGATGTCGACGGTCCATGAGGTGCCCATGTGACGCTTGACCGACCGGATGGTGCGGTCGGGGTTGGTGATGGCCTGACGCTTGGCCACCTCACCGACGAGCACTTCGCCGGACTTGGCGAACCCGACCACCGACGGGGTGGTCCGGCCACCCTCGGCATTGGGGATCACGACCGGCTCGCCGGCCTCCAGTACGGATACCACCGAGTTGGTGGTCCCGAGATCGATTCCTACGGCCTTGGCCATCGTTGCTGCCTCCTACTCACTGCCCGCTCGGGCACCGTTTTCTCTGTTCGGCCCAGGGGCCGACTTCTCTGTCTGACACATCGCCCGGTGCCTCCGTGCCCGAGAACCGACCGTTTCCGGGGCCGGAACAACCACATCCACACTGAGCCCTATTTCTTACAAAAGCAACTATACCAAACTTGAGTGCTATAGACATAACTTTTTTATAATAACGTCGTGAAGTGCCCCGATGGCCGGTCGGCGGACCGTCGGGCAGGGGCCTCACCAGGCTGAAGGGATACGCTCGGGCCATGCCCCAACTGGTACTGCTCCGCCACGGCCAGTCGCAGTGGAACGCCGCCAACCTGTTCACCGGCTGGTACGACGTCGATCTCACCGAGCTCGGCGAGTCCGAGGCGAGGGAGGCCGGACGCCTCCTCGAGGCGGAAGACAGCCTGGACCTGCGGGTTCTCCACACCTCGGTACTGACCCGGGCCGTCCGCACCGCGTCACTGGCCCTCGACGTGGCCGGGCGCAGCTGGCTCCCGGTGCGTCGCCACTGGCGCCTCAACGAGCGCCACTACGGCAACCTCCAGGGCAAGAACAAAAAGGAGACCACCGCCGAGTTCGGCGAGGCCCAGGTCAAAGAGTGGCGACGGAGCTACGCCACGCCGCCGCCGCCGGTCGCCGCCGGGAGCGAGCACCATCCGGCCGGCGATCCCCGCTACCGGGACGTACCCGCCGAGGTCCTGCCGTCGACGGAGTGCCTGGCCGACGTCGTGGCCCGGGCCCTCCCCTACTGGGAGGACGCCATCGTGCCCGACCTCCTGGCCGAAGGGGCCCGGGGCGGGGCGGTCCTCGTGGTGGCCCACGGGAACAGCCTGCGGGCGCTCCGCAAGCACATCGACGGTATCGGCGACGACGAGATCACCGGCCTCGAGATCCCGACGGGCATCCCGTTCGTCTACGAGCTGTCCGACGATCTGACCGTGCGCTCGGGTCGGTATCTCGGCGACCCGGAGGCGGCCCGCGCCGCGGCCGAGGCGGTGGCCCGCCAAGCCGGTTGATCAGCCCGGACCGGATCCACGCCGGTTCAGGAGCCCCACGACGAACGAAGGACCGGCTCCCAAGAGCCGGTCCTTCGCCTTGCTGGCGGTGTCGTCCGTCCCCACAGACGCCACCGTTCTGGTTCCGCCGAGATGCGCTCAGAGGGCGTCCGGACCCCGCTCACCCGTCCTCACCCGGACGACCTCCTCGACGGGGACGATCCAGACCTTGCCGTCACCGATCTTCCCGGTCCCCGCGGCATCGACGATGGCGTTGGTGACCGAGTCGACCTGGGCGTCGTCGACGAGGACCTCGAGCCGGATCTTCGGCACGAACTCGACCTCGTACTCCGCTCCCCGGTAGACCTCGGTGTGCCCCCGTTGCCGACCGAAGCCCTGGGCCTCGGTCAACGTCATGCCGTGCACCCCGAGTGCCTTGAGGGACTCCTTCACCTCGTCAAGTTTGAACGGCTTCAGCACCGCTACGATCAGCTTCATTGTTCAGTATCTCCTTGGGTTCGTAGTGGTTCTGTCAGCTGCCTGATCCGCCCGGAGGGGACCCGTCGTCAGGTGGCGACGATGTCACCGAGACAGCCGGTGAATCCCCGGCCATGGCCATTGCTCCCACCCGCTCGGCGAACGTCTCCTCGGGGAACGCCTCCTCACCGTGGATGGCCAGGTCGCCGACCTCGAGGATCTCGTCCTTGTAGCGGGCGCCCCTCAGGACCCAACCGACGATCTTCATCAGGATGAAGGTGATGACCGCCGACCAGAGGATGACGAACACGGCTGCCCGGAACTGTTCCCACAGCTGGTGGGCCGAGCCGGTGTAAATGAGTCCGTCGACCCCGAACGGTACGCAGCTCCCCTTGGCCGTGGCGTACTGCGTCGCCGTGGTGGCGATCACCTGCCCGGAGGAGTCGAGGTGGCCGCAACCGTACTCGAGCATGTTCGGGTCGCCGAAGATGCCGAGGAGCAGTCCACCGAAGAAACCGGCGATGCCGTGGGTGTAGATGACACCGAGGGCGTCGTCGACCTTGGAGAACGGACGGACCTTGGAGAGGAAGTTCCATGCCACCCACACGATCGCACAGCAGATGATCCCGACGTAGATCGCACCCTGGCCGTTGACCCAGCCGGCGCAGGGTGTGATGCCCACCAAGCCGCAGATCATGCCGTTCACGGCACCTAGGAAGGTGGGCTTCTTCTCCTTCGAGAGCCAGGCGTCGAGTGCCACCCAGGTCAGCACCCCGGCCGCGGTGGCCAGGTTGGTGTTGACCACGGCACCGGCGGCGCTGGCACCCGCGTAGTACGGGTCACCACCGTTGAACCCGTTCCAACCGAGCCACAGGATCCCGGCGCCGACCGCCGCCATGACCAGGTTGTTGGGCAGGAAGTGCTGTCGGTCCCGCAGCAGTCTGGGGCCGAGGACCCATGCGGCCACGAATCCCGACACGCCGGCGGACATGTGGATGACGTACCCACCCGAGAAGTCGAGCGCGCCCTCCTGGGCGAAGTAGCCACCGCCCCACAGCAGGAAGGCGTCAACCGAGTACACGCACGTCGTCCACAGCGGCACCAACAGGCACCAGGCGCTGAACTTGATGCGCCCGAGCACGCTCCCCATGAACAGAAGGGGCGTGATGGCGGCGAATACCAACTGGAAGTAGGCCAGCGACGCCGTCGGGAAGTGGAACGGGATGAGCGTGTTCGCTGCCGACACCGCCTGGCCCTGTTCGCCGAGACTGCTGGTGACCGGGCCCGGTACACCGACGAGGTTGTCGAAGAAGTGTTTGACCCATCCGACCCCGGTGAGGTCGTGTTGCACGGCGGTTCCGTTGACCTCGGTCACGCCGTGGCCGATCGAGACGGCGCCGAAGCCCATCTTGTACGCCCAGAGGAACCAGGCCAGCAAGACGAGGGAGAACCCGGCGAACATCATCGCCACCACATTGACCGCCCACTTCTTCGGGACGATCGACGCATAGAGGACCGCCAGTCCGGGGAGGCTCATCAACCCGACGAAGGTGGCGGCGACGAGCTGCCACGTGTTGTCGCCGGGGTTCAACCAGCTTGGATAGGGGACGTAACTCACTGCTGCGGCTAGCACGGTTTGAGTGCTCCTTTCGGGTAACTGCTTCTCGGTGACCGTCCCGCCCTGAGGTAGGTGGCCGCCGAGGTCAAGACGGGCAGTTGTCGCCTTGACGCCGCAAACAATGCTTGCCAGGGATTTCGGCACGGTCACATCCGTGTTACCAGTCTGTGAACTGATACAACGTCCCTGGTGGGGGACGAAAACCCGGAAACAGAAGGTGGGTGACCGTGCCCCCGGGGGCACAACCGGGATGGTCGGACCGGCGGCCAGAGCGGCCAGCCTGCACCCCGACTCGTCGGCTTCCGCCACCGGGCCGCGAGCGGTCAGCCGGCGGCAATCAACAGACGGGGATCCGAACCGTCGGCTGCGGCGCCGCCCTCATGACGAAGGGAACCGCCACAGGGGCCGGGAGGGTTCCGGCCGCGGGCTCAGCCCGCTTCGAGCTCTTTGCCGGGTTTGGGCTTGGGTGAGCGCCGCGAGGATGTCGTCGGGGGCGTGTAACGCTTCGACGGTTGGGGGCGCGATGCGTTGGAACGCGGTGCCGCACCCGGCGAGTTGCCGGCCTTGGCCAGCTTCAGCTTCTCCGACAGCCGGTAGGAGCGAACCAGGTACCAAGCGCCCCCGATGATAAAGGGGAGACCGAAACCCCAGTAGTGGAGATTGAAGATCGACAGCCCGAACAGCGCCATGGCGATACCGAGGAAGGTGCGCTTCCGGAGCCATGCCATGACCAGTATCAAAAAGGCCAGCACCATGGTGACCGCGCAGAGCTCGAGATACAGCGAGGGACTCACGTGCTTGGCGCCCTTGGGGTCGTGGGCCAGCAGTGTGGCCGTGACCAACAGCCCGATAGCGGCGGCGACGGGCGCGGCCAGCAGGCCGATGAGCCGTTCCTTGTCGTCGGCCCGCTTGATGGCCGCCTCGATCTCGGGGATCGTCGTCGGGCCGTTGTCCCCGGTCACGCTCCTCTTCGATGCCCCGGCCCCCGGGTCCTTCAGCATGAAGTTGCTGATCCGCCCGGTGAACCGGTCCCAGCGGCTCGACGGGGCCGGGACGTCGTCGAAATCGTCCTGATCGGCGCGGGGCATGCACGAGGGTATCGCGCCGCTCCCCTTGCCGAAACCACGTGCGGTCACGTGTCGGCGTCGACGTCGTTGCCGCCTCGACGGAGCAACACGACCACGGTCAGGATGACGGCGAAGGCGACGAACAGGCAGGCCGGGGCGATGAACACCTTCCACGAGGCTGATTGGCGGGCCACCAGGGCCGGCGTCGAGAGGAGGCTCGGGTCGTCCGTGGCCACGACTCCCCGGATCACCGAACCCGCCTGGAGGAGGCTGTCCCCGGGAATGGACTGGTGGTACTGACGGCCGTCGAAGGAGTACGTGCCCTTGCACGCGTACCCCGCGCCGTTCGACCCGCTCCCCCCCAACTGGCCGGAGCAGCTCGTCACCGTGACCGCGACGTCCACCCCGTGCTGGTGCAGCCCGTCCGCCTGCGCGTTCTTCTGGATGCCGGCGACGAGAAGGATTACCGCGGTGACGGCGAGGACGACCAGGCACCCCACCAGCACCAGCTGCCTGGCCCGCCCCGGTTCAACCTCGACGCCGGCGCCGCGCAGGGTGGTGACCGGACGGTCCGACGTTCCGACCGGGCTGGCGTCCGACCGTGCATCTGGGTCCGCGGCCGACCCTGCACCCGGGGCTGCGGCCGACGACACCGCCCCCTCAGTTGGTCCTGTCGAATCCTCCCCCGCAGGTGGGGATTGGCCCGAGGCGGTCATCGTTTCTGCCACCATTTCGACGGTCGGTCTGTGCCCGCCCGGCTGCGGTGCTCCAGCGATCGCAGGACTGTAGCAGCGGCGCCGGCGCAACCCCGGCGCGCCCCGGGCGCCGCGCGGTAGCCTCCCGTCATGGTCGCCCGCAAGGCCCTCGATCTCAAGTCCGTCTGGTTGTTCTCCGGCTGTAGCGCCTCCGAACTGCGCAAGATCCGCAGCTCGCTCGACGAGGTGACCGTCCCCGCGGGAAAGGTCATCGTGGAGGAGGGCCGGTTCGGACTCGAGTTCTTCCTCATCGTGAGCGGCTCCGCCACCGTCACCCGCAACGGCAAGAAGGTGGCCACCCTCGGACCCGGTGGCTACTTCGGCGAGCTCGCCCTGCTCGACCGCAAACCGCGCTCGGCCACGGTGGTATCCGACACCGAGATGGACCTGGTCGTCCTCAGTCAACGCCAGTTCAACAGCGTCCTCCAGTCGGTGCCGAGCATCGCCCGCAAGCTGCTGGCGGCCATGGCCAACCGCGTGCGGGAGGCCGACGCCGCCGCCTTTGGCTGATCGTTCCGGTCCGGGTCGCGGACCGGAGCGTCACTGGGTTCCGGCGTCCCCTGCGGCGGTGACCTCGTCTCCGCTTGACCCATCGGCGGGTGCACCCACCTGCGCGACGGTGGCGACGTTCTCCTGACCACCCATCGACTCCTCGAGCAGCTGGGACAGGTCGAGGACACGCACGTCGTCCTCTTTGGCATTGGCCCGCACGGCGTCGTCCAACATGATCATGCAGTAGGGACAGGCGGTTGACACCACGTCGGCACCCGTGCCGAGGGCCTCTTCTGTCCGTTCCATGTTGACCCGCTTGCCGATGTTCTCCTCCAGCCACATGCGGGCACCACCCGCTCCGCAACAGAAGCCCTTCTCGCGGCAGCGTCGCATCTCCACCTGCGTGGCTCCGGGGATGGCGTCGATGACCGAACGGGGCTCGTCGAACACCCGGTTGTGCCGGCCCAGGTAACAGGGGTCGTGGTAGGTCACCGTGCCCTGGTAGCCACCGCCCGGGGTCAGCTTTCCCGCGGTGACCAGATGATCGAGCAGCTGGCTGTGGTGGATCACCTCGAAATTCCCGCCGAGGGACGGATACTCGTTGGCCAGGGAGTTGAAGCAGTGCGGGCAAGTGGCGATGACCTTCTTCACCCCGGCGTTCTCGAGCGTCTCGATGTTCATCCGGGCCTGCTCCTGGTAGAGGTACTCGTTGCCGAGCCGGCGGGCCGGGTCACCTGTGCATGACTCCTTCGGCCCGAGGATGCCGAAGGTGACCCCGGCGCGATGGAGCATGCGCGCCGTGGCCTGGGCACCCTTGCGAGCCCGCTCGTCGAGGGCGCCCGCGCAGCCGACCCAGTAGAGGTACTCGACATCGTCGGGGATAGTGCCCGTGATCACCGGGACCTCGAAGTCGAGGGCGTCGATCCAGTCGGTGCGCTTGGACGAGCCCAGCCCCCAGGGATCGCCCTGGTTCTCCACATTGCGCAGCATGAGGCCGGCCTCGGTCGGGAACTTCGACTCCATCAGCACCTCGTACCGACGCATGTCGATGATGGTGTCGATGTGCTCGATGTCCACCGGGCACTGCTCGACGCACGCGCCGCAGGTCGTGCACGACCACAGCACGTCGGGGTCGATGACCGAGGGGACGAGGGTCTCCACCTCGACGCCGGCCGCCCGGTTCTTCGCCATCACGCGGTCGGCCGAGGAGAAGAGGTTGTCCCGGAGGTCCATGATCAAGAGCTTGGGCGAGAGGGGTTTGCCCGTGTTCCACGCCGGACACTGGGACTGGCAACGCCCGCACTCGGTGCATGTGGCCATGTCGAGGAGCTGCTTCCACGAGAAGTCCTCGATACGGCCGGCCCCGAAGACCACCTCGTCCTCCTCGCCCACGTCCTCCATCGACATGTCGGGGGTGGACGCCAGCGCTCCTAGGGCGCGGGGTCGGCGCGAGGTGGCCACGTTGATGGGGGCCAGGAAGATGTGGAGGTGCTTCGAGTACGAGACGAAGACGAGGAAGCCCGTGATGATGGTGATGTTGGCCAACAGGGCCACCGTCTCGATGACGCTGTTCACCCCGGTGCCGAGCGGCTTGAGCACGTTGGCCAGGCCGTGGGAGGCGAAGGCCCACCATCCGTAGGGGAAGTTGCCGGTGTTGACCTGGGCGGCCCGGTACAACAGGAGGGAGAGGATCACGCCGAAGATCATCAACAGCACCAACCAGGCGGCTCCGGTATGGGAACCGAAGAACCGGGACCGCCGGTTCTCGCGCTTGGGTGAGTGCTTGACCCGGATTCCGACGAACACGGCCAGCGAGACGATGACCGCCACGGCGAAGAAGTCCTCCAAGAACCCGATGACGGCGAGGTGGCCGATCACCGGGATGTGGAAGTTGCGCTGGAACAGGCAACCGAAGGCCTCGATGATCGTGAGGAACAGCACGGTGAAGCCCCAGAACGTGAAGGCGTGGGCCAGGCCGGGCACGGTCCACTGCAACAGCTTCTTCTGACCGCCCACCTCGACCAGTTCGGCCTTGATGCGCCGGGGCACGTCCTTGAAGCGCGACGGCACCGCCGGTTCCCCGGCCGAGATCAGCTGGTAGAGCCAGAAGAACCGGCGACCGGCTATCGCGAACATCACCGCGGTGATGCCGAGCCCGAGGGCGAGTCTGAGGGGCACTACGTTCCTCCTAGATGGTTACTGAAGAGTAACAAAGCCGGGGCACCCCGTCGGCCAGCCACCGGTCACGGTCGGAAGTTGTCCGCGTACCGGCTGGGGGTGGGACCCCACTGGCCCTGGTACTTCGACTTGAGCCCGTCGGAGCCGTAGGGGTGGTCGGCCGCCGTGGTCATCTGCAGGAAGCTGATCTGGCCGATCTTCATACCCGGGTACACAGTGATGGGCAGATTGGCCACGTTGGAGAGCTCGAGTGTGAGGTGTCCGTCCCAGCCCGCGTCGACGAACCCGGCCGTCGAGTGGATGAGGAGGCCCAGGCGGCCGAGCGAGGACTTGCCTTCTAGTCGTGCGACCAGGTCGGCGGGCAGGGTGACCTTCTCCTTGGTGGAACCGAGCACGAACTCGCCAGGATGGAGGATCAGCGGCTCCTCACCGGTGTCGACCAGCTCGGTCAGGTCCTCCTGGTTCTCGCGCACGTCGATCACCCTGCTCGTGTGGTTGCGGAACAGCCGGAAATACTGGTCGACATGGAGGTCGACCGACGACGGCTGGACACAGCTGTCGTCGAAGGGGTCGATGGCGATGCGGCCGGCGGCCAGTGCCTCACGTATGGAGCGGTCGGAGAGAACCATGCCGCTCAGACGATAGTGGGGCCGGCGCACCCAGGAGTAGTCCCGTCCCGGTCGATAAATCTAGTATATTCCGTATAATTGCCGAAAAGACCTAGAACCCGGCGCTCAATCCCGGGTCGAGCTCGAATAAGCGAAAGAACGTCGGCGAGCGACCTCTGGCCGGTTCACCTGCGCCGCACGGGCAGACTCCGGGCCTGTCAGCCGAGCAGCTTCCCTCTCCGACCGTCCCCGAGATCCAACCACGACCCGATTGCAACCAGGGATTGCAATCGGCCACTTTTGGGGTGATACTGACAGCGGAAGGGCGGCGGATTCCAAGTCGAGCCCCTGGCGGCCGGGAGACTGCGGAGCGTGGCGGCGATTCCGGGGGCTCGGCGAGGCGGGAGGGCCATGGCACATTCGAGGAGAGGGACGGCGGTCACCCGCAATTTGAGGCCCGTGCGCGCCGAGGTGAGCACCGGCGCCAACGCGGCTCCTCCCTACGAAGGCCAGATCTACCTCGCCCAGAGGGGTGCGATGGATGGTCCTCTCGCCGGTGAACGGCCTGGCAGAGGCGGCACGGCGGGGTTCACGGCCCCGGAGCGTCAGCCCCACATGCCGCGCGTCCGGGCTGGCCTCGTCGGGCCTGGTGGTGCTGGCCACCCTGGCCGTCCTCCAGGGCTACACGCGGACGGGTCTGATCGCATCGGCTCCGTGGCACCCACCGGCCCTCGTCTTCGCCGTCCTCGCGCTGGTGTCGTCCCTGGCGCTCACCAGACCCGCCCACGGTCGCCACAGGACCCGCACCGAGTGGCCGGTGGTCGGGGCTGCCGTTGTCGTAGGCGTCGTCACGCTCGTCGCCATGGCCGTCGGGCGGTCCATGGCCGACCTGCTCCTCGTTTCGGTCGACATGCTGCTCGCTGTCACCTCCCTCGCCGTCGTCGCGCTCCTCGTCGCGGTAACCGGACGGTCGTCTTCGCCGTCCTCGGAGGAGTCGGTCCAGGCGATAGGGTGACGCCTGCACGCGGGCGTAGTTCAGAGGCAGAACACGAGCTTCCCAAGCTCGGAACGCGGGTTCGATTCCCGTCGCCCGCTCTCTTGTGATGTCGCGAGACATCGGAGACCGGAACCTGCGGCCAGGTTAGATCTTCAGGTCTTGCCGCGAGGTCGGTAGATGCGACTGGTGTCCAGCGTCAGCTCCCGCAAAAGCTTCGCGTCTTCTGTCCGGATCCGGATATCCAGGTCGGCGACGGAGCGCTTGATGGGTGTTCCGGCGAACGGGCGCCCGATCCCGAGGTGGAAGAGCTTGGAGTCCTCGCGCAGCCTCACACTGCCTCCGCTCTCGACCCGGTCGGTCAGCCCGTTACGGGTGGGTGGTGATGGCCTGACCGCTCGGCGACAGGGCGTACCACAGCCCGCCGTCGTTGTTGAGCGCCTGGCCCGTGGCCTGGCCGGGCACGGAGTCCCCGACCCACAGATAAAGCGGCCATTTGTTGTAGGTCACCTGGGTGGTGCCGTCGGTGCGGTGAGTCGTCCCGAGCAACGACGACTGCACCCCCGGCCCAGCCACCGGCGCGGTGATACCGGTCGGGAGCAGGATCGGTGGCCAGCCCTGGGCACAGCTTCCGTAGCACGTCGAGTTGCCCGACTGCTTGTCCGGTTCGAACAGATAGAGCGTGAACCCCTGGCCGTCGACGAGTACGGTCCCGAGACCCTTCACCGTGCCGGTGCGGATGTCGTACACCGCCGGAGCCACCCCGGAGGACGTTGTGGTGGTCGAGGCCGCCGACGTGGTGGCGGTGGTGGCCTTGGTGGTCGTGGCGGAGGACGAGTTGCTCGAACCACATCCGGCCAACAGCACCGGGGAGAGGGCGGCGAGCACCAGGACCGGGCCCAGCCAACGCCTCAGCGGCCGCGTGGAGGGAGCAGGGACCATCACAGCGGGTCGTGGGGGTTGGGAAGGGTCTGTGACGTCCACATCAGGCCGAGGCACATCTCGTCCGACGAACCGTCGCCCCAGGTGACGAAGTGGGGCGGGACCTTGCGCAGGGCGGGGAGCTCCTGGGCCAGCTGCGGATCGTAGGTGCAGGTGACCTGGACCTCGTCACCCGCCTTGACCGCCACCGGCGTGCTCAGGTTGTAGGCGCGCTGGTAGTGGAAGTTGTAGTTGGGCACGTCGAGGACGGTCTTGGCCTCGGGCGTCCCCGGATTGAGGACCATCTTGAACGTCGCACCGAGCAGGTGCATGTGGGCCCCCACCCTGACGATGTAGCCGCTCCGGTAGACGGGCCAGCTGCAGGACGTCGAATCACCGGCCGGCGGGTCGGCGGGGTTGCGGCCGCAGACCGCCTCGATGGTGTTCACGAACGTGACGGCGCTCTGGCCGAAGCGCTTACCCAGGTTGGCCAGGGATGCCGCCCGGTTGCACAGGGGGCCGGTCACCCCGGCGGGACACGGGACGTCAGGGGGTGCGGGCATCAGGTCCAGGTTGAGCGGCAGGAGCGGCGTCGATGCCGGGACCGTGTGGAGCACCAGGGAGTTCTTGACCGGCTTGTCCCCGACCAGCAGGTTGTAGTGGACCTGCATGACGACCAAGCTCCCGGCCGGCAGGCGGATGCCGGTGCCTTTGGGCAGGTCGTCCGCACCGTGGCCCGGGGCCCAGGCACTGAGCCACGGGGTGTTGGAGATCTGGGCCAGTCCGGTGTTGGGAAGGGGCGTCTCCCCGAAGCAGGTCCAGCCCCTTCCACCCACGTTGTCGGCCTCAGCCTGGGCGGCCAGGTCTGGCGGGACGAGGAAGAGGATGGCGTGGTGGTCCTCGCTGCTGCCCGGGAAGAACTGGCTCGAGATGATGTAGGAGTCATGGGTCACATGCGGGTCGAGCAACGTGCAGTGGTAGTCGTCGGTCGCCCCGGCCGGCGCCTTCGGCGTATAGGAGAGGGCCTGGCTGAGCGTGATCGTCCTGACCGGGGTGGAAGATGCCTGAGCCGAAGTCGAGCCGTAGGCAACGATGCCGACCGTGGCCAGCACGACCAGCGCAGCCGCAAGGACGAGTGCCCGCTTTGCCTTGTGCACGGCGTTCACAGTAACGGGTCGAAGCGGCGGTTGCCGGTCGGAGCGGTCACGGTCCTCCGACCACGAGGTAGCGACCCAATTGCCTTCCCGCTACGGTGTCGGCAAACGAACGGAGTGGACATGACGACGGGAGTGGGGGCGATGACCGAGCAGATTCCGCTGGTCGACTATCTGGTGCTCGGCGACGATCCGCATCTGGTGGCCAACGAGTGCACCGCCTGTGGCGCCCGGTTCTTCGACCGGCGCAACGCGTGCGCGGCCTGTGGCCAGACCGAGTTCCACCGGGTGGACATCCCCACCGAGGGTGAGGTCCGGGCCTTCACCATCGTGAGCTTCGCCGCTCCCGGGGTGCCGGTGCCCTACGTCGCCGCCCTGGTCGACTGCGGGGGCACGAGCGTGCGGGCCAACCTGATCAACGTCGAACCCGACCCGGAGCATGTGACGCTCGGGATGCCCGTCCGCCTGGCCACCCAGCCCATCGGACCCGACAGTGAGGGCACCGAGGCGATCGGGTTCGGCTTCGAACCCGCCGGCAACAAGTAGCGAAGGAGAACACGACCACCATGGCAGCAGACGACCTGTGGATCCTCGGGATCCACATGACCAAGTTCGGCAAGCACCCGGACCTCGATCTGGTCGACCTGGCCTCGGAAGCGGTGCTCGGTGCACTGGCCGACGGGGGCGTCACCATGAAGGACATGGGGGTCATCGGCGCCGGCAACCTGATGGCCGCCAACGCCGGCATCGGACAGCAGGTGCAAAAGCAACTGGGCCAGACCGGCATCCCCGTCTACAACGTGGCCAACGCCTGCGCCACCGGGGCCACCGCGCTGCGCGTGGCCTGCATGGCGGTCAAGGCGGGTGAGACCGACATGGGACTGGCGTTCGGCGTGGAGAAGCTGTCCGGTGCCGGGCTGCTGGCCGGTGGGAGCCGCGGTCAGGACTCGGACACCTGGACCCCGTCGGGCCGCTACGGGGCCGTGGCCCCGGTCGACGGTCGGATCGGCACGGAGATCATGCCCGGGGTCTTCGCCCAGATCGGCATGGAGTACGGCCACAAGTACGGCGGGACCAGTTTCGAGCTCTTCGCCCGCATCAGCGAGAAGAACCACTCGCACTCGACCCTCAACCCGAAGGCGGCCTACTCGAAGAAGATGTCGCTGGAGCAGATCATGGGCGACGTGATGATCGCCTACCCCAACACCCGACCGATGTGCTCGGCCAACTGCGACGGTGCGGCCGCCGCCGTCGTGGTGAGCGGCGCCAAGCTGAAGACCCTGTCGCTGGAGCAGCAGCGCCGGGCCGTCAAGATCTCAGCATCGGTGCTGACCACCGACCCGTGGGAGGAGTCCTGCCAGATCCTCCCCGACGTCAACACCCTCACCCGGAACGCGGCCGCCCAGGCCTACGAGCAGGCCGGCGTGGAGCCGGGCGACCTCGACCTCGTGGAATTGCACGACTGCTTCGCCACCGCGGAGCTGGTCCACTACGACAACCTGATGCTGTGTGAGGTCGGTGGGGCGGTCGACTTCTTCAACTCGGGTGCCACGTGGCGAGACGGGACGACGCCGGTCAACGTGTCGGGGGGACTGGAGTCCAAGGGACACCCCATCGCCGCCACCGGCATCGCCAACGTCTGGGAGTTGGCCACCCACCTGCGGGGCGAGGCGGGCAACCGCCAGATCGAAGGGGCCAGGGTCGGCCTGGCCCATGTGATCGGGCTGGGCTCCGCCTGCGGCGTCCACATCCTCGAAAAGGCCGCCTGACCGACACGGTGCGGCAGGTCGGTACGGGACACACGACGGTGAGCACCCGAGCAGCCGGCCCGGACTTCGGGGCCCGGCGCCGATCCGGCACGTGACCGTCGTGAACGTCGGGTTCGCCATCGATCCGCCGCTGCGTGCGGTGCCCGACCGGGTGGCCCTGTTTGTGGACGGCGAGGAGACCACCTATCGCCGGCTCGAGTCGCTCATCCGGAGCTCTGCCGCCACACTGTCGGCGGCCGGGGTCGGACCCGGGGACCGGGTGGCCCTGGTCAACCTGAGCAGCGTCCTCTCGGTGGCCACCATCTTCGCGGCGGCCCGGATCGGGGCGGCCACCGCCCAGATGAACGCCTACCTGACACCGGGCGAGCTCGGGCAGCTGGCCGAGCTGGTCGGGGCACGAGTCGGCGTCGCCGGTGGGAGTTTCGCCGCCGGGCTCGGCTCGGTGATCGAAGGTCCGGTGCTCCTCGAGGAGGACCTGTTCGGGGGAGCTCCCGGCGTTGACGTGATCGGGGGCGACCGCGTCGACGGGACAGGTGCTGAGGACACCGCGCTCGTGCTGTTCACGAGCGGAACCACCGGGCTGCCGAAGCCCATCGCCATCAGTCACGCGGTCGTGGCCGACCGGCTGGCCTTCTACGCCAAGCCCATCGACCCGGCGGTGCCCCAGGTCGTCGACATGATGTCGGCGCCCATCTTCCACATCGCCGGCACCCTCGGCCTGTTCGTCTCGCTGCACCAGGGCAAGCAGATGGTGATGCTGCCCAGGTTCGACGCCGGCGATTGGTTGGCCCTCGTCGAGGGCCGCCGGGTGGCCCAGACCTTCGTGGTGCCCACCATGCTCCGCCGGGTGCTCGACCATCCCCGGTTCGCCACCACCGACCTGACCTCGCTCAAGGCGCTGAGCTACGGGGCGGCGGCCGCACCGGTGGATCTCGTCGAACGGGCCGTCGCCGCCCTCCCCTCGGTCGACTTCTCGAACACCTTCGGCCAGACCGAGACGCTGGGTGCCTACGCGGCCCTGACCCCCGACGACCACCGTCGGGGCGACCGGTTCGGCTCGGTGGGCCGGCCCTTGGCCGGTGTGGAGGTGACCATCGTCGACCCCGAGTCGGGGGCCACGGTGGCACTGGGGGAGGTGGGCGAGTTCCTCGTCCGGGCGAAGCAGAACACGACCGCCGACTGGTTGCACACCGGCGACATCGGCCACCAGGACGACGAGGGCTACCTCTACCTGTCGGGCAGGATCTCCGACACGATCAACCGCGGGGGCGAGAAGTTCGGTCCCGTCGAGGTGGAAGAGGTGCTCCGCTCGCACCCGCTCGTCGCCGACGTCGGGGTGGTGGGGATACCCGACACCGAGCTTGGGGAACGGGTGGGCGCCGTGGTCGTGACCTCGGGCCCCGTGACCCCCGAGGAGCTCGTCGCTCACTGCACAGGCCATCTGGCCACTTACAAGGCACCCGAGTTCGTGGTATTCGCCGAGGACCTGCCCGTCAGCGTGCTGGGCAAGCTCAACCGACCCGCGCTCCGGGAGCTACTCGGGGGCGCACCGAGCGTGTCCCGTCCCTGACGGCGGGAGGAAGGACGGACAGCATGGGTCTGTTGGACGGTCAGCGGGCGGTGGTCACCGGGGGGGCGTCGGGGATCGGGCGCGCCACGGCGAGACGGATGGCCGAGGAGGGTGCCGTCGTGTCTGTCGTCGACCTGAACGGCGACGGGGCCTCCGAGGTCGCCCGCGAGATCGGAGGCCACCGCTTCGTCGCCGACGTCACCGACCCGGACGGCCTGAGGGACGCCGTCGACGGTGCGGCCAAGGCCATGGGCGGGATCAGCATCCTGTTCAACAACGCCGGCATCGGCAGCCTGTCACCGCTGCACCAATGGGACCCGGTCGAGTGGAACCGCCTGGTGGCGGTCAACCTCACGGGCGTCTACCTGGGCTTCCGGGCCGCCATCCCCCACCTGCTGAGTTCGGACGGGGGAAGCGTCGTGTCCACGGCGTCGATCAGCGGCACCCGGCCGGCCGCCGGCGAGGCCCCCTACTCGGCGGCCAAGGCCGGGGTGGCCGCCATCACTGCGTCGGCCGCCCTCGAGTACGGCCCGCACATCCGCGTCAACTCGGTGTCGCCCGGCATGATCATGACGGCACTGACCGAGCCCCTTTTGCAGTTCCTCCCGAACGAACGTGAGCGGTTCGAGCGGACCACCCCCCTCGGCCGGGTCGGCGTGCCCGAGGACATCGCCGACGTCGTGGTCTTCTTGTGCTCCGATCTGGCCCGTTTCGTCACCGGCCAGAACATCGTGGTCGACGGCGGGATGACGTTGCACGGTTCGGGCATCGACGGGATCCTCGAACAGGTCTTCACGCCACCCGCCACCTGAGCCACGCCCCGAGCTCCGGCCCGGCGGGAGCTCACCGGGCGATGGAGGTGGCATTCGCCGAGGGTCCCTCGGCACACCCGCGGACCTCGTCCCACGCCTCGGCGGTGAGGGCGTAGTTCTGCACACTGGCCGAAGTGAACCAAGCCCAGCTGGCCGGCCGGGCGACGGTGGCGACCGACGCCATGACCAGCGGGACGCCAGCCAGGGGATCCCCACGGACCGGCGTCAGCTCCTCGACACTCCCCGCATAGTGACCGCGGTGCCGCCACGCGTCGGCCAGCTCCCTCACGACGCCCCGCCGGCCCCGGTCCTGTTGAGCCGCCCCGAGGACGGCGAGCAGGGTCTGGTGGGTGGCGACACCGGCCCGGGCGGGGCCCTGGACGGCCGGGCTCTCCCCGGTGGCGGTGGCGACCATGGCCCCGACCAGGTCGACTCCCGAGTACCAGGCGTTGTTCGGCTCGACCAGGCGGGGGTTGACGTCGATGAACAGCGGGCCACCGGCACCGACGATGACGTCGGCGGACAAGCCACCGTGCCAGCCGAGACCGGAGCCCAGCGCCTCCAGCCACGACCGGGCCGCGGGCAGATCGACACTTCGTTTCCTGCTGGCACCGCCGTTGGCCCCCTCACCGATGCGGAGATTGGCGTGGAACGCCACCATCAGACCCCGGTCGAACACGGCCTGGCACATGGCGAGGGGCCCTTCGGCGACGGCCTGTACGACGAGGTCGGGCGATTCCAGTTCCGCCGCGGTCAGGTCGGCGGCCGACGCCACCCTCCGCACACCCCCCGAGGCCGTGCCGATCGGTTGCTTGACGAAGGCGGGGAAGTGGTCCCATCCTCCCAACCCGACGGCCCCGGGCGGTTGGGGGATGCCGAGACGCTCGAGGGTCCGCAGTGCGGACGCCTTGTCCTGGACCGCGGCGAGAGCATCGAAGGTCGGTACGACCGTCGTGACCCCGGCCTCCCGCAGCCGTCGGGGCACCGCGGCGAGCAGGGCCGCCTGCTCCTGGGTGGGGAACAAGAGGTCGTAGCCACCGTCCGCGTAGGTCTCGAGCGCCGCATCCAGCCAGGCCGTCGGACCGCCGCCGTAGGGCGGGACACGGCGGATGTGGCCGACGTGGCGGGTGAACCGGCACAGGCAGAAGGGGTCGGGGGCCAGGGCATCCACGGTGTGGCCCGCCCCGGCCAGCCGGGCCGCCACCTGGCGGGCCGTCAGCCCGGAACCGTCCGAGAGGAGGATGCGCATAACTATATAGTATATACTTATCCGGGTGGGAAGACCACCCCTCATCGACCGGGCCGTCGTGCTCGACGCGGCGATGGACCTGGCTGACGAGTCGGGGCTCGACGCCGTGACCATGCAGGGCGTGGCCAGCAGGCTCGGCGTCACGCCGATGGCGCTCTACCGCCATGTGGGCGACAAGGCCGCCCTCCTCGACGGGCTGGTGGAGCGGCTGCTGACCGAGGTCCAGGTCCCGCCGGACACCCTCACCCGCGCCGACCGACTGGCCACCATGGCCAGGGCCCTGCGTCGGGCGGGTCGGCGACACCCGGGGGTGTTCCCCCTGCTGCTGTCCCGGCCGGCGGTAACGGACGAGGCGGTCGGGGTGCGCAGCGCCGTCCAGCGCGCGCTGGAAGAGGGCGGTCTGGATCGGGACCGCGCGGCCCAGACCGAGCGCCTCATAAGCTCCGCTGTGTTGGGATTCACGGTTTCCGAGGTCTCCGGGCGGTTCCGGAACCATGCGGCCTCGGTGGTCGACGCCGATTTCGAGCGCTTGCTGGTCCTGCTGGGCGGGTACATCGACGACGGCTCGGGGGTCCAGGCGGCCGATCACGCGGAGACCAGGGATTGACCTCCGTCGATTAATAGATACAATACGTATTGGATCTATAATTGGCGGCCCAGGGCCGCCGCGCTCCCCCGACCAGAGGAAGGAGCCCCGCCATGACCTCGCTCGACCGTAAATGGTGGACGCTGATCGCCGTCTGCACCGCGACATTCATGCTGTTGCTCGACATCACCGTCGTCAACGTGGCGCTCCCCGACATCCAGCGATCCCTCAACGCCAGCTTCAGCGACCTGCAGTGGGTGGTCGACGCCTACGCGTTGACGCTCGCCGCCTTCCTGCTCACCGCCGGCGTGGTCGGTGACATGTTCGGGAGACGGGAGGTCTTCGCCGTCGGGCTCGCCGTATTCTCGGCCTCGTCCCTGGTGTGCGGGCTGGCCACGAGCTCCCTCATGCTCAACCTGGCCCGCGCCGCGCAGGGGGTCGGGGGCGCGATCATGTTCGCCACCTCGCTCGCGCTCATCGCCCAGGCCTTCTCCGGCCGGGAGCGAGGCACGGCCTTCGGGATCTACGGTGCCGTGGTCGGCGGGGCCGTGGCGGTGGGGCCGCTCATCGGAGGGGCCATCACCAGCGGGATCGGCTGGCGGTGGATCTTCTTCGTCAACGTGCCGATCGGCGTGCTGGCGGTCATCGTCACGCTGGCCAAGGTCCAAGAGTCGAGGGACCCCAACCACCGCCGGGTGGACTGGATCGGGTTCGTCACGTTCTCGGGCGCCCTGTTCATGCTGGTCTTCGCCCTGGTCCGGGGCAATGACGACGGTTGGGGCAGCACCCTCATCGTCGGGCTGCTGGTCGGGGCCGCGGTGCTGCTGTCGGTCTTCCTCATCGCCGAGTGGCGTCAGTCGGATCCCATGCTCGACCTGACCCTGTTCGAGCGACCGGCCATGGTCGGCGTGTCCCTGGCGGCCTTCACGCTGTCGGCCTCCATCTTCTCGCTGTTCTTGTACCTCACCCTCTACATCCAGGACGACCTCGGCTTCGGGCCCCTCGCCGCCGGAGTGCGCTTCCTGCCCATCACCATGCTGGCCTTCGCGGTCGCCCCGTTCGCCGGCAAGCTGACCGTGCGGATCCACTCGCGCTACCTCCTCGGCACCGGGCTGCTCCTCATCTCCATCGGATGCCTGCTCATGGCCACCACCCATGCCTCGTCCGGATGGACGGTGCTGCTCCCCGGGTTCATCGCCGCTGGCATCGGGATCGGGACGGTGAACCCCGTGCTGGCCTCGTCGGCCATCTCCGTCGTGCCACCCGAGCGCAGCGGGATGGCCTCGGGTGCCAACAGCACCTTCCGCCAGGTGGGCATCGCCACCGGCATTGCCGGTCTCGGCACCGTCTTCCAGACCCAGATCGAACAGCGGACGCTGAGTGCCCTCGGCACGTCGCCGGCCGGCCAGGCGGTGGTCGCCCACGGTGGCAGCAACCTGCAGGCCGCCATCGTCGGCGGTGGCGTGCGCCAGGCACTGCCCCAGATCCCGTCGGCCGCGTCGCGTGACGCCCTGTTGCAGGCCTACCGAATCGGCTTCTCCGCCACGATGAACCACATCATGGTCATCGGGGCGGTGATCGCCTTCATCGGCTCCGTCGGGGCGTTCGCCCTCGTGCGCCAGCGCGACTTCGTCCCGAGCGTGGCTCCCGGGCCCGGCGCACCCGAGCCCGCGGCCGGACCGCCCGCCGAGGCGGTCGCCCTGTGACGGTCGCAACGGAGCCGACGACCGCGCCTGACCGTCGGTCGGCCCCCGGGGTGCGTCGGGGACGGCCGCGAGACGAACGGGCCAGCTCGGCCATCACCGATGCCGCGCTCCGCCAGCTGTCGGAGCTGGGCTACGCCAAGACCTCCATGGAGAGCGTGGCCAGCGAGGCCGGCGTCGCTCGGGCCACCGTCTACCGGCGCTACCGCGACAAGGCCGACCTGATCACCGCGGCCATCGCCGGGAACAGCACCTCCCACCTCGCCCCCGGCCCCGCAGTCGACCCGCGGGGCGACCTCGTCGGCTACCTCACCGAGTTCGACGAGCGCTTCGCCGAACGCTGCCTCGAGGTGGTGGGCACCCTGATCGGATCGCGCGAGGACCCCGGCGCCCTGGCCCTCCATCGTGAGCGGGTGGTCGGCCCCCGCTTCGGTTACGCCCGCTCGCTGCTGGAGCAGGCCCGGGCGCTCGGCGAGCTCCGTCCTGACGCCGACCTCGATCTGGCCCTCCAGATGCTGGCCGGGTCGGTCTTCGCCCGGCGGGTGGCCGGGACACCGTCGGAGCCGGGCTGGGCCGAGCGGGCCGTGGACGCGGTCTGGGCGGGCATGGGGCACCGGTAGCCGACCACGCGGAGCCGGGCGTGCCCGGAAAGGCCAGGCGCCCGGCGGCTCAGACCGGGACGTGGCGGGCCAGGATGGCCGCGGTGTCCGCGCCGGCCGGGAGCGTCCCGAAGGTTCCGCCCCCCGGCCCGTCGAGGCGTGACGCGCAAAAGGCGTCGGCGACGGCTGCCGTTGCGTGGCGGACCAGGAGCGACGCCTGGAACACCAGCGCCATCCGCTCCACCACCGACCGGGCCCGGGGCTCGAGGGCGCCGACGTCGGCCAGGTCGACGTGCAGGTCGTCAACGGCCCGGGCCAGCCGGTCGTCACCCCCGGCGGCGTCGCCGATCTCGGACCAGAACGCCTCGACGGTCTCGGGCTCACGGGACATCGCCCGGAGCACGTCGAGGCAGATGACGTTTCCGGAGCCCTCCCACACGCCGTTGACCGGGCTCTGGCGGAACAGGCGGGGCATCACCGACTCCTCGACGAAGCCGTTGCCGCCGATGCACTCGAGCGCCTCGGCGGCGAGCTGGGGTGCCCGCTTGCAGGTCCAGTACTTGATGACCGGCGTCAGAATGCGTTGGAGGAGACTCTCGTGCACGTCGCCGCCGGGAGCGTCGTAGGCGCGGGCCAGCCTCAGCGCGGAGGCGGTGGCCGCCTCGGACTCGATCGCCAGGTCGGCGAGGACGTTGGCCATCAGCGGTTGGTCGGCGAGGAGCCGCCCGAAGGCCGAACGGTGGGAGGCGTGCCATGCGGCCTGGGCCACCCCCTGGCGCATGATCGACGACGAGCCGAGGATACAGTCGAGCCGGGTGTGGTTCACCATCTCGATGATGGTGCGCACGCCCCGACCCTCCTCGCCCACCAGCCGGCCGACCACCCCGGGCAGCTCGATCTCGCTCGACGCGTTGGACCGGTCGCCGAGTTTGTCCTTCAGCCGTTGGATGCGGATGGGGTTGCGGGTTCCGTCGGGCAGCCACCGGGGCACGAGGAAGCAGCTGATGCCCCCGGGCGCCTGGGCCAGCATCAAGAAGGCGTCGGACATCGGTGCCGAGCAGAACCACTTGTGGCCGGTGAGCAGATAGGAGCGGTCGGACCCGTCCCCGATGGGCTCGGCCCGGGTGGTGTTGGCCCTCACGTCGGAGCCTCCCTGCTTCTCGGTCAGGGCCATGCCGCAGGTGACGCCCAACTTCTGGGAGGCCGGCCTGTCGGTCGGGTCGTAGGTGGTGGAGCAGATCATGGGCTCCCAGGTGGCCGCCACGTCGGGCTGGTGGTGCAGCGCCGGCACCACGGCGTAGGTCATCGAGATCGGACACACGTGACCGGCGTCGACCTGGTACCAGACGATCACCTTGGCGGCCCGGGCCACGTGGGCGCCGGGACGGGGATCGGCCCAGGGCCCGGCGTGGAGCCCGTGGGCGATCGAGGTCGACATCAGGTCGTGGTAGGCGGGGTGGTACTCGACCACGTCGACCCGGTGCCCGAACCGGTCGTGGGTGTGCAGCTCCGGCCTGTGCTCGTTGGCCAGGCGCCCGAGCTCCTGGGCCCCGGCCGAACCGGCAAGCGTCCCGAGGGCCGTGAGCTCCGGACGGGCCCAACCCGCCCCCTCCCGGTCCACCGCCTCGCCGAGGGCACGGTCGGCGGCGAAGAGGTCGTACCCCTCGAGCGGCGGCACCTGGTTGAAGACCTCGTGGGTGTCGATCTGGCTGACCATGGCATCCTCCCGGAGCTCGGCGCCCCCTGGCACGCGGCCTTGCGACCCTATCCCCGGCGGTGGGGAGGACGGGCGTCCCCGGGGTGGCCCGGGGCACCGTCGACGGGCCCGTCGCGCGCTGGCGGCTCGGTCTCCTCTTCGGGCTCGACGCCGGTGTCGGGGACGCGGCCCTCGAACAGCTCCAGCATCGCCCGGGTGGCCGCAGAAAGGCTCCGGGTCGAAGAGACGGCCACCGCCAGCGGCCACAGGAGGTCGGCGTCGTCGATGGTGAGGACGGACAGGTGCGGGGTCTCTGAGACCACGGACCGGGGAAGGATGGCGATGCCGAGCCCGTGGCGGACGAAGTCGGCGCCGGTGGTCACGTCGGTCACCTCGAGGACCACGTTCCGCTGCACGCCCACCGTGGTGAAGGCGCGGTCGACGACGGTCCGGTTGCCGTATCCGACGGGAAAGTCCACAAAGTCCTCGGCGGCGAGCTCGGCGATGCCGACGCCCGACCGGCCGGCCAGCCGGTGGTCGGCCGGGACCACCAGGACGAGCAGGGCCGACGCCAGTGCCCGTAACGTCACCCCTGCCGGTGGGGGTCCGGGTACCGAGACGAGTGCCAGGTCGAGGGTCCCGACGGCGAGGGCCTCGACCAGCCCGCGGGACCCGTTGGGGTTCACGGCCAGGCGGATGGTCACCTCGGGATGGCGGTGATGGAACTCCCCGAGCAGGGCGGGCAGGTCGACCGGGCCCAGCGACGTCATGGTGCCCACGCGGAGGGTGCCGCGCAGGCCTCCCCGCACCTGGTCGACCGCGTCACGGGCGGCGCGGGCCGCATCCAGCGTGGCCCGTGCCTGTGGCAGCAGGGCGGCTCCGGCGTCGGTGAGGTCCACACGCTTGGAGGTGCGCTCGAACAGGGGGCTCCCCAACTCGCGCTCGAGGGTCTTGATGGCCGCCGACACCCCTGACTGGACCACGTGCAGCTGTTCGGAGGCCCTGGTGAAGTTCCGTTCGTCCGCTACGGCCACGAAGTACTCGAGGTGCCGGAGTTCCACCGTCCAATCATCTCATATTCTGATCGTTATCCTCATCAACTTTCGTTGGACATGATGATTGGGTGGGTCCAATGTGGCAATGTCGGGTTGTTGCCCCACGGAGGTTCTCATGTCTGCAATTGGCATCATGTCCAGGCGCCCCCCACCGCCGTCGGACGGGGCCACCCGGATGACGAGGGGCATGGTCGTCCTCTTCGCCACGGCGTGCGGCATCTCGGTGGCGAGCCTCTACTACGCGCAGCCCCTCCTACCCGAGATCTCCCGCGACTTCAGGACCGGTTCGGGGACCGCCGGTCTCATCGTCACCGCGTCACAGGTCGGATACGGGATCGGGCTGGCGCTCATCGTCCCGCTCGGTGACATCCTCATCCGCCGGCGGCTGGTCCCGGCCATCCTGGCCCTCGCCGCCCTCGCCCTCTTCGGGGCGGCCGCCGCACCCGATATCACCCTCCTCATCGTCGCCGTCGCCATCGCCGGCGTGTGCTCGGTGTCCGCCCAGATCCTGGTGCCGTTCGCCGCCACCCTGGCGTCGGACGACCAGCGCGGCCGGGTGGTGGGCACGGTCATGAGCGGCCTGCTCCTCGGCATCCTGCTGGCCCGCACCTTCTCGGGCCTGATCGCCGAAGTCGCCGGCTGGCGTACGGTCTACGCCGTGGCCGGGGTCCTGGTCCTGGTGCTGGCGGCCCTGCTGCAGCGGCGTCTGCCCGACGAGCACCTCCGTCCCTCGATCACCTACGCGCAACTCCTGGGCTCGGTCGTCCATCTCATGCGCACCGAACCCCTGCTCCGTCTCCGGTCGGCGATCGGAGCTCTGGCCTTCGCCACCTTCAACGTCGTGTGGACGAGTCTGGCCTTCCTGCTGGCCGGTGCCCCCTACCACGACAGCGAGGCGGTCATCGGACTGTTCGGGCTGTTGGGCGCAGCCGGGGCCCTGGCCGCCTCGTTCAGCGGTCGGCTGGCCGACCGGGGGCTCGAGCGCTGGGTGACCGGTGGATCCCTGCTCGTCACCGCGGCATCGATCGGGCTCCTCGCCCTCGGGTCGCACCTCCTCTGGGCGCTGATCGCCGGCATCCTCCTCGTCGATCTCGGGATCCAGTCGGTGCACATCCAGAACCAACAGCTCATCTTCGGCATCGACCCGGCTGCCCGGTCCCGCCTCAACACCGGCTACATGGTCAGCTACTTCATCGGGGGCGCGATCGGGTCGGCGGCCACCGGCATCGCCTACGGCACCGGTGGCTGGTCGGCGGTGATGGTGTTGGGCGCGTGCTTCTCGGGGGCCGGGCTCTTGTTGTGGGTGACGAGCGAGGTGGTCCGCCGGCTCCGTGGCCGGGATCGCACCGGTGTCCCGACGGGCGATCTCCGCTAACCCCGCCGGGTGCCGCCGGTCGGGCCGGGCCCCGGCCGTCCGACCCGGTGGGGCATGATGGGCCCGGTGGGGGATCCGTTCCGAAGGGTGAGGATTGGCCTGGGGTCCCTGTTGCTGGTGCTCGTCGCCGGCACCGTCGGGTACCTCCTGTTCGGGTTCGACCTGCTCGACGCCGTCTTCCAGACCGTCATCACCGTCACGACGGTAGGCTTCACCTCCCCCCACCCCCTCGACGCGGGCAGCAAGGTCTTCACGATCTTCGTCATCCTCGTCGGCGTCGGGACCGCCCTGTACACATTCTCGGCAGTACTCGAAGTGCTTATCGAGGGCCACATGCGTGACCTCGTGAGGAGGCGCAGGATGGAACGGGACATCACCCGCATGAACGGGCACGTCATCGTGTGTGGATGGGGGAGGGTCGGGCGCGAGGTGGCCGAATTCCTCGACGGCGCCGGCCGGGACCTCGTGATCGTCGATCGCGACCCCGAACGGGTGGCCGGGACGCCCTACGCCTCGGTCTGCGGCGACGTGACCGACGACGAGACCCTGCTCGAGGCGGGCATCGACCGGGCCGGGACCCTGGTGGCCGCCCTCGACACCGACTCGGACAATCTCTACCTCACCGTGGCGAGCAAGTCGATGAGGCCCGAGCTCCCGATCATCGCCAGGGCGCGCAACGAGTCCTCGGAGTCCAAGCTGGTGCGGGCCGGCGCCGACCGGGTCGTCAACCCCCAGAAGCTCGGGGGCGACCGCATGGCGTCGTTCGTGACGCAGCCGCACGTGGTCGACTTCGTCGACGTCGTCATGCACGACGGGTCGCTCAAGTTCCGTCTGGAGGAGCTGGCGGTTTCGGCCGACTCCCCGCTGGCCGGCAACACACTCCGGTCCGTGCACCTGCGTGACCGGACGGGCGCGCTGGTCCTGGCCATCCGTCGGCCCGACGGCTCCTTCGTGACCAACCCCACCCCCGAGGACACCATCGAGGCGGGGGACGTCATCATCAGCGTCGGGACAGCCGAGCAGCTCGACGCCCTCAAGGATTTCGCCTCCCGCTCACGAGGACACGGCTGACGGCCGACGGAGCCTCGACTGTGTCAGGGAGCCTCGACTGTGTCAGGAGGAGCGGGGGACCAACGCCAACTGGCGGGATTGGGCGACCAGGCGGCCCGAGGCGTCCCACACCTCGCCGTCCTCCTCGAGGAAGCCGCCGGTGACGAACCGCGTGGCGAACCGGCACTGCAGCCATCCGGGCTCCGGGCGCGCCCTGATGTGGGCTGTCAGCTCGAGCGTCGGGGTCCAGCCCGGGCTGACCTGGGCGTTGAAGATGGTCGGGGGGAACGCATCGACCGCGCAGAGGAGTCCCACGGTGTCGATCACCTCGTCAGCGGCCAACCGGAACCAACCCCGCATGAGCGGCCTGCCGCTGGCCCGGCCCAGGGCGAAGCCCGCGTCCTCGGGGTGCAACCGCAGGTCGACGTGGCTCATGAACGGTGGCGGGAAGGTGTCGGTGGCCACCAGGGGGAAGCACTCCTCGGGCGGAGGGAGATCGGGCGGCTCGCTGTCCACCAGCTCTAGGCCGTCGGTCCGCTCCAGCTCTCCGAGGCTCCCGACCAGCGCCAGCACGGGCCGGTCCGTCGTCCTCATCGTCGCCATCGCCGTGGAGAACCTCTTCCCCTCCTTGACCGACGTGGCCCGCACCGTGACCGGGCCCGGCTTTCCGGGGGCCAGGTAGTGGGCGGTCACCGACACCGGGTCGGGACGACCGGTGGCACCGATGAGGGCACGGGTCCCGATGGCCAGGAGATAGCCACCGTTGGCGTTGCCGGCGATGTCCCAACCCGGCTCGACGGTGCCGTCCCACGCCCCGTCCCCGGCCGGTCGCACCGCGGTGGCGTCGGCGAAGGTCTGCACCGTCCCAACCTAACCAGCCCGGCTCCGTGGGTTGTCCTCCGAGACCGGCGAGTGGACCTGGGCCGCCGTCCGGCGGTCGCCGGGGACAGCTCCCCGCTCCACTGGCATACTCATCCGATGGGGAAACGGACGTGACGATCGTCACCCGGCGCGACACCCTGCTCCCCGACCCGGAGCCCCGCCCGGTGCGCTACACGGTGATCTCGGTCGACGACCACCTGGTCGAGCCCCCCGACATGTTCGAAGGACGTGTCCCCGCCCGCTTCGCCGACCTGGCCCCCAGGGTGGTCGAGAGCTCGAGGGGACATCAGCTGTGGGAGTTCGACGGGAACCGCTACTCCCAGGTCGGGATGAACGCGGTGGCCGGGCGCCGTCCCGAGTGCGTGACCCTCGAGCCGACTCGGTTCGAGGACATGCGCCGAGGGTGCTGGGACATCGACGCCCGCATCGGGGACATGGACATCAACGGGGTCTGGGCCTCCCTCAACTTCCCCTCCCAGATCACCGGGTTCTGCGGGAAGGTCTTCTCCTCCGCCCGCGACCCGGAGCTCGGACTGGCGGTGACGAGGGCCTGGAACGACTGGCTGTACGAGGCATGGTGGCAGCCCTACCCGGAACGGATCATCCCCTGCGGGATCACGTTCCTCACCGACCCCGAGCTCGGGGCGTCCGAGATCCGGCGCAACGCGCGCCGGGGATTCCGATCCGTCACCCTTCCCGAGCGGCCGCACCGGATCGGGCTCCCCAGCCTGTTCTCGGGCTACTGGGAGCCCATCATCGAGGCGTGCGAGGAGACCGGCACGGTCGTCTCGCTGCACGTCGGCTCCTCGGGCATGCCCGACCTCCCCGACATGCCGGCCGACGGTCCGATTGTCGCCCTCGGTGCCACGCTGTTCGGCCAGATGTCGCTGTCGGCGTGCGCGGAGTGGCTCTGGTCGGGACTCCCGGCACGGTTCCCCGATCTCAAGATCGCCATGAGCGAGGGAGGAATCGGGTGGGTGGCGATGCTGCTCGACCGCCTGGACAACATCGTCGAGCGTTCGGGCTACGGCCGGGGCTACGACACGTCGGGACTGTCGCCGGCCGAGGTGCTGGCGCGGAACTTCTGGTTCTGCACCATCGACGACCCGTCCACCATCGGCACCCGCCACCGGATCGGCATCGACCACATCATGGTGGAGGTCGACTACCCCCACGGCGACTCGACCTGGCCCGACACCCAGTCGGTGATCGAGCGGTGCTGGGGTCACCTCCCCTCCGGGGAGCTGGCCAAGCTGACCCACGCCAACGCGGCCGAGCTCTACCGCTGGCCCCTGCCCGACGACCCCCTCCCGTGACCGGTCGCCCGGGCAGCACGGCCACCGACCCGCCGTCCACGGACCGGAGCGGTCCGACGGCATCGACTGTGCGGGGAGGCTGATGCGCGCCGTTGTGACCCGTGCCGGAACGTTGGTTGTCGATCGCGTCGGTGACCCGACCCCGGGGGCCGGCCACGTCGTCGTGCGCTCCCTAGCCGCCGGCATCTGCGGCTCCGACCTGCACGCGCTGGCCGACGTCGCCCACTTCGCCGGCCTGATGGAGCGGGTCGGCGCCCCGGCACTCGACCCGTCCGTCGACACCGTCTTCGGGCACGAGTTCTGTACCGAGGTGGTCGAACACGGTCCCGACACCACCGGGGTGCTGCCCGTGGGGACCAGGGTGTGCTCGGTGCCGATCGTGATCGGGGACACCGGGGTCGAACAGGTGGGTTACTCCAGCGTCTACCCCGGAGCGCTGGCCGAGCTGCTCGTGCTCCAAGAGATGCTCCTCCTGCCCGTCCCCGACTCCCTCGAGACGAACCTGGCCGCCCTGACCGAACCCCTGGCCGTCGGCGAGCACGCCGTCGGGCTGTCGGGATTGCACGCCGGCCAGCCGAGCCTGGTCATCGGGTGCGGACCGGTGGGCCTGGCGGTCATCGCCGCCCTCAAGGGTCGGGGGCACGGTCCAGTGCTGGCCGCCGACTTCTCCCCCGCGCGGCGACGCCTGGCCGAGGCATTCGGGGCGGACGAGGTGGTCGACCCGGCCGAGCACTCCCCCCACGATCGCTGGGCCGACCTCGGCGTGGCCACCACCGTCATGGAGCGGGCCATGGTGTCCATGATGGGGGGCGACACCATCGACCCGGTGATCTTCGAGGCGGTGGGCGTGCCCGGCATGCTCCAGTCCCTGATCGACGGGTCGCCACCCCGCAGCCGCATCGTCGTCGTCGGTGTGTGCATGCGCCCCGACACCGTCGAACCGTTCGTGGCGGTGGCCAAGGAGATCGAACTCCGCTTCTCCTTCGGATACACGCCGGCCGAGTTCGCCGCCACCCTCGACCGCCTGGCGACCGGCATGCCCGGCGCCGACCACCTGGTGACGTCGACCGTCGGGCTCGACGGCACTCCGGACGCGTTCGACGCCCTCCGCACGCCGGGCGGGCACGGCAAGATCATCGTCAACCCCTAACGGAAGGAATCCATGACCACCCTGCAAGCGCCCGAGCACCTCGAGTTCGGGATCTTCCTCGCTCCCTTCCATCCGGTGGGGCAGAACCCGACGCTGGCCCTGGAACGCGATCTGCAATTACTGGAGCACCTCGACACCCTGGGCTTCGACGAGGCGTGGATCGGCGAACACCACTCGGCCGGGTACGAGATCATCTCATCGCCCGAGGTGTTCATCGCCGCCGCCGCTCAGCGCACCCGGCACCTCCGCCTCGGCACCGGGGTGTCGTCGCTCCCCTACCACCACCCGTTCATGCTGGCCGACCGCCTCGTGCTCCTCGACCACCTCACCCGCGGCCGGCTCATGATCGGGGTCGGTCCCGGCGCCCTGCCCTCGGACGCGTACATGATGGGGATCGACCCAGGCCGGCAGAGGGACATGATGGAGGAGTCGCTCGAGGCCATCCTCCTCCTGCTCGCCGGCGAGGGCCCGGTGTCCATCGAGACCGACTGGTTCAAACTGGTGGACGCCCGTCTGCAACTCAGGCCCCTGCAGCACCCCCACCCCGAGGTGGCGGTGGCCGCCCAGGTCTCACCGGCCGGCCCCCGGGCCGCCGGTCGGCTGGGGTGCAGCCTCCTGTCGATCGGTGCCACCTCCGCCGGAGGGTTCGACGTGCTCGGCGCGCACTGGGACGTGATGGAGGAGCGGGCCGCCGAGTTCGGCACCACCATCGACCGGAGCAGATGGCGGCTGGTGGGACCCATGCACATCGCCGACACCAAGGAGCAGGCCGTCGCCGACGTCGGGTTCGGCCTGGCCGACTGGGTCGACTACTTCCAGCGCGTGGCCGCCCTCCCCCTCGCCCCCGAGACCGCCAATCACGAGACGCTGGTCGATGCCCTCAACGCCTCGGGATTCGCGGTGATCGGGACGGTCGACGACGCCATCGCCCAGATCGAACGGCTCCGCACCCAGTCCGGGGGCTTCGGCACGTTTCTGTTGATGGGCCACGAGTGGGCCGACACGACCGCCACCCGTCACTCCTACGAGCTGATCGCCCGCTACGTGATGCCGGGGTTCCAAGGATCCTCGCGGACGCTCACGGCCAGCCGGGACTGGGCGGCTGAGCACCGACCGGAGTTCATCGGTGCCGCCGGGGCGGCCGTCATGTCGGCCATCGAGAAGCACCAGGCAGAGAAACAGGCCAAGGCCCCGAACGCCTAGCGTGGGCGCGGGTCGCCACCGATGTCAGGTCCTCGGTCGACCGGCGACGGGCAGGACGGCCCGTGGTCGACACGGACAGGAGCAGAGCCGGCAGTGGTGGACTTCGACGAAGAACTGGACCAGTACGTCATCGACGACAGCGACGAGGAGCCGATCCTGTGCTGGCGCGACGGCACCGAGGTGGACACGTGGAAGGAGGGTTACCCCTACGAGCGACGGATGCTGCGCGACGAGTACGAGACCGAGAAGCGACGGCTCCAGATCGAGCTGTTGAAGCTGCAGAACTGGAGCAAGGACGTGGGGGAGCGCATCGTCGTCGTGTTCGAGGGCCGGGACGCCGCCGGAAAGGGTGGCACGATCAAACGGTTCATGGAGCACCTCAACCCACGGGGGGCCCAGGTCGTGGCCCTCGAGAAGCCCAACCCGCGCGAGCGTACGCAGTGGTACTTCCAGCGCTACGTCGACCACCTCCCCGCCGCAGGGGAGATCGTGCTGTTCGACCGGTCGTGGTACAACCGAGCCGGTGTCGAGCGGGTCATGGGTTACTGCACCGACGAGCAGTACGAGGAGTTCATGTTCCAGGCGCCCCTCTTCGAACAGCTGCTCGTCCGGGATGACATCCACCTCTTCAAGCTCTGGTTCTCCGTGTCCCAGGGCGAACAGCACACCCGCTTCCTGATCCGCCGCATCGATCCCGTCCGGCGGTGGAAGCTCTCGCCGATCGACGTGGCGTCCCTCTCGCGGTGGGACGACTACACGGCCGCCCGCAACAGGATGTTCGCCTCGACGGACTCCGACCTGGCCCCCTGGACCGTGGTGAAGAGCAACGACAAGCGACGGGGCCGGCTCAACGCCATGCGCCATGTCCTGGCCGCCATCGACTACGAGGACAAGGACCACGACGTCGTGGGGGCCCCGGACCCGCTCATCGTTGGGAGGGCGCCCTTCGAGGCGTGACCGGAGGTGGTCCACCCGACGCCCGCCGGTGGCGTGATGCACGTCGCGGCGGTTGCCACGTGGCATTGTTGGCCCGGTGACCTACGACCAGTTCATCTCCGACGTGGTGGACGTGGTCGAGGCGGCGGGTGCGGCCATCATGATCCTCGGCGGCATCCTGGCCATCGCCGAGTACGGCCTCTCGTTGGTCCGGTCGGTGACACGGGTGGACGCCTACCCTCGGCTTCGCCAGCAGCTCGGCCGGGCGATCCTCCTCGGGCTGGAGATCCTCATCGTCGGGGACATCGTGCGCACCATCATCGTCGACCCGACCGTCGACAGCGTCACCGTCCTGGGCCTCGTCGTGCTCATCCGGATCGTCCTCAGCTTCTCGCTCGAGGTCGAGATCGACGGGGTCTGGCCGTGGAACAGGTGGCGCACGCCGGCGGCGGCCGACGACGGGGGCCGGCCGGCCGGCGGTGAGGGCCTCCCTCAGGCCTGAACCGCGGCAACGGGTGCCCATCCGGGCCCCCGGACCACATGGGACAGCCGCTCCACCCACCCGGCCGAACGGGCCACGTCGGTCAGCATGCTCCCGAACTCGTGTGTGGCGATCCGGGCCGGATTGAAGGTGCCGATGTTCTTGGTGATCCCGTAGACCACCGGTCGGTCCTCCCGCTCGAAGGTGCCGAACAGTCGGTCCCACAGAATGAGGATGCTCCCGTGGTTGCGGTCGAGGTACTCGGAGTTCGAACCATGGTGGACGCGGTGGTGCGACGGCGAGTTCAGCACCTCCTCGGGGGGACCGATCCGGTCGATCGCCTCGGTGTGGATCCAGAACTGGTAGAGGAGGTTGACCCCGCGGGCGGTGGCCACCAGGCCGGGTGAGAGCCCCACCAGACAGAGGGCGCCGTACGGCAGGGAGGCGGCGATGGAGTCGGCGACCGGCTGGCGGAGCGCGGTCGACAGGTTGTAGTGCTCGCTCGAGTGGTGGACCACGTGGACGGCCCACAGATACCGGCACTCGTGCATGAACCGGTGGTTCCAGTAGTAGATGAAATCCCAGCCCACGATGGCCAGCGCCACGGCCACCGGCCCCGAGCCGAGATCCGGCAGGATCCGGCGGCGCCACAGCCGATCCGGTTCGGTGAGCGATGCCCAGCTCGTGGCGAGAGCCACCCCGCCGAGGGCGACGGACACCACACCACCGACCGAGGCCAGGCGACGGGCCCCGAGAGCCGCCGGTCGGTCGGAGGCGGACGGGGATCCGTTCGGTCGGTCGTCGACGGCCGCGTACGGCTCCCCGAGCTGTACGGCCGGGGGGGCGGCCCGGTGTCCGGCGCGGCGGACCACCACGTCGGCCACGGTGGTGGCGGCGACAGCCCCGATGGTGGCGGCGAGGAGGACCTTGCCCAGGCGACCGCGGCCCGGCGTGATCGGCCTCAGCACCCGCGGGGCGACCAGAGGGGCCACCAGGCTGACGAGACCCATGGTCAGGCTGGCCGCCGTGTCCCGACGCTCGTACTCGCCGGCCCGGGAGGCCCGCCGGCCGGCCGTCCGACGGAGCCAGACGTACTCGACCGCCATGCCGGTGAAGTAGAAGGGGACGGCGACGACCGTCAGGTCGGGCGGCGTCGAGCGGTGCTTGGCCATCCCCCTCATTGTGCTGCCTCGTGCTCGGACCCGTCGACCGGGCGTGAACCGGGCCCCGGCCCCTGTCCCGGTCCCGGCCAGGTTGCGGCCTCCACGGGCAGGGTGGACCCCTACGGGCCGCCCGGGGCCGGGCCCCCGGACCGGGCCCCGGCCACCAGGTCAAACCACACCATCTTGCCGGGAGGGTCGGCCGTGGTCCCCCACCGCTCCGAGAGCTCGTCGAGGATCAACAGGCCCCTCCCGTGGCAATCGGAACCCAACGGCGACAGCGGGACGGGCGCACCCCCGCTCCCGTCGGTCACGGCAATGTGGAGGCGGCCGGCTGCCACCCTGACCGAGACCTCGAAGGCCGTCCGGCCGTGCAGGACCGCGTTGGTGGCCAGCTCGCTCGTGAGGAGCTCCGCCGTGTCGACGGTGGTGCCGGGGAACTCCTTCAGCGCCGAACGGACGAAGTGCCGGGCGCGGGCGACGCTGTCGATGCTCATCGGAAACCGCATGGTCGCTATCACCTGACGAACGTCCCCTCACGCGTAAGACGAGTGAGGGGCACTCGCTTGCGTAGACAGATGCCACTACCCCGAGCCGGATCGGCCAAACAGTGGAGCGACCATTCGGCGCAGCTACCCCGGTCGGTCCGCTCCCCCCACATAGCTCAGCGTGAGCAACGCCGTGGCCACGAGGAGCCCGTCCTTGCCGGCGTCGTGGACCCGCACCTCGACGACACCTTGGCGACCCCCGACCCGGAGCGTCGTGGCGACGGCCTGCAACGGGCCCGACTCGGCGGACGCCAGATAGCTCAGCGCGACGCTGGAGGTGGCCACCGACCGGCGACCGGAGCGGTGGGCCGCATAGGCCCCGGCCCGATCGACGATGCTGGCGATCAGGCCGCCGTGCACGGCGCCCGACGGCCCCCTCATGTCGTCGGTGATCTCGACCTCGACCACGTGGGCATCGCCGTCGTCGTAGCTCCGGTGGGGCAGCTGATCGAGCAGGGGGCAACCCATCGACATGGGCCCCGATGGTAGGCACCGGCCCCTCCCCGGGCACGGATGCCCCGCCGGGCGGCGACGCTGGAAAGGCGCCCGGGTCGGCCCCACCGGTTGCTGTCCCGCGGGTCGGGTACGTTTGGTCCGTCGCGGACGGGCACGGGGTTGCCGTGCCGGTGCGCAGGCACGAGAACCAGGAGGAACGATGGACGAACAGCACGCTCGGGAGCTTTTGCGCGACGAGCGGAGCCGTGTGGAGGCGCTGCTCTCCCAGACGCTGGCCGACGGTCGCGACGACCGGGACGCGGCCAACCAGGGTGGCGACCATTCCGATCCGGCGGAGCGGCTCACCGCCGAGGAGGGGGACGACGCCGTCGCCGCCGGGCTGACGGAGCGGTTGCACGCCATCGAACGGGCCGAGCGGCGACTGGAGGACGGCACCTACGGCTACTCGGTCCGGAGCGGTCTGCCGATTCCGGACGAGCGCCTGGAGGCTGATCCGGCCGCCGAGCTCACGGTTCAGGAATCGGAAGCGACCTGACCGGGGCAACTGTCCCCCGTCCACCGTCGTGAGGGGAGATCGGGCTCGGTCTCACGGCTCGAGCGGTAGGCTCTGCCACCGTGCCCGGGACCGAAGATTCCTCGACACGCACGATCGTCGTCGGGATCGATGGATCTGACGCGTCCATCGCCGCCGCCCGTTGGGCTGCAGAACAGGCGCGGCTGACCGGCTTCCGGCTTGAGATCGTCAGCGCGTGGCAGGGTCCCGGAAGCTGGGGAACGTCCTGGGGTACGGCCATTCCCATCCCCACCGACTACGACCCGGTCGCCGACACCCAGTCGATGATCGACCAGGCGATCGCGTCCGTGGCCCCGGAGTTCCCGACAGTCACGATCGACAGCCGTGCCGTCGAAGGCCATCCGGCCGAGGTGCTGGTCGAAGCCTCCCGCCATACGGAGCTGCTGGTGGTGAGCAGCCGGGGCCACGGCGAGTTCACCGGGATGCTCCTCGGATCGGTCAGCCAACACTGCGCCGCCCACGCCCACTGTCCCGTGGTCATCGTCCGGGATTACGACGAGCACACCTGAACCGGCCGTGTCCCCGAGGTCGATCCCCGACCGAACGATCGGGTCGACGTTCTTGATGGACCACGATGCCCTCTCATCCACCGTGATGACCGCGGCGCCCCTCATCGGACCCTGCCTCCGATAGTACGGATCGCCGCGACATGATAAGCCGGAGGGGATGGACCACACCCGCTCCGTCCGACCGGCCGCCGCCTTCCGGCGCTGGCGCGCCAGTGCGGTCGGGGCGGCAGGTTGGGGCCGCGAGGCCGGGGACTCCAGGGACGCCCTGGTCGCCTCGGCCTACGGCCGGTGGGTCGACCGCTTCTACGTCGGCCTCGGGGTGCTCCTGCTCCCCGTGGCGGTGGGGGACCTCGTGACCTATGCCCTGTCGGGGGCACCCGTGAGCCTGGCGGGCCCGGTGGCGATGGTACTGCTCTGCGCGGCCTATCTCCGCATCCGCAGGCGTTTCCGTCGCTTCGGGTTCCCGGGACCAACGGGTCGTAACCTCACGCCATGACGCCGGGTGCCCCCGCTGGGCCCCCGGCGTGCGACGCCAGCGGCACCGGCCGGGCCAGGCTCCAGCTGAACGTCTCGGGGATCGCCTCCAGCGGGACCGTCGTCGAGAGGTCTTCGACGGTGGGCCCCACGCGGTCGGCCACCTGTTGGAGCTGGTCGCCGTCGAAGCCGTAGAGCTCGACGGCCGTGGCGCCGAGCATCCGTCTCACGTCCTGTTCGGGCATACCGCCGAAGACGTGGCGCAGGACCAGACGGTGCACCGGCGCGGCGCCTTCGAGGTGGGGGTAGTCAGCGCCCCACATCAGGCGGTCGACACCGATCTCGTCCCGCATCTCGGCCTCGTAGCGCTTCATGAGCGAGCCCCCGAGGTGCACGTGCCGCTCGACGTACTCCGCCGGGCGCAGCCCGAGGTAGGAGCGAACCGGTGCACCGCCGTGGGTGTCGAAGAAGGACTCCATGTCGCGGACGAGTGAGGGGAGCCACTGGACGCCGTTCTCCGTGACCGTCACCTGGAGCCGCGGGTGGCGGTCGAACACGCCGCCGAGGATCATGAACCACAGGGGGCGTCGGGTGAAGACGAATACTTCGTAGAGCCCGAGGTAGCCACCGTGGGCGTCGTCGTAGAGCTGCTTGGCGTCGGTGGCGGTCCCCGAGGCGCCCGTGTGGAGGTTGACCACCATGCCGTGGTCCTCGCACGCGCTCCACAGCGGCTCGTAGTACTCGTCGGCATACCCGGGCAGCCCGCCCCTCACCGACATGGCCGGGAGCATGATCCCCCCGGTGAGGCCGGCGGTCCGGGCCCAGCCGATCTCCTCGACGGCGCGATCCATGTCATGCAGGTCGATGGGGATGCACCCGGCGCGCCGGCCCGGCGCCGCGGCGCAGAACTCGGCCAGCCAGCGGTTGTAGGCGTGGAGGGCGGGCCACACCACGTCGAGGCCCTTGGTCGTGTGGCCGCCCAGGTACATGGCCGGCGACAGCCCCCCGGCCAGCACCGGGCCCGGAAAGGTCACCTCGGCGTGGATGCCCTGGTCCTCGAGCACCGCCAGCCGCCGGCCCCCGGCGTCCGAGGCGAACACCCACTCGCTGCTGTAGCGGTCCAGCCAGGCGGCGGCCGCAGCGGTGTCCACGCCCATGCCGGCCAACCGGCGGGTGGCCACCGCCCGGACGGCGTCGGGGTCGTCGACCACACCGGGGTCGACGCCACCGAACATGGGGATGGCCACCGACGAGAGGTCACCGAACGCCGCCACCTGTTCGCGCCGGGCGGGGTCGACGTAGCCGAGGAACTGGTCGAGGTCGTCGGGTGCCGCATGGGCGTCGGCGGACACCACCACGTACGGCCTCCCGGTGTCCCGCACCTCGTGGTCCGAATCCGTCAACCGACTCGCCTCCCCAAGCGCCGAGGGAGCCCGTCCGCTCGACGAGGGCAGGCTACTGCGGTCCACTTCGAACTGCCCGGCGGCCAGGACGACCCCCCACCGGGCGGCGCTCCCACCGGCCGACGCGGTACCGTGACCGCCATGGACTGGTCGGCCTGGGCCAAGGCTCTCGAGGTGGCGCTCGGACCCGAGGGGGACTTCCCTTCCTTCTTCGCCCCCGGTGCCCTGTTCAGCGACCCCGTCAACCCCCCCACGACGGACATCGCCGCCATCGAGGAGATGACCAAGGCGTCGTTCCCCGACTGGCGCCAGGAGATCACCTCGGTGCACGGGGACGAGTCGGGCGGTGCGTTCGAATGGATCGGCCGGGGGACCCTGGGCGGGACCACGCCCATCGAGATCCACGGCAGCACCGTGGTGGACGTGGACGGCGACGGGCTCGTCACCCGATGGCGCGACTACTTCGACCTGAAGGAGATCGATGCCCAGCTCGCCCCCACCGGCCCGGGAACGGCGGACGGGGCCTGATCGGGCGGACGTCGCTCCGGGGGAAGTCGCTCTCGTAGGATCTCCCCTGTGATCCAGCGCGCGACGACGGTGGCCGAGCTGGTCGTGGAATGCCTGGAGAACGAGGGCGTCACCCACGTGTTCGGCATCCCCGGTGAGGAGAACATCCACCTCGTCGAGGCCCTGTCCCGGTCCTCGATCCGCTACGTGCTGGTCCGCCACGAGCAGGGCGCCTCGTTCATGGCCGAGACCTTCGGCCGGCTCACCGGCCGGCCCGGGGTGTGCTCGGCCACGCTGGGCCCGGGTGCCATCAACCTGCTGCTCGGCACGGCGGACGCCACCACGAACTCGACCCCACTGGTGGCCCTGTCGGCCCAGGTCGGGATGTCGCGGAGTTTCAAGGAGTCCCACCAAGGCGTGGACCTCGTCGCCATGTTCGCCCCGGTCACCAAATGGTCGGCGCTCGTCGCCACCCCCGCCGCCGCCCCGGAGATGGTCCGCAAGGCCTTCAAGCTGGCGAGGACCGAGCGCCCGGGGGCCGTCTACCTGGCGCTGCCCGAGGACGTGGAAAAGGCGCCGGCGCCGGCCGACGCCCGACCCCTCCCGGTGAGCGTGCCCCGACCGGACGAGCCCTCCCCCGACCAGGTGGCCCGGGCGACCGCCGTCCTCCGGGAGGCCCGGAATCCCATCGTGCTGGCCGGCCACGGGGCGACGAGAGCGGATGCCGGTCCGGCGCTGCGCCGGTTCGCCGAGCGCCTGAACGTCCCGGTGGTCACCACGTTCCACGGCAAGGGGATCCTGCCCGACGACCATCCCCAGGCGCTCGGCACGGTCGGCTTCATGAGGCACGACTACGTCAACTTCGGATTCGACCAGGCGGACGTGCTGGTGGCCGTCGGTTACGAGCTGCAGGAGTTCGACCCCGTGCGCATCAACCCCAGGGGGGACAAGAGGATCATCCACATCCATCGGTTCCCCGCCGAGGTGGACCGCCACTACACGGTGGCCGTCGGCCTGCAGGCCGATATCGGTCGCAGCCTCGACGTCCTGGCCGAGGAGGTGGGCCGCCCGTTCCCGGCCCACGACCACGAGCGGCGCATCCGCCGCTTGCTGGCCGACGAGTTCCGCAGGGGGAGCGAGGACGACCGGTTCCCGCTGGCGCCGGCACGGATCGTCGCCGACACCCGTGCCGCCCTCGGACGCGAGGACATCGTCCTCGTGGACACCGGGGCACTGAAGATGTGGATGGCCCGGCTGTACCCCACCTACGCCCCCAACACGTGCCTGATGTCCAACGGGCTGTCGACGATGGCCTGGGCGCTTCCCGGTGCCATCGGGGCCAAGATCGCCGAGCCCGGAGCGAAGGTCCTGGTGGCCACGGGCGACGGCGCGTTCCTCATGAACTCCCAGGAGATCGAGACCGCCCTCCGGGAGCGGATCGCCATGGTGATCCTCATCTGGGTCGACGACGCCTACGGGCTCATCAGCTGGAAGATGGACCTCGAACTGGGCCACGACGTCGACACCGGGTTCACCAATCCGGACTTCGTCGCCTATGCGGAGAGCTTCGGTGCCGTCGGCCACCGGATTCGGTCGGCCGACGAACTCCTCCCCGCCCTGCGGTCCGCCCTGGCCGCCGACACTGTCACGGTGATCGCGTGTCCCGTCGACTACACGGCCAACCTCGAACTCATCCAGTCGCTCGGTGAGCTCGACGAGTCGATGTCCTGACGCGGCGACGTCGCCCGGCCGCTGCCGCGTTCCCCGAGCTCCCGACATGAGCCTGGCCATCACCTTCGGTGCCTACGCGGCGGGGGCGCTGATCGGCCTGGTCATCCACCGGTCGGGGCCCCGCCTGCAGCAGGCGTGGCCGATCTACCTCCGGGTCCAGCTGGTGGCCACGGCGGCCCTGCTCGGGCTCTTCTCGGCGTGGCGGTTGACGGCTGTGCGCCAGATCATCGACCCGGTGGTCCTGGCAGCCGTCGGCCTCGTCCTGGTCGGCGCGGCGAGCGCCATCCGGGGCCGCCGCAGCCACGGGCTGGCCGCGCTCGAGGGGTGGGCCGCCTTCCCCAACGTGACCTTCTGGGTGCAGCCCCTCGTCGGTGCGCTGGTCGGCCCCGCCGGGAGTGTGGTCGCCGCCCTGACCAACGCCGCCTACGCCCTCACCAATGCCGTGAGCATCCACCTCATGCGACGGGACGCACCGATCAGACAGCGGCGATCGACCACCTGGATCGACCAGTCGATGCTGGTGGCCGTGGCCATCGGCCTGCTCCTCCACCTGACCGGTCCCGCGCCCGGTGCCTCGCGCTGGGTGTTGACCGTGGCCGGGCCCCTGTTGGCGTTCGTCGGGGCCGGGCTGTACATGGGTTCGGTGTTCCATCCCCACAACATCGCCGTGCTCCACTCGGGCACGGACACCAGGAGATGGCTGCTCCTCACCGCCGTCCGCATCGTCTATCTGGTCGCCGTCGCCCTCCTCTTCCGCTCACCCGCGGTGGAGGTCGTCGCCGTCCTGTGCGCGTTCGGGCCACCGGCATTCAACCCTCCCCAACAGGCGGTGCTGTACGGCTACCGGTCCGGGGTGGTCATGGTCGCCGTCCGCTGGGGTTGGGTCTTCCTGCCCGTCGGGCTGGTGACGGCCCTGCTCATCCGCTGAGTTCCCCCCTTGGTCACCCGGAAAGCGGCGTCCCAGCCCCGGGCGGCCGGCCGGCCGCCCGCCCGCTCAGGCCGGGGCCCCGTCGGGGGACGGCAGGATGGCGGCAACCGGAGCCCGGCCCGCGGCGACGGCGGGGCCCCTGGCGTCGAGCAGCCGGTCGATGCCGTCGGCGAGGACCGGCTTGGAGAACAGGTAGCCCTGGCCGATGTCGCACCGTTCGCGGCGCAGGCCCTCGAGCTGGGAGTCGAGCTCGATGCCCTCGGCCAGGGTCACCAGTCCGAGGGTGCGGCCCAACTCCACCAGTGTGTGGATCAGGGCATCGGCGTCGGACGAATCGTGCATGTCGGCCACGAACGAGCGGTCGATCTTCAGCACGTCGACCGGGAACTGGCGCAGGTAGGCCATCGACGAGTACCCCGTGCCGAAGTCGTCGATGGCGATCCGCACACCGATCTCTTTCAGCTCCCTCAGCCGGTCGACCGTGGCCCGGGCGTCGCGCATGAGCGTCGACTCGGTGATCTCGAGGGTGAGATGGCGGGGATCCAGGTGGCTGGCGTCCAGAGCCTGGCGGACGTCCCCCACCAGGAGCTCGGACTCGAGCTGTCGCATGGACACATTGACCGACACGGCGATCGGGTGGCCACGCCGGTGCCACCGAGCCGCCTGGGAGCACGCCTCGCGAAGGACCCACCGGCCGACCTCGATGATCGCCCCGCTGTCCTCGAGGAGGGGGATGAAGTCATCGGGAGGGATGGTCCCCCGCACCGGATGGCCCCAGCGGATCAGGGCCTCGACGGCGCGCACCTCCAACCGGTCGAGTTCGAGGATCGGTTGGTACAACAAGAAGAACTGGGAGCTGGACAGTGCCGTGTCGAGGTCCGACCGCAGCTCGAGTCGATCGATGGCCGCCGACTGCATGGCCGGTTCGAACACCACGAAGCCGTTCCGGCCTGCCGCCTTGGCGCGGTACAGCGCGATGTCGGCGTCACGCAGCAGCTCCTGGGCCGAGGTGCGATCGCCAGTGGCGATGCCGATGCTGGCCGTGACGGTGATAGGGAGCGCCTCGTACCCTTCGATGCGGAACGGCTCGCGCAGGGCGCCGCGGATACGCTCGGCCACCAGCTCGGGGCCGGTGGACAACGACACGCCCTCCACCAGCACGACGAACTCGTCACCTCCGAGCCTCCCGACGGTGTCGCTGGCCCGCAGCATGGCGGTCAGACGGGTGGCCACCGCCTGCAGCAACTTGTCGCCCGCCTCGTGGCCCAGCGAGTCGTTGGCCTCCTTGAAGTTGTCGAGGTCGATGAAGAAGGCGGCGACAGGGTCGAAGGACCGTCGCACCCTGGCCAGCATCTGCTCGGTCCGATCGAGGATGAGCTGGCGATTGGCCAGCCCGGTCAACGGATCGTGGAGCGCCCGGTGGGCCAACAGCTCCTCGAATTCCTTGCGCTCGGTGATGTCCCGGATATTGGCCACGTAGCCGGCCACCGACGGTCGCTCCAGCTGGTTGGTGACCACCGCTTCGACCTCGCGCCACTGGTCACCTTCCCCCATCCGGAACTGGACGAGCATTCTCCCCGGGGCCGACTGGAACTGGTGACCGAGGAGGTCGACCACGTGGGCGTGGTCATCGGGGTGCACGAAGTCGGTGGCCAACCTGCCGATGATGTCGGCCGGGTCGACGCCGAGCAGCTCGGTGATCGCCGGGCTGACGAAGGTGCAGATCCCCTGTCCGTCCATGACCATGGTGGTGTCGGACGAGTGCTGGATGAGGGAGCGGAACCGGTCCTCGCTGAGGCGCATCGACGACTCGGCCTCCTCCTTCTGCTCCATCGTGGCACCGGCCATGCGGATGATGAACACGAGGATGAACGCCCCCATGGCGGCCAGCGCGTTGGCCCGGGACACCGACAGCTCCGAGGGTGCCCATCCCTCGGAGATGGCGAACTGACCGAGGGTGATACCGAGCAGGCTCCAAAGGGCGGTGACGCGCCACGCCCGTGATCCGCTGTGCGACACGTTCTCGAGCGCCAGGAATGCATAGGCCCCCGACAGCACGGGACCCCACCCGCTGAGGTAGATGACCACGGTGACTGCGGCAGCCTGCACGGCCACCCGCACATGGAGGCTCACAGAGCCCGGCCGCCTGTCCGAGTAGCGGTCGACGCACACGCTGGCCAGCGGGGTGGCGACGAACACGCAGAGCCACAACCACACCGGCTCCTTGGCCACGTCGCCGAACCGCATCAGGAGGAGGATGGCCACGAGGGCGATCGGCCCCATCAGGTAGGCCAGGACCGATGGGCTCAGGTACGAGGGACCGCGACGGTGCCCGCCCCCCTGTGGGCGCGGCTCTTCCCCCGGCTCGGGCCGAACGGTGGTACTGGCGCCGTCGACGGGCGCTGGGGGGGTCGGAGGGGTCATGGGATTCGCCGGGAAGATCATCGACACCATGGCCGGGCACCTTGAACCCGACGGCAGGGGTCGATCTCCGGGAGTGGGCGCGCCGTCGGGTGGGAACGCCCCAGCTCAGGCGCTATGGATCGGCCGGGTCACCCGAATCCACCAGGGTCAGGCGAACCCTGTCGGCCTGCGCCCCGGTGAGCCGGATGATCTCGCTCCACGGCCAGTCCCCGACACGACCGGAGAACGAGGTGATCGACAGGAGTGGGCCGATCGCACCGGCGATGGCGTGCGCCTCCACCTCACCCCTGGGGCCCCTCGTCGACTTCTGGAGGATCCAGGGGTCGGGTAGGCCGGGCACCTCCCGGTCGTGCAGGACGCGCTCGCCGATCACCTCGTCGTCGGGTTGCGACCCACCGACGAAGAACTGGGGGAGCTGGAGGAGCGACAGCGCGGCGTCCTCGGCGCACGAGTACGGCACCACCTCGAACCAGGCCGAGCGTGATGTTCCCCCCTCCTCCAGCTTCCTCCATGCGGTGACCCCGCCGGCCCGCAGGGCCCTCCGGCTCTTCTCGCTCTCCGGGTCCAGCCGGCCCGTGGGCCAGGACCGCTCCTCAGCGATCGCCCACGGGCCCCCCGGTAGCCCGCCCGGGCCCGGCAACAGGGCGAACGACCACAGGGTCTCCTCCTCGGATCCGCTCCCGTCACGCCGGTCGTTGTCGTCGGAGGTCATGGCCGATTCTCCCAGGGCGGGGCCCGACCCGCTCGGTGCGCCGGCCATGGCGTCAGCGACACCGCCACCGGAACGGGTGCCACCGGGTCCACGCCCCATGGACCACCGTCTCGGCCCACCCCGACCGGGACGCGTCGGGACCGACAGGGTCGCCTCCCCTTGACCCCGCAGGCTCAGGGCGTCGGACGCTCGGTGATGTGCTGGAGTTCGATGAGCAACGGGATGAGGAAGCCGATGTAGGCGTTGGTCAGCGTGAAGTCCGAGACGCTGCCGTGGGTCACCATTTCCGCCCGGTCGATGATCGTCACCCGGTCGTCCTTGCGCCGGTACGCCTTGGCCCTGTCGAGGATGGCCACCAGTTCGTCGACGGAGCCGACCTCCAGCCCGAAGTGATCGAGCCGCGGTGCCCGGAGGAAGTCGTCGGCGGCGGGCAGCAGGTAGAGGTACTGGCGAAGCTCCCCCGTGTAGAGGATGAGGGGATTGCCCTGCTCGGTGCTGTTGTCCCCCTCCACCCAGCCGAACACCTCTCCGAAGAAGTCGACCAGGTCGGCGCGACCGGAGTCGTCGAGTACCTCGGCGTCCACGCTGATGGCCACGTGGTTGATGACCGGTCGGCGCTTTGCCATGCCGCTCACCGTAGGCCCGGGTTCACCAGCACCTTGGCGGTGATCTCCCCCCGGGACAGGCGGACCATCGTCTCCATGACGTCGGCCAGGCCCACGTCGTCCTCCTCGACAAGCAGGTCCACCGGCAGGGACGCGCCGGAGAGGAGATCGAGCGCGGGACCGAAGCCGTCGGAGCCGTAGTTGAACGTCCCGAGTGCCTCGAGCTCGAGCACGATCATCCGGTTGTGGTTCACCTGGACCGGCGTGGACCCGGTGCCCACGAACACCAGCGTGCCGGCGTAGTCCAGCTGCCCGAGGGCCCGCTCGGCGGCGTCGGCCCGGCCCGAGCACTCGAAGGCGACGGGGAAGGCGTCGGACACGGTGGCGCCCACCGCCGGGTTCACCAGGCTCTCGGGCACGACAGCCTGCGAGGCGCCGACGTCCAGGGCCCGCTGCCGTCGTCGCTCCACCGGTTCGCTGACCGTGATGTCACGCACGCCCCGGGCGAGGAGCACCGCGATGACGAGCAGCCCGACCGGGCCCGCTCCGGTGATCAGTACCCGGTCGTCCGGCCCCACAGCGGCCAGGTCCACGGCGTGGAGGGCGATGGCCGTGGGCTCGGCCAGGGCCGCCGCCCGGCTGTCCAGTGTCCCGGGGATCCTGAGGGTGTTGGCGGACTGAACGGTCAGGTACTGGGCGAAGGCCCCGCGCATCTCGCGCATGTCGCCGTGCTGGCGACCGAGGCAGACCGACGGCCGCCCGCGTCGGCACGGACGGCACACACCACACCCCGGCGTCGGGGTGAAGACCACCCGGTCACCGACGGTCCAGTCGCCACCCGCCGTGTCGGCCCGGGCCACGACGCCCGACCACTCGTGGCCGAGGATCGCCCCGGGCCGGGCGTAACGCTCGAGGACCAGATGGAGATCGGAGCCGCAGATGCCGCACTCCGACACCTCGACGAGCAACTCGCCCGCCTGTGGATCGGGCACCGGGACCTCCCCGACCTCCACGCGGCCGTCCCCGACGTAGACGGCCGCGGTCATCAGGTCGGATGGCACGGCGGTCATGCTACGGCCAGGCGCGCACCCCCGCACCGGGAAGGGAGGGGCACCGGTCACGGCTACCCGCCGTCGGGGCCCCTCAGAACGGGAGGACGTCGGACTGGCGCACCATCAGCTCGTCGAAGATCTTGCGGCACGAGGCCTCGTCGGGTGGTGACAGCGGGTCGCGGCGGAGGGCCTCGAAGGCCGGTGCGGGGTCGCCGGTCAGGGCCGCCTTCACGACCAGGTCCTGCAGTTCGATCTGTGTCTTCATGAACTCGACCAGGGGCTCGATGACCGGCGCCATCGCCCTCGGGTCGACGCCACCGGCGTCGACCGTGGCCGGGACCTCGACGATGGCCCCGTCGGGAAGGTTGGGGATGTAGCCGCGGTTGGGCACGTTCACCGCGTTGAGGTCCCGGTGGCGGTCGGTCCACATGGCGCCGATGATCGGGAAGACCTCCTCGGCCGAGCGTCCGGCCCGGTGCATCGGGACGTGCGACTCACCGTTCCCGTACCGGGTCACCAACCGCTCCATCCGGGCGCCGACGCCCTCGTGGAAGGTGACCGGCACCGGGTGCCATCCGGCGATCTCGCCGGCGAACGGCACGTACTCCCCGATGTGGCTGTCCACGGAGCACGGGAGCAGGCCGTACTCGCGGAACATGTATGCGGCGAGCGGCGCGTACATCTGTTCGACGGCGAGCTGGACCCAGGGCACTTTCACCAGCTGGCGGGCCGCCGCGGTGACCGGGGGCGGGAAGTCGAAGAAACGCCGTTGCCACATGCGCCGCAGCCGGGGGTAGAGGTCCTCCCCGGTGTCGGTCCGGCGGATGTCGGTGAAGAAGGTGAAATGGTTGATGCCGGTCGCCTCGGCGGTGATCTTGGCCTTGGGGATACGGAGCAGGCCGGCGATGCGGGACAGACCACCGGCGAACTCGTGGCACAGGCTCACGTTCCGGATGGGGGTGGCGGTGTTGATGGCCAGGGTCACCCGGCTGAGGGGGTTGGTCAGGTTGATGAGGAACGTGTCCGGGCAGTACCGGCCGATGTCGTCGCAGATGCCGAGCATGGTCCGGATCGACCGGAGGGAGTGGAACACGGCGCCCGGGCCGCCGTTCTCGCCGGTGATCTGGGTTGAGCCGTGGCGGCGCGGGATCTCGTAGTCCTCGACCCAGTGGGGCCACCGTCCCACCTCGGCACTGGCGATGCAGAAGTCGGCACCGGTCATGGCCTCGGCGGGATCGGTGGTCGCCTCGATGCTGATCGGGTTCCCGTTGCGCTCGTTGGCCCGGTCGGCGAACCGCTGGGCCACCCCGAGCCGGTCGGCGTCTATGTCGTGGAGCACGAGCGTCGCCCCGCGGGTGCGTCGGGTGTTGATGGCGTCGAGGACCATCACCGGTCCGAAGGACATGCCCCCGGCACCGATCAGACAGATCTTCGGTCCACCACCTGGCTCCATGCGCTCCCCGATTCCTCCGGCTGCCCGAGCGTACCGGCCCGGCTCGGCGTGCGGCGGAATCCGATCACGCCGTCCCGGGTCGTCCGGCCCTCTCCGGGGATCAGTCCCCGGCCGGGGGGTCCCCCGCTCCGTGATCCGAACCGCCCCCACCCGATCCGGGTGCGGGATCGATGCCGGGAACGCCGTCGTCGTTCACGTGCTCGGTCCACTCCGATCCCGACCAGTAGCGATGCTCGTGCTTGAAGAACGGATCGCGGAACCAGCCCGGGGCCGTCCCGGTCCCCCTGGAGCCCGAGGCGGCCGCCGGGTCGACGCCCGGTGGGGCCGGTGAGGCGGGCCCGGTGAACGAACTCCGTGAGGGTGGGCGCCCCTGGCGACCGCTCCGCCGCCGCTGCGTGGACAGGTAGCGGACGGCGAACATCCCGGCGAAGAGGACGATCGGCAACCACGAGCCGTGGCCGTAAGCCAGGAACATGGCTTCAGTGTACGGCCGCGGGGCCTCCGGTGGTCATCGGATCAGACCTCCGGTCGCATCCCCTCCAGGGTGGCCGCCATCTGCCGGTGGACGAGCTCGACGGCCTGGAGCGGCCGGATCATGACCCGGAACTCGACGATCTTGCCCCGGTCGTCGGCCCGGATGATGTCGACACCGTTGACGTAGATGCCGTCGATCGTGGTCTCGAACTCGAGGACGGCCGTGTCCCCGTCGAGTACCCGGCGGGTGTAGCGGAAGGCCCGTCCCGGCGCCGCCCCCGGGACGGGGGGACCGTCCGAGGGGTCTCCGGGCAGTGTCCGGGTCGCCGCCTCCAGGTACAGCGCGGTGACCGCCTTCCCCCGCTGGGGCGTGTAGACGATGGGCGAGTAGAAGACGACGTCGTCGTCCAACAGGGTCTCCAGCCCGCCAGGCAGACGACCCTCCAGGTAGGCGTGCCAGTCCTCGATCACTTGTTCGATCATCGGCCCTCCTCACTCCGGCGAACGGTAGCCCACAGCAGTCGGCGGGACCGCCCGAGCCCGTCACGGCCGGTCCGCGGAGCCGGGGCGCGCCCATACTGGGGAGAGCCAGGTAGAAGAGGAGGGGATATGCCCAGCATCGAGGATCTCGCCGCCGAGGTGGCAACGCTGCGGGGCCGGGTCGAGGCCACCGAGTCGGCGCTCGCCATCCAATCGCTGAAGGCCCGCTACGGGGAGCTGGTCGACCGGCGCTTCGCCGGCGGCCGGATCGCCGACCAGGTGGCGCTCGGGCGCATCGCCGAGGAGGTGGCGGCCCTGTTCACCGAGGATGGCGTCTGGGACGGAGGGCCAGGACTGGGCTCGGTTACCGGGCGGCGGGCCATCGCCGGTCGGCTGTGCACGCCCACGCTCGACTTCTCGCGGCATCTGTTCGTCAGTCCGCGCATCGACGTCGACGGCCACCGGGCCACGGCCCGGTGGGACCTGCTCAGTCCGTGCCGACGCCCGGACGGCACGTCCTATTGGATGTGCGGCTACGAGGACGACGAGTACGAGCGGACCGACGGTCACTGGTTCCTCCGGTCCATGAGGCTCACCACCGTGTTCATGGCGCCGGTGGGCGCCGGCTGGACGAAGATCCTGGCCTGAGTCCCCGGCCATAGGATCTCGGCATGGCGAGGGAGAACAGGTGCGATGCCATGGTGGCCGACGTGCTCGCCCGGTGGCGACCCGAGGTGCTCCCCCTGCTCGAGGAGTTCGCCACGATCCCCAACGTGTCCCCTGCCTTCGAGCCGGGGTGGGAGGAGGCCGGCCACATGGAGACCGCGGCCGGGCTGCTGGCCGAATGGGCCTCGGCCCGGACACTGCCCGGATCCGAGGTGGAGCTCGTGCGCCTCCCCGGGCTCACCCCGACCGTCGTGGTCGACGTGCCGGCCACCGATCCCGGGGCCACAGGGACCGTCCTCGTCTACGGCCACTACGACAAGCAGCCACCGTTCGAGGGCTGGGGCGAGGGCCGGGGCCCGTGGTCACCGGTTCTCGAGGGCGATCGCCTCTACGCCCGCGGGGTGGCCGACGACGGCTACGCGCTCCCGTCCGCGCTGGTGGCGCTCGAGGCGGTGGCGGCGGCCGGGGGTCGCCACGGCCGGTGCGTCGTGATCGCCGAAGGGTCCGAGGAGAGCGGGAGCCCGCACCTGCCCGAGGTGTTGAGCCACCTGGCCGGCCGGATCGGCGCGCCCGACCTGGTGGTGGCGCTCGACTCGGGCAGCCCGACCTACGACCGGTTGTGGATCACCACCTCACTACGGGGGGCCCTCGTCGGGACGCTGACGGTCGAGGTACTCGAGCAGGGCGTCCACAGCGGATCGGCCGGTGCGGTGGTCCCGTCGTCGTTCCGACTGGCCCGGCTCCTCCTCGACCGCATCGAGGACCCGGCCACCGGGAACCTCGTCCCGGGCGAGCTCCGGGTCGACCCGCCGGAGTGGGCGCGCTCGGATGCCGCAGCCCTGGCCGAGGCGCTCGCCGAGGAGGGGCTCGACGCCGCGCCGTTCCCCGTGGTCGAGGGGCTCGTCCTGCAGGGCGCCGACGGGGCCGAGCGCGCCCTGCGGACGGCATGGGCGGGTGCGGTCGCCGTGGTCGGGGCCGACGGCCTGCCCCCCACCCAGCAGGCCGGTGCGGTGCTCCGTCCCTCCACCACGCTCAAGCTGGTCGTCCGCCTGCCTCCGACCGCCGACGCCGGAGCCGCCTCGTCGGCGATCGAACGGGAGCTCACCGCACGTCCCCCCAACGGTGCCACCGTCACGTGGACGGAGACCCAGGCCGCCGGCGGATGGGCGGCGCCGCCGTTCGCCCCGTGGTTGCGGGCTGCGGTGGACGACGCGTCGAGGGCCGGCTTCGCCAAGCCGTCGGGTCGGCTGGGCGAGGGAGGCACCATTCCCTTCATGGGGTGGTTGGCGGCCCGCTTCCCCGAGGCGCAGATCCTGGCGGCCGGCGTGCTCGGTCCCGGTTCCAACGCCCACGGGCCGGACGAGTCCCTGCACCTTCCCACCGCCGAACGCGTCACGGCGTCACTGGCCGTGCTCCTCGACGCCCACGCCGACGCGAGCGCCCACCGCTCCTGACCGGACCCCCGAAGAGGCCTGGCGCAGTTCACCGCGGCGCGACCGCCGTCACCTCGTCGATCCAGTCGAGGTAGTCGGGCGCGCCGGCCGGGATCTCGAGCACCACCACCTCGGGGGTCTCGTAGGGATGCAGGGCGATCACGGCGTCGATCACCCGCGTGCTGATCGCCGAGCGGGACTTGAGGAGCACGAGCCATTCCTCCGACTGATGGATCGAGCCCTTCCACCAGTACCGGCTCACGACGGGGCCTGTCCTCTGGCCGCAGGCCACCAGGCGTTCGGCCAGCAGCGACTCGACGATCCGGTCGGCCACGCCCGGGTCGTCTACGGCGAACTGGATCTGGACGTGGCCCACGAGTTGCTCCCTTCCTCGGCCCTCAACGCTCCGGCGGGCACCGGTCGGCCCGACCCCTGCCCGACCGAGAAGGCCACCTCACCCGGTGGGCAGTGTCGTGAACGGTTGGACCGTGACCCAGCAGGTTCCCTGGGTCTTTCCCTGGGAGGTCAGCTGGCACGCCGAGGATGGAGGGACGTTGTTGCGCAGCTTGACGATCTTGAACTGGGTCGGGCCGTAGCGCTTGTTCGGCCCGAAACTGAGGATCGGCGTGTAGGTGCCCGGGAAGTTCTTGACCTTCGAGAGGGCGGTCACGAACGTGCGCCGGTCGAGGTCACGGCCGGCGGCCTTGGCCGCGGTGGCGAAGAGCCTGATGATCTGGCACCAGCCGACCACCGGGCCCTGCTGCTCGAGGTAGTCGTTCGTGTTGCCCTGCGGGATCTGCGGGTAGGCCTGGTGCCAGGGGGTCCAGCAGGCCTTCACGCCGGGGTCGTAGCCGAGCGGACCGGTGAAGTCCGAGGGGTTGGTGCCGCCGCCGAGGGTCTCGGTGGTCAGTCCCTCCTGCCCGTCGAGGGCCTTCTCGTAGGGGACGGGGATCAACCCGAGTGCCGACTCGATGCTCGACTCGTAGTCGCTGAGCAGGAGTTTCGGATAGTACTGCTGGGAGGTCTCGGCCTGCAGCAGGGGGTAGAACACGTTGAAGGGGATGAGGGGGATCACCGACGTGATGCCGGCGCTGCGCAGCTGCTGGACCACGAGCGGTGCCTGCGAATCGGTGGTGGCGGTCTCCGACGGGTCCGCGGCGATGGTCTTCACTGTCACCGAGACACCGGCCCGCTGCAGGTCGGGGAGCAAGTACTGCTTCAGCGCATCCTGGTCCGAGGCCCGGTCGCCGGCCACCACGGCCACCTTGGCGCCGCCTCCGAGCAGGCCGGAGCTGAGGCCCCAGTTGACCACGGCCTGGAGGATGACCGACTGGTCCGGGCCGGTCCACCACAGGTAGGGCGAGCCCTGGTTGGTCCAGTTGGTCACCGTGCTCCACTGGCCGATGAAGGGGGTGTGCCCCTCCTGCGTGATGCACAGCTGGTTGTCGCCGGTCCACGCGCCCACCCCGTCCAGCACGGCGAAGGCCGCCGGCGAGCCTTCCGTCCACGTCTTGCACAACGACCGCATCTCCGACTCGTTGGTCGGGTTGAAGTTGGCGATGATGGCGTTCACCTTGCGCCCGTTGATCCCGCCCTTGGCGTTGATCTGGTTCACGTAGAACTTGATGGCCTTGGTCTGCTCACCGTACTCGGCGTCCTGGGCGAACCCCTCCTGTCCCGCCAGCGAGTTGAGCGCGACCACGGGGAACACGACGTTGATGGAGGACTTGGTCACCCCGCGGCTCGACGTGCTGGCATGGTTGACCGAGGAGGCCGACGCCGCCACCTGGCGACCCCCACCCGAGGGGGAGCTCGAAGAGGCGCCCGACCACACCACCGCCCCGCTCAGGACGGCGGCGGCCATCACGAGGGTGGTGACGCGGAACCGACGGTGCACCGGCCCGCTCATCGGGCTCGGCCGATCCGGTTGGGCCCCGTCCTCGGGTCGGCGACATGAGAGCTGGTCAAGGTGGTCTCCTCCCTGGGTCGACAGGGCGCTGAACGTCGGGGGAGCAAAATCCTACTCACACGGTAGGCTTTGACGCACCGGGACCGCCCCGGTAACCGTACGGAGACGACGGCAGCGATCCCATCAACCGTGCTGCCAGATCCGGCTCTGCAGGCTGGTCAGCCCGGCCAACGCGGCCCGGTCCAGCCGGTCGAGGTCCTCCTCGTCGATGCTCCAACCCAGGGCACCGGCATTCTCCTCGGCCTGGTGGCGGTTCTTCGCCCCGGGGATGGGGACCGCCCCCTTGGCCATCACCCAGTTGAGGGCCACCTGACTCGGCAGCCTGCCGCCGTGCTTGTCCCCGATGCGCCGCAGCTCGGCCACCACCGCGTCGACGACCTCCATCGGATGGTTGGAGAACTGGCGCTTGCCCGGCGGCGGGTTGGCCGCCGAGTACTTGCCCGTGAGGCGCCCCTGTCCGATGGGCGAGTAGGCGAGAGGGAGCACCCCGAGCTCGGCGCACGCCGCCAGCAGCCCGCCGGTCTCCGGCGACCGTCGGAGTAGGGAGAACTCGATCTGGTTGGTGGCCAACCGCATGCCGTGCCGGTCGAGCGCGGCGGCGATCGAACGGGTCTCGCGCGCCGAGTAGTTGGACACGCCGACCGCCCGCACCAGGCCCTCCCCGTGGGCGGCGGCGAGAGCGGCGGCCATGGCCCCATGGGAGCGGAGGCTTATCGGACCGTGGATCTGGTAGAGGTCGACGGCGGGCAGGCCGAGTCGTCCGAGCGACGCCCGTAGGGATCCGACCAGTGCCCGCTCGACCTGCAGCTTCCAGGGGGAGGGCATGAACTTGGTGGCCACCACCACCTTGGCGGCCCTCTCCGGGTCGGCGGCCAACAGCCCACCGATGATCCGTTCGCTCTCCCCCTTGCCGTAGACCTCGGCGGTGTCGAACAGCGTGACCCCGGCGTCGACCGAGGCGTCCCACGCCTCCCTGATCGACCCGCGGGTGAGGCCGGGGTCGTAGCCCCCCATGCCCCAGGTGGATCGGTCCCCCCAGGCCCAGGTGCCCACCCCGAGCGGCGGGATCCTGACGTCGGAGCCGGCAAGGGTGTAGTGGTCGGGGATCATCGACGTACGGTACCCGGTGTCCCGACCCCTCCGCCGGGGGACGGACGCTTGTCGCCCGGTCGTCGGCGGTACCCCGACGTCTAACGTGCAGGACGTGCCACCTGCGGCCCCACCTCCCGGACCTCTCGACGCCGACGTGCTGGCCGCCGCCAGGGACGCCGTGCTCAGCGAGGGGGAGCGCCTGGGTTGCACCATCGCCGAACTCCGGGCCGAGCGCATCCGCTCACAGCAGGCCCGACTGCGCGACGGGCGGCTCGAGGGGGCGACCGACGACACCGAGGTCGGATTCGGTGTGAGGGTGGTGATCGACGGGGCCATGGGGTTCGCCGCCACGGTGGCCGCCGGTGCCGACGAGGCGGGTGCCCTGGTTCGACGGGCCGTGGACGCCGCCCGGGTCATCGCCCGGGCCGGGGGCCGGCCCTTCGAGCTGGCCGAGGAGGCCGGGCACGGCCCGTTCGCCTGGACCTCCCCTTACGAACTCGACCCCGTCGACGTCCCCCTGTCGGACAAGGTCGCCCTCCTCGCCGAGTGGAGCGGCCGGCTCCTCGGGGACCCCGGGGTCGACCACGTGACCGCCGAGGTGCTGGCCGTCACCGAGGACACCTTCTACGCCGATCTGTCCGGCACCGAGGCGACCCAACGCCGTGTACGAGTCCACCCTGTGGTCGAGGCACTGGCCCTCGACCCCGAGGGTGGCTTCGAGACCATGAGGACCGTGGCCCCGCCGGCGGGAAGAGGTTGGGAGTACCTCGAGGGCGACGGATGGGACTGGGACGCCGAGCTGACGTCGCTGACCGAACTGCTGGCCGCCAAGGTGCGCGCCCCCTCGGTCGATGCCGGCGTCTACGACCTGGTGATCGACCCCACCAACCTGTGGCTGACCATCCACGAGTCGGTGGGGCACGCCACCGAGCTCGACCGGGCGCTGGGATACGAGGCGGCGTATGCCGGCACCTCGTTCGCCACGTTCGATCAGCTCGGCTCGCTCCGGTACGGATCCGAGGTCATGCACGTCACCGGCGACCGGACGACGCACCACGGGTTGGCCACGGTCGGGATCGACGACGAGGGGGTGCCGGGACAGTCGTTCGACCTGGTGCGCGACGGGGTGCTCGTCGGGTACCAGCTCGACCGGGCCATCGCCGCCACCAGCGGGCTCGGGGCATCGAACGGTTGCGCCTTCGCCGACTCGCCGCTCCACGTCCCGATCCAGCGGATGGCCAACGTGTCGCTCCAGCCGGCGCCGGGAGAAGGACCGACCACCGACGAGCTCATCGCCGGCGTCGACCGCGGCCTCTACATCGTCGGGGACAAGAGCTGGTCGATCGACATGCAGCGCTACAACTTCCAGTTCACCGGCCAGCGGTTCTTCCGGATCGAGCACGGCCGCCTCACCGGCCAGGTCCGGGACGTCGCCTACCAGGCCACGACCACCGAGTTCTGGGGCGCCATGGAGGCGGTCGGTGGCCGGTCGACCTACCTCCTCGGGGGCGCGTTCAACTGCGGCAAGGGCCAGCCCGGGCAGGTGGCCCCGGTCTCCCACGGCTGCCCCGCGGTGCTGGTCCGCGACGTGCGGGTCCTCAACGCCCGCCAGGAGTCGGGCCGATGAGCAGCGATGGTCTGGCGCCGGCCCAGAGTGTGGTCGACCAGGCGCTGGCCGCCGCCCGGCACGGCAGCGACGAGTGCGTGGTCCTGGTCGAGGAGACCAGCGAGGTCGAGGTGCGTTTCGCCAACAACACGACCACCACGAACGGGACCCGTCGGGACCGTCGGGTCACCGTCGTCAGTGTGCGGGGAACCGACGGTGGGCACGCCGTCGGCGTGGCCCGTCAGGGCGGGGACGTGGACGTGGGCGAACTGGTCAGGGCGGCCGAGCTCGACGCGGCAGGATCCCCTCCGGCCGACGACGTGAGCCCGCTGGTCCAACCGGCCACGGTCGCCGGACTTCCCGAGGCAGCCGCCAGGTTCGACGCGCCACCCGAGGAGACCGACCTGTCGGTGCTCGGCGAGGTCCTGGGCGGTCTGTCCGGGGCGTTCTCGCGTGCCAAAGTCGACTCCTATGTCATCGCCGGATTCGCCGAAAGCCGCCGGACGACCGGATACCTCGGCACCTCCGCCGGTCTCCGCCTGGCTCACGCCCAGCCCGAGGGCGCCCTCCAGCTGGTGGCCCGGGGACCGGGTGGCACCGCCTCGACGTGGGCCGGGGCCGGGACCTCCGACTTCACCGACGTGTCCATCGCCGAGATGGAGGAGCGACTGCGGCACCGACTGGACTGGGCGTCGACCCGGCTGGACCTCGATGCCGGGCGCTACGAGGTGATCCTGCCCCCCGAGGCGGTGGCCGACCTGATGGTCAACCTCGCCTTCGAGGCCGGGGGGAGGGACGCCGAGGACGGCAAGTCGGTGTTCTCACGACCCGGTGGGGGGACCCGGATCGGGGACCGGCTCGCCCCGACGGCCTTCGACCTGCGAAGCGATCCCGGTGAGCCGGGCCTCGAGTGCAGCCCGTTCCTCACCGCGGCCACGTCGTCCGCCGACACGTCGGTCTTCGACAACGGCCTCCCGCTGCACCGGACCGACTGGATCACCGACGGGTACCTGACCAGGCTGCGCTACCACCGGGCCGGAGCCGCACGGTCGGGCGTGGAACCGGCCGGGTTCATCGGCAACCTGGTGCTGGAGGTCCCGGGCGCCACGGCGTCCCTCGAGGAGATGGTGGGCCGAACCGAACGGGGTCTGCTCCTCACCTGCCTCTGGTACATCCGCGAGGTCGACCCCGCGACGCTGCTCCTCACGGGACTCACCCGCGACGGGGTCTACGTGATCGAGGACGGGCGCGTCGTCGGTGCCGCCAACAATTTCCGGTTCAACGAGAGCCCGGTCGACCTGCTGGCGCGGACCACCGAGGTGGGGGCGAGTGTCCGGGCATTCGGCAGGGAGTTCGGGGAGTACTTCAACCGCACCCGGATGGCGCCACTGCGCATTCCCGACTTCAACATGAGCTCGGTGAGCCAAGCCAGCTGACGACGCCGGCGGCAACGGTGTGGCCGGAGCCGGTCAGCGGGTCGAGGCGGCCCGCTCGCTGGCCCCGACCATGCGTCGGATGGCCGCGGCCGACCCTCGACGCCCTCCCACCCGGAGCGGAGACGGGGCGACGAGGATCGGGAGGGCGGTGGTCCTGGACACCCGCTCCCGCACGCCACGACTCGCCAGGCGGGTCACTCGCCGGCGGCGCTGGGACCCGACGACGATGGCGTCGGCGCCGGTCCGTGCCGCCACCCCGGCGATCCTCGATCCGATGGTGAGGATGTGGGCCGGGAACTCCTCTCCGGAGGCCTCGACTCCGGCAGCGCGAAGTTCGCGGAGCGCGCGGTCGAGGACGCCGACAGCCTGCTCGTGGGTCTCGACGGTGACGCCGCGCCCACCGAGCAGCATGACGTTCACATGGACGACGTGCACCGTGGCCCCGCTGTCGCGGGCGATTGCCGTGGCGAAACTCACCGCAACCTCGCCGGCCGGCGTCTCGTCGATGGCCACCAGCAGTCGCTCGAACATGGTCACACCCCCTGTCATCCGCCGACGGGTACCCGATGCCCAGCCATCGGGGAATGGCACGGTCCCATGTTACCGGCGCCGGCGGTGGCTGTTCCGAGTGCGGTCGTGCCGGGTGGGCCGGCGCGGCCGGGACGCCACAGGAGGGGGAGGTCTACCCTCCCCCTCCTGCTGCCGGAGTCAGAACCGCTGGGCGGCCATCAGGCGGGGGGTCCGCTCGTCAGCTTGACCGAGGCCGTCTGGGTCTGGCCCGAGGTGTTCGTCCACTGCAGCTGGACCGTATCCCCGGGGTGCTCCGGCTCGAGCAGATTGCTCAGGTCGGTGGCCGAGGTCACCGTCTTCCCGTTGAGCTCCGTGATCACATCACCCTGCACCAGCCCGGCCTGGGCCGAGGGCGAACCGGCGAGCGTGCCCTCGACGACCGCCCCGGTGGCGGTGTTGCCGCTCCCGCTGCCGCTGCCGTTGCCGAAGCCACCGAATCCCCCGCCGAAGCCGCCGCTGCTGCCGCTGCCGCTGCCGCTGGAATCAGACGAGGACTCGACGCTGACGCCGAGGAAGCCGGTCGCACCAATGTGGATGGTCGAAGACTGGTCACCCGCCTCGATCTCCTTGGCGATCGAGAGTGCCGTGGCGATCGGGATGGCGTAGGCCTGGGTGCCGGACTCCTGGTACGAGTCGGCGGAGGCAGCGGTGTCCATGCCGATGACCTGGGCCGACGAGTTCACGAGCGAGCCGCCCGAGTCACCGGGCTGGATACCGGCGTTGGTCTCGATGAGACCGGTGAGGTTCTCGGAGTTGCCGCCGCTGTCGTCACTGGCCGTGATCGACTGGTTGAGGGCGACCACCGATCCACCAGCGTTGCTCGGGGTCCCGCCGGTCCCGCCGGCGTTGCCCACGCCGACGACGGCCTCGCCCACCGAGGCCTGCGAGTCGGTGGTGACCGTCTGGAGGCCGCTCGCCCCGGTGAGCTGCACCACGGCGACATCACCGGTGCGGTCGTACCCGACCACCTTGCCGGTGTAGGTCTTGCCGTTGCCGATGTCGGTGACGCTGATGCTCGTGGCCCCGTCGATCACGTGGTTGTTGGTGAGGATCTCACCATCCGACGTGAGCACCATACCGGTTCCCGCGGCCTGCTCGTCCTCGTAGCTGAGGTTCGTGTTGATGTCCACCAGGGCCGGGTCGACCTTGGCGGCGATCGAGGAGATGTCCGAGGGGGCACCGGCCCCCGTCGACGTGTTCCCCGTCGAGCCCGACCCGAACGGCGACGTGCCGCTCGAGGACCCGTTACCGAACGGCGACGAGCTTCCACCGGTCGCACCCGAGCCGGAACCCGAGCCGGAACCCGAACCCGAGGGGGCGGTTGCGCTGGTCGTCGTGTTCTGCACCGGCCACACGGCGTGCCCGAGACCGGCGCCGGCGAGGATGGCCACCACCAGGACGACGGCCGCCACGGCTGCCGCCGTGCCCGAACGCTTCTTCGGGACGTAAGGCGCGGGGGCGGGGTAGGCGTACCCGGGGGGGACCCACGCGCCACCCGGAGGCGGGGTTCCGCCGGGCACCCAGCCGGCGCCGGCCGGTGGCGCCCATACGCCGGTCGGGGGTGTCGGCGCGCCGGGGGTCACCGCGGGGTTCGGCCCCGTGGGGGGCGGTTCGCGGTGGAGGCCCGGGTGGGGATACAGCGCTCCCTGGCCTGTGGGGGCCGGGGGCAGCGGGATGGCCGCCCCGCTGGGCGGGGTCGGTGCGCCACTGTCGGCGGCCGGAGGGCTCGCCGGCGTCGGGTCCTCTTGGTCTGAGGGGTGCCAGGTGTCGCTCATGTCCATCTACCTTCCACTTCCAGGTGATTCGAACGGAATTGTCACTGCTCCATTCGACCCTGTCCACCTAAGGCGTCATTCAAGTAATCCTATGAATCTGATAAGGAAGCGCTCGAAAGGGCCGATCGGGCCCTCGGGGCGGGCGGGAAGCCCTCCCCGCGCTACTGCTCGGCCATGATCCGCTCGAACTCGACCAGCGGATTGACCGGCACCTCCTCGCTGAGGGTGACCGTGGCCGAGTGGATGGTGGCCGTGCAGGCGAACGGGGCCCGGTAGCCCTCACCCACCGCGGGCCCCACCTCGTAGCCACAGGTCAGGCCGGCGCCGGTGGCGCTGAAGGCGGCCACCGTGAAGACCGGGATCGTCGCTTCGGCCACCTGAGTCCCGTCGACCTCGAGGGCCGCCCGGCCACCGGCCGGTTCCCGGCGCTCGAACCGGAAGACCAGCCGGTGACGGCCGGGGCCGACGGGCTCGTCGGCCGAGACGACATGCCGCTCCTTGCCGTAGAGGTTGTGGACGTAGCGCAACCGTCCGTCGAGGAGGTGGAGCGAGAAGCCCCCGAGAACCGACCCCTGGGCGAGGAGGACCCCTTCGGGGGGAGCACCGGCGGGGACGGTGGCGTCGACGTCGATGACATGGCCCCGGTTCTTCACGTTGGCGGCCACCGTCTCGGGCACCGGGGAGGCCCCGGGGTAGTAGACGGTGCTGAGCCGTGGCGCCCGGCGATCGGGCTTGGGGTGGACCATGGTGTGCAGGACCCGATTGTCCAGCGGGAGCACCTGGTTGGCGCGCGCCTCCACCCACCACCGATCGACCATGTCGGCCAGGCGTTCGGGCTCCTCGTCGGCGAGGTCGTGGAGCTCGGTCGGGTCGACCGCCACGTGGTAGAGCTCCCACCGGTCCTCGCTGAACGGGGCGTTCCAGTTGATACCGTCACCGTAGAGGGGTCCGATCGGCTTGAAGGTCACCGCCTTCCAGCCGTCGTGAAAGATCGCCCGGCTCCCGAACATCTCGAAGTGCTGGGTGGTCCGGGTCGCCGGGGCGTCAGCGGCGTCGCGACCGAGCAGTGGAGCGAAGCTGATGCCGTCGACCGGGCTCTGGGGCACGTACTCGATGGTGTCGGGTAAGCCGATCCCGGCCAGCTCCAACACGGTGGGGAGGACGTCTACGGCGTGGGCGAACTGGTGTCGCAGGTCCCCCCCACCGAAGCGGGCGGGCCAGCGCACGATGCAGGGGTCGGCCACGCCTCCCTCGTGGACCTCCCGCTTCCAGCGTTTGAACGGCGTGTTGCCGGCCATCGTCCAGCCCCAGGGATAGTTGTTGTGGGCGGCGGGGCCACCGAGCTCGTCCACACGGCGCGCCAACTCCTCGGGACCGGCCGGATCGAAGTTCTGCAGGCGGTTGTCGTTGATCGAGCCGCTCGGTCCCCCTTCCGAGCTGGCGCCGTTGTCCGACACCAGGATGATCAGGGTGTCGTCGAGATCACCGGTGCGGTCGAGGAACTCGACCACCCGGCCCAGCTGGTCGTCGGTGTAGGAGAGGAAGGCTGCGAAGCACTCCATGAAGCGGGCGGCCACCCGCCGCTCGGACTCGGGCAGCTCGTCCCAGGCGGGCACCCATGGTGGGCGGGGAGCCATCTCGGTGCCCGGTGGGAACAGCCCGGCCCCGAGTTGGCGGGCGAAGATCTCCTGGCGCCACCGGTCCCATCCCTTGTCGAACCGACCCTTGTAGCGATCGATCCACGCACGGGGGGCATGGTGCGGCGAGTGGCAGGCGCCGGTGGCGAAGTAGAGGAAGAACCGACGGTCGGGGTCGACCGCCCGGAGATCGGCCAATTGGGCGATGGCCCGGTCGGCCAGGTCGGCGCTCAGGTGGTAGCCGTCCTCGACCGACCGGGGCGGACGGACCGAGTGGTTGTCGTGGTAGAGCGCCGGCACGAACTGGTGGGTCTCGCCTCCGTGGAATCCGTACCAACGGTCGAAGCCGCGGGCCAGTGGCCAGCTGTGGCGGGGCGCGGCCATGTTGGTCTCGTCGTCCGGCGTCAGATGCCACTTGCCCACGGCATAGGTGGCGTACCCCTCCCGGCGGAGGATCTCCGAGAGGAAACCGTTCTCCCTCGGGACCTCGCCGTTGTAGCCGGGGAACCCCATGGCGAGGTCGGCCACCCGGCCCAGCCCGTTCCGGTGATGATTGCGCCCTGTCAGCAGACAGGCCCGGGTGGGGGAGCACAGCGCCGTCGTGTGGAAGTTGGTGAGCCGCACGCCCTCCTCGGCCAGTCGGTCGATGGTGGGGGTGGCGATGTCGGAGCCGTAGCAGCCCAACTGCGCGAAGCCCACGTCGTCGAGCACCACGAGCATGACGTTGGGGGCGCCGGCCGGTGGGCTGGTTCGCTCGGGCCACCACGGTGTCGACTGGCGCCAATCGTCTCCGATGACTCCTCGGAAGGTTGGCGTCTCCATCACGACCTCCTGTTCACGTGCTGAGCCCGAGCCGGCCGCGGCCGCCCTCGGGCGTGCGTAGTGTCTCACGCCGCAACCGAAGGCGCGGTCAGTCCTAGCCACCCCGAGGGGTGGATCACCCGAGCGTGCCGGACGGCGGGTCGAGGGCGGCCTCGCCGAATGTGGCCCTGAACCAACGGGACGCAGAGGTCGGGGCACTGGCGGCCCGGCCCAGCCAGGTCGCACCGGCGGCCACCCGACGGGCGGAACCGGGATTGGCTCCGTCGAGGAGCTCGTTCCAGAAGATGCCCCACCCGCCGGCCACCGCGGTGGCCACGGGCGGCGCGGTGATGAGACGCGCCAGCCCCGAGACCGCCCGTGGCCGGCCGACCAGTGCCGCGTGCGTCCGGCTGCGGCCACCCGATGGTAGGGAAGGTGGGCTCCGGCCAGGCGATCGAGGTAGGCCCCGGTCGCCCCACCGGCCGAGCGGAGGATGGACTCGGCCGCGGCGCGGCCGCTGGCCACGGCCTGGGCGATGCCCTCACCCTGCAACGGGTTCACGAGACCGGCCGCGTCCCCGACCAGCAGCACCCGGCCGGCGGCCGGCGTCGTCCCGATCATTCCCATCTTCAGCCACCCGCCGAGGCGGGCGGGCGGTCCCCGATCCGGTGGGGCGAGCAGGCCGAGTCCGACCAGATGGTCCACGAATGCCGGGAGCGCCCGCACCACCCGGGCGCCGGCCTTCCGGTCGCCCCGTGTGCCGATCCCGAGGCCGACGTTGGCCACTCCGCCGGGACCGGGGAAGATCCACCCGTACCCGGGGAACGTGTGCCACGGCCGCTCGTCCCAGAGGATGATCACCGGCAGGTCCACCGGCTGGTCGACGTACGAGCGGACGGCGAAACCCCACAGCACCTTCGAAGCGTCCACCAGCGACGCGCTCCCGGCCACGTGGCTGGTGGCCCCGTCAGCGCCGATGACGAAGTCGGCCTCCAACCGGAGCGGGCCACCGACCCTGCCACCCTCGGAGCCCGCCACGGTGGCGACCGTGAACCCGGTGAGTCGTCCCTCCGACCAGATCGGCTCGTCGGCCCGACCCTCGCAGGCGACGGCGCCGGCCGCCACGGCGGCGTCCCGGAGCGCGTCGTCGAGGAGCGCTCTCGTGACGGCTCTGGCCCGGCCCGGGTAGTCGACGCCGTCGAAGGCGGGAAGCAGGACCCTCCGACCGGACGGACCCACCACCACCATGTCGCCGAGGTCGAGACCGGGAGGCTCGGCCACCCCGAGATCGGCCAGCACCTGGAGCCCCCGTGGACCGACGACGTCACCGCACGCCTTGTCCCGGGGGAAGTGTGCCTTGTCGAGGACGGCTACCGACGCACCGGCCCGCGCCAGCACGAGCGCGGCGATGCTCCCCGCAGGCCCGGCGCCGACCACCAGGACGTCAACATGGGTCTCCCTCACACGACTCCTCCCAGGCGTCGAGCGCCTACGGTGAGATCCTGGCACCCGAGGAGGGCCTGTGGAGCATACGGAGCCGAACGATCCCAACCGCTTCGCCCAGCGCCTGTTCACCCCGCTCCCACAGCGCTACGACCGCCTCGCCGCCCTGCTCTCCCTCGGCCAGGACGGCCGTTGGCGGAGAGCCATGGTCGACCACATCGTGCCCACGTGGCCCGGCCGGGTCCTCGACGTCGCCACCGGGCCCGCCGGGGTGGCCCTCCAGCTCGCCGACCGGACGACGGCCGACGTCGTCGGCATCGACCTCACCCTCGAGATGCTCCGCCAGGGACAGTCGAACCTGGAGGGCAGCGGCCGGAATGGTCGGATCCAGCTGGTGGCCGGCCGGGCCGAACAACTGCCCTTCCCGGAACGGTCCTTCGACGCCCTCACCTTCACCTACCTGTTGCGCTACGTGGCCGACCCCCAGGCCACCCTCGCCGAACTGGCGCGAGTGGTGAAGCCGGGTGGCGCGGTGGCCAGTCTCGAGTTCCTCGTGCCGCGCAGTCGGTTCTGGCGGTTCTGGTGGTGGGGATACACCCGGCTGGTCCTGCCCGTCGGCGGCCTGGTGACCGGTGGGCGGGCCTGGTTCGACGTCGGCCGCTTCCTCGGGCCGAACATCGCGGGCCACTACCGGGACTATCCGGTGGACTGGACGGTGCGGGCGTGGGAGCACGCCGGCTTCGTCGACGTCGGCGTCCGCCGGATGAGCCTCGGAGGCGGCCTGGTCATGTGGGGCCGACGTGCCGATGGGTGACCAGACTGGCCCCGGAGCCGGCCCGGACGAGCCCCGCCCGGCCTACTACGCCGCCCGACCGGGTGGCTGGCGCGACTGGTGGACCCTGCTCCACCCGCCCTACACCGGGTGGCATCTGGCCTACGTCGTGATCGGCGCATGCCTGGCCCCCGTCGTCAACGTCACCCGCCTGGTCGCCACCCTTCTGGCCTTCTTCTTCGCCGTCGGGTTGGCGGCCCACGCGCTCGACGAGCTCAACGGGAGGCCGCTGCGCACCGAGATCCCGCGCGGGGCACTGGTCGCTGTGGCCGCGGCCGGCCTGATCGGCGCGGTGGGCCTCGGCATCGCCGGCGTGGTCGTGGTCGGCCCCGCGCTCGTCCCGTTCATCGTGGTCGGCCCCGTATTGGTCGTCGCCTACAACTTCGAACTGTTCGGTGGCGTCCTGCACAACACCGTCGGGCTGGCGGCCAGCTGGGGCGCGTTCCCCGTGCTGACCGCGTATGTGGCCCAGACCGGCAGGCTGGCCGTGGCCCCGGTCATCGCGGCATGCGGTGCCTTCCTGCTCACCGTGGTCCAGCGCACCCTGAGCACCCCGGCCCGACTCGTCCGCCGCCGGACCCGCAGCGTGACCGGGACCATCGCGCTGGCCGACGGCGACGAGCTGCAGGTGGATCGGGACCTGTTGCTGGGCCCGCTCGAACAGGCCCTGCGGGCCATGTCCTGGGGCATCATGGCGCTCGCCGCGGCGTTGGCGGTCGCCCAACTTCACTGACCCCTCTGCCTCGGAACGCCGTCAGGCCGGGAGCTCGGCGTCGGGGTCGATCTCGAAGAACTGGTGGACGAGCGCCTCCAGGTTGATCCCGAGAAGCGTCCACTCCTGTCGTGCCCCTTCGGGTCCGGTCATGCGGTCGATCCCGTTCATGCTCTCGGCATCCACCCGCCCGCGCAGGGCGCACCCCTCGGCGAGTGCCCCCACCGAGATGGTGAACTGGCGGATCGTGAAGTTCTCGCGCAGGCGGAAGCCCAAGAGCTCGGCCATCCCGAGGTAGGCGCGCTCGAAGTGGCCGGTGAACGACTCGTACCCGGCGAGCAGCGCGGCGTCGATTCGCCGTTGTCGCTCGGGGACGTCACCGGCGACACCGAGCGTCCACACCCCGATCCAGGAGGGCCAGTTGGCCGATTCGAGCAGCGCCACCATGTTGGCGGCCGCACCCACACGACAGATCTCGCGCAGTGTGGCCCACCGGCCGTCCGGCGTCGAGAGGTCCATGCCTTCGAAGACGTCCTGCAGCGCCACCAGCGTCTGTTCGAATTCGCTCACGCCCTCGTCGGAGGCGATGGCGATCAGCACATCGGTCTGGTAGTCGGCCTGGTTGTCCCAGACCCGCTTGATGACCGAGGCGTTGGTGAGTCGGATCCCGGTGTCCTGTTCGACGCGCTCGAAGACCCGTTTGAAGGTGAGGGTCTCGGCACCGGTGCCCATGCCCTCCTCGCGCAGGATGGCCCGCCCCGACTCCACCAGCAGGGCCCGGATGTCCTCCCGGCTCTGCTTGGGCTGTCGGCTCCGACTCACAGACGCGTACCCACCTAATCAGTGTGCCCCACCGCCGGGGCACCGCAGACCGGCCGCCCACTTCGGAATCCGTCGCCGCGGCAGGGCCAGGGTGCGCCGGCCGCGACCAGTCCGCCGTCGTCGTGGCCGGCGTCGGGCGAACCGCCGGGAGACAGAGTTGCAATCCGCAGTTGCACCACGACCACGAATTCCGCATACTGGTCGCAACCGGGCGGCGGGTCCAGGGCACCTCGATGCGGATCGACCAGGTCCCATCGAGGTGCACTGGCGGATTCCGCACCGGGGAGTTGGCGGGCTCCCCGGTGCGGCTCTCGGGCCATCGGCGCTCGGCCGTCGCACACGGGCAGGTGACGGCGGCTTTCGGCCGTCGTTCGAGTAATCCCACCAATTAAGTAGACTAAGATGGAGCGGTGGCGCTACCCGATTTCTTCGTCATCGGTGCCCCCAAGGCCGGGACGACCGCGCTCCACGCCGCCCTGGCCCAGCATCCCCAGCTCCACCTGTCCCGGGTGAAGGAGCCCAAGTTCTTCCTGTGCGACGGACCGCCCCCCGACCACGGAGGCCCGGGCGACGCCCACAGCTACCGCGAGTGGATCTGGCGGCGTGACGAGTACGAGCGCCTGTTCGACGCCGCACCCCCGGACAGCCACCGCGGCGAGTCCACGCCCTTCTACCTTTCCGACTTCGACGCCCAGGAGCGGATCCGAGCGGCGGTGCCCGGCGCCCGGCTGATCGTCATCCTCCGCGACCCGGTGGACCGCGCCTACTCCAACTGGGCCCACCTCTGGGCGGACGGGCTGGAACCGATCGGTGACTTCCTGGAGGCCTGTGCCGAGGAGCCCCGTCGACGCCAGGCGGGCTGGGCCCCCTTCTGGCGCTACCTCGAGACCGGGCTCTACGGACGGCAACTGGAGCACCTCTTCACCCTGTTCCCCCGCGATCAGGTCCATACCATCCGCTACCGGTCCCTGGTCGAGGAGCCCGGGCCCACACTCGACCTCGTGTGCCGCTTCCTCGGCGTGGACGAGGGCGTGATCACCGAGGTCCCGGCCCGGAACGTGGGTGGTTACGTCGCACCGAGCCCCTACACGAGATTCCTGAGCTCGCTCTTCCGCCACGGCGCCGACGTCGGGAGCCACTTTCCCCCACAGGTGTGGCGCAAGGCCAGCATGCCCCTCCAATGGCTGATCCAGCGCACCCCCGAGTACCGGCCCGAACTCCAACCCGACGAGCGGGCTCAGCTCATCGACTACTTCGCCGACGACATCGGCCTCGTGGAACAGGAGACCGGGTGGGACCTCACGACGTGGAGGGGCTACCGGGAGGGCGGGGCGTACTCGGTGCGCAAGTCGTGGGCGCCGTCGAGACGGCTGGTCTCGTAGTACAGACGGGTGCCCCCCTCGGGCAGGGCCACGGCCGACACGTACCGGAGCGAACCCCGTCCTCCGGGCGCGGCCCCGATCGACTCCCCCCGGGGCACGAGCAGGCCGGGCGAGCTGCCCTCGGCGAACCCCGTCCGCTCCTCGGCGTTCTCCTCCTTGGAGGAGCGGCCGTCGTAGAAGGCCAGCCAGCGCCCACCGTCGGGGACGACCTCGGCCACCCGGGCCCCCCGCTGGTCCCAGCGGCCTGGGGTCCCGGCCAGCGCCACGCCGTGGTCCGTCCATTCGAGGCCGTCGTCGCTCGTGCAGTAGTGGGTGGACATCCGGTCCGTCTCGAGCTCGAGGTCGAGCGGGTGGCAACAGAGCCACATGTGCCACTGCCCATGGATCAGTTTGACCACCGGATCCTTGACGGCCACCCCGTCGTCGCCCGGCAGCACGGTCCGGGCCGACGCCGGGTCGAACCCGGTGGGGTCGTCGGCGTCGAGGGCGTCCACCCGCCAGTGCTTGGTCCCCGGCGTGGCGCAGCTCACATAGAGCCTCCAGGTCCCGTCGGGCAGGGCCACCAGCGCGGGCCGCTCCAGTGATTCGCAGTCGAACGCCTCACGGCCCAGCTCGGCCACCGTCTCGAACCGCTCGCCGTCGTCCGACCGGGCCACCACGTTGGCGTAGCCCCTCCCGGCCCCGACGGGACGGCGCAGTCGGTAGACCAGCCAGAAGGTGCCGTCACCGGCCAACACGGCGCTCGGTCCTCCGGCCCAGTAGCCGGCGCCCTCACCGGGTGCCGGGACGACCACTGTGGCGTCGTCGGGTGCGGGCAGAGGAAGTCCTCGATTGTCAGCCATGGTCGTGATCACCCCTCCTGAGGCCGACACCCCGCATCCCCGATTCGAAGCCCCCTGAATGTAGCGTCTGTCCGAAATCCCCATCGCCCCGGCCCGGCGGACCGGCCCCGCACCGCCCGGGACGGCACCCTTGTCCCCCGGTAGTGTCATTACCAATGTCAATAGTTGGCTCCCGCCTCTCGGCGGCGAGGGCCCCGACCGTCTCCCCAGAGTGAGGACCGTGCATGAAGAACTACGACGAGTTCGACGGCGAGATCAACCGGACCGAGGCGGAATCGACGCCTTGGTGGCCGACGCCACCGCACCCCGGCGAGAACGCCCCCAACGTGGTGATCGTCCTGCTCGACGACACCGGCTTCTCCCACTTCGGCTGCTTCGGTTCCGACATCGCCACCCCCGCCATCGACCGGTTGGCCGCCGGGGGCCTGCAGTACACCAACTTCCACGTCACCCCGCTGTGCTCCCCCACCCGGGCCGCCCTGCTCACCGGACGGAACCACCACACGGTGGGCATGCGCTCGATCGCCAACTTCGACAGCGGCTACCCGCACATGAGGGGATCCATCACCAAGCACGCGACCACGGTGGCCGAGGTCCTACGTGACGAGGGGTACGCCACGTTCGCCGTGGGCAAGTGGCACCTGTGCCCCATGGAGGACGCCTCGGCGGCCGGACCCTACGACCAGTGGCCCCTCCAGCGCGGATTCGACCGTTTCTACGGGTTCCTCGAGGGCGAGACCGACCAGTTCAATCCCCAGCTGGTCTACGACAACCACGCGGTCGAGCCCCCGACCACCCCCGAACAGGGCTACCACCTGAGCGAGGACCTGGTCGACCACGCCATCAGATTCGTCCACGACTCAACGTCGATCCGGCCCGACCGGCCGTTCTTCACCTATCTGGCGTTCGGAGCCACCCACGCCCCCCATCAGGCGCCGGCGTCCTACCTCGAGAAGTACCGGGGCCGGTTCGACGACGGATGGGACGTGGCGCGAGAGCGGTGGTTCGCCCGCCAGCTGGAGCTGGGGCTGCTCCCCCCCGACACCGAGCTCGCCCCCCGCAATCCCGGGGTCGAGGAGTGGAACACCCTGCCCGAGAACCAAAAGCTGCTGGCCGCCCGCCTCCAGGAGGCCTTCGCCGCCTTCCTCGAGCACACCGACAGTCAGATCGGCCGCTTCGTCGCTGCCCTCGAGCACCTGGGGCAGCTCGACAACACCCTGTTCCTGCTGCTCTCCGACAACGGGGCCAGCCAGGAGGGCGGTCCCTTCGGCGTCATGCACGAGATGAAGTACTTCAACTTCCTCACCGAGACCCCGGACGAGGCGGTCGGGCGGCTCGACGACATCGGCGGGCCCCACAGCCACGCCAACTACCCCTGGGGCTGGGCCCAGGCCGGCAACACCCCGTTCAAGTGGTACAAGCAGAACACCCACGAGGGCGGGGTTCACGTCCCGCTGATCGTCCACTGGCCCGACCGGCTCGCGGCCCGGGGCGAGCGGCGCGACCAGTTCCACCATGTGAACGACATCGCCCCCACGATCTACGAGGCGCTGGGCATCGAGGCACCGTCTGTCTACCGCGGCATCGAGCAGCTACCCATCTCGGGGGTGCCGTTGACCTACAGCTTCGACGACCCCGGGGCGGAGAGCCACAAGCGGGTCCAGTACTACGAGATGATGGGGCACCGCGGCATCTACGCCGACGGATGGAAGGCGGTGACCCGCCACCAGGCGGGCACTTCCTTCGACGACGACCGCTGGGAGCTCTACCACCTCGCCGAGGACCGCTCGGAGTGCCACGACCTCGCCGGGACGATGCCCGAGAAGGTGGCCGAGCTCATCGAGCTGTGGTGGTCCGAGGCGGAGGTCCAGGGCGTCCTCCCCCTCGACGACCGGACGATCGAGCTGTTCGCCACCCGGTACCGCGAGCACTCACCCCATCCGCCCAGCCGCCACTACACCTACTATCCGCCGATGTCACCACTCCCGGGACAGGTGGCACCCTCGCTCGGTGGGCGGGGCTGGGACCTGTCCGCCACGATCGACAGGCCGCCGGACGCAGCCGGCGTGCTCTACGCCTCGGGGACGGAGAACTCGGGGCTGAGCCTCTTCGTCGAGGGCGACCGCCTGGTCTTCGACTACAACTGCTTCGGCGACCATCACGTCGTCGGGTCGATCGAGCCCGTGCCCGTCGGGAGGAGCGTGGTGGGGGTCCAGTTCCGGCGGACGGGCTCGGCCGGAGAGGCCACCCTGGTCATCGACGACGTGCCCGCCGGCACCCTGTCGGTCCCGTTCGCCATGACCCTGATGTCCAGTGTCGGCCCGAGCGTCGGGTACGACCAGGGCTCACCGGTCAGCCCCCGCTACGAGGCCCCCTTCCCCTTCGAGGGTGTCCTCGAGCGGCTCGACATCACCTTGTTGCGCCAGTCGGGCGCGGCGGGCGCCGCCCAGGCCCAGGCGGAGGGCCGGGCCGCCATGGCCAGGCAGTGAACCGGGCCGGGCGGTGAGCCCGGTCAGCCGGTGAACCGGGCCGACGCGCCGGCGTCGACGTCGATGACCGACCCGGTCACGTACCGTGCCGACTCGGACGCCAGATAGACCACGGCGGCGGTGATGTCCTCCGGCTCGATCCAGGGCACCGGCTGGACGTGCAGGCCGGCCATGCCCGGCGCCACGTCTTCACGGGTGGGGTGCTCGAGGTCGGGTCGCATCAGCCCGTAGAGGACGTCGTTGTGGATCATGGGTGTGGAGACGTTCCCCGGCGCGATGGCGTTGACCGTCACCCCGAAGGCGGCCAGCTCGTAGGCCACCGACTTGCACAGGCCGATGACCCCCCACTTGGAGGCCACATAGGCAGGGATGCCCGGGTTGGACGACCTTCCCATCATCGAGGAGATGCCGATGATCCGACCCCAACGGCGCCTGCGCATGTGGGGGGCACAGGCCCGCATGGCGTTGAAGACGCCCGTCAGGTTGGTGTCGATCGTCTCGGCCCACTGGGCGGCGTCCATGGTGCAGATCGAGCCCAGCGTGGAGATGCCCGCGTTGGCCACCAGGATGTCCACCGAGCCCAGCTCGGAGTGGACCTCGTCGGCGAACGCCACCATCGCCCCGAGGTCGCGCACGTCGGCCACCGCCGACACGCACCGTCGGCCCTGCTCCTCAACCAGTCGAACGGTCTCGGCGAGATCGTCGGGTGTGGAGAGCGCGTAGCCCACGGTGTCGAGGTCGCGGCACAGGTCGGTCACGGCGATGTCGGCGCCCAGACGGGCCAGCTCCCGCGCGTGGCTCCGGCCCTGTCCCCGCGCCCCGCCGGTGATCAGCGCCACCCGACCGGCGAACGGAGCGCCGGCGTCACCTCCCACTCCTGCTCCCGACGGCACTGTCATCGTCCCTCCCCAGCGTCCACGGCCGGCACCAGCGGTCCGGCCCGGCGATCCTACGACCGAAGGTCCGTCCCTCCGCACCTCAGGCCGTGCGGCTCCACGAGCGGAGCACCCGCCGGTAGCGCTGGTCCCATTCGTCGTAGCGGCGCCGCAGCTCGGAACCCGGCCAGTCGGTTGCCAGGAGCTCGACCGGCAACAGCGGGTCCGCCTGGAGATGGCGGAGCACCGAGGCCGAGAGCACGAACCCGTCGGCCAGGTCGCCCGGATCGGCGGGACTCCTCTCAGCGAGCCGCACCATGAGCTCCACGGCCGTGGCCGCCCAGCCGTCCAGGTCCCAGAGCCGGGCCGCCAGCGCGGCCGGATCGCCTTCGGGGGCACCGCCGAACACGGACACGCCCGGGTCGTCGGCCGGGTCCGGGACGAGGGCGATGTTGTCCGGCCGCAGCCACACTCCCTCGCGCTGTTCGCCCAGACGGGCGCGACCCAGCCGCTTCCTGCGTGCCGATCTGTCCTCGGCGGCGACACCGCTGGCGGTGACCACCACCATGCGCCACCCCCCGGTCCACGGACGGGTGGCGCCACGCCGGCTCGACGTCTGACGGTCCTGGCGCTCGAGGAGGTGGCCGGCCAGCCGGTAACGTCCGGCGCCGTCGGTGGTGGCCTCCCCGTGGGCCACCATGCGGCTGAGGGCCACGCGTGACCGGTTCTCGTTGATGCCGAACAGGCCGGCCAGGTGCACCAGCTGGGACACCGGGAGCTCCGGGGGCTCCTCGCCCAGCAGGGCGCTGGCCAGGACCGACCGGGCGGTCATCGCGCTCTTACTCTCTTGAATCATTTGTCCGATTTCTGTAATATACGGCCATGGCGTCCACCATGGTGGCTGATCCGGCCACGCGCCCGGAGGTCCTCCCGACCGACCGGCTCCTCGAGAACGGCATGGCCCGGCCCGAGATCCGGAGCGATCTGCGGCGGATCGACGACCGGCGCAATGCGCTGACCGTCGTCTCGGTGTGGTTCTGGGTGGCCGTCCTGATCGGCGGGGCGGTGTGGATCGGCAATCCTCTGGCCTATCTGGCCGCCTTCCTGCTGATGGGTCCGATGTATGCCCGCTTCGCCATCTTGATGCACGAGGCGGCCCACAAGCTCCTGTTCACCAACAAGCGCCTCAACGACTGGGTGGGCACCTGGCTCATCGCCTATCCGACCTGGACCCCCATCTCGATCTACCGCCGGGGCCACTTCGCCCACCACAAGCAGGAGTTCGGTCCGAACGAACCCGACATCGCCTTCTACGGCGGCTACCCGTGCGACCGGGCCGCCCTCACCCGGCGCCTGGTCCGCGACGCGGTGGGCATCTCGGGGTGGAAGAACTTCACCCCCCTGTTCAAGGCCCTGAAGTACAAGCGGAGTCGACGCGTGGCCGGTTCCATCCTCGGCGTGCAGGCTGTCCTGTGGGCGGTGATGTGGGCGGCCACCGGCAGGTGGTGGATCTACCCCCTGTTGTGGTGGCTCCCGTGGATGACCCAGTGGCGCGTGATCAACCGGCTGCGGGCCATCGCCGAGCACGGTGGGCTCGAGGCCAGTCCGGACCGCCGCGTCACCACGCACAACGTCCGCCAGTCGTTGCCGGCCCGGTTCTGGTTCGTGCCCTACAACACCGGATGGCACCTCGCCCACCACGTCGACATGGGCGTCCCGTTCCGCAACCTTCCGGCCTTCCACGCCGAGCTGGAGCGGGCGGGCTATGTCACCGAGGGCCTCACCTACCCGAACTACCTGGCCCTGTGGAGGGAGCTCAGCTCCGCCTCCTGACGGCCCACCGGTGCGTGGGGGTCACACGGGCCGGTTGCGCAGGCCCCGGTAGTGGCGGACCAGCGCCGAGGTGGAGCTGTCCTGACCACCCAGGTCCGGTGGCGTCGGACTGGTGAGAGCCGGGGCGAGCTGCACGGCCATCACCTTGCCCAGCTCGACCCCCCACTGGTCGAACGAGTCGATGCCCCACACGGCGCCCTCGGTGAACACGGTGTGCTCGTAGAGGGCCACCAGCTGGCCCAGCACCGACGGGGTCAGCTTCGGGGCGACGATGGTCGAGCTCGGGTGGTTCCCCGGCATCACCTTGTGGGGGACCAGGGCCGGATCGGTCCCGTCCGCCGCCACCTCCTCGGCGGTGCGCCCGAAGGCGAGGACCTTGGCCTGCGCGAAGCAATTGGACATGAGGAGGTCCTGTTGCTCCCCGGACTCGTGCGTCGACTCGGCGAAGCCGATGAAGTCGGCGGGGATGAGCTTCGTGCCCTGGTGGATGAGCTGGTAGAAGGCGTGTTGGCCGTTCGTGCCCGGCTCCCCCCAGAAGATCTCACCCGTCTGGCCCCACACCGGGCTCCCGTCACGTCGCACGGACTTGCCGTTGGACTCCATGGTGAGCTGTTGCAGGTAGGCGGGGAAGCGGGCCAGGCGCTGGCTGTAGGGGAGGACGGCGTGGGTCTCGGCTCCGAGCAGGTTGTTGTACCAGACGTTGAGCATCCCCTGGATGACCGGCATGTTGGCCTCGAGCGGCGCGATGAGGAAGTGCTCGTCCATCGCACGGAAGCCGGCGAGCATCTCCGAGAACGCCCCGGGGCCGATGGCCACCATGAGGGAGAAGCCGATGGCCGAGTCGTAGGAGTAGCGACCACCGACCCAGTCCCAGAATCCGAACATGTTGGCCGGGTCGATGCCGAACTCCCGTACCGCCGCCTCATTGGTGGAGACGGCCACGAAGTGGCGGGCCACGGCATCCTCCCCCACGCCCAGCCCTTCGAGGAGCCACCGACGCGCCGCAGATGCGTTCGTCAACGTCTCGAGCGTGGTGAACGTCTTCGAGCTGACGACGAACAGCGTCTCCGCCGGATCGAGATCGACCGTCTTGTTGTAGAGGTCCACGGGATCGATGTTGGACACGAAGCGGCACTCGACGGTTCCGGCGTAGTCGCGGAGCGCCTCGTAGGCCATGGCCGGCCCGAGGTCGGAGCCGCCGATGCCGATGTTGACGACCGTCCCGATGGGACGACCGGTCACACCCGTCCACGCACCGGATCTGATCGAGGTGGCCACCTCGCCCATCCGGTCGAGCATCTCGTGCACGTCGGCCACCACGTCCCTGCCGTCGACCTCCAGCCGGTCACCTCGAGGCATGCGCAGGGCCACGTGCAGCACCGCCCTGTCCTCGGTGGTGTTGATGTGCCGCCCGGCGAACATGGCATCGCGCCTCTCCGCGACGCCGGCCCGCCGGGCCACGGCCATCAGCGCCGCCAGTGCCTCCCCCGTGACCCGGTGCTTCGAGTAGTCGAGGTAGAGGTCGCCGGCGGCGAGGGACATGGTGGTGCCGCGTCGGGGATCCCCGGCGAACAGGTCGCGCAGATGCCGACCACCCAGCTCGCCGGCCACGGTGGCCAGACGCTTCCACTCCTCCGTGGCGGGGAGATCCACCGGTGCCTCTGGTCGGGTTCCTCTTGCCTCCATGCTTCCCACCTCGCTCTCGCCGGCGCTCCACCCGCCGCAGAAGATTACCCACCATTCATCTTTTGGAGACCTGCCCATCGCGTGCCGTTCACCTGGCCTTCCTAAGGTTGGTGGTGATGACAGCGAGCCGCCACCACGGGTGCTCGAGGCCCGTTCGCCGTGCCGGCGAGCCACGGGTCCGAGAGGCCCCCTCCTCGCTGCGTCCGGAGGCCTGGCCTCCCCTGCCTCTCACGGCAGTGGCTCCCCCACCGGGGCCGCCACTGAGGCAACCCAGCAGCGGAGCAGCAGCCCGGGCTCGGCGGCGCAGCCACCGGTCCGGCGTCTGTGCGCTGTTCCGGAGAGCCACGGTCGTGGAATGACCCTGGCTTTCCGCGAAGTCGCCGACGGCGAGCTCCAGCCCGCCGAGCACCCCACCGTCCTGATCATCGACGACGACACCCAGTCCCGGGACTCGCTGGCGGCCATGCTGTCGGTCGAGGGATTCGACGTCGTGACCGCCGGCGGCAGCGACGCGGCCGTCCCCCTGGTCCTGTCGACCCAGCCCTCGCTGATCCTGCTGGACATGCAGCTCGCCGATTCCCAGGCGCTCTCGGTGTTCCGACAGATCTCCGCCCTCTCGCCGGTGCCGGTCATCATGATCACCGCACGGGACGACGAACTCGACGCCGTCCTGGCCCTCGAGGCGGGCGCCGCCGACCACATCACCAAGCCCCCGCGGCCCCGTGAGCTGACCGCCAGGATCCGAGCCGTCCTGCGACGGGTCGGACACCCACCGCCCTGGGCCGCCACCCCCGCCAGTTCGTTCACCATGGGACCGGTGTGCGTGGACATCTCGTTGCGCGAGACCACGGTGCGGGGAAAACCGGTCGAACTGTCCCGCAAGGAGTTCGACCTGCTGGCCCTGTTGGTGACGGAGGCCGGGCACGTGGTCACCCGGAAGCAGTGCATGGAGAAGATCTGGCGCGACCGCACGAAGGGGGACAGCCGCACCCTCGACACCCACGTCAAGCGCCTCCGCAAGAAGATCGAGCTGGATCCGGCCGATCCGGTCCACGTGTTGACCGTGCGGGGTATCGGTTACCGCTTCAAGCCGTAGGGGTCTGCCCGACACCGCCTCCTCCACTGCCCTCCCCCAGGCCGAAGGCGGGTGTGCGGGCGGGCCCCTACCGCTTGAAGCGATGACCCACAACGTTCACCGAACGATCATCGATCGGTTGCCGGCGGATCGATTGGCGTTCACCTGCACTTTCTAAGGTTCGGGCGGATGTCAACCGCACCTATGGACGCCATCGACGCAACCGCACCCATGGACGCCATCGACGACCGTATCCACGTGCTCGTGGTGGAGGACGAGGAGTCCTACCGGGAGGCACTCACCTCCGGCCTCAGCCATGAGGGGTTTGATGTGGCCACGGCCGCCGACGGAGCCGACGCGCTGCGCCAGTTCACCGAGCACCGACCAGACATCGTCCTGCTCGACCTGCTCCTCCCCGGGATGCACGGGATCGAGGTCTGTCGTCGCATGCGGGCCATCGCACCCGTCCCCATCGTGATGGTCAGCGCCGTGGACTCGGAGCTCGACGTGGTCCTCGGCCTCGAACTCGGAGCCGCCGGGTACGTCACCAAGCCCTTCCGCCTACGCGAGCTGGTGGCCCGGATGCACGCCATCCTGCGTCGCATCGCACCGAGGGTGTCGCCGCCGCTCCAGGTCGTCACCTGGGGCATGGCGGCGGGAGACGAGCTGGAAGAGGAGCCGCCCGCCGAGGCGGCCTTCGGTGCGGTCTCGGTCGACTTCGTCCGCCGGGAGGTCACCGTCGAGGGCGTGCAGACCCACCTGTCCCGACGGGAGTTCGACCTGCTGGCGGTCCTGCTCACCCCGAGCAGGCGGGTCCGGACCCGCGACGAGCTGATCGACCTGTTGTGGCCCGACCGCTATCTCTCCGACAGCCGCACCCTCGACACCCACATCCACCGGCTGAGGTCCAAGCTGGAACCGGACCCGGCCGATCCGCGGTTCATCGTCACCGTCCGCGGTGTCGGTTTCCGCATCGATCCGGACGGCACCCCGGCCGGACCCGTGCCGAGGGGTCCCTAGCCGAACCGGCCGTTGACGTAGTCGAGCGTCCTGGGGTCCGTGGGCTCGCTGAACAGCTTGGCCGTGGGCCCGAATTCGATCAGTTCGCCGGCCTTGTCGTCACCCATCAACAAGAAGGCACACCGGTCGGACACCCTCATCGCCTGCTGCATGTTGTGGGTGACGATGATGATGGTCACCCGGTGCTTGAGCTCCCCGACCAGCTCCTCGATCCGCTTGGTGGCGATCGGGTCGAGCGCCGAGGTGGGCTCGTCCATCAACAGCACCTCGGGCTCGACCGCCAGGGCCCGGGCGATGCACAGGCGCTGCTGCTCGCCACCGGACAGCGTGCTGGCGTGGGCCTTCAGGCGATCACGGACGCTGTCCCACAGGGCCGCGGCGATCAGGGCCGACTCGGCCGCCTCGTCGAGGAGCGCCTTCTTGCGCACACCGTTGAACTTGAGTCCGGCCACGGTGTTCTCGTAAATGCTCATGGTGGGGAACGGATTGGGACGCTGGAACACCATGCCCACCCGGCTCCGGAGGAGGGTGGGGTCGGTCGAGCCGGCGTTGACGTCGAGATCGCCGAGCAGGATGCTGCCGGTCACCTTCGCCGTCCGGACCGTGTCGTGCATCCGGTTGAGCGCCCGGAGCAGCGTGGTCTTACCCGACCCGGACGGACCGATGAGGGCGGTGATCTCCCCGGCCTGGACGTCGAAGGTGACGTCGCGCACGGCCTTACGGCCGGCGAAAGCCACAGTGACGTCGCCGAGGCGCATGACCGGTTCGCCGGTCGGGTTGTCGAGCAGTACCTGGGCTGTGTTCACAGAGACCCCTTCGTGGAGGGTCGGGGTTTCGGTCGGGTCGATCATCGTTTCTCCCTTTGCAGGACCGAGGCTAGGACACGGCTGCCGATGCTGAGTGCCAGGACCACCACCATGAGGAGGAGGGCGGCCCCCCAGGCGATCTGGACGAGATCGGCGTAGGGCTGGCTGCTGTTCTGGTAGATGACGAACGGCAGGGCGTTCATCGGCTTGGTCGGGTTCCACTGCACGTACTGGTTGCCGAAGATGGTCAGGAGCAGGGGTGCGGTCTCACCGAGCCCGCGGGCCACGGCCAGGAGCACCCCGGTGATGATCCCGGGGAGGGCGGCCGGGACGACGACCCTCCGGGCGATCGTGGCCCGGCGGGCCCCGAGGGCCAGCGCCGCCTCGTTCAGGTGCCGGGGGACGCCCCGGATGGCCGTCTCGCCGGCCCGCATGATCACGGGCAGCATGATGATGCCGATGGCGAAGGCGCCGGCCAGCCCGCTGTAGTGGCCGGTGGTGAGGACGATGGCGATGTACCCGAAGATGCCGATGGTGATGGAGGGCACCCCGGTCATGACGTCGGCGGCGAACCGGATGGCGCCGGCGATCGGTCCGTCCGATTCAGCCAGGAACAGCCCGCACAGGAGGCCGATGGGGACGGTGACCGCAGTGGCGATGACACCGATGACCACCGTGCCGATGATGGCGTTCCACACCCCGCCGCCCGGGATCCCCTCGGGGTATGTGGGCTTGGTGAAGAAATCGACGTTCCACGCCGGGAGCCCTTTGATGATCACGTAGACCACCACCGCCACCAGGGGGACGATGGCGATGCCGAGGAAGGCCCAGCACACTCCGATGGCGATGCTCGAGTACCGCTTCCGTCGGCGCAGTGACGCGGCGGCCACCTCCTGGATGGCGCGGCGGCGTTCGAGGATCGGGTCCGAGGAGGCGTCGAAGGTGAGGGTGGCAGTCATCAGGCCACCGCCACCGATGCCGCGGCCGCCGCGCCAGAGCCGGCCCCGGCCTCCCTCCGGGTCGACCGGACCAGCACACGGGCCACAGCGTTGACCGCCACCCCGATCACCAGCAGCACCAGGCCCGCCCCGAACAGGGCGGCGAGCTCGGTGCCGGTCGACTCCCCGAAGTTGTTGACGATGAGCGACGGGAGGGTGGCCGCCGGGGACTTGAGGGAGTGGGCGATGAACGGGGAGTTGCCGATCACAAGGGCCACGGCCACCGTCTCGCCGAGCGCCCGTCCGGTCGCCAGGGTGAAGGCCCCGAGGATCCCGGTGCGGGCCCCGGGGATCACCACCTTGCGCAGCACCTGCCATCGGGTGGCCCCGAGGGCCATGGCCCCCTCGACCTGCTCGTTGGGGACGACAGCCAGCACGTCCCGGGAGATGGCCACCATGGTCGGCAGGATCATGACGAACAGGATTATGCCGGCCAGGAGCAACCCGACCCCCTGGTCGGGGCCGTCGAACAGCCCGGTCCAGCCGAACACGGAGGTGAGGAAGGGCTCGAGATACTCGCGGCACAGGGGAGCCAGCACGATCAGGCCCCACAGTCCGTAGACGACGCTCGGGACGGCGGCCAACAGCTCCACCATGGTCGAGAGTGAGGGCCGGAGCCGGTGCGGCACCAGGTAGGCCAGGGACACGGCGGTGCCCAGGCCGATCGGCACGGCCAGCACCACGGCGATCGCCGTGGTCTCGATGGTCCCGAGGATGAACGGCAGCAGACCGTACTTGCCCTGGGACGGGGCCCACGTCTTCTGCACGATCCACGAGAAGCCGAGCGTCGAAAACGCCGGCTTGGCGTGGATGATCATGGCGATGATGAACCAGATCACCAGCCCCACGAAGATGGCGGCGACCGCACCCAGCAGCACCCGGTAGGCGCCGTTGGGGAGTGAGACGCGACCGCGCCGCTTCTCACCCCCCACCGGGACATGCTCCACGGTGGTCACGGCGCCCGTCAGCCCCTCGTCGTGATGGCGACGTGCCCCGCGCCGCTCACTTCGTCAACAGGATCTGTCCGCTCGGTCCGGTGACCGTCAGCAGCGCCGTGCGGGCCTGGTTCTGCACCGCCGGGGGCAGGGGCACGTAGCCGAGTCCGCCGGCCAGGTTCTGGCCGCCCCCCGTATGGGTGGTCCAGTCGAGGACCTTGACCACCTGGGCGCCCGTGGTGGCACTGGTCTGCTTCTCCAACAGGATGGCCCAGCTGTAGCCCGAGATCGGATAGCTGGTGGCACCGCCCTGGTCGACGATGGAGAAGTCGGTCGGCGACACGCTCGTCTTCTGGTCAGCGTCGGCGGCGACCGTGGCCGCCGATGGCACCACGTAGTTGCCTGCGGCGTTCTTGATGGCGGCGAACGTGAAGTTGTTCTGGAGGGCGTAGGCCAGTTCGACGTAGCCGATGGAGTACGGGGTCGACTTGATCGACGAGGCGACACCCGAGTTCTTCGGCGTCTGGACCGCCGACGACGGCCAGGTAATGGTCTTGCTGGCTCCGAGGGTCCACACCGAGGGGGCGGCCGTGGTCAGGTAGTCGCTGAAGATGTAGGTCGTGCCCGAGCTGTCGGCCCTCACTTCAGGGGTGATGGCGTTCGACGGCAGGCTCACGCCCGGGTTGAGGGCCTTGATCTGCGAGGCGTCCCACGTCTTGATGGTGCCGTCGAAGATGCCGGCGAGGGTGGGCGCATCCAGCTTCAATCGCTGGGTGACGCCGGGGAGGTTGTAGGAGACGGTCACGCCGCCCAGGATGTCAGGGATCTGGATGACCGGTCCGGAGGAGGCGGGCACCTTGGCCAGGTCGGATGAGGACATGGGCACGTCCGAGGCGGCGAAGTTCACCGTGCCCGACTGGAAGTCGGTAATGCCGGCGCCACTGCCGACCCCCGAATAGTTCACCTGGAGACCCGAGTTGAGGGAGGTGTAGGTGAAGAACGCCTTGGTGAAGAAGGGCTGGACGAATGTCGAGCCCGCCGCCTGGAGCGTGCCGGACGGTGCCTTCAGGTCGGCGGCGATGTAGGCCGCGTTGGTCGAGGAGAGTTTGCCACCGGGCGGGGTGGTGGTGGTGGCCGGGGTCGACGACGAGCTGCAGGCGGCCAGGAGGACACCGGCACTCGCCAAGCCGAGGGCCAGGATCCGCCGTGTCCTGCGCCGTCCTCCAGAATTCGTCTGGGTGGTCGTGTCTGAATCCACTTGTGCGCTTACCTCCGTATGGTGCCGATCCGGCCCGATGCCGACCGGAAACAGAGCGCGACTGGCGCTCAGCCCAGACAGTAACGATTCGAGGTGAACGCCAGGCAAACGTCACGTGAACGAAGCACAAACATCAGATGCTCTCGAGATGAATCGTGCCTGCCGGAGTCACGGGTGGACCCGGCCCGGATCAGCCGCGGTCGGTACGCGGCGTCCAACGCGGTCGGCGCCCGACCGGTTAGACCGAGGAGCCGACGTCACCCTCGTGCTCGTGGCGGAGCACGCGCAACAGTTCCTCGTAGGGCCCGAGGAGATAGGCCCGGTCGCCGGGGGCGAAGCGGGTCCCCCGACGGGGCGGGTGCTCCAGGCGCCCTCCCTCGGCCGCCCGGCTCAAGGCCACGACCCGGGTCTGAGCCGGCAGGTCGACCATGGCCAGTCCGTCGAGACCGCGTCCCGGGGCCACCGTCAACCGGCCGACCAGGAACGGCTGTCGGCCCACGGTGAAGGACCCGAGGATGTCGAGGCCGAGGGCGGCCCCGACGAACCTCGGCGCAGCCAGTGCCGATGTCGACCGCACGTGGCGGAAGTCGAAGTGGTGCTCGACGGTGTTCCCGAGGTCGCGGTCGAAGACCCGGAGCACCACCGGCACGCTCCACCAGCGTTCCCCGAGGAAGTCGCGCACGGCCAGGCCGGTCTCGATGTTGGTCAGGTCGTCACTGGTGAGCACGGCCACCGCCGCCGCCTTGTCGACGCTGGCATCCTCCAGGGTCTGGCGCTGGGTCGCGTCGGCGATGAGCACCGGGGCGCCGAGGGCGCGGGCCAGGGCGAGGAACCGGTTGTTCTCGTTCTGTTCCACGACCACCACTTCGCGGCCCTCGGCCTGGAGCCCCTCGAGAACCCGGATGCCCACCGAGCCGAGTCCGATCACCACCACGTGCCCGGTCATGCCGAGGAGCTGCTGGCGGCCGAGCGACTGTCGGATCCGCCACGACACGAGCAGGTTGGTGATGAGGGCGAACACCGCAGTGAGCAACGTGGCGCCGGCCACGATGAGGATGATCCCGAAGACCTCGAGACCGGTCGACTGGTGCGCGAAGGAGTAGTCGCCGAACCCCACCGTGGAGATGGTCTCGACCGTGAAGTAGACCGAGGTCAGGACGGTCATGTGGCCGCCTCCGGGGATCCGGTAGGTCTCGTGCAGGACGATCGTGGACACGCCGATGAGAGCGAGCGCGGCCAGCATGGCGACACGGAGGGCACCGTTGTCGTCCGAGGCCAGCACCGACCGGGCCCGCCTGAACAGGCCCGTCCTCCTCTTCGTGCGCCGGGGGGCGCCCGGGACCTCCTCGTCGCCCGCATGGCCCACCCTGGCCGTCTCGAGCTCCACCTCGGTGCCGAGGACGGTCACCTTGTCGCCCACCGACACCATGAGGTCGCGGCCGGGGCAGGCCACGGTGGGTGAGCCGTCCGCCGGCACAACGGCGATGGGGGCGAGCGACCCGAACAGGGCCCGCAGCGAGGCATACCGCTCCACCGGGACCTCGGAGGTGACGAACCGGGTGCCCTCCAGCTCGATCTGGTAGGAGTCGCTGCCGAGGCATGCCTCGACGATGGACGGGGCGGCCAGGGCGGCCACGTCCAGCACGGTGCCCGGGCCGGTCACCTGGCTCACCGCGGCGCCGACGGCGGCGTTGGCCAACTGCACTACCACCCGGATATCGGGGCGCACCTCGCTCACGAGCAGGGCGGTCTCGAGGGTCTGGACCTCGGTCCGCTCGGCGCACACGACGGCCCGGGCACCGGCCAGGCCGGCACTGTCGAGGATGCTGGCGATCCGGGGGCTGCCGACGATGAAGGGGACCTCCCAACCCTCGACGATCCGCACCAGGCGCTGATCGGGTTCGTCGTCCACCACGACCACGGCCACCCCGGCCTGGTCGAGCTGCTCGACCATCCTCAGCCCGACGCCCTGGAGGCCGCAGACGATGACGTGGCCCCTCCAGTGCCGCACAGGAGTCAGGTCCATCACCGTATGGTGCCCGACCAGCGTTTCTTCCAGATTGCCGCTGTGTTTCGGCCAGGTGCACACCGGCTGGTGCCCCTGAGGGGAATACACGTTCGATTTTTCTGTTGTGCCTCTCTACGACGCCCTCAGTGGCGAATCTGGAGGAACGATGGAGACAATCACTCAGAACCTGCCCTTGCTGCCCCTGACCTCAGGGGTGGTGCTCCCGGGCATGGTCTTCACGATGGCCCTGGAGTCCGAGGAGGCCAGAGCGGCCGCCGAGGCGGCGGGTGCCGCCGACGGCCATTTCGTGCTCGTGCCGTTCATCGACGGTCGCTATGCCTCGGTCGGCGTCATCGCCGAGGTGATGGAGACCGGCGAGCTGCCCGGCGGCATGGCCGCCGTCGCCGTGCGGGGCGTGGAGCGGGCGCGCCTCGGCACCGCCGTTCCGGGCACCGGCGCCGCGCTGTGGGTCGAGGTCGACGTCATCGACGAGCCATCGGCCTCCGAGGAAGCCGTCGAACTGGCACGCGAGTACCGAGCGGTGGTGGAGAACATCCTGGTGAGCCGCGGCGCGGGGCGGTTGGCCGAGCGGCTGGCGGACGTGACCGAGCCAAGCCGGGTGGCCGACATGGCCGGCTATTCGCCCGATCTCTCCCTGGCCCAGAAGGTCGAGGTGCTCGAGACGATCGACGTGGCCGCCCGCCTGAGACTGGTCATCGCCTGGTCGAGGGAGGTCCTCGCCGACATCACCTTGCGAGAACGCATCAAGACCGACGTGGAAGAGGGCATGGAGAAGACCCAGCGCGAGTTCCTCCTGCGCCGGCAGCTCGAATCCATCCGCAAGGAACTCGGCCAGCTGGGCTCGGGCGACGAGGACGAGTCCGACGACTACCGCTCGCTCCTGGCCGAACGTGAACTGCCCGAGGCGACGCGCAAGGCGGTCGAGCGCGAGATCGACAAGCTCGAGCGGATGAGCGAACAGAACCCCGAGCACGGCTGGATCCGGACCTGGCTCGACACGGTCTTCGAGGTGCCCTGGGGCGTGCTGTCCGAGGACCGCCTCGACGTGTCCGAGGCGTCGCGCATCCTCGACGAGGATCATGACGGTCTCGACGACGTGAAGGACCGCATCCTCGAGCACCTGGCCGTCCGGAAGCTGCAGGCCGAACGGGGCCTGGCCCCTGTCGGCGGGCGCGGCTCCGGCGCCATCCTGGCCCTGGTCGGCCCCCCGGGGGTGGGCAAGACCTCGCTCGGCGAGTCGGTGGCCCGCGCCCTCGGGCGCTCGTTCGTCCGGGTCGCCCTGGGTGGCGTGCGCGACGAGGCCGAGATCAGGGGGCACCGCCGTACCTACGTGGGTGCCCAGCCCGGCCGGCTGGTGCGCGCCCTGCGGGAGGCCGGGACTATGAATCCCGTGATCGTGCTCGACGAGGTCGACAAGCTGGGTGCCGACTACCGCGGCGACCCGTCCTCGGCCCTGCTCGAGGTGTTGGACCCCGCACAGAACCACACGTTCCGCGACCACTACCTCGAAGTCGAGCTCGACCTGTCCAAGGTGCTGTTCATCGCCACCGCGAACATGGTCGACACCATCCCCGGTCCCCTGCTCGACCGGTTGGAGATCATCCAGCTGGACGGGTACACCGAGGACGAGAAGGTGGCCATCGCCCGTCACCACCTGTTCGGGCGCCAACTGGAGCGCGCCGCCCTCACCAAGGACGAGGTGAGCATCACCGACGACGCCTTGCGGGCCGTGGTGGGTGACTACACCCGGGAGGCCGGCGTCCGCTCCCTCGAGCGGGAGCTCGGCCGTCTGCTGCGCAAGGTCGCATCCCGAGTCGCATCGGGTGACACCGAGCTGCCGCTCACCGTCGAGGCCGACCAGGTCCGGGACTGGTTGGGCAGGCCGCGGTTCTTCTTCGAGGCCGCGGACCGGACCGCGGTCCCCGGCGTGGCCACCGGACTGGCGGTCACCGGAACCGGCGGGGACGTGCTGTACGTCGAGGCGTCGATGATGGACGGAGCCGAAGGGCTCACCCTGACCGGCCAGCTCGGCGACGTCATGAAGGAGTCGGCGGAGATCGCCCTCTCCTATGTCCGCTCCCACGCCGTCGAGCTGGGGATCGATCCGGCCGTCTTTGCCGGCAAGCGGTTCCATTTGCACGTGCCGGCCGGCGCCATCCCGAAGGACGGACCGTCGGCGGGGGTCACCATGACCACCGCCCTCGTCAGCCTCCTGCGCGGCGTCCCGGTGCACGCGGTGCTGGGGATGACCGGGGAGGTCACCCTGCAGGGCCGGGTGCTGCCGATCGGCGGCGTCCGCCAGAAGGTGCTGGCTGCCCACCGGGCCGGCCTGACCACCGTGGTCCTGCCGGCGCGCAACGGTCCCGACCTCGAGGACGTGCCCGAGGCCGTCCGCCAGGAGGTGACCTTCCATCTGGCGAGCGACATTGGCGAGGTGCTGGAGGCGGCGCTCGGCACCTCGTCCGCCCCGGTGTCCGACGGGGGTGAGCGGGCCGGCGGGGCCCTCGGACCCTCGCCGGCCACCCACCGGGACGCCGCCTGAGGAGTGCCGGCCCCGGACCGCGTCATCGGCCGACCATGTCGGCCCCGGGTCCGGTCAGCCGGCCTCGAGGAATGACCCGATGATCCGGGCCAGCTCGACGGGCTGGTCACCCTGGACGCTGTGGCCGGCCTCGGTCACCATGATCACGCGGTCGGCGGGCCGGCGGCGTCGGAACTCGGCTTCGTCGGCGTCGTCGACGACCGGCGAGCGTCCTCCCCTGACCAGGAGGACCGGTGCGGGGATGTGTTCGAGGTCGTCCCACAGTGCCCCGAAGTCGACCGATCCCACGTGCAGCCCGGTCGAGCCGGCGGGGCGGCCCAGTTGGTGGCGCCACGTCCATGTCCCGTCCTCCCGCTGCACCGCGTTGTGGAGCACACCGCGGCGCAGTGACGACACCGAGCGGGTCGGGTTGTACTCGATGGTGCGCTCGAGGATCTCGTCGAACGACGCGAAGGACTCGGGGCCGGCGAGAAACGCGGCGATGTCGGCGCTCTTCTCCCGGGTGACCCCGGGCGTGATGTCGACGAGGACCAGCCTCGGTACCAGCTCGGGGTGGTCGGCGGCCAGTGCGATGGAGGTGGCTCCGCCGAGCGACATCCCGACCACCAGTCGGGCCGTGGGCGCGAGTCGTCCTATGGTGCCGGCCACGTCCTCGGCCATGGCCCGTGGATCGAGGACCCGGGAGTCTCCCGGCCAGTCGGAGTGGCCGTGACCGGGGAGGTCGATGGCCACCAGTGGCCGGTCGAGGGCGAGGGCCACCGTGTCCCAGGTGTGGGCGTTCTGGCCGCCGCCGTGGAGGAAGACGACGTCGGGGGGGCGGTTCCCCCACACCAGGGCCGACACGTTCCTGTCCGGCGCCACCTCCACGAACTCGCGCCTCACCACCGGCGGGCCGCTCCAGGGCAGGCCCGCCTCGGTGGCGTTCTCCTCGAACAGCGAGAACTCGTCGTAAGGCTCGGGGGCCCCCGGGCTCATGCCGGCACCCCCCGGGGGGCGGTTGCGAGGCGGCCGAGCTCGGTGACCAGTTCCCCCAGGGTCTCCACCTCGATCGGGTAGGGCGTGTAGAACCCGACCCGCTCGACCAGGCCACCGAACCGGGCGACGACGTCGGTCGCCACCTCCCCGGGGGAACCGACGGCACAGAGGGTGGCGAGCATCGTCTCGTCGATCATTGCGGGCATCTCCTCCCAACGGCCGGACTTGGAGAGTGTATTGAGCTCGGGCTGCAAGTCCTCCCAGCCCTCGACCTCCAGGACGGGCCGGTAGGCCGGCGTGGAGGCATAGAACGAGAGGAGCCAGCGGCCGGCGGTCCGTGCCTGGTCCATCTCGAGCTCGTCCCGTCCACAGCACACGATCACCTCGCCGGTCACCGTGAGCGCCGACCGGTCCCTCGCGGCGCGGGCCAGTCCCTCGTCGATGGCCGGGACGGTGCGCTCACGGAAGTGGCGGGCGGTGTTGAACGGCATCACCAACAGCCCGTCGGCCACCTCGGCCGCCAGGCGGACCATCTGGGGTCCGAGCCCACCCACGGCGATCGCCGGGTCACCGAACGGATTGGGCCCCGGGTTGAACATCGGTGGCATCAGCGTGTGGGACGAGAACTCGCCGCGGAAGTCGAGGCGCTCCCCGGTCTCCCACGTGGCGAAGATGGCCCGGAGCGCGCCGATCAGCTCCCGCATGCGGGCGATCGGGCGATCGAACGGGGCGCCGTAGCGCTTCTCGACCTGGGCCCGGATCTGCGATCCGAGGCCGAGGGAAAAGCGGCCCTCGGACAGGAGCTGGAGGTCGTACGCCTGATGGGCGAGCTGGACCGGGTTGCGGGGAAATGCGACGGCGACGTTGGTGGCCAACTCGAGGGTCGTGGTGGCTCCGGCGGCGAGGATCAGGGGCGTGAAGACGTCGTGGGGACCCTCGAAGGTGAAGGCACCGTCGACGCCGAGTTCCTCGAGCCGGCGGGCGTGCTCAGGAGCCGACCCCAGGCCCGACAGCATGGTGTCGATCTTCATCGGCCCCATGTTCCCATGGTCGGGGGGTTCCCCGTCGCCGGGACCGCCCCGACCTGTCGATTCCACCTGGCCGTGGGTGGTGGTCCGACGATGCAACACTGTGCGCCATGCCACCCGCCTTCTGCACTCCCGACGAGGCCGCCGCGCTCGATCCGGCCCCGGGACACGATCGGCTTCGGACTGGGACCGGCCAACCCGGACGCCTTCCTGACCGCGCTCGGAGACCGAGACGACTGGGAGGACCTCACCTTCGGGGGGGCGCTGCTCCTCGGGTACTACAGCGTCATGGCCCACAAGAACGTGTCCTACCGTTCGGGATTCTTCGGCCCGGCGGAGCGGATCCTGCTCGCCGAGGGGGCCGACGTCGAGCTGGTGCCGGGAGGATTCCGCCAGTTCGCACCCATCCTGCGCCGGTACGCCCCGAGGGTCATGACCGCCCAGGGCGCGCCCCCCGGCCCGGACGGCACGGTCAACCTGTCCCTCCACCTGGGTGCCACCTACGACGAGCTGGTGATGGCCGGACGGGACCCCGACCGCGTGTTGATCATCGAGGTCAACCCCAAGCTCCCGCGGACCTGCACGCTGCCGCCCGAGTACACCAACACCATCGACCTCGACCTGATCGACGTGGTGGTCGAGGCGGACGGCACCCCCTACACCCTGGGCCAGACGCCCCCCGACGACGTCGACAAGGCCATCGCCGACCTGGCCCGGTCGTTCATCTCCGACGGGGCCACCCTGCAGATCGGAATCGGGACGGTGCCCGACATGATCGCCTCTCAGCTGGCCGCGGGGACGGGCGGCTCCTACGGCGTGCACAGCGAGATGTTCACCGACGGCCTCATGAGACTCCATCGGGCGGGCAAGGTCTCCAACGACTCCAAGAGTCTGTTCAACGGTGTGTCGATCACCACGTTCGCGCTCGGTTCCTCCGAGCTCTACCAGTGGCTGGACGGCAACGAAGAGGTCGCCTTCGTCCCCGTCCAGGTGGTCAACGACCCGTCGATCATCGCCCGGAACCACTCGTTCGTCTCGATCAACGGCGCGCTCAGCGTGGACCTCTACGGCCAGGTGGTGGCCGACAACATCGACGGCAAGCAGGTCTCGGGGGTGGGTGGCCACGAGGATTTCGTGGCGGCCGCCGAGACGCGGCTCGACGACCACTCGCTCATCTGCATGCGCTCCACCGCCGTGACGGGCGGCGTCACCCGCTCACGCATCGTCCCGCTTCTCCCCGAAGGGTCCGTCGTGTCCACCCCGCGACACCACACCGGGGTGATCGTCACCGAATACGGAGCCGCCGACCTCTCCGGGCTCACCGTGCGGGAACGGGCGGCGGCCCTGGCCGACATCGCCCACCCGGACTTCCGCGCCGAGCTGGTCGAGGTGGGCCGAACCCTCGGACGGGTCTGAGCACCGTGGCAAAAAACCGAGCCGACGGCGCCGGTGGATCCTCCGGCGAGCACGACGAGACCGGACGCCCCACACTGAGCCTGGGCACGTTCAACGTCCACATGGGCGTCAACGGCTGGGGATGTCCCTACGACCTGATCAGTGAATGCCGGGCCCTCGACCCCGACATCTTGGTGATGCAGGAGTCCTTCGCCCCGGCCGACGGGGCACCGAGCACCGCCCAGTCGGTGGCCACCGCGCTGGGCTACCAGGTGGTGGCCGAGGTCGAGCTGGCCCGGGTCAAGCTGTTCGACCCGGTGCCGACCTCCTCCAACCGGTGGGCGCCCTGGCCCACCCAGCTCCGCTCCGCCCTGCGGCTGGAGGGCGAACGCTGGCGGCCGACGAGGGGCACGCCCCGCCGCGGCTTCACCCGGGGAACGTGGGGGGTGGCCATGCTCTCGAGGATCGCCGTCGACAACGTCTCGGTGTTCCACCTCGACCAGCTCCGCCGCGACCCGGCCCGCCGGGCGGTGATCAGCTGCACGACGGTGCTCGGTGGACGCCTGGTCTCCGTGTTCGGTACCCACATGTCCCACATCACCCACGGGTCGCGCCTCCAGTACCGGCTCCTGGGCGCCCAGCTCCCCCATCCCGACCACGCCGCCGTCCTGGCCGGTGACATGAACATGTGGGGACCCCCCGTCAACTCCTTCTTCCCGGCCTGGCGCCGGGCCGTGACCGGACGGACCTGGCCGTCGCGCCGGCCCCACAGCCAGCTCGACCACGTGCTGATCACGCCCCCGCTGTCGGTGGTCGAGGCCAGGGTGGCCGAACGGTCCGGATCCGACCACCGGCCCGTCGTGGTCCGCCTGGCCCTGGCCTGACCCGGACAGGAACGAACAGAGCGGCGCACGGTAGCGTCGCATCCATGGCCGACACGCTCGCCGACTTCCAGGCATCGACGTTCACCGCACAGGGCGCCAGCCGTGCTGTCTACCGGTTCGGATCCGGGCCGGCGGTGATCGTGATGAGTGAGATCCCCGGGATCACGCCCCGGGTGGCCGAGTTCGCCCGCATGACCGCCTCGCGCGGACTGACCGCCGTGGTTCCCCACCTGTTCGGGGACGACGGCCGCGCCCCCTCCACGGGCTACATCGCCGCCTCGATGACCAGGGCGTGCATCGCCAGGGAGTTCACCGTGCTCGCCACCGGGCGGACGAGCCCCATCATCGGGTGGCTCCGCGCCCTGGCCCGCGAAGAGCACGGGCGCTGTGGCGGGCCCGGCGTCGGTGCCGTCGGGATGTGCTTCACCGGGGGGTTCGCCCTCGGCATGATGGTCGACGACGTGGTCGTCGCCCCGGTCCTCAGCCAGCCCTCGCTGCCCGCCCCGGTCTCCAAATCCCACCGGCGGGACCTCGGGCTGTCGCCGGCGGACGTGGCGCGGGTCCAGCAGCGGGCGGCGGCCGGGTGCAGCGTGCTCGGCCTGCGGTTCACGGGCGACAAGGCCAGTCCCCCAGAGCGCTTCGAGCACCTCCGCGAGCTGCTGGGTGACGGGTTCGTCGGCGTCGAGATCGACTCGTCGCCAGACAACCCCTACGGCCACAAGAAGAGCGCCCACTCGGTGCTGACCGAGGACCTCGATGACCGGCCGGGGACCCCGACACGGGACGCCCTCGACCAGGTCCTCGACTTCTTCACCGCGCGCCTGAACCGGTGACTGGCCCGGCCGACGCGTGGCGGTCCCGTGGGAGGCACCTGACGTTCGGTGGTCACCGCATCTTCACCGTGGACATCCACCCCCGAGGGGCGGAGCTCCATCCGCCCCTCCTCGTCCTCCACGGCTTTCCCACCTCCTCGTTCGACTTCCATCTCGTGGTCGACCGACTGGCCGAGCACCGGCGGGTCCTCCTGTTCGACATGCTCGGTTACGGCCTCTCGGACAAGCCCGATCGCCCCTACACGTTCTCGCTCCAGGCCGACATCGCGGTGGCACTCCTCGACGCTCTCGGCGTCGACCGACTCGGCCTGCTCACCCATGACGTCGGCGACACCCTCGGTGGCGAGCTCCTCGCCCGCCAGCTCGAGGGGAGCTGGGCGACCGACATCACCGACCGGACGATGGCCAACGGCAGCATCTACCAGCGGCTGGCCCGGCTCAGCCCGGGCCAGCAGCTCCTCCTCGCCCTATCCGACGAGCGGTTGGCCCTCGATGACTCACCCGACCGGGACGCCGTCATGGCGGGGGTGGCGGCCACGTTCAGCGCAGCCAGCGTGGTGGACCACGACGAGCTGGACGCTCAGTGGGCGATGATCTCCCATCTCGACGGCCAGCGCCTCCTGCCCCGACTCATCCGCTACGTCGAGGAGCGCCGGCGCCACGAGGCCCGGTTCACCGGAGCCATCGAGGACCACGGCTCGCCGCTAACCGTGGTGTGGGGGAGGGACGACCCCATTGCCGTCCCGGAGATGACCGAGGTGCTGTGTGCCGGGCGCGAACGCATCGTGCTCCGCCTGCTGGACGGCGTCGGGCACTACCCGATGGTCGAGGCGCCCGAGCGATTCCTCGCCGCCGCATCCCTTCCCTGACCCTGAGCGAAGGTCGGTGGTCACACCGTGGCCACGACCTCTCCGTGGATCACCGCGAACCATCCGTCCGGTGAGGCTGCCCACCGCCTCCAGCCGGCCGCGAAGCAGTGGAGGTCCGAGGACGTGGCGATGCCGTGGGCCACGAGTTGGTCGGCCATCGAGGAGCGTGTGAACCGATCGGCCCACAGGTCACCCCACCACCCCCGCTCCCCGGGGGTGGCGAAGCACCACACGGACGCCGACGGCACGATCGTGGTGAAGCCGACGGACCTGCACCACTGCAGGAGCCGACGCCCGGCGTCCCAGGTGGCGCCGTTGACGCGGGTGAGGGCACCGTAGGCGTCGAGGGCTCGGGCGATGTCGGGCTCCTCGGGGAAGAACCGAAAGGTGGGGTAATCGGCATCCCGCGCCGCCACCAACCCTCCGGGCCGGCACACCCGGCGCATCTCGACCAGAGCCGCCTCGGGGTCCCCCACATGTTGGAGCACCTGGTGGGCGTGCACGACGTCGAAGCTGGCGTCGTCGAAGCGGAGGGCGAAGACGTCTCCCACCTCGAAGGAGACCGAACCGTCGTCGGCCTCCGTCGCCGTGGCCGCCGCCTCGGTGAGGACGGCCTCGGAGGCGTCGATCCCCACCACGCGCCCTGGCGCCACCCGGGTGGCCAGGTCACGGGTGATCGTGCCCGGGCCGCACCCGACGTCGAGCAGGCTCATCCCGGGCCGCAGGCCTGGGAGTAGGTAGGCCGCCGAATTCTCGGCGGTGCGCCACCGGTGGGATCGCAGCACGCTCTCGTGGTGGCCGGGGGTATAGGGAATATCGGTCATGCCTCCAGCATGGGGCCTGCGCCTGCCATTGGCAAAGAAGTAATGGGGATATTAGTTATAAGCTATACCTATGGCTTCCCCTGACTGGCTCCGGACGTTTCTCGCCGTCTACCGGACCGGATCGATCAGTGCCGGGGCGGTGCAGCGGGGCCTGTCCCAGCCGGCGGCCAGCCAGCAGCTGGCCGCGCTGGAGCGCCGGGTGGGGCTCCCGCTGTTCACGCGGACGGCGACCGGCGTCGAGCCCACCCGCCGCGGCCGCGAGCTGCACGCCCTGGTGGCGGACTCACTCGATCGGCTGGAGCCGGTCCTGGCTGGTCTGGACGGGGGATCGCTGGCCGCCCCTCCCCCGCCCGTCCGGTTCGGGTCATCGGCCGAGTTCTTCGCGTACGCGCTCGGCTCCCTGCTCGATCCCGAGGCTCCCCGGCTGACGGCCAGGTTCGGGAGCGACGATGAGCTGGTGCGTCTGGTCGAGCAGGGGGAACTCGACCTGGCGGTCACCAGCTCGACGCCGGCACGCCGGTCGTCGCTCTCGACCGCTCTCATCGGAGGGAAGAGGTTCGTGCTGGTTGCCCCCCCGGCCATGGTCCCGCCCGACACGTTCGACTCGCTCCCCGGTCTCGGCTCGTGGCTGGTCGGAAAGGCCTGGGTGGCCTACAGCGCCGAGCTGCCGATGACCAGGCGGTTCTGGGCGACGTCGCTCGGGCGGCCCTTCGCCGCCGACCTGCGGTTGGTGGCCCCCGACCTCCGGGCGGTGGCGGCCGCGGTGGCGCAGGGCCTGGGCATCAGCCTGCTACCCGAGTTCGTGTGCCGAGACGCGCTCTCGAGCGGGACGGTCGTCGAACTGTTCCCCGTCGCCGCCGTGGTTCCAGCCGAGCCCTGGTTCGCCTGCACGCGCACGGCCGAGGCGGGTGCCGGTGCCGGGCCGGTGGCCCGTCTGCTCGAGGCCCTCGGTTCGGCGGCCGACCCCGAGCCCCACCACACCGGTCAGCCGGCGACGGCGGGCACGGGTCGCCCGTCCTCCAGATAGACGGTGGCCGTGGCGTGCAACCCCTGGAGGACCCGCCGCCCCACCGGGCCGCTCAACAGCCGCGCCGCCTCGTCCTCGGGCACCCAACGCGAGGCGCTGATCTCCTCGGCCTGCAGGACGATGTGCCGGGTCTCGTCGTCCCCGATCACGCCGCAGTCGAACAGGAACCTCAGCCCTCCGGGCCGTCCCCGCCTCGGTCGCAGGAAGTCCACACACACGAGCCGTCCCGACGTCACGACCAGACCGGTCTCCTCTTCCACCTCACGACGGCAGCCCTCCCACGGCGTCTCCCCGTCCGCTTCGATCTGGCCGCCCGGGACCGTCCACCCCGCCTTGTAGGTCGGTTTCAGGATCAAAAGCGACCCGGCGCCGTCGCGCACAAGCGCGCCCGCCGAGGCCGGGACCCGCGGGAGGACGTGCTCGGACACCGGACCATCATCACCGAATACCCGGTCCAGCGCTGGCACTATCGGCAGATGTCCGGACTCTTCACTCACCACCCGCACCCCTACATCGAGCAACGCAAGGCACAGAGGCCCGCCAAGGTGGCCGACCAGTTGCCCAAGGCGAGCCCCGCGGCCCGGTTCAACTCGTGGTTGGCCATAAAGATCACCACCGGGGTGGGCACCATGTGGTGCGCGTACATCTTCGCCGCCCTGGCCCTCATCGGATTGCCGGCCGCCCTGCATCCCGGCGGGGAGGGCATCATCGCCTGGATCGCCCAGACCTTCCTTCAGTTGGTCCTGCTGTCGATCATCATCGTGGGCCAGAACATCCTCAGTGCCGCCTCGGACAAGCGGGCCGAGGCCACCTACAACGATGCCGACGCTGTGCTCCACGAAGCCGTCGAGATCCAGAAGCACCTGGAGGCCCAGGACCAGGCCATCCAGCAGATCCTCGCCCTCATAGGGACGTCCGGGGACCCCCACGCTCCACCGGCGGCGCCCGCCTGACCCTGCGCCGGGCCTACACGCGGGCCATGTTGTCGAAGCGGGTCTGGTTGCCGATGAACGCCAGGCGCTTGACCCCGGTCGGCCCGTTCCTGTGCTTGGCCACGATCACCTCGGCCGTCCCCTGGGTCTCGGCCGACTCGGGGTTGTAGATCTCGTCACGGTAGAGGAACAGGACGACGTCGGAGTCCTGCTCGATCGAGCCGGACTCCCGGAGGTCGGCGAGCATCGGACGCTTGTCCTGACGCATCTCCAGACCACGGGACAGCTGGGACAGGGCCACGACGGGCACCTCGAGCTCGCGGGCCAGGATCTTGAGGCCGCGACTGATCTCGGACACCTCCACCTGCCGGTTCTCGGCTCCGTGCCGGCCGGTCATCAGCTGGAGGTAGTCCACGACCACCAGGCCGAGTCCCACCCGGCTCTTCATCCGCCGGGCCCGGGCCCGGATGTCCATCACCGTGAGGTTCGGGTTGTCGTCGATGTAGATCGGCGCCTCGCTCATCCGGCTGATGGCGTTGCCCACCTTGGCCCAGTCCGCCTCTCTGAGGTTGCCGGTGCGCATGCGGTTCGCATCCACCCGGGCCTCGGAGCCGAGAAGCCGCTGGGTGAGCTCCATGTGGCTCATCTCGAGGGAGAACAACAGGGTGGGCACGTGGAGCTTGATGCCGGCGTGGGCCACCATCCCGAGCGCGAAGGCGGTCTTGCCCATGGCGGGACGTGCACCGACCACGATGAGGTTGGACGGTTGGAGTCCCGACAGCTGCTCGTCCAGATCCACGAACCCGGTGGCCAGGCCGGTGATGGCGTCGCCCTGGTCGTACAGCCGCTGCAGGTGGTCGAGACCCTGGCCCAACAGGTCGCGCAGCGGGGTCATCGAGTCCACGACGCGGCGCTGGGCCACTTCGAAGACCAGGCTCTCGGCCCGGTCGAGCACCTCGGAGACGTCCTCGGGCAGGCTGTATCCGAGTTCGCTGATCTCGCCGGCCACCGAGACCAGCCGCCGGAGCAGGGCCAGCTCCTCGATGATCTTGGCGTAGTACTCGGCGTTGCCGATCGACGGGGTGTTGGCCTGCAGGGACACGAAGACCGACGGGTCGCCGATGCTCTCGAGGAGGCCGCGACGGCGCAGCTCCTCGGTCACCGTCACCCAGTCGGCGGGCTCACCCTCGCTGAACAGGGAGGTGATGGCGGAAAAGATGTGCCCGTGGGACGACCGGTAGAAGTCCTCGGGCTTGCAGATCTCCATGGCCGTGGCGATGGCGTCCCGGGACAGCAACATGGCTCCGAGCAGCGACTCCTCGGCCTCCAGATTGTGGGGAGGCACCCGGCCGGCCTGGGCGCCGCCCCCTCCGAAGGTGGGCGCGAGGCGCCGGGGGCGGGTGTCGTCGAAGGCCTGGACCATGGTTCGTCAACCTTTGCCGACTCGACCTGTGGAAGGTAAGTAGCTCTTGTTGGGGATAGAGGCGCGCCGGGGTGTGGACGAACCGTGGACAAGGTGCCGTCGCATGGGGACGCCGGTGCGCATGCCGCCATCATCACCGCCGGTTGTGACGGTCCGGTGGATGCCGGTTCAGGACCGCCGGGCGGTCATGCCGGTAGGTCGCCCATGGAACCGCCCACCGTCAGCCTTCGGCAACGACGTCCACCGTCAGCTCGAACACCACGCCGCCCACCAGTTCGACGCGGACGTTGTGCTCACCGATCGTCTTGATCGGTTCGTCGAGCACAAGGTCCTTGCGGTCGATGACGGCGCCGGTCAGGGCCTCGACCTGCCGCACGATGTCGGCCGCCGAGATCGAGCCGAAGAGACGCTCGCCGGTCGCCCGGGCCGGCATGGAGATCACGTTCCCGACCAGCGTGCGGGCCACGGTCTCGGACGACTCGCGATCGCGAGCGTCACGGAGATCCCTCGACCGCCGCATGGCCGCGGCCTGGCTCTCCACCCCGGACGAGGCCACGATGGCCTTCCCCGCCGGGAGCAGGTGGTTGCGGGCGAAGCCACCGGAGACATCGATGATGTCCCCTCGCTTGCCGACGCCGGCGATGTCACTGCGGAGGAGGACCTTCACGTCAGACCTCGTCCTCTTCGACTTCTTCGACGATGCTCTCGGTCACCGTGCCGTCGCCCGTCCCGGTGACCTCCACGACCTCCTCGATGAGGGTGTCCTCGACGACAACCGGGGGGGCGTCGTCGGCCAACGCGGTGGAGGTCGCGTCCGCCGAGAGCGAACGCTCCTCGTCGCGCCGGCCCCGACCGGAACCGCCCTGGCCCCCGTAGCCGCCCTCGCGCCCGCGCCCACCCCCGCGCCCGCCCGGACGCTCGGTGGTCGTCCGCTGGGTGTAGGGGAGCAGGACCAGCTCACGCGCGGTTTTGATGGCAATGGCCACGTCCCGCTGGTGCTGGGTGCAGTTGCCCGAGACGCGTCGGGCCCGGATCTTGCCGCGGTCACTCATGTACTTGCGGAGCATCCCGACGTCCTTGTAGTCGACCCACTCGACCCGGTCCTTGCACAGGGCGCACGGCTTCTTCTTGATGCGGCGGCCCGTGTCCTTCGGGGCCCGCCGGGTGCTGCCACCTCGGTCATTGTTCCGTGCCATGACTAGAAAGGCTCCTCGCTGTATCCGTATCCTTGTGGTTCGGCGGCCGGGCCGGAGCCCCCGCCGGACGGACCTGCCGGGCGGCCGCCGCCCTGCCCGCCCCCACCGGGACCGGCGTCACCGGGCCCCCTGCGTTCGTTCTTGGTGACCTGGGCGGTGGCCCAGCGGATGCTCGGCCCGATCTCGTCGGCCACGACCTCCACCTTCGACCGCTTGTCCCCGTCCGGCGTCTCCCAGCTGCGCTGTTCGAGCCGCCCGGTCACAATCACCCGCGAGCCGCGACTCAGGCTCTCGGCGGCGTTCTCGGCCATCTCCCTCCAGCAGACCACGTCGAAGAACGAGGTGGCCTCCTCCCACTCCTGGGTCTGGCGGTTCTGCCACCTGCGGTTGACGGCGAGACCGAAGCTCGCCGTGGCCTGTCCGGTGTTGGTGAAGCGAAGTTCGGGGTCGCGGGTGATGTTGCCCACGAGGGTGACGGCGTTTCCGTTCGCCATGTCAGGCCCCCCCACCCGCGGCGGCCGCGGCACGACGTCCCGCCACCTTGTCCGGCAGGCGGATCACCTTGTGGCGGAGCACCTCGTCGGCCAGAACGAACACGCGCTCCATGTCGGCCACGGCCGGGGGTTCGGCGGTCAACTCGATGACCACGTAGTAGCCCTCGCGCTTGTGCTGGAGCTCGTAGGCGAAGGTCCGACGCCCCCATCGCTCGACTCGTCCGGGGTTGCCACCCTTCGCCTTCAGGGCGCTGAGCGCCCGGTCGAGGACCCCGTTGACCGCCGCCTCGTCGGCACCGGTATCGAAAATGACCATTGTCTCGTAGGGCCGCACGGGCGGCTCACCTCCCTCTGGATCGGGCATCGACTGCCCGAGCCCCACCAGGTGGGGCAGGTCGGAACTGGACGACCGCCGGAGGGCGGCCGTTACGACCGGCTCACTCTACCGGCAATTGGGCGGCTCCCCGCGCGGCCCGGGCGGTCGCCGGTCGGTCGGTCGTTCAGTGGTACACCTCGGCGTCCGCCGGGAACGCCCCCGATCTCACGTCCGCGGCGTACGCCGCCACGGCAGCCGTGGCCGCTTCGCCCAGCTCGGCGTAGCGCCGGACGAACTTGGGCACGGTCGCGTTGAATCCCACCAGATCGTGGAAGACGAGGACCTGACCGTCGCAGTGCGGCCCGGCGCCGATCCCCACCGTGGGCACCTCGAGTGCGTCGGTGATCGCCCGGCCCACCTCCTCGGGGATGCCCTCGAGCACCACGGCGAAGCAGCCAGCGGCCGCGATCGCCTTGGCCCCGAAGGCCAACGAGTGGGCGGCGGCGTCGTCTCGCCCCTGGACCCGGTAACCGCCCATGACGTGGACCGATTGGGGGGTCAGCCCGAGGTGGCCCATCACCGGGATCTCGGCCGAGACCAGCGCCTCGATCATGGGGACGCGGTTGGAGCCGCCTTCGAGCTTGACCGCCTGGGCACCCGCCCGAATGAGGACGGCGGCGTTCCTCACCGTGTCCACCGGGTCGAGGTGGTAGCTCATCCAGGGCAGGTCGGCCACGACCAGGGCCCGGGGCCTGGCCCGCGCAACGGCCGCGGTGTGGTGGGCCATGTCTTCGACGGTCACCTGCAGTGAGTCCTCGTACCCGAGCACGTTGTTGCCGACCGAGTCCCCGACGAGGATGAGGTCGACGCCGGCGGCGTCGGCGATCCGGGCGCCGGGGGCGTCATAGGCCGTGACCATCACCAGCGGCTCGTGGCCGTCGCGGCGCTTGCTGGCGCGCACGACAGGCACCGTCATCGGCTTGGACCGGGGGTCGGGCATTAGGTTCCTCCTGATCGAGCCGTCCAGCGCCACAGGGCTGCCGGCGGCATGGGCGGGGACCACACGTCCCCGCGGAGCACTTCGCACTGCCGACCCAACTCTACCCGTTGTGCGCCCGGCGGGGCGTGGCCGACCCGGACCCGGGCGCGGTCCGAGGCGGGAGCTCCCCCTCGGGGCCGGGCAAATCCTTCTACAGTCTCACCATGGTGTCCCCCCGCTTCAACGGAAAGTCCGTGCTCGTGACCGGGGCGGCCTCGGGCATCGGGCGGGCCACGGCCCTCCGCCTCGCCGAAGAGGGTGCTTCGGTGGTGGCCACCGACATCAACGCCGCCCTGCTCGAGAAGCTCGGCGTGGACGGGCGGGGGCTTCCCGCGCCCCTCACCACCATGGTCGGGGATGTGAGCTCGGAAGAGGGCGTCCGCACGATGGTCGCCTCGGCTCTCGCCGAGCTCGGCCATCTGGACGTGTTGGTCAACGTGGCCGGTGTGCTCTCGTTCTCTCATACCCACGAACTCTCCCTCGACGAGTGGAACCGGCTGATCTCGGTCAACCTGACCGGGACGTTCCTCGTGTGCCGCGAGGCCCTACCCCATCTGCTCGCCACCAGGGGAAACATCGTCAATCTCGCCTCCACCGCCGCCCACAAGGGCCAGCCGTGGGCCACCGCCTACGTGGCGTCGAAGGGTGGGGTGTTGGCCTTCACCCGGTCGTTGGCCGTCGAGTACGCCGCCCAGGGCCTGCGCGTGAACAGCATCAGCCCAGGGGGCATCGACACCCCCATCACCGGGTCGTTCCAGCTTCCGCCGGGTGCCGACATCAAGCTCCTCAACCGGGTGACCCCGATCGGCAAGTTCGGCACGCCCGAAGGGGTCGCGGCGGCCATCGCCTACGTGGCCTCGGAGGAGGCCTCCCACATGAACGGGGCGGACATCGTCATCGACGGGGCCACGATCGCCTGACCGGCACTCAGCCGAGCGTCGACCGGCCCTCTGTGGCCCACCAGTCGGCGGTGATCCTGAGTCCCTCGAGGGTGGCCCTCGGCAGCAGTTCCTCATAGGTCCGCCGGTAGCCGGTGTGGGCGATCAGCCATCTTCCGTCCACCTTCACGTAGCGGTCGGTGTAGAACGCCGCACCCTGGACGTTGATGCCGATGTCGGTCAGGATCACCACGTCCTCGAGCGCCCAGACGCCGACCGCCTCGTCGGGTCCCACCAGGTCGATCTCAGGATGGTGGCACCGATGGCTGCTCAGCATGGTGGTCGCCCCCATCGAGGTCCGGAGGAACTCCATGATCGCGTCACGCCCCTCGAACTCGTAGAGCCCTCCTCCGTAGCGGGCGGTGGCGTCGGGGGTGAAGCAGGTCTCCATCTCCTCCCACAGCTTCTGGTCGAGGCAGCGCAGGTACCGGTACTTCAGCCGCTTGATCAGCTCGATTTCGACAAGGTCCTCAGGTGTCACGGGTGCTCCTCATGCTCGTCCGGCCTCGGGGCCGGGGCTCTGCTCTCTCGTCCGGCTGCCCGGCCCCTCGCTACCGGATCGTGCCCTCGCCGGCGATGAGCGGCAGGTCGAGGGCGGTGACCCACCCCGGCGGCAGGTCATTGACGGCGGGCACCGCGTTGAGGGCCCGAAGCCCGGTGGCCAGGCAGCCGGCGGCGGCGGCGTCGCGGCCGCTGCCGTCCGAGAAGCGGAAGGCGGTCTCCTGGGTGATGGAGGGAGATCCGTCGATCACCACGCGGTAGACGTCGTCCTGGGTGCCCCGGGGCCAGTCGGGTGCGGCGTCGGTTCCCACCCGGTTGACGTGCTCGAGGCATATGCGGGGTTTGCCGTGGTAGATCCCGTTGATGGTGAACCTGATGGCGGCGACCTCACCCGGGTCGATGAGACCCTTAGCCGTCGCGATGGGCCGATCGGTGACCCACTTCTCCCAGGTGGAGGTGATCTCGTCGAGCTCGATGCCCACCGCGTGGGCGATCATCGGGACGGTGGCTCCCCACGACATGACCAGGATGTCGGTGTGCTCGAGCAACGGCACGAACTCGGGCGGCCGCCCGATGCCCATCTCGTCCTCGTAGTCACCCTCGTAGTTGATGTAATCGAGGATCTCGAGCGCCCTCACCTGGCGCACCTCTCCGCACAGGCCCATCAGCGTCATGGGGAACAGGTCGTTGGCGAACCCGGGGTCGATCCCTGTCGTGAAGCACGACGAGGAGCCCGCCTCGCACGCCTCGCCGATGGGGTCGATCCAGCTCGGAGGGTTGAGCGCCATGGCCGGCCACACCCAGGGAGTCATGGCCGTCGAACAGACGTCGATCCCCGCCGACAGGAACGCCCCGATGTCCCGGATGTTGTCGGCGGCATGGGCGGCCGTCGGGCCGAAGTGCACGAGGGCGTCGGGGCGGAGGTCGATGAGGCGTTCCACGTCGTCGGTGACCGCCAGGCCCACCGGATCGATGCCGCACAACGACCCGACGTCCCGACCGGCCTTGTCGGGGTTGGACACGCCCACCCCCACCAGCTCGAAGCGAGGGTGCCCGAGCACCTCGGGGATGACCATCTTCCCGACGAACCCCGTGCCCCACACCACCACCTTCTTCGGGGGGCCGCTCATCGCAGCAACTCCCCCGAGTTGACCAGCAGGTACTGACCGGTCACCGCCTTCGCATGGTCCGACGCGAAGAAGGCGGCCACATCGGCCACCTCGCCGTCCTCGGTCATCCGGCGAAGCGGGAACTCGCCCACGATGTCGTGGAGGACCTCGTCGGCGGACCTCCCTTGGCTCGCCGCCGTCCCGTTCACGTACAGCTCGACGTTCGGCCCCCACATCCAAGAGGGGATCACCATGTTGCATCGGATGTTGTCAGGCCCGAGCTCGTCGACGAGGTAGTACATGGCCGATAACAGGGCGCTCTTCGAGGCCGCGTACCCGCCCTGGGGCAGTGCGGGCTGGAACATCGACTGGGAACCGATCAGCACCACCGAGCCGCCCCCGCCCGCCTTCATGGCGGTGGCCACCGGACGAATGACCGTCAGCGCACCGAGGACGTTCGTCTCGAACGCCTTGCGCCAGGCCTCGAACTTGAGGTCGTACAGGCCACCCCACACGTTCTCGTAGGCGGCCACCTGGATGAGTGCGTCGACAGAGCCGAACCGCGCCAGGGCCGACTCGACGAGCGCGGAGCAGGACTCCGGGTCGGTGATGTCGGTCACCTGGGCGGCGACCCGCTCGCCTGACGGGTCGAGCTCCCCGGCGATGCCCTCCAATGTGGCCTCGGTCCTCGCCGCCACCACCACCGACGCTCCGTCACGGAGGGCGCTGGCCGCGCACTCGCGCCCCAGGCCTCCGCCTACGCCGGTCACCACAACGGTCTTGCCTTCGAGGAGCATCCCCCTCTTCTAGACGATTTCCGGATGGAACGCGTTGCAGTTGTCCTTCAGGGGACGGTCCGGCACCGAACCGCCGCGCGGGACCGCCCGCGTCAGAGGCTGGCTCTTCCCCTGAGCGGCTTGCGGGCCACCGCGTCGACCCCGGCACCGGCCGGGTACATGCGGGCGAGGTGGTTCCACCTGCATCCGGTGCACACCTCGATCACGTAACACACCACCGGGTCCTTCCGGCGCCAGTACCGGGTCAGTTCGGCCTGCGTGGCCACGCACCTGCCCCCCGAGGGAAGCCGGGCACCGAAAACGAAGGTGACCTCCACAAGCTCCGAGTCCTGGCAGATCGGGCACTCCTCGCCCGAGGAGCGGCCGAGGTTCTGGGCCACCCGGAGCAGCTCGGGGTGGGCATCACAGACGTCGAGGCGGGAGAGGCGACCCTTCCGGTACTCGCGGATGACCGCGTTGCGAGCAAGGAGGTACTCGACCTGCCCCCCGGTCGGGGACGTCTGGACACCTTCGAGCGGTCCACCTCGGAAGCTCACCCCGCCAAGGGTAATCCCTCACCGGTACCAGGGCACCTACCAACCACCGGTCGGGGCGCGGGTGACACCGGGCGGCGCCGGGGCACCTGCGGGGGGGTAGCGGGGCGACGGCCGGGCAGGGCTCGGCCGCATGTATTGCATTGATATATCGATTTGATATATCGTAGCGATCGTGACGATCCGCAAACTTGGTCCCTCGGTGTCAGGGGGGTGGTCCTGACATGCTCGAACTGGCCATCCTCGGTCTGCTGCACGACCAGGAGCTCCACGGTTACGAGATCCGTCGCCGGCTCCGCGACGAGCTCGGCCTGTTCGCCAACATCTCGTTCGGCTCGCTCTACCCGGCGCTCTCCAGGCTCGAAAAGGCCGGTGCCGTGGCGGTGACCGAGTCGAGCGCCAGCACGGTGGCGGTCGCCCCGCCGCCGTTCACCGGATCGCTCGGGGGAGAGCGGGCCGGCCTGCGTGCCCGTCGGTCGGCCCCGACCAGGGGCACCAAGCGCTCCCGGAAGGTCTATCGGATCACCGACACCGGTCGGCACCTGTTCGAGCAGCTGCTCGACGCGGACGAGCCCGCCGGGACCGACGACGCCCGGAGCTTCGGCCTCCGCCTGGCCTTCGCCAGGTACCTGGCCCCCCAGGCCCGCTTGGCGCTGCTCGAGCGGCGCCGCGCCCAGCTGGTGCGCCGGCTGCACACCGACCGGACCCGGGCAGCCGGCGACGGGCTCGACGACTACACGCGTTCACTCGTGGAACACGGCACCGAGGCCACCGAGCACGACATCGCCTGGCTCGACCGGCTCATAGAGGCCGAGCGCAACAAGATCGACGCCGAACGGAACAAGCAGGCATCTTCTCGACCAGAACCACGCCCTCCCCGGGAAGGGGAAGCCGTACCAACTACGAAGGGAACCAATTGATGAGCACCATCCGAGTGGCCATCGCCGGCGTTGGCAACTGCGCCAGCTCACTCATCCAGGGAGTCGAGTACTACCGGGATGCCGACCCGGGTGAGACCGTGCCGGGGCTCATGCACGTCGTGCTCGGCGGCTACCACGTGAGAGACCTCGAGTTCGTCGCCGCATTCGACGCCGACGCCGCCAAGGTGGGGACCGACCTGGGCAAGGCCATCTTCGCCGGCCAGAACAACACCATCCGCTTCGCCGGCGTGGGAGAGCTCGGTGTGACGGTCCAGAGAGGCCCCACCCTCGACGGGTTCGGGAAGTACTACCGGGAGACGGTGGAGGAGTCGCCGGCCGAGCCGGTGGACGTCGTCGCCGCCCTGAAGGACGCCCGGGCCGACGTGCTGGTGAGTTATCTGCCGGTCGGCTCCGAGCAGGCCCAGCGGTTCTACGCCGACGCCTGCCTCCAGGCCGGGGTGGGCTTCGTCAACGCCATCCCGGTGTTCATCGCCTCGGACCCCGAGTGGGCGCGCCGGTTCCGTGCCGCCGGGTTGCCCATCGTTGGTGACGACATCAAGAGCCAGGTCGGCTCCACCATCGTCCATCGGATCCTGACCCGCCTGTTCGAGGATCGCGGCCTGGCCCTCGATCACACCTACCAACTCAACGTGGGCGGGAACATGGACTTCAAGAACATGCTCGAGCGGGATCGCCTCGAGTCGAAGAAGGTGTCGAAGACACAGGCCGTCACCAGCCAGATCGAGCACGGAGCGCTCCCGGCCGACGACGTGCACATCGGTCCGTCGGACCACGTCCCGTGGCTCCACGACCGCAAGTGGGCCTACATCCGCATGGAGGGCCGCAACTTCGGGGATGTGCCGCTCAACCTCGAGCTCAAGCTCGAGGTGTGGGACTCGCCGAACTCGGCCGGCGTGATCATCGACGCCGTCCGGTGTGCCAAGGTCGCCCTCGACCGGGGGATCGGGGGTCCGCTGCTCGGGCCGTCCGCCTACTTCATGAAGTCACCGCCCGTGCAGTACCACGACGACGTGTGCCATCAGATGGTCGAGGAGTTCGCCGCCGGCGAGCCCAACCCCGTCTGGCCCGAGGACTGAGGCCCCGGCCGCTCAGGAGGCCTTCGAAGACCACCATTCGAGCAGGCGGGCCGTGGCCTCCTCCTCGCTGAGCGGTCCCTCGTCCATCCTGAGGTCAAGCAAGAAGGCCAGCGCGCGGCCGACGTCGCGACCGGGTCCGATCCCGAGCACGTCCATGACCTGGGAACCGTCGAGATCGGGGCGGATGGCGTCGAGCTCCTCTTGGAGGCGCAGATCGGCGATCCGTGCCTCGAGCTCGTCCATCCGGCGCCCGAGCGCCTTGGCCTTGGTGGCGTTCCGGGTCGTGCAGTCGCACCGGGTCAGCTCGTTGAGCCTGTCGAGGAGCGGGCCGGCGTCGCGCACGTAGCGGCGCACGGCCCGGTCGGTCCACCCCAGCCGGTAGGTGTGGAAGCGGAGGTGCAGATTGACCAGTTCGGTCACCACCTCCACGTCGTCGGTCGGGTACCGGAGCGCCTGCATCCTCTGGCGGGTCATCCGCGCCCCGACCACCTCGTGGTGGTGGAACGTCACCCCCCCGTCCACGAACGCTCTCGTCCTCGGTTTGCCCACATCGTGGAAGAGGGCGGCCAGCCGCAGCAGCCGGTCGGGGCTCGTTTTGTCGACCACCGCCAAGGTGTGGGCCAGCACGTCCTTGTGGTGGTGGATCGGGTCCTGCTCGAGGGCGAGCGCTGGAAGCTCCGGAAGGAACTCACCAGCCAGTCCCGTCCGCACCACGAACCACAGGGCGACCGAGGGGACGGGAACCATCACGATCTTGTCCAGCTCGTCGCGGATACGTTCCGCCGACACGATGGCCAGGCGTTCGTGACCGGCCTTGACCGCCTCGACGAGCTCCGGCGCGGGCTCCAGCTCCAGTTTGGCGATGAACCGGGCCGCCCGCAGCATCCTCAGGGGGTCGTCAGAGAAGGAGACCTCGGGATCGAGCGGCGTCCGCAGGCGGTGCACCGACAGGTCGGCCAGTCCGTCGAAGGGGTCGACGAGCTCCAGCTCGGGTAGACGGAGCGCCATGGCGTTGATGGTGAAGTCCCGACGGGCCAGGTCGTCCTCCACGCGGTCGCCGAAGGCGACCTCCGGTTTGCGGGAATCGGGCCGGTAGGCCTCGGCCCGGTGGGTGGTGATCTCGTAGACCTGGTCACCCCGACGGCAGCCGATGGTGCCGTACCGTCGGCCCTGGGTCCACACCGCGTCCGCCCATCCCGACACCAGTCGCTCGATGGCATCGGGACGGGCGTCCGTCGTGAAGTCGAGGTCGCGCTCGGCGGGCGGCACCGAGGTGCCGGGCTCGGAGACGATGGCGTCGCGGACCGAGCCACCGACCAGGTAGAGCGAGTGACCCGCCGACCGGAACCGGTCTGACAGCTCACTGGTCGCCTCCACCAGAGGGCGCAGTCGTTCGGGGAACACGCCGCCGAGGGTAGTTCGACTGGCGTAGGCTGCCGTCCGAAGTGGATCGGGAACGAGGCAGCCTGTGCCCCAGCGGCAGCCGACCCCGGGCCGGCACGCCAACCGGTGACGGACCCGCCCCGATCATCGGGGCGGCCCGGCGTGGGGCCCGGTGGGTGATCGTCCACTCCGCGACCCGCCCGGCCGGTGGAACGCGGTCCATCGGCTGCCAGCTCGGTGGCGCCATCGTGGTGCTCGTGGCCGCCCTGGTGCTCACCGCCGGCACCGCGGGAGCGGCGGCTTCCGGTCCGCGGACCGTCACCGTCGCCTCTCAGGCCGGGACGCCCGCGCTGGTGCTCGAGGACCAGACGACATGGGTGACCCCGGGTCAGCAGTTCGACCTCAAAGTCCGAACCGGCGCTGTCTCACAGCCTCCGAGCCAACTCGGACTGTCGGTCACCGTGTACAACTGCCTGACCAGCGTGTCCGAGTTCGACCAGTCGGTCACCTCGGGCCAGCCGGCCGGCGGGGAACTCTCCGCGACCCAGGCGCCGCTCCCGCTCAGCTCCTTGCCCACGACTCCCGCCGGCGTGATCGACCTCTCCATGCCGGTCGTCGTGGGGTCCGGCTCCGCCACCCCCGCGGCTCCCTTCACCATCCAGTTGGCCGCGTCCGGCGGCGAGTGCCCGAGTCCGGCTGGCGTCTACCCGGTCCGGGTGGAACTGGTCACGCTGTCCGGTGGACAGTCGATCGGTGGGTTCACCACCCACCTCGTCTACACCGAACCCAACCCCACCACCCAGAAGCTCCAAGTCGCCCTCATCGTCCCGCTCCGCGCCACCCAGGGCCCCGCCACTGCCCCCACCGACGCACAGCTCGTCGGCCGCCCGTCGGCCGCACTGGCCCCGGTCCCGCCTGCGGCGGTCACTGCCCTCAGTGCGACAGTGGATGCCATCGCCACCAGGCGCCCGGCCGTGCCGATGACCGTGGACGCGAGCCCCCAGACCGTCGACAGTCTCGAAGGTTCGAGCGATACCAGGCCCACAGCGCAGCAGCTCGCCGACATCGCCTCCAACTCGTCCGACTACCAGTTGGCCTGGGCCCCCTACACACCGGTCAACGCCTCGGCGCTGGTCGCGGCCGGGCTCGGTGGCGAGCTGTCGCTCCAGGTCTCACGGGGGACGGGCATCCTGTCCACGCTGGTCACACACACGCCGGTCCCCCAGGCCGGCGTCGGCCAAGGCCTCGGCCCCTGGATCACAGACGACGCCCTGGACGACACGGCGCTCGCCCAGCTACAGGCCGACGGGTACAGCCAGGCCGTGCTGCCCGCCGGGTCGGTCACCTCGCCTCCGACCAACGGCTCGACCGCCGTGCCGTTCAGCGTGGACACCGGACGTGGGTCCTCCGTGACCGCCGTCGCCGCCGATGCCGATCTGGCCGACCGCTTCACCGGATCACCTGGCGACCCCGTGCTGGCCGCTCACCAGTTGGTGGCCGAGCTGGCGCAGATCTACTACGAGAAGCCCAACGATGAGACCCCGCGAGCCACCGTGGCCATGGCTCCCGCCTCGTGGACGGACGATCCCAGCTTCGTCGACGCCCTCCTCGACGCCCTCACCGCCAATCCCATCATCCAGCCGATCACCGTCTCGGAGCTCTTCGCTTCGATCCCCCCGGCGACCAGCTGTCACGAGGGCTGCCGGCTGACCGGCGGAGGCGGGAGCGCTGGCCTGCCGGTGATGGCCATCCACACCCAGCGCCGGCAGGTGAACGGGTTCGCGGTGGCCACCGGCGGTACGGTCGCCCACGTGGTCGCCACCCAGCTGAGCGACGTGGTCCTGGCCGGCGAGTCGGAAGACCTCCGACCCAACGAACAGGCGGCTGTGCTCCACAACGCCGGCCTGGCCGTGGACGCCCAGCTCGGACAGCTCAGCCTGGACAGCGACCGCACCGTCACCCTCACCTCCCAAACCGGCACCCTCCAGGTGACCATCGTGTCCACTGCGCCCTATCCGGTCACGGCGACGCTAACGCTCACCAGCGACAAGCTCCTCTTCCCCAACGGGACCACCCAGTGGTCCGAGCAGACCAGGCTGCTTCCCGCCGTCGCGGGCGCCGCCCACACCAATGTGGTCCCGGTAGCGGTGCGGACCCGGGCTTCAGGGGTATTCAACGTGGACATCGTCATGCACTCCCCGGCGTACCAGCTCGAGCTGGCCAGTGGACAGGTGAGCGTCCGCTCCACGGCCACCTCCGTGGTCGGCATCGTGCTGTCGCTCGGCGCGCTGGCCGTGCTGGTGTTCTGGTGGGTCCGGACTTCGCTCCGCCGACGACGCCAGCGACGTGCCGATGAACTGGACCCCGGCGTGGGGGCCCCGGGGGCACCATGAGTGGCCCCGAGGTCGACGGACTGCCCGCCGCCCCAGGGGGTGGCCGGCGGAAGCTGGCGGGCGCCACACTCGGGATGGCTGTCGGCACCACCCTGTCGAGGATCACCGGCGTCGCCCGGATCATCGCCCAGACCGCGGCCCTGGGCGGCGCAGGGTTCGCCGACGGCTACAACCTGGCGAACACCACGCCCAACATCATCACGGACATCGTCATCGGCGGGGTGCTGTCGGCCACCTTCGTACCTGTGTTCGTCAGCCAGCTGACCACCAGGCGCGAGAACGAGGCGTGGAGGGCCATCTCCGCCGTGGTCACGGTGACCGTCACCGTCCTGATCGCCTCGACCGTGGCCTTTTTCATCCTCACCCCCGAGATCATCGACCTCTACACGGTGGCCAACCACAACGCCGACGTGCACCAACAGCAGCAGGTGGCGACCTTCCTCCTCCGGTGGTTCGTGCCCCAACTGACCTGCTACGGGCTCATCGCCCTGTTCACAGCCCTGTTGAACACCCGAGGCAAGTTCGCCGCTCCGATGTTCGTCCCGATCGCCAACAACCTGGTGGTCATCGTGGTGCTGGTGTGGTTCCACCACCTGGTCCCCCACCCCAGCCTGGCCTCGGTCGACGCCCACCACCACGGGCTTGTCCTGCTCGGTTTCGGAACCACCCTCGGCGTCATCGTCCAGGCCGCCCTCCTCCTGCCGTCGCTCCTCCGGGCCGATCTCCACCTGCGATTCCTCTGGCAGCCCGCCCACGAGGCCATGCGCGCCATCGGCCGCCTGGCCAGCTGGACGTTCGGCTGGGTGGTGGCCAACCAGATCGCCTTCTTCGTCATCCTGGCCCTCGCTGACGGATCGGCCCCGGGAGCCGTCTCGGCCTACACCTACGCGTACACCTTCTTCCTCCTTCCCTACGGGGTGGTCGCCGTCTCGGTGATGAGCGCGGTGACCCCCTCCCTCTCGGCGCGGTGGGCCACCCGCGACGTCGCCGGCTTCCGCCATCGCATGGCATTCGGCCTGCGCGGCATCCTCGCCGTGATCATCCCGTCCGCCGTGGGAATGCTGATCCTGGCCCGTCCCCTCATCGACCTGGTGCTCCTCCACGGAGCCGAGTCCCCCGCCGCCGCCGACACCACAGCCGCGACGCTGGCCATGTTCGCACTGGGCCTGCCCGGATACTGCACCTACCTGTACATGGTCAGGGTGTTCCAGTCGATGCAGGACACCCGCACCGCGTTCAAGCTCTACCTCGTGGAGAACGGCATCAACATCGTCTTCGGTGTCGCGCTGGTCGGCCCTCTCGGGGTCCGGGGCCTCGCCCTTTCGATGTCCATCGCCTACACGGTGGCCGCCCTCCTGGCCATGGGGGTCGTCCGCCAACGACTGGGCGGCCTCGGAGGGGATGACCTGACCACTCCGGTCAAACGGGTGCTGGCCGCCTCGGCCGTCATGGCGGTCACCACCGTCCTGGCCGTCAACGTCTCCGGGGCCGACTCCGGCTGGGCCCTGCTGGGCCGGGTCGTCTTCGCGCTGGTGGTGGGCTCCCTGACCTATCTCGCCACCGCCACCGCCTTGGGAGCGCGTCACGCTCGCAGGACGAGAGAAGCCCGGGCCGTCCGCCCACCGGCGGCCGCGGAGCGACGTGGTGACCCCGACGACGGCGAGGATCCCCCCGGGAGCACGGCTTCCGGGGGGATCCGTGGCAGACTCGACGATCGTCCCCCTCCTGTCACCGTTCGGCACCTGCAGCCGGTGAACAACGAACCGGCGGACACGCCGGGGGCGGGGGACGAGGTCCCAACAGGCGTACGAAAGGAGGGTGTCGATGGCCCGGATCCGGGTGGTAACCGATAGCGCGTGCGACCTCTCGGCCGCCCTGGCGGCAGAGAACGGCGTGACCGTGGTCCCCCTCTCCATACGATTCGGCTCCGAGGAGTTCGTCGACGGCGGCACGCTCTCGACCGACGAATTCTGGGCCCGCTGCGCGGCGAGCCCCGTCCTACCCGAGACCTCCGCCCCGTCGCCCGGTGCCTTCCAGGACGCCTTCGCGGCCGCCGCCGACGGCGGGTACGACGGGGTGCTCTGCCTGAATCTGTCGGCCGGGGTGTCCGCCACCTACCAGGCCGCGGTGACCGCGGCCAAGTCGTTCGGCGACCGGATCCCCGTCCGGGTCATCGACTCCCGTTCGGTGACCATGGGCCTCGGCCTCATGGTGCTGGACGTCGCCGAGCTTGCCGCGTCCGGCGCCGACCTCGACCAGCTGGCCGAGCGGGCCCAGGCCCTCGTGCCCCGCGTCAAGGTCTTCGGGGTCGTGGACACGCTGGAGCACCTCGAGAAGGGGGGCCGGATCGGCGGGGCCCGGGCGCTGCTGGGCTCCCTGCTCTCCATCAAGCCGGTGGTGACCCTGGTCGACGGCGTCGTGGAGGAGGAGTCCAAGCAACGCACCCGGGCGCGCTCGCTGAACTACCTGGCCGACAAGGCCAAGGGCTCGGCGCCGATCAGCCGCCTGGCCGTGAGCAACGGGGCCGCCACCGACATCGACGAGTTCCTCGCCATGTTGGACGGTGTGCAGACCGAACACCCACTGGTGGTCACCGACCTCGGGCCGGTGGTCGGGACCCACACCGGACCGGGGACCATCGGGCTCTGCATTCTGCCGTCGGACTAGATCGGATCGGCGGCCGACAGCCAACCCGCGGCCACGATCGGGCAGGCCGGATGGGCGTCCGGACTATCCTCGCAGCATGACTCCGAAGCCCGAGACACCCGTGACCGGCCTTACCGGCTCAGGCGCACTCAGCGACCTGCCCACGCGCGGAGCCGACTTGGTCGACTCCCTCGTCGAGTTGCTCCGCGACAAGACCGTCCGGCCACTCACCCTGGCGACCAGGGCCGTCGTCTTCGGCATCATCGTGTTCGCGGCGAGCGTGGTCACCATCGTCCTGCTGTCGATCACCCTCATCCGCCTCCTGACCGTGTACGCCTTCGACGGACGGGTGTGGATCTCCGACCTCGTCGTCGGGGCGATCTTCGTGGTGGCGGGTGTCGTCGCCTGGTCGAAGCGGGTCGATCCCACCCTCGACGCGACCGGGGAGACCGCGTGACCGAGCCTCGCCAGGTGGTGATCATCGGCTCCGGCCCGGCCGGCCTGACCGCCGCCATCTACACCTCGAGGGCCCAGCTGTCACCGCTGGTCATCGAGGGTGAGCCGTCGTCGACGAGCGACCAGCCGGGCGGCCAGCTCATGCTGACCACCGAGGTGGAGAACTACCCCGGCTTCGTCGACGGCATCATGGGCCCCGAGCTCATGCAGTCGTTCCGCGAGCAGGCGGCCCGGTTCGGGGCCGACTACGTCACGGCCAAGGTCTCGAAGGTGGATCTCTCGGCCCGGCCGTTCGGTGTCTGGATGGGTGATCCCGAGACGGCTGAGCCCAGCTACTCCGCCGAGGCGCTCATCATCTCCACCGGGGCGCAGTCGCTGATGCTCAACCTGCCCAACGAGGAGCGCCTCCTCGGCTACGGGGTGTCCACCTGCGCCACCTGCGACGGGTTCTTCTTCCGTGGCCGGGAGATCGCCGTGGTCGGGGGCGGCGACTCGGCCCTCGAGGAGGCACTCTTCCTCACCCGGTTCGCCGACAAGGTCACCGTCATCCACCGCCGGGGCGAGCTCCGTGCATCCAAAGTGATGCAGCAACGGGCCTTCGCCCACGAAAAGATCGACTTCTTGTGGAACTCGTCGGTCATCGACGTGCTCGGCGACAACACGGTCACCGGCATCAGGGTGCGTGACAACATCAGCGAGGAGGAGTCGACGCTCGAGCTGTCCGGACTCTTCGTGGCGATCGGGCACCAGCCGAACACCTCCCTGTTCAAGGGACAGCTCGAGATGGAGGAGAACGGGTACCTCCGCACGTTCGACGGAACCCGGACCAATGTCGACGGGGTCTTCGCCTGTGGGGACGTACAGGACCACCGGTATCGCCAGGCCATCACCGCCGCCGGGTCGGGCTGCATGGCCGCAATCGACGCCGAGCGGTGGTTGGAGGACCAGCACTCGGCCCGAGGTTGAACCGGGGGAATGCCCCGGAGCAATCGGTGGTTGACCTAGCGTGTGTCAGCGAGGCACGCCACGCAGGGCCCGTCGAACGGGCAGGAGGAATCGACCATCATGAGTGAGAAGATCACGAACCTGAGCGACGCTAGCTTTGACGAGCATGTCAAGTCCTCGGACGTTCCGGTACTGGTCGACTTCTGGGCGGAGTGGTGTGGCCCGTGCAAGATGATCGCTCCCGTACTCGAGGAGATCGCCTCCGAGCAGGAGGGCAAGCTCGAGATCGCCAAGCTCAACATCGACGACAATCTGGACATCACCCGTCGTTTCGACGTCATGAGCATCCCCACGCTGATCCTGTTCAAGGACGGGGAGCCTGCCGCCCGCATCGTGGGGGCCAAGGGCAAGGGTCAGCTGCTCCAGGAGCTGTCCGCCCACCTCTAGGAACGCCGCCGGCCGGCGGCACCGCATCCCGAGGCGTCCACCGCCGGTCGGTGCCGGCCGGGGCGCGCCCTTGACGCCCGACCGGAGGGTCGATCTGTCGGTCGGGGACGACGGCGCGGCGGTGGCTGACGTCCAACACCGCCTCGAGGAACTCGGCTTCTCCACCGGCATCGATCCCGCCGGCCACTTCGGGCACGGCACCAGGGCCGCCATCGAGGCATTCCAGTACCGCCGCGGGCTGCGGGTCGACGGAGCGTGTGGCTCACAGACGTGGTCCGCCCTGGTCGAGGCTGGTCGCCGGCTGGGTGATCGATTCCTCTACCGCCGGACCCCGATGCTCCGGGGCGACGACGTGGCCGAGCTCCAGCAACGATTGAGCGCTCTGGGATTCGACACCGGACGGGTCGACGGGATCTTCGGGGACATGACGTCGGCCGCCCTGGGTGAATTCCAGCGCAATGTGGGACTGCCCATCGACGGGATCGCCGGAGCGTCGACTGTGTCTGAGCTCCTCAGATTCGGCACGCGGCATGACGAAACCGAGCTCGTCACCGCGGTCCGGGACCGCGAGCGATTGCGTCAGGCCCGTCGCACGCTGGCCGGTCTGCGGGTGGCGATCGGCGAGGAGGGCGGGTTGGACGCCACCGTGGCCGCCGTGAGGCGGATGCTCGTCCACCACGGCGCGGCAGTCACCACCCATCACCATCCCGACGGTTCCATCCAGGCCTCCGAAGCCAACGCGGGTGGTGCCGAGGTCTACATCGGGCTGCGCCTCCACCCCTCAGGGCCCCACTGCTCCACCGCGTACTACGCCGGCTACCGCTACTCCTCACCCGGGGGGCACCGGCTCGCCGAACTGATGGTGGCCGCACTGACCGTCGCCCTGTCCCTCCCCGACGGCGGTAGCCGCGGGATGTCCCTTCCCGTGCTCCGCGAGACACGGATGCCCGCCGTCATCTGCGAGATCGGTCCGGCCACGGTCCTCGTCGAGCAGTCCACCACCATCGCCCGGGCAACCGTCGATGCGTTGACCGAGTGGGTCGACACGGTCTGGGACTGAGGGTACTTCCTCTGCATCAACCTCGACCTGACCTCGGCTTTCGACCTTAATCCACAACCTCATGCACAGGTTGTGGATTAAGCTCTAGCGTCGGTCAAGGGATAGACTACCACTTATAGTGAGGTTATTGTCTATATATTGTGGTTATGACACTTGAATCTCACTGAGAGTGAGGTAATCACGCTACCGAGCTTTCGCTTCTCCCCACCATGAGCTTGTAGATCCGCTCAAGATCCTCGAGGGTCGCGAACTCGACGACGACCTTCCCGCGCTTGGACGACAGATCAACCTTCACGCGCGTGTTGAGGTGGTTCGACAGGAGTTCCTCCAGCTCGAGAATGCCCGGTGGGGGGAGGCGCGCTGGTCCAGTGGGAGACGCGGACGTGGGTGGCGTCGGTACTCCGCCCGCGCTCGATCGCGGCACGGGTTCGTCCGCCCGGGCCTGCCCTTCCGCCGACTCGGCTGCCCTGTCCTCCCCGTGCTGGCGGACCAGCTCCTCGACCGCCCGCACGGTGAGACCCTCGGTAACCACAGCCTTGGCCAAAACCTCCTGGTAGGCGCGATCAGGCGTGCCCAGGAGAGCCCGGGCATGGCCCGGTGTGATCTGGCCGTCCACGACGAGTCGCTGGACCGCCGCGGGGAGCTGGAGGAGCCGGAGGATGTTGGTCACCGCTGTGCGGCTCTTCCCGACCCTCACCGCCACCTGATCGTGCGTGTAGCCAAACTCCTCGATGAGCTGCTGGTAGGCCGCCGCTTCCTCGAGGACATTGAGGTCCTGGCGGTGGAGGTTCTCGACGAGGGCCTGTTCGAGGCTGTGCGTCTCGGTGGCCGTCTGCACCAGGACCGGGATCGTCTGGAGGCCGGCTCTCCTGGCCGCCCTCCAGCGACGCTCCCCGGCGATGAGTTCGTATTCGTCAGCTGCCGCACTGCCGATCTGGCGGACGAGGACCGGCTGGATGACACCCAGCTCTTTGATAGAGGCGGTCAAGGTCGCCATGGTGTCCTCGTCGAAGCTCACCCGGGGTTGCCTCGGATTGGGTGTGATGCTTCCGATGGGCACCTCGCGCAGGGCTGACGACCGGTCCCCCGACACCTCCGTCGGGATGAGAGCGCTGAGTCCCTTCCCTAGACCGCTACGACGTGCCACCGCTGACCTCCTTTGCTAGTTCTCGATAGGCGATGGCCCCTCTGGAGGCAGGATCGAAGGCGGTGATGGGCTGGCCGAAGGACGGTGCCTCCGACAGGCGGACCGTCCTAGGAATGACATTCCGGCAGACCTTCGCACCGAAGTGCTCGCGGACCTCGTTGGCCACCTGATCAGCGAGCTTCGTGCGGGCGTCGTACATGGTCAGCACGATGGTCGAGATGTCGAGCTTCGGGTTGAGGTTGGACGCCACCAGGTGGACATTCCTCATCAATTGGCTGAGCCCTTCGAGGGCGTAGTACTCACACTGGATGGGCACGAGAACCTCGTCGGCGGCGGCAAGGGCGTTGACGGTGATGAGGCCCAACGACGGGGGACAGTCGATGAGCACATAGTCGAAGTCGTCGATGACCGCCTCGATCGATCGCTTGAGCTTCAGTTCACGGCTGAAAGCGGGGACCAGCTCGATCTCGGCGCCGGCCAGAGCGATGGTGGCGGGGGCCACGAAGAGATTCTTCATGCTGGTCGGCTCGACACAGTCCTCGAGCGACGCATCCCTCATCAGGACGTCATACATGGAGAGCTCGAAATTCCGGGCGTCGATCCCCAGTCCGGTCGTCGCGTTCCCCTGGGGGTCGAGGTCGATGACGAGCACCCGGAATCCGAGCTCGGCCAGGGCGGCTCCGAGATTGACGGAGGTGGTCGTCTTGCCCACACCACCCTTCTGGTTGGCCACGGCCAGGACACGGGGGAGCGGGTTGGTGGACGCCGACTGCACCGTGCTCGTCGACGATGGCGCGTCCTCGGTCTGCTCCCCTGTCCGCTCGTTCTGATCCTGATCCACGGGCACCGCCTCGTCCGCCGGTAAACTCGATGCCGATAGTGTTCCACTTTCCGGCTCGGTCGGCATCACCGTTTCTGGCTCCGTCGGCGTCACCGGCGCATCAACGAGGTCCCGGGTCGGTTCTGATTCAGCCGCGGGTTCGCCAGCGGGCGCCGACTTCTTGAGGGAGGCCGCAACGGGTGCCGAAATCGTGACCTTGCCTGTATCCTTGCGAAGCGGTCTGGGTTGTTGTTTGTCCGGACCGGGAGGAAGGACGTTGTCCAATTCGGCGTGAGCGGTGGCGACCTGGGAGATGGTGTCCCTGAGGGGAGTCTGGCCCCCCGAGGTCGCCGCCGGTGGGGTGTGAGAAACCGGGGTGGACGACGGTGAGCGGGGCCCGGAGGGAGCATCACCAGCCTCAGACACCGGCGTGGTCGGCGGGGAAGAGGTGTCGACCACCGTCTCCGGGGGAGAGGCGGAGGAACTCTCGACCAGAGTGACGGAGCCGGTCCCGGGAGCAGATTGCCCTTCTGGGGCTACGCCCTGCCCTTCGTCGGGGGAGGACTTGTTCCGACCTCGACGAAGGCCGCGCATTATCGTCTCCTCGAGTTGGCAAAGTTCAAGGACCTCATCCTCCCCTGCCCGACAGACCAGGTCAAGCATTTCCACTCGAATGTTTCACGTGAAACTTCGCCTCCCCGGGCGGTCAGGCCGCCCGTGGCGTCGAGCGGTCTCATCTGTGCCATCCGAACCTCCGCGTTCGGCCCCGTTTTTCGTCAGCTGCCGGTCACGCAGCGAGTCCCTCACCGATTCCGGGTCGGTCGAGGGTTTCGACTTCCTCGCCAGGGGGAGTGCTGCGGCTTAGGCCCTGGCCGGTCGGTGCCGGGGCGTCCCCATTGAGCACTCTCGGGGCCGCCCGGGTTCGGCGCCCGGTCAACATCACCCAGGTAGAGGTCGGGCGGGGCCGGCGCCGCCGTGGGGTCGCGACTCCACAGAGCGACTAAGGCCACCGGTGAGACCGGTGGCATCATCCCGCTAGACCACAGCCGGTCGATGAACGTGACTTGATCGCGACCCCACACTACAGAGGCGCAAGACGCCCCTCCCTGGTTCCGCATTGACCACGGTTCCAGGGCCTGCGCCAGCTGTCCGCATTGCGGTTGCGGACCGAGCGTCACGCAGGCACTCGGAACGAGTGCCTACCCCTGTGCGGTCGACCGGTCGACTTCGACTCCTGCCGGGCCCGCCGGCTCGAGGGCAGTGGGGCCAGTCGAGGGTTGCGACGCTTCCGAGAGATGGGGCTACGAAGAAGTGGCCGGCACCAGTGGGAGTGCCGGCCGGCGCCAGAAGCGAAGTCGCTCGAGTCTGGTTCCGTAAGCCCCCGCTGGTCGACAGCTCGGTGGTCTCGAAGGCTCCCGGCACCCGATGCTCATACAGCGTTTCACGTGAAACACTGGTCCCCGGATCGTGATCTGCGGAATAGGTCGGCCCGCTCTCCCCGTCGGGAGTTTCACGTGAAACAAAGACGAGCCTCAATAGAGCGGCCGCTTGGCCGGAACTCCCACCCGTCGGGGGTACCTCGGAGGTGTCCGATCCGTCTTCTCCAAGACCTGGTATCCGAAGCGCCCGTCGAATCGGACGGCGGACCTTACGCAAAGGCCGAGTTCGCGCAACTCCTCGGTCGGCCAGCGCGATGTCTCCGTGGATGGCGGCTCCGAAACCACCATCAGTCCGTCAATCACCATGAGCGGCGCCCCGCATTCCGCAGTGACCGCCGGAGATCCGAAGGAGCGGGCGGTCACGAGCTCGAACCTTTCGCGGTACCGATCGTCGCGACCAATCTCCTCGGCCCTGCCCCGGACGACCTCCGCTGTGGCACCACCCGGCAACCCGATCAGGGCATCGCTCAAGAAGGCCGTTCGCCGCTCGTTGGAGTCCAACAGTACAAGTTGGGCCTCTGGCCAGCACGTAGAGAGGATAAGTCCTGGAATCCCGCCGCCACTTCCGAGATCAAGGGTCGAACGGGGCTGGCGTCCCAGCTCCGCCTCGACCGAGAAGACGAAGCCGAGCGTGTGATCGATCTGATCCATGATGGGCATGCTGCCCAGGAATCCGTGTTCCGCCGAACGTTGGAGGGCCGCTCGGACACCGGGGGGCACCCGCTCACGGAGTGCGGCGACATTGAGGGTTCGTTGATCACCGGTCACAGGTTGGGCGGTTCCCGAACAGGAAATTCCGCCGGCCGGCCGATGGTGGGCCACGTCGGAATCCGGCCGGGAAAGTCCGGCCGGGGACACGGTCGTCCCAGACCGCAGTCCCTCATGAGAAATGGCACCGGGGCGAACCCGGTGCCATTCACACGGAGAGGCGACTCCACGATCACCCGGTCAACTCGACGGCTGGATCACCACATACCTCGAAGGCTCGCTCCCGTCCGATCGGGTCTCGACACCTTCGATCTCGTTGACAGTGTCATGGACCACCTTGCGGTCGGCCGGGGACATCGGCTCGAGGGACCGTTCTTCACCGCTGCTCTTCACCTCGTCGACAATTCCCAACGTGAACCGGCGCAGTGCGGCGGACCGCTTCTCGCGGTACCCGCCCACGTCCACCAGGATGCGATCCGTGCGGTTCTCGGATTGACGCTGCACGAAGGTCCTCGTCAGATCCTGAACCGCCGAGAGCGTCGCGCCACGGGGCCCGACGAGGAGCCCGAGGTCGTCGCCGACAGCACTCACCTGAACGGTGTCCTCATCGACCTCGGTGAAACCCACGTCGGCGTTCAGGCCGAATTCCCTCACCAGACCCGCCACGAACTCGCTGGCCGCCTCCCCTTGCTGCTCGAGCGTCAACGACTCTTCCATGCTGTCCTCACTCTCCCCAGGCTTCCGGCCCGAGCTCTGCTTCCCTTGCGAACTTGATTGACTGCCGCCGGTCGAGCTGCCGCCCCGCGACCCCCGCCGACGACGACCCCCGCCCGATCCGTTGTTCTTGGCATCGTTCGGGGCCGCTCCTCCTCGGGCGCCGGCCTCTCCCGAAACGGGATTCGAGTCCGCCTCGGCGCCCTGTGCCGCGGCGCGGTTGGAACCCTTACCGTTCCCCCCACCCCCTGCACGGCGGTTTGCTCCACCCGATGCCTGTTTCCCCCCGCGCGCCCGGTCAGGACGCTGACGCCCACCCCGCTTGGGCGGTGGCGCAACGGGCCGCACGCGTGCCTGGACCCTCGCTTCCCCTCGCATCCGCCCGAACAGTCCGGCCTTCGGCTCGCTGAGCACGACGAACTCGGCATCGTCCTCGGCCACGCCCAAGAGGTCGAGGACCACCTCTTTCGCCTCGGGCAGCGTCTTGCCGCTTGCTTCGACCCAATCCACGCCCTATCGCGCCTTTCTCTCTCGCTTCGCCTTGGAGCGGGGATGCTCCTTACGTGGCGCGGAGGCCTCGTCTTCCGAAGGCGTCGGCTTTGCACTGTTGCTGCCGTTATTCGAGGCCTTCGCGTTCGGCTGCCGGTTGTTCGGCTGCCGGCTACTCGGTTGTTTGGCATTCGACGCCTTGCCGGTCTTCGAGCCGTTTCCATTGGTGGGTGTCGAGCCGGAACCACGCCTCCCGTTGGCCGGAGGCGACTGGTTGCCGTCCCGGACCTTCTCCGTGGCCGCCGCCTCGATAGGCACGTCTCCCGCCGGGATCGCCCGTCTGGCCTTCCCGTTGGACCCGTTTGTGCCGTTCCCTTTGGGGGAGGCCTTGGCCGACGAGCCACCTGCTGATTTGGGCTTCGGGAGCGGCCGTTCACTGCGGTCGGCCGGTGACGGCTTCGGGCCACTCCCCTTCTCGCCCGCGGCAACTGGCGGTGGCGGTCCGCCGACGATGCCCTTCCGGAAGAGGATTTCCTGCGTCAGGATCCGGATTGCACTGGATACGATAAAATACACGTTGAGGATCGCGGCAACATTAAGATAAATAAACCCGAATATAAGTGGCATGTATTTCTGCATCATTGCCGCTTGAGGATTGGCCTGGGCCGCTTGAGGGTTACGTGCATTCAGCCTGGACATCTGCAGGTACTGAAGTCCGACTGCGCCGACGACGAGCAACAAGTACGGGATGGCGACCACCAATGAGCTGTGGTGGGACAGCAACTTGTCGGAGAAGTCCATCCCGAAGGAAATCAACTGCCCGTGAGCTGCGACGATGTTGTGGTACATCTTGCTGTCAACAGGGATGTAGCGGGGCTCAGCCGTCACCTTCGCCGGGATGTTCTGCGTGAACCCGTTCGTCTTCACGGTGTGCGCGGGCACAGTGACGATGTTCGTCATTCCCCGAATGACGCTGTAGAGAATAAAGAATGCTGGCATCTGCAACAGCATGGGAAGGCAGCCCGAAGCAGGGTTCACATTGTGCTCTTTGTAGAGCTTCATCATTTCTTCGTTTAGCTGCGCCCTATTTTCAGGACCCTTGTACTTCTGCTGCAGCTTCTTCATCTCGGGACCGAGCGCCTGCATTGCCGCCATGTTCTTTGTGCTCTTGACGGTCAGCGGCGTCAGGAGGGCCATGATGACAATGGTCAACAGGGCCACGTCGATCGGGTAGTTGGGAATCAGCGAGTAGAAGAAGGCCAGGATCGCCCCGACGGCATCGAGGAGGGGCTGGAAGATCTTGCCGATGGGCGTGGTCAGTGACGCGTACATGGGGTCCTTCCCGTCGTGGGAACCGGGTCGATGCCGTGACCGCCCCATGGGGTACAGCGCAGGAGCCTCCTGGCTGCCAACGCGGATCCGCGGGCCGCCCCGTGGGTCGAGATCGCCTCCGCTGCGTACTCGGAGCAAGTCGGGAGATACCGGCATCCGGTCGGACGCCCTGATCTCGCCAGCTGGTAGGCACGGATGCTAGCCAGCATCACCCGGGCGGTCACCGTCGGGCGCCCCCGTCCCTGGTCAAGGGCATGTCCGGTCGCGCCGACCCCTGGGTCGACCTCGAGGATCCGACCAGGCGTCATCATCTCGTCGCCACGCCCGTCCGCCGGACCCGCTCTCTGGTGGCCGATTCCACGGCGCGGCCCACGGCCAGCTTCAATTCGTCGAACGAGAGCCCGGGTCCGGCCGGTTGGACCTGGATCGCGTAGGCGCCTGCCGGGAGGGACCCTGCCCGTTCACCCATGATGGCCCTCAATCTCCGTCTCAATCGGTTCCTCACCACTGCATTTCCCACCCGACGGTTGATAGCGTACGCAACTTGTGCTCTTGACCAGGCAGGTTGCGCCACAAAACCCACCGAGATCGGCCCAGAGCTCCCCCGGCTCGAAGCCGTGCGCAGCGTCTCGAAGGTCCGTCGTGATCTGATCGGGCCCACACCTTCGGCCCTGGCGGCCTTCGGTGCCGCCTCCATCACGCCGACAGCCGTTGGCGCCCCTTCGAGCGACGCGACCGGATGACCGCGCGTCCGGCCTTGGTGGACATCCGCTTGCGAAAACCGTGTGTTTTGGCGCGTTTGCGCACGTTGGGCTGGTACGTCCGTTTCATCCATCCACTTCCTTCCTCGCCCTGAACCGGGGACCGGGGTGTCGCCGTCGGCAGGGGGCCCGTTCACAAGGATCAGGGCATTCCGTCACATGCTAGGCGCGAACGGGGCCTGGCTCTAGTCGAGAACGAGGAGGCACCCGGGGCGAGCACGGTGTACCGTTCCCGCATCGGCTGGCAACGGCACCGGATCGGCGGTGTGGGCTCCCCACCGAGGCATTGCCCGAGCACGACGCAACAACGACAAGAGAACACCCAGCAGCGCCTTCCCCCGGTCCGCCGGACCGGTGCACCCCACTTCGGTAGTCGTCCACAGCTGTGGAAAGCTTTGTGGACCGATCAAGCTGTCCAAGGGCGGAGGCCCACGTGAGCGACACTGAGAGCTTGTGGATATTGTGCTCGGAAGCACTGCGGGAGCAGGTCTCCGATGCCATCTGGCAGGCCTACCTGTCCGGAATAACGCCGCTATCCATCGAGGACGGGGAGATCGTCCTCGGAGTGCCCAACACGTTGATCCGCGACCGCGTCGAGTCCCGCTTCCTCGGCCTCATCCAGGACACGGTCACCGGCACGGTCGGTCGCGATCTCGTTGTCCAACTCGAAGTCGTCGCCCCGGTCTACGAGCCCGCCGAAGAGCGACTGCCCGGCGCAGAAGCCGTGACCTCCGAGACACATCCCGTCCCAACCTCTTCCACCAGCTCCAATTGGCCTGATCGGGCCAAACCGGGGGGCGGACCAGCCAAGACCGGCTCGTTCGAGTCCCCCGTGCTCGACCCCCGGTACACGTTCGACACCTTTGTCATCGCCTCGTCCAACCGGTTCGCCCACGCCGCCGCCCAGTCCGTCGCCGAATCACCGGCCCGCTCCTACAACCCCTTGTTCATCTACGGGGACGCCGGACTGGGAAAGACCCATCTCCTCCACGCCATCGGCAACTACGTCCTAGAGAACTTCGGGGGCCGTCATGTCCGGTACGTGACCACCGAGACGTACATGAACGAGTTCGTCGATGCCATCAGGACCAACGCGACAACGGCCTTCAAGCGCCGCTACCGAGAGTGTGACGTCCTCCTCATCGATGACGTCCAGTTCATGGAGCGCAAGGAGTCTCTGCAAGAGGAGTTCTTCCACACCTTCAACTCCCTCTACGCCGCATCGAAGCAGATCGTCCTCACCTCCGACCGGCCGCCCAAGTCGATCGCCACCCTCGAGGACCGGCTCCGCAGCAGATTCCTCTCCGGGCTGATCACCGAGGTCCAGCCCCCCGAACTCGAGACCAGGCTGGCTATCCTCCAGACGAAGGCCGAACACGAGCAGGTCGACGTGCCCGACGAGGTGCTCGAGTTCATCGCCACCCACGTCAAGGACAATATTCGTGAACTCGAAGGGGCCCTCATCAGGGTCACGGCGTTCGCCAGTCTGAACCGCCAACCGATGAACAGGGAGCTGGCCGAGCAGGTCCTGTCCGACATCGTCTCGGCCGACCAGCCCCGGCGGATCACGCCCCAGGTAATCCTGGAAGCCACATCGGACACGTTCGGGTTCTCGGTGGAGGAGTTGTGCGGACCCAATCGCCGCCGGCCGCTGGTCACGGCCCGCCAGGTCAGTATGTACGTCTTCCGTGAGCTCACCGACTTCAGCTATCCGGCAATAGGCCGCGAATTCGGTGGCCGGGACCATTCAACGGTCATGCACGCCGTGGAGAAGGTCGCCGGACTCATGAAAGAGCGCCACCAGATCTACAACCAGGTCACCGACCTCATCGTGCGCATCAAGAGCGGCTCGTGATGGAGATCGCGCCCTCCTTCCCATCAGGGAAGGCTCGCCAGGAGGCACCGACCCTCCTCTATCCAGAGGTTGTGCACTATCTGTGGAAATCTCCGGTGCACCCTGGGGTAATTCTGTGAACTCCGGTGAACTTGTCCATAACCCGTCACGCACCGGACATCCGGCACAGGCGAAAGTCGGCCGGCGGTGGACGGACCGGGGACAATGAAAGCCCCTCTGAACTGCAGGTATCGACGTTTGTCCGCAATCCACAGGGCTTACTACTGCCATTGTTCAATTAGATCTATAAAGCAAAAACAAGAAAGGACCCCCTGGTGAAGTTTCGTTGTGAGCGTGACTCCTTGGTGGAGGTGCTGACCGTGGCCGGGCGTGCCGTCAGCTCACGGACCTCTGTGTCCATGGCTCTCGGAGGGGTCCGGATCGAGGTCATCGGTAACCGTCTGGCCGTGCTCGGAACCGACCTTGACCTGACCATCCACGTTTCGACCGAGGCCATCGGCATCACAGACGGTGTGTGCGTGGCCCCGGCCAAGTTGTTGGCCGATATCGTGCGCTCGCTCGAGCCCGGTGCGGTCACCGTGGAATCCGAGGGTGAAAAGATCGAGATCGGGGCGGCGAGGTCGCGCTTCAGCCTACGGACCTTCCCTGTCGACGATTTTCCGTCGCTGCCCGAGCCCGCCGCACCCGCGACGGTCCTCCCCGCTTCGAACCTGGCCGGGGCTCTGCGCCAGGTGGTCCGGGCCGCGTCGGGTGACGATGCCCGGCCACTGCTGACCGGGGTGCTGATCGCTCCCGAGGGCACCGGTGTTCGTCTGGTGGCCACGGATTCGTACCGGCTGGCCATGCGCGACATCGAGGGCAGCGATGCCCTGGCCGACGGAAACCAGATCCTCGTCCCAGCGAGGGCGCTGGCGGAGTTACAAAAGCTCCCGGTGTTGGGGATGACGGCGAAGGATGCCGGCACCGGTAAGCCGGACGATGACGGTGACGTCCCGGTCATCGGACTCTCGGTGGGGGAGCACGACGTCACGTTTACGGTCGGCGGTGTCCAGGTAAGCACGCGGTTGCTCGACGGCAGCTATCCCGACTACCGGCAGCTGATCCCGGCCGAGTATCCGAATCGGCTCCATGTCGGGAAGGACTCACTGCTCGACGCCCTCCGACGGGTCCGACTCCTCGTGCGGGACAACACGACCCCGGTCCGACTGGCCATGAGGCCAGGTGGGGTGGACCTCACCGTGGTGTCCCAAGAGGTCGGAGACGCCAGCGAGACCGTCGACGCCGATTTCGAGGGCACCGATCTGACGATCGCGTTCAACCCGACCTACCTGATCGACGGGGTTGAGGCCGTTTCCGGGGACGAAGTCGTCCTGGAGACCGTGGACGCCACCAAACCGGCGACCGTACGTGCGGCCGAGGAGACCAATTTCCGCTATCTGCTGATGCCCGTGCGGGTTTCCTGAACCGCCCCCGCCCTTCGTGCATCTCGTCTCCCTTTCGGTCGTCGACTTCCGCAATATCGTCGGCATCGAGATCCACCCCGACGCAACCGGCACCACGGTGATCACCGGGGTCAACGGGGCCGGTAAGACCAGCATCCTCGAGGCCATCGACTACCTGGCCACCCTGGCGTCGTTCCGTGGGTCGCCGAAAGAGTCCCTGGTCCGGCGGGGTATGGACCAGTCCATCCTCCGGGGCGAGACGATGGTAGGGGGACGATCGCTGAGCATCGAGGCCGAGATCTCGTCCTCGGGCCGATCCCGGACGATGGTGAACCGCCAGAGTGTCCGTCGCCGGGCCGACCTGCACGAAGCCATTCGCACCACGGTGTTCTCCCCCGAGGACATCGGGGTGGTCCGGTCGGGCCCAGGCGAGCGCCGCCAGTTCCTGGACAGGACCCTTACAGTCGTGGACCCCAAGGCGGGGCGCACCGTCGACGAGGTCGAGAAGATCCTGCGCCAACGAGGAGCCCTGCTCCGAAGCAGCGGACGCAGACTCAGTCCGGAGGTAGCCGCCACCCTCGACGTCTGGGACGCTCGGCTCGACGAGGCGGGAACGGCGCTGGTGGAGGCGCGCGAGACCCTGGTCGAGCAGCTGGGTCCTGCCACGAGTGCTCACTACTCCCGCTTGGCCGGCCGGGAGACCGAAGTGGGTCTCATCTACAGCCGCTCCTGGTCCGGCCGCTTGGAAGCGGCGCTGGGCGCCTCTCGGGAGAAAGACCTGGAGCGAGCCGCTTCGCTCCTCGGACCGCACCGCGACGAACTGGAGCTCTCGCTCGACGGACTACCCGGACGAACCCACGCATCCCAGGGCGAGCAGCGGTCGTTGGCACTGGCGCTGCAACTGGCTGCCCACCAACTGGCCACCGAACGCCTGGGCTCCGCGCCTGTGCTGCTCTTGGACGACGTGTTCTCGGAGCTCGACCCCTTCCGGTCCCGGGCCCTCCTGGCTGGACTGCCCCCCGGCCAGACGTTGCTCACCACGGCACTGCCCGCCCCGCCTGAGGTCGAGGCGGCCAAGGTGTACACCATTTCGGCCGGTGGCCAGCCGGAGCCCGATTCGCAGCGGATCCTGAGCAACCGGGGGGATCGAGAATCGTGACCGGCCGCCGCCCTCACGAGGATTCCGGGCCGCGACCGCTGGGATCGTCACTCGACGCAGTCTCAGAGAAGCTCGGTATGAAGGATGCGAGGGGACTGGGCCGCCTCTTTTCCGCTTGGGACCAGCTGGTTGGTCCGGGGATCGCGGCCCACGTGAAGCCGGTCAGGCTGGACGGTGATTCCCTGGTGGTGGCGGTGGACCACCCTGCCTGGGCAACCCAGGTCCGTCAGTTGGGAGATGAGCTTCTCGACCGTATCGCCGACGAGCTGGCCCTGCCCCGACCCGCCCGACTGGAGATCCGAGTGCGGCGATAATTCATGGCGCGTGAGGCGGGACCATCGGTCGGTCGGGTCACAACCGAGGGCTACACTGGAGTATTGGAATCGGGGGATCGCTACCGTCTCCGGAGAGCGCCCGGCGCACCGAGGGCGGTCGCGTTGCGCTGGTTCCCGACCAGTCAATCGACGTTGGAAAGGGCGCGCCTGTGGCGCTGAAAACTGAGGACGAGCAGAACGTGGTTCCGGCCACGTACGACGCGGACGACATCACAGTCCTTGAGGGCCTCGATCCGGTGCGCAAGCGCCCCGGGATGTATATCGGGTCCACCGGTCCGACCGGCCTCCACCATCTGGTCTGGGAGGTCGTCGACAACTCGGTGGACGAGGCGATGGCGGGGTACTGCACACGCATCGACGTCACCCTCCTGGCCGATGGCGGAGTCCGGGTGAGTGACAACGGGCGCGGCATACCCACCGGGATGCACAAGAACTACAAGGACCGCACTGCGGCCGAGGTGGTCCTCACCGTGCTCCACGCCGGCGGAAAGTTCGGCGAGGGTGGCGGCTACAAAGTCTCGGGTGGCCTCCATGGCGTCGGGGTCTCGGTAGTCAACGCCCTCTCGAGCCGTCTGCGACTCGAGATCGACCGCGACGGCGACCACCACGTCATGGAGTTTGAGGACGGCGGCAAACCGACGGGCAAACTGGAGGTGACCGGGCCAGCACCCCGTGGCCGGACGGGCACAACGGTGACCTTCTGGCCGGATGCGACCATCTTCGAGGAGGTCGAGTTCCGTGCCCAGACAGTGCTCGAGCGCCTCCAGGTGATGGCCTTTCTCAACAAGGGCCTCGAGATCCATTTCGTCGACGAGAGGCCGGAGGCCAAGCCGGCCCAGACCTTCAAATACAAGGACGGCATCGTCGACTACGTCCGGCACCTGAATGCCTCCAAGGAAGCACTCTTCCGCAAAGTCGGAGCCTTCGAGCAGAAAGAGGACACCATGGAGGTCGAGATCGCCCTCCAGTGGAACACCGGCTTCTACGAGAGCATCCACTCGTTCGCCAACGGGATCTCCACCATCGACGGCGGGATGCACGAGGAGGGGTTCAAGAAGTCGCTCACCAACGTGGCCAACAAGTACGCACGTGCCAAGGGGGCGCTCAAGGAGAAGGACGACAACCTCCTCGGTGAGGACATCCGTGAGGGTCTGACCGCCATCATCTCGGTTCGTCTCCAGGACCCCCAGTTCGAAGGCCAGACAAAGGCCAAGCTGGGCAATGTCCCGGTCCGGTCACTGGTCGAGCGGGCCATGAACGAGCGACTCACCGACTGGTTCGAGGAGAACCCCCGCGAGGCCAATCAGATCATCCAGAAGGGACTGCTGGCCGCCCGGGCCCGTGTGGCCGCCCGGTCAGCCCGGGACCTGACCCGTCGGAAGTCGGCGCTTGACGGCGCCGGGCTGCCCGGCAAACTGGTCGACTGCTCGTCGCGGGATCCGCGGGAGAGTGAGTTGTTCATCGTGGAGGGGAACTCGGCCGGCGGCTCGGCCAAGGACGCGCGCAACCCGCGTACCCAGGCCATCCTGCCCATCCGGGGCAAGATCCTCAATGTCGAGCGGGCCCGTATCGACAAGATGCTGAAGAACACCGAGATCCAGGCGCTCATCTCCGCCATCGGCGCGGGTCTGGCCGACGATTTCGACGTCACGAAGATCCGGTATCACAAGATCATCATCCTGGCCGACGCCGACGTGGACGGTTCCCACATCCGCACCCTGCTCCTGACGTTCTTCTTCAGGCAGATGAAGCCCCTGGTCGAAGGGGGGTTCGTCTATGTCGCCCAACCTCCGCTTTACTCCACGCTGGTCGGCAAGGAGAAGGTGTATCTGAAGGACGACGCTGCCAGGGAGGCGTTCCTTGCGGAGCACCCCAACCACAAGGCCGACTTCCAACGGTTGAAGGGCCTGGGCGAGATGGACTTCGGCGAGTTGAGGGACACCACGATGGACCCGGCCCAGCGTTCGCTCCTCCAGATCGCCGTGGAGCAGGCGGCCATTGCCGACGAGGTGTGCTCGGTGTTGATGGGCGAGGACGTCGACCTTCGGCGGACGTTCATCCAGACCAACGCCAAAGACGTACGGTTCCTCGACATCTGAGGCATCTCCGGGCCGGGCCGAGTGGCCGGTCGGATCTATTTCAGTGACAAAGGTAGGAAGACTGCATGCCAGGACGTGACAACGACGGCCGCTCCGGTTCGGACACCGAAGAAGACCTGTCGGGGTTCATCGAGCCCATTGAGATCCAAGAGGAGATGGAGCGCTCGTTTCTCGAGTATTCGATGTCAGTCATCGTCTCGAGGGCGCTTCCGGACGTACGGGACGGGCTGAAGCCGGTCCACCGTCGGATCCTGTACTCGATGTACGACCAGCGGCTGCTGCCCGACCGGCCACATACGAAGTGCGCCAAGGTCGTGGGCGACGTGATGGGCTCCTACCATCCCCACGGCGACTCGTCGATCTACGAGGCGCTGGCCCGGATGGTCCAGGAATTCTCCATGCGGCACCCCCTGGTCGACGGCCACGGCAACTTCGGGGGCACAGGTCCCGACGAGGGCCCCGCCGCCATGCGCTACACCGAGTGCCGCCTCGGCTCGTTGGCGCTCGAGCTGATGAGCGGGATCGACCAGGAGACCGTCGACTTCACGCCGAACTACGACGCGACCTCCGAAGAGCCCACCGTGCTCCCCGCCCGGTTCCCCAACATCCTGGTCAACGGCTCGCAGGGCATCGCCGTCGGTATGGCCACCAATATCCCGCCCCACAATCTGGGCGAGGTGATCGACGCCACCACGCATCTTCTCGAGCACCCCGACGCCACCCCCGACGACCTGATGGAGTTCGTGAAGGGTCCCGATTTCCCGACTGGAGCGTTGATCCTCGGCCGCCAGGGCATCCTCGATGCCATGCGGACCGGCCGGGGTTCGATCAAACTCCGGGCCGTGGCGGAGATCGAGGAGGGTCGGGCGGGGGAGACGCGCATCGTCGTCTCCGAGATGCCATACCAGACCTCGATTGCCTCGGTGTCCAAGAAGATCGAGGACCTGGTGCGAGCCGGTGATCTCGACGGTATCGCTGAAGCGCAGGACGATTCGTCGGGGGGCAAGACCCGGCTGGTCATCCGGCTGAAGCGCGATGCGAACGCCAATGTCGTGCTGAACAACCTCTTCAAGCAGACGCCGATGCAGACCTCGTTCAGCGTCAACGCCGTGGCGCTGGTGGACGGGGTGCCGCGCACCTTGAACCTGGCCCAGATGCTGACCCACTACGTGGCCCACCAGGTCGAGGTGGTCACCCGCCGGTCGCAGTTCCTGTTGGACAAGGCTCGTGCCCGTGCCCATGTCGTCGAGGGCCTCCTGAAGGCCATCGACATGCTGGACGCGGTCATCGCCGCCATCCGAGCATCGGACGACCGCCCGGCGGCCCTCGAGGCACTCCAGGCCGAGCCGTTCGAGTTCTCCGAGGAGCAGGCGGCCCACATCCTCGATATGACCCTGGCCCGCCTCACCCGCCTGGGGCGGAGCAATCTCGAAGAGGAGCTGACCAAGCTGCTCGAGGAGATCGCGGAACTCGAGTCGATCCTCGCCGACCCGGCGAAACTGCGCGCGGTGATCGCTTCGGAGCTCGGGGAGATCCGGGAGAAGTTCGCCGACGACCGCCGGACGGTCATTACCCACGACCCCGGGGACATGAACGTCGAGGACCTGGTCGACGATGAGGAGCTCGTCGTGACGATGAGTCGTGCGGGATACGTGAAGGCGGTCTCGGCCGACGCCTTCCGGACCCAGGGCCGCGGTGGCCGCGGTGTGCAGGGAGCCAAACTCAAAGAGGAGGATCTGATCGACGGCGTCGTGCACACCTCGTCGCACGCGCACCTTCTGTTGTTCTCGAACCGGGGCCGGGTCTTCCGTCTTCGCGCCCTCGAGATCCCGATGAAGGAGCGCACGGCACGGGGCACCGCCATCGTCAACCTCCTTCCCTTGGCACCGAACGAGTCGATCCAGGCGATCATCGGGACGCGTGACTTCCCGGCCGACAGCTACCTGGTCTTCTCCACCAAGCTGGGCCAGGTCAAGAAAACATCATTCACCGAATACGACAAGTCGCGACGCGAGGGATTCATCGCCATCAACCTCCGCGAAGGCGACGAGTTGGTGCGAGTGGTGGAGACCCATGGGGACGACGACATCTTCCTGGTGACCCAATCGGGCATGACGATCCGTTTCTCCGAGCAGGATGTCCGGGCGATGGGCCGAGACGCCGCCGGCGTCAGGGGAGTGCGCCTGAAGGCGGGTGATCAGGTCGTCTCGTGCGACGTGGCGCGCGACGAGGCCGACATTCTCCTGGTCACGGACGCCGGGTACGGCAAGCGGACCAAGGTCGAGCGGTTCAACCGGCAGGCAAGGGGAGGCCAGGGAGTGCGCGGCATCCGGCTGACCGCCAAGCGGGGTCGGGTAGTGGCGGCGTTCATGGCCAGCCTCGAGGACGAGATCCTTCTCATCTCCACCTCCGGTGTGGTCATCCGCACGGCGGTGCGTGAGATCGCGTCCCAAGGTCGGGACGCCACCGGGGTGCGGGTGATGAATCTCGATGGAGGGGACGCAGTGGCTGCGGTGGCTCCGGTGGCCGGCGAGGAGTCGGCCCAGTCCTAGGTAGTCGTGTCCGGGACGCTCGTCCCTGATCCAGCCCCCAGCCGGCACGGCCTACACTCTGGGGCGTCATCCTCCCGGGAGGGCAATTCCTGCCTTTAGGGGCTATAGCTCAGTCGGTTAGAGCGCAGCACTGATAATGCTGAGGTCGCTGGTTCGATTCCAGCTAGCCCCACCAATTGCAGCGGTCTTCTCCCGTCATACGGCGGCGGCCAAGAGGGGCTCCCCGTCGTGTTGAGTATTGATGCTTCGTCGGTAACGGTTTGTTCGCTGACCAGTGGGATCGTGAGCTTTTCCTGCCCCGGCACACGCAGAATTGATGCGAATCAATCTGGCAATGCTGCCTTTGGCCCAGCACCGATGGTCCAGCAGACGATCGTCGTGGTGACGGCTCCGAAAACGCCTACCCATGGCGGTCGGCCTGATCCGCGCTAAAGCGGCTCTTCGGATCTAAGCGGGGTGGGGTCATCCGGCCAGGCTCATGCTTGCGAAAGTGCAGGCGCCCACAGGGCAGTTCAGCCACGGGTCCCACCTCAGTCATGGCCGCACGAATTGGATTGGGGCGTTATGGGCGTCGCAACCTGGCAGATCCAGCACTGGGAAACTGACCATTGAGGCCTAGGCTCGCCATCGTCCGTGACGCTACTGTCTGACTATCGAGGATAACGAGTCCCTCCCGCTGCCGAACGACCCGCTCCTGGCGCTCCACGCCGGGCGCTCAAAGGGGCCGGCACTGGGCCGAAATCTCGGATGCGTCGAACATCCTTGTCTTCGTCACAGATGACCCGACAACAGACTCGTGAGGTTATCGGCAGCCCGCTTGCCCTGTTGGGCATCTTCATGCCCTCCCTCAGTCGGCACAGGGTGCTCTTCGTATGGGTCTATGCGCTGGTGTGGGTCCTCCTTTCCGACCGCGTAAAACCGCTCGCCCCTCGGAGCTTGGATCCAATCGAGGGCGAGACACCGTGTGATGCGGCTCTGCCGACCGCCGAAGCGGGCCAATGAGCAGCACGAACGGCAGAAGCGCGGATCATGGCGAGCCCGCGGCAGACTCGAACCGGAATGCGGACATCGGGTTGGTCTCTGCCCTCAGTATCGGGGTCGGCGGAATGATCGGTGCCGGGATCTTCTCCATACTCGGGGTCGTCGCACGTATTTCTGGTTCCGCCATGCCTGTTTCGTTCGCGATCGGAGGGGCAGTGGCAGCGCTCGCCGCCTACAGCTACGTCGCCCTGGGGAAGACGTTCCCGAGTATCGGGGGAGCGGTCACGTTCCTGGTTCGCGGTTATGGCGAAGGCGTGGCTTCCGGCTCGCTCAACCTCTTCCAGTACTTCGCCTACATCATCGCCATCGCGCTGTACGCCACGGGGTTTGCCGCCTACGCGGTGACGTTCATCCGTCTGCCATCCAAGGTGTGGGCAGTAGGCGTTGTGCTCGCCTTCACGGCGATTAACTTCCTCGGCAGCCGCCTCATGGGCCGAGCAGAATCCGTAATCGTGGTCATTAAAGTGGCCATTCTCGTCGTCTTCATCGTGGCAGCCTTCGTGGTACTCAACGGGAAGGGGGTCGCCCGGCTGTCGCCAGCCTCCTGGCCCGGCCCCCTCGCGATATTCACCGGAGCCGGGCTGCTGTTCGTAGGCTACGAGGGATTCGGCCTGATCACGAATGCCGCAGCCAACATGACCAGGCCGAGGTGGGAGCTGCCACGCGCAATCTACGGCAGCGTGGCCATTGTGATCGGGATCTACCTGCTTGTCGCGATCGGCGTGGTGACCAACGTGCCGCTTACTGTGCTTCGAGGACTCGGCGATTCCGCCTTGGCCCTCGCGGCCAAACCCTCGTTAGGTCAAGTCGGGTTCAGGCTGGTTGCCATTGCAGCCCTGCTCTCGACGGCCTCAGCCGTCAATGCCACCTTGTTCGGCTCTACGAACATCGCGTATCAGATCGCCAAAAACGGAGGCCTTCCGCCGGCGTTTGACCGCAAGCTATGGGGTCGTGATGTCGAAGGACTGTTCATCACATCTGGCATGGTGCTCGGGTTCGTCCTGATCTTTCCCTTGAGTGCGGTGGCCTCCATGGGGAGCGCAGGCTTTCTCCTGGTCTACTCGGCCGTCAACGTCGGACACCTGAGGCTTCGAAAGCAGACCGGCGCGAACATGTGGCTGGTAACGGCCTCTGCGGTTACCTGTCTCTCCCTCTTCATCGTTCTCATCTACAATATGGTCGCTTCCGCACCCACTTCTGCGCTTGCTCTGGGTGTAACGCTGGTAGGAAGTTTTCTGTTCGAGATCATCTATCGCCGGAAGACCGGGAGAACCTTCACAGAGCTTCTGGCCCAGACCGAACCGGGCTCGGCGGGCGCTCCCACTCAGGCTGGATGAGCACCGTGACTGCAATGTGTTGCAACCACGACCATTGCGATGGCGGAGTAGAACAGGATCGCCAGGGTCAGTTCCTCAGCGCCAGGCCGCCGTCCACCGATCCGTGGGGGGCCTCCTAACACCGGGTTGCGGTTACCCCCGTACATCCAACCCGGCTGCTTCACTGGCGTCCAGCACATCCCGAACTACCTCTCCCAAAGGCCGAGACGAGTCGATCAATACTGCACCCAGCGCAGCGTGCCTAGCGACGAATGAATCGTTGATTCGGAGGACGGCCTCCAACTCGGCTGGTGCCTTTCCGAACGGGTTCTCGATCCTTCGAGCGAGCCGCTCCCGGATCGTCATTTCATCCGAGATCAGGCAGATCTTCGCATCGAAGAGATCCCACAGCTCTTCGTCGTTTTGGGCCATCCCACAAAGAATGACGGTCTGTGTTCTTGCGGTGCCCGCGAGCTCTTCGACGCTTGACCGCATGAGCATCCAGCTGTGGTCCTTGAACCAGTCTGATGCCAGCCAACCGGTATCGACGGCCCGGTCTACCTGGCCCGTTTTCCTATTTTTCCAGACGGCCATCCCCAGGTCTGAGTCGACGGTTCGGAAGCCCTTGCCAGCAAGGGCGGCACTGACCTCCGACTTTCCAGTTCCAGAGTTTCCCGTTATCCAGGCGAGTCCCACCGATCACAGTCTTCCTCAGTCGGAGGTGCCCCTGATCACCAATGATGTTGTTGAGCTTCCGTGAGGGTCCACCCCCGACTGGTCCTTTGTAGTTTCAGGAGCATCGGAGTCCTCGACCTGACTTAGATCACGTGGATGCACTTGTGCATCCGCCCCCGCCGGTCGGAGCTCCGGACTAAATGAGTGGAGGCGCGGCGGCGCCCCATTCCAGAGGGGGTGATGGGCCGGTCTGTTACGAGCAGATCGACCCGCACCGTCACTCCTTTCCGGGACGGCCGTGCCACCCCTCAACCGCTTAAGGAAAGGAAGGGATGGCCATGACCATCGTAGAAGCTACGCGTGCTGTCACTGGTGGCGTCGATACCCATGGCGAGGTCCACTTTGCCGCCGCTCTCGACGAGGTGGGCGGGCTGCTGGGGACCCGATCGTTCACCGCCGTCGACAGGGCAAGGCTGATCCGATCGAAGCTGTCCAGGCCGCGCGGGCTGCTCTGTCAGGAAGCCCATGGGAGGGCGAAGTCGAGAGATGGCGCCGTCGAGGCCATCCGGGTACTGGTGCGGGCCAAGCGATCGGCGCGTCGACGGCGGAGCGTCACAGTGCCGGCCGAGTCCACTTTGTCGAGCTTCAGGCGCCAGGCCCTTATGTGACCGGGTCAGATGCTCATCTCGTCACTGATCACCGACCATGATCGCGTCCTCAGGTTGAACCAGCGTTTGGGGGGCGGGTAGACGACCCTGGCGATGGTGGTCGAGGCCCACGCGATTGTCCATCCGAGGAAGACCAGCAGGAGGTCGTGCATGTTGGTGGCATTTCCTCGGGTCCAGAAGATGACCAAAATCAGTCCCCAAACCAGGAATGCGGCGATGCTGTATCCCCAATATCTGTACTTCATCTTGAACCAACTCCCTAGCGAGCGAGATGATTCAAGTATGCGCCGACAAATAGCCCTGTTCCTGGTTGCCGGGAGCGGGTCGCGTTATTTTGTTGAGACGCGGTTGTTGCTCGCGGTCGGCTAACTGCCATGTCCGGTACATTCGGGCGTGTGGATAACCGCCTACGGATTGACCGTCAACGTGAGTTTCTGCGTCATTACGGTCTTGAACCGATGGGCGGTCGACTCCAGACACTTGACGATGAACGTGTAGGTGCCCGTCCTTCTCGGCGTCCCTGAGATGAGGCCGCTCTTCGACAGGTGGAGCCAGATCGGCAGGACCCCTCGACCCCTCGGCCCGCACTTGCCCCACGTTATCGAGAGCAATCGTCCGCCACGCTTGTTGCGATTCAGCAAATCTCGTTCGTTGGTAGCCCTCGAACACCGGTCGTGCGCGCGCACTGTCTGGCCCGCGAAGCGTCGGAATGCTTGCTGTGGCGAGCGCTGGACCCTGCTAAAGCGATGGCAAACATGGACGGGCGCGGAAAGGGCGCATGTGCCCGTGAATCCAGAGCGGTCCCTATGCTGCGATAGATAACTTGACCAGGCCCAGAGGTTTTTGACCGTTTCCCGTTGCGACGGCACATCAGTCCTGATAATGCTGAGGTCGCTGGCTCGATTCCAGCTAGACCCACCAAAGTGATGTCCCGAGACATCGGAGTGTATCCAGCTGCAGGAGCGGGCTTACGCGGGCCGGAGCACCAGGATGCGGGCCGTGCACGGATCGCACAGAGGCCACGCGAGACCCTTCTCCATGAGTACCGCGCCTTGTCGCTGCTCGACCCCGGTCCCCGCTGGGTCGGGGTCCGGGGTCAGATCGCAGGTGACCACGTCGTACGTCCGATCTGGGTCGAGGCCTCCAAGGCGCAGGGGGCCGGCATCGCCGGTGGGTGCGGTGAGTTGGAAGGCGAAGAGGACCGCTCGCAGTCTGTCGCTGGAAACATAGGCGAGGGCGGCGCGCTCGTTCGGAGGTTCCAGCCGCCACAGGTCCCCGAACTGGACGAGTGGTCGAATCTCGCGGTACAGCTCCACCGCGCGACGGCAGACGATGCGTTCATCGTCGGTGGTGGCCGCGAAGTCGAGGTCGAATCCGAAGCGTGCACTCATGGCCACCGCGCACGCGAAGGCAAGGGGGCGGTTGCCCTCCCTGGTCACGTGGGCGGCGACCACGTTGGCGGGCAGGAAATGTGAGGCCGACCATTGCATCCGCAGGCGGTCAACGGGATCGGTGTTGTCAGAGAGCCAGACCTCGTGGAACCAGCGCAATGACCCGAGGTCGACACGACCCCCTCCTGAGGCGCACAGCATGAGGGTCTGGCCGGGATGACGGGCAGCGACCGTCTCCATGAGGCGCCAAGTGGCCCGGACGTGGTCGACCCAGTAGTTGGCCTGTCGGTCCGCACCCAGAGTGGGGGATCCGGGATCGGTCAGGGGTCGGTTGGCATCCCATTTTAGGTAGCTGATGCCCGGATTCTCCTCGAGGACACGATCCACGACACCGCACACGAAGTCGGCGACCTCAGCCTGGAGGACATCGAGGACAAGCTGGTGCCGCCACCGGCGGGAACGCCGCGCCGGCTGGCGCACTACCCAGTCCGGATGCTCCATGTAGAGGGTGGAGTCAGGGTTGACCATCTCGGGCTCGACCCACAGTCCGAACCGGACCCCGCGCTCGTCCGCCCGGGCGATGACAGGACCGAGGCCACCGGGCAGCTTGGCCTCGTCGACCTGCCAGTCGCCCAGGCCCGTCGTGTCATCGTCCCGGGGGTGGGTGACGCCGAACCAGCCGTCATCGAGCAGGAAGAGCTCCGCGCCCAGGTCCGCCGTCTCGTCGATGAGCCCGAGGAGGCGCCCTGTATCGAACGAGAAGGAGGTGGCCTCCCAGTTGTTGACGACGATCGGCCGAAGTTGATCGCCGTCCCGTACGGAGCGCTCACGTACCCACCGGTGGAGGCGCCGACTGAGGGGGCCCACTCCCTCGGTCGACCAGAGCCAGATCTGCTCGGGGGTGGTGAAGGTGGCACCGGGGTCGAGCACGTACTCGGCAGAGGCCGGGTTGTGGCCGCACCAGACCCGCACGGTGGGGGCGGTGCTCCGTTCGAACGCCAAGCGGGTGTTGCCACCCCAGGCGAGCGCCCCCGCGAGGGTGGTGCCGCTCGATTCGTCGGGTGACCCGTCCGGGGTAAGGAGAAGGAAGGGACAGGATCGCAGGTGGGGCTGTACGCCACCGCGCGAGTCCACGACCTTGGTCCCCGGTGTGAGGGACTCGGTGGTCGTCGTCCACTCGGCTGACCAGTCGCCGCCGCCGTAGTGGGTCAGGTGGGGTGAGGCGGCGGCGAGCAGGGGCGAGGCGGCCGCGACCTCGTGGAGGGTGACCGGCGCGTCCTGGCGGTTGGAGATGCTCACCCACTGGCGCAGAACGCCGTGGTCCTCGGAGTGGAAGCAGACCGTCACCTCGAGCGGGCGCTCGGGGTCGACGAGGAGGATCTCGGTCTGAGGGCCGACGGTGCGGACGTCCGCCACCCGCAGGGTGGTGGTCGGGGTACCACCACTGTGCGTGACCCGTAGCGATGGCGCCCGGGTGGGCTCCTCGTCATAGGCCGGATAGGCCAGGGGGTAGAGCTCCGGCGGGATGCGGGTCGGCAGCCGCTCCATGTGGGCATCGATGTCCGGTCCGAATCCCGCCTGGTGCAGCCGACCTCGGGCGTCGATGAGGAAGCCATAGCCGGCTCCTCCGGATGACACCACGATACGTTGAGTCACCGGCTCACTCGGGGCAGGATGGCTCCACTGTCCTCATGTCAACCCGGCCCCTGCCAGGAGGGCTTGCGTGAATCGGCTCATCTCATCGGGCAGTGCACCAGGGTCCCACCAGGCCACACCCGACGTCTCCTCGTGGTCCGGGCGCGGGGTCCCCGCGACGACCCTCGCGTCAAACACCGTGGACACATACGAGGTCTGGTCACCATTCGGATAGGTGAGTCGGTACTCGGGGCCGCCGAGGACGGCCAGGATCCCACCGAGCTCCAGAGTGACACCCGCCTCCTCTTCGGCTTCGCGGAGGGCACACTGCTGCGGCGATTCGTCGGGCTCGACGGCGCCGCCGATGACGGCCCACTGCCCCGTGTCGATGATCTTCACCAACAGCACTCTTCCCCGTTCGTCACGCGGCAAGACGGCAGCGGAAGGCAGCACGAGGAGGTCATGGCCGATGGCCGCGCGGAGTCGCCGGATGTGGGGTGAGATCGCCACCACCTAAGGTTACCGGCGGGCCCGCTCGTGATTGGGAGATCGCAGACGTCCACCGGGGATGCCCTTTCAGGGCTCCGCCTCGCCGTCAGGCCCCAGGACGGTGCCGGTGCGTCAGACCGGTGATCTGCCCGGCGATGGGCCACCCATCGCCCGGACCGACCCGCGCAAGCCACCTCGGTCGTGGGATCCTGGCGGGATGGATCCACCCACCCGCTCGAAGGGGCACACAGGACCCGGCTTCGGCTGCCTGGGGTCGATCCTGGCATTCGTGGTCCTCGTGGTCCTGGTCTCGGCCGTCCTCGTCGGTGCCCTCGTCATCGCTGGGATCGTCGTCGCCATCGCGGTGGTTGGATTGATCGCGCTCGGGATCGATCGGCTGATGGTCGCTTTCAACCCCAACTACCGGCGGCGACGGGTGAGGTTGGAGAGTCCGGGAGAGGTGATCGACACGACCGCAACCCTCCATGAGTCGAACCCGAAGCGAGATCCGGATCCCTAGCCGGTCGACGGTGACCGGCGGAATGCCCGCCGGTGCGGGTCAGCGCAACCTCCCGCACTGGACCGACCGCCCACATCAAGGGTCCATCGGCCTAGCAAGCGGGCACCGGATGCCGGAGCGTGGTGGTCGTGGACTGCCCGCTCGACAGCTGGAGCCGGGAACTGTGGAGCGAGACACTCTCGCCGTCCCGGCGATGCACCCGGGGGGACAGGCAAGGAGGGCTCGGACTCTGAGGGAGGCGTGGCGCACTAACGTGCCAGCGTCCGCGGACGACGGAGAGGATGGATCGCTGGTGATCCGATCAGTGATGTTCGACTTCGGGGGGGTCATCTCTACGAGCCCGTTCGATGCCTTTGCCCGGTACGAAGAGGAGCATGGACTGCCCAGCGGGTTGCTCCGTCGGATCAACGCCACCAACCCGGAGGAGAACGCCTGGGCCCGTCTCGAGCGTGGGGAGCTCGAGTTCGGGTCGTTCTGTGACGAGTTCGAGGAGGAGGCGCGAGCCCTCGGGGGAGAGGTCGACGCCATCGCGGTCATTGGTGCACTGGCCGGGGAGATCCGTCCCGAGATGGTCGCCGCGGTCCGGCACTGCTCGTCGCGGTTCAAGACTGCGTGCCTGACCGACAATTTCGCCGCCCTGGAGGCAGAGGCGCGACCAGAGGTGGCCGAGGTGTTCGCCCTGTTCGATGCCGTCTTCGAGTCGAGCAAGCTCGGAGTGCGGAAGCCGGATCCCGAGTTCTATAGGATGGCGTGTGAGGCCCTGGACGTATCCCCGCGTGAAGTGGTCTTCCTCGATGACCTCGGCGTCAACCTGAAACCGGCCCGCGCCATGGGCATGCACACCATCAAGGTGACGGCGCCCGAGACCGCCATCGGCGAGCTCTTCGCGCTGATCGGCGCCCCTCACCCCCGGCCGGGCGAAACGGCCGCCCGTTCCGCTCCGGGTGTACGTTCCAGGCCGGAACAGGGTTGATGGCAAGGAGGTGGACATCGTGACCCCGGAAGAATCCAAACGGCAGGCACTCGAGCAGTTCGCCCGCTACATCAACCCCCAGAAGGTCCGGGTCATGCGGGCGGCGGGTCTCGACATCATCGAGGGCGAGCGTTCCGGGCCGTGGGTCTGGGACGTGGACGGTCGCAGGTTCCTCGACTGCTTCACCTCGGCGGGTTCGTTCAATGTGGGTCGCCGAAACCCCCGGGTAGTGGCAGCTGCGCACGCGGCGGTCGACCGTTTGGACCACGGGAACTTCCTCCTGTGCTCGAAAGAGAAGGCCGAACTGGCCGCCCGGCTCGCAGAACTTTCGCCCGGGGACCTCTCGTGCACCACGTTCGCCACGGGCGGCGGCGAGGCCGTCGACTTCGCCATCAAACTGGCCCGGGGTGCCACGGGGCGACCCCGGATCATCTCGACGATCAACGGCTATCACGGCCACACGGGATTCGCCCTCTCGGCGGGTGGAAGGTCAGCGTTCCGCCAACCGTTCGAGCCCCTCATGCCGGATTTCGTCCAGGTGCCCTTCGGGGATCCCGGAGCCATGGAGGGGGCCGTCGACGAGCGCACGGCGGCGGTGTTGCTCGAGCCGATCCAGGGTGAGGGGGGCATCGTCGTGCCCCCGCCCGGTTACCTCACCGCCGTCCGGGGTGTGTGCGACCGGGCCGGCGCCCTGCTGATCCTCGATGAGATCCAGACCGGGTTGGGCCGCACCGGCCGCTGGTGGGCCAGTGAGCACTATGGGGTCGTCCCCGACATCATGACGACGGCCAAGTCGCTCGGGGGGTCACTCGTGTCCATCGCCGCCACGGTGTTCAGCGAGGAGCTGCGCGAGTTCCTGATTCCGAACCCGTTCGTCCATCTGTCCACGTTCGGAGGTTCGGACCTGGCCTGTGCCGTCGCCCTCGAAGTGCTCTCCGTCATCGAGGAGACCGATCTCGTGAACCATGCCGCGGCCATGGGTGACCGGCTGTTCGCCGGACTGAGGCCCCTGGCCGCAAAGTATCCGGATGTGGTGGCCGACGTGCGTGGCCTGGGGCTCATGGCCGGGATCCAGTACGCCGAGGACTCGATGGGCCCGCGCATGTCGTACCACCTCGCGCAGCACGGCGTGCTGGCCATCTACAGCGGTAACCACCCCGCGGTGATGCGGCTCATGCCCACGCTCGTGATCGAGGAGGAACAGGTCGACCTGCTCCTCGACGCGCTCGACCGGTCGATCACCGACATGCTGTCCGGGGCCGGTCCCGAGGAATCGACGCCGGTCCGCCCCAGGCGCCGGCCGATGCGTGCCGCGGGCTGAGGAGGGCGGACCATGGCTGAATGGGACGAGCTGGCCGAAGCTCTGGCGGACTACACGGTCAGCTGCAACGGGAACGAGCGGCTGCGGAAGATGCAACGGGACTGGTCGAGGACGCTGCACTTCGTCTGTTCCGACAACGGCATCATCTTCTCGATGGAGGTCGACCGCGGTGAGATCCTGTCGACACCCGAGGGGCACGTGGGAACACCCGACATCGTGGTGACCACCCACTCGGAGACGTTCTGCGACATGTTCTGGGGCGACCTCAATCCGGTGCAGAAGTACCTACGCGGTGAGATCACCGTCAAGGGCACGCAAGAGGATGTGATGCGGCTCGATGCGATCAGCTACGTGATCTGGCCCGACGCCTGATGGGTGGCGCCGGACCGGCGCCACAGGGCGCCTCCATGCTTCGGCGGTCGGTGGGTACCGCCACCGCCACCGCCACCTCGGCCGGACTGGCCTTCGCCGCCATCGACTATCTGGGCGTCGTGTCGGTGCTCGCCTATGCGCCGGGGGCCACCGCGGCGGTCGCCATCTTCATCGGGGGCCTCCTCGTGCTGCTGGTGGCGGGCATCTTCTCCGAGCTGAACGGCCTCTATCCGACGGCGGCGGGGATCCGGCTGTACCTGGGACGAGCGGTGGGGAGCAGGACCGCCCTCTCGGTCACCTTCACCTACATGACGACGGTGGTCTTCGTCATCGCCGCCGATGCCTTTCTGATCGGCGCGGCAGTGCGGCACGTGCTCCACGAGCCGGCGGCGCTGGCCTACGTCTGGATCGTCGTCCTGTTGGGGCTGGCCCTCGGGGCGAACCTCCGGGGTGTGCGCCTGGCCGGATGGGTGCAGACACTGGTGACCTACACAGTGCTAGCCGGGACCGCCGTCCTGTCGGTGGTCGCCCTGTTCCACATCGGGGGTTCCTTCCGCCACCCCTTCGACCTGTTCGGACGGGGCGGATTCTCGGGCGTGCAGGCGGTGGCATTCGCGCTGTTCCTCTACGCGGCGTTCGAGTGGGTCACCACCACGGCGGAAGAGGCCAGGACGCCCCGGGTGATCACGCGGGCGCTGTTCATCGCCCCGGTTCTCATCTGGCTGGTCGCAACCTTGTTCGCCCTGGCGCTGACCCACCTGGTGCCGGCCGGCGCGTTGCACGGAAGTGCGTACCCCCAACTGCTGTTGGGTCAGGCGGCGCTGGGTACGGTCGGTGAACTGTGGATGCTGGCGCTCACCGTCCTCACGGCGCTCAATACGTTCAACGGTGGATTCCTGGTGGCCTCGCGCTTCATCTACGCCGCCGCCCGCGAGGGGACCCTGCCCCGCCAGTTCGCCCGTTTGAACCTGAAGGCCGTTCCATGGCTGGCGGTGACCACACTGGCCGTCGGCTCAGCCGTGGTGGCCGCGGTCGTGTTCGCCACGGGGCAGTGGCTCCTGCTGGTGTCCGTCGGTGCCGCCATCGAGTCGGGGATCTATGCCGTCGCCTCGCTCTGCCTGTTGATCCTCCGGCGGCGTGAGACGCGCCAGCGCCCGTTCCGGTTGGTGGCCGGCCGACCCCTGGCTGCGTTCGGTGCGGTGCTCTTCACCATCCTGTTCGTGGCCACAGGATTCTCCGACCCGAAGAATGCCCGGCACTTCTCGGTCGCCCCGATCGGGGTCATCGTCGTCCTCGGGGCCCTGTCCACCGTCTATGTGCTGGTCTATGTGCCCAAGCTCCAGGCGGCCGCCGCCGCCCGGGCGGCGGCCGGCCGACCCCGCCGACGTCCGGTCCGACCGGCGGGTGACGGAGGCAAGGCCGGCCCGACGACAGACGAGGCGCCAGCCGCTCCCTGAGGGTCGGAACGGGTCCCCGCGTTTGCCCGTCGCCCCCGCCGGCGATATCCCGGTGGTGTCGCGGGGCAACGCGGGTATTCTCAGGGGGCGCGGATCGCCTCCACCGGCACCGCCTCTGGATCCAGGTTGGGCCAGCGGACCGAACCGCCACTTGTCGGACAGGGAGGGCCATGCCGGGGTATCCGAAGGCGATCACCCGCCTCAACCACGTGGAGCCGGTCCCGCGGCGGATCCGGGCCGAACACGAGGGCGAGACGGTGCTCGACACCATCGGCGCTCTCTACGTCTGGGAATGGGCGAACTATCCGCAGTACTACATCCCGCACCACGATGTCCGGGACGACCTCCTCGTCACCGCCGGGGTCACGGAGCAGTCTCCGAGGGGGACGGTCCGCCTGTACTCGTTCGCTTCCGCAGGACCGCAGTCACCGACGGTAGGCCGGCTGGTCGTCGACCCCGTCCGTGGCGAGCTGGCCGACACGTTCCGGTTCCGGTGGGCGGCACTGAGCAGATGGTTCGAGGAGGACGAAGAGGTATTCGTCCATCCGCGCAATCCCTACACGCGGGTCGATGCCATCCGATCCACCCGTCACGTCCGGGTCGAACTCGACGGGACGGTGCTCGCCGAGTCGTCGTCACCGGTGATGGTGTTCGAGACGGGTCTTCCCACCCGCTACTACCTCAACCGGACCGAGGTCGACTTCGGGCACCTCGTCCCGAGCCCGACCGTCACGAGTTGCCCGTACAAGGGGACCACCTCGGACTACTGGTCCGTACGCCTCGGAGAGACGACCCAGGAGGATCTGGCGTGGAGCTATGACTTCCCGACCCGGCAACTCCTCCCCATCGCCGGATTGTTGAGTTTCTACAACGAGAAGGTGGACGTGTACGTCGAGGGCGTGTTGGAGGAGCGCCCGACGACCCATTTCTCCGACTGACCCGGCCCGCCGACGTCCGGGCGGGCCTACGCTGGAACAGCCACGCTGACAGGAGTGCGCAACAACCCGGAGCACCGAGCGCCCGGCCGCCGCCTCCAAGAGGAGACAACATGACGATCATCTCCGGTGAGCCCGGTACCCAGGGCGCCAGCCACCGCCCCGTCGGTCCGGCGGGGGCCAGGGACTGGACCGAGGACGCCCGCTACTTCGAGTATTCGGCGGCCGCCGACCCGATCGGCTCTGGTCACACATCCCAGGTTCCAATCGTCAGCTTCCCCCCGACGCTCTATGCCGGCGGGCCCACGCGCGTCGTGCCACTCGATCTGTCCAGCGAGCTCGGGATCACGCCCGGTCCGGCGACGAGCCCGGGGTTGCTGGCCTCCTTCGTGCGGATCAAGGCCGGTGAAACCCTCACTCTCGGGCCGGACGCCACGTCACAGCTCCTCTATGTGATCGGAGGGCGTGGCCGGACCGAGCTGGACCGGTCGGGAGACGGGATCGAGTGGGCGGAGGGCGATTTCGTCACCCTGCCAGCGTCCGGGGACAGCCCGGCGGGCGTCACCCACCTCGCCACCGACGAGGCCACCCTCTACTGGGTCCACGACGAGCCGTTGCTGCGGTATCTGGGGGTGCGGCCGGCCGGGCCGAGGTTCCGCGCCACCAAGTTCCCGAGGTCGTCGGCGGAAGCCGAGCTCCGTGCCGTCGCGGCTGCCCCGGGGGCCAACCACAAGAGTCGGGTGAGCGTCCTGTTGGCCAACGCTGCCCAGGAGCAGACCCTGACCATCACCCATGTACTGTGGGCGATGTTCGGTCTCCTCCCTGCCGGACAGCTCCAGCGTCCACATCGGCACCAGTCGGTGGCGCTCGACCTGATCGTCGACTGCGAGCCGGGCTGCTCCACCCTGCTCGGCACCCGGATCGACGACGACGGCTCCATCGTCGAACCGATCAGGATCGACTGGGAGCCCGGTGGTGCATTCGTCACCCCACCGGGAATGTGGCACGCCCACGTCAACGAGTCAGGAGCTCCGGCCCACCTCATTCCGATCCAGGATGCGGGACTGCAGACCTACCTCCGCAGCCTCGACATTCGCTTCGTGCCGCCGGCCTAGACGGCCCCGTGGCGGCCGCCCGTTCAGGTGGGCCGGGGCCCGGGCCGGTCCTCTGAGGATTCGGCATCGACGTGGACCCGGACCACCCGGTCTGGCATGCTTCCGTCCGTGTTCGATGACTTCCTCGAAGCCAATGCCCGCTACGTCGAGGAGTTCGCGCTGGCCGGCATACCGGCCAGGGCGGCCAAGGGGTTCGCGCTGGTCACCTGTATGGACAGCCGGATCGAGCCGCTGGCCATGCTCGGGCTGGTGCCCGGCGACGCGAAGATCCTCCGCAATGCCGGCGCTCGTGTCACCCCCGACGTCCTGCGCTCCCTGATCCTGGCCACCAACTTCCTCGGGGTGTCCCGGATCGCCGTCATGCAGCACACCAACTGTGCCCTGGCCGACCGGACGGACGATGATGTCCGCTCTGACCTCCCGCCAGCCCTGGCCGACCGGGCGTCGGACTGGGAGTTCCTCACCATGCCCGATCCCGATGAGGCGCTCGAGCGGGACGTCGCCGCCGTGCGCGCCTGCCCGCTGCTTCCCGACGCGGTCACGGTCGAGGGATGGCGCTATCGGGTGGAGACCGGCGAGATCCTCCGGCTCCATCCGTCGACCGACTGACGCTCCGCCAGCCCTGGCCGTCCCGTCAGCGAGACACCGGGGGACACCTGGTCGGCACCGATGGGACGGGAAGCGGACCTAGAAGCCTGCGGCGGGGGAGAAGGTGTAGGTGAACGGGGCAGCGCTCGGAGCGTTGTAGAAGACGACCTTCTTGTTCACCGTCACCGCGACCACGACTGCGGAATTACCGACCTCCACGGTCAGGGCGCCGTTGGCGGGGAAGGACAGCGCCTTTCCGGCGGGCTGGATACCGCTGACCAGCGGCACCGATGAACTCGCGCTGATGACCTGTACCCAGACTCGGTTGGACGTGGACACGGCGATGTCGTACGCCTTTGCCGCCACCGAGTAGGAGGCGCTGCTCGCCGAGGCGGCGGTCTGGACGACCACCGCCGAGGGCTTGGGCGCCGGCGCCGCGCTCGTCCCGTTCGTCGTCCCGTTCGTCCCGGGGGCCCCGGGCTGCTGGACCTTCAGGATGTGGGCCTGGACGAGCCATTTGGGCTGGGACCGGTAGATGACGAGGCCGGCCGCTGTGATCAGGACGAGCACTGCGGCAATCCAGGTGGCCACCTTGAGCCAGGTGGGGGCCCGCAGGCGGCGGCGGGCCCGGGCCACTGCCCGCCGGCTGTGCTTCAGGTCCTGTTTCGGGACGACCGGGAACGTGCCGGTGGGCGGACCGGTGACCATCCCGTAGCCGTACGCTCCTGAACCGGTCGGTGGGCCGTTGGAGCCGCCACCGATCTTGGGCACTTCGCCTGTCTGGGTGAAGGCCCGCAGGTGGTCCGGTCCGGACGTGACGGCGGTGACGACCGTCGTCGGCGCCGCCCCACCTTCGACAGCCGCTTCCCGCCTGGTGGTCGGCTCGGGGGCCGACGGGACCGCCGACCAGGCGTCGATCATCTGGAGGGCGAGCGCGTCCCCGTCCAGGCCGAGGAGGGCGGCATAACGCCGGAGCGTGGACAGGGCCATGGCCTGATTGGGTAGCCGGGCGAGATCGCCGCTCTCGAGGGCCTCGATCTGGGTGATTGGGCGGCCGAGACGGTCGTGGACCGAGAGCAGATCGAGGCCGCGCTCCTCCCTGGTGTTCCGCAGCAGGCGGCCGATCGCCACGGCGGAGGAGGCGGCATCTTGGTCGTCGTCGTCGCGTCGGCGTGTGGTTCCGCCGCGTGGCCGGATCACGTGCAGTCTCCTGACTTTTCCCCAGGCCGTAAGCGTACCTGCTCAATGGCCTTCTTCGGCACATCGGGTGCCGGCCTGAAGCCCGTCGGCGACTACGGCCGCGATCGCCGCCGCCCGGCCCCGTGGGCTGGGATCAGCCGGTCGGTCGGGAATGTTGCGGGCACAATTAGTATCGAGTCAACACCCAGGGGTGGCGCCGGGGTACGTGACGGCCCAGACGACCACCCGAGAATGCAGTGGAGGTTGACCATGCCGGCCGTGACCGTTGATGACGTACTCGCTTTGGCGAAAGTGGAGCCGGTGGCCAACGTGTTGGCGCGCCCGGTGCTGTCGGTGACCACCGCCCCTTCGGGATTCGAGGGAGAGGGCTTTCCCGTGCGGAGGGCCTTCGCCGGCGTGGACCGTCGCCATCTCGACCCGTTCATCCACATGGACCAGATGGGGGAGGTGGAGTACGCGCCCGGCGAGCCGAAAGGAACCCCTTGGCACCCCCACCGTGGGTTCGAGACGGTGACCTACATGATCGACGGCACCTTCCAGCACCAGGACTCCATCGGCGGGGGCGGCCTCATTACCAACGGCGACACGCAGTGGATGACCGCCGGGGGTGGGATCCTCCACATCGAGGCACCGCCCGAGGAGCTGGTGGCGAGCGGCGGTCTGTTCCACGGGATTCAGCTCTGGGTCAATCTCCCCCGGGTCGACAAGATGATCGCGCCCCGCTATCAGGACATCGGATCGTCGAACGTGGTGCTGTTGTCTTCACCCGACGGCGGCGCGTTGTTCCGCCTCATCGCCGGCGAGTTGGGGGGGCACGCAGGACCGGGCTCGACCCATTCACCGATGGCCATGGTGCATGCCACGTTGTCGGCCGGCGCCAAGGTCGATCTTCCCTGGCGCAAGGAGTTCAACGCCCTGGTGTACGTGCTCGGTGGGAACGGGACGGTGGGCACGGACGCCCGGCCGGTGCGCACCGGACAGCTGGCCGTGTTCGGTGACGGCGACGCCGTCACCATCGCCGCGGACACCGCCCAGGACTCACGGACCCCCGAGCTGGATGTGCTCATCCTCGGTGGGCGGCCCATCGGTGAGCCGGTCTACGCGTACGGGCCCTTCGTCATGAACACCCGTGAGGAGGTGGCCCAGGCCTTCGAGGACTATCAGGCGGGCCGGCTCGGGACCATCCCTGCCGACCACATCGGCTCGTAACGGGGAGTCCGGACGCGGAAGTTCGGCCGATCGGACCCGCCCGCTCGACCACGTCAGGATCGGACGGCGTTCCCTTCGGCGGAGACACCCTCGACCGCCGGCGTGACGCCGTTCGGGACGGGTGCGGACGCGGCGCCGCCCGGACCGTCCTCAACGGCCACCAGGAGATCGCCCGGCCTCAGACGCAGGGTCTCGTACCAGTAGCGGACCGTCCACGTGGGCCAGTTGTTGGTGACACGCCCCGACGCCGCCTTGTACCAGCTCCTGCAGTGCGACACCCACACCGTGGCCGCCATGCGGCCCTGGGTGCGGAGGTCGTCACGGTCGTAGGCGGCGCGAGTGACCTCCACCCGGGGCGGCGCTCCGGACCGGTCGGACGAACCGGTCTGGGCGGCGAGGGCCTGCAACACCAGATTGAGCTGGCGTTCGACCATGAAGAGGATCGAGTTGTGCCCGAGATTGGTGTTGGGCCCGTAGAGCAGATAGCAGTTCGGAAAGCCGGCCACCGCCGTGCCCAGGTACGCCCTGGCGCCGTCCCGCCATTCGGTGGCCAGGCTGCGGCCGTCCACGCCGGTGATCGGGATGTGAGCCAGGAAGTCTGTGGTGGAGAAGCCGGTCCCGAAAATCAGGACGTCGACCGGGTGTCGCTCGCCGTCGGTGGTGACCACGGCATCGGGCTCGATATGGTCGATGGGCTCATCGACAACCCTGACCGAGGGACGGAGCAGGGCCGGGTACCAGTCGCTCGAGATGAGGATGCGTTTGCAGCCGATCGGGTAGTCCGGAAGCACGACCGGCTCGGGCAACCGCTCGCAGACCACCTCGTCGCGGACCCCTTTCTTGAACAGCTCGCCCAGCTTGCGGCCGAACCAGCTGTCCCTCCGGAACCAGAACCACCGGACCTCGAGACTCCAGTAGATCCACCACCGGTAGGCGCGCTCGACGAGCTCCGACCGGTCGAGCAGCCTCCGAGTCGGCCCGCTGTAGACACGGTCCTTCTTCGGCCCGACGTAGTTGGGGCTCCGTTGGAAGATGGTCACGTGGTCGGCGCGGGCGGCCACCGGAGGCACGAACTGGATGGCGCTCGCCCCGCTGCCCACCACGCCCACCCGCGCACCTTCGAGTCCGACGTCGTGATCCCACCGGGCGGAGTGCCAGGAGGGACCGGCAAAGGTGCCGAGACCCGACAGGTCGGGTACCTGAGGTCGGTTGAGCTGGCCGCACGCGAAGATCACTGTGTCCGCGGTCATCGTCTCCTGACCGTCGGCCGAGCGCAAGTGGAGGTGCCAACGACTGTCGGCCGAGTCGAACGACGCACTCTCCACGGTCGTCCCGGTGCGCAGGTGTGGAGCGAGCCCGAAGTGCTCCACGCAGGCTTCGGCGTACGACAGTATCTCCGGCTGCTCGGCGAACCGGCGGCTCCAGTCGGATTTTGGGAAGAACGAGAAGGAGTAGAGATGGGAGGGCACGTCGCAGGCACTGCCGGGGTAGACGTTGTCCCGCCAGGTGCCGCCCACCCCGTCCGACTGTTCGATGATGGAGAACGATGTGAGTCCCGATCGGATCAGCTGCATCCCGGCGGCAAGTCCCGAGAGGCCACCTCCCACGATGACGACGCTGGGGGTCGACGTCCCGTTGGCCCGGGCGTTACGCACCGCTCGTTCGAGGTGCCTCCTGCCAATGTCCAACGCCATCTGCGCTCCCCGGTTCGTCGAACCTGAGCCTACGGCGGTCCGACACACGAGCCACGGTGGGCCCTTGCTCGATGGTAGACGGGTCGGGGCGGCCCGGACGCCAACCCTTCCGGCAAGCTTGCGGTGCGGGCAACCCTTCTGCAGACTCGGGACGTGCCCGAAGACTTTGCGAGTTCCGGAGCGGAACCGCCGGCGCCGATGCCCTCGAGGATCGATCGCGCCCGGGCCAGGGCCCGGGCCGCCTTCAGCGGGGCCCTCCGCTCCCTCCTGCAACCCGAGGGACTGCCTCCCGAGGCGGCGGCCGAGCTCGAGGCCGCGTTCGGGAGTGTCGGACGCGAAGCCCTGTCGGGTGGGCCGGGCCGCCTTCGAAGGGTCCGTTCCCAGATTCGGGCCGCCCCGCCCCGCCTGCTCGATTGGATGTCGGGACAGGTGGTCGACCATCCGGCCGTGCTTTATGACCAAAAAGGGGTGGAGCTCCTCGCCTCGAGCCAGAGCCGGTCGATCAGCGCGGCCATGGGTGCTCTCCAGCTCGCGTTGGTCGGGGCGGCAGCGGCATCCACACTGGAAGGCGGTCCGGTGCTGGCCGTCGCCATCGACGGCGCGGTGGGCCAGGTCGCATCGGTGGTGCACGGGTGCTGCGACTGGTACAACACCGGCTCGTATGTGGTCCGTCGCCTCAACGAGCTGGACGTGAGCTTCGACCGAACCGATGTCCGGCGGCTGACCAATGCCGCGCTCGTGTCGAAGGGGACGACCATCGACGAGCGCACCCTGTCCCGGGCCACCGAGCTCCGTCTGATCCGTAGCTGGGTGGGTCGCGGACTGCTGGATGCCCTGCCCATGGGCTCGTCGATTGGCCGCGCCTCGCTGAAGGCTGCCATCCGGATCGACGGTTCGGATCTCGACTACCTGATCGGGTGCATCCGCGCTGGAGGCGCACCTCCGCCATGATCGACCACGTCGGGGCGGCGGGCTCCCCGCGAGTTGGGCCCCGTACACTGAGGGGAATGGCCAGACGTGGAGCAAAGAGTGCCGGGGACCGGCACGATGAGTGAAACAGCGACGGCCGGTCCGCCGGGACCGACCGCCGCCCTCTCTCACCGGAGAGTGCTCGTCGTCATCGGGGCGCTCATGCTCGGGATGTTCCTGGCCGCACTCGACCAGACCGTCGTGTCCACCGCTCTTCCGACCATCGTGGGCGATCTGAACGGTGCCTCCCACCTGAGCTGGGTGGTGACCGCCTACCTGCTGGCCTCGACGGTCTCGACGCCCCTGTGGGGAAAACTCGGCGATCTCTACGGTCGCAAGCTGTTCTTCCAGGCCGCCATCGTCCTGTTCCTGATCGGCTCCGCCCTCTCGGGACTGAGCCATTCGATGATCGAGCTCATCCTCTTCCGGGCCGTGCAGGGTCTGGGTGGGGGCGGACTGATGATCGGGGCGATGACGATCATCGGCGACGTGGTCTCCCCGCGGGAGCGCGGGCGCTACATGGGCCTCTTCATGGCCATGTTCGGGGTGACCTCGGTGATCGGACCGCTCATCGGTGGGGTCTTCGTCGACTATCTCAGCTGGCGGTGGATCTTCTACATCAACATCCCCATCGGCGCGCTCGCACTGGTGGTGACGGCTTTCGCCCTTCCCGGCGCGTTGAGCCGCGTCCATCGGGTGATCGACTACCTCGGTACCGCCCTCATCGCCCTCGCCGCCACCTCGCTGGTGCTCTTCACGAGCCTCGGAGGCACCTCGTACCCGTGGGGATCCCCGTTCATCATCGGCCTCGCCGTGGCCGGCGTGGTGTTCACGATCCTCTTCCTCCTGGCCGAGCGCCGGGCCGTCGAGCCGATCATCCCCCTCCCGCTGTTCACCAACAGGGTGTTCGCCGCGGCCAGCTCGATCGGCTTCGTGGTCGGGTTCGCCATGTTCGGAGCGCTCACCTTCCTGCCCTTGTTCTTCCAGGAGGTGAAGGGGATCAGCGCCATCCAGTCCGGGGTGCGCCTGTTTCCCCTGATGGGAGGGCTCCTGGTCGCCTCGATCGGCTCCGGCCTGCTGGTTAGCCGGTGGGGTCGTTACAAGGTCTTCCCGGTGCTCGGGACCGCGCTCATGACGGTGGGGCTGTACCTCATGTCCCTGATCGGCGTGAGCACCGGCGCGTGGGTGATGGCCGCCTACATGGCCGTGTTCGGCCTCGGGCTCGGATTCATCCTCCAGGTGCTCACGGTGGCCGTGCAGAACGCGGTGCCCTACGAGGCGCTGGGCACCGCCACGTCGGGGGTCACGTTCTTCCGCATGATCGGCGGCTCGTTCGGGACCGCCGTCTTCGGCGCCATCTTCGCCAACCTCGTCGTCCGCAACGTGCTCGACGCTCTCCACGTGACCAAGGCACCGACGGGATTCAGCCTCAATGCCGAAAACCCGTCCGTCATCCACAAGCTGCCCCCGGCGCTCCAGGCCGGTGTCATCGAAGGCATCGCCCACACCATCCAGACCATGTTCCTCATCGGGGTACCCATCGCGTTCGTCGCGTTCCTGCTCAGTTGGACCCTCCCCGAGATAGAGCTGCGCAAGTCCATCCGGACGACGGAACCGGCCGAGCAGTTGGGCCTCCCCGAGCCCCGCACCTCGCTCGGTGAGGTACAGAGGATCCTCGAACGTGCGGCCAGTCGGGAAAACCGGGGCGAGCTCTACGGGATGCTGACCAGCCGCGCCGGCCTCGATCTCAAGCCCCGGGCGAGTTGGCTGCTGTACCGTCTGGCCGATCGACCCGATGCGACGGTGGAAGAGGTCGGTGCGCGGCTGAACGTGGAGCCGGATCGGCTGGCCGACGGGGTGGAGTCGCTGGAATCCCAGGGGATGATCGAGCGAATCGAATGCCCCGAGGGGCACAAGCTGGTACTCACCGCCGCCGGCCACGACGCCATCGAACGGCTTACCGCGGCCCGACGTGACTCGATGACCGAGCTGCTGGAGGGATGGGACCCCGAGGCCCATCCCGAGGTGATCGACATGGTTCGTCACTTGGCCAAGGCCCTGTTGGCCGACGACGACAAACTGCTGGCCGACGCTCGGGCGGCTGCCACGGTCTGACGGGGCCAGCGCCCGCTCGGTGGACGGATCGGGGCCGGTTCAGAGCTAGGGTTCGGCGGGGACGGACAATCGGCTGATCGTGGTGAACGTGCAGACGTACAGTTCACCACCGGTCCCGACCGCCGGGAACAGCACCGACTGGATCGGGCTGCCCGTGTCGACCCTGGCGAGCTCCTCGCCATGCTCGATGCCGAGGACCACCACCTGGTCGGCTCGGCGCTCACGGTCGTAGTGCCCGGTGACCAGCTCGCCGGTCGTCGGGTAGAGGACGAGATGGCCCCCGTGCTCCTGGCGCCTCCGCCAGCGGGGGGAAAGGGAGCCGTCGGCGGCGATGTCGAAGGCGGAGATCACGCCGTTGCCGCTGTCGTAGCCGACAGCGATCGAACGGTCGGCATCGATCACCGGGGGATTGGCGATCAGTCCACCGGGTTCGGAGCTCACCTCGACGCCCGTGACCGCACCCGATTCGAGATCCACCCTGAACAGATGGAGGGGCGCGGTCGACCGCCCGTGGCCGTGGAGGGTTCCGGTGTAGTCCTCGCTCCCGTCCCCGTCGTCGAGGAACCAGGCGGCACCGAGGGCGATCACACAGTCCCACCCGTACGTCTGGCCGGCCACCGTCCGGTACCGGGCCCGGAACGAGTCGTCGGGGCGGAACCGGCCGTCCCACCGGGTGCGCAACAGGCTGGTGTCACCGACGATGTAGACGTGGCTCCCGTCAGCGGACAGACGGGCGATCGACGGCTCGGCCAACAGGTGACGGTCGACGATCTTGAGGCGTTCGGGGTCCAACGCCACCAACTCACAGGGTCGGCGTGCGTCGGCGGGGACCGCCGCTCCAGGTCGGGACCCGGCGAAGTCCTTGGTGACCAGGGTGCCGTCGGGCATGATCACGAACCCGTTGTAGGGCGACTGCCGGGGCAGAGGGGTGGTGGCCACGACGGAGAGGTCCGGGTCGAGGCGGTGGGCGTGATTTCCGAACACCACGTAGATCGAGCCGTTGGCGTGGACGGCGATGCTGCCGGGCCAGGTCGGCCCACCGGCCAGGTCCGGCGAGCGGCCGATCGGTTCGAGGGTCGTGGGGTCAAGGCGCTCGACGAAGGAGACGGCGTCGTCACCGGCGGTGTGCCGGAGGAGATAGAGCTCGCCGGGGTCGCGGGTGACCACCATGGTGGCGGCCGCCACCATACGCGACACCACGTCGAGTCGGCCCTCGGCTCCGACGTCCAGTGGAGGCACGTTCCGGGCCGACTGCAGTCGCTGCGGTCCGCCATCCTCGCACGACCACGGACCGGGCCAGTAGCCGCACGGCTGATCAAAAGGGAGCGTCAGTTGTTCGATCCGAGGAGGGCTGTGAGCGCGGAGGCCATCGCTGCTCTGGCGTTGGCCGTCGAGAGGCCCTGGTCACCCAGGAGCAGTTGGTGGGCTTCGAAGGAACACATGACATCTGCGGCGGCCAGCGTGTCGGCCGCCCCCCGGTATGTCCGGGCCGCCAGTTCCGGCGCGAAGAGGGCCTCGATCTGACCTCGGAGCAGGGCCCTGTTCTCGCGCAGGCGGTCGGCCAGGATGGGCTGGAACGGTGAGCGGAGCCGCGACACGGTGGCGGCACTGCTGACGGCATCGAAGAGCCGGAACCGTTGATCGACGAGGGCCCTCACCTTGCTGCCCAGTTCGGCCGCGGGATCGACCTCGATATGGAGCAGCGAGAGGGCCCGGCGTTCCATTCGCGAGATGGCGGACCGGGTCAGGTCGTCGACGTCATCGAAGTAACGGAACACCGACCTCGGCGAGAGGCCCGAGCGGGCGGCGATCTCCTCGGTGCTCGGCCGGAGGTTTCCGTCATCGTAGAGGTCGAGGAGAGCGTCGACCACCGCCTCACGGTTGCGTTGCCGGCGGAGCTGGCGACCGTCCTGGCTCTCCCCGGCGCCTCGTGGGCTCGGATCTCGGTGATCGTCCCCGGCGTGGGCGTTCGGGAGCGATGATTCGTGGTTCTCGGTGGAAGTGACCATTGTGGGGTCGAGGCTACCGTTTGATGTCGCGACCACGTTCCGTGTGGCTGGTGGCCCGGTCAACGCCGGGCGTCCCGCAACGTGCAGACCTCTCCCACCCTGGGGTCGACCCGTCCCTCGAGTAGTTCCCGGTACGACGCGCCGACCGCGTCCGGACCCGCGACGTGACGGATTTCCATCCATCCGTCTGTCCAGGGCGAGAAACGGTCCCAGGCCCGGGAGACGGCGTTCTCGAATCCGTCCCGTCCCCACTCCCGTCGCCGCTTGGCGATCTGGTCGGGCGCGAACAGGAAGGTGGGGCGGGGACCGGGCAACGGCCCGGTTGGTCCAGCATCGCTCTCCCAGTGGGTGTCCCCGACGACCATGCTGTAGCGGAGGAGGTCGCCGAAGTGACGGTGGACGTCCGCGGTGACGCTTTTGTCCCCGGCCACGTCTACATAGCAGCTGTCAGAGGGGGCCAGCGACGCGACCAGGTCGTAGGTGACCGCCCGGTCGTAGCAGTCGAGCGACGACACGAACTCCAGATTGGCGTGCGAGGTGAGGCCGACGACGTCGATGCCGGGTCGACGGCCCAGAAGGTACGCGGCGGCGATCGAGGTCTTCGCCGACGCACTCGAGATGAGCACGGTCGTGCCACCGAACATTTCATGGTCGCCGAGGAAGTCGTCGACGACGAACGACGTGACGAACAGCGGCCAGAGCAGCATCTGGTGGCCTTCGCGGTCTGGGTGGTAGACGGGGTCGGTGTCCACGAACGAGTACCGGTTGTAGACAGTCGGAAGCGGTGCCCGATGGGGGGCCGTGTCGGAGAAGCCGCGGTCGTCGATGCGGCCGGGCCTGACGATCAGCTCGTCGGCCGGGGGCAGGTACCCGTAGACGCGGGTCGAGTCGCCGATTCCGGGCAGCGAGGACTCGACCACCTCGGCGAAGCCCCAGACGGGGATCCGTCCCCAGTGGGTGCCTCCCTCCTCGGGGCCCGGGAAGAACTGCCAGTAGCCCATGGCGTCGCCGAACACCGCGTAGGTGATGTTGTTGGAGGTCAGCCCGAACGTGTCGATCCGGAGCCGGATCTCGCCCGCGTCGAGGGGCGCCGGTTCGGAGTGCGCGAACCGCACGCGGCGGAGGTCTCCGCGGTCGACCTCCAGATCCATGGCGACACCTCTCGTCTCGCGGTAGCGGCCGGAGCCAGCCGACGCCGGCAGGGTAACAGTTGACAGTCCAACTGCCAAGTGTTTACCGTGGGACAATCGCCTGGGGCCGGGCTCGCACGAGGCGGGCCGTCCTCGTCAAAAGGGGAACCCTTGTCCCGTGAACTCGTGGTCGATTCGTTGCAGCGCCGCATGCAGGCCCTGCATTCCCTCTACTACGACGCCGTGGCCACGATGGACCTGGACCAGGTCAACCACTTCGAGCGCGAGGGGGTGGTCCCCATCGCCTTCAGTCTTTTCCACATCGTCAACATGATCGATGCCTCGTTCATGTTGATGACCGGGGTCGCTCCCATCTGGGACTCCTCATGGGAAGAGAGGGTGAGGCCGGCCATCCCCGACCACGGCAAGCACCGCCCCGTCTCGGAGATGGTCCACCAGAGGATCGGCGACTACGGGGCATTCCAGGAGTACATGCGCGCCGTGTTCGACCGGACCGAGGAGTGGCTCGACGGGCTCGACCCCGGTGAGCTCGGCCGGGTCGTGATCGCGCGGCCCCTGCCCCCGGAGGTGGCGAGCACCTACAGCGCCCGTGTGGCGGGGCCCGAGGGGGTCACCCTGCTCGATGCCGCGGAGTGCTGGATCTACCAGCACGGCCTGCGCCACATGGGTGAGATCGAACTCGCCCGGGGCCTGGTGGGCCTGCAGGGCATGACGTCCTGACCGGGACGCGACAACAGCCGCCCCGAAGGACGGCTGGTGTCTGTGGTTCCCGCTCTGGACCCGTGGTGCCGGCTCAGACGGTTACCCGGACATCGGTCGGAGGGACCGCTGCCGGGGGTGCCTTCCCGTGCTGGTTGGTGGCGTTGGCGACGTCGCGGTAGTACTGGCGCCAGATGAGCCGGTAGACACGGCTCCATCGCGGAATCGAGCGGAGCCCGGGGATGAAGGGCAGCAGCGCCAACAAGAGGGTGAGGACCATCATGATCGCCCAGACCTGCAGGTCGCCGCTGGCCGACGTACTCATCGGGGGCACCTGGTACCACAGCGTGTAGAGCCACAGCCACGCCTGCCCGGGATAGTTGCCCGTCTCGTTCATCATCCCCCACTGGTCGCCCGACAGATGCTGGTTCTGGGCGAGGTTGGCCAAGTAGGTGCCGTCGGCGATGAACAACAGTGGCTTCGTGTAGTCGGTCCCGTAGAACTGGGTGGACTTGAGCAGCGCCCCGTCGAGCGCCCCGCTCCGGGCCATGGAGGTGAGCCCGGCGATGATATGGCCCACGGGACCGTAGTCGCCGGCCGGAACGGTGAGCACGCCGTCCGAGTAGGTCGCCTTGGCGACGGCGGTCTCGTAGGCCGCCGTCCATCTGGCCTGCTGGGCCGCCGAGGCCGCCGTGTACTCGTTGACGGCGGCCTGGACATCGGGGTTGTTGGGCAGCGTCCTGAGGGGGTCGATCACGTAGTCGTTGGCCGTGTCGATCGGGTGGTGGACCCCGAGCCAGCTCTCCGGGGAGAACGGGCCGATTTGCTGGGAGGCGCCGGGCGTCGAGTTGTAGGGCGGGCCGTAGGTGGCTGTGCCGCTGGTGCCGTCGAGCTCGGTGATGGCCGTCTGGGCGAAGTCGACGGGGTCCGAGGTGGACCATGACTTGATGGTCACGGGGCTCTCGTCCGGCGAGGAGAAGACGACGGCCAGGCCGACGACCAGGATGGCCACCACCACGAAGGCGATGATGAACTCCTTGACCAGGTCGTAGGGGAGGTATTGCCCGTGCCACTCCTCGACGTCGCGGTCCGGATTGAAGGAACGGTGGCGCTTGGATCTGGTGGCGTCGCTCATGGCTCGCCCTCGACCCTCACCGGCTCATGACCCTCGTGAACCGGCTCGGGGTCCTCCGACGCCGGGGGGGCGGAGCCCGGTGGCGCGAACGGTGGGACGACACCCCGCCTCCGGACCAACAGGACGTGCCCTCCCACCAGGATGACGACGGCGAGAGGCAAGAGGACGATGTGCCACATCAGCATCTGGCCGAAGTTGGTCACGTTGAAGATGGCTCCGGCACCCGTGGAGTTGATCCCGTCCTTGGCCTGTGTACTGATCCACTGCGAGTCGTAGTTCTGCTGGGACAGGTACCCGGTGAAGGCGGCACCCACCGAGACCACGAAGGACACCACCCCGGTGATCCAGGTGGCACGGCGCCGACCGCGCCAGGCGGCCATGAAGAACTTCCCCCAGAGATGGACGACCATGGCGAAGAAGAACACCTCGACGCTCCACAGGTGCAGGGAGTTGACGAAGAGCCCGGTCGACGAAACGTGCCACCAGGTCGGCCCGAAGATGGCCAGGACGATCCCGGTGAGGATGACGATGGACAGTGCGCAGATGGTGATCACGCCGAACACGTAGATCCACGATGCGACGTAGGCGGGCTGCCGATCGGGCATCAGCCGTTCGGGCGGGAGAGCCTCGACGGCGGCCCGTCGGAGCTTGGCGCTCAGCTGGTCGGCGTCCTCAGGGAGGCCGGCGGCGACATCGGTGCCGCCGGGGACTTCGATGCGGTCGTGGGCGTCGATGGTCATTGGCCACCCCCGTGCCGACGGAAGGGGATCAAGATCGCCGCGACGAACACCACGATCATCAACAGGATGAGAACGGCGTTGGCCACCGAGAGCTGGATGAACCCCCAGTGGAGATAGTGACCCGGATGGTTGAGATCGATGAGGGACCCGACCAGGCGGATCATGACGGCAGACAACGGCTCCATAGCGCGCAAACCTCCTATTGGGAGGCTAAGGAGGGAGCCGACCGGGGGATAGGGCCAAAGGACCCTTCCGGGTGCCGACAGCCACCGCCCCGGCAGGCCACATCACGCCGGACTGCACCGCTTGCGTGCCCACCGGGACCCGGCGGGGCGATGCCCGGGCGGCCGGTGGCCCCCCTAGCATCGTGCGGCGATGAGCACCGACCCGTCCGCCGCGGCACCGACCGGTCCGGGAGACAGGCGGGTCGGTGGTGCCCGCAGCCTCGTGTGCCGCCGGGCGGTCCTGATCCCCGTCGTGGCGGCGATCGCGTTCACCGGTGTGGTCTCGCTCACCTCGGCGACCACGGCCGCCGGTTCGGCGCCGGCGGACCGGCAAGATCCCGTCGTGCACTCCTATGTGGCCCTCGGGGACTCCTACACCTCAGGTCCGGGACTGCCCGAGCAGCTCGGTGCCACGACCACGCCCCCGGCGCCATCGGGCTGCCTCCGGTCGTCCGACAATTACCCGTCGCTGACGGCACGGGCCCTCGGCCTCTCCCTCACCGATGTGAGCTGCGCGGGGGCGACGACCGGGGACCTGACCGGATCACAGGGCCGCGGCATCCAGGCGCAGCTGGACGCCGTCACGCCGACCACCTCTGTGGTCAGCGTGGGCATAGGGGGCAACGACCTGGGTTTCTCGCACATGGCCACCGCCTGCATCTCGGCCACCCCGTGGGGGGGTACACCGGTGGGATGGTCCTGCGCCCGCCACGACGCCGGAGAGGGGACCGACCCGGCGACGGCGGGCGTCGAGACCGTGGGTGCCAGGGTTGCGACGGTGCTCGCCGACATCAGGTCGCGGTCCCGCCACGCCCGGGTGTTCGTGGTCGGCTATCCGGAGATCATCCCACCGACCGGGTCCGGGTGCTGGCCGATCCTGCCCTTTTCCGCCACCGACCTCACGTTCCTCCGCACCGTCGAGGATGCGCTGAACGCCACCCTGGCCGAGACCGCCGCATCCGCCGGTGACACCTACGTGGACATGGCCACACCGAGTGCTCCCCACACCGCCTGCACCCCCACCGGCACCCGGTGGGTGGAGCCGGTCCTCTCCTCTCCCCACACCTATCCGTTGCACCCCAGCGCGACAGGCATGGCCGGCATGGCCCTCACCCTGGAGCGTTCCATGCGAACCGCCGGTGTCCGGTGACCGGACCGGCCGGCCCCCGGCGGCGGTCCGCCGCAGATGAGCCGCCGGTGTGAGGGCGGTCACACCACCGTGGGCACCTCCTGGGCACTCCGCCCGACCGCCCGGGCCAACTGGTCGTGGTCCCGCTCGTTCTGGTCGGCATAGCGGTGGGCGAACGAAGCGATCGCCTCGGTGAACCTCGGCCCCTTCCCGAGGTAGCTGGCGATAGCGACCGGGTCGCCGGTGCGGGCATGGGCCCGGGCCAGCGTCTCGCCGCATGCGGTGGCGAACTCGGTGAGTCGGGGGGCGATCAGCTCCGTGGTGGGGATGATCTTCATGTCCCGGAATTGCCGGACGTAGTAGTCCCTGCCGTGCAGCGAGCCCCATCCGACGAAGATGTCGGTGGCGCTCTGGATGAGGCGCTTCCCGTTGATGACGCGCTGGCCATGGTGGCCGAGTGTGCTGGAACCGGCGTGGGCCTCGTAGACGGAGGGCCCAGCCTGCTTGACCTGCAGGAAGAGGGGATCGTCGCCGCTACGCCCCTCGAGGAGCACCAGATAGACCCGCATCCCGACGCTGCCCACCCCGACGACCTGGCGGACCGTGTCGACTTCGGTGAAGCGGTCGAACAGTTGGCGGCGGTCGTCCCGGAGGGTGAGCCGGTACTCGGCCAGGAGGTGGTCGACCAGGTCCTCTTGCTCCTCGTCGCTGATGGTCGTCCGTATGGGGGGATCCTCGGTGATGCGGGGACGGCCGTGCGCCATGGTGGTGAGCTTGGCGAATGCGCCCCGGCTCGTTCTGCGCTTCTTCTGCTTCTCAACGTGCACCGAGACCCGGCCCCGGTCGGCCGGCTCGAAATAGCCGAGGAGGCTGTCCACGTGGGTGCCGTCGTACCAGATGTCGAGCTCGGTCATGTCGGCGAACCGGTGCATCCGCTGCTGGTACGCCTCGATCGAGGCCCGCACTGCCCGATCCGCTTTCGCCACGCTCATCCCGTTCTCACGGGCCGCCACCACCAGGCTGGACGCCAGTCGCTTGACGTCCCACTCGAACGGGCCGGGCAGCGTCTCGTCGAAATCGCGCAGGTCGAACATGAGGTTCCGCTCCGGCGTCGCCCACAGGCCGAAATTGAGGACGTGGGCATCGCCGCAGAGCTGCACCCAGAGGTCGGTGTCCGGCTGGGAGGCCAGGTCGCCGGCCATGACGGCCGCCGCTCCTCTGAAGTAGTTCCACGGGGAGGAGGCCATCCGCTGGCGGCGCAGGTGGAGGAGCTCGGGAAGCCGGATCGCGTTCTGGCCCTCGATCGTCTCGAGCGCATCGTGGCCGCGTCCTCGTTCGTCCCAGATGGCGAGCGAGCTCCTCGGTGCCCGCTTTCGGCCTGCCCGCCCCGAGGCGCGACGCTCGTCGAGCGTGGCCGAGAGGTCGTGGTGCGGCACGGGAGGGACCGGCGCGCTCGGTGGGGTGGACTCGGTCATGAGAGGGTGTCCTCGGGCTCGTCGACGCGTCACGTCCCGGCCGGGTGTGCCGACCGATTGTACCGGCGAGTCGGCGAGGGGGCCCGGGGACGGCGGAGTCGGCTCGGCGGGCGCACCTCGCATACCGGCCTACCGCTCGGGGGAGGTCCGGGACGACGGACCGCCCGGAGCGGGTACGCCATGGGTGTCGACGAGCGCCGATCGGTCGAGGTGCGACACGTCGGTGACGCCGGTGAGTCCCATGGCCACCTCCATCTCCCCGCGGATGATCCCGAGGACGTGGTCCACCCCGCGCCCGCCCCGGGCGGCCACGGCGTAGGCCCATGGGCGGCCGATGAGACACGCCCGTGCCCCGAGCGCCAGGACCCTGACGACGTCGAGCCCACTCCGGATCCCTCCGTCGACGAGTACCTCGACCTGGTCACCCACCGCCTCGACGATGGCCGGGAGGGCCCGGACGCTCGAGGGCACCCCGTCGAGCTGGCGCCCCCCGTGGTTGGAGACGATGACGGCGTCCGCGCCGCGGGCCACCGCCTCACGGGCGTCCTCGGCGTCGAGGATCCCCTTCAGGGCGAGGGATCCGTCCCACTGGTCACGGACCCAGGCGAGGTCGTCCCAGGTGACACTGGGATCGAACTGCTGGTCGACCCATGCACGGAAGGCCCCGGGGGTCGAGGCCCCGGGCACCGCGGCTTCGAGGTTGCCGAACGTCAGGGGGCCGCCGGAGATGGCCACGTCGCGGACCCACGTCGGGTGACGGGCGAAATCCAGGCCCCGCAGGAGCTTCTTCAACGGCGGAAGCTGTCCTTCGAGGCCGTTGCGCACGTCGCGGTAGCGGGCACCGACCACGGACAGGTCGACGGTGAGCACCAGGGTGGAGCAGCCGGCATGCCGGGCGCGCTCCATCAGGTGTTCGGCATAGGAGCGATCCCGCATCACGTAGAGCTGGAACCACAACGGTCGCTCGGACACCGCCGCCACCTCGTCGACCCCGCAGATGGAAACGGTCGACTCGCAGAACGGAATGCCGGCACGAGCAGCAGCCCGGGCCGCCTGGACCTCGGCGCGGGCGGCGAACATGCCGGCCAGCCCGACCGGTGCGAGGATCACCGGCAGTGCGAGCTCCTCCCCGAGGACGGTCGTGCTCAACACCCGGTGGGACACGTCCCGCAGCACCCGCTGGCGGAGGTGGACCCGTTGGAGGTCGACCAGGTTGGCCGCCAGCGTCTCCTCCTCGTAGGCGCCGCCGTCCACGTAGTCGAAGAGTTGTCTGGGCAGCCGGCGACGAGCCAACTCCCGATAGTCCCGCACCGAGGCGGGAGCGAGGCGCAACGTGTGATCCCCCCGGGGTTCGACCACGAGTGCCGGTGCTCCCTTCGTCGACGGTTCAGGTCCTCGGCGGGGTGAATGCGACCGGGAGGGCCTCGATGGCGTGGACCAGGGCATGGTCGGCGTAGGTCGGCACCGCACCTGGTACCACCGTCATGTCCGGGAACCGCCTGATCAGCTCCTCGAACAGTACCCGGATCTCGAGGCGGGCCAGATTGATTCCCATGCACACGTGCGGACCGACGCCGAAGGCCAGGTGGGGATTGGGCGAGCGGTCCACCAAGAGCCGGTCCGGGTCCTCGAAGACCGCCTCGTCCCGATTGGCCGACTGGTAGAGCAACAGCACCTTCTCCCCCTCGGCGATCCGCTGACCTCCGACCTCGGTGTCCTCTGTGGCCGTACGGGCGAAGCTGATGACAGGACTCACGTACCGGCAGATCTCGTCGGCCATGGTGGCGAACGACTCGGGGTAACGGGCGAGGTGCTGCCACTGGTCGGGATACCGGCTGAACGCCCACATGCCGCCGGAGATGGCGTTGCGGGTGGTCTCGTTGCCCGCAACCAGCAGGATCACGAGGAACATGGTCAGCTCGTCATGGGTGAGCTCGTCGTTGGACTCGAGCACGCCCTCCTCGTCGGCCCCGACGAGGACGCTCACGGCGTCGTCCCGGAGCGTACCTCCGCGCCGGTGGATCCGCCTTCGCTCCTCGATCATCTCGGTGAGGTAGCCGACGTACTCGCCGAAGGCCGCGCCGGCGTCGGCGAGGGTCGGGTCGTTCGGATCACTGCGGCCTTCACCCGACATCATCCGGTCCGACCAGTGACCGAGAAGGACGCGGTCCTCGACGGGAAGCCCCATCAGCTCAGCGATGACCACCAACGGCACGGGTACGGCGATGTCGTCCACGAAGTCGCACGTGGTCCTGTCGACGATCTGGTCGAGCACCTCGCCGACCACCTGTCGCACCCTCGGTTCGATGGCGCGGATGACGCGGGGCGAGAAGCCCTTGTTGAGGAGGCGACGCTGCCGCACGTGGCGGTCGCCGTCGAGACCGATCAGCGAGAGGTCGATCGACTGCTGGGGCCGGACTCCCTGTCCGGAGCAGAACAGGTCGGCATGGGTCGACACGTAGGAGATGTCCCGATGGCGCGACAAGACCCACAGCTGGTGGTCGTCGTCCCAGAAGATCGGCCGGTTGGTCCTGATCCAGGCGTATGCCGGATGGGGGTCCTGATAGAAGGACCGGTCCAGGACGTCGAACGGGCAGGTGGGCCTGGTTTCGATGGTTGCCATGGTCGGGGCTCTCCTCCCTGCCCGGCCGGTGCGGCGATCAGACCAGGGCACCGCCACCCTAGACAAGAACACGTTCCAGTTTCAGGGCCGTTCGACCCTAGTTTCCCCGGACGGGATTTCCCACTGTCGAATCGGCCCGCTTGAGGCCGCAGGAGGGATGGAGGAGGTGCCGATGGCATGAGAGCCTCCGGGCCCTGGCCAAACCCAAGTTCCCTGCTTCAATCGGGGGCCGATCCCGATTCGCATCCCGTACACGACCTAGGCGCGTCGAGTTCATCGAGAGCCCGGTCACGCAGCTCGACGATGTCCGACGCAGTCACCCGCGCCAGGACGCCGATATCGGGCATGGTGGCGAAGTCGCCGGTGACACCGAAGTACAGGGACCCGTTGTACGACAGGATGGCCGTCCCCACCCGGAGCCCGTAGGCGATGGGGACGAAGGGGCGGTATTCCAGTAACTCGTGGCCGAGGCAGTAGAGGGGGAACTGGGGTCCGGGCACATTGGTCGTCACGGTGTTCAGGGAATGCTGGCCGAACCGGTGGGCCCCCCGGATCAGCATCCGGCTGATCGATCCCACCGCCATCGGGGGCGCCAGATTACCGATCGAGGTGACGGCCTCACCCGCCTCGACGATGTGGGATCCCTTCAGCTCCTTCATCTGGGCCCGGACGAGCCCGAGCCGCTCGACCGGGTCGGAGATCTGGACAGGAAGCTCGTAGAGCAGCGCGGAGACGCGATTGTCCGGTACGCCGTGGCCGCTGTCGTGGCGCGTCGATACCGGGACCAACGACCGCACGACGGCATGGTCGGGATCGTCACCGCGCGCTTCGAGCAGCGATCGGTAGCCGCCGGACACCGCTGCCAGTACCACGTCGTTGATCGTGCCCCCGAAGGCCGACCGAATGGTCTTCACGTCGGCCAAGCTCGCCGACGAGTGGGCCCAGGACCGGTGGGGACCGATCGACCCCTCGATCGAGAGCGGCCGGGTCGGGGCCAGGTGGCGGATGAAGCGGGCCGCTCCTTCCACCGTGCCGAGCGCCGACCACACGGTGGCGCCGGGATGGGTGAGAGACCCGGGGATCTCCTTCACGGTGGAGAATGTAGATGCCACGAGCCCTTCCCAGGCGTCGAGCACCTTGATGGCCCCGGACGGTTCGGGCCGAGGTGTCCACGGTTTCGACTTGCCGATGGTGGACCGGGGGCTCGCGTCGAGCAGGGCAGTCAGCAGCTCCACGCCGGCGATGCCGTCGACCATGCAGTGATGGACCTTGAAGACGATCGCCCACCGCCCGCCCTCCAGTCCCTCGACCAGCCACGCCTCCCACAGTGGTCGGTCACGATCCAGCGGCTGGGACATCAGTCGCCCCATCATGAGGCAGAACAGCGCATCGTCGCCGGGGGCGGGCAGCGCCGTGTGGCGGACGTGGTACCCGATGTCGAAATGGGGGTCATCGACCCAGACCGGTCTGCCGAGGCCCAGGGGGACAGTTCGGATCCGTTGGCGGTACCGGGGGATCAGATGCAGCTTGGAGGCGATGAGCGCTTCGAAGTCACCGGCAGGCGGCGGCGGATCGTCGAACAAGCAGGCACCGGCGATGTGCATGTGCACGGTGCCGTCCTCCAGGTACAGGAACTCCGTGTCCAGCGCAGTCAGTCGTTCCAACACGGCCCCCCTTCGAGCGGTCGCCCTGTTGGCACCCTACGACCGGCACGGGAGGGCGGGAAGGGCCTTTTGTCACCTGTGGAGGGACCGACCCGGGCACCGGGCAAGTGACGTTCGACTCTGGAGACGGGGGCCGGTGTGCCGTAAGTTGACGAGAGGGGATGGGCTCAGGAGGAATGATGGTGGCCGAGCCGGACGAGCTGTTCATGAGGGACACGGATGCGTTCTCGTGGTATCTCGAGCACGATCCGAACCTGAGGTCGACGATCATCGCCGTCGCCTGGCTTGAGAGCCGCCCGGATTTCGGCGTGGTGGCCGCCCGTCTGGAGCGGGCCACCCGTCTGGCGCCGCGGTTTCGCCAACGCCCGGTCCAGGCGCCGGTTCGCCTGGCCACCCCACGCTGGGTCGATACCGACTTCGACCTGTCCCTCCATCTTCGCCGCATGGAAGCCCCGACGCCGCACACAGCGGCCACCGTGCTCGACTTCGCCCGACTGGAGGCCATGAGTGGGTTCGATCTGACACGCCCCCTGTGGCAGTTCACCTTGATCGAGGGGCTGGAAGGCGACCGGGCTGCGCTGGTCATGAAGGTCCATCATTCGCTCACCGACGGCATCGGTGGGGCTCACCTGGCGTTCCTGTTGTTCCAGACGACCGACGAGCTCGATCCGGGCGACGAGGTCCCCGAGCCCGAGCCCCATGGCGGGGCGCCCGGCCTTGTGGGACGGGTCCGCCAGTCCCTCGGGTACGACTCTCACCGTCTAGTGGGAACGGTCCGGCGCGGGGCCTCCGAGGTGGTGCCCGCGGCCAAGCGCATCGGCCTCCATCCCCTGCGCACGACCATCGAGGCGGTGGCGACGGCAGGCTCGGTCGTCCGCTTCGTGCAGCCGGTGGCCGACACGCTGTCCCCGGTGATGACCGGCCGCAGCCTCGACCGGTACCTCAACATGTTCTGCGTGGATCTCCATGACATGAAACGGGCGGGAGAGACGGCCGGCGGCAGCCTCAACGACGTATTCGTCGCATCGGTGACCGGCGGCCTCCGTCGTTACCACCAGCTCCACGGCTCCTGGGTCGACGAACTGCGGATCACCCTGCCCATCTCCCTCCGCAAGGAGGGTGATCCGGACGCGAGCAACCGGATCTCGCTGGCCCGGTTCAAGGTCCCCGTCGGGGTGACCGAGCCAGGTGAGCGCATCCGCCTCACCGGCGAACGGTGCCGCGCCGCCCGCGGCGAGCGCGCCCTCCCGTTGTCCGACACGCTGGCCGGAGCCTTGAACCTGCTCCCGTCGGGCGTCATCGCCAGCATGCTCAAGCACGTGGACTTCCTGGCCAGCAATGTCCCGGGCGTGCCGGTCCCGGTGTTCCTCGGAGGTGCCCCCGTGTCGGGTTACTACGCCTTCGGCCCGACGACCGGTTCGGCGGTGAACGTCACGCTGTTCTCCTACCGTGGGTCCTGTTGCGTGGGCTTCACCGTGGACACGGCGGCGGTGCCCGACGGCGCGGAGCTCATGGAATGCTTCCGCCAGGGCTTCGAGGAGGTACTCGACCTGGGCGGCCCCCATATGGCCGTTTCCCAGCCCCTGGAGATCGAGCACCCGGCGGGTTGCTGAACGGGGTCGTCCCCGCGGACATTGCCCCGCTGTGACAACCGTCGCCCGGCTCGAGCGGCCCGAACGCCCCGGCGGTAGGGTCTTCTGGCACTGGCACGCCCGCAGTCGGACGTTGCATTGTGGACGAAGGGAACGCCGATCGGCGGCCGCAGCCGGGGAGGTGGCGGTGGTCAGAGGGCTCCCGGGGGAGGTGGGTTCAGCATGCCCGCCCGAGACGCGGTGGCGGTTGGCGCCGCGGCTGTCGGTATCGTCGCTGAAAGAGGTGTGGGGACATGAAGGAACTCGTCTTTCCGAGGCTGCTGGTGCCACGCGTCGAGCGGTTGCCCGACAAGGTGGCCTTCGTCGACGTGACCAGGGAGGGCGTTCGCTACCAGGGGACGCTCGCTCAACATCTCGACCGGGTCCTTCGCCTGGCCAACGGCATGCAGAAGGAGTTGGGCATCTCCTCGGGCGACCGTTTCGCGGTGCTGGCGATGAACGGACACGAGTTCATCGAGCTGTACCACGTCGCCATGTTCGGCGTGGGCATCATCAACCCGCTCAACATCCGCTTCACCGCACAAGAGCTGGCCTATGTCCTCAACGATTCCGGCTCCAAGGTGGTGTTCACCGATCCGGTGTTCGCCGGCCTCGTCGCGCGGGCCCGTGAGGAAGGTGCGAAGGTCGACAAGGTGGTCGTCATGGGCGGGGACGAAGGTTCCTCCCCAGACGACGGCACCATCAGCTACGAGTCCCTGGTGGCCGCCGGTGAGGCGGCCATGCCCCCGGAGCCGGAGGAGGATGACCCCTGTGTGCTCATGTACACGGGTGGGACCACCGGATTCCCCAAGGGAGCACTCCTCCAGCAGCGTGCGGAGGTGCTCAACGTGTACCACGTCCTGTCCGGGATCGGCCTGCGGGAGGAGCGCCGGTTCTTGTTCCAGTCGCCCATGTTCCATGCCGCGGTGGTTGCCGGGGTGCTCGGCATACCGGCGTCCGGTGCGACGTCGGTTTCCGTTCCCCTCTTCGATCCCGAACTCGTGCTCCGCACCATCGAGGAGCAGCAGATCGACACCACCATGGTCGTCCCGGTCATGCTGTCACTACTCGAGCAGGCGGAGGGATTCTCACCCGATCGGTTGCGCTCACTGCGCCAACTGGTCTACGGAGCGGCTCCGATAGCCGAGGCCACCCTCAACCGGTGGCTCGGGATGCTGCCCGAGACGCAGTTCTACCAAGGCTACGGGATGACCGAGGCGGCCTCCGTGCTCACCTTCCTCGGCCCGGACGAGCACCGTCAGGGTGGGTCGCTACTGGCCGCCGCGGGCCGCCCCCTCTTCGGGATCGAACTCCGGATCAACGATTCCTTCGGGAACGCGCTGCCGACAGGGGAGGCGGGCGAGGTGTGCGCCCGGGGGGGAACCTCATGCTGCGGTACTGGCGGAAGCCCAAGGAGACCAAGGCGGTCATGCAGGACGGCTGGTATCGCACCGGCGACATGGGCTTCCTCGACGGAGAGGGTTTCCTCCACCTGACCGACCGCATGAAGGACATGATCGTCACCGGAGGGGAGAACGTCTACTCCGTCGAAGTGGAGAACGCCATCGCCTCTCACCCCGCGGTGCAAGAGGTGGCGGTGATCGGCATCCCGAGCGAGACCTGGGGGGAGGCGGTGCACGCGGTGGTTGTTCTCAAGCATGGAATGGAGGCCACCGCCGAGGAGCTCATCGAGTACGCCCGTCAGATCCTGGCCGGCTTCAAGGTCCCGAAGTCCGTCGAGTTCCGCATAGGGCCGCTCCCGCTGTCCGGCGCGTTCAAGCCGCTGAAGCGCGAACTGAGGCAACCGTATTGGGAGAAGCTCGGCCGACAGGTGAGCTGAACCACTCGCGGGGCCCACCACCTGGGCCCCGGTGCGTCCCGGACTCGAGTTACCGGGCCGCTTTCTTCGCCGTCGCCTTCTTGGCTACGGCCTTCTTCTTCGCCGGTTGTTTCTTCGCCGTCGTCTTCTTGGCTACGGCCTTCTTCTTGGCCGGCGCCTTCTTCTTCGTGGCCCGTTTGGCCACCGCTTTGGTCCGGCCCGGAACCTTGATGCGCCCGGTCGCCTCGCGTCCGGCTTCCGCGGCACGACGGGACTGTTCGTTGAGGGATTTGACCAGCTCGCTCACCATCGAGCGCTGGCCCTTCATGACCCGTTCGGCGAAGTCGAACACATCGTCGACGAGGTGTTCGATGTCTTCGGAGATGGGCGGCACGAAGCGGTCTGTCTCCCTGCTGATCCCGTCAGCCAGTTGACGGCTGGCGTCGACGATGTCGCCCTGGGCGCGCTCGATCAGGTGTTCGATACGCACTCGTACGTCCTTGGGCTCGGCCATGATGGCCCCTTTCTTCCGCTGGTGTTGTCTCGGGTTGTCCGTTCTCTGCTCCCCTACCGGCAGTCTCGTCGATCAGGACGGTGAGGGCGAGGGCCAAAAGTCACATCATCGTCACTCGAGAGCGGCGACTGCTCCGTGTCGGCGGGCGTCATCACTCCTCCTCGTCGTCGGGAGGGGCGCTGGTGAGGAGCATGCGCCAGACGTCCTCGGGCACGTGGGCCGGTGTGGTGGTGTCCAAGAAGTCGTTGAGGACGGCGAGGAAGCGCTCGGCATCCTGCCACGGCAGGAAGTGTCCGGCCCCCTCGAGAATCTCGAGACGGGCACCGGGTATGGCTTCTGCGGCCCGGTAGGCGTGCTCGACGGGGATGATGCGGTCGCGGTCGCCCCACACGATGAGCGTGGGCACGGCGGCGGCGAGATAGAGCCGGTCGTGGGCGCTGACCCGCTGGCCTGCGGCGTCGATGACCGAGCGGACGGTCTGGACGAAGGCCATCTGGCCGTGTCGATCCGTCAGCGTCGTATAGCTGCGCCACACCTCACTCAGGGTGTCGCTCGGCCGCCAACCCACCTTGTGGGCCATCACGCCTGGCCATTCGGCGATCTCGCGGATCCGTGGATGGAGCAGGAGCGGGAGCACGTATTCGGCACCGGGGAGGGTCACCGCCTTGAGCAAGGGGCTGACCTCGGATCCGAGGCCGCCGGAGGCGACGAGCACCAACCGCTCGGCCCACTCTGGGAACTGGTAGGCGAACTGCATAGCGACCCCACCGCCCAGGGAGTGGCCGACCAACGTGACCCGCTCGCGTCCCAGCACGGCCAACAGGTCCCGTATGCCGCTGGCGTACGCCCCGAGGGAATAGTCACCGCGTGGCTTGGCCGAGTGGCCGTGGCCGAGGAGGTCCGGTGCGATGACGGTGTAGCGGTCGGCCAGGGACGGCATCACCGCCCTCCAGGTCGTCGAGGACCCGGCGATCCCGTGGATCAGCACGATGGCCGGGCCGTCCCCGGCCATGCGGTAGCTCACGTCGTGGCCGTGGATCCGTACCGAGCGCGAGCGAAACGAACCCGAGGGCAGCTCCCCCGTGTCCTCCGGGTCCGCCTGGTGGTTGTCGGGGCAAGTGGCCATGCTCTCACTGTCCCCCCGATCGGACGGCGCGAACAGGGGCCAAGGTCCCCGATCGCTGTCCGTGAGCCCCACCGGCCCGAATCCGGGCGCTCTCCCCGCCGGCCGGCCGCATCCCGGTGCCGGGTCGGTCCCACCCCCGCCGGTCCGCGGGCGTCGTTCAGAGGGCCGGCACCTGCTGGGTGATGCAGTGGATGTTGCCGCCACCGAGGAGGATCTCGCGTCCCGGGACCCCCTCGACCAGGCGGTCGGGGAACTCCTCGCTGAGGATGCGGGCCGCGTCCTCGTCGTGGCGGGGGTCGAGGAGCGGATGGACGATCGTCGAGTTGGCGATAAAGAAGTTGACGTAGGAACCGGCCATCCGGTCCCCGGCCCTCCGGGGCCGGGCACGCTCGCTGGTGTCGACCCCTCCGGACTCCTCCCCGGTGATGGCGAGCGGGCCGGGCGAAGGCAGGAGTCCGAGCTCCAGCTGCCGGCCGCGGGCGTCGGAGGCCGATTCGAGGACCCGACGCGCCTCGCGGGAGATGGCCGTCTGGGGATCGTCGGGATCCTCCGTCCAGGTGAGCAGGACCCGGCCCGGGCGCGAGAAGCACGCGAGGTTGTCGATGTGACCGTTCGTCTCGTCGCCGAACACGCCCCGTGGGATCCAGATGACGGTCTCGACGCCGAGGTAGGCCCGGAGCAGATCCTCGATCTCGGCTTTCGAGCGTCCCGGGTTGCGATTGGGATGGAGGAGGCACTCCTCGGTGGTGATGCAGGTGCCCTCGCCGTCGACGTGGATCGAGCCACCTTCGAGGACGAGGGGAGCGCGGTAGCGTGCCGCGCCCTCGACCTCGCAGACCTTGGCCGCCACGAGATCGTCGTCGGCCCAGGGGAAATAGAGCCCGCCCTCGAGCCCGCCCCAGGCGTTGAAGACCCAGTCGACGCCGCGGCGCTGCCCGAGGGTCCGGTTGACCACGAAGGTCGGGCCGGTGTCACGCGCCCACGCGTCGTCGGTCGTCATCTCGAGGACCCGTATGGCATCGGAGCACGACGCGCGGGCGTGTTCCCACTGGCGGGCGGAGACCAGTATCGTGACCGGTTCGCTCCGGGCGACAACTTCCGCCACCGAGACGAAGGCGGCCTGGGCCGGTTTGGCCCCCAGTCGCCAATTGTCGGGTCGTTCGGGCCAGATCAGATAGCAACCCTCGTGCGGCTCCCACTCCGCGGGCATCCCGAACCCGTCGGCGAGGGGTGTCGAGTCGAGGAGGCGGGAGGGCAAACGGACGGGCCTTCCTGGTGGGTGGCGGCGGGAGCCAGATCCTAGTGCCGGGTACTCTGGCCGTTGCTCTGCCGGTGGGGATCGATGCGACCGGACCGTGGAGGCGAGGGAGGACGATGACCAAGAAAGTCGTGGTGGCGGTGATCCAGCGATCGTTCGGTGAGGACCGGGACGAGAACCGCTCCGGCACGGTCGACGCCGTGGCGGGGGCCATCGGCGCCGGCGCCGACGTCGTCGTGGCCCCCGAGCTGTTCGAGGGCCGCTACTTCCCCCAGTACGAGGATCAGGCGTACTTCTCCTGGGCCAGCACACCCGAGGACAATGCTGCCGTCGCTGCCGTCCAGAAGATCACCGCCGGCACCGGTGCCGTCGTGCCGGTCTCGTTCTTCGAGGCCGCACCGCCCGTCTATTTCAACTCGGTGGCCGTCGTGGAGGACGGCCTGGTGCTGGGCGTGTACCGCAAGGCGCACATCCCCGACGGTCCCGGCTACGAGGAGAAGTTCTACTTCAGCCCCGGTGATACCGGGTTCCGGACGTGGTCGACCCGCCACGGTCGCATCGGGGTCGGCATCTGCTGGGACCAGTGGTTCCCCGAGGCGGCGAGGGCCATGGCCCTCCAGGGCGCCGAACTGCTCGTGTACCCCACCGCCATCGGGAGCGAGGTGGGGAGCCAGGCCGGCAACGACACGTCGGACATGTGGCGCAAGGCCATGGAGGGGCACGCCGTGTGCAACCACGTCCCGGTGGCCGCGGCCAACCGCCACGGCGCGGAGGGCGAGCTCACGTTCTACGGCTCGTCGTTCATCGTGGACCACCGGGGCAGGGCGCTGGCCGAAGCCGGACGGGCGACCACCGAGACGCTCTACGCCGAGTTGGACCTCGAGGTGGCAACGGCGGACCGGGCGGGATGGGGGCTGTTCCGCGATCGGCGGCCCGACCTCTACGGGGATCTGACGAGGCTGCACGCCTGAGCCCACCGCGCCCGCAACCTCCGAGGGGCCCCCGAGGAGCCGGCACCGGGTCGAGCGGCTCAGTGGGACCCGGGAAAGAACCGAGGGAGGAAGTGGCGGTTCGCGGCCAGCAGGGTGTCGGCCAGTTGCTGGGCCAACGGGTACTGCCCCACCAGGGGGTTGGCCACCAGGGCCCGGACCATCGTCTCCCGGCTCCCGGACACGGCCGCCTCGACGGCGAGCCTCTCGTACGCCTTGCAGTGGGCCACGAGGCCCGCCATGTCCGGTGGCAGGGGCCGTTGGGGGAGGGGGTGGGCGCCGTCGCGGTCGACGACGCAGGGGACCTCCACGACGGCGTCGTCAGGAAGACCGGGCAGGTTGCCGTCGTTGCGCACGTCGACCACCTGCACGTCCCCGGTGCCGGCGTGCAGACTGGCCATCAGCCGGACGGCGGCCTCGGAGTAGAACGCACCACCGCGGAAGGAGAGCTTCTCCGGTTTGGTGTCCAGTGCCGGGTCGCGGTACTCGGCCAGGAGCTCGGCCTCTAGCTCGGCGACCACGTCGGCCCTCGGACGCCACCCCGGGTCCGACTGCTCGGCCACGTTCTGGTCGAGGCAGTAGTAGTAGTGCAGGTAGTACGAGGGCAGGGCCCCGAGGAGGCCGAGGAGGCCGGCCGGGACGCCGCTCTCGAGCTCGAGCTCGGGACTGAACCGGGCGAGTAGCTCGGGCAGCCGATCGGTGCCGTCGACCCGGGCCGATCTGACCCAGGTCAGGTGGTTGAGCCCGACGTGCTCGATCTCGACGCTGTCGGGGTCGACGCCGAGGTAGTGGCCGATGCGGCGCTGCACGTGGATGGCCACGTTGCAGAGCCCGACCGCCCGGTGCCCCTCATCGGACAGGGCCTGGGTCACGATGCCCACCGGGTTCGTGAAGTCGACGACCCAGGCTCCGGGCGCCCCGTGGATCGCGGTGTCCTCCGCGATCTCGAGGACGGTGGGAACGGTGCGGAGAGCCTTGGCCAGCCCACCCGGACCCGTCGTCTCCTGACCGAGGCAGCCCAGTCCCACCGGAAGGGTCTCGTCGGTGTGGCGGGCCGCCTGCCCTCCGACCCGCAGCTGGACGACGACGAAGTCGGCGCCGTCGACGGCCCTGCGCCGGTCGTCGGTGGTGACGAGGGTGCCCGACCACCCGTGCCGCCGGAGGATGCGCCCGGTCAGGCCGCCCACGGCATCCAGGCGGTCCGCGTCCGGATCGAGCAGGACCAGCTCGTCGACCACCAGGCGGTCCTCATGGGTGCACAGACTGTCGACGAGTTCGGGCGTGTACGTGCTCCCACCCCCGACGACAGCCACCTTCGCACCCACGTATCGAACGTAACATCGGCCTGTGCGCGGATGCGGGGGAGGACGATGAGCCCGGTGGAACCGGCCGCTGCCCGGGTCCTCGCCGTGGACGGGGGGGCGTCCAAGACGGATGTCTGGGTGGTCGCCGCCGACGGCACGATCCTGGGGTCGGCCCGCGGGGGCGGTTCCAACCACCAGCTCCTCGGCCTCGACAGTGCCATGGAGGCCCTCGGGTCCACGATCGAGGCCGCCCTCCGCGACGCGGGGGTCGGAAGCGACGGTGGGTCGGTCATCGACACCGGCGTGTACTGCCTGGCCGGCGTGGATCTGCCTGTGGACGGGGAGCGGCTGGGCCGGGCCATCGGATCGCGGCACTGGAGCGGCACCGACCTCGTTCGCAACGACTCGCTCGCTGTGTTGCGGGCCGGGGCGCGCTCGGGATGGGGCATCGGCGTGGTGTGCGGCTCCGGCATCAACTGTGTCGGGCTCGGCCCGGACGGCACCATCGAGGGGTTCCCCTCCCTCGGCGAACTGTCCGGTGACTTCGCCGCCGGGGGGGCGTGGCTCGGGATCCGTGCCCTCGGCCTCGCCCTGCGGTCCCTTGACGGCCGGGGTGGACCCACGGTCCTCGCCGAGCGCGTGCCCGCCCACTTCGGGGCGACCGACCCGCACGCGGTGCTCACCGCCGTCTACACGGGCGACCTCGCCTTCGGACGGCTCTTCGAGCTGGCCCGGGTCTGCCTCGAGTCCGCCGCGGCCGGCGACCGGGAGGCGATGGGAGCCGTCAGCGTCCTGGCCGACGAGGTCGTGGCCATGGTCAGGGCCACCGCGGTGCGCCTCGGGGTGGTCGGCCGGGAGGTCGAGATCGTGCTCGGCGGGGGCCTGTTCGACAGCGGCAACGTCGGCTTCATCGAGCGGATCGAGAAGGGAGTGCGCGCCGTGGAGCCGCGCGCCGTGTTCCGGCGCCTCGAGGCGCCTCCCGTGCTCGGGGCCGCCCTCCTGGGCCTCGACGCCCTCGGGACGGGGCCGGAGGCGACCGACCGCCTGCGCCGGCTGGCCCCGAGAACGGGCGCGATCGACCCGTCCTGACGCCCGTTCAATCCCGGAACCGGAAGAGCCGCTCGGCGCCGGAGTCGAATGAGGCACGGAGACTGTCCCCGAACGCCACCTCGAGCAGCGGCAGCTGGGAGCGGTAGCAGGCCAGGGCGCGCACCTTGGGGGACGGGGGCCCCGGAGTCGTCCGGGGACGGTCTGGGTGGCCGGCCGGCTCGACGGCGAGTTGGTCGGCCAGCTCCCCGGCCACGGGCCCGAAGGCGAGGCCGTAGGGGAGGTCGAGATAGAACCGGAGACGGATCGCCGGTCGGTGCCGCAGGGCGGCGATCGCCGCCTTCCGGGTCGTGACGTGGTCGTCGTGGAGGAGGCCCAGGGGCACGAGGCACGTCTCGGGTCGGACCCCGTCCAGCACACCACTGATCGACCGGGTCAGCTCCTCCTCGAAGGATCCGACGACGTCGAGGTCGGCGTGCGGGCGCCCGACCGCCGCCTTGTAGGAGCCGTCGAGGTACCCGAGCACCCGCTGCTCCGCGCCGAGGACGGTGAGAGCCGAGAGATCCTCGGCCCGGCGGGCCGCTGCCGCCTCGTCCGCACTGGTGAAACCGGCCAGCGCGTCCCACTCCGGGTCGGCCGGGACTCCACGGCCCGGGAGGCCGGAGCACACCGTCACAACGGTGGTGCCCGGGTTGTGCTCCAAGAAGTGTCCACAACTGAGGACGGCGTCGTCGAAATGGGGGGAGATGACCACTGTCGACCCCGACTTGCCGCCGGACTCGCCCACGGGTGCCGTCATGCCGGTGCGGACGCCGGTCAGGCCAGCGTGCCGAGCGCCTCGGCGTCGAGGGCCACGTCGGCGGCGGCCAGGTTCTCCTCGAGGTGCTGCATCGACGAGGTGCCGGGGATGAGCAGCACGGTCGGAGCCTGGTGCAGGAGCCACGCCAGTGCCACCTGGGCCGCAGTCGCACCCATCCGCCGGGCCGTCTCCTGGACGGCCGGGGAGCCGAGCACGGGGTTCTGGGCGTTGAAGGCCGATCCGAGCGGGAAGAACGGAACGAACGGCACCCCGTCCGACCGGCACGCGTCGAACAGGTCCTGGCCGGACCGGTCGACGACGTTGTAGGGATTCTGCACGCAGGCCACCTCGGTCCGTGCCCGGACCACCTCGTACTCGACGAGATCGACGTTGCTGAGGCCCACGCCCCCGATGAGCCCCTCGTCGCGGAGAGCGACCATGAGATCGACCTGCTCATCAAGAGGCACGTCCGAGTCGGGATGGCGACGGAGATTGACCACGGGCACCTGGTCGAGGCCCAGCGCCACCAGGTTGGCCTCGACGCCGGCCCGCAGTTCCTCGGGGCGTTGCGCGGGCAGCCACTGGCCGCGGTCGTCTCGGGCCGCGCCGACCTTGGAGACGAGGACGAGGTCGTCCGGATAGGGGAACAGTGCCTCACGGATGAGGGCGTTGGCCACGTCCGGTCCGTAGAACTGGGCGGTGTCGATGTGGTTCACCCCGGCGTCCACAGCCCGACGGAGCACCGCCAGGGCCTCGTCACGGTCCTTCGGGGGCCCGAACACGCCCGGTCCGGGAAGCTGCATGGCCCCGAACCCCAAGGGTCGGACGGCGCGGGCTCCGAGGGGGACGAGGTCGGGCGTCATGCCCCCGGTATACCCGGCCGGGTCACGCCGCCGACACCTCCGCCGGTGAGGTGGGACTTCGCGGTGCCGCTCGGGCCCCGGCCCGCCCGTCACCCAGGCCTTCATCGATCCGGTGTGGTCGTCGGTGCGAGAGATGGGACAGACGAGATATGACATAGGTGGAAACGACGGCGACGGTGGAAAGGGGCCCGGCCCGGGTGACGAGCACTGGCACAATCGACCTCTACGCGGCGATGCGGCCGTTCCAGGTCGAGCGACCGATGGTCGAGCCCGCCGGAGCGCCGCCCCGTCCACCGCGCCGGGGGCGGCGGATCGCGGTCCAACTCGGCGTGCTCTGTGTCTTCACCCTGCCGGCGGTGGTCCTGTGGTGGAACGCCTGGAGCGGGGGCGCGGCGTCCACCGTCCGGTGCTCGTGCCTGGACCCCGGCCAGCAGGTTTGGTTCATCGCCTGGCCCGCCTACGCGCTCTCCCACGGACTCGATCCCTTCTCGACCGACTGGTTGTGGCCGGGGCGCGGTGTCAACCTCCTGAACAACGCCAGTGCCCCGCTGGTAGGGCTGGTGCTCAGCCCGTTCACGTGGCTCTTCGGCCCAGTGGCGAGCACCACCCTGGCGCTCACGCTTACACCGGGGCTGAGTGCCTGGGGTTGCTGGACGGCGTGCCGTCGGTTCGTGTCGTGGCAGCCGGCGTGTTGGGTGGCGGGCTTCCTGTTCGGTTACTCGCCCTTCGTCGTCGAGAGCGTGGCCCAGGGGCACGTCTCCACCGGGCTTTTGGTCTTCCCTCCGTTGATCCTGGTGGTCCTCCACGAGATCCTGGTCCGCCAGCAGCGTTCGCCCGCATGGTGCGGAACGGCGCTCGGTGTTCTCCTCTTCGCCCAATTCCTCGTGTCCTCCGAGATCCTGGCCATCACCGTGCTGATCTCCCTCGGGGGCATCGTCGCCGCCGCGGCTCTGTCCCCGCGTCGGGTGCCCGAGGTGGCCCCGTTCGCGGTCCGGGCCTTCGGTATCGGCATCCTCGTCTCGTTGGGCCTGCTGGCCGTGCCGGCCTGGTACATGCTCGCCGGACCGGAGCACATCGAGGGCTCGGTCTGGTCGTCGTTGCACGACATCTTCGTGGCCCAGGCGTGGGAGCTGTGGAGCGCCGGGCCCGTCCGCACCACGCTGTTCCCCGGCGCGCTCCAGGGCCCGCAGCTGCAGTACCTCGGCTACGGGGTGATCGCGGTGGGTGTGGCTTCGGTCGCCGTCGCATGGCGAAGGCGGGCCACCTGGGTGATGGCCATCGTCGCCATCGGGACCGCGGTCCTGTCGTGGGGCGGCCTCTTGTTCCTCAGTCCGGACCATCTCGTGGTGAGCCGGTGGCTCCCCTGGGCGTGGTTCACCAACCACGCCATCGCCGACGACATCAACGCCGTCCACTTCTCGGCGTTCACCGACCTGGCCGTGGCTGTCGTCGTGGCCATCGGCCTCGATGCCCTCCACGCGTCCCGACCCTGGCACCGCCTGCCGTCGGTCGGCCGGGGGACCGCCGCCGCCGGGGTCGCCCTGTTGATGCTGGTGCCGATCTGGGCGTTGTACCAGATCCCGTTGAGCGTGCAGCCGGTGAAGGTGCCCGAGTGGTATTCGACGGCCGCGCTCCGGGTGCCGCAGGGATCGGTGGTCGCCAGCTATCCCTTCCCGGCTTCGGCCTCGGTCACCTCCCAACCCATGGTGTGGCAGTCCGTGGACGGGATGCGGTTCCGCCTGGCCGGCGGCTACGTGAAGGTCCCGGCCGTCGGCCGGGGGGCGGTCGGGGTGGGGCCGAGAGGATCGGCCACGTGGACGTTGGACGAGTTGACGCTGGCCACCGGATCGACGGCCCGCTCCCTTCCCCTCACGTCGTCCCAGCTCGGCCAGCTGCGGTCGGCCATCCGTCACTGGGGGACGTCCTACATCGTCGTCACCGACACCGGGTCGGTGCCGACCGAGGCGGCCGCGGTGTTCACGGCGGCCACCGGCCGGCTTCCGCAGGTCTCGCACCAGGCCTGGGTCTGGGACCTGCGGTCCGAGACACTGGGAGGTGGCTATGACGCCACGGCGCAGGCCGACGCCTTCGTCAGCTGCCGGGCGGTGACGCCCGACCTCGACGCCGCGCCACACAACCGGCCGTTGCCGCAGACGTTCAACCGGTGTGTGGTGACGCTCGCCCGAATGGCCGATCCGCAATGAGTGGTGACCGACCGTCGGAGGAGGGGCCGTGCCCGAGCTCGCATTGGAAGAGGTGACCCTGGTCTACGAGGTGCTCGGTGAGGGCGAGCCGCTCCTGTTGATCGCCGGCTGCGGCCAACCGGCTGCCGCCTTCAACGTCGGGCTGGCCCCCGCGCTGGCCGAGGCCGGCCACCAGGTCATCCTCTTCGACAACCGTGGTGTGCCGCCCAGCTCGATGACGTCCGCCCCCTATTCGGTGGCCCAGATGGCCGACGACGCCCTCGGGTTGCTCGACGGACTGGGCGTCACCGGACCGGTCCGGGTCGCCGGGCACTCCCTCGGTGGGTGGATCGCGGAGACCCTGGTGATCGACCATCCCGACCGGGTGGTCGCTGCCGCGCTGATGGGGAGCGCGAATGCCCCCACGTCCTGGGAGAAGGCCGTGACCCTGGTCGAGCGCGATCTCGCGGCGTCGGAGGTCGACCTCCCTCCGCTCTTCTATGCGCTCGAGACGCTCCGGTACCTGCCGTATCACGACCTCCAGGACAACGACGTCGTCGACGGATGGCTCGAGCTGATCGCCGACCTCGACGTGTGGCCGAATCCCGGACGGCTCGGCCAGTACGAGGCGGCTCTCGCCTGGTCCACCGATCCCGTCCGGACGACGGCGTGGCCGTCGATCACCGTCCCCTGCCTGGTGCTGGCGTTCGAGTACGACATCGACTCACCGCCTCGGTGGGCGCGGGAGGCGGCCGCGGCGATTCCGGGGGCCGAGTACGCGGAGATAGCCGGCGCCAGCCACCTGGGCTTCGTGACCCATGCCCGTCCGGTCGCCGAGGCCCTCGTCGAGTTCTTCGCGCGCCACTGACCGGCGTCGCCCGCCCCGTGTCCGGCGTGTCCGCACCCGGTGAGCCGGGTCGGGTGGCTGCCGTCAGCCCTGTTGGGTCACGGTAACCGTCATACCCGGGAACTCCCCGGGGGACGGTTCGGGAACCGTCGTCGGGCCGTGGCCGAGGCGGGCTCTCAGTTGGAACACCGTGTAGTACTGCACGATCGGCCAGAAGCGCTGGGGCGCCGGATCGCTCTTCTGGCATCCGTTGATGCCGAGCTCGGCGAGCTGGGGCTTCACCAGGTGGTTGGCCACCGCGTACCCGATGAGGCCCCCGCCGTCCCGGATGCCCACACAGATGTCGGTGTAGGTGTTGTGGCCTTCCCCCTCGACCTGGACGAGAGCCTTCGGTCCCGGGAACGCCTTGTACTCGCGCTCGATCTGGGCGGTGGGGATGACGGTGTCGCCGGTGGCGCGGATGATCATGATCGGCTTGGTCGACGGGGACGTCGCCGGAGCCTCGGGGGCCCAGCCGACGGCGGTGGCCACCTTCGGTGAGGCGAGAGCGTCGAAGGCGGTCTGGCCTCCCGCGGAGTGCCCGACCGTGGCGACCCGTTTCGGGTCGGCGGTGCCGTACAGCACCGAGGACGGCTGCAACGACGCCTGCTCGACCGCCTCGAGCGATGTCGTCATGATCGAGCTGTCGAATGCCGGGGTCGGTGTCGCCGTCGAGCCCAGCACCTGGGCGGCGAGCCCTCGTTCGAGGTAGTCGGCGCTGACCACGACGTAGCCCCACGAGGCGATACCGGCCAGGAGGTTCGAATAGTAGAGGCGCTCACCGCCGTAGCCGTGGCTGAACAGCACGATCGGGAACGGACCGGCCTTGGAACCGGCGACACCGGCGTAGGCATCGATGGTCGTGGTGGTGTCGTACTTGGGCGGAAGGATGGCGGCGTACCCGGCCGGCAGGGTCTGGGCTTCGGTGTAGCTGAACTTGGTCGGGGCTCCGGCGCCGCCTTCCGTCGGCGCCGCCGGGTAGAAGACGGTGGCCAGCCGTTCGCCGAATCTCGGACCGGCGGAGCCGAGGTCGAGGGTGGTGACGCCCACCTCGTCAGGTCCGTGGTTCCCGTACGCCGGGGTCGAAGCGGTCGTCGGGGCCGGCGTGCTCGAGCCCGACGCGCAGCCGGAGACGAACAGTGCCGCCAGGGCGATCCCGGCGAGCGCAGCGGAGCATCCGGGGAGTCGACCTGTTTTCCCACGCCGTCGACGGTGTCGTCGGCCCGTCACCGAGGGAACCGCCCCCCCGCCGTGATGGAAGGTGGGTGCTCCGGTGATCGCCACCTCGGTGGTCATGGTCGGCCACGATAGGCGACGCCCGGCCGGTGGCCACGGGTCACTCGGCGCCCGTTCCGGCGCACCTGCGGCGATGTGGCGTGGTGCAGCCCGCCACCGGCCCGGGCCGCGTGGGTAGCATCGGCCCGTGCCCGCACCAGCTGATCCCCCAGTCCCCGAGGAGCGAGCCGTCCCCTTCTTCCCGGCGGGTGATCTCGCCGAGGTGGCCCCGGGGGTGTGGCTCCTGCCCGGGTTCGGCAACACCACGATCGTCGAGGGCAGCGGGGGGGTCGCCGTCATCGACCCCGGTCTGTTCGTCAACGGACCGCGGGTGGTGGAGGCGGTCAGGCGCATCACCGAGGCACCCGTCCGCTACGTCGTCTACACGCACGGCCACTACGACCACGCCTTCGGCACCCCGGCGCTGATGGACGAGGCCCGGCTGCGGGGTGACGACGAGCCGGTCGTCGTCGGCCACGTGAACGTGAGCCGGCGGTTCGACCGCTACGAGCGGACGTCGGGGCACCTGGCCGTCACCTACGACCTGCAGTTCGCCAGTTGGGGCGAGAACGGTGGGGACGTCGTACGCCACGCCCGGTACTTCCCGCCCACGCTCACCTACGACGACTCGGTCTCGCTGGATCTGGGCGGCATGACGCTCGTGTGCCGCCACGGGCTCGGCGAGACCGATGACCACACCTGGGTGTGGATTCCCGAACGTCGGGTGATCGTCGGCGGTGACTTCATCGTCTCGTCCATTCCCAACGCCGGGACGCCCTTCCGGGTCCAGCGCTACGTCGTCGAATGGGCCGAAGTGCTGGAGGAGATGGCGCGACAGGAGCCGGCCGCGGTCATCAGCGGGCACGGGGGCGTGTTCACCGACGATGCCACCGACATGCTGGAGACGACGGCCCGGGCGTGCCGATGGCTCGACGGGGAGGTGGTCCGGAGGCTCAACGAGGGGCAGTGGGGCGAGCAGATCCTCGACGAGGTGCGCCTCCCGCCGGACCTCGATGCCAGTCCGTATCTGAGACCGCTCTACGGCTGTACGAGCTTTGCCGTCCGTGACATCCTACGGCGCTACAAGGGTTGGTACGACGGCAACCCGACGATGCTGTTCCCGTCGACCTCGGCCGCGGTGGCGTCCGAGGTGGTGGGGTTGGTGGGCGGCACCAGCGCCATCCTCGAACGCGTGGCCGCACTCGGCTCGTCCTCAAACGTCGCCGATGTGCAGTTGGCGCTCCATCTGGTGGACCTGGTCGTCCTCGACGACGGGCCGGAGGCAGCCGAGGCTCGGCGGCTCAAGGCGGACCTGCTCGAGGTGCGGGCCGGATCCGAGCCCTCCTTCGTCGCCCGGAACGTGCTCAGGTCGGCGGCGGCCAGCGAACGTCGGAACCTCGGCTGAGGCTCAGGGCAGCCCGTCCGGTCGGCGCCAGTCGTCCGCCTCGGGAAGGGGGTGACGGAAGAGCCGGGCGGCGTTGCCCGCGGTGATCTTGCGGCGTTGTCCGTCGGGGAGGTGGCCGAACGTCGAGTGGACGACCGCCTGGGTGTCCGGCCAGGTCGAGTCGGCGTGGGGGTAGTCGCTCTCCACCATGACGTGGTCGGGTCCGATCCGGCCGATGAGGGGTGTCACCGACGGGTCGTCGATGGTGCAGAACCAGAAGTTCCGGCCGAGGACCTCGCTCGGGCGGAGGTCGGCGCCCCATGCCGCCCCGGCGGTGCCTGTCGCCGAATGGTCGAGCACGTAGTCCAGGCGGTCCATCAGCATCGGCACCCACCCGATCCCGCCCTCGGAGAACGCCACCTTGAGATCGGGGAAGCGGAGCGCCACTCCCGACCAGACCCACTCGCCGGCGGCCAGCAGCGCGTTGACCGGGAAGACGGTGGGAAGGAGCTCGAAGGGCGGGTCCGGTGACGGCAGGGGGGCCCAGGCCGATGCGCCGGTGTGCAGGCAGACCACGGTGTCGGTCTCCTCGCAGGCGGCGAGCAGAGGATCCCAATGGTCGGTGAAGATCGACGGATATCCGAGTTGGGCGGGGAACTCGGGAAGGCTGACCGCCTTGAAACCCAGCGAGGCGTTGGCCCGGATCTCGTCGGCCCCGACGGCCACGTCGTCGAGCCAGGGGAGCTGGAGCGGGATGATCCTCTCCGGGTGCGTCCCCGCCCACACCTCGTGGTGCCATCGGTTCCACGCCCGGGTGCAGGCCAGCCCGAGCGCCTTGTCCTGGGCCCGCGAGAACACCGACCCGCAGAACCCGGCCACGAGGGAGGGGAAGCAGAGTGAGGCCCAGATGCCGGCGAGGTCCATGTCGGCCACCCGGGCCTCGATGTCGTAGCAGCCGGGACGCATCTCCTCGAAGCGGGCCGGCTCCATGCTCCACTCCTCCCGCGGCCGGCCCACGACGGCGTTCAGTCCGACGTTGGGGTAGTCCTGCCCCTCGAAGCGCCAGAACTGGTTGCCCCGCCCGTCCTCGAGGACGCGGGGGGCTCCGGCCCGGAGGCGGTCGGGCATCCGGCCCTCGAAGAGCGTCGGAGGTTCGATGAGATGGTCGTCGACGGAGATCAGCGGATCGAAGATCGCCCTGGGCGCCGGGTCCGGGAGGAGGGTGCTCGCCACGCCCGTCGAGAGTAGCGTCGCGGGTGCCGGTGGGAGCGGAGAGCCCGGGGAGCCCATGAGCACGACGAAGACCTCGACCACGACGGTGCCCCTCGTTCTCGGGGGGGAGCTCGTCCCGGGAAGTGACGGGACCTATCCCGTCCACAACCCGGCTCGACCCGACGAGGTCGTCCTCGAGGCGCCCATCGCCTCACCGGGTCAGCTCGACCAGGCGGTCGGGGCCGCCACCGTGGCCCGCAGCGGGTGGGAGGCCCTGGGCCTCGAGGGTCGCCTCGCCCACCTCGAACGGGCCTGCGGGCTGGCCCAGGAGGCGATCGGTATCGAGGCCACGGCCGAACTGTTGACTCGCGAGCACGGCAAGGTGCTGGTCGAATCCCTCTTCGACGTGGCCACCACCGGTGGGATGGTCGGCGCCCTGGCGCCCCTCGTGGCCCAGGCGCTGGAGACCCGCCGTGTGGGCACGTCGGACGTCGAGCGGCTTCCCCACGGGGTGGTGGCGGCCATCCTCCCGTTCAACTGGCCGGCCGCGGTGATGGGCAACAAGATCCTCCCCGCCCTGCTCGCCGGCAACACGGTGGTGGTCAAGACTCCCCCCACCTGCCCCGGAGCGGTGCTGGGCCTGTCCGGAGCCATCGCCGCCGGCCTCCCCCCGGGGGTCCTCAACGCGGTCAACGGGCCCACCTGGGAGTTGGGCGCGGCGTTGGTGGCCCATCCCGGTGTCGACATGGTGTCCTTCACCGGCGGTGTCGCCGCGGGGCGGTCGGTCCTCGCCGCCTGCGCTCCCCACCTGCGGCCCGTCGTCCTGGAGCTCGGCGGCAACGACCCGGCTATCGTCGCACCCGACGTGGATCCCTCCGAGGCGGTGGCGGAGCAGCTCCTCGAAGCGGCCTTTACGACGTCGGGGCAGGTGTGCATGGCCCTCAAGCGCCTCTACCTCCCCGAGCGGCGCCTCGGGGAGTGGCGGGATGCGCTGGTCGCCGTGCTGTCGCAGGCCGTGGTCGGCGACGGGCTCGAGCCGGAGGTGACGATGGGGCCGGTGCACACAGAAGGGGCGCGGGACCGGGCCGAGGCCATGGTCGCCGAGGCGGCAGCCAGCGCGTCCGAGGTGGTCCGTCCGGCGACCACCGTGCATCCGGGCTGGGGGTGGACGGTGCCCCCCGCCCTCGTGGTGGCGCCCGATCCGGCCACCGCACTGGTCCAGGAGGAGCAGTTCGCCCCGGTGCTCCCGCTGCTCCCCTACGCCGGTCTCGATCAGGCGGTGGAGGCGGCCAACGACACCACCTTCGGGCTCTGCGCCTCGGTGTGGACGAACGACCCCGACCTGGCCGCGGCCGTGGGCCGACGCCTTCGTGCCGGCACGGTGTGGACGAACGCCCACGGGATGGCGGCCATGGACCATCTCGCGCCCATGGGCGGATGGGGCGAGTCGGGCCTCGGGGTCGAGCTGGGGGTCGAGGGGATGGCGGCGTTCACCCGCCCCCGGGTCCAGCGGCGGGGTGTGTTGTGATCGACCTGGTGATCCGGGGTGGCATGCTCGCCGACGGGACGGGGAGCCCGGCCCGGCGCTGCGACGTCGGGGTCCACGACGGCCGGATCGTGTCGGTCGGGGACGGGGCCGACGATGCCACCCGGGTGATCGACGCCGACGGGCTCATGGTGGCGCCCGGGTTCGTCGACCTCCACACCCACTACGACGCCCAGCTCTTCTGGGACCCGACCGCCAGTCCCTCGCCGCTCCACGGTGTCACCACCGTCTTCGGCGGCAACTGCGGGTTCTCGCTCGCCCCGACCACGCCGGAGCACGCCGACTACCTGACGCGGATGATGGCCCGGGTCGAGGGCATGCCGTTGGCCGCACTCGAGGCCGGACTGGACTGGTCGTGGCGGTCGTTCGGCGAGTGGCTCTCGCGCCTGGACGGGGCGGTCGGGGTGAACGCCGGCTTCCTCGTCGGGCACTCCACCCTCCGGCGTCTCGTCCTGGGCGACGACGCGGTCGGCAACGAGGCGACCGAGGCCCAGCTGGTGCAGCTCGAGGTCGAGCTGCACCGGGCGCTCTCCGAGGGGGCGATGGGGTTCTCCACCTCGAGGGCGCCGACCCACAACGACGGGGACGGTCAGCCGGTCCCCTCACGCTCGGCCAGCATCACCGAGCTCGAGCGCCTGGCCGCCGCCGTCGCCTCCCATCCGGGCACCACGGTGGAGATGATCCTGCCGGGATGCCTCAACGGCTTCGAGGACGCGGAGGTGGAGCTGATGAGCAGGATCTCGGTTCTGGCCGGGCGCCCCGTGAACTGGAACGTGCTCGGGGTGTCCGCCTCGAATCCCGCGGGCACCGCCCACCAGCTGGCCGCGTCGTCGGCGGCGGACAGGGCCGGTGGCCGGGTCGTGGCCCTCACGCTTCCCCACACCATGGCCCTCCGCCTGTCCTTCGAGCACGGTGCCATCCTCGATGGACTCCCCGGGTGGCGCGAGTTCTTCGCCACGTCCATCGACAAGCGTGTCGCCGCTCTCGGGGACGCATCGGTCCGGCGGGACTTGGACGCACGCGCCCAGTCCGACGAGGCGGGCGTCCTGCGCTACCTGGCCAACTGGGCCCAGCTGGTGGTCGAGGAGACCTACGCCCCCGAGAATCGGGACGTTCTCGGACGACCCGTCGGCGCCGTGGCCGGGGAGAGGGGCATCTCGGCGTGGGACGCGCTCTGCGAGATCGTGGTGGCCGACCGGCTCCGCACCGGGTTCGCCGTGCCGATACCCGAGTCCGACGCCGACTGGCGGGCCCGTGCCGAGGTGTGGCGCGACCCGAGGGCGGTGGTGGGCGGCTCCGACGCCGGCGCGCACCTCGACACCATGTGCGGCGCCGTGTACTCCACCTCGCTGCTCGGTGACGGCGTTCGCCGGCGACAGCTCCTGTCCCTGGAGGAAGCGGTCCGCCTCCTGACCGATGTGCCGGCCCGCCTCTACGGACTGGTCGACCGCGGTCGGGTGGCCGAGGGTTGGTGGGCCGACCTGGTGGTCTTCGATCCCGAGCGCGTCGGTCCCGAGGCGCTGCAGACCCGCCACGACCTCCCGGCCGGCGCCCCCCGCCTCTTCGCTGGCGCCACCGGTGTCGAGCACGTGCTGGTGAACGGGACCGAGGTGGTCGACGGGGGTCGGTTCACCGGAGCCGTCCCGGGGCGTGTCCTGCGGTCGGGCGTCGACACGGCCACCGTCGGCGTGCCCGGACACCCCGCCGCCTGAGCCCCCGGGGACCGCGGCCCCTCGGCAGGGACGGGGGGCGTCAGTCCCGGACCAGGACGAAGACGCCGCCGATCCCGAACAGGACGAGCCCGACCGCCGTCCAGAGATAGAGGACGACCGACGGCACGCTGTCGGCGGTGACCGCCTCGACGAGCAGCACCGCGGCCGAGATGCCGAGGATGACCGCGCCACGGCGCCGGGTCCTGTGCTGGCGCGTCGCCGGGAGCGCCATCCCGTCCGGACCGATACCGGGCACACCGTCGACCGACACGCCGTCGAGGAGCTCCTCCACGATGTGCTCCAGGCCGAGCGCCCGGGCGACGGCGATGCCGAGGTCTGGGCGCTCGACGGTCAGTTCCTGGATCCGCCGGACATAGGCCCTGCCCCGGGGGGCCCCACCCCGGTGGTCACCCTCGGCGGCCGCCCGGAGCTCCGCTGCGGTGCGGGCCACCAGCGCCGGGTCGTCCCGTTCCAGCCGCTCCGCGGAGGTGTGCGACTCCTCGTCCCCCACGTCCCGTCCTCCTCACCGGTGGCTCGGTCCGCGCCCTGTCCCGGGATGCCGACCTGTCGAGAATCTAAGCGCGCCGCCGCCGGGACGGGCCGCACCCGCACGGCGGGAAGTGGCCACGACCGACGCTAGAAGGGCAACCCCTCGACGTGGGCGTCGCCCGCCGGCCAGGTTGCCCCCGGGGCCAGTGGCGCCCAGCACGAGGCGAGGGGCATGGCCACGACCCCGGTGGGCTGGTCGACGGTGACCGTGCCGGGGATCCGGCCCCATCCGAGCCTCTCGTAGAAGGTGAGCCGCTCCGGGTGGCAGAACAGCATGCCGAGTGGGCCCCCGAGTTCGCGCATCCGTTCCATGGCTCCGGCCACCAGCCGGTGGCCGATCCCCGAGCCGCGGAAGTCCCGGTGGACGATGACGCTCCCGAGCCCCAGCACGTCGACCACCTGTCCCGTGGACGCGGTCACCCGCGCCGGGACCCAGGACGCGTGGGCCACGAGTCGGCCGTCTTCGATGATGCCGACGTGGGCCGTCTTGGGCCTCCACACCATGCCGAGCTGGTGGGTGTCGAACGGGTCCGGCTCACCGTCCACGATCCGCTCGTAGTCGCCGGGGCCGAAGGCGGGAAGGTCGACCGTGTCCATTGCCCGGACAGTATGCCGCTGGGCCGGTGTGGTTGCCGCCATGGCCACTGCCGTCACCCTCCGACCCGGCCTTCACTGCTCGGCTCCCATGGGGGCACTCCCGATCGCTCCGACGGACACGCGAAACCTAGACCATGTGCCTCGCGGTGCGGGATCCCGGTGGCGCGGGGCCTCAGTCGGTGCAGGTGGTGCCGGGCGGGGGCGTGCTGCCGGTGACCAGGTAGCCCTCCACCGCGGCCCGGACACACGGGCTGTAGAAGTAGGCCACGTGGCTGTATCCGTCCCAGGTGAGGAGGACACCCCCCGTCAGCTCCTTCGCCAGGTCGACCGACCACCCATACGGCGTGACCGGGTCACCGGTGGTGCCGATCACGAGGATGGACGGGGCCCCCTGGTCGGACGCCGGTGCGGGCGTCCGGGACGGCAGGGCCGGCCAGGTCGCACACCCGAGGAGGCCCCAGGCGAGCAGTGGGCCGAAGACCGGGGCCGACAGCCCGATCGACGCGGCCAGGGCCGGGTAGCTCGACGGGTCCCTGTCGACCGGGTGGTCCACGCAGTCGATGGCCTGCTCGGCTGTGGCGCCGTTGGACGAGCCGCCGGTCTCGTAGCGGTCCGACATCGACGCGGCCGCCGTCCCGTCACCGTCCTCCGCCGCGGCGAGCGTGGCGGCGAGCGTCGGCCACGACGTCTCCGACTCGAGCCCGGCGAGCAGCGCGTCGTACAGCTCGCCCGGGCCGGCCGTGCGTCCTCCGGACACCGACAGGGCCTGGGTGCGGGATCGTTGGATGAGGGCCAACAGGGCGGCCGTCGGGTCCCCGGTGGGTCGCCACGGGCAGTTCCCGTCCGTCGAACACCAGGCGAAGAAGCGCTGGAGGTCCGACTCGAGGCTCTCCGCCTGTTGGGTGGCGTACTGCACGGTCGTCAACGCCGGGTCGATGGCGCTGTCGAGCACCATGGCGCGCACGTGGGTGGGGAAGAGCTCGGCGTAGGTTGCGCCGAGGAGCGTCCCGTAGGAGTTTCCCATGAAGGTCAGCTGGGTGTCTCCGAGGGCCGCCCGGATGCGGTCGAGGTCCTGGGCCGCGTCCACCGTCCCCACGAAGGGCAGGATGCTGCCGCTGTCGTGCTCGCACAGGGTGGCGAACCCCTGGTCGTTCCGGAGGAGGGCCAGCTGCGCGGCCGGCGTCGTCGGCACCGGGTCGATCAGCTGTCCGGTGGCCGCCGCCCCGCCACCGGCCGCACAGCTGACCGGGCTGCTGCGCCCGACGCCCCGCGGGTCGAACGAGACGATGTCGAACCGGTCGAGCAGGCCCGGGGTGAGCACGGACAGCTCGTTGGGCAGGTCGTCGATTCCCGAGGTGCCTGGGCCACCCGGGTTGATCACGAGCGACCCGATGCGTTCCGAGGGGATCTCGGCCGGGTGTCGTGCGACGGCGATCTGCAGGGTGGGACCCTCGGGCCGTTGGTAGTCGAGCGGCACGGTCACCGATCCGCACTGCAGGTCACCACAGGGCGCCCACTGCACGGGGGTGACGGGCAACGGCGGCTCGGTGGTGGTGGGCGCCGGACTCAGCCGGACCGCCGGATCGACACCGGTGGTCGTGACCCCGTGCCCGGCCGCACCAGTCCCCGACGGGACGGCACAGCTGCTGAGGAGGAGGGCCGCGGCCACGAGCGCGACCCAGGTGGCGGCGAAGGGTGAGCGGACGCCGGGGCGGGGCTTCGCCGCACCTCTCGGGACCATCGCCGAAGTCTGGCACCGTCCCCTGGTCGGGCGCGGTCGGCCGCCGGCCGGTGGGACCGGGGCGCCGTGGTATCCACCGGTGCATCGCCGGTGGCGGCATGCCATGCTGACGTGGGCGGACGTCAGGGTCCGCCGGGAGGAAGGGGAACTCCATGGGGGAAGTCAGATACGGCGCCCGCCCGCCGGAACAGGTCCGCAACCGCGAGGTCGAGGCCACGGCCGCGCTGATCTGGTCCCAGGCGGTGACCATGGTCTTCGACACGGATCCGGCGGCCATCGCCTCGGTCCTGCCCAAGCCGCTCGAGCCGTCGGCGGCGACGGCCCGGCTGCGCATCGCCGTCGTCGACCTCGGGACCGGCCTCAAGGCGTTCGGGGCCGGGTGGTTCGGTGTCCGCGCCCGGCACGGCGACGTCGAGGGGGAGTACCCGCTCTTCATGCCGATGACCACCGAACAGGCCACCGTCGGGGGCCGTGAGACCTACGGAGAGCCCAAGAAGATGGCCGAGGTGGCGCTCGGCGTCGACGGGGACACCGTCACCGGCCGGGTCGCCCGGATGGGATCCACCGTGGTGGAGCTGAGCGGCAGGCTCGGGGCCGAGCAGCCGGGGTACGAGATCGACAAACTCGACTTCTACTTCAAGGCGTTTCCGGACCCGGCGGGACAGGGCCTCGAGGGTGACCCCGCACTCGTGTACTGCCGGCGCCACGAGGTCGCCCGGGTGGTGCGGCCGGTCAGTGGTGAGTGCAAGCTTCTGGACGCACCGTTGGACCCCATCGCCGACTTCCCCGTGCGGTCAGTGCGCTCCTTCGAGTACGCCGAGATCGCCTCGACCCAGACGGGCGAAGTCGTCGACCGGGTACCGGCCGCGTGGGTCCTCCCGTTCGTCCACCAACGCTACGACGACCTGAGCGTGCTCGGGGCGAGACGGTGAGCGACGTACCGGGCAGCGGCTCGGACCACTACGTCGTCGTCTCGGCCGACGGGCATGCCGGCCTCGACTGCGAGGACTACCGCCCCTATCTGGACAGCCGGTACTCGGAGGCGTTCGATGCCTATCTCGCCGAGCGCCGGGCCCACCGGGAGGAATCCCTCGAAATTCAACTACGACTACATCATGGGCTGGGAGAAGGACAACGAAGAGGGCCTCAAGGGGGCCTTCGACCCGGTGATCCGCGACAAGGAGCTCGACGCCGACGGCGTCGCCGCCGACGTGCTCTTCGCCGATGCCGACGCCGTCACCGGCATGGCCTCGCCCCCTTTCGGGGCGGGCCTGTTCGCCGGTGCCATCGAGGACCCCGAGCTCGCCTTCGCCGGGGCGCGGGCCCACAACCGCTTTCTGGCCGAGATGTGCTCGCACTCGCCCCACCGCCGGGGGGGCATCGCACTCGTGCCCGTCACCCATGATGTCTCCCGGGCCGTGGCCGAGGTCGAGTGGGTGGCCGCCCAGCCCGGCATCCGGGGCATCATGATCCCGACGATGTGGCGGAGTCGGGCGCCCTACAACGACGCCGTCTACGACCCGGTGTGGGCCGCATGCGCCGACGCCGGCCTACCCATCCACACCCATTCGGGCGAGGCGCCCATGGAGGAGTACGGCGAGCACACTGGGGTCTACCTGGCCGAGGTGGTGTGGTGGGCGGTCCGACCGGCCTGGCACCTGCTGTTCAGCGGCGCCTTCGAACGCCATCCGGGACTCAAGTTCGTGGTGACGGAGGCCGCCGCCTACTGGGCCCCCGACATGATGTGGAAGTGGGACCAGTACATGGGTGGCGGCCACACGACCAAGAAGATGGCCGCGCTGTTGAAGGGGAAGATCTCCAAGCTGCCCTCCGACTATTTCGGCACCAACATCTTCATCGGGGCCTCGACGATGTCCAGGGAGGAGATCCGCCGCCGGTATGTCATCGGGACCGACGTCGTGATGTGGGGGACCGACTACCCGCACCCCGAGGGGACCTGGCCGAACACCCTGCCGCGGCTCAGGGCGGACTTCTCCGATGTGCCCGTCGACGACACGGCGCTGATGCTCGGGCTCAACGCCGCCGAGGTCTACGGGTTCGACCTCGCCGCCCTGCGGCCCATCGCCGCACGGATCGGGCCCACGCCCGATTCACTCGGCCAGGACCCGTCCCTCGTCAGCGATCCCGAAGTCCGCGCCGCCGCCCGATGGTGGAAGGCCGAGTACGGGGTGGGCGCACCCGGCTGAGGCGGCCTACCAGGAGCGCAGGACCTGGTGGCGGTCGAACGCGTTGCAGGTCGAGCCGGTGGGGTATTCCTCGACGGGCAGCGGCGTCGCCACCTCGGCCACGGTGGGGCCGATGACGTCCCCGACCGCCCGCAGGCCCTCGAGGTCGAAGCCGTAGAGCTCGGCCACGTTGGACTCGAGCATCTGCTGGGTCTCGAGGGGGTCGCAGCCACCGAACGCGGCGCGGAGGGCCTCGCGGGTGAACGGGTAGCTGCCCTCGGAGTGCGGGTAGTCGGCTCCCCACATGATCCGCTCGACCCCGACCTCGTACCGGAGAGCGGCCTCACTGGAGCGCAGGAAGCTGGCTCCGACCGAGAAGTTGCGCCGGAAGTACTCGCTCGGGGTCATCGACATCCCCTTGGCCGCCGCACCGAAGAAATTGGCCTCGGCCGCATCGCCCAGGGTCATGCGGCCGTAGAACCAGTCGAGGGTCTCGAGCCCACGCGGCAGCCAGGCCAGGCCCTGCTCGGTCAACACGACCCGGAGCCCCGGATGGCGCTCGAGGACACCGCCGAAGATGAGGTGCCAGACCGACCGGTGCGAGAACCATGGCAACTCCACCAACATGATGCCGCGGGCGGCCTCGGCGTCGCCGTAGTCGGGCAGTCCACCGCCCCCGTGGATGTTGATGACGACGCCGAGCTCCTCGCAGAGACTCCACAACGGCTCGTAGGCCGGATCCCACAGCGGGGGCAGTGGCGACCCGGGTGGGAGCGACGGCAGCAGCACCCCGCCGAAGGGTGAAAACGTCGACGCGGCCCACCTGACTTCGGCCAGTGCGTCGTCGATGTCGTTGGCGAGGAGCTGGACGACCCCGGCCCGCCGCCCCGGCACTTTGGCGCAGAAGTCGGCCAGCCAGCGGTTGTGGGCCTGGAGGCCGGCCCAGCGCCGTTGGTAGTCCGACTCGGTCGGAGGGAGCGCCACCAGACTCCCCTCCTCGAAGAACGGTGGGACCGTGTTGGGGAAGATCACCTCGGCGGTGACCCCGTCGGCCTCGTTCTCGGACAGACGCCGATCCGAGTCCCAGCTCCGATAGGCCGTGGGGGCGAGCAGGTCGGCGAACGGGTTGACGTAGGCCGCCGCCCAGGCGTCGAACTCGTCGTGCCACCCTGTGGCCAGATAGGGGCGGTAGTCAGCGATGTCGGCGCCGGCGTGCGCGTCCGACGAGATGACGGTGTAGCGGTGATCCGGTGCGAGCTCGACGGTCATGGCATCCCCCTGATCACTTCGGCGAGAGGCAACGCTACCAAGTCACCCGATCCCTTCGAGGGCCGAAGGCGGCAGGTCACCCGACCCGATGGCGTCGGCCCGGGCATGGAGAAGCCGGGCCGATGCGTCGAGGTTGTGGCCGATGACGAAGCGTCCCTCCTTCACACCCTGGACGGCGAACCTCCCCAACTCGGCGAGATCGACGACGTCCGTCGGTCGGCCCGCGGCGGCCAGGGTCGCCTTGAACTCGGCGAACGTGGTGCCCGGGGCCGGCGGTCGGGGCCGCCGACGGGCGAGGTCCGCGGGTCGGTTCCGCTGGGCCTCCCAGAGTCCGGTCTCGAGCAGCCCACCCGACGGGTAGAAGATCGCCGCCCGCAGTCTGGTCCCCTGGGCGAGGAACTGATGGGCCAGGGCCTCGGTGAAACAGCTGATCGCCGCCTTGGACGAGGCGTACACCGACGCATAGGGCACCGGGGCGATGCCCCCGTCACCCGAGGACGTCGTGACGACGACACCGGGTTGGCCCGAGTCGATCATCCGCGGCACGAAGGCGAGCACCCCGTTGGCGGTTCCGAAGACGTTCACCCCGAAGCACCACTTCCAGTCGTTGGGCTCCTGGTCCCAGGGATTCCCACCTCCCCCCGAGGTGACACCGGCGTTGTTCCACAAGACGTGGCAAGCCCCGTATTCGGCGAAGACCAGTTCGGCGAGGGCTTCGACCGACGAGGAGTCGGAGACATCGGTCACCACGCCGCGGACATCCCCACGCCCGGCGAGCTCCTCGACGGCGCGATCGAGGACCGGGGCTTCGATATCGGCCACGACCACCCGGCAGCCCTCGTCGAGCAGCGCCTCGACGAGACCCCGTCCGATGCCGGCCGCCCCGCCGGTAACCACCGCCACCTTGCCTTCCAGGTCATCCACGAGCGTCCCCCGAAGAACACGTGCGGGATCGGGATCCGGTCCCCTGCGGGGCCATCGTGGCACACCCACCGACGGCCGCGCCCGGGGCCCGGCGGATGGGCCCCTCGGTTCGATGCCATGATTTGGGGGTATCGGGCCGGGACGACCGAGACGAACGCACGAGTGCCACGGGGGGAGCCATGCGCAACTACAGCAAACGGACGTCGAGATCGGTGGCGCTCGCCGCCTCAACGCTCCTGCTGGTAGGCGGCCTGCTCGTGAGCGCCAACGCCGCCGGAGCGTCCGCCAGGTCGGGCACCACCCCCACGGCGGCCACCGGGCGGCATGCCCCGGCCGGGGTGTCCGCCAGCCGGCGTGCCGCCGCCAGTCCGACGCTCCACGGGGACGGGTCGGTCGACGAGGCGTGGCTGACCGGTGCCCATCCCGGGGACCGGATCACGCTGTTACAGCACCGCTCCTTCGTGTCGAATGTCGCCAATCCCGGCCAGGCCGACTCACTCGGCTCGCTGATCATCCGGGACCTCACCCCGGGAGGCGGCTACTACTGGGTCGACGGCACCACCGGGCAGAGCACGGCCCCCTTCGCCGTGCTCGCTCCCGGCCAGAATCCCGGGCCGCGGTCGCCCCTCTACACCGACCAGCCCATGCATCAGGGGCTCAACTACATCACCATGCGCGATGGCATCCAGCTCGCCGCCACTGTCCGCTACCCATACGGAGGGACCTGTTCCGCCTCCAGTCCGTGTCCGACGGTCATCGAGTACTCCGGCTACGACACGGCGGCCCCGACCGATCCCATACCCACGATCATCTCGGAGGCCCTCCACACGCCCTGCACCGACTGCGGTGATCCCAACCTGCTCCCCGACACGGCCACCGCGGTGGGGTCGATCCTGGCCCGGGTGTCGGGTTTCGCCACGGTGAGCCTCCAGATGCGGGGGACCGGATGCTCGGGCGGAGCCTTCGACCTCTTCGGCTACCCGTCGGACTACGACGCCTACGACGCCATCGAGATCGTGGCCCACCAGTCCTGGGTGGCCAACCACAAGGTGGGCATGGTCGGCATCAGCTACTCGGGTCTGTCGCAGTTCCCCTCCGCCGGCACCGATCCCCCCGGACTGGCCGCCATCGCTCCCATGAGCCCCACCGACGACCTCTTCTCGACCGGCTACCCGGGTGGCATCTACAACGACGGCTTCGCGGCGAGCTGGATCAGCTCGCGCATCGACGACGCCATGGCCGCCGCGACCTACACCGCCGGGGGGGTCAGCCAGCTGTCTCCGACGCCGGTCAGCAACGTGGGCCAATCGTGGACCTACTACGAGATCGATGCGGAGCTGTCGGCCAGCGGCGGGGCATCGTCGACCTGCCTGGCCAACCAGGCCCTCCACAACCAGTCAGAGAGCCTCGAGAGCCTGGTCGGGCCCCAGCTGGTGGCTCCGGGCACCGGTTCCGGGCGCGATCCGTCGCTGTTCGACCGCCGGTCGATGACCGATTGGGCGAGCCACATCAAGGTGCCGGTCTTCCTCTCCGGCGCCCTCCAGGACGAGCAGACCGGGCCCCAGTGGCCGGCGCTCATCGATGCGATCCCGAAGACGACACCTCTGTTCGCCACCATGGTGAACGGCGGGCACATCGATTCGACCGACCCGCAGACGATCAGTCGCTGGCTGGAATTCCTGGACATCTACGTGGCCGACAAGGTCCCGACCGGTCCCAGTCCCCTGGCCGCCCTCATCCTCGACGAGTTCACCGGATTCGCTTCGGGGGTGTCGTCCCAGGCCCCCCTCCCGGCCATCCGGTTCACGAGCGCACCGAACGTGAAGACCGCCCGCGCCGAGTTCGCCGCCCAGACGCCCCTGGTGCACGTGCTGTTGGACAACGGCGCCGGGGCCGCCGGGCCGGGGGCCATCCAGTCGACCTACTCGGCCGACTTCGCCAGCTGGCCGCCGACGGGTACCGTCGAGACGCTGTACTTCGGACAGCGCGGCACGTTGGGAGCGACCGCCCCCAGCCCGCAGAGGAGCACCACGTTCACGCTCGACCCCGGTGCCCGCCCCGCGACCAGCCTGCCCCCGTCGGGCAATGCGTGGGCGGCCGACCCGGATTGGGACTGGACGCCCGTCCCCGCCGCCGACGGGATCGCCTTCCAGACCGCTCCGTTCACCGAGGCGACCACCGTCGTGGGGCCCGCCACGCTCGACCTCTGGGTCCGGGCGTCGGCGCCGGTCGAGGACTTCCAGGCCACCGTCACCGAGGCGCGACCCTCTGCCGGTCAGGAGGAGTACATCACGTCGGGGTTCCTCCGCAGTTCGAACCAGGTCGACCTGGCCGATTCGACGGACCTGTTCACCGATCCGAACTACACGGCGGCCGAGGCACAGAGCCTCGAGCCGCACGCCTACAAGCTGGTGAAGATCCCGATCGACCCGATCGCCCACACGTTCAGGCCGGGCACGGCGCTGCGGGTGGTCATCTCCGCCCCCGGTGGCGACCGGCCGATCTGGGAGTTCGACACCCTCGACGACGGACAGACCGCCACGGTGGGGCTGGGCGGTGCGACCCCTTCGGCCCTGGTGGTCAACGCGGTGACCGGTGTCGATGCGACGCCGACCCTGCCGGCGTGCAACTCGCTGCGGGGCGAGCCGTGCCGGGCCCTCCAGCCCGAGGAGAACCAGCTCCGCTCCTGAACGTCATCCGGACGTCCCGATGCCCGGGTCAGCCCGGCCGACCGTCTCGGGGGACCGCCACCCCGCCCGGCCAGTCGGTGGACCGGCTGTCTCCATCACCGCCTGTTCCGGGCGGCGAAGTAGGGAAATGGCCGCCAGGCCGGGGCCGGGACGGCGGAGGAGGCACTGGCCGGATGATCCAGCTCAGAGGCATGCCTGGGCGACTATGGCCCGGCCCCCAAGGGGCGCGAGCCCGCCGTGACGGACCCCTGCCGACAGAGCTGGGCGGGTCGGTGCGGGGCGGACTGCGCCTTCAGGTTGTGGCCCTTCCCGACCGATACAGGACGAAGGGAAGGAATCTCGATGACGGCTGACGAACAACCACTTCATCTGGCGAATGAGAAGGTGCGCTCGATCGATCCGTCGAAGCGCACGCTCGCGGTCGAGTCCCTCCGCGCCGTCGCCGGCCTTCTCGTGGCGTTCGCCGTCGTCTGGTGGGTGAGCGGTCACTTCGGGCTGCAGCGAGGGATCGGAGGCTTCTTCGCGACGGCGGGGATCTTCCTGGCGGCCGCGCTCGGAGTCCTCACCTACACGAGCGGTCTCCCGATCCACAAGGCATTGGCCGCGCAACGGTGGGAGATCTCCGAGAAGGAGGACAGGTTGAGGTCGGCGGCGAGCCGCCACCAGTTCACGGCCGATCTCCACGACGCACTCGAGATGTCCGAGCACGAGCCGGATGTCCTCCAAGTCATCGGGAGGGCGCTCGACATGGTGTGGGACGGGCCGGGGGAACTGCTGTTGGCCGACTCCAGCCGGACCCACATCCACCAGGCCGCCGAGTCGCCCACCAGTGGCTCCCCCGGTTGTGGTGTCGGCACACCGTGGGGATGCCCGGCGGTCCGAAGGGGCCAGGTCCTCGAGTTCTCGGACAGCGGTGGACTGGCCACGTGCCCCCACCTCGCCGTCCGTTCGGGAGAGCTCTCCGCACTCTGTGTCCCGGTCACCGTCCTCGGGACCCCGACGGGGGTCATCCACTTCACGGGGCCGGTCGGGACGTCGCTCAACGACGTCCAACGGGGGCGAGTGGAGACGCTGGCCACCCAGGCCGGTGGGCGCATCGGACTGCTCCGTGCCATGGCGGCCAGTCAGCTCGCGGCCACGACCGACGTGCTCACCGGGCAGATGAACAGGCGGAGCTTCGAAGAGGAGCTCCGCCGACTCGACCGTGAGGGCTCCGCCTACGCTGTGGCGTTCGCCGACCTCGACCACTTCAAGATCCTCAACGACACCCACGGCCACGCCGCCGGCGATCGGGCACTGCGCCACTTCGCCACCATCTGCCAAGCCGCGATACGCACCGGCGACCTCGTCTGCCGGTTCGGCGGCGAGGAGTTCCTGCTCGCCTATGTGGGCTGCGACGTCACCGAGGCCGCGCCCATCGTCCACCGGCTCCGGACCGCACTCCGGGACTCGATCGCCGCTTCGGGGGTTCCCCCCTTCACGGTGAGTGTCGGCCTCGCCGACACCACCTACGCGACCAGCGCGGGCGAGATCATCGCCTGCGCCGACGAAGCCCTGCTCACGGCCAAGCGCGAGGGTCGGGACCAGCTCATCATCGCGCCGAAGCCCGACCCGTTGGAGGAGAGCACCCAGGTCAAGATGGTCGGCTCGAACGCCATCGTTCCCGACGGTTCACAGGCTCCGGCCAGCCGCCTCCGGTCCTGAGGGCGGCACCGGAGCATCCCCACTGCACGGGATGTGGGTGGTGGGAGCTAGTTGGACCGGCGATCGAACCGGGTGCGTGGGGTCCTCAGGACACGCGGTTTCCTGGGAGTCCGGGTTGCCCGGACCCTGCCCGTCTTCGGGGTTCTGGAACTCGATTTGTGCGAGGCGGTCCGCGCCGTTCCGCCGGTGCCCGCCGCCGCTGTGGCCGTGCCGGCGGCAGTACTCGTGGAAGCGCCGGGAACCACGGGTGCCCTTTGGCTCGCGGCTGCGGCGATGGTCGCGGCCAGAACGCCGTCCGGTATGGCCCGTGACGCCGGAGCGGCCGGAGCGGCCGGAGAGGTCGGTGAGGTCGAGCTGTCGGGTGTCGTGGACGTGGACGTGGACGTTGACGTTGACGTGGTCGTCGGGGTGGGCGCGGCCGCCTTGTGGGTCGGGACGTTCGGCACCGTCGAGGTCAGACCGGCTACCGCCACGGCGAGCAGGATCGCGCCGGCCGCCCAGGCGGCGACTGTGCGCTGTCGCTTGTCGGGTGGCGGTGACTGTCCAGTCAGCCAGCGCGGCCACTGATGCAGTCCATCGGCCCACTCCTTCACCGCGTGCCAAACGGACCGCCAAGGAGCCCCCAACGGGTCGACGAGCTTGTTCGCCGGCATTAGGTCGTCACCCCCGTCACCCCCTGGTATCCGTGGCAGACCGGCCACGCCAGAGGTCGGTCCCTCCGAGTGCCGGGCCACCATACGTGGTGGCGAGCCGACGGCGCCCTGCCTACGGGTGGTGACGACGATACGCCCGCGGCGAGGGCGTTGTCACGGCGAACCTTTGATCCGGTGTCTCGGGCGTTCGATCCGGTCGACCCGCACCGAACCGACCGCGCTGTCGACGCATGACCCACGTGCCGGACTCCTTGGATAGTCACGGCTTGAATCTGTCACGGCGAATTTGTCATTGGATGTGTCACGGCCTTCACCGACACGGCCCCCGCCCGCATCCCACGCACGGGGCTCCCGCTCCTGTCGGCCGCAAGCGGTCGGGAGATCGACGGCAACCGCGGTTTCGTCCATCGCTCCAGAAATTTTCCCGTGATTCGGCATCCGAAAGGGCCTACGCTACGAACACAGGGGTGAAAGGGGGGATCTACCCCTCTGTACCGACGAAATACGAGGTCAGTGTATGCGGAAGCAACTTTCTATCCTGGGGCTGGTGGCGGCCTTGGTCGTCGCCATAACCGTGTTCACCGGGGGCGGCGTCTCGACGGCAGCCGTCGCACCGGGCGACGCCACGGTCACCGTCGTCCACGGGATCCCCAACACTCCGGTGGACGTGTACGTGAACGGGACCGAGGTCCTCTCGGACTTGACCTTCGGGTCGGTCAGCGCGCCACTGACGGTACCGCCGGGCAGCTATTCGGTGGCCGTGAATGCGGCGGGCACCTCGACGCAACTTCTGAGCACGACGGCGAACCTCACCGCCAACGAGAACGCCACCATCGTGGCCAATCTGAGCGCTGGCGGTGCACCGACGCTCAATCTGTACCAGAATCCGACGACACCGACCGCCGCCGGCAACGCCTGGGTCCTCGTCAGGCACACCGCGGAAGCTCCCGCCGTCGACGTCTACGCGGGCTCGAACCAGGTGGTCAGCGACCTGAGCAACCCCCAATCGGCCGGACCCCTGTCCGTCCCGGCCGGTACGGTGCCGGTCTCGGTCGCCCTCAACCCGTCGACGTCCCCGACGCCAGCGGTCATCGGGCCGGTCAACCTGACGCTCAACCCCGGCGACGTCTACATCGCCTACGCCATCGGGGACGCGTCGGCCACGCCCAGCACGCTCACCGCCGTGGTCCAGAGCTACCCCGTGGGACAGGTGAAGACGGGCACCGGGTACCGTCTGGTGAGCGCCAACGGCCACGTCTCCGCCTTCGGGAGCGAGAAGAACCTGGGTGACCCGTCCGGCTCGCACCTCAATGCGCCGGTCGTCGGCATCGCCTCCACCGCGGACGGCGCCGGCTACTGGCTGGTGGCCGCAGACGGCGGCGTGTTCAGCTACGGAGACGCCCACTTCTACGGCTCGGAGGGTGGCAAGGTGCTGAACGCCCCGGTCGTCGGCATCGTGCCCACGGCCGATGACGCCGGCTACTGGCTAGTGGCCGCAGACGGCGGCGTGTTCAGCTTCGGTGATGCCGTCTTCCACGGCTCGACCGGCAATCTGCACCTCAACGCCCCGGTCGTCGGCATCGCCACGTCGACGGACGGCGGCGGCTACTGGCTGGTGGCCAAGGACGGCGGCGTGTTCAGCTTCGGCGACGCCTTCTTCCACGGCTCGGAGGGCGGCAAGGTGCTGAACGCCCCGGTCGTCGGCATCGGGTCGACACCGGACGGCGGCGGCTACTGGCTGGTGGCCAAGGACGGCGGCGTGTTCAGCTTCGGTGATGCCGTCTTCCACGGCTCGACCGGCAATCTGCGCCTCAATGCCCCGATCGTCGGACTGACCTCCTCGTCTGACGGCGGCGGCTACTGGCTGGGCGCGGCAGACGGTGGTGTGTTCAGCTTCGGTGACGCCACCTTCTACGGGTCGGCCGGCGGTTCACCGCTGAGCTCACCGGCTGTCGGGATCTCCTCCTAGCAGTCGACAGCAGTGCCGGTGCCTTCGGGCGCCGGCTCAGAAGGCCGGGGGCTCGTCCCCCGGCCTTCTGCATCTACGGGCGACCACTGAGGGGCGAGGGCGGTGAGAGCTCTGGGCGTGGCGCTGCACCGGCCGGACCGCCGGCGTCGGGGGGGCCCGCCTGGCCGTGATGGAGATCGGCCGCCCGCCGGGGTCGGTCAGTCCCCGCCGGTCGAGACGAAGATCTCCCAGGCGGCACGGACGCTCTGATCCTCCTGCCCGCCCGAGGCATGGAGCAGCTCCCCCTCGGGCTGCGGAGCCGGCACCAACCGGCCGACGAACGGAAAGTCCGGTGGGGCATCGGTCGATTCGCTCGATCCGTCCCGGACGAGCGCCGTGGCCGACCCGGCGGAGAACCAGCGCGCCTCGTGGGCCCCGTACGGATCGAGATACCACCCCTGTGGTGTGCCATTCGTGAACTTCATGTCTCCAGTTTACCCTACGTTCATCTAAAAGTCACCTTTTGTTCATCTTGAACCCGGTCGTTGTTCATCTTGAACCCGGTCGGCCGGGGGGGCGGGTGAGCCGCCGGAACGGCCTGACCAGCAGTGATGCAGCCCATCGCTAGGTTGGCGTGATGCCCTATCCCGGCCCGCCCGAACTCGGAAGGGGCGTTGTGGTCGGTCCCGGCGCCGAACCGCCCGGACCCTGGGCCTCCAGTCCGAGGGTGGCGGTGGGCGCCGAGCAGCTCACAGATCCATCCTCGGTGCTCGCCGAGCTGCACTCGGCCTGGGCGGCCCGCGTGCCCCTGGTGATCGAGCTGGCGGTCGACGCCGCTCAGCTGCGAGTTCCCCAGTACTTCTCCGGAGCGGTGTACGAGCTGGATCCGGGGTTCGGGTTCGCCGTGGAGCGCCTGCAGTTTCTCGTCTGGGCCAACACCTACGACGCCCGGCACGGCGAACCGATCTGGTGGCACGGTCGCAAGGCCGCTCGGAGATGGGCCGCCTCCGGTGTCACCGAGGGCGGCATTGCCGACGTCGAGGACCGGGACGGCCGGCCGTTGTTCATCGACGGGGGACCCCCGGACCCGCCGAGGGCCGCCTCGGCCATCGGCGTCGTCCACCGGTGGAGCGCCGAGTCGGGGACGCTCGACCCGACCGGGAACCGGGCGCCGGAGGCCGACCTGGCCCCGGACCAGCTCGCAGCGGTCGGGCACGGGTCCGGCCCGGCCCGGGTGATCGCCCCGGCCGGCTCGGGCAAGACCCGGGTCCTCACCGAGCGACTGCGGCACCTCGTCACCGGCCGAGGCGCCCCTCGGGCCGGCATCACGGCTGTGGCCTACAACGCCAGGGCCGCCCAGGAGATGAGACAGCGGTGCGCCGACTTCCTGACTCCCGCCGGACCGCACATCCGCACCCTGAACAGTCTCGGACTCCAGATCTGTAACGAGTCCGGCATGGCCGGCCGGTTGCGAGTCCTCGAGGAGATCGAGGTGCGCGAGCTGATCCAGCGCCAGTTCGACGTGCGTCGGCAGGCCAACACCGACACGGTCGCCCCCTACGTGGCCGCGCTCTCCGCCATCCGCCTCGGATTGGCGTCACCGGAATCGGTCGAAGCGGCACTGCCCGACGCCGCCGGCGTCGCCGAAGGCTTCGACCGCTACCGGGCCGCCCTGGCCGATGCCGGAGCCGTGGACTTCGACGAGCAGATCTACCGCGCCCTCGAGATCCTCGTCACCGTCCCCGAGGCCCGGTTCGCCGCTCAGGCCCGGTGTCGTCGTCTCCTGGTCGACGAGTTCCAGGATCTCAATCCGGCCCACCTGCTGCTGCTCCGGCTGGTGGCGGCCCCCGGCCTCGACTGCTTCGGTGTCGGCGACGACGACCAGGTCATCTACGGCTACGCCGGCGCCACGCCCGACTACCTGATCGACTTCGCCGACCACTTCCCGGGCGCCGCCCACTACCCGCTCGAAGTCAACTACCGGTGTGCGCCCGCCATCGTCGATGCGAGCCGCCATCTCCTTTCCTACAACCACCGTCGCATCGACAAGGTCGTCAGGCCGGCGAGCGAACGCACCGACGGCGAGGCCGTGCCCACAGGCCCGCTGGCCGGATCCGGCCCTGTCGCCGTTCGCACCGCACCCGGTGACGAGCAGGCCCGGCTCGCCGTCGAGATCATCGAGGCGTGGCGGGCCGGTGGGGTCGACACTTCGGACATCGCCGTCCTGGCCCGGGTGAACTCCGCTCTGCTGCCGGTACAGATCGCCTGCGTCGAGGCCGGTGTGCCCTGCAGCACACCTCTCGACGTCAACGTGTTGCGCCGGACCGGCATGCGGACCGCGTTCGCCTATCTCCGGATCGGGACCGATCCCGACCACATCCGCACCGAGGACATCAAAGAGACGATCCGGCGTCCCTCGCGTGGCATCGCCCCGATGGTGGGCGACATGTTGACCGGGGGCCGGTCCACGTCGATCACCGACATCCGGCGATTGGCGGGACGACTCTCGGGTCGAGATGTCCCCAAATTGCAGAAGTACGCCGAGCATCTCGACATGGTGGTCGACGTGTGCCGGCTGTCGACGGCCGCCGCCCTCCGGTCGATCCGTGTGCAGGTTGGACTCGACGACACCATGGACGCCCTCGACTCGTCCCGCCGGGACGCCGACCGGTCCACGCACACCGACGACCTCGTGGCGCTGGAGTCGCTGGCTGCGTTCCAGCCCGATCCGTCGACCTTCGAGCCGTGGCTGCGTGGCGTCCTCGGCCGGCCGCCGGCGGACGGACCGGTTGTCCTGTTGTCGACGGTGCACAGGATCAAGGGCCAGGAATGGGCCCGGGTGCTGGTCTTCGGTGCCTCGGAGGGGCTCTTCCCCCATCGGCTCGACGACGACGAGGAGGGGGAGCGCCGGGTGTTCCACGTGGCTCTCACCCGGGCCCGGGACCAGGTCGCCGTCCTGGCCGACGCCGGGACCCCGTCACCCTTCGTCGATGAGCTGGACGGCACACGACCGAGGACTGCACCTCGGCGCGGAGGGTCGGTCACGCTCGCTTCGGACAACGGTCGCCCACCTGGCGCAGGGAGCGGTCGACGCAAGGCTTCCCGTCGGCCGACGGCCGTCCCGACGGTGGCGTTGCCGACGGTTGAGGCCTCAGTGGGGATCGCCGTCGAGCACCGGGGGCAGGTCGGCACCATCGGCGACGTGACGGAGACCGGCGCCGTCCTTGCCGTCGGAGACGCCCGTCTCGAGGTGCCCTTCGGGGTCGATGTCCGGGTCGAGGGAAGGACAGCCACACTCGTCGCTCCCGGAGCGGCCGGCCGTGCGTCCCCGGCGGTGGCGGAGCGGGCGCTCCGGGAATGGCGGTCGGCCGTGGCGAAGACCGAGGGCCTTCCCGCCTATGTCGTGCTCAACGACAAGGAGCTCGTCGGCATCGCCGACCGGTCCCCGGAAAGCCTGGCCCAGCTGTCCGATTGCCGGGGGATGGGGCCGCACCGGCTCGAGCGGTGGGGCGACGAGATCCTGGCCGTCCTGGACGGATGTCGGGAGCCGGGCCGGGCCGGGCCGGTGGGACAGCCACTTGGTCCACGGCGATAGACGGCGACGACGTCAGGCGTCCAACCGGTCGACGTCGACGGCCGGCAGGGCCTCGACCTCGGCTTTGGACAGGGACAGACGGACGCCGTCGTCGATCCCGACCACGGAACCGATCGGGATGGCCACCTGCCTGTGGCCCCACAGATGACCCTCCTGGAGGAGCACGTGGGTCACGTGGTGGTCCTCGGCCCGCATGGCGAGTCCCTCCACCCGCCCGACGCGGCCGTCGGTGGCGTGGACCTCCTCGCCCCGTCGCACCTCCACCTCACCCACGGGGACGGCGTCCGAGGTGATGGTCTTCGACACCTCCGCCATGCGCGCGCCCACGCCGTAGTAGGGCCAAGTCATTACCTCCCCTGACCCGTAGTCGGAGAATCCGGTGGTTCCGGGGAGGAACTCCGTCTCTTCCGCCATGGCGAGGTCGTCGAACTCGGCCAGCGTGCACCCGAGTCGGACGTCCCCTCCCTCGGCGTCCACCAGGCCGAGGGGAACGAGGCGGGCCAGACCCTCCCGGTGCTTCGGTTCGACGACGAGATGGGTGATCTCCTGGTCGACCGGGTCGATCACGATGCGCTTCACCTCACCGCAGATCCCGTCGGTGCAGCGGGCCTCGGACCCGATCACGTACCTCACTGTGGCTGCCATGTCCGTCCACCTCCGGGCCCGACCCTACCGCCAACTTCCAGCCCGGCGGCCCCGAGGGTCCCAACCGGTGCCGCGCTGAACGCCCGCGGGTCGGCCCGGGTGCCGACGGTCATCCCGGGGGTCCACGCCCGTGTCGGACCGCCCCGGAGATCGCCGACCCTCGATGCCCTAGGATTCGGCTCGTGTACAGCGAGATCGCTAGTAACAAGCGACGAAGCGTTATCTTCATCGGACTGTTCTTCGTGATCTGGCTGGCCATCGGAGCGGTGTGCGGCCTGCTGTTCAAGGCCCTCTACCGCCATGCGGCGACGAACGGCTATGCCACCGCACCGGCACCCAACTACGGCTGGAAGCCGGTCATCATCGGCATGGTCATCGCCGGCATTCTGGCCATCATGGGGATCCTCTACTCGTTGAGCTCCGGGGACAGGCTGGTGCTCCGGGTCTCGGGCGCCGTGCCGGCCGATCCGACCCAGTACGCGCAGTTGCACAACATCGTGGAGGCACTGGCCATCGGTGAGGGGATCCCCCAGCCGGCCGTCTATGTGATCAACGACCCGTCCCCCAATGCCTTTGCCACCGGCGTCAGTCCCGAGCGGGCCTCGATCACGTTCACCACCGGGCTGCTCACCATCATGAACCGCGAGGAGCTCGAAGGCGTCACCGCCCACGAGATGAGCCACATCAAGAACCACGACATCCGCCTCCTGCTGGTGGTGGGGACCATGATCGGCATGGCCGCCCTCCTGGCCAGCATCCTCTGGCGGAGCGCCTTCTTCGCCGGGGCGGGGCGGGGCGGGGGCCGGGGGAACCAGCTGATCCTCGTGATCTTCGTCGGCGGCGCGCTGCTCGCCGTCGTCGGCTTCATCTTCGGTCCCCTCATCCGCCTGGCCCTCTCGCGGCGTCGAGAGTCACTGGCCGACGTCAGTGGTGTGGAGCTGACACGCAACCCGGCAGGGCTCCTCGGTGCGCTCAAGAAGCTGCAGCAGAACGACAAGCCGTTCAAGGGGATGAACCACGCCACGGCGGCCATGTGCATCGACGACCCGCTCCAGCACCACGAGTCCTGGTACCACCGCCTCTACGACACGCATCCTCCTATCGAGGAGAGGATCGCCGAGCTCGAGAAGATCGCGTCGGGCCAGTCGGTCTGACCGGCTGGCGAGCGGGTCCTTCAGTGTTCGGTCTGCGGCCCTTCGGGCCCGGCGGCGGGGGGTAACCCCTCGGTCCCGGTGGCCAGAGGTGGCCCCGGGGCTGTCGATCCCGAGGGGCTGGCACCGGTGCCGTTGAAGCTCACCTGGGGGACCGAACGGTCCTCGTCGTCAGCGGCGAAGAACGCCACCGCCTTGAAGCCGAACGGACCGGCGATCAGGTTGCGCGGAAACGTCTGGAGCCCGACGTTGTAGTCCCTCGCGCTGGTGTTGTAGTAGCGCCGGGCGTATTCGATCTTGTCCTCGGTCGCGGTCAGGGTCTCCTGCAGCTGGAGGAAGCTCTCGACGGCCCGCAGCTGCGGATAGTTCTCGGCCACGGCGAACAGTGAGCGCAGGGCGCCGGACAGCGCGTTCTCGGCCGGGGCGATCTTGTCCGGGTCGCCGGTGGCGCCGGCCGAGACGGCATTGGCCCTGGCCTGCGTGACCGCCTCGAAGGTCCCCTGCTCGTGGGCGGCGTAGCCCTGAACGGTCGACACGAGGTTGGGGATCAGGTCGTGGCGCCGTTTGAGCTCGATGTCGATCTCCGACCACGCCTCCTGGGTCCGGTTGCGGCGCTTGACGAGTCCGTTGTAGGCGCCCCACAGGCCGAGGGCGATGAGGACGACGAGAACGATGACGATGATCAGCACAACCATTGTGGAGTGGACCTCCTTGGAGCTGTGGACGAACACTATCGGCTGCATTCCCCCACGGCCAGGGGTGGCGTCGTCGACCACTTGACCTCCCCGGGGTGGCCCGCGGCCGGGGGGAGGTGTGCCCTACCGTCTCCTGCGGGTGGTCCGCCGGGCCTTCCGAGCGGGCGGGTGGGATACCCGCACCGATCCGGTGGGGCCGGACGTGTGGATCCGCACCAGCGGGCCGCCGGGCACGGGGGAGGACAGCGACCCGAACTCGACGTTCGTCGACCCTCCGGCAAACTGCACGGTGGTGCCTACGGGGACGAGCACCTCGATGGCACCCCATGTCTCCAGGTGCAGGTCGACGTGGTCAGCGTCCCAAGTTGCGGCGGCGAGGTCAAGCCGGGTGGTGCCGACGCCGGTCCCCACCGTCGTGTGGGCCGCCAACTGCCACCCGGGTCCCAGTTGCAGCCCGGGTTCGGCCAGACGGAAGACGCTCGGTCCGGCCATCCGGCGCGAGACGGGTGTCCGCCGGACGAGGTGGGGGGTCGGCACCATCGCCTCTGCCAGTCCCCGCTCGCTCGAGGCCGCGCACACGCCGTCGAGCAGGGCGGAGAAGTCCTCGAATGAGAGCCTGCCTTCGCTGAACAGGTCCTTCAACCGGTCGATGGCTGCCGTCCGGGTCGCTTCGACGGCGTGGTCCGCCGGAATGGCGGTCCGGTCGTGGTCGTCCATGGTGGCCATCTTGGCGCGGGACGGGTGTGGCGTGGAGGCGGGAGTCCCTCAGGAAGGAAGCCGGAGCGCTCGTGCTAGGTGCCCTCGGGAACGAAGAGGGCGAAGCGGGGGGGAGGGACCATCGCCGCCAGCTCGGCGGCGTCGGCCGCAGTGAGCGGGGGGGAGAAGAAGTAGCCCTGGGCGGTCTCCGCTCCGATCTCTCGCAGGATGGCCACCTGCTCGGCGGTCTCGACCGCTTCGGCCACCGTGCAGATGCCGAGGGCCCGGCACCGCCGGGTGATCGTCTCGGCCGCCTCCCGGCACTGGCGGTCGGGGTCCGTGAGACCGGCGATGAGCGATGCGTCGATCTTGACCGTATTGACGACACAGTCACGTATGTTCTCGAGGACCGACCAGTCGGCTCCGACGTCGTCGACGGTCAGCTGGATGCCCAGTCGGGTCATCACGTGCAGGTCGGCCGATGCTTCGTCGTCGGCCAGCGAGGCCTCGGTCACCTCGACCGTCAGTCGGTCCGGCTTGAGCCCGGACTGCTCGAGCGCCGACGCGGCGGCCATGGCCGCTGTGCCTCGGTGCAGGTTGAAGACGGAGCAGTTCACCGCCAGCTGGAACTCCGGGGGCCAGCGCACAGCCTGTGCGCAGGCCTCGGAGAGCACCCACGCGTTGAGTTCGTTCATGTGTCCCTGCGCCTCGGCCCAGGGGATGATGACCACCGGTGAGATGTCGGCGCCGGAGGAGTCGTGCCACCGGAGCAGCGCCTCGAAACCGAGCAGGCGCCCGGTGGTCAGGTCCACGGCCGGCTGGAATGCGAGAGAAGGCGCGCCGTCCAGTCCGAGGCTCGGAACCGGTGTTACTGAGGTCGCCCCGTGGGGCGATCTCGTGGGATTGGTCACCCTTGGATCATCGGCAGGCCGGGTAGCCGCCTTGAGCTGGAAATCGGTCGGCTCAACGGGGGGTTGCAGCCGGACGGGCACGGTGAACGCCTCAAGAAATGTCGTCCAGGTGACGAGAGACAGACATGGCACCTCGACCGTTCTCGCGCCGCCAGAAAGAGACGGACGCTGAAGACGAGACCTTCGACGGCCCCAATGAGGTCGCGGAGTTCTTCTCGAACGACCCCCGCGCCAAAGATCCCCAGGTCGATGAGGCACCCTCGAGTCCCGTGCGTGCCCTGCAGGTCCCTGCGGTGGCGATGCAGGACCACGCCGAGGCAGGGTGGTATCCGGACGCGACCGACCCGGGGTTGATGCGGTACTGGGACGGATTCCACCTGACCGGTCAGGTCATGCACGTTCATTCGCGGGCCGACGACTCAGAGATGGACGCGCCGGTCACCCCGACCGTGGATCCCGAGAACATGTTCAAGCCGCCCATGCTCGCCTCTGAGACCTTCACGCCGCCCCTCCGTCCACAGGCGGTGCCGCTCGAGGAGCAGCGGACGGCCAGCCGGCGCATCGAGAGGGTCGTGCCCTATGCGCCGCCCCTTCCTCGGAACGGAGTCCCCCAGAGAAATGAGTCCGCCGTGGCCTTTGCCCCCCTCGACCTCGGTGAGCCCACCGCGGACCCCGCACCGGCGGACCTCGTTGAACCCGCCGTGGACCCCACACCGGCGGACCTCGTTGAACCCGCCGTGGACTCCACACCAGTGGACCTGGAGCGGTCGGCCGCCACCCCCGAGCCCCTCGTGGCCGAATCCTTCGGCGCCCGTGAGCCCGAGGCAGAAGAGGTGGGAGAGCCCGAGGCCAATGAATCCGGGTCCAAGAAGCCCGGGGCGGGAGAGCCCGAGGCCAGCCGACCCGACGCTGACGGGTCCGAGGCCCGAGTAGAGGAGCGCTCAGAAGCATCCTTCCCTGGTTCCGACACGGTCGAACCATCCATCGGGACCACCGAGACAGGGACCGAGGAACCAGACGCCCCCGAGCCGGAACCTGGTCCCGAAAGCGGGGAATCCGAAGTGACTGCTCAAGATGTCAAAGGTCCCCAGTTGGGACGACGGGACGACCAAAGGAGTGAACCGGTGGAAGACGAGGCCGACAACTGGGCCCTGGAGACGGAAAGGGCCGTGTCGAGGGCGAGGAAGGAAGGGACCCCCGAGGCATGGCAGGAGGCGGCGCAAGCCGCGGTCGTCGTGTCCGAGGTCGCCCAGACCATGCAGGCGACGGCCGACGCGCTGCAGGCGTCGCTCAAGATGGCAGAGGCCGCCCGCAAGGCGGCAGAGACCGCCAAGGTCGCCAAGCAGGCAGAGACCGATGCCCTCCGCGCCGTGCAGGAGACCGCCGAAGCTGCCCAGCGGGCGGCGGAGACGGCCAAGGCTGCCGAACAGGCGGCCGCCGATGCCAAGCAGGTGGCTGAGCGCACCGCCCAGGCCACTCCGAAGTACGCAGAGTCGGCGAGTATCGCTGAGCAGGAAGCTGCCGAGGCGGAGCGGAAGGCGAAGGAGCTGGACGCCATCGTCACCGAAGCCCGGAAGGTGAACTCGCCGGAGGCCTGGAACAGGGCGCTCGAGCGGGCGACCAAGGCGATGGGCCCCCTTCACGAGGCAGGCCCGGCCAGCGGGGAGACCTTCAGGATGATCGGGTCTCCCACCAAGGATTGGACGTCACCCGGACTCCGGGGTCCCGGTGTCCCCTCCGATTCCTCAGGCGTTTCGCGGGCGGGCAGCCAAGCTCAACCCTGAGCGCCGGAGCCGCGTCACCGAGGCCATCCGCGCCGGTCGTTGCGCGATCGAAGCCACAGGCAGGCGATCGCAGTGACCTATCGTTGACGTGTGGTCAGGATCCATCGACTGGAGTCGGCGCGTGAACAGCCTCGTGGGAGGGGCGGTCCCGTGCCGCTCCCGTGCGGGCTCCGGGCCACATGATCCTGCTCTTCCGCGCTGTGGCCAAGTTGGTCAAGTGGGTGGTCATCATGGCGGCCTATGTGGCATTGGCCGTGGGAAAGGTTGTCGCCCTCTTGGTCGTGCTGGCCTTCCTCGCCGGTCGCGCCGGCATCCGTCGCCTTCGCCACGGTCGGGACACGGACCCCGACGAGGAGCACAGCCACGAGTACGAGCCGGGCTACCGCTCTTACGGGAGAGCCACGGACTCGTTCGACGCCGACTGGCAATGGGAGCGGGACATGCGCCTCGCGCAGCGGCGTGCGTCGTTGTCGAACGGCGGCCCGTCTCCTCGGCCCGGCGGGCAGACCGGCCTAGACCGGTGATCGTCGGCTGCCGGAGCTCGAGGTTGAGTAGCTGCACCGGGACCTGACCGTCGCGATCAAGACGCGATCGCACCCCGTCACCTCGCGGCGGCCCGAGCGTCGCTCCATGCTCGTCAGGCGGAAAACCGCAGGTTCGGGATCACCATGGGTTAGCGTTGTGCCGCTTCCCGCGAGTGCAAACGGCCGTCCGGATCAGGAGAGTTTGGAGCATCGGCGGAACGTTTGACGAGAGAGTCAAGGTAATCCATCCATGAAGCGTGCCTTCAAATTCATTGGAATTGTGGCACTGGTCTTTTCGATTTCGGTCGGCGTCTACATCACGACGAGCGTGGGCGTCGACTATGTGCACGGCTTTGGAAAGGCATGCGCGATCTATCACAGTGGCTGGCACTTCCGCGGCCAGTGCGGTGTGCCGGTCCCCCCGGTGCCGTGACCGACCACCGTTTCGGCGACCTCGTCCAGACGAATTCCCACACCGTCCGCCTGGTGTCGACGCACCCGTCACCGGTTCCCGCCGGCTCGGGAGACTGACCTTCCCCGCATCGTGCGTCGGAGACGGGCCGATGGTTCCGCTCAGCCGGTCGGAGCCGGCGGCTCGGTGGCTCCGTAGAGAGTGTTGAAGGAGGTCGCCGCGGTGTCCGGGGGTCCGGGTGTGGAGACCTGCGCGCCGTTCTGAATCAACGTCCCGGCGTCATTGGGGAGGTTGAGGCCGGCCCCGACGAGCGGTCCACCTACCGTCGTGGCCACCTCGGCGGAGTGGAAGTCCCCGTTCGTGCTCGAGGACGGTGGGAAACCGTAACCGGCCAGTGTGGCGATGGCCCCGTCGACCTCGGGTGCCTCCAGCACCCATTCCGCCGAGTTCCCCGTACCCGCGTACGGCTGGGTCGTCGTGAACGTCCAGGGATGCCCGGCGTTGGTATCGGACAGCGTGATGGTCCACTCGGGCTCCGAGGTGCTCCGGCCCCGACCGGCGGGGATCACGACCTGGGTCGGGGTCTCGGCGATGTTGGCCTCGATGACGTCGCCGGCCGCGACGGGCTCGGAGATGACCGTCTCGGCGGCCGGCAGGATCTCCCACCAGGCGCTGTAGTGGGGGGAGCCGCCGTAGAAATCCTGCTCGGTCCCGGTCTGGATCAGATTGCTGTCATTGAACCCGTCGATGCCGGTCCAGGTGGCCGAGTACCAGGCCGACGTCGACGGCTGCCTGCCGAACCGGCCCCGGCTCACCGCGTTCGCGCCGGCGGTCACCGTGGGTACGGTCCAACTCGCGCTGACCGACGTGTAGTGACCAGCCTCCGCGTAGCCCGACCAGTTCGAGGAGGCCCAGGTGGCGCTGGTCCGGCCACCGAGCACAGGCAGGTTGGCCGGATGGGTGATCGCTGGTGGCGCCACCGCCACTGCGGTCGTGCCGGCGCTGGCGAAGCCCACCGCCGCCATGACAACTACAACTGAACCCAGCAGTCCGATTCGACGCATCGCCATCCCTCTTCGGCCGTCACACAGCCGGAGGATGACCGGCAGGTGCATTGCGCCGCAAACGGTAGCGCACCCTCCCCCCGCCCCGCGGCTGAGGCACCGACCCCGTGGCCCACCCGGGCGCCCGGCAGCTATCTCTCCTGGTCGGCCCGGTAAGCCTCGACCCACTCGGACGGGACCGTGTCCGGGATCTCGATATCCATACGTGGTATCTCGAGGCCCACGGGCGCGGCATCGTCGTTCCTGGACGTCGCGCCCTCGGGCTCTCCCTTCGAACTCCACCTGGCCGCTGCTCCGAACAGCCAACAGAGTCCGCCGACGAAGGCGGAGATGACGAAGACGAATCCAAAGGTCACAGCTGTACCTCCCTGCGCTTCGACTGCTAGTTCCGAGGACGCCGGGCCCGGGACCCGCCACCCTCTGGGGCCATGGTGACCGAAGGGCTCCCTGACGCCCAGGGTCGTTGGTCCCATCTCCCCTCCGGGGGCGCCTCCGACGCGGGAGGTTCCCTGGCCGTTCCCGGTCGCGGCCGACACCGCTCCTGGTTCGCACCGGTCGACCGAGGCCCGCAGCTCGTCGAGGGAGGCCCGGAGCGCGTCGACGATCAGCCAGGGGTCGGGGACGCTGGCCGGCGAACCCAGCACGGCGACACCGAGCCGATTCCCGTAGCTCCATGCCGTGATGTTGAGGCCGATTCCTTCGAGGATCGGGCCGACCGAGTAGAGCGACTCGAGCTCGATGGGACCGAACAGGATCCGATCCTTCGGGCCGGCCACGTTGGACAGCACCACATTGAGCGGCGGATGGACGAGGTCGGCGAGGTGCGAGCGGCTCCAGAGTCTCAGCGCCGAGCGGTAGGCCTGGGGCGGCACCACGTCGGCCCGCCGGGCCAGGAGGTCGTGACCGAGTAGACCACGGACCTCCTTGGACGCCACCGTCCCGCGGTGGATTTGGGCGAGGCGGCGGATCGGGTCGGCGATGTCCGTCCCGATCGACACGTAGAGGCTGTCGACACGATTCCCCGACATGCGGGCGGCGTCCGGATCGGTGGACACCGGGACACTGGCCAGCAGCGGTCGATCGGGCAGTTCACCCCGGTCGGACAGGTACTGGCGCAGTGCGCCCCCGCACACGGCCAGGTAGACGTCGTTGAACGTCGTACCGGTGGCCCGGCGGATGTCCCGCAGGTGCTCGAGCGACAGTTCCGTCATGGCGAACGTCCGTCGGGCGTCGATCGAGACGTTGAAGGAGGTCCTGGGTACGTGGTGGAGTGGGACCGGTGGCTTCTCGGCGAAGCTCCTGCGGCGGAGTTCGGAGGCCCGGGTGCGCGTGACCGACTCGCGGACCAGGTGGGGGAGGCCCTTCCAACGAGCGATGTGGCCGCGTGCGGCCAGAGAGAGGAGCTGGCGTCCCGTCGGGATCGGCTCGGGTCGCCATGGGTCCTCGACCGGGTCGGGAGAAGGCTCGGCACCGGTGCCCTGGACGACATTGCGGAGCAGGGCCACCGCGGCCGACCCGTCGGCCACCGTGTGGTGGATCTTGACCACCACGGCGATCCGTCGCCCGGCCAGCCCCTCGACGACCAGCAGCTCCCAAAGAGGCCGGTCGCGTGGGAGCGGAGTTCCGGCGAAGGAGGCGATCGCCTCGGCGAGCTGCCGGTCGCTCCCCGGCTCGTCGAGGACGAGTCGGCCGACGTGGCGTCTCAGGTCGAAGGCCGGGTCCTCGATCCACAGCGGGTGATCGAGTCCCAGAGGCACCGGGACCACCCGCCGGCGGAAGGGTGGCAGGCGGGGAAGCAGCTGGTCCAGCACCTCGATGAGGGTGTCGAAGGAGAACCCACCGGCCACGGCCGACACGTCGGAGACGGCCACCTTGATCGTGTGCATGTGGGCCGTCGGTGTCTCGGAGTAGAGGAACTTCGCATCGAGACCGGTCATCCTCTCCATCGCTCAACCCCCTGGCGTCCGGGTGGCCCCTTCCGACGAGACCTCACCGAGCGAATCCACGAGGAATTCGGAGACCTGTCTGGACCAGAGGTAGCCGACATGATTGCCCGAATACCACGAGATACGGGGCTTCCCCCAGTGTTCCCAGAGGCGTTGTGCCTGGCCGGGGGTGGCCAGGCGGTCGCCGTACCCGGCGAAGATGAATCGGCGGTCCACGGGCATCTTGGCTTCGAAACGCAACGGGGAGACCACCCGGTAGACGTTCTCGGCCGCCCCGCCCATGATCCTGTGCTCGATGGAACGGGCCTGGATGTGGTGTGGACTGTGCCGGTTGAAGAGCCCCGGGAAATCGGACACCGGAATACCGGCCACCACCGCGTCGACCTCCTCTTCGATGCCGGCCAGCAGTGAGACGGTGTAGCCACCGAGCGAGACCCCGTAGAGGCTGATCGAGGTGGCCCCCTGTTCGCGTAGCCGGTGGATCAGGCGACGGATGTCCCACACCGCCTGTGTCAGTCCGTGCACCGTGTTCATCAACTCGAACGAGAGCAGTGGCTCCCCGCTGACCAGCGTCACCCGGCGCGAGCCATGGAGTGGGAGAACCGGCAGGGCCACGTTCATCCCCAACTCGTGGTGGATCCGTGCCGCCTGCAGACCTTGGAAGTCCATGAAGGGGAATCCCATGCAGAAGCCGTGGACGGCGATGACCCAGGGCCGGTCGGTGCCGGGGTGACGGAGCACGACCGCTGTCGCGGTGCGGTTGGGCTCGAACGCCATCCACCGCTCGCGGCCGGGCTCGTCGGGGTGCGGTTCGAAACCGCTGTCCCAGCTCAGCCGGTCGTAGTTGAGCCCCATGGCCCAGCCCCGGCTCCTCGTCACGTCGTGACCGACGAGTGGCGGTGGTGTGCGGTGGTAGGAGGCGGGATCGTCGATCCAGCCCCGGGTCCGGTAGAGCGCGTCCGCCTCGGCGAGCTCCGCCGCCACTCTCACGTAGTCGCCGGGAAGCGGGAACCGACGGGGCGTCAGGGCCACCGCCAGCAGTACCTCGTCCATGGCCACCTGTGCAGCGAGGCCGACCGAGAGATGGGGGGCGGGAAGGGAGTCCGAGACCTCGCCACGGAGCAGCGTGGTGCCGACGAACTGGAGTGTACGGGGGATGGCCCGCGTGGCCCGTAGCACGGCGCGCCGATGCAGGAATCCCGTCAGGGCCCGGACGCCGCCCACGAACTGGTCCAGCGGCGTCGACGCGGGTGCGGGTTCCTCGGGCCGATCGCTGGTGCTGGCGGTTCCGTCGACCTCCCCCATCGGTCCCCTTTCCCCGACACGACGGACGCTCTCCCTGGCCTTCGGTCCGTCACGGGGGATCCTAAGAGGGGGCATAGTGTCCCCGGCAGGGCCGGAAGACCCTTTTCGTGACCAGAGGATGTGCATGGACTTCAATCTCGCCGACCTGTTCGAGAGCGTCGCCGACTGCATCCCGGACCAGCCGGCGCTGGTGGCGGGGCCTCGTCGCCTGAGCTATGCCCAGTTGGACGGGCGGGCCAATCGGCTGGCCCACCATCTCGAGGGCGTCGGCGTCGGCCCGGGGGATCGATTCGGTGTCCAGTTGGTCAACGGGACCGAGTATCTCGAGGTCATGCTGGCGTGCTTCAAGATCCGGGCGGTGCCGGTCAACGTGAACTACCGCTACGTGGCCGCGGAACTGGCATACCTCTATGAAAATGCCGGCCTGGTCGGTCTGGTGTTCCACAGTCGGTTCGGGAGGCCGGTGTCGGGGGCACTGGATGCCACCCGTGGATGCCGCACGGTGATCGAGGTGGATGACGGGACCGAACCGAGCGGGCGCGGCGAGGACTACGAGGCGGTCCTCGGCAACCAGTCCGAGGCCCGAGGATTCCCGGCCCGCAGTGCCGACGACCTCTACTGCGTGTACACCGGCGGCACCACCGGCATGCCCAAGGGGGTGTTGTGGCACCACGAGGACATCTTCTTCGCCGCCATGGGCGGGGGTGACCCACTTTCGCTCGGTGATGTCATCCGGTCGCCCGACGAGTTGGTCGGCCGCGTCCTCCGCCCGGGCATCACCGCCCTCGCCATCCCTCCCTACGTGCACGCCGCCGGCCATTGGCTGGCGTTCTCCACCCTGTACGGAGGGGGGACGGTCGTCACCCTCGGGGGAGGCACGTTCGACCCCGCCGAGGTGTGGCGCCTGGTCGAGGCGGAGCGGGTCAATGCGCTGGTCGTGGTGGGTGACGCCATGGCCCGTCCCCTCCTCGACACCCTGGCCGCCGACCCGGATCACCGCGACCTCTCGTCACTCATGGCGGTGGGGTCGGGCGGAGCCGTCCTGTCCCCGTCGACCAAGGCGCAGCTGGCCCAGCTGCTACCCGGACGGGTTGTCGCCGACCGCTTCGGCTCCTCGGAGACCGGACAGGTGGGTGGCGAGCAGGCCTCGGGAGACCCCTACGGACCACCGAAGCTGCGGGTGGACGAGCGGACCGACGTGTTCGACGACTCCCACCGGGTCGTGGTGCCGGGTTCGGGGGCCATCGGCCACCTGGCCCGCAGTGGCCATGTCCCCCTCGGGTACCTCGGTGACCCCGAGGCGTCGGCTCGGGCCTTCGTGGAGAGCGGGGGCCGGCGGTGGGTGCTCCCCGGGGATCTGGCGACCGTGGAGGCCGACGGGACGATCGCCGTCCTCGGCCGCGGGTCGCTGTGCATCAACACCGGTGGGGAGAAGGTCTTCCCCGACGAGGTGGAGGCGGTACTGAAGGATCATCCCGACGTCGCCGACGCCATCGTCGTCGGTCTTCCCGACGCCCGGTTCGGCGAGCGGGTCGCCACCCTCGTCCAGGCGAGGGTCGGCCACGACATCGACGTGGACCAGTTGTCCCGGTACGCCCGTGGCCGGCTGAGCGCCTACAAGGTGCCGAGGGAGATCACCGTCGTCGACGAGGTCCTTCGCTCTCCCACCGGCAAGCCCGACTACCCCTGGGCCAGGGGCGTCGCCGAAACGAGCTACGCCGGCGAACACCGAGGCTGACCCCCGCCCGACGGGGCGGGCGGCGCGAACGGCCGGACCGGGTCGCGGGGTGACGTGGATTCCGCGAAGATGGCGGAGATGACCACGGAAAACGGATGGGTGGCCCCCGGATTCGAAGCGGTGCGCGAGGCGTTCAGGGCGAACCTCGATGAGGGACTGGAGGCGGGGTGCGCCTTCGGCGCCTATCACCGGGGGCACAAGGTGGTGGACCTCTGGGGCGGTGTCGCCGACACGAAGACGGGGCGGTCGTGGGACGAGGACGCGCTCGTCCTCGTCTATTCGACCACGAAGGGGATCACGGCCATGTGCGCCAACAAGCTCATCCAGGAGGCGGCGATCGACGTGCAGGCGCCCGTGGCGGACTACTGGCCCGAGTTCGCCCAGGCCGGCAAGGGAGGCGTGACCGTCGCCGACCTCCTGTCCCACCGGGCCGGACTGGCCTGGACCGACGGAACCCTGTCGTTCGACGAGGCACTGGCCTGGGACCCCGTGATCGAGGCACTCGAGGTGCAGGCACCCTCGTGGCCACCGGGGACCGCGCACGGCTATCACGCCACGACGTTCGGCTGGCTGGTGGGGGAGGTGGTGCGCCGGGTCAGCGGCCATAGCCTCGGGACCTACCTCCGCGACGAGATCGCCGCACCGCTCGGTGCCGAGTTCTTCATCGGGTTGCCGGCGTCAGAGGAGCATCGTGTGGCCCGTCTCGTCTCGTTTCTCGAGTCCTTGGAATCAGGGCGCCCGCTCCAGTCGCTCGAGAGTCTTGGCGGGATCGGGTCCGGGTCGGACGGAGCCGCAGGTGGGGACCAGGCCGCCGCCTATCTGGCCCCGGACGGACCGCTGTTCAAGGCGCTGGCGGCCCCCGGCGGCGCGCTCTCGGCCCCGGACGTGTGGGACGACCCGCGCCTCCACGCGGCGGAGATCCCTGCCGCCAACGGGATCGGAGACGCGAGGTCACTCGCCTGCCTCTACGCGGCCTGTGTGAGCGAGGTTGTGACCCCGCAGGGGGGGACGTTCCGGATCCTGACCCCGGGGCAACTCGACCGGGCCCTGGTCCAACAGACCACCGGTCCCGATGTCGTGCTCATGGGACTCGACATCCAGTGGGGGCTTGGGTTCATGCTCAACGTCGGGGTCATGGGGTCGGCGGGACTCGGCGGACCGCGGTCGTTCGGGCACTTCGGGATGGGTGGGTCGGTGGGCTGGGCGGATCCGGACCTGGAGTTGGCGATGGGTTACGTGATGAATCTGATGGAGATCGGGACGACAGGGGACGTCCGGAGCTACCGGCTGATGAAGGCGTCGGTGGAGGCGGCCCGCCGGGCGACCTGAGGGCGGCCGGCCCCGTTCGGGGTCCCACCGAGGGGGTGCACAGCACCCACCCCAGAGACCCGATCCCGCCGGGTCAACCGAGGACCGGAAGTCGACGGGCTCCCGCCAGGCGGTCGAGCGCAGCCTGCATGGTGGCCGTCAGCTCGTCGTAACAGGCACGGACCACGGCCTGGTCGTCTGCCGCCTCGGGGCCGTACGTTGCCGTCCAGTCGATCGGGTCGCCCAGCTCGACGGTGATCTTGGCCGGGAGCGGCCATGTCGGTATCCCCCCGGGAACGAAACCGAACGGCGGTCCGAGCACGAGGGGCATCACCTTGATCCGGAACCTCCGGTCGAGGCCGAGCCGCCTGGCGATCCGTTCCCCCCGGGCCAGCACCACGAGGGTCTCGTGGGCCCCGACGGAGACGGCCGGAACCACGGGGACCTGGGTGCGCAGGGCCAGGCGCACGACTCCGAGCCGCTCGCCGAATTCGATTCGATTGCGTTCCCACCACGGTCGAAAGACCTCGTAGTCACCACCGGGGTAGTCGATGAGGATGCCGCCGCCTCGTAGGATGGCCTCGGCATTGGCTGTCGTGGCCTCGATGGCGCCCGCCCGCGCCATCACCGGACCCACTCCGGGGAGCCCGAGAAAAAAGGAGTGGAACAGTGCGTACACGGGTTCGTCGACGCCCCGTTCCCGCCACCAGGCCGTCAACAGGACGGGAAGATCGGGCGGTGTCTGGCCGCCGGAGTGGTTGCCCACCACGAGGAAGGGCCCGGTGCGCGGCAGCCGATCGAAACCCCGGACCTCGGGGCGGAAATAGGAGGCGAACCGTTCGAGCACCGGTCGCGCCGCATGAAGGAACGCCACGTCACGGGCTGATCCGACCGCAGACTCGGTGCCGGCACTGGGGTCCCCCACGACCCCAACTATGCACCCTGGCGGGGAGGGATGCCCGGGAGCGTCCCCCTCGGAACCCGACGCTCGGGGGGTCGGCCCGGGCCCGGTGGCTGTCCGGGTGCGTCATGGCCAGCCCCCGGGTGGCCTGACGGAGACTATGACCTTTGGCCCTGGTGGACGGGGCGACGGGCGCGCATGCTGGAGTACTGAAGCTGAAGCGAGGAGGACCGCGTGATGAAGGCGCTCGTCTACGAAGGGCCCGGGTCGAAGGGATGGAACGATGTTCCCGACCCCACGATCACCGAGGACACCGATGCCATCGTCCGCGTGGATGCGACAACCATCTGCGGGACCGACCTCCACATCCTGAAGGGCGACGTCCCCGAGACGACCGCCGGTCGGATCCTGGGCCACGAGGCCGTCGGCACGGTGGTGGAGCTCGGAGCCGGGGTCAAGAGTCTCGCCGTCGGTGATCGGGTGCTCGTGTCGTGCATCTCGTCGTGTGGGCGGTGTCGCTACTGCCGGGAGGGCCTCTACGGGCAGTGCCTGGGGGGAGGCGGGTGGATCCTGGGCCACCTCATCGACGGGACCCAGGCCGAGATGGTCCGGGTCCCCTTCGCCGACACCTCGACCTATCCGGTGCCGGACGGGGCGAGTGACGAGGAGATCCTCATGCTCGCCGACATCCTCCCCACCGCCTACGAGGTCGGGGTCCTCAACGGGAAGGTGCGACCGGGGGACACCGTCGCCGTCGTGGGAGCCGGCCCGATCGGGCTGGCGGCCCTGGTCGGCGCCAAGCTGTTCTCGCCCGGGCACCTGGTGGCGATCGACCTCGCCGATTCCCGACTCGAGGCGGCCAAGGGCTTCGGAGCCGACGTGACCGTCAACAACGGCCGTGAAGATGCGGTGGCCGCCGTGCAGGAGCTGACCGAAGGGCTCGGTGCCGACGTGGCCATCGAGGCCGTCGGGATCCCCCAGACGTTCGAACTGTGCACCGAGCTGGTGCGGCCCGGCGGCCACGTCGCCAACATCGGGGTGCACGGGCAACCGGCGACGCTCCATCTCGAGTCCCTGTGGATCCGGGACGTCACCATCACCACCGGGCTCGTCGACACCTACTCGACACCCACGCTGCTCCGCCTGGTGCGCGCCCACCACATCGAGTCCGCCAGGTTCGTCAGCCACCACTTCAAACTCGACCAGATCATCGAGGCCTACGACGTGTTCGCCAGGGCCAACGAGACCGGTGCTCTGAAGGTCGTGCTCTCGCGATGACCGCCCACCCGACAGGTCGATGACCGCTCCCCACTACGTCCGGTTCTTCGACCAGCTGGGGATCGACGACGTCCCACTGGTGGGGGGCAAGACGGCGTCGCTCGGCGAGATGGTCCAGAATCTCTCGGAGCAGGGGGTCCGGGTGCCGAACGGGTTCGCGGTGACGGCGGAGGCCTATCGGTACATGCTCGAGGCCGGCGACGTCCTCAAACCACTGCGCGCCGTCTTCGACGGGATCGACCCGGCCGACGTGAACGACCTCGCCCGACGGTCCAAGCGTGCCCGTGAGCTCGTCTACGGTGCGGGGCTCCCCTCCGACCTGGCCGAGGAGATCCTGACCGGCTACCGGCGGCTGCAGGAGCAGTACGGGGATGACGTCGGTCTCGCCGTGCGGTCGTCGGCCACCGCCGAGGACCTGCCGACCGCCAGCTTCGCCGGCCAGCAGGACACCTTCCTCAACATCAGGGGTGAGCACAGCCTGCTCGACGCCTGCCGGCGGTGCTTCGCCAGCCTGTTCACCGACCGGTCCGTCCACTACCGCATCGACCAGGGCTTCGACCACGAGGACGTGGCGCTGTCGATCGGTGTGATGAAGATGGTGAGGTCCGACCTGGCCTCGTCGGGGGTGATGTTCACGCTCGACACCGAGTCCGGGTTCCGCGACGTGGTGTTCATCACCGGCGCCTACGGTCTGGGCGAGAACGTGGTGCAGGGGGCGGTCGACCCCGACGAGTTCTACGTGCACAAGCCCGGCCTCGCCGCCGGCCATCGCACCGTGCTGCGCCGCCTGCTCGGTGACAAGGCGGTCAAGATGGTCCTCGTCGGTGGGGAGACCAAGGCCACCACTAGGAACGTGCCCACGCAGAAGGCCGAGCGGGAGCACTTCTGCATCAGCGACCGGGACGTGCTCGAACTCGCCGACGCCGCCGTCACCATCGAGGGGCACTACGGGCGACCGATGGACATCGAGTGGGCGAAGGACGGCGTCGACGGCAAGATGTACATCGTCCAGGCCCGTCCCGAGACCGTCGTCTCCCAGCGCCCGGCGTCGACCCTCGAGAGCTACGTCCTCGAGACCGGTACGTCGGGCGACGTCATCGCAGAGGGGCGCTCAGTGGGCGAGAGAATCGCCGCCGGGACGGCCCGGGTGATCGCGAACGTCGCCGACCTACCCTCGTTCCGGCCCGGTGAGGTGCTGGTGGCCGACACGACCACTCCGGACTGGGAGCCGGTGATGAAGAACGCTGCGGCGATCGTCACCGACCGGGGCGGGCGCACCTGCCACGCGGCCATCATCGCCCGCGAGCTCGGAATCCCGGCGGTCGTCGGGGCCGGGGATGCCACCACCGCGGTGCCGGACGGCAAGATGGTGACGGTGTCGTGCGCCGAGGGCGACACCGGACGGGTCTACCTGGGTGAGATGGCATTCCACGTCGACCGCAGTGAGGTCGAGGACCTGGCCCGACCGGCGACGAAGATCATGATCAACCTGGGCAACCCCGACCTGGCGTTCAAGACCTCATTCCTCCCGAACGACGGCGTGGGCCTCGCCCGCATGGAGTTCATCATCAGCGAGTCCATCCGGGCCCATCCGCTCGCCCTCCTGCATCCCGAGCGGGTCACCGACCCCGAGGCCCGCAAGGACCTGGACCACCTGATCCGCGGGTACGACGACGGTGAGCGGTTCTTCGTGGAGCGGCTGTCTGAGGGTATCGGCACGATCGGGGCCGCCTTCTGGCCGAAGCCCGTCGTCGTCCGCATGTCGGACTTCAAGACGAACGAGTACGCGAACCTCCTCGGCGGGGCGGACTTCGAGCCGGCGGAGGCGAACCCGATGATCGGCTTCCGCGGCGCCTCTCGCTACGCCCATCCTGCGTACGCCGAGGGCTTCGCCCTCGAGTGCCGGGCGATGCTCCGGGTGCGGGAGGAGATGGGGCTGACCAACGTGGTGCTGATGATCCCCTTCGTACGCCGGGTGGCCGAAGCCGAGCGCGTGCTCGAGCGCATGGCCGAACTCGGTCTCCGCCGCGGCGAGAACGGCCTGGAGATCTACGCCATGTGCGAGATCCCCAACAACGTGATCCTGATCGACCGCTTCGCGGAGTGCTTCGACGGCTTCTCCATCGGCTCCAACGACCTGACCCAGTTGACGCTCGGGGTCGATCGGGACAGCGAGATCGTCGCGTTCGACTACGACGAACGGGACGAAGGGGTCAAAGAGATGATCCGCCTCGCCGTCGAGGGATGCCAGCGCAACCACATCCACTCGGGACTGTGCGGCCAGGCCCCGTCCGACTACCCGGACATGGCACAGTTCCTGGTCGAGCTCGGCATCGACTCCATGAGCCTCAACCCCGACACGGTGCTCAAGACGACCCGTCATGTCCTGGAGGTCGAAGCCCGCCTGGGCCGGTCCGGCTGAGGCGACGGGGCCGTCAGTCCCCGCCCGTTTCGATGAACGCCTCCCAGGCGGCCTCCACCCCGGGATTCCCACCGGGCGACGTGTGGTTCTCCGACCTGTCCACCAGGTCGTCGCCCCCGACCTCGATCGGCTCGGGCCGGCCCTCGAACGGACTGTCCGGTGGGGGGTCCTTCGACTCCACGCCCCCGTCCCTCACCAGACCGGTGGGCGTCCCGTCGGAGAACCAACGCCCATCGTGCAGCCCGTAGGGGTCAACGTACCAACCCTCTTCTCGCATCGAAACCTCCCCCGAACGCTCAGGACCAGGCTGCATGACAGAGATGCGCGCCGTCATTCGCCAACGGAATCATGCGCCACCGCCGGGTCCGAGTCCAGGGGATTTGGTCATTTCGCCGATTCTCGGATCCGATCGGGAGATCGGTGCGAAGGCTGCGTCCCCCGTTCAGGACTCACTCCGGGCACGGAGCTGCCGGCCCGAGATGGCGTCACCACGGATCCGGACCAGCCGATGGCCCGGGCTACTCACCTCGGGCCGCAGCCACTCCGCCTCGGTCAGCTCCTGGGACTCCTCCAGGGCGGGCCCGCGGAGGAGCACGCTCCAGGGGGCGTCGTCCTCCGGAGCCCGGGCTCCGCTCGCCGCTCCGTCGACCTGGAACGCGACCAGCTGGCCGGTCATCCGACTGAAGAGTCCCTCGCCCACGAGCACGAGGACGTCGGGACCGTGCACCACGAAGTTCACCGGCACCACCACCGGTGCACCACTGGTGCCGATGCCGAGGTGTCCATGACGCTGCTCCTCGGCGGCCGACGCCAAGAGGCGCCGGCACTCGGGGAGCGTGAGTACTTCCGAGCCCCGCTCATCCAGCCACATCGCCCAGCTCCCAACTCTCCATCCGGCAGGGCCCAAGCTGGCGACAACCGACACTGCGGTACCTCATCTGTCCTCCTCCGATAGGGAATCCCATGGCGACCACCGACCAACGACGGACCGACCGGCATCCGGGTCGCCCGACCCGAGTCCCCGTTCCACGGTCCACCCACTCCTGGCCGCATCCGCGAGGTCTGTGCACCATCGTGCGCCGGACAGAGAGGATTTTCTAGGGCCATAATCCCTCACGCAACCGAGCGGTGGTCTCTTCGGCCGACCCGGTGTGGTGGAACGCAAAAGTCCCCCGGGGACCTGGGGGAGGACGTCTCGAGGGACTTTTGCGCGTTACCCGCCATCCGAACCCAGCAATCGAGCGACCCGTTTGCCACGGGCCACTTGATTGCTGGGCGGCGTCTGACCCCTTCAGTGTCCGACGACCGAGGCTCCGCCGCTAGGGCCAGAGGTCCCATTCCATCCCCGGCCGTTCGCGCCGCATGCCGGGGGACCGGCGGCGGCGATTGCGGTGTGGTCAACCACCTGCCGTCGATCGCCGTGTTCGGCGCCCCCTGCATCAGCCCCTACGAGCGCTCCGAGGACCGCTCCTATGCCCCGACCACGGCCAACTGGGCGGGGACAACCGGACGGCATCGGTGCGCTCGCTGCTCGGGGACGACCACTCGACGCGGATCGAACCTCGTCGTGACGGGCAACGAGACGACCCGTCGGGCCATCACCCTCTGGGTCCAGGCCCTCCTCGGACATCCGGACCAGGTCGCCGTGCTGACCGACGCCGACGATGCCGGCCGGCGCACCGCCGTCGAGGAACTCCAGCCGGTGCTCCCCCGCCTTGAACTCGACGGTCCGGCGCCACGCATCCGGTCCAGCTTCACCGACGGGCTCAAACGAGTCCCCGTGCGCATCAGGTGATCGGTGGTGGCACGGCGACCGGCCCCGGCGGGTCTATCGCGAGAGGCGCTGGCCTACGCTTCGGGCAACAAGAAGAGGGGCATGAGGAGGATCGTTGGCAGCGGAACTGAGGATCCTGGTGGAGGGCTACGCCGACGACCGGGTGGCGAGCACGGTGACCCTGGTGCGCGACGGCGACGCCGTCATCGTGATCGACCCGGGGATGGTCGCCGATCGGGAGCTGATCCTCGCCCCGCTTCGCGACCTCGGGATCGAACCCTCCGCGGTGACCGACGTGGTGTTCAGCCACCATCACCCCGACCACACCCTCAACGCCGCCCTCTTTCCCGAGGCCAGGTTCCACGACCACTGGGCGATCTACAAGGACGACGTGTGGATCGAGCGCCCCGCCGACGGCTACGAGCTCTCCCTATCGGTGCAGTTGCGGGCCACGCCCGGCCACACGGCTGAGGACATCTCGACACTGGTCCGCACCGACGGTGGTCTGGTGGCCTGCACCCATCTGTGGTGGTCGGCCGACGGACCGGAGGTCGACCCCCTCGCTGTCGACCAGGAGCAGTTGGAGCGCTCCCGGGAGCTCCTGTTGGCGGTGGGCCCGACCCTGCTCGTGCCGGGTCACGGCAGCCCGTTCGCACCCGGCTGAGCCGACTGGCCTTCGTCCAGCACACCCCCCTGGGGCTTCCCGGGGTGCTCGGGGCTCGGGCCGCCGAGCTCGGATTCGGGGTCCGGGCCTTCCGGGCCGACCAGGGACGGGACGGGCTTCCCGCCCTCGACGCCTTCGACGGGCTCGTCGTCATGGGGTCCGTCGAGTCGGTGAACGACCACGGGCTGACCTGGGTAGGCCTCGAGCGGTAGTTCGTCGCCTCGGCCGTCGATCGCGACATCCCCGTCCTCGGCGCGTGCTTCGGAGGCCAACTCCTCGCCCAGGTCCTGGACGGGATGGTCGGACCCTCGGCCGAGCCCGAGACCGGGAGGTCCGAGGTCCGCACCGAGAACCCTTCGCTCTTCCCCGCCGGTCCGTGGCCGCTGTGGCACCACGAGGCGTTCACCCTTCCCCCGGGGCGATCTGCTCCCCCGCTCGCCCGCCGGCGGTGGAGCGGAAGGGGCTGGTGGACGACATCGACCGGTTGGCCGACCGGTCGGCGGTGGGTGCGACCACCCTCTTTGACGGGCTCCTCCGTCGGGCCGGTTTGCTCGAGCCGCCCCGGTGACGCCCGGGATGGACGACGTTAGTGGTCGACGAGGGTGGCGATGGGCAGGCCCGCGGCGCCGGCCGATGTCCACGTGTCGTCGATGGCGACGACGTCGAGGCCGTCCCGCCCGAGCAGGGAGGCGCCGAGGACCGCCCGGTAGCCGGCGGCACAATGGAGCCACAGGCGTCCCGCGGGAACGTCGGAGTGGGGCAGTCTGTGCACCGGGATGTGGTGCGCACCCTCGAGGTGGCCCTGGTCCCACTCCTCCTTGCGCCGCACGTCGACGACGGTGACGTCGTCGGTCCATTCGTCGGCCAGCTCCTCGAATGTGGCCAGGCGCAGCCGACCCGCTGCCGCGTGGGGCGGGGGGGCCACCGCGCCCACCGGCCGGTCCAGACCGATGTGGGCGAGGGTGCTCCTCGCCCGGTCCAGCTGGTCCTGGTCGGCGGCGAGGAGACCGAACGGTGCACCCCAGGACATGGTCCACCCGACGTAGGTGGCCAACGGGCCGTCCACGCCGGCGTTGACCGTGCCGGGAACGTGGGCGGCGGCGAAGGACGCCCTGGGTCTGACGTCGATGATCCACATGAGCGCGGTGAGCTCGGACAGATTGTCGTCGGTGAGCGCGGGGACTGGGTCACGCCAGGCCGGGGCCACGAAGCCGGCACGGTTGAGATCGGCCATGCGGGAGAAGTAGCTCGGGTACTCCCCGTAGCCGGCGAGCAGCGTCTGGACGAAGTCGTCCCGGCCGAGGCGGGCCGCCGGGTTGTCCCGGCGCTCACGGTCGATGGTGGTCTCGGTCCCCGTGCAGGGCGTGGCCGAGCAGAAGCTGCCGAACCCGTGGGTCGGATGGACGACCGCCTCGCCAGGCAGGCTGTAGAGCATCCATCGCACCGAGGCCCACTGGTCGGCGGCCAGCCCGGAGGCGAGCTCGGTGCCGAGCAGATCGGTGCGGCCCACCGAGCCGATGAGGAGCGACCCACCGGTGAAGACCACGCACTGGTCCCCCTCGCTCACCACGAACGACTGGTGGAGGGGGGTGTGGCCGGGGGTGGCGACCACCGACACCGACAGTGACCCGACGCAGTACCGGTCGCCGTCATGCAGGCCGTGAGCACCGCTGACGTGCTCCCCGGCGCTCACGGCGTAGGTGGCTCCGGTGGCGTGCGCCAGTTCGGGCCCCCCGCTCACATGGTCGTTGTGGAGATGGGTGTCCACGACCAGGTCGAGCGTCAGCCCGCGCGATCGGACGATGTCCAAGACGCCCTTCGACGGGCGGGGTGGGTCGATCACCATCGCTGACGTGCCGTCGGTGACGAGGTAGGACCGGTTCCCGAGGTCCGACGCATCGATGGGGAGGACCTGCATCAGGCACTCACCATCGATGCCACCCGCCAGAGTGACCGCGGAAGTTCGGCGGCCTGGACTCTGATGTCGGGGATGGCCGTGGTCTCCCAACGACGGCCCCGGCGGAGCGGGCCCACCACCCAGAGGGCCCGTCCGGCGTGGGGAAGGCACCCTCCCTCGTCGGCGTCGAGCCCAACGCCGAGCGGGCCGGGCCGGGCGACGCCACGGGCCAGGAGCTGGCGGACCAGCGGGTGGTTCGAGCGGCGGACCTGGGCGGTGGGCCCGGTGCAGTTGACCACGGCACCGAACCGCAACACCCGACCCCCGATGCCCACTTCCACGCCATCGGCCCGTTCTCTGACCGATCCCACGCCACCACCCACGACGGTGAGCTGGCCCGAGGCCGTGAGGTGACCGATGCACCGGGCGACGGCGGGGGCCATGCGGTGGCGCTGCGTCTCCCACCTGCGCTGGGTGTGTCGGAGCAGCCTCATCCGTTCGGATTCGGCCATTGCCCCCCAGAGCTCGTCGGTGCGGGGCCTCAGCGCGTCGACCACCGGTCCCCAGCTGCCGGTCCGGCCGGCCATGGCACGCGCCCATCTCAGCAACTGGCGTGCCGTCGGGTGCAGGGGCGGATGGATCTCCACCGGTGGCAGCGCACGGTCGGGGTGTGAGGCGGGGAGGAGCCCGTGCCGGGAGACCGCCACGATCTGACCGTGGCCCGCCTCGTGCAGGCTGAGGGCGGTGTCGACCGCGGTGAGACCGGTTCCGACGAGGAGGACGGGGTCCTCCGGGCGGAGTGCGGCGAGCGCACCCGGTGCCCACGGGTCATCGACCCACCGGGCGCTTCGCCCACCGAGGGTCCGCGGCCACGCCGGGGGGGACGATCCCGGGGCGAGGACGACCCGGTCGAACGTCCGTCGGCTGTCGTCGGACAGGGCGACCTCGACCTCGGAACCCTTCGGGGACACGCTGACGGCACTGGCCGGGAGGTGTTCGACCGGTTCGAGCAGGGAGCGCAGGTACTGGCCGTACCATGTCCTGGGCACGAACGCGTTGCCGTCGAGCCCGCCGCGCCGACGGGCCCACGTCACGAAGTGGTCGGGCGCGTCGGGCAGGGCGCTCATGCAGCCGGCACGGACGTTGAGGAGGTGGCTCGGGTCGTCCGTGCCGTAGGCGACCCCTCGGCCCAGCTCGGTTCTGGGCTCGATGATGACGACTCGGACGGGAACGGGTGCATCCCGCATGAGGTGGATGGCAGTCAATACCCCGGATGCCCCTCCACCGACCACGCCGATCAACTCGCGTTTCGGTGCCATGCCGGCATCTTAATCCTACTTATCCTATCGGGAAAGCCTATAAAGGCCGATCGGATTAGTCAGGAATCCGGTCCGTCGGACTTCGAGGGTCGTCACGGGCTGCAGTAGGGGCCGTCGGCGGGCGGTCTCACCGGCGCCGGAGCGAACCCTTCGTGGGCGGCGCCGGTTCGGGGGGTAGCGTCGGGCCGGTGCCGCTCGTCGCCGGGATCGACTCCTCGACACAGTCGACCAAGGTCGAGCTCCGTGACCTCGAGACCGGTCGGGTGATCGGTACCGGACGCGCCCCCCATCCGCCGACGGTGCCCCCGAGGAGCGAACAGGAGCCAGGAGCGTGGTGGTCGGCGCTCGGAGCCGCCATGTCGGCGGCCCTCGCCGGCGCGTCCGGCCGGGCCCGACCGACCGACGTCGTCGCCCTCGCCGTCGCCGGCCAGCAGCACGGCCTGGTCGTCCTCGACCTCGACCACCGCGTGGTGCGACCCGCCAAACTGTGGAACGACACCGAGTCGGCCCTGGATGCCGACCGGCTCCTCGATCGACTCGGGGCCGCAGCGTGGGTCGACGCCTGCGGAAGCGTGCCGGTGGCGGCGTTCACCGTGACCAAGCTGGCCTGGCTCCGTCGTCGCGAGCCCGGCTCGTTCACCCGGCTCGGGTTCGTGCTCCTGCCCCACGACTGGATGACCTTCCGGCTCACCGGCCACATGGTGACCGATCGCGGCGACGCCTCGGGGACGGGCTACTGGTCCCCGTCCGAGGACCGGTACCGCCTCGATCTCCTGGAGCTGGTCGACCCCGACACGGACTGGGCCCCATCCCTTCCGACCGTGCTCGGGCCGTGGGAGCCGGCCGGCGCCCTCACGAGCGAGGCGGCCCGGGCCCTCGGCCTGGTGGTGGGCACGCCGGTCGCCGTCGGCACCGGAGACAACATGGCCGCGGCCCTCGGCATCGGTCTGCGTCCCGGCGAGGTCGCCGTCTCGATCGGTACGTCGGGGACGGTGTTCGCCACGTGGGACCGGCCGGCCCACGATCCGACCGGGGCCGTGGCCGGGTTCGCCGATGCCACGGGGCGCTTCCTCCCCCTGGTCTGCACCCTCAACGCCACACTCGTCACCGAGGCCGTCGGCCGGTTGACGGCCGTGGACCGCCCGGTGCTCGACGAGCTCGCCCTGCAGGCCCCGGCCGGAGCCGGCGGACTGGTGCTCGTGCCCTATCTGGCCGGTGAGCGGACCCCCAACCGACCCCTTGCTACCGGAACACTCTATGGCATCCGGCCCGACGTGAGCCGGGAGAACCTGGCCCGCGCCGCCTTCGAAGGGGTGGTCTGCGGCCTCCTCGAGGGCCTCGACGCGTTGGGTGGCGCGGGAGTGCCGGTCGAGGAGGGGCGGCTGGTCCTGGTGGGCGGTGGTGCGCGCTCCGCCGCCTACCGCCAGGTGCTGGCGTCGCTCGCCGACCGGTCGGTGTCGGTCCCGGTCCATGACGAGATCGTCTCGGCCGGGGCGGCGCTCCAGGCCGCCGTGCTCGTCTCCGGCCTCGGTGTCGACGATGTCGCCGACGCCTGGGGGCTCCGCGACGGCGTACTCGTCGAGCCCGGAGGTGATGCCGGGGCCTCGCGGGAGGTGAGGCGACGCTACGCCGCTGCCCGGGGTTGACCGCCGACATGGCCGGCGGCTCGCACCCGACGGCCATGCCCCGAGGGGCGACGGTGGGTAACGTGGCCAGGTGAGGGCCAGGGTCCTCGATCTTCGCCGCTGAGTCGGAGGAACCACTGATGTCAGACAGCTTCGTCCCCACGCCGGAGGACCACTTCACCTTCGGTCTGTGGACCGTCGGCAATCCGGGACGCGATCCTTTCGGGGGGGAGACCCGTGCGCCACTCGATCCCGCCGACACGGTCCTCCGCCTCGCCGAACTCGGGGCCTACGGCGTGAGCTTCCACGACAACGACCTGGTTCCCCACGGCTCGTCGCCGTCCGCACGCGAGGCCATCGTCAAGCGCTTCCGTTCGGCCCTCGACGAGACGGGGCTCAAGGTGCCCATGGTGACGACGAATCTGTTCTCCCGCCCCGTCTTCAAGGAGGGGGCGTTCACGGCGAACGACCCGCAGATCCGCCGGCTGGCCCTGGCCAAGACCCTGGATGCCATCGACCTCGGCGTCGAGCTGGGCGCAACCGTGTTCGTCATGTGGGGCGGACGCGAGGGCGTCGAGGCCGAGGCGGCCAAGGACGTCCTGGGGGCGCTCGACCGCTACGCCGAGGCCGTCAACCTCTGCTGCTCGTACGTGAGGGAGCGCCACTACGACCTGCGCTTCGCCCTCGAGCCCAAGCCGAACGAGCCACGCGGCGACATCCTGTTGCCCACGGTGGGCCACGCGTTGGCCTTCATCGGTGGGCTCGAATGGCCGGAGATGGTCGGATTGAACCCCGAGTTCGCCCACGAGACGATGAGCGGCCTGTCGTTCTCCCAGGCCGTCGCCCAGGTGCTCTGGCACGGGAAGCTCTTCCACATCGACCTGAACGCCCAGCGGATCGGCAAGTACGACCAGGACTTCCGCTTCGGCTCCGAGGGGATCCGTGACGCCTTCTACACGGTGAAGGTGCTGGAGGACGCCGGTTGGAACGGCATGCGGCATTTTGACGCCCACCCTTACCGCACCGAGGACGCCGACGGGGTGTGGGACTTCGCCCGCGGCTGCATGCGCACCTACCTGATCCTGCGCGACAAGGCCCGTCGCTTCCATGACGACCCCGACATAGCCGAGGCACTGGCGACGGCCCGCCGGTCGGAGATCACCGTGCCCACCTCACCCGAAGGGCTCGGCGCCGACGCCGTCGCCGCGCTGCGATCGGGCGCCGCCTCGATCGACGAGGAGGCCCTGGCCACGGTCGGTTACGGCCACGAGCGCCTCGACCAGCTGGTCACCGAGCTTCTGCTCGGCGTTCGCTGACCACCGGCCAGCGGACGCCGGCCGACGTGTCTAGCCGGCGTGGTCCCTGGCGAACCGGAGGATGGCGATGTGCTTTTGCGTGTCGCGTTGCATCAGATCGATGAGGAGGCTCCACAGTGTCGTGTCCCTCACGTCGTGGAGCTCACCCTCGAGACGTCTGAGGTCCCGCAGGTCCTGCTCCTCCCTCTTCAGGAGCAGCTCGGTGGCCTCGAGCACCCCGGCACGATCGGTGTTGGCGAAGTCCATCGCCGGAATGATGGGGGACTGATCCCCCAATTCCGACTGGATCTTCAGTGACGCCGCCAGCTCGGCGAAGATCCGGTGATGACGGACCTCGTCCTCGACCAGGAGATTGACGAGATAGGCGAAGGCCTCCGACTTCGTCTCGTCGGCGAGCGTCGTATAGGTGGCGAGGAGATGCTTCTCCTCTTTGACGTGCTTGGTGAGGAGTTCCCACAGATCACGCTCCCACACTGAAACCCCGGCCGGCGCCTCGTCGGCTGCGTCCTCGCTCTCGCCCACACCGCTCATGGTCGAAGTCCTTCCTTTCACCTGAACCGGCGTCCATCTTCGCGGAAGTCACGGCCGGACCGCTGTATCCACGGAAGGACGACCACGACGCCCAACCTAAGCCGCCCGGCTCGGCTCCCACCAGGGCTGAAGGTCCCTTTCAACCGATCTCGGGGGGCAGGAGGGCGTTGGGGTTGAGCACGCCGTCGGGATCGAGTGCCCCCTTGACGGCCCGGAACGCCGAGATCTCGGCGTCGGTGCGCGACAGGTGGAGCCAGCGTCTCTTGGCGGCACCGATGCCGTGCTCGGCGCTGATGCTGCCGCCGTAGTTCGCCACCATCGAGAACACGCCTTCGTCCACCCGGTCGTCGTCGGCGACGAGCCCGCTCACGTTCACGTGGACGTTGCCGTCGCCGGCGTGGCCGAACAGCCACGTCCGGGCGGCCGGTTCGATCGTACGAACTCGTTCGGGCACCCGGTCGACGAACTCCGCCAGGGATCCGAGTGGCAGCGTCACGTCGAGCTTGTGCGGGGGGCCGAGCGTGTTGATGGCCTCGGTGTGTGCCTCACGGTAACGCCACAGATCGGCTCGTCTCGCCGGCTCGGTCGCCACCACCACGTCGGCCACGCGGGCGACGGAGTCCGTCGCATCGGCCAACGCATCGGTGGTGTCGGCGCGGTCGGCCACCTCGACGAGCAGGTAGGCGGTGTGCGATTCCGGAAATGGTGACCGCATCCCCGTCGCCGAACACACGAGCTCGAGCCCCGGGCCCAAGAAGAGCTCGAGGGCCTCGAGCGCGGGCAGGGATCTTCGGAGGAGGGCCGCCGCGTCGATGGCGTCGGAGGCCTTGTCGAAGGCCAGAACGGCGACCGTCCGGAACGGGGTGGCGGGCACGAGCCGGAGCCGGGCGGCGGTCACCACCGCCAGGGTCCCCTCGCTGCCGCACATGAGGGACTCCAGGTGGTAGCCGGTGTTGTCCTTCACCAGTCCCCCGAGGTGCGAGATGACCGAGCCGGAGCCCAGGACGGCCTCCACGCCGAGCACCTGGGCCCTGGTGTCTCCGTGGCGGAGGACGTGGGTCCCACCGGCGTTGGTCGCCACCATGCCCCCTACGGTCGCCGAGTCGCGGCTGGACAGGTCCACCCCGTAGGCCCACCCGGCACCGGCCGCGGCCTGTTGGACGCCGGCCAACGGCACGCCGGCCGCGGCGGTGACCTGACCGGCCAGGGGATCGACGGGTTCCAGCGACCGGAGGCGCCGGAGACTGAGGACCACCTCACCGTGCAGCGGCACACCACCTCCTACCAACCCGGTGTTGCCCCCTTGGGGAACCAGGGCGACTCCGAGCTCCCGACAGGCGAGGACGACGCCCGCCACCTCGTCGGTGGAGCCCGGTCGAACCACCGCCGACGAGCGGCCCTCGAAGCGCCGGGTCCAGTCCACGGTGTAGGGCGCGACCACCTCGGGGTCGGTGACCACGTGGGGGCCGACCACCTCGCGGAGGCGATCGACCACTGCCCGGTTGGCGGCCATGGCCACTACTCTGCCCGATCGGGTGTGGTGCCGGTCCGCAGCGGCCGGGTTACCGCTGGATGACCGGACCCCGCCGGTCCCCGGTTCGACTCAGCCCAGCCGGCAGTAGGAGTTCTCGAGCTCGTCCTGCACCACCCGGGCCTCGACGGCCCGCGTGTCGAGGACAAGATCGGTGTCGAGGACCCGCGCCCCGAACCGCCAGCCCTCGGGCAGGTTCAGCCGGCTGCCCAGGGCGACGAGATCCGCCTCGCGAAGCGTCGGTTCGACGATCTGGCAGTAGGCCTGCATCACGTAGGTGGCGCCCTCGGGGTCGACGAGCTCGTAGACCCGGCGCCCGGCCTTCCAGGTGAAGAGCGTGCGGCGATCCACCTTGCTTTCGCGGTAGTGACGCGAGGCGATAGACGCCGCGTCGATCGTCACCGATGCCACCCGGACCATGTCGAGGTCGCGGAACTGCCCGAACTCGACGTCGGCGACCACCGTGGCGCGCAGGAGTTCGTCGATCAGCCAGTAGCGCGGCCCGTTCTTGATCCCGAAGGTGGCGCCCCGCTCCTTGGCCAGCTCGTCGACCACGATGGGGTCCCACAGATCGGCCGGGCAGTCGTTGCGGGTGAACGTGGTCCAGACCTCGGCCCTGATCGTCTCACCCTCGAGCGTGCCGAACAGCAGTTCCCCGTAGCGGGTGTCGTGCAGCTCGGTGCGCGCCACCGGGGTCACTTGGGTTCCGGTCATCGCACGTCTCCTCACGAGCCCCTCGGGCTGGGCAGTCACCAGTCGGAGCAACTCTTAGTTTGTCAGTGGCAGTGGCAGAGGATAGCCGCTCCCCCCGGACCTCCCCCGCTGCCATCAGACCGGCACCAGTTCCTCCTCGGCGAGTTGGTGGCGCTCCGCTTCGACCAGGCGGTCGTGCTCCTCGAGGTCCCGGCGGGCGGAAGACGGGCGCCACCGCCCGACGAGCAGGAAGATCGTCGGAATGAAGAGGAGCTGGCCCACCATGCACACCAACCACCAGTCCTCCCACTGCTTGGGGGACTGTCGTTTGGCCGCCAGAACCTGCTTGCCGTGTGCCGAGAGAAAGGCGCGATCCGACGCGGGCAAGGCCTTCAGCGCCAGCAGGCGCTTGATCGCCACGGACGACGCCACGTGTTCGTTCGCCACGATGTCCTTGATCGCCGCGGGGAGCGCCGACTTGGGCGGCGATTTGGACTGTAACTCGGCCAGGGTGGCGGGGTCGATGACCTTGGCCGTGGCGATCTCGGGCCCGTAGTGGAGGTCGAGTGCCTGAACCTGCGGGGCGTAATCGACGATCGTGGTCGCCGAGGTGACGACGAAGGGCAGCGCCAGGAGGGCCACGGCGGTGACCAGCCGGACCGTCCACCCCCACACGGCAAGGCCGGTGGCGACCAGAGCCGGATTCCGGTGCTCGATCGTTTCGGTGAACGACGCCATCCACGGTGCGTAAGCCGCTCCCCGACTGGCCGAGAGGACGATCAGGATCACGATGAAGGTGTCGTAGGACGTCGCCGGGTGGGTCGACCGGGTGGCGAAGATGGCGGTCATGACGACCGCGATCACCGCGGCGGTGACCATGATCGGCTTGCGGACCCCGATCCGGTCGGACAGGATCCCGACGGCCACCACGGTGATGGCGTCGGCCGCCCAGAACCAGTTCCCCAGTCCGTTGGCCTGGGCCTGGGTGAAGCCGAAGACGGACGAGAAGTAGATGACGAAGAAGGCGACCGCCGAGATGTAGATGAGCAGGAAGAGCGACACGCCTAGCGCCGGCACGACGATGTCCCACTGGACCATCTGACGCCACGGTTTGGCGATTGCCGCCTCGATGTCGATGCCCCGGGCGCGGGCCTCGATGACAACGCGCTCACGCAGTGAGTAAAGGACCTGGTCCCGGAGTTGCGGCGAGAGTTCCCGGAGCGTGAAGAACGCGACGACGAACATCACCAGGCCGGTGATGCCGGCAATGTGGTACTGGTCCTCCCAGGGATGCAGCGTGCCGAGGGTGTTGGACGCCACCTCCGACACGATGAGGCTGGCGATCACGGGACCGAGTGTCCAGAAACCCATCGCCGCACCCCGCCTCACCTGGGGTGAGAAATCCCGGACGAGGGCCGGGGAGGCGACCAGGATGACGCCCTCCATGAATCCGATCACACAGAGGAACGCGGCGAACTGCCACTTGGTCTCGGCCCGCGGGACGGCGAACGCCGTCGTCAAGCTGGCCGCCAGCAGGGCGAACACGATCATGTTGGCCCGCCCCCACCGGTCGGCCAGTCCGGCGAGGAGCGAGGAGACCATGCCGAACACGCTCGAGACGACCGAGATCGTGATGTAGAACCGGAACGTCATCTGGAAGTGGGCGAGGATCGACGGCCCGACCGCGCCGCCGACGTACTGCTGGTAATAGGTGATGATGGTGGTGAGCACCACCATGGCCAGAAGGAACCGTCTCCGCCTCGAGCTCGGAAAGCTGTCGAGTTTGCGGTCCCATAGTGGGAATGGCCGTCGTGTGGGCTGCTGGACGGTGCCGACGGGATCGGTGCTCGCCGGACGGACGGGAGCCGCCGTCGGCCGGCCCCGGTTCGTGTCCCCGGGGCGCGTGCGTTGGAGGGGGAAGGGTTCCTCACCCAACAACCACAGGAACCACTGTTTCAACCCCTGGGTGAGGCTCCTCATGCGAAGCGTCCCCTCACCGTCGGCTCCTGGCCGTCGCCCGGTTTCTCGCCCATCGTCACCGATTGCCCCCGATTCGAACGTGCCACTGGAACAGCTACTTCTACCCGACGAGCAGGATTTTGGCAATCAAACTGCCAAATGTTGCGCCCTTCCGGGGGGTGGGACGTCGCCCGTGCCGGCAGCGGAAGTCCCGACCGGCCGGCTCGAGGCCAGCCGAGCGTGGCCCCGGGGGCGGTGAGGCCGGTGATGCTCGAGTGCCTTGGTGCAACCGGGGAAACCACCGTCAATCTCACCGAGGGAGGCCAGCAAGGGCGTCACGACGGCCACCCTCAAGGCACCGAAGGGACTGAAGGGGATCTCCGTGTCCGGCGGGACCCTCACGATCAGCCACCCCTGAGCCCTCGGGCCGCTACGGTTCGCAGCGTGAGGTGGGGCTTCGGCGCCACCTCACGCGGGCGATCGCTCGACCCGCCACCCCGATCGCGGTCGGATCACCGTGCCGCAACACATCGACGGCGACGCTGGTCGTCACCGCTCATGAGCCTCACGGCAGGGAGCCGGCGATCTGCGCCTGCACTTTGCGCATGCCTCGGAGCCACCGTTCACGGTCTCCGGCCCGACGCTGCTCGTAGTCGGCCACCTCCGGGTGGGGGAGGATGAGGAAGCGCTCGTCGGCGACGGCCTCGACCACCACCTCGGCCACCTGGGCCGGAAGCATCATGCCGTCCCGCCCGGCGGTGGACACGGCGAGTTCTCGGCTCACCTGTTCGTCGTTGCCGTCGTCATCGCCGGCTCCGGTCATGGCCGTCCACACCCCCTGGGGGCACAAGCACGACACCTTGAGACCGGCGGCGCCGTGGGTGATGGAGAGCCACTCGGCCAGGGCGACGACGGCGTGTTTGGTGACGGAATAGGGCGCCGAGCCCAACTGGGTCAGCAGGCCGGCGGCGGAGGCGGTGTGGATGAGGTAGCCCTCACCGCGGGCCAACATCGCCGGCAGGACCGCCCGGGCGGCGTAGATGTGGCTCCGGACGTTGATGCCCCAGATCCGCTCCCAATCGGCATCGGCCACTTCGACCCCGCCCGGAATCACGATGCCGGCGTTGGCACAGAAGATGTCGACCGGACCGAAGGCCGACTCCGCCTCGGCCACCAGCGCGGTCACGTCCGACTCCAGGGCCACATCGCAGCGGACGGCCAGGGCCCCGTATCCCTCCGAGCTGAGCATGTCGGCCACCCTGGCGGCCCCGTCGCCGTCGATGTCGCCGACCACGACGCCGCGGGCGCCCGCTCGGGCGAAGGCGGAGCAGAGCGCCCGCCCGATCCCGCCCGCGCCTCCGGTGACGACCACCACTCGACCGTCGATGTCCATGTTGGGGTTCCCCTTCCGAGCTCAGCGCCCCTGCCAACGCGGCACCCTACCCTCGCCGGCGGCGCGGAAGCCCTCGTTGGCGTCCTCGGTGGTCGCCGTCACGAGGCGCATGGTCTCGCCGAACCGGATGGCCTCGACCGGAGGGAGGCTCCGCGACCGGACTGCCACCTCCTTGGTGGCGCGTGCCGCTAACGGGGCGGCGGCCAGCAGCCGCCGGGCGAGGGACCGTGCCTCGTCCATCAGGTGGTCGTGCGGCACCACCCACCCGGCCAGGCCGATCTCCTTGGCCCTCGCCGCGTCGATCCGCTCGCCCGTCAGGAGCATCTCCATGGCGTACTGCCAGTTGATCCTCTGGGGGAGCCGGATCGCCCCGACGATGGTCGGGACCCCGAGGCGCACCTCGGGGAATCCGAACTCGGCCCGGTCACTGGCGATGACGAAATCGCACCATGTGAGCAGTGTCAGGCCGTACCCGAGGCAGAACCCGTTGACCGCGGCGATGACCGGCTTGAAGATCTCCCAGCCGCTCTCGAAGGAATTGACCGTGGGCTTCTCCCAGAACGTGCCCGGGAACTCCCCAGCCGCTCCCACTCCGTCGCGGATGTCACCGCCGGCGCAAAAGGCGCGGCCCGCGCCGGTGACGATCGCCACCCAGGCCTCCTCGTCGTCGCGGAATCGGGCGAACGCGTCGTTGAGCGCCCTTCGCATCTCCGCATTGATGGCGTTGAGGGAGTCGGGCCGGTTGTACGTGATGGTGGCGACGTGGTCGTCGACCTGGTACGTGGCGAGGGTGCTCATGAGGCAAGCATGCCTTACCGGCGGACACCCGGTCGGTGCGGCACACGCGCCACCCGACTGGACCGGCCGACCAGTTGGCGATCGGACGGCTGGCGCCCCTCGCCTAGCGGACCAGAATGGTGACGCAGGCGTTGGCCCCCCGGCCGATCACATGGGCGAGGCCGACCCGGGCACCCTCCACCTGACGGGCACCCGCCGCCCCGTTCAACTGGCGAACCAGCTCCACAACCTGGCCGAGGGCCGAGGCGCCGAGCGGCTCGCCCTTCGAGAGAAGCCCTCCGGAAGGGTTGACGGGCAGTCTGCCGCCGACCAGCGCTCCTCCATCGGCGAGGACCGCCCCTTGTTCACCCGGCGCACACAGACCGAGCTCGGCCCACGCCAGCAGCTCACGGGCGGCGTCGGTGTCCTGGCATTCGACGACATCGAGGTCACCCGGACCGAGCCCCGCCTGGGCATAGGCGTCCGCAGCGGCCAACGACGTGGGCGGCGTGATCGCTCGGTCGTCGATCCCGCACAGCGGCGAGTCCTCGCCGAGCACGTTGCCGGGGAGATGGGAGCGGAGTGAGATCCCGGCGAGCCGGACACCGCCGCCATCCCTGCTGAGCACGACCGCCGCCGCCCCCTCGTTCGGCGAGCACAGCATGAACAGGGTGAGGGGTGGACAGATCATCCGCGCCGACAGCACCTGTTCGGCAGTGACGGCCTTCTGGAACATGGCGTCTGGATTGGCGACACCGTGGCGGCGGTTCTTCACCACCACCTGGGCGAGATGCTGTTCGGTCAGCTCCGTCGCGGCCAGGAGTCGTTGGGCGCGCAGCGCGAAGTATGCGGGGGCGGGGCTCAGTCCCGCCGCCTCCTGCCACGGGGCGAAGAACGAGGACCGGATGACCCCTTTTGGCATCTTCTCGATCCCGAATGCGACGACCCGGTCGTGCTGTCCCGACTCGATCGACGCCGCCGCCAACTGCAATGCCGCGCCCCCGACGCGCAACCCGCCTCCACGTCGTAGATCGGGATGCCCGTCCCGGCCAGCGCACCGAGGACCCGGTGACCGGCGGCGACCCCGCCGTATGCCGTGCCGCAGAACGCGGCGTCGAGGTCTCGGGCGCCGATACCGGCCTCGTCGAGTGCCGCCCGAACGGCGACGACTCCCATGTCCGTCCCCGTGACGCCGTCGAAGCGGCCGAAGGGGTGCAGCCCCACCCCGGCGATCCGTACGTCGCTCATCGTCGGAAGACCCACGTGACGACCGGGGTTCCCTCGGGCCCGGGTAGCTCCTCGCCGTCCAGGCGCACCGGTGTGCCGGAGGCCAGGTCATCCCCCTCCAGGCGCGTGACGATGCGCAGCATCGGGTCACCGTCGAGCTCGACGACGCCGAGCCCGTAGGGAACCGGACCCGGGTAGCCCGGGGGGGCAAGATGGACGGTCGTGTGCAGCCAGACGACGCCCGTCCGGGGAAGATCGACCGCCTCGACGTCGTCGGCGCCGGTGAACGGGCAGACCGGCGAGCGCGGGAAATGGCGCAGTCCGCTCGTCGGCGAGAAGCCCCCGAGCAGGGTGACACCGTCCCCGTCGACGCGTAGCACGGAGGGCTCGATCGGGGGCACGGGCACGTCTGCACTATTCCACAGCGACCGATCGGGTTCGACACCGCCGTGAACCTTCGGCCACCGCCCCCTCGAGGCGGTGGCCGGGCCTTCGATGCCACCTCAAGGGTCTAATTGCCCTAGGCGGATCCGGCACCCGGCGCGACAACGTAAGCATGGAGGCGACGACGTAGGCATGGACAGGGTCGATCTCGGGGGGGAAGGGAGCGGCGCGGCACCAGTCGCGGCTCCGGCGCGTGGCGCCCCTGGGCCGCTCGGGTGGCTGCAACGGCGCCTCGAGCACGAGCACGGTGACGACGCGCCCCATCGGGACCCGGCCTACATCGAGCGCCAGATCGAGACCGTCCGGGCGTACACGAGGTACTTCTCCCCCGAGGTCCGGGGCATCGAGCACATCCCGGCCCGGGGGCCGGCGCTGTTGGTCGGGAACCACAACGGCCTCTTCTACATGCCGGACACCTGGGTCACCGCCTTGGCCATCGTGGAGCGCCGGGGAACGGCCAACCCGGCGTTCACGTTGACTTACGACCTCCTCTTCGCCATCCCCGGCGTGGGTGGGTTCCTCCGCCGTATCGGGGCCATACCCGCCGGCAGCGACGAGGCCGAGTCCGCCCTGACCCAGGGTGCCTTGGTGCTCGACTACCCGGGGGGAGACTGGGAGGCCTGCCGGCCCTGGCTCGACCGCAACACGATCGACTTCGGTGGACGGACCGGATTCGTCCGTGTGGCCCTCCGTACCGGTGTTCCGGTCGTGCCGGTGGTGGCGCACGGGAGTCACGACTCGGTCATCGTCGTCTCCCGAGGCGAGACCATCGCCCGGGCCCTCGGCCTCGGGGCGGTGCGGATCAAGGTGTTCCCCATCCTGTGGGGGCCCTTCGGTCTGACCACGGTGTTGACACCTCCACTGCCGATGCCGTCCTCAATCACCGTCGAGTTCCTCCCGCCGCTCGACTGGAGCGAATTTGGTCCCGAGGCGGCCGAGGACGACGAGGTCGTCCACGCCTGCGCCAACGAGGTCGTCACGGCCATGCAGGAGGCCCTCAACCGGCTCCGTGTCGAGAGGGCCCACCCGCTCCGCCGGGGAATCACCAATCTGATGACCCGTGCCACCTCCCACTGAGCCCAGTGGCCCCCGGCACCCACACGTGGCGCGGTGGATCGCCGCAATCTGTGCCGGTGTCGTCGTGGTAGCGGGCGGGGGCCTCGTGTACCTCTGGCTGCACGAGAGCGCGCACCAACTGGCCCCGTCCGTCGCCGTGCAGCGGTTCCGACACCAGGAGCGGCCCGATGTCTCCGGTGGCGGCGGGCCGGCCCAGGGGGTCTATCTGTACAGGGGTTCGGGCACCGAGACCGTCTCGGTGCCGCCGAAAACGCAGCAGGAGGGTCCCGAGATACCTGGAACGGTGCTCAACCGACCCGGCGGCTGTTTCGAGTTCCGGCTCGACTACTCGGACGTCCACTGGCAGAACTGGACCTACTGCCTCCGCGGTGGTTCGCTGGTCACGACCTCGAGGGCGGGCTACTACCTGTGGGATTTCGTCGTGTTCAAGGTCGATGACACCTCGACCTACACATGCAGCCCGGCCACCATCACGATCCCGTCCCGCGTGGCCGAGGGGACCACGAGCCCAGTCACCTGCGCCGGGACCAACGACCACCTGTCGACCGGCCCGGTGCACATGATCGGCACCTCGACAGTCATGGCCACCTCGACGGTGCCGGTGGGCGCCACCAACCAGCCGGCGGTCCTCATCCGGGAGGACGTCCGCTTCTCCGGCGGCCAGACCGGCTCGAACGATGCGGACACGTGGTTCTCCGAGGCCACCGGGCTGCCACTGCGAGGTACATGGAGCACCATTGTGTCCACCCCCTCTCCGGTCGGCGTGTCGACCCTCCACGCCCACGGGTTGTTCGCCCTCGAGTCGATGACCCCCCGGGGCTGAGCCAATGACCGTCGATTGTCCCTGCGGGTGCGGGAAGCCAATCAAACGGATCCTCTACCGGACGGCCGAGCGCGCCGTGTATCTGGGCGCACTCGCGCAGGTGCCCGATCACCTGGCCCACATCTACGCCCGCTACGACCGGGCGGGGGCAGTCCACATGGAGGAGTTCGCCCTCACCGGGCTCGGCTACTCGCACTCGATGCTCAACACCGCGCACGAGGTGCCGCACACATTGGGCATGCCGACGGCGAAGGAGCTGGAGGACTGGGAGGTAGCGGCACTCAGGCTGCTCCACGTGGTCAACCACGCAGATCCCGAGTGGTTCTCACAGTGGCAGAGATCTGGGCGCGACCCCTCTTCAGGCTCCGGCGGCCAGTAGACCCCGGTGCCGGGATCCGGGCCAACCCTGTTCAACGGAGCTGGTCGACGTGCCGCACGCGGCCGGCGTGCCGGGTGAACAGGACGTCGTTGTAGCCCTGGCCGGGGCCGACCATGTCGAAGAGAAGAGGGGGCACGTAGGAGAGGTAGAGGGCCTTGCGCCCGCCGGCCTCGGGATCCGTCGGGGCCGGAGCCGCGTGGAGGGTGTGTCCGAAATGAACGGTCACATCGCCGGGCTCGGTGGTGATCGAGACGACGGGCAGAGCCGACGCCTCTCGGGGGCCGGGCAGTCGGGACGTCCCGCGGTGCGACCCCGGGACCATCTTCAGCTGGCCGCTCGCCGCGGTGGCCGGGTCCAGTTGGATGCCGACGTTGAGCATGGGGCACTTGACCGGGTGCCCGCCCATCCCACAGTCCCGATGCCACGGCAGATCGACGAGGCCCGCGGTGGCGCCTGGGACCTTGATCACCACACCGTTGCCGTCAAGCCGGTCACAGGCATCGCGGAGGTCGGGACCTCCGATAGCGGCGATGCGGAGGAACCGTTCGTCGGAGCCGAGGCCGGCGATGAGTGGCGACTCGTCGTTCAGGTAGTTGACTCGGTTGCAGACCTCCTTGCCGTCGACCTCGGTCCACCAGGACCGCCGATCGTCAGGCCGGGCCCGCCCGATCGCCGCTGCCACCTCCGCGTCGAGGGCAGCGATCTCGGCGGGATCCATGACGCTCCGGAGATGGACGAACCCCGCTCTCTCCAGGAAGTCCGCGATTTCGTCCTGCGGGTCGTCGAGCGTGAACGTCTTCGTGCAGTCGAGGGGCTCCCCTGCGGCATCGAGTACCGGCTCCGGGTCGTCGACGTCGTAAAGCGCCTGTCCGTCGATAGCGACGCGTAACGGCGGCTCCCACCGTGCAACCTGACCGAAGGTGCCACGAGAGATCTCGAGCTCCTCCGCGTAGAGGAGCGCGAAGCACGAACGGAGCTCCCAGGCGAAGGCCGACCACCCGTCGAGGTCGACGTCCACCACCGTATGGGCAAGCTCGGCCCCCGGTTCGACGACGAAGGTGTGGCCCGAGGGCCGGTAGGTGTACGCCCGACCGTCATCGAGCCGAAAAGCAAGAGGGCGCACCACCCGGGCGTCGGCGTCGGAGAAGACCCTGCCGCGTTGCGCCAGGAGCGCAGGAAGCTCGTCGCGGTGGAACTGGTCGAAGTCGATGGGGCCGAAGCGATCGCCGTCCACCTGGTCAAGGTACCGCGGCGGGTGATGACGGTGCCGGGCTATACGGGCGGAGAGGCGGGCCCGTTCTCGGCCGCCCGGCCCGGGGCCCACCCCGGTGACGCCTCCGGCGGCCGACGGCATGATGGTGAGGTGGTGACGGGTCCCCGAAGAGGCACACGGTGGCCCTAGGCAACGAGTCGGGGCACCACTGGGCCGCCCCACCGCCGGCCAAAACGGCGTACAGAACGGTCACCCATTCGCGGCCCGCATCGGATCGCTCACCGAGAACGGAGGCCTGGTGTCAGCGGGCTCGCCCCCCGGAATTACGCCCCCGGGGCGCGCCGGTCCGAGGCGGATAGGACCGGCGACTGGATCAAACCCGAAACGAGGCGGCGAATCCGCATTTCAAGGGCCCGACCCCTGTCATTATGCGCCGACCTGACCACTTTGAACACCCCCCAAACGAATGTTTGTTAGGGATGTCGTCGGGGGGTGCGGCACACGTGGCGACCCATGACGCACCGGTCCTACCGACGGCGACCGGTACCGGGCACCGCCCGAGGGAGGGCGAGTGTCACCACCGCCGCCAGGACGATCCGGGTCGGTGCCTTCTCCGGGGGCCCACCGCAGCGTCGGTCGCCGCCACCCCCCATCCTCGGTGTGCCCGGATGAAGAGCCTGATGATCAGGTCTGAAGGACGTCCGACACGACGGCGTCGTCGATCGTCGGCGGCACCCAGTCCGGGTCGAGCTCGAAGAACTGTTGGGCCAGGGCGTCGAGCGCCAGGCCGAACAGCGTCCACTCCTGTTCCTCACCGGCCGGACCGGTCGGGCGTTTGATGCCGTTCATGTGCTCCCCATCGACGCGGTCCCGTAGGACGCAACCCTCAGCCAGCGCGGCGCCGGCGATGGTGAACTGGCGAACGGTCAGCCCGGCGCGGACCCGGTAGCCGACGAAGTCCAGACCTGCCTGATAGAGCGCCTCCATGCGTTCGGTCATCGCCTGATAGGCCTGCTCGAGTGCCGACTCGATCCGTTGCCTCCGCTCGGGAGCCGACCCCACCGCAGTCACCGCCCAGATGCCGATCCACAGTGACCAGTCGGCCGACCGGCTGAGGGCGTTGGTGTTGGCCGCAGCCGCGAGGCGGGCGATCTCACGCATCGTCCACGATCGGGACTCCTCGGAGGTCGGGTCCATCCCCATGAGGATCAGCTCCAGACCGTCCACGGTCTCGGCGATCTCGGATGCGCTGTCGTCGGCGGCGATGGTGGCCAGCACGTCTGTCTGGTAGTCGAACTGGTTCTTCCAGACGCGGCCGATGAGAGAGGCGTTCGTGACCCGGATGCCGGTTTCGGACTCGACCCGGTCACTGACCCGCTTGAAGGTGAGCATCTCCCCACCCGAGCCCAACCCCTCCTCACGCAGGATGGCTCGGCCCGCCTCGATGAACAGGTCGTGGAGGTCGTCATGGCTGAGCTTGGGGCGACGGGTTGCCATCAGCATCCCCGCCGGCACTCACCCAGGCACCATCCAAGGCATCGGGCACGCCCCACCGCAGCCACAAGGAATACCCTACCGCTCCCGCCCGACGAAACCCCAGGGCCTGTCAGCTGCACCCCGGCCAGCGTTCGTCCCGCAGCGGTGATCGACCCGATCTCCACCCAAATGCGGACCGGTGTCTCGTCCCGTTTACCCGCTACACCTGAATCGAGTCGGCTCCGTGTTCGGTCGCCGGCGCCGGTGGTCCATCATCGTGAGGGGTCGACTTGGACCACTGCAGGGCGACCTCGTACACGACGAGCAGGCCCCCGATGATCAGGAAGCTCAACCATGAGATGCTGACGATGAGGAGGAGGATTCCGGCGACGACCGCCCCCACCAGCTGGAGCCCGTCGGCGTGGGCCCGTACCCAGGCCGTCGATCGGGCCCTTCTCTCGCCGGTCAGGGCCCCGGCCCCCGCTCGCCAAGCCCGAACGACGGACCGGCGCGTGGCTGCCGCCCACCGGTAGGGGCCGGTCAGCAAGGCCACGACCAGGAGGGCCAGCGCGATTCCGAGGAGCCAGGCGGTCAGAACGAAGAAACCGTGCAACAGATCCCCGAGGATCGACTGGGCGACCTGGGAGTTCGTGGCCCTGTTGGCCAGGGCGTTCTGCTCGTGGATCACCACGCGTCGGATGATGATCAGGAGCAGCGAACTGCCCACCAGGAACTGGATCAACGTTCGGCGGCGTGAGACCGACAGCCAGAGGGTCAGGGCGATCAACGCCAGCGTGAGAATGGGCAGGAGGATGGTCAGCCGGTCGAACGCTTTGACCCCCCGCTGGGCGGCGGCGAGATCGCTCGATCGCACCAGGGTGATCTGGCCGTAGTTGGAGGGCAACTGCACCCCGAGCGCCTGGGAGAGCTTGTCGATGGCCTGCTTCGGCGGCTCGGCCGACGTGATGGTGGGCAACTTGACGTTCCTGCCGGTGAGATTGGAGGCCAATCCGGAGACCGACCCGAGTGCCCTGTTGATCACCGGGACGGTGTTGAGGACGATGTGTCCGTTCTCCGTGGATACCGACGCGGTCCTCTGGCCCCGCAGAACGGCGACGAGGGTCTCGTGGGTGTAGGTGAGCGTCTCGGTCCAGACGGTCTGGAACCGTTCCGACCCCAGGACCTTCGCCAGCTCACCGGCCACGAAGCCCTTGGTGGCGGCGGTGATGGGCCCGGCGGCGAAACTGACCTTCGGCGGCAGGGACTCCCGCAGGCGGGCCTGGAGCTGCAACTCGGTGAACAGCTGGTCGGTGGCCCGGGTGGCAACGGCCGTATCGACGTCCCGGTGTTGGAGGACCGGCCCGACGGTTCCCACGAACGTGTCGGTGTTGAGCACGGTCCGGTGGGCCCACACGACGGTGGTCGACAGGACGACCAGGAGGCAGGACAAGGCGACCAGGACGCCGACGACCACTCGCCGAAAACGCCGTTTCCGAGGGGCTTTCAGCTCCTCGATCTCGTGGGCGAGCGCATCCCGCTCCGCCCGGAGGTGCTCGACGTCCTCGTCTGCAGGCTCATCTTCGGAGGGTGCAGGCTCAGGCTCGGGCCCGGGCCCGCGGTCGGCGTCGGTCATCGGGGATGGACCTTAGGTCACCGAGCGACGCGCGGTGTGGCTTGTCGGGGCGACCGGGGTGGCCGCCCGCCGGGGGACCCGAACCCTCCCGGACCGGTCGGATCGGATGTGACCGAAAGCTGGGAGCGATCGGCGGCCGGCTGTGTCGGGACATCCGGCCCTATCCGCCCCCCGGTTCTCGCCGTAACCTTTCGATGTGCAGGTTGGCGATGATGCTGTGATCGATCGTGACGGCTTCGACGCCCTCATCGCCGTCCTGGCCGGACGGGGCCTTCGGACCATGGGGCCGGTCGTTCGCGACGGGGCCATCGTGCACGGGGTCATCTCCTCGACCGCCGACCTGCCCGAAGGCTGGCATGACCACTCGGGCCCCGGCAGGTACCGGCTCAGCAACGACGAAGGACCCGAACTCTTCGGTTGGGCCGTCGGACCGGCATCGTGGAAGTCCGAGTTCTTCACACCCGCCGAGACCGTGTGGCGAGCGAGGGTCGTCGACGGCGAGGTGGATCTGGAAGAGCCGGGGGAAGAGCCGGTTCCCGTGGCCGTCATCGGTGCCCGTCCCTGCGAGATCGCCGGACTGGACGTCCTCGACACGGTGCTCCGAGACGGTTCTGTCCAGGACGACCGCTACGCAGCACGACGTCACGGTGCCTTCGTGGTGGTGGTCGAGTGCGGCACGCCGTCGAACACCTGCTTCTGTTCGTCCATGGCCACCGGGCCCGCCGCGACCTCCGGCTACGACCTGGCGCTCACCGAATTCGCCCGTGCGGAGGACGGTGGCCATGTCTTCTACGTGCAGGTGGGCTCGGTCGACGGCGCCGAGGTCCTGGATCAAGTGCCGCATCGCCCGGCCACCGACGCCGTGAGAGCGGGTCGGGCCGACGTTGTCGAGTCGGCCGCCGAACGGATGGGTCGGTCCCTCGACACGGCCGACCTGCCCGGGCTCCTGGCCCGGAACCTCGATCATCCGCGGTGGGCCGAGGTGGCCGAGCGCTGCCTGTCGTGCGGCAACTGCACCCTGGTGTGCCCGACCTGTTTCTGCAGCGACGTGACCGACGTCACCGATGTGTTCGGCACGGTGGAGCGGCAACGCCGGTGGGCGTCCTGCTTCGACCTCGACCATTCCCACCTGCACGGCGGTGCTGTGCGCCCGGACACCTCCTCTCGCTATCGACAGTGGTTGACCCACAAGCTCTCCACCTGGTTCGACCAGTTCGGTGAGTCGGGATGCGTGGGTTGCGGACGCTGTATCGCCTGGTGCCCGGTCGGCATCGACATCACCGAGGAGGTCGCCGCCATCCGGGCCGCTGACGGGGCGTCGTCCACGGCTACCGGCCTGGCCGGGTCGACGACGTGACGGAGCGCCCGGCGATCCACGAGGTGCTTGCTTCGCACGGCTTCCTGGCCGGTGCCTCGGAGGAGACCGTGGAACTCCTCGCGGAGGCGGCGAGGATCGAGTCGTTCGATCCGGACGCCTTGCTTCTTCGAGAGGGAGAGGAGGCCGACGCGCTCTATCTGATCACCAGGGGACGGGTGGCCATCGAGATCCACGCCCCCGGGCGGGGGCCCATCGTCATCGACACGGTGGAGCCCGGCCACATCGTGGGGCTCAGCTGGGTCGCCACCCCCTTCCGGTGGCAGTTCGACGCCCGGGCGGTGGGGCCCGTCGAGACTGTCGCCGTCGACACCGGTCGCCTGCTCGAGGACCTGGAGGAGCAACCGCAGGCGGCCGCCGAGATCCACCGGCGCCTGACGGCCGTCCTGCTGGCGAGGCTGCAGGCCACCCGGATCCGCCTGCTCGACGTGTACGCCGATGTCGGCCGAGATTGACCTGGCGGCCCGGTCGCCGGTGGCGAGCGGCCCCCTCACCCCGGTGCCGTACCGGGTCGTCGGTCGACGACAGGAGTTGGACGACGTGGTCACCCTGTCCCTCGCCCCGGTTTCCGGGCCCGAGGGAAAGGCGTCGGCCTTCGCCCATGGCCAGTTCAACATGCTCACCGCCTTCGGTGTCGGGGAGGTGGCCATCTCCATCTCGAGCTCGCCCGGTGCGGTGGGTCCCCTCGATCACACCGTCCGCGACGTGGGAGCGGTGACCCATGCCCTCTGCGCTGCTCGGACCGGTTCGGTGATCGGGGTGCGCGGTCCCTACGGACGCCCCTGGGACCTGGCCGGCATCGAGGACGCCGCCGATGTGGTGGTGGTGGCGGGCGGGATCGGCCTCGCCCCGCTCCGCGGGGCCGTCCGTGACCTGGCTGAACGCCCTGCCCGCCGTGGCGGGCGGGTCTTCGTGCTGGTGGGGGCGCGGTCGCCCGACCAGGTCCTCTTCCCCGAGGACCTCGAGGCATGGCGCGACGCCGGTCTGCACGTGGGCGTCACCGTCGACGCGGGCGCTCCCGGCTGGGAGGGCTCCGTGGGCGTCGTGACCGTCCTCCTCCCCCTGGCGCCGTTCGAACCGGCCCGGACGGTGGCGTTGTTGTGCGGGCCCGAGATCATGATGCGCTTCGTGGGTCGCCAGCTGGTCGACCTGGGTGTCGACCCACGGCGGATCCGAGTGTCGCTCGAGCGGAACATGCAGTGCGGGGTGGGTCTGTGCGGCCATTGCCAGTTGGGACCGCTCCTGGTGTGCCGGGACGGTCCCGTCGTGACCTACGGCGGACTGGCCGACGAGCTGTTCATGGAGCGGAACCGGTGACCGCGGCCACACCGGTTGGGCCCCCGGGTGACCCCCGTCCCACGCTGGCCGTATGGAAGTTCGCCTCCTGCGACGGATGCCAGCTCAGTCTGCTCGACTGCGAAGACGAGCTCCTGGCGCTGGCCGGAGCCGTCAGCATCGCCCACTTCACCGAGATGTCCCGGGCCGTGGTCGATGGCCCCTATGACGTCTCGCTGGTGGAGGGGTCGATCACCACGGCCGACGATGCCCGGCGGATCCAGGAGATCCGCTCCACCTCGCGTCGGCTCGTCACCATCGGAGCGTGCGCCACCGCCGGGGGGATCCAGGCCCTTCGGAATTTCGCCGCCGAGGGTGCCTACGTCGACGCTGTCTACGCCCATCCCGAGTACATCTCCTCGCTCTCCACCTCGACGCCGATCTCGGCCCACGTGGCCGTGGACGTGGAACTCCAGGGCTGTCCGATCGACCGGGGTCAGCTGCTGGAGCTGATCACGGCCGAACTGGCCGGACGCAAACCGCACCTACCCGGCCACACCGTGTGCCAGGAGTGCAAGGGCCGGGGCACGGTCTGCCTGCTGGTGGCCGGGGGGACGGCCTGTCTCGGGCCGGTCACCCGCGCCGGCTGCGGCGCGCTGTGCCCGTCCGTCGGCCGGGGCTGCTTCGGCTGCTTCGGTCCGTCGGAGGGAGCCAACACCGACGCCCTGGCGGAGCGCCTCCTCGAGAGCGGCATGGCGCCGGTGGACGCCTCGCGCCTGTTTGCCACCTTCTATGCCGCGAGCCCTGCGTTCGCCAGGCAGTCCCGGTCCCTTTCCGGGCGGGTCGACCCGGCCGACCGCCCCGATGGTGGGGAGCGGACATGACCCACGGTTCGGGGTCGCAGCGGACACTGTCGGTCGAAGGGATCTCGAGGGTCGAGGGTGAGGGATCACTCCGTGTCGAGGTGCGTGACGGCGTCGTCGAGGGTGTGGCACTCGACATCTTCGAACCCCCCCGCTTCTTCGAGGCGCTCCTCCGCGGAAGGCGGGCCACGGAGGCCCCCGACATCACGGCCCGGATCTGCGGCATCTGTCCGGTGGCCTACCAGATGAGCGCCTGCGCGGCGATCGAGGACGCGGTCTCGGTGACGGTGGGCCAGCCGGTGGCCGAGTTGCGCCGCCTCCTGTACTGCGGTGAGTGGATCCAGAGCCATGCCCTCCACATCTACCTGCTCCATGCCCCCGATTTTTTGGGATGTGCAGACGCTGTTGAGCTGGCTGAGCTGGATCGTGCCGCCGTCGAGCGCGGTCTGACCATCAAGAAGACCGGCAACCTGGTGATGTCCACCGTCGGCGGTCGGGCCGTCCATCCTGTCAATGTCCGGGTCGGTGGCTTCTACTCCGCGCCGGCGACCACTGAGATCACCGCGCTGGCCGAACCGCTGCGGCGGGCCCGGGAACTCGCCCTCGAAACGGTGTCATGGGTGTCCGGGTTCGAATTTCCCGATACGGCGGGGGACTACCGCTTCGTTGCCTTGCGCACCCCGGACCGGTACGCGATCGAGTCGGGACGCGTCGCCTCGAGTGACGGCCTCGACCTCCTCCCGTCCGAATTCGACCGTCTGGTGGTCGAGGACCACGTGGAACGGTCCACCGCGCTGCACGCCCGGCTGGGGGGTGAGCTCGAATACCTGACCGGGCCCCTGGCCCGCTATGCCCTCAACTCGTCGGTCCTGCCCGGCCTCGCCCGGGAGGCGGCCGCAGCTGCCGGGCTGGGTCGGGTGGTCACCAATCCGTTCCGGAGCATCGTGGTCCGAGCCGTCGAGCTCGTGTTCGCCTGCGACGAGGCGCTTCGCCTGGTCGAGTCGTACGAGCCGCCGCGCCCGGCGGCCGTCGAGATCCCCGACCGGGCGGGAGTGGGCGTCGGGTCGACTGAGGCGCCGCGGGGGTTGCTTCTGCACCGTTACTCCGTCGATGACGAAGGCGACATCACCGGTGCTCGGATCGTGCCACCGACGTCGCAGAACCAGCTCACCATCGAGGCCGACCTGAGGCGCGTGGTGCAGGGTGGCCTGGCGCTGTCCGACGCCGACCTCACGTGGCGCTGCGAGCAGGCGGTGCGCAACCACGACCCCTGCATCTCCTGCGCGGCGCATTTCCTCGATGTGACCGTGGTCCGGGCGTGACCGTCGGGGCGTCCGGCGGTGACCCGGGCCCTGCGACCGACCACTCCCGACGGGTGCTGGTTGTCGGACTGGGGAGCGAGTACCGCCGTGACGACGGAGCCGGACCGGCTGCCGTGGCCCTGGTGGCCGAGGAGTGTCCGGAGGTGACCGTCGTGGGACCGCTCGACGATCCGCTCGACCTCCTCGGCCTGTGGGACGGAGCCGACCTCGCCGTGGTCGTCGATGCCGTCTCCTCGGGCTCCGTTCCTGGTGCGGTCCAGTTGGTGGAGTTGGATCCTGGCGCCCCGAAGCCCCGGACCGGGGCGGCCGGCGCCGCCAGCACGCACGGTATCGGGCTGGCCGGTGTCTACCGCCTCGCCCGGGCGGTCGAGCGTGCTCCCGACCGGGTCGTCGTGGTCGGCATCGAGGGGAGCGATTTCGGCCGGGGCGTGGGCCTCAGTCCGGCTGTCGAGCAGGGGGTGGCCCACGCGGCGCGACACGTGGTGGAGATGGTGAGGGCAGTCGGCTGACACAACGGCGTCTGCCATGGGCGCGACCGGACGGCATTTCGTTGCGAGGGTCACAGGGGGTGGGGACGCCGCGTGCGGTCCAGGCGCCCGGCGGCCCACGATCACGCCTCGCAACGTGTTCCACGGGCCGGGAGCACCCCGTCCACGAGATAGCCGGCGACCGCGTCCTGCATGCACCGGTTGGTCGAATTGTCGAGCAGCCATGTGTGCCCGTAACCGACGTAGGTCAGGAGCCGCCCCCCGATGGCCTCCGACAGCTGGCGGGCCCCGAGGTAGGGGGTGTTGGGATCCCCGGTGTTCCCGACCACGAGAGGGGTCGGGGCGCCGTTCGGGGAGAGATGGGGGACGGTCCCGCCCGGGTCGGTCCAGCCCGGACATCCGATGAGGTTGTTCGACACCGCTTCGGCCCCACCGAGGGGATACCGGGCGGCCAACGACCGGGCCAGCGCGGCCGTGGCGCTGCCGTCGGGATGGTGCGGGGCGTCGTTGCAGGTGATGGCCCACAGTGGGCCGACGAGCGATGATCCGTTGAGGTCGGTCTCGAGGTCCAGGGCCACAGAGCGGAGGGGTGCACCATCGCCCGTGGCCGCCGAGGCCAGCGCCGACAGGTAGCCCGGGGTGAGGGTCGGGACCGACAGGTAGAGCAGCGTGGCCGTCGCCAGATCCCCCTCGGTCACCGGGTTCGTGTCGCCGTCGCCTGGGGCGGGCAGCGGCGCCCGGGCCAACCGTTGCTGCAGCTGGGCGTAGAAGGCGACCGGATCTGCTCCCAGCGGGCACCCCGGGCTGGAGGCGCATCCCGACAGGTCGTGCTCGAGCACGGTCTCGATGGCCGGCGCCTCCTCGGTGGCCTCGGTGGCCAGGCTCAGGTTGGAGTCGACCGCACCGTCGAGGACCATCGACCGGACACGGCTCGGGAACAGCTGTCGGTAGGCGGCTCCGAGTGCGGTCCCGTAGGACAGGCCGTAGTAGTTGATCCGCCCGACTCCGAGGGCGGCCCTCAGTCGGTCCATGTCCCGGGCCGAGGTCGTGGTGTCCACCGTCGGGAGCAGCTCCGGGTCGTCGGACCGGCAGGAACGCTCCAGGCCGGCGAAGACGAGGGTGGCCGCCGCCGTCCCGGCGACCGCACTGCTGGCTTCTGCGGGGGACGGTCCGCAGGCCAGCGGCTCGCTCGCTCCCGTCCCTCGCTCATCGAAGCTCACGAGGGTGAATCGGTCGCGTACCGAAGCGGGCACGAGCGAAGCCAGGACGGGAAGGATGAGAACGCCGCTCTCACCGGGTCCGCCCGGATTGAAGATGACGACGCCCTTGCTGTCGGGCGCGCGGTGTTCGATCACGGACAGGCGGACCGAGCCCCGAGACGGATCCTGGTACTGGAGCGGGACCGACAGCGTCCCGCACAGGTATCCAGCCACCGACCGGCACGGCGCCCAACCGATGTGCGACGAGGGCAGGGGGGCTGGAGAGGCGCTGGCGTCGGCCACCGGTGGCACGGCCAGTACGGACCAGGCGAGCAAGCACCCGGCGACGATTCGCCACCCATGGCGACCCGGAGCTGTCCGGAGGCCGAGAGTCCGCACGAAATGCCTCACGCAGCGACGGACCCTAGCGAGTTCCCGCTGAGGGTGGCCACAGCCTGCCCGGTTACCAGCCACGAAGGTCAACGGGCCACCTGTCCACGACGTCCTCGCCGTCCAGGATGACGAGTCGTTCGTGGTAGGCCACGGTCGGGTCGACGTGTGCCGGCAACACGGTGATCAGCTCCCCGACCCGCACCGGATGCTCGGGCCGGAACGTGACGTGCTCGTCGGAGCAGAACAGGACATCGGCCCGCTCGATGGTCGGGTTGCCGTGGTCCATCCCCAGTGCCTTGAGGCCGCAGTCGGCCACGGCCCAGTCGCGCGACACCGAGATGACCGTGGCCAGCACCGAGAGCGCCTGGGCGAAGGGGAGGTCGAGCTTGGCATAGGCGGTGTCCATGAGGGCGTACGAACCGGCCTGGATCTCGGTGGCCCAGTGGTTGAGGTCGTAGGTCCCCGTCCCGCCGGCGGAGACGATCTCGCCACCCGTCTGGTCATGGGCCGCCTCGAGGAGCCCCATCGACTCCTCAAGGAGGGCCGACCGTGTCGCCCGATCCTCCAGGCCGACGACGTGTCCCTCGTAGCCCATGACGCCACGGACCTCCAAGCCCCGTGCCCGAGCCATCCCCGCCAACTTGCCGGCGTCCTCCGGTGCGCAGCCACAGCGGGGCAGCCCCACGTTGACGTCGATCATCACCTCGGGCACCCCCGCCGACACGGCTGCCACGATCGTCTCCTCGGAGTCGACAGCGACAGTCACGCGCGCGCCATTGCGAACGAGTGGACCGAGCCGGGAGGCGTCGACGACCTCGTTGGCCAGCAGGAGGTCATCGCCCAGTCCGGCCCGAGCCATTCCCTCCATCTCCCGGAGGGTCGAGCAGGTGAAGGCCGAGTGGCCGAGCGCGGCTTGTTGCCTCGCCAGCCTCGTGCACTTGTGGGCCTTCACGTGCGGGCGCAGGTGCCCCGCCGGAAGCGCCTGCGCCATGGTGGCGAGATTGGCCTCGAGCAGTTCGGCCTGGACCACCAGGGCCGGAGTGACCAACGGCTCAGCGCACACCGGCTCAAGCGTACCGACCAGACTGATGGGCGACGCGCCCCGCGCGGGTGCTTCCCGTTGGACGTGCCGGTGACGACGGACTGTCCTGTGGTCGACCAGATCGTGGTCGCCAGTGCCCACCAGATGCTCGGCTTCGACCCGACCGGTGCCGGTGACGCCGATCTGGCCTCGGCGGACCCGTCGCTGGTGTCCACCGACACCACGGGCGCCCTGCCCTGAGGGCCGCATCGTGAAGGACTGCCGGAACGCCAGCGTCGACCACTAAATGCAACTTTGGATTGCAACTTGGGTCGGGACGAGGGATACTGACGGCCTGGGCGGTGGATCCAGAGGAGATCGCGGGTAGCGGCGGCTACCCGGGATTTCTGGTCACCCCTAGGAGCGCCCGGCGACCGAGGGCGTGCGCGACAGCGCCGCTGACGCGGGCATCTCGATCGGCTCGGTGAACTGCCACACCAGGGCTTCGATGCCCACCGCGAACAGTCCCCACTCCTGCTCCTCGCCGTCGAGACCGGTGGGGCGGAGGATCTGGCGTGTGCACGCCGGATCGATACGGTCCCAGATGAGAGCGCCTTCGGCGAGCGAGACCACGAGCATCGACAGCTGACGGACGGAGAGGCCGGGTCGGATCCCGAGACCGAGCACCTCGAATGCGCTCTCCAGCGCATAGTCCCAGCGTGCTCTGATCTCCTCGTAGGCTCCGAGCACGCTGCTCGATCCCGGGGTCCCCTGATCGACCGACAGTCTCGAGATCGCAAGTCCGCGCAGTCCGATGTTGATGCTCGCCTTGGGGGAAGCGAGCAGGCTGTCGATCATTGCCTGCCCCGCCACCCGACAGACTTCGGACGCTGCCGCCACCCGGCCGGCGGCGCTCGCACGGTCGGCGGACGCCAACACGGTGCCCGCCGCCTCGAGCGCCTCGTCCATACCCTGCTGATCGTCGTTGACCAGCACCGCGGTCAACACGGCCGCCTGGTACTCCTCCATGTTGTTCCAGATGCGACCGATCACCGAGGCGTTGGTGACGGTCAATCCGTGTTCGGCCTGGATCCGGTCGAAGACGCGCTTGAACGTGAGCTGGTCGGTGCCCCGGCTGAGGCCCTCTTCGATCAACAATTCGAGGCCGGCACCGATCAGGAGGGCCCGCAACTCGCTCCGTCGCACCCTTCCAATGTACGCCGGCCATCCGACCGGGTATACCCGGACGGTGCGTGGCCGGGTATCCTAATTGCGTGCCGAAAGCAACTATAGGATCGGGACCTCCGCCGGGTCCGGGACCCACGGCCGTCCAGGTCGACCGGTTCGCGGAGGCCCTCCAGGTGGTGGCGCGGTCTATCACCCAGGTCCGCCTCCACGAGCGGCTCCTCCGGTCCGCCGGCGTCCGGCTCGACCGGGCCGGCGCCGCACTGCTCCACAAGCTCTCGGTGGGAGACGCCCCGCTCCGGGTCACCGATCTGGCCGAACTGCTCGGCGTCGACGCCCCGTCGGTGACCCGTAAGGTCCAGCAACTCGAGCGCGACGGGCTGGTCGTGCGCACCACCGATCCGGGCGACCGGCGGGCCACGAGGATCGGCCTGACGCCGGCCGGGCGCCGGACGCTCGAGCGGGTACGCCAGGCCCGCCGCGCCTGGCTCGATCAGCTTCTCGAAGGCTGGGACGATCACGACCTGTCCACGTTGACCGCCCTCCTCGGCCGGTTCGCCGACGACCTCGAACGCGATCTGGAGCACGCCCGTGTCTGACCTGGCGGAAGCACCGGTCGACGAATCGGCGTCCAAGGCCGAGCACCGCGAGATCCTCGTCATCCTGGGTGCCCTCATGTTGGGCATGGCTCTGGCCGCCCTCGACCAGACGATCGTGGCCACGGCGCTGCCCACCATCGCCGGCGACCTCCACGGGCTCAACCACCTCTCGTGGGTGGTGACGGCCTACCTGCTGGCCACCTGCATCTCCACGCCACTGTGGGGAAAGCTCGGCGACCTCTACGGCCGCAAGAGCCTCTTCCAGCTGGCCATCGTGATCTTCCTGGCCGGGTCCATGCTGTCCGGCCTGTCCCAGAGCATGGTCCAGCTCATCGCCTTCCGCGCCGTCCAGGGCATCGGGGCGGGCGGGCTGATGGTCGGAGCCCAGGCCATCATGGGCGATGTGGTGCCGGCCCGGCAGCGGGGGCGCTACATGGGCTACTTCGGCGTCGTTTTCGGCATCACCAACGTGGCGGGTCCCCTCCTCGGCGGATTCTTCACCGAACACCTGTCCTGGCGCTGGATCTTCTACATCAACGTGCCCCTCGGAATCGTCGCGCTGTTCGTCGTGGCCACTGTGCTCCACATCCCGGTCAAGCGGGTACCGCACAAGATCGACTGGGCCGGGACAGCCTTCCTCTCGGTCGGCGTCACCTGCATCATCCTGCTCACCACCTGGGGTGGCTCCCAGTACGCCTGGGGCTCAGCCGTGATCATCGGCCTAGGACTGATCTCGCTGGTGACACTGGGGATCTTCTGCTGGGTCGAGAGCCGGGCCGCCGAACCGATCATCCCGCTCTGGCTGTTCAAGAACCGGACGTTCACGGCGACCTCAGCCGTCGGATTCATCATCGGCTTCTCCATGTTCGGGGCCATCATCTATCTGCCGCTCTACCTGCAGGTCGTCCACGGAGCCTCGCCCACCCTCTCGGGCCTTGAGCTCCTGCCCATGATCGGGGGCATGTTGCTCACCTTCATCTTGAGCGGGCGGCTGGTCACCCGGACCGGGCGCTACAAGGTGTTCCCGATCACCGGTACGGCCGTCTTGGCCCTGGGCCTGCTCCTCCTCACCCGGCTCGGCCCGCACACCCCCTACGGTCGGGTGGCCGTCTTCATGTTCGTCACCGGACTGGGCATCGGTCTGGTCATGCAGGTCCTGGTCGTGGCGGTGCAGAACTCGGTCCCCTACTCCCAGTTGGGCGTGGCCACCGCGACCTCCACCTTCTTCCGGACGATCGGCGGGGCGTTCGGCGTGGCCGTCCTCGGCGCCGTGTTCGCCAACCGGCTGATCGCACAGCTCAGGCTTCACGCCACGGCGGCCGAACTCAAGTTGGTCAGCGGCTCCAGTGTGACGGCCAATCCAGCCCAGATCGACCATCTGCCCGGGGCGCAGCGCACTTTCGTCGTCAACGCCTTCAGCCATTCGGTCGATGCCGCGCTGCTGGTCGCCGTGCCCTTCGTCGTCATGGGCTTCCTCCTCAGCTGGCTGATCAAGGAGATCCCGCTGCGGACGACCGCGTTCGTTGCCACCACGCGGCCCGACGATGGGCAGCCGACCGGCGACGGGGCAGCCGGAGCGCTGGTCGGCAACGCCTCGGATCCGTCGCCGGCGCCGGGCGCGGGATAGGGCGGGCGCAACGGTGGTGGGCCTCGACCAGTCCGATCGGAACCGATCATGAAGTTCTCGGTGACCTATCCGTTGATCACGCATCCCTCCAGTCCCGAACTGATGACCAGGGAGGCCGTCATCCGCTTCGCCCGGACTGCCGAAGAGGCCGGGTTCGACGGCATCGGGTTCACGGACCATCCGGCGCCGACGGACCGCTGGCTCAGCGCCGGCGGTCACGACGCCCTGGACCCCTTCACGGCCCTGGCCTTTTGCTCCGCGGTGACAGAGCGGATCCGATTGATCCCGAACATCGTGGTGCTCCCGTACCGGCACCCTCTCATCGTGGCCAAGATGGTGTCCACCATCGCGATGCTGTCCGACGACCGATTCACGCTGGCCGTGGCCACCGGCTACCTGCGGGGGGAGTACCGGGGCCTCGGCATCGACTTCGAACGGCGCAACGAGTTGTTCGACCAGGCCGTCGACGTCCTCCGCGGGATCTGGACCCGCGACGACTTCTCGTTCCAGGGCATCGGCATCGAGGCCAGAGGACTGACGGCCAATCCCAAGCCACGGAGCGCACCCCCGATCTGGATCGGGGGTAACAGTCGCACGGCCCGGCGCCGGGTGGCCCGCTACGGAGACGGCTGGACCCCGTTCCCGGCACCCCGGGCCCTCTCAGCGACCACGAAGACGCCTCCGCTCGAATCGGTGGACGACCTCGCCGCCATGCTCGACGAGCTCTGGGAGTTCGTGGACCAAGCAGGTCGGGCGCGGTCGGACATCGATGTGGCCTTCGGAACGCCGGCCGGTGGCAGCGTGGACGAGAACTTCGACGCCGACGCCCACCTGGCCGCGGTGGACGAGCTGGCTGCACTGGGTGTCACCTGGGTCGGCGTCTCGGTTCCCGCCGCCTCGCTGGCGCAGGCCCTCGAGGCCCTCGAGCGCTACGGGTCTTTGGTCATCGCTTCCAGCCGAATCTGAGCGTTCCGACCACGTCCGACCAGTGGATCAGAGCCTTTCGTCCTCCGGGAGCAACATCGAACGGGCTTTTGTCCCTTGCCTCCATGGCCCCAGTGATGAGAACATCACCCCATGGCAGCCTCAACCCGAATCGGCGCAGACGTCGACCGGCGCTTCCGGGTGAGCGTGCGCCGTACCCACCCGTGCGAAGGAGATCTCTCATGACCATCGGTCCCGTCGAGTACCTGATCGTCGGCTTCCCCGACAACAAATTCAGTGGGGAGATCGTGCCCGAGCTGGTGAAGCTCGTCGAAAGTGGCACGGTCGGGATCATCGACCTTGCCTTCGTCACGAAGGACGCCGACGGGAACACCGCCTCGTTCGAGCTCGACGCCGTCGCCGAGCTCGAGGCCCTCGCCGGCCTCGAGGGGGAGATCGGTGGCATCATCAGCCAGGCCGACATCGACCATGCCGCCTTGGAGCTTGCCCCCAACACCTCGGCCGCCCTCCTCATCTGGGAGGACAAGTGGGCCACTCCGTTCGTGGAGGCTCTCCGCAGGGCCAACGGGGTGCTCATCGAAGGCGCCCGGGTCCCCCACGAGCTGGTCGAAGAGGCCATCGAGGATCTAGCCGACGCCCTTTCATAGTCAACTAGCCGACGCCCTTTCATAGTCAAGGAGACAAAAGATGCTCGTTCGCCGCCGTCCCATCGCCCGCCTGGCGACGACCGCTGTCGTCGCCGGAACCGCCGCCCACATGGGCGCGAAGTCCGCTGAACGCGGCGCGGCCGCCGCACAGGCCCCGGCGCCAGCTCCCGCCCCGGCTCCGGCGGCGGCTCCCGTGGCCAACAGCCAGGACGACCAGATCGATGAGATCCAGAAGCTCGCCGCCCTGAAGGATCAGGGCATCCTCACCGAAGAGGAGTTCGCGGCGAAGAAGGCCAAGATCCTCGGGATCTGAACGGCCGCACGGCGCCCCTGCGTGAGCGTAGGGGCCGGACCTGATCCCCTCGACGAGGGGCCATGGGCCCGTGAGGCGTCCGGGGTCGTCCCCGGAACCCGACGATGCCCGACCGGAGCCGCCGACGGCGCACGGTGGCGGCCCGAGGCGGCCGCGCTGGGGATTGGCCGTCGCTTCGTTGGGGTAACCGTAGGCCTGGACCGAGTCGTCGGCAGCCGCGGGACCGATCGTGGACGCGGTGCTGGCCGCCAGCCGGGTCCTGGTCTCGGTGCTGGCCCGCTCTCTGGGCGACGTGGCCGAGGAGGTCACGCTCACTCTGTACCGCGCCTTGGTCGCACTGGTCTCTGGCGGACAGAGCGAGCTGACCGTGGGCGTCGCCCCTCCGACGGCAACCCGAATGTGGCACCGCCTGATCAAAGAGGGTCTGATCGCCCGGCGTCATGATCGAGGTGACCGGCGGCTCATCCGGTTGGCTCCGACCGATAGGGGCAGGGAATTGGTGGCCGCGGTCACGAAGACGCGACGTCGTGGGATCGCCCGCCTGCTTCAGGCCATTCCACTGATCGGCTGCCGGCTCTGGTCGACTCCGTCGAGCGTCTGGCCGAGGCCGCCGGAGAGGTGTCGCGTCCCGGGGAGCGCCGGAGGGAGGAGGCCCGTGCCGGGGGCACCCCACCGATTTCGTCGATACGGTGGGTGGCATGACGGGTGATCTCCAGTTCCCCCCCGGGTTCGCCTGGGGTGTGGCGGGTTCCGCGCACCAGATCGAGGGCGGCAACACCAACAACGACTGGTGGCAGTTCGAGCACGCCCCGGGTTCTCGCTGCGCCGACTCCAGTGGGGATGCGTGTGATTCCTACCACCGGTGGACCGACGATCTCGACCTGGTTGCCGGGATGGGACTCGACTCCTACCGGTTCTCCCTCGAGTGGAGTCGTATCGAACCGGCGGAGGGGGAGTTCTCGGTGGCGGCACTGGAGCATTACCGACGCATCTGTACGGGCTGCCACGAGCGCGGGATCGTGCCCGTGGTCACCTTCCACCACTTCACCGTCCCGACATGGCTCGCGGTGCGGGGCGGGTTCGAGGCCCCCGACGCCCCCGACCGGTTTGGCCGGTTCGTCGAGCGGGCCGGGGAGCATCTCGGCGACCTGATCGGCTGGGCCTGCACCATCAACGAGCCGAACGTCATCGGGGCCATGGGCTACACCATCGGGGACTACCCCCCGGGGGTCAAGGACGACCTGAGACGGCACCTGGCGGTGAACGATGCCATGGTTCGTTCCCATCGGCTGGCGGTCGACGCCCTGCGGTCAGGACCGGGTAGCTATCCGGTCGGCCTCACGTTGTCGATGGCCGAGATCGTCGCCGACGAGGGGGGCGAGTCCACTCGTGACATGGCCGAGGAGATCCTCGAGGACACCTTCCTGCGGGCAGCGGAGGGCGACGACTTCGTCGGGGTCCAGGCCTATACCCGCATGCATTTCGGTCCTGCAGGTGTGGCCCCGGACGACGAGTCGGTGAAGCAGACCCAGATGGGAACGGAGAATTGGCCCCATGCCGTGGAGCACTGCGTCCGGCGATCCGCGCGGTTCACGGGTTTGCCGATCCTGGTCACCGAGAGCGGGATCGCCACCGAGGACGACGCCGAGCGCATCGCCTATCTCGATGCCGCACTGCGGGGGGTGCACGCGTGCCTCGCCGACGGTCTCGATGTGCGCGGCTTCTTCGTGTGGAGCCTGCTCGACAACTTCGAGTGGAACATGGGATACGGCCCAAAGCTCGGACTCCACAGCGTGGACCGGACGACCTTCGAACGAACGGCCAAGCCGAGTTCGGAGTGGTATGCGAATGTGGCGCGTACCAACCGACTGACCGCCGGCGCGGAAACGGATCGAGTCGAAGGGTAGGGTCGCCACATGCGTGTACCCCGTCCGGCCTCCCTGGCCGTCGTCGTGGTGGCGGTGGCCTCGGTGTGGGTGCTCGGCTCCACACCCGCCTCGGCGGCACCGGCCCCGTCCACTGGTGGGACCACGGTCTGGCTGTGCCGCCCGGGCCTGGCCGACGACCCGTGTACCCCCAGCCTCACGACGACCCGTACCTCCCCCTCGGGCCGGCCGCTCGGAGTGTCCGATGTGGCGTCAGCCAGCCATCCGAAGATCGACTGCTTCTACGTCTATCCGACCGTCAGCGACCAGAAGACACCCAACGCCGATCTCGCCGTCGATCCGACGGAGCGGTCGATCGCGCTGTTCCAGGCCGCCCGGTTCTCCTCCCAATGCCGGGTGTACGCCCCGATGTACCGGCAGCTGACCATCTCCGCCATCGGGGGGCAGCCGACGGCGGCCGAGGAGGCGATCGCCTACGACGACGTCCTCCATGCCTGGCGGACCTACCTCTCGGAGTACAACCACGGTCGCGGTGTCGTGCTCATCGGCCACTCGCAGGGGTCGTTCCTCCTGCGTCAGCTGATCAGCTCGCAGATCGACCCCAAGCCGGCCGTCCGGCGGCGGCTGGTGTCGGCGATGCTCATGGGCGGGAACGTCACGGTGAAGAAGGGTTCGGACATCGGCGGCGACTTCCATCACATTCCGGCCTGCCATTCGGACACCCAGGTCGGATGCGTGATCGCCTACTCCACCTTTGATGCCGTACCGCCCACCGACTCGCTGTTCGGACGCACGTCGGCAAGAGGACTGGACGTCCTGTGCACCAATCCCGCCTCCCTGGCCGGGGGAGCGGGCGACCTGGACCCCGTTCTGCCGACACAGCCCTTCGCCCCCGGGTCGTCCATCGCCGCGGGTATCGCGCTGCTCGGGTTCGCGGTGCCGAAGGTGACCACCCCGTGGGTATCGATCCCCGGGGCGTACTCCGCCCACTGCTCGGAGGCGGATGGCGCCGATGTGCTGGAGGTCACACCCCGTGACGGTGCACCGGACCTGCACGCCAGCCCGACCCCGGGCTGGGGGCTGCATCTGGTGGATGTCAATCTGGCCCTCGGGAACCTCGTGACCATCATGCATGCCGAAGCCGGCGCCTACCACGGGCAGGGCTGATCGGTCCGGCGGGGCACCCGGGTCGCCCTCGCCGACCTCGGGCCGCCTCGTGAGCACAGGCCCGTGGTCGTCTCGGAGCGGGGACGGCCGCTGTTCGTGGGCCGAGTGAGCTGGAGAAACGCCAGCTCAGCGCGCCTGAAACGCGTCGTGACCCCCAGAAGCGGCGCCTCCCGCAGGTGCCCGGCCCGTCGCGCCGAGCCCGGCGCCGAGGCGACCGGTACTGTCTGTCGCCGGGTGGGACTCTCAGCCAATCGGGGGGCTGCAATGCGAGATGGCAAGGAGCAGTGCAGATGAGCGGACGGAATCGCTGGAGTGCTCGCCGAGCGTCGAGCTGGGTCCGGGGTCTGCGGCGGCGCCACCCGGGGGGGATCGGCATAGGGGCCGTCCTGGCCGCAGTCATCGTGGTCACGGCAGCCTGTGGCGCTTCGTCATCGTCGAGCACCGCGACGTCGACGGAATCGACCAACACGTCGTCGAGCGGACCGAGCTCGGTCAGCACGGCGAGCACCTCGTCGCGTGGGGTGACCGGATCGAGCATCAACGTCGTGTTCCCGGTGGTCTCCCTCAACTCACTCGCCGGCAAGGAGGGATTTGCCGAGGACGCCGAGTACGGGGAGCAGACCAAGGCGATCGAGCTCTTCGTCGACCACATCAACGACAGCGGGGGGATCAACGGTCGGAAGATCAACCCCATCATCGCCAACTTCGATCCGACCAACGAGTCGCAGATGCGGGCGCTGTGCAAGACCTGGACAGAGGGTTCCCCGGCCGCCTTCGCCGTGTTGGACGGCATCGGTGACTGGACGGGGGACGACGAGCTCTGCATCACCCAGGAGGGTCACACCCCGTTTCTCGGCGCGTGGACGACGGTGACCGACTGGACCAACGAGGGCTCCCCGTATCTGTGGTGGCTCGGCGCCGACCAGGCCGCCATCCTCCAGGCGGTGGTCAACTGGGGGCTCAGCGCCCATCTGATCGGGGGCGGTGTCAAGGTGGGGATCATCGCCGGCAACCGGGCCTCCGACCAGGTCGCGCTCGACAGCTACCTCCTCCCCGACCTGCACGCCGCCGGCATCACCGCGGTGGTCAAGACCATCGACGCCAATCCCGACGACACGGCCACCACCGGAGCGCAGGCCCCCCTGGTGATCCAACAGCTCCGAAGCGCCGGCGTGACCTCGGTGATACCCCTGATGCCTTTCAACGTCTTCTTCCCGGTGCTCCAGGCCGAGACGTCCCAGCAGTACTATCCCAAGCTCCTCTTGAGCGATTACGAAGGAGGCATCGAGACCTCGCTCGGACTCCTACCCGTCCCCTACGCCAAAGCCCTCAATGGCCAGGAGGGGGTGACCACGGAGACCCTCGGTGGGATCGACGATCCCCGCCCCGAGAGCGAGGGCGGCTACGACCCGGCTCTTCGGAGCTGCTGGGACCTCTGGCACGCGGCCTATCCCCAGGTGCCACCGGGGAACATGAATGACTTCATCGAGGAGCAGGGCCCCATCGCCGGATGGTGCCAGGCCATCGACCTCTTCACCGCTGCGGCCAAAGACGCCGGGCACGATCTCAACCGGCGCACCTTCGTCACCGCCATGTCCAAGATCACCGACTTCCCCGGCACCTGGTCGACCGTTCTCAGCTACGGGCCCGACAAGAGGTACGGTCCGACCGAGTACCAGGTGGTGCAGTTGCGCGTGAACTCGCCACCATCGCCGCTGTGCAAGACCGGGGTGGGTCGTCCTCCTCCGGCCACATGCTGGGTCTCCGTCGAGCCCTTCGTGCCGTTACCCACCGGGTGACCGGTAGGGCGACGGGGTGCTGAGCGCCCTTCAGCCGTCGTAGAAACCCAGCGGATGGAGGCCGGCCAGGGTCTTGTCCCGCGGAGACCGGGCACGGGCCACCGCCTCGTCCGACAGATGGTTGACCTCGGAGGTGGGTCTGATCCGTTGGGCCAGATCGCGGCGTCCGTAGTGGCACTGGATGAACATCCGGCCGGCGTCACCGGGGCCGGGTGGCAATCGTCGGTGCCAGATGTCCGAGACGAAGAGTGCGACGTCACCGGCCTTGGCGACCAGGGGGACGGCACCTCGGCCTTCCCACTCGAGACCCACGTCGTCAACGCGGTCCATGGGAGGGATCTGCCCCGAGGTGTGACTCCCGGGGATCACTCCGGTCGGGCCCGCCCCGATCGGACAGTCCCAAAGATAGATGTGGGCCGCGACGGCGAATACGGGATACGGGATCCGGGTGTCCCAGGGGACGCCGTGTTCCCGGGGGACGTGCGGCCCGGCGTCGATGTGCCAGAAGCGCCCGAGGTGGTCGTTGTTGCCCGGGGGCTGCCACCAGGCGGTGTTGGCGATGACGTGGCAGTCGTCCCCGAGGAGGGGTTCGACGGCCTCGAGGATCCTCGGATGGCCGATGGCGCCTTGGACGGGGCCGCTCCGGTTGAGCATCTCGTAGCGGAACGGGGCCGCCTCCTCGGGCGTGTCTCCCCGCTCATCGGGTGGGTACTCGTCGAAGACCCGCTCGACATCGGCACACAGGGCGGCGACCTCGGTGGCGGAGAACACGCGCTCGAGGAGGACGAACCCCTCGGACTGCAGGCTCTCCGCCGAAGGGGCGACCGGGTCGGAGCGGAGCGTTAGGAATCCGGAGGAGCGAGTGAGCACCCCCAGATTCTGACGCCAACAGACCGCCGCGGACAACGGGACCGGGGCCGCCAGCCTCCCCGGGCCCCTCCCTGGGCCTTCGATGGAGACCTGTGAACGGGCGGGGTGGCACGGGCCCTCGACGACGGTGCCACCGATCGCCACCATCCCGGTGGATATCCCCAGGTGAGATTGGTAATGGCCACCCCGCTGCCCGCCCGTGGTCCCTCAAGCGCAGCCTCGGACCTGTCGATACCTGACCCATGTGCACCGGGGCAAGGCCGTGACGCTCGATGTCGCCGCCGGAGGGCCGGTGGCCCATGAGCACCAAGGGGCCGGGGTTCACGCCCCCCAGGTGGTCGGCAACCTCCCCGGAGCCCTGTTCCGTCGCAGTGGCGCAGAGCCCTGGGTGATGCAGTTCGTGAGCGACCAGATCGGGGGACTGACAGGCTACGCGCCGGGCGATCTCGCTGCCGGCGCCCCCGGCGCCTACGAATCGGTCCTCCGTATCGAGCGCTGGGAGGACGTGGTCGCCGACATCACCGAGGGGATCGCGGACTCGGGTTCCTATGCGGCTGAGTACCGGATCACCCGCGCCGACGGCGGTCAGCGGTGGGTCATGGAGAGTGGGCAGGTCGTGCTCGACGATGCCGGGGTGCCAGCCTCGGTCGACGGGATCCTCCTCGACGTCACGAGGCCCAGACTCGACGACACTGCCCGCCACCGGGCGGAGACGCAGCTCAGGTCGGTGGTGGCCGACATCCCCGGGATCGTCTACCGCTCGGAGTGCCGTGAGCCGTGGAACATGATCTTCATCAGCGACTACGTCGAGGTCCTGCTCGGCCATCCGGCCCGTGCGTTCCTCCCGGGGGGTCCGATGACGTTCGGGAAGCTGCTTCATCCCGACGACGGGGAGCTGGTCAACCGGACGATCGAAGAGGTGCTCGAACGCGGAACTTCCTACTCGCTCGAGTACCGGCTGTTCCATGCCGACGGCAGTGTTCGGAGGGTGTCCGAGCACGGTCGGGTGGTCCGGGATCCGCTGGGCAACCCGGCATGGCTCGATGGGGTGATTCTCGACACCACGAGGCAGAAGCAGGCCGAAGAGGCTCGCGACCTGGCAGAAGCGGAGCTCAGGCATCAGGCCCTCCACGACTCGTTGACCGGCCTGCCCAACCGCACGCTCGTTCTCGACCGTGCCGAGCAGATGCTGCTCCGATGCCGACGGTCTTCGGCCCTGCCGGCAGCACTGTACGCCGATCTGGACGACTTCAAGGCGGTCAATGACAGTCTCGGCCATCTCGCCGGCGACGAGTTGCTCCGAAAGGTCGGTGAGCGTTTCAGCGAGGTGTTGCGCGCCGGGGAGACGGTCGGACGGCTGGGGGGCGACGAGTTCGTCGTCCTCACCGAGATTGCCGCCACCGATCCTTCTCCTGAGCGGATCGCCGAACGGCTGGGTGCCGCCCTCTCTGAGCCGTTCTTTCTCGAGGGCCACGATGGAGTGCCTCTCACCGTGTCCACCAGTGTCGGCATCGCCACCGGGAACCGGGCGTCCGCCCAGGAGTTGCTGCGGGACGCCGACATCGCCCTGTACCGGGCCAAGGCCGCCGGAAAGCACCGCCACATGGTCTTCGATCCGCAGATGCGCGTCGACGTCGTCGACCGGCTCGGCCTGGAGATCGATCTGCGCTCGGCGCTCGAACTTGAGCAGTACTTCCTGGTCTACCAACCGGTCCTCGATCTCGAGAGCGGCCGGCTTTGCGGAGTCGAGGCCCTCCTCCGCTGGCGTCATCCGACGCGGGGCGTGGTCGGACCCACCGAGTTCGTGCCGATGCTCGAGGAGACCGGAATGGTGGTTCCGGTCGGGCGCTGGGTGCTGGACGAGGCCTGTCGGCAAGCCGTGGCGTGGCGTGATCAAGGGAGTCCGATTGCCATTTCCGTCAACGTGTCGGTTCGCCAGCTCGAGAGGGAGGACTTCGTCGGGCAGGTGCGTGACGTCCTTTCGGCCACCGGAATCGATGCCGGGTTCCTCACCCTCGAGGTCACCGAAACCACGTTGATGCGCGACGCAGACGGGATCGTCGACACGCTCCGGCTCCTGAAGGACCTCGGGATCCGCATCGCCATCGACGACTTCGGCACCGGCTATTCGTCGCTTGCCTACCTGCAGCGCTTCCCCGTGGATACGCTAAAGATCGACCGGTCCTTCGTCGCCGCCATGAACGATTCTCCGGAGTCGCTCGGCTTCATCCGCACGCTGGTCGAGCTCGGACAGGTGCTCGGCGTGGCGACGCTGGCCGAGGGCATCGAAACCGGTGGCCACCTCGACATGCTCCGCGGCGTCCGCTGCGAGCAAGGACAGGGGTTCTGGTTCTCCGAGCCTGTGGACGCATCGACCATCCCGGAGCTCCTGACCGAGGCGGAGCGCGTCGCGGATTCGGGAACTCCTTTCTCGGGCATCGGCCCCGTGGCGGGACGTCGGGGGTCGCCGCCATGACGGTGTCGCCCCCGGTCTGAGCACGGCGACCGGCTGTCCTCTCGCCGAGCACTGGCCAGGCCCTACCGTTCGGCGACGCGGAGCAACGCCTGCTCGTCAGCACCTTCGGAGTGTCTTGGTCAATAACCTCCCGGGGCGCGGAGAGCCCGGATGGCTCATTGAGGTGGCCGATCTCGTCTGTCTCGTCGATGAGGCCGGAATGCGCCGGGTGGCGGTCCGTGGAAGCCGGACGACGGCCGGCCGCCGGGGTTCCCTGGGCAACGGGGTGGCGCACCCGGTGGGCACTCCCCGCCGCTGGCTAGCACTTGGCCGCGTGGAAACCTGGGACGCCATTCGGGCTCGCCGCAACGTCCGCACCTACGACGATCGGCCGATCGCCGCTGAGGACCTGGACCGGATCCTCGAGGCCGGGTGGCGCTCGCCCTCGGCGTCGAACCGACAGAAGTGGGACTTCGTACTCGTGACCGACCCTGAGAAGCTGCAAGCACGTTCGAGGGTGTGGGTGGGCGCAGGCCACCTGGCGAGCGCCAAGGCAGCCGTCGTGCTCGTCCTGCCCGAGCCCGAGGCCGAGCGGTATCTGACGATCGACCAGTACGACCTCGGACAGGCGACCATGGAGATGTTGCTGGCCGCCACGGATCTTGGCATCGGAAGCGCCCACTCGGCGGTGGGAGATCAAGAGGCGTGCCGACAGATCCTCGGGAATCCGGCCGACCACACCTGTGCCTACATGATCGCGTTCGGCTACCCCGGCGATCGACCGCTGCGGTCGATCAAGAGGTCCGATCGTCGCCCCTTCGACGAGGTGGTGCACCGCGGCCATTGGTGACGACCGGTCCGCCTGGTGCGCCCGGTGCCATGAGTTCACGGCCGACGGGCCCCCGGCAGCTGAGTCGCCGGTGGAGTGGGCCGGCGAGCCACGCCGAGCCACGGACCCTCACGGAGGGATTCCCAGCTCCCGAGGATCGCGGCAGAACCGGGGTCCGGGGAGGAGCGTGGTGGTCCGACGCCCCCACGGGACAGTCATGGGTGCAGACGGCGGTCGGCTCGGGTGGGTGCCGGCCCACGGCAGGGCGATTCTCGGTGGGGGCATAGACTCCCGTTCCTGTGGATCGTCACTTCACTTACGCGGTGGACAAACGGTTCGCCCCCCTCTTGGTCCTCTTCGCCCTGCGGCCCTCGAAGGACGGCGTGAGCATCGGTGACGACGGCAAGTTCCGGGCCACCTTCGGGTTCTTGAAGCTGGAAACGACTCTCGACAACATCGAAGAGGCGCACATCACGAGGGATTACCGCTGGTGGACCGCGATCGGGGCAAGGCGGTCCTTTGCGGACGACGGGCTGACCTTCGGCACCAACTGCGAGGCCGGGGTCTGCGTGCACTTCCACGAGCGTGTCCCGTCCCTGCTGGGTCCCAAAGGGCACTCGGCGCTGACGGTCACGGTCGGGGATCTCGAAGAACTGGCCGGCGACATCGATCGCTGACGACGCAACCATCGGGTGACCGTGCCGGAATGACGGCGGCCCCTCCGGTCTGGCCCGCCCTTGGAGGGTCGTCGTCCCAGGCCCTATCTGCCCCCCCGGATCAGCCATACCGCAAATGCAGCGCCGGAGAGCGTCAACACGACACTGAAGATCGCCGCCACCAAGCGCAGGAGGGCGACAGCGACGAATCCGGCCAGGAGCACCAGGGTGAGCATTACCGCCGGCATCTAGCTGATCCGCCGGGCGTTCTTCGAGACCCTGTGCCGCAATTGGAGTATCCGCGCAATCGCCACGACGGCGACGAACCCACCACCGGCGACGGCGGCGATGAGCAGCACGACCGCGGTGGGGGCGTGACCGTGGACCCCGAGAAAGTTCACGGTCGAACGCTGGGTATTCTCGGCAATGAAGATCACCAGGAGGATCAGCACCACCACCGCGATCACGACGGCCGTCCAGCTGGCACTCACCCGGGTGGGGACAGCGTGTTCGACGGGGGCCGGCTTCGCCTGCTCCGCATCTTCAGATCCCGATTCATCGATAGCTGCGGCCGGTGGCTCCCGGTCCCCCGACCCCTCGCTCACCGCCTCGTTTGTCCGTTGCACTGGACCCATGGCGAAACTCCTGACCATTTGAGTTGAGGTTTACGAGCTGCGATCAACTGTGGTCTTGTACCCGACAGAAGCCGGATCACACCGGAAGCCGGGTGAAACCGGTGCCGCCGCCCGGGGTTCCCCGGTTTGTGCGGTCCCGACCGGGGTAGATGGAGGGCCACGCTGATTAAGGAGGCGGAGATGATCATCCTGCTGGCACTTCTTCTGGTTCTGATCTTTGCCGGTGCTGGATTCGCGATCCATGTCCTGTGGATCGCCGCCGTGGTGCTGTTCGTGGCGTGGCTCGTGGGGGTGGGCCTCGGACGCGGCGAGACCGCCGGGCGCCACCGGTTCTACCGGTGGTAGGGATTCCCTCAGCGGCCGTGGACCGCCGTTCCGACAACTTGGAGGGGGCCGTGGGCTCCGAGCACTGGAAATCTGAACCGGAAGATCAGGATTTCCCCGCCGCCGAGTCCTATTTGTCGCTGTTGGTAGGGCCGGGCGATGCCACCAAGCTGGCCAGGGCGTTGAGGAAGCACAAGAAGCTCGTTCGTTACGCGGCCAAGGACCTGCTCCGAGCCGCGCATCTGCCCCTGTTGCCCGCCGATGATTCCGAGGTGGCCTCCGACCTGGAAAAGATCAAGTTCGGATCGAAGCTGTCCCCGGTCCTGCTGATCTCCGGAGATCCTCTATGGGTGGCAGACGGGTACCACCGGATCTGCAGCAGCTATCACGTCAACGAGAAGGCCGAGATCCCCTGTCGGATCATTCCTCGTTCAGTGAAGTGAGGTCGACGGCCGCATCGTCGCAGCAGGAGCTTGCCGCCGACGGCATTCCCGTGACGACTCCAGGGATCATCCCGATCCGCCGTTCCCGACCGGTCCATCGGCGGCGTCGAGGCGCCGCCGGTGATGGCAGGTTCCCAACCCCTCCCCGTGCATGGACCGCCCGCTCCTCGGGTACAGGTAGCTCGACAGATAGTCGTCTACCCATTTGAGGAGCGAAATGAGAAACGTGTGGAAGGGACTGATAATCGGGGGACTGACGGGAGCTGCCGCCGGACTGGCCCTGGACGGGCTGAACTGGGGAGCCGTCACAGCTGGCGCCCTGGGGGAGAGGGCAATCCAGCAGGCGCCTGACGTCGCGTCCAAGGTCCGGGACTCGGTCGGTCATGTGGTGGCGGACAATGCCGGCAGGGTTCAGGGTGCCGACCTCTCCGGTCGGGTGAAGAATGTCACGGCCTTCCAGAGCGACAAGCTGCGAGAAGCGGCGGCTGACGGAATCGAGCGGTTGGGCGCGGCAGCCAGTCGGGGTCGCGACGTGGCAGAGCACGCTCTCGCCGAGACGACGGCCAAGGTGGATGCCGCGACCGGACGGGATCACTGAATCGGAAGCGAGTGACCGAACCGTGAGCGCGGGGTTGCTTGCCGCCGGCTGACCGGAGTGTCACGACATCACTGGTTGACAGGGGATCCAGTGATGTCGTGACTCCACCTCTTCGGGCATCCAACCGGGCCCTCGCCGGATGGGAGGCTTTGGACTCCGTCGGTCCCCTTGTGGCCGTCGTCCGCCAACTGGGGGATCAGAGACATCGCCAAGACCCTTATTGGTGGGAGCGCTCCTCGGCCTCATGGCCGCGAGCCTTGGCCCGGGCCTCGTCGGCTTGTGCCTCCTTGGCCGCTACGTCGCGCTCTGCTGCCGCCTTGTCCTGTTGCGCTCGACCCTCGTCTCGGAGACTGTCGTTGTTGGACACAGCGCCCACCGCTTCTTTGGCTTTGCCCTTGACGTCTTCCAGTGCACCCTTTACGCCTGCCTTCGGACCTGACTCCTCTGCCATCTCCACTCCTTCAACGTGTTGTGAATTGATCGTTTCCTGATTCGGCCGTCTCGTGTCGAACCCTGTGGGCCCGGCCCGGCCGCGCCTCAGGACATTCCCAATCACCTCGTGCCCAAACCGAGGGCCGGAGGTCCCCTGCCGCGCTCGAGGGATTGCAGGACACCGGGCTGCCCGTTATCGGTCCGTCCGGTGTCAGTGACCCTGCAAGGTGAGCGGCAGGCGGACCCAGACGACCTTCCCCTCCGAGCGGTCCCGCACGCCCCAGTCTCGGGCGACCGAATCGATGATGATGAGGCCCCTACCCCGGGGTGAATCCGGCCCAGGATCACGAACGGCTGGTCGTGACGAACTGCGGTCCCCCACCTCTACGAGGACACTCGAGGAATCACGGTGGATCGTCACATCGAAGGATCCGCCGGCGTACCTCACGGCATTTGTCGCCAGTTCGGAGACGACGAGGGCCAGGTCCTCGCAGTCGATCCCCCAGCGGTCCATCGCGCCCAGGGCAAAGTGCCGCGCGTCCTTCACGGAGTCGAATGACGGATGAAATGTCTTCCAGTGTTCGCGCACCATCATGTCAGTGCTCATCACTCCGGTTGTACCCCTCACGGAGGAGGTGCGAAACCGCCGTGCGGCAACGACACTCCTGGCCGAGCGCAACGGTCCCGACGGCCCTGTCGGCCGACCTGTCCGGACGACAGTGCATGCCCGCCGTCAGCTGCCGGGATTCCACTCCAGCCAGACGATGGTGGCGTCGTCGCGCAGTCGATCGCGTTGGTGAGAGACCACATCGTCGATCGCCCGGCGGAGGATGAGATCGGGAGTCGCCTGGGCGGCCACCGACTCTTCGATGGCCTCGACCAGCCGATCGATCCCGAAAGACGAGCCGTCGTCGGATCGACCCTCCACCACGCCATCTGAGTAGAACACGACCGCGTCGCCGGGCTCGAGTTGGTGCTCCGCCTGCTCGACGAGCGGGCCGCCCAATCCCCAGGGCAGGGAGGGCCTGCACGGCAAGGTGCCGGCCACGCGGCCTCCACGGACGAGCAGGGGTCCGGGATGGCCTGCGTTGACCCAGCTGAGTGCCCCAGTGGCCAGGTCGAGGGCCGCCAGCTGGCCGGTAACGAAGGTGAGGCCGCCGAATCGCTCGGCCAGGTTGGCGTCGAGCTCGCTGTGCATTGCCGCGAGCGTCTGTCCTTCGCGTCGCTCCTTCCGATAGGAGCCCATTGCGAGGGCGGAGGTCAGGCTCGAATCGAGACCGTGACCCATGGCATCCATGATCGCCACGTTGAGGGTCAGGCCGTTCACGACGTGGTCGAACGAGTCTCCCCCGACGTCATAGGCGGGTTCGAGCAGACCGATCGACAGGGCTTCCGGGGTGTCGATTCGGAGGGGAGGGAGCAGATCCCATTGCATACTCGCCGGTAGGCTCATCCGCCTCCTCCGACGGACCATGTTGAACAGATCCGTCTGCCGACCGGCGATGGCCATGACAGCTCCCGCCAACATGCCCAGCTCTTCACAACGTCGGAGGGAGACATCGGACGGGGCCGTACCGAGCGTGAGGCTGAGGACTCCCGTGCAGGCCGACCCTTCGAGGATCGGAACCCACACTCGATGGCCCCGTCCCGTCTGCTCGGTGAACGGCTCTCGCTCTGCGAAGGTCCGGCCCGCCACGGTGCCGAGGACGTCGATCGCCTCGGGGAGGTCGTTGGGGCTCGCCCGGTCGGGGATGGGGCAGAGCTCCTTCTGCTCGAAGTCGATCAGGTAGGCGTCCACCTCGACAGCGCCGGCCTCACGGGCGAGACGCAGCAGAGTGTCGGTGATGTCGGAGGGGGCGAGCTCGGCCAGGGAGCGCAGGGCACGGCCGAACTCTGGGGCATCCACGGCGTCAGGCCTGCTTTCTTGCGTCGGAGAACCGTTTCATGGACACGATAGCCAAGGCGTCTTGAACCCGATCACGCCTGGTGACCGGGGAGAATATCCAGAGTCGGATGCTGGCGAGCTCGGCCCGGCGGTCCCACCAAGGGACCTCTCGTCACTGTCGTGGGCCCTCGCGTTCACGCCCTCACGTTTCCACACAAAGGGACCGGTCCGGCCTTCGCCGCCGTTGAGCCACTGCGCGGGCCGCGCCGGTTGGGTCCGTCCGAGCCAGTGGGCGGCCTGGCAAGCTGGGCGGATGGCCTCATCCTCCATCACCGGAATGGCCGGGATCGGCGAGGTCGAGCGCAGGGAGCTTCTTGCTGCCGTCATCAGGGCCATCCTCAGTACAGGGGTCCTGCTCGCCGCTTACTATCTGCTCCCACTCAACCTGCGCCACCCCCGATCACATGGGGTGCTGTTCGAGTTCGGGACCATGGTTCGACTCGGAGTGGCCTTCGCCATCTTCGTGGCCGTCCTCTCGATCGAGGTCGCGGCCATCGCCCGGGCCCGGCACCCGATGCTGCGGGCCGGCGTGGCCATGGCCGTGGTCATCCCGCTGTTCCTGCTGTTCTTCGCCTGGATGTACCTCAACATGTCTCACTCGGACCCCGCCACCTTCGGTGGGGCGATGGACCGGACCACCGCCCTCTATTTCACGGTCACCGTCTTCTCGACAGTGGGCTTCGGGGACATCACGCCGCACACCGACCTCGCCAGGCTGATCACGACCCTGCAGATGCTCGCCGACCTGGCCGTGATCGCTGTCGTGATCCGCTTGATCCTGGGGGTGGCCAGCCGTTCGACCTCCATGCGCCTGGAGGAGCGCGCCGGCCCCGATCCGTCTCATGAGGCGGGAGCCGGCTGATCTGGATACTCCCTTCTGACCATGGCGGTGCGGGAGAAGGTCCCGGTCGACGGGACACCCACGGGGTGAACGGATGACCACGGGCGAGCACGTTCCGGCGGGCCACCATGGGGCCAGTTCGTCTTGGTTGGCGGGCAGCCCAGAGTGCTGACTCGACTCCGTGGGTAGAGTGGCGACGATGGCACCGCATCGACGAGATCGCGGGCTGGCACCACGGAGAATTCCGTCCATGGCCCTGCTCGTGCTGCTTGCCGTGCTGGCGATGTGCGTCGTTCCCGACGGGGCCGAGGGCGCGTCGGCAGCGACAGCCTCGGCAGACGCGGTCGCACCCCCACCAGACTCCGTCGTGCCATTCGGCAGTGCCTCTCTGGGTGTGAATTCGTTGACCGACCTCAACAGGCCCATCGTGGGCATGGCCGCCACCCCCGACGGCGGCGGATACTGGCTGGTGGCCTCAGACGGCGGGGTCTTCACCTTCGGGAACGCTCAGTTCTACGGCTCGACCGGCGGCAAGGTGCTCAACAGGCCCATCGTGGGCATGGCCGCCACCCCCGACGGCGGCGGATATTGGCTGGTGGCCGCAGACGGCGGGGTCTTCACCTTCGGGAACGCTCAGTTCTACGGCTCGACCGGCGGCAAGGTGCTCAACAGGCCCATCGTGGGCATGGCCGCCACCCCCGACGGCGGCGGGTACTGGCTGGTGGCCGCAGACGGCGGGGTCTTCACCTTCGGGAACGCTCAGTTCTACGGCTCGACCGGCGGCAAGGTGCTCAACAGGCCCATCGTGGGCATGGCCGCCACCCCCGACGGCGGCGGATACTGGCTGGTGGCCGCAGACGGCGGGGTCTTCACCTTCGGGAACGCTCAGTTCTACGGCTCGACCGGCGGCAAGGTGCTCAACAGGCCCATCGTGGGCATGGCCGCCACCCCCGACGGCGGCGGGTACTGGCTGGTGGCCGCAGACGGCGGGGTCTTCACCTTCGGGAACGCTCAGTTCTACGGCTCGGAGGGCGGCACCCATCTCCCGGCGTCCGTCGTGGGCATGGCCGCCACTCCCGGCGGCGGCGGATACTGGCTGGTCATCGGCTCACCGGACCTCTTGGCCGGAAAGATCGTCGGCATAGACCCCGGCCACAACGGTCTGAATTACACCGCCCCCCAGATCATCGATCAGCCCGTCTGGAACGGCCAGGAAGACGAACCATGCGACACCACGGGCACCGAGACGGCGACTGGGTACACAGAGGCGCAGTACAACTTCAATGTCGCCTCCTACCTCGAAGCTGATCTCGAAGCCGAGGGAGCCGAAGTGGTGCTCACCCGCCCGAACAACTCCGGAGTGGGACCCTGCGTCACGACCCGTGCGGCCATCATCAACGATGCCCATGCTGACGTCGCCGTAGATATCCACGCCGATGGCGGACCTCCCAACGGGAGAGGCTTTGCCGTCCTCGAGCCCGTGGCCGACGGTCCCAACAACGCCGTGATCGCCACGTCGGCATCCTTTGCCACCATCATCCGCGACACGTTCGCGGCGGATACGGGCATGCCCATCAGCACATATGACGGTGTCGACGGCATCGAACCCAGGGACAACCTGGCCGGACTCAACCTCACCACCGTTCCGAAGGTGCTCATCGAGTGCGGCAACATGCAGAACCCGACCGATGCGGCGATTCTTGCCACAGCTGCCTTCCAGCAGTCAGCGGCCGGGGCGATGGCCCAGGCCATCACGGAGTTCCTGACGGGCCAGTCCTAGGCGGCCCGCCCGCGCTCTCGGCGCGCACCTTGAGACTTCATCCCGCGGAACGCAGGAGGGACTCGGTACCGAGGCCCTACGACCGACTTCTTCGATCGGGCGTCGAGACGAGACGCTGCTCCGTCACGAGAGTGTCCCTGAGGGGGCAGAAGGTCGTCCGAGGACCCGTGACGCGAACGACTCTGAATCGCTCCCTGCGTGATGGATGGCGATCTCCAGGATTGGGATGATCCTCCGCCAAATCGGCGTTGCAACCCGGAGCGGGCACGTGCGTTCCGTCGTCGCTCAGCCAACGGACTGGAGTCAACTATGAAGATTGGAATCATCGGCGCAGGCAACATCGGAGGGAACCTGACGCGCAGGTTCACCGCTCTCGGATACGACGTATCGGTGGCCAACTCGCGGGGTCCGGAGACTCTGGACGAACTGGTGGCAGAGACTGGAGCGTCGGCCGTGACCGCCGGCGAGGCGGCCGACGGCGCCGACGTGCTGGTGATCACCATTCCGGAGAAGCGCATTCCCGATCTGCCTTCCGGTGTGCTGGACGGTCTGGCCGAAGGTGCAGTGGTGATCGACACCGGCAATTACTACCCTCGAGCGCGATGGAAGGATCGAGGAGATCGAGAACGGAACCACGGAGAGCCGCTGGGTTGCGGACCATCTCGGCCACCCGGTGGTCAAGGCGTTCAACGGCATCTACGCCGCGCATCTGCTTACTCACGGTCAACCGGCCGGCACCCCCGGCCGGCTCGCCCTTCCGGTCGCCGGTGACGACCCGGACGACAAGCGAGTGGTGATCGACCTGCTCGACGCACTCGGCTTCGATGGGGTCGATGCCGGTGGTCTGGACGAGTCATGGCGCCAACAGCCAGGAACCCCGGTCTACGGCCCGGACCTGGATGCAGACGGCGTCAGGAGGGCCCTGGCCGAAGCCAGCCCTGAGCGACCGGCTGACTTCCGGGCCTGAGGAGCGACCCCGGTCGCGGGCGCAGGGAGCTCCTCCCCCGGTCGGCTGGATGTCCGTGATGGGCCGGTCGGCCACACACACCTCGTCGTCGCCCGCTCCACCAATGACGGTCTCAGGCGGACACGGAGGCAAGGTGGCTCGTGATCGGGGCCACCTTCGCCTCAAGGCGCTGGGCCGTCAGCCGGTACACCTCGAACTGTCTCGATTCACCATCGACCAATTCGACGGTCAGTATTGACCGGCGACGCCTACGTCCTGGCCGGACCTCGAGTCTGCGGACCCGGGACCACGCGACGGCGTCCCTCTGGTTCACGACCGGGAAGCCGATGCCCTGCTGGCTCATCCTGATCGAGCCCTTCGCCCGCCCGGCGGCGGGCCCGGTGACGGCGAACGACGGCTTGAGGACCAGGTTCCCGAACCGGCCGAACAGTCCCGGGGTCATCCACCAGTGCGACTCGTCCACCTGGGCCACGTTGGCACGACCCGGGGTGAATCCCTCGGCGACGGTGAATCCGGTCACCCGCTCGGAAATCACCATGCCGGGATGGTTGTCGATGAGCACTTTCCACTTGACCGGGATCCGGTGCTTGCAGAGGCTGCAGCTCGGTTGGACGTTCTTCGGGTTCACCTCGACGTAGCTGGCACCACCGCACCCCAGCGTGTCGAGCACCATGATCCACGAGCACCCGCAGTTGGCACACCGGAAGTGCGTGTGCCCGGTATCCGTTTCAAACCCACAGGTCTGACACGTCCGGGACCGTGTTCTCCCATGGTCCCGGACACTACCTCTGGTCACCATGCCGGCAGCAACGCCCCGGCCACACCCTTCAGCACCGGAAGCGGGCGCCCGGACCGTTCTCTGGTCCGTGTCGCGCCCTGGTGGCTTCATCCTGTTCGGAGTGGCGCTCTTCGTCGTCCGGACCCCAGGTGTCCCCGAGGCCTGATCAGGTCTGACGTCCGAATGAGAGACGACAACGACGTCGGATGTCCGTGCCGCTTTTTGCGGTGACCGTCTTCGTCGACCTGATCAACGTCTTCCCGTTCCTTCTCGGCATCTCCAGCAGAAGGAGGCGAAGGCGATACCGTCCGGGCGCGTCGAACCGGCGATCGGGGTGAGTTCTACCGACTGGTCGATCGTGGGGGACCCCCGAAGGGGAGGACGGTTCGGCTTGTGGTCGTAGTGGGGCCCTCCTCCACAGACGACAGGACGCAGAGAGGTGCGCCACGGACCCATTTGTGGGACTTGTTACCCTGGCGTCGGACCGACCCGGTAGCCTTGCTGGGCTCCGAGGAGGTGGCACCGTGCCCGAACCGGTCGTCTGTACGCGGGGTCTGTGCAAGCGCTACGGGAGCATTGACGCTCTGTCGGATCTCGATCTCGAGGTCGGGGCAGGCGAGGTGGTCGGGTATCTCGGGCCCAACGGGGCCGGTAAGACCACCACCATCCGTCTACTGCTCGGGATGATCCATCCCAGCTCGGGAACCGCCGCCCTCTTCGGCGTCGACGCCACCCGCCAGCCCGTCGAGGCCCACCGCCGGGTGGCCTACGTGCCCGGCGAGCCCAATCTGTGGCCCTCACTCACGGGCGCGGAGACACTCGAACTGCTCGGGCGCATCCAGGGCAGTGTCGATGTGGCATACCGAACCGAACTGGTCCGGCGCTTCGACTTCGACCCCGGTCGCAAGGTGAGGACGTACTCCAAGGGCAACCGGCAGAAGCTGGTTCTCATCGCCGCCCTCATGTCGCGCGCCGAGCTCCTCATCCTTGACGAGCCCACCTCGGGACTCGACCCGCTCATGGAGCAAGCCTTCCGGGCCTGTGTACACGAGGCGCGTACCCGGGGACAGACGGTCTTTCTTTCCTCGCACATCCTGAGCGAGGTCGAGGCCCTCTGCGACCGGGTGGGCATCCTTCGTCGGGGTCGGCTCGTCGAGATGGGCACCCTGGACCAGATGCGCCACCTCTCCGCTTTGCTGGTCGAGGCCGATTTCGACGGGGCCGTCCCCGATGTGACGACGCTGGCAGGCGTCTCCCACGCGGAGGTCACCGGGCACCAGCTGCGTTGCCAGGTGCGCGGCTCGATCCAGCCGCTGCTCGGGGTGCTGGCCGCGGCGGGGGCCCGCAAGTTGTTGAGTCGCGAGCCCTCACTCGAAGAGCTCTTCCTGGCCCACTACGGCTCCGGACCGACCGACGGCACCCCTCCTGACGATGCCCGCTGAGGCCACCGCCCCCGGCGGTCCGACGCCGGAGCGCGGGCACCCCGGTCTGGTCCTGGCCCGGCGGACGGCGCGGCGCTCCATGCGTTCGGGGGCCCTGTGGGGACTCGTCTTCGGGCTCTACGTCTACGAGTCGTCCGAGGGGTACGCGTCGCTGTACAAGACCGAGGCGTCCCGGGTCGGTCTGGCCAGGACCTTCGGGAACAATGCGGCCTTCAGCGCCCTGATCGGGCCAGCCCACGACATCCAGACCGTGGCGGGCTTCACCGCCTGGCGCAGTCTGGGAGTACTCAGCATCGTGGGCGCGGTCTGGGGTCTGCTCACGGCCACCAAGCTCGTGCGCGGCGAAGAGGATGCTGGCCGGCTCGAGGCTTATCTGGCCGGCCAGACCACAAGGGGGGGCGCCGTGCGTCAGGAGCTGTTGGGTCTGGGCGCCGGTGTCGCGGCCCTGTTCGTCACCGTCGCCGCGATCATCCTCCTCGTGGGTAGGCTCCACGCCGTCCAGTTCACCGCCAGCGCCTCGGTCTACCTCGGTGTGGCCCTCGTGGCACCGGCCGCCGCGTTCGTGGCCATAGGTTTGCTCACCAGTCAGCTCGCCCCCACCCGCCGCAAGGCGGCGGGATACGCCGGCGCCGCTCTGGGAGTGGCCTTCGCACTGCGCATGGTGGGCGACTCGGGTCTCGGGCTGAGTTGGCTGGACTGGCTCTCCCCGCTCGGATGGACCGAGCGGCTGACCCCGCTGACCGGCTCCGATCCGTTTCCGTTGCTCCTCATCGTGGCGCTGGTGGTCGCATGCGGACTCACCGCCGTGATCCTGGCGGAACGTCGCGACCTCGGGGCGAGCGTGGTGGCCGACCGCGACCGGACCAAGTCACACACCGCCCTGCTGCACAGCTGCGCCGGACTGGCGGTTCGGTTGAGCAAGGGGGTCGTGGTGGCGTGGGGCATCGCCATCGTGGTGGGCTCCCTGCTCCTGGGGGCGGTGGCCAAGTCCGCGGGCCAGTCCCTCCGCGACACCGAGAGCGCCCAGAAGCTCATCGACCGGTTGGGCGGTCACGGCTCACCGGCGGTGGCCTACCTCGGGGTGAGCTTCCTCATCGTGGCGGTGCTGGTGGCGGTGGCGGCGGCGGGCCAGATCGCGGCCACCCGCAGCGAGGAGTCCGACGAGCGTCTGGACCATCTGGTCGTGCGGCCGGTGGGTCGCACCCGCTGGCTCGCCGGGCGCCTGATGGTGGCCACGGGCGCCCTGGTCGCGCTGGGGCTCCTGGCCGGCGTCTCCGCCTTCATCAGCTCGGCTCCCACGGGGATCGGTGTGGGCATCGGATCCCTCCTCGCCGCCGGGCTCAACGTGGTCCCCCCGGCCCTCTTCGTGCTCGGCGCCGGGGTGCTCGCCTTCGGCCTGTGGCCCCGGGCCACCTCCGCCGTGGCCTACGCCGTCATCGCCTGGTCGTTCCTGGTCGAGTTCGTCGGTTCGGCGATCCAGGTCAACCCGCTCATCCTCGACATCTCGTTGTTCCACCAGATGTCGAACGCCCCCTCCGTGCCCCCGGACTGGGTGGCCAACGCGGTCATGGTGGGGCTTGCCATGGTGATGGCCCTCCTGGGTGGGCTCGCGTTCCGGAGAAGGGACCTGATGGGCGCCTGATCCGGTCCGCTTCGCTGTTCCCCTGTGGGGACCGCTGGCCCAGTCGGGTGCACCCCGATCCCGGCAGCATCGGTGTCTGAACTGTCAGAAGCGGGCTTCAGCGTCCATCGTTCGACTGGTGCGACGATGTCGGCGATCCCGTCGATCACGGGCCCGGACCACGAGCTGACCATTCTGGTCCAGTGACCCGGCAGTCCACGGCGCGGCCGAAGCAGGTCCGCTACCGTTCCGACCAGGTCCAACGGCTTCCGAGCGGGAGGGATGATCGGACGTGCCAACACGAAGGGAGCTCTTGAAGGGCGGAGGTGCCAGCGTCATGGGTGGCCTCGGGCTCGCCCGGTCCAGGACCCCAGCCACCGCCACGCCCGCCGATGAGGAGCTCACCGCCGGCGTCGATCTACCGACTCCAGGGCGAAAGGGTCCGGGACCGCTGTACTGGAGCACCTACGGATACAACAACTGGACGAATGCGCCCATGCCGGAAGACCTCTGGAAGGCCAATGTCGACTGGGTGGCGGAGACGTTTGCCCCCTACGGCTACCGCATGGTCTGCACCGACGGCTGGTGTGACAAGACGACCGTGGTCACCGAGCACGGGTACATCCGTAGTTTCCAGGACGACTGGGTTCACGACTGGGCCTGGTGGGCGGAGTATCTGAGGTCGATCGGGCTCGAGCTGGGCGTGTACTACAACCCGCTGTGGACAACCAGGTCGACCGTGGCCGATCCGTCGGTGACGGTCGTCGGACGCCCCGACATCAAAGTGGCCGACATCGTCAGCCCCGGTGACTACCAGAGCGCCGGCAGCGATCTGTGGTGGATCGACGTCACCCGGGACGGGGCCGAGGAGTACGTCAAGGGGTACGTGGATTACTTCAGGCAGCTGGGGGTCACGTTCCTGCGCATCGACTTCCTGGCATGGTTCGAGCTCGGCTTCGACCAGAGCGAGGGGACGATCTGCACGGCCCACGGCCGAGAGAATTATGTGCGGGCGCTGTCCTGGATGCACCAGGCCGCCGGGGACATGCAACTCAGTCTGGTGATGCCGAACCTCTTCGACCACGGAGCGGCCGAGCGGCAGTACGGCGACCTGATCCGGATCGACAACGACGCCGGCTTCGGCACCTGGTACAGCCTGAGCGAGGGCCGCCAGTCCTGGCAGCCCATCTGGTCCCAGTGGAACAACCCGTTTCTCGGCTTCACCGGCTTCTCGGACATCGCCGGACCGGGCCAGCTCATCCTGGACGGCGATCCGGTGGCCATCAGCTCCTTCGGCAATGACAGTGAGCGCGAGACCGCCATCTCGCTGTTCACCATGGCCGGGGCAGCCCTGGCCATCACCGACCGTGTGGACACGATCGGTGACAACGCCCGCTTCTTCCAGAACGACGAGGTGCTCGCCGTTCACCGGGCGGGACTGGTTGGCAAACCGATCTACCAGTCGACGCACCCCTTCTCCGTCGACCCGACCAGCCGCGATCCCGAGCGCTGGGTCGGACAGCTCCCTGACGGGAGTTGGGTCGTCGGGCTGTTCAACCGCAGCGACCTGCCGGCATCCCGGGGCATCAACTTCTCCTCCGAGCTGGGCCTGAGTGGCCCAGCAGCGGTGCGGGACCTGTGGGCCCATCGGGACCTGGGCACGATGACGGCGTGGACGGTGGTGCTTGATCCCCACGCCTGCTCCCTCATCTCGGTCACTCCGACCGGCCCCCCGACCTACCAAGCCGAGGTCGGGGCCTGGACCGGTTCGGCCCGGTTCGAGAACGTCGGATCCGGCTACACCGGGCTCGGGTACGTCACCGGTCTGGACTCCCCGGGGGCCGGTGTCACCGTTGGGGTCTCGACGGCGAGGACCGGACGCCACACCCTTGCGTGCCGGGTGGCCAACGCCACCGGTGTGGTCTCGACTCTCACGGTGACGGCCACGGACCCCGATACCGGCCAGCAGCGAGGCAGAGCGTCACTCGGCGTACCGAGCTCGCCGTCCTGGACCACATGGAGCACCGTAAAGGTCGAGATCGAGCTGGGTCGAGGGGACGCACTGGTCACCCTGGCCCACACCAACGCCGACCGGGGTGGTGTCAACGTCGATCACCTCACTCTGGAGTGAGGCTCGCGTCCTCCTCTGGTGACACCGAATGCGGTCAGTGGCGTGGACGGGAGCCGACAGGCCTTCGCAACCCGTCGCACACGACATCGACCATCCGCGTCTGGGACTTCTGACCGCCCCCGTACCGCTCCGCCGATTGGCAGGCACCCACGATCAGCCCCGTCACCTCGCGGGCCGTCACGCCTCGCCGCACCGCGCCCGACTCCTGGGCCCGTTCGAGCAAGCGTTGGACGCCTTCGTCGAGCCTGGCGGCCATTTCGGCACACTGGGATTTGATGTCGATTCCCGCCACGCTCAATGCGTCGATGAGATCGTGCTTGTTCGAGACTCTGCTCGCGAATTCGCGGAGGAACGCGAACAGTGCCTGACCGGCATCATCGGAGGCCGCCTGTGCTTCGGCCATGGCCGCCAACTCCTGGAGCCGCCGCAGGACGATCGCCTCGAAGAGAGCCTCCTTCGTCGAGAAATGCCTGTAGACGGTACCCACCCCGACTCCCGCCTGCTCGGCCACCGCATCGATCTGGGCCGCCACTCCCTGGCTCGCGAACACCTCTTCGGCAGCCTCGAGGACTCGAAGGCGGTTCACGACGGCGTCGGCGCGCATGGGACGTTCCGGTGGCTCGTCCTCCACGCCGGTGGTCGGAGCGCCCCCCGGCTTGCTCCTGCTGTCCTCCATCGTCATCACCGCCGTCCCGGAAGGTGCCACGGTCCTTGACCTCCGGAACCTTCGGCCCACAGAGCGCTCTATCCGGAACGGTCGTTCCGACTATAGCCCCCGGATCCTCCGCTATCCCGAGTACTCGCCGAGCAGATCCGTGGAGGCGGAGGGATCCTGGCCAATGCCGCTGCAGCTTCCCGCCTCACTGGACAAGCCTGGGACGCAGAGCCGGTCACGGTTAACCGCCCAGAAGCTGAGCCGGGCCAGGTGACGCGTCTGGGCGAAGGTCAGCATTTGCTGAAAATCGGCGACCGAGACCGTCTCATCGCTCTCGTCCGCATCGCCGTTCATCGAGGAGATTTCGATGTGGGCGTAGGCCTGCGCCGGTGTTTCGGCGTAGGCCGGGGCGACATCCGCCTCGAGCTGGTTCGCAGCCTGGACGGAGACGGCGCCCATGTCGCTGATCGCGCGCCGAAATCGAAGGGCATGATCGTCCAGGCGTAGGGCTGGAAACCCAGCGCCGGACCCCGGCCCTCTCGACCCTTCGGGGGTGCGCCCTGGAATGTCGGCCACCAAGCCGGAAAGGGATCGTTCGCACCACGGATCGTCTTCTGACGTTGCCTCTTGTGGTGCCTCCCGGGGAAGATCTTTCCTCTCTTCATATGACGAAGAGAAGTCCTCATATGACGAAGAGAAGTCCGAGTCCCCCCACCATGACCGCGACGATCCAGCCGGCGATGGCCAGTCGGCGCGAGATGGTCTGGGAGCCCATGATCGTGCGGTCCCGCGCCAGGAGGACCAGGATCACCAGGCCGATGGGTGTTCCGAATCCCCCGATGACACTGGCCGCAACCAGCATGCCGATGACCGGGATCTTGGCCAGGGAGACGGCGAAGGCCAGTCCGATCGACGCCGCCAGCGCTCCGTAGAAGCCGCGGGCGTTGCTCACGCGCTCGGAGAGGCCGCGGCGCCAATCGAATTGCGCACCGACGACATAGGCGGTCGTGGCCATGAGCACAGGGAGGGCGATCACCGCCGACGCGACGAGCCCGACCGCGAACAGGTCAGAAGCGAGGGATCCGGCGAGAGGGCGCAGCGCTTGGGCGGCTTCCTGTGCCGAGGTGATCGTTCGGTGGTGCTGTCCGAGCGTCGCCGCCGAGGCGACGAGCATGAACCACAGGATCAGAGCTGTGAGCACGGCGCCTATGACGGCGCCGGTCCTCGCTCTCGTGAGCTCCCCGGCGCCACCGGGGGCATCGGGCACTTCTTCCACCCCGCGGCCGATGGTTTCCCACACGTAGACGTAGCTGGTGAGCGTGGTGCCCAACAGGGCGAGGCCGCCCCCGACCACCTCGCGGCTCAGTGAGAGGCTCGGGACCAGCGTGGATCTGAGGACATGGGACCAGTCCGGGTGGGCCAGGAAAGCGGCCGCACCGAACGCCAGGAAGCCGAGGAGCAGGTAGCGCAAGACGGCCACGACCTGGGCGTACCTGCCGACCACCAGCAGTCCGACCAGGACCATGCCCAACGGAACCACCAGCCAGCGAGGGTCGACGCCGGCCAAGAGTCCGATACCGGCCGCCCCCGCTTGGAGGTCGGCCGCGATGGTGACCAGATTGACGACCACCACCGACACCACGAGGACCCCGGCCACGCCCCGGCCGTATCGTCGCAGGGTCAGCGTTTGAAGATCGCTGCGCGCCACGGATCCCACGTGCGCCGCGATGGTCTGGGTGACACCGAGCAGCGGGGCCACGAGCAGTGCCACCCAGGCCAGTTGGTACCCGGTCGCCGCCCCGACGGCAGCGGCTGTGCCGACGTTCGTCGGATCGTTGTCAGAAGCCCCCGACACCAGTTCGGGGCCAATGCTGCGGAGGAACTCCGCGGCACGCCGTCGCCGCGGCACCGACCTCTTCGCTTGCACACCGGACATGCTTGCAGGATCTGATCGGGGGCCGAGAAGGGTCCCATGCCGGTCACTGGGCGGTAGTCGGTGCTCCGTCGGTCAAACCCATTTGGCGAGGTGGCATCCGGCAACGAGCTCGGTGTGGGCAGCGACGTGGAACGACCGACAGGAGCTGACCCCCGGGCTGGGATTCGCTCATGGCGGCTACCCTGAGGTCATGGATGATTCCGTCCTGGAGAAGGTTGACCTGGGGTTCACCTGGGTGACTGTCGATCCCTTCCTCTTCTGTGTCCACCATCTCGACCGCTACCCGCCAGCCAACGAGCACATGGGCCCCTCGGCATCGCTGGAGGCCCGGGACATCGGGATGGACTTCTCGGGCGCGGAGGGCTGGAGCATGTACCACGGGAGCACCGTCCCCGGATTCCCCCAGCACCCCCATCGTGGCTTCGAGACGGTGACCTTCGTGCGCCAGGGGTTCATCGACCACTCGGACTCGCTCGGTGCCACCGCCCGGTTCGGCCGCGGTGACACCCAATGGCTCACTGCGGGACGAGGCATCGTCCACTGCGAGATGTTCCCCCTACTGGACCGAGAGGCCCCCAACCCCACCGAGCTCTTCCAGATCTGGTTGAACCTGCCGGCATCGGACAAGATGGTCGACCCCTACTTCACCATGCTGTGGCGCGAGGAGACCCCCCGCCTGCTCAAAACCGACGACGACGGCCGGACGACCGAGATCACCGTGGTGGCCGGTGAGCTCGCCGGTATCCGACCCCTCCCCCCGCCACCTGACTCGTGGGCGTCACGACCCGACGCCGATCTGGCCATCTGGCACATCGCGTCCACCCCGGCAGCGCGGTGGACGCTGCCGTCCGCCAGGTCGGAGGAGACTGCCCGGACTCTTTACGTGTTCGAAGGCTCGATGTCGATCGGCGACCACACTGTCGAGGCGCCGGTCGGTGTGCGGCTCGACGCCACCGGGCCCGTGGACATCGCCGCGGGCGCAAATGGTGCCGAGGCGCTGGTCCTTCAGGGCCGACCGATCGGGGAACCGGTAGTGCAGTACGGGCCCTTCGTGATGAATGACCAGAGCGGTATCGACCAGGCGTTTTTTGACTATCAACGGACAGGATTCGGTGGGTGGCCCTGGCCTACTGACGATCCGGTGCATCCTCGTACGGCCGGTCGTTTCGCTCTGCATCCCGACGGCCGGGACGAGACGCCGGGCAGCGTCGTACCGGCGTCCGAACCGGAGCGGCGAACGGCTCAATCACGGACCTGATCTCGGGGGCATCAGTCCCTTTGATCGATCGTCAGAGTGATCATCCGGACGACGGGATCGGACGAAAAGTGCTCTGCCCGTCAGCGCTCCCCGACCTCGCACCGGCGTGGCAACGCAGGTCCAGCCCAATTGCGTGAGAGCGTTCCGAAACCCAGCCTATTCCCCATGCGACCCATCGGATCACTAGAGTGTTAACGTTCCGCTGGCCGTCTGACGGCGAGTACCTCCATTATCTCCGGGTCCACAGCCTGGATACCTCGAGTGACCCAGTCAACTTCACCATCGACGGAGCCAGCGTCACTGGTCCCTTCGAAGGCTCGAACTCGGGTGCCAGCGATGCCATTTCCGGATCGACCGGCGTCGACTCGGGGTCGGGACTGCTGGCCAGCTCCGCGAGCAAAAAGGGGCTCAAGCGACTTTGGGCGGCAGCGCCGCCGATCTCGGCTGATCCTCTGGGGCTTGAGCCATCGGGCGACAGAGTGGAGGACGTGGTGGCATTGACGTGGAACTGCGCGTCGCCTTGGACGCGAATGCGCTGGTGAACGCCGCATCGATCAGACTGGGGTGGTGCTTCTGATTGATGCAGCCAATGTGGTCGGGTCTCGTCCGACGGGCTGGTGGCGGGACCGGGCAGGAGCAGCCCAGGCTTTCGTGGACCAGGTTCGAGCGGCCGTCAGGTCGGGACGGATCCCCCAACCTGTCGTTGTGGTGCTGGAAGGAAAGGCCCGCCAGGGCGCAGCCAGTGGATCCTCCGACGACGTAACGGTCGTCCACGCCGGCGGCAGCGGTGACGACACACTCATCGAGGTCGTTGAGAACGCCTCTGGCCAGACTGTCATGCTCGTCACCGCGGATCGTGAGCTACGGAGACGCGCCGCCACCCTGGGAGCCGAGGTTGTCGGTCCCGGTTGGCTCCTTGAGCTCCTCGAAGCAGGGGAGTGACGGGTTGATCCAGGGGGTCCTGGCGCCCTTGTAGTTCCCGAGGCCAGCGGCGCTGGCTCCGACTACGTCGCACTGCCACGCCGGGCGCCAGTCAGGGGCCGCCGGGGTCTTCCTTGACCGCCGGACAAGCGGTGGAATTTCAACTGCCATGGACGCCGTCGACCCCGTGGACGGACTGGTACAAGTGGTTGACCGGGCGGGTGTGTCGATCTGGCCGTAGCTCGATCGTCACTCTGGTGACAGAATCGGAATACGACCCCAAAGGACGGCACACATGCGCTACACGCTCCTGCTCTATTACGGAGAGCCGACAGCAGACGAACTTGGTCCCGAGAGACTCGCTGAGGGGATGAAGGCGTTCGAGGCCTACGCCAGGGCGCTCGACGAGGCCGGTGTCCTCGCCACCGCCGAGGTGCTCCACCGGTCGGATGCGACCACCACGGTCACGCTCGTCAACGGCGAGCTCGCTGTGCAGGACGGGCCGTTTATCGATACGAAAGAGAAGCTCGGAGGCTCCTTCGTCATCGACGTTCCGGACCTCGACGCCGCCATCGAGTGGGCGAGAGGGGCACCGTCGGCGTCCTGGGGCCACGTCGAGATCCGGCCGGTCGCCACCCGATATGTGGACGGAGCATGGCAGGGATCTCAGCCGGTGACGTGACCGACGAGGACGTTCGGGCCGTCGCCGAGCGGGTTGCGCGCGCCTCGTACGGCCGCCTCGTGGCCGTGCTCTCGGCGTCCACACGGGACATCACGCTGGCTGAAGATGCGCTGGCCGACGCCTTCGAGCGGGCACTTCGCGTGTGGCCGAGGACGGGGATCCCCGAGAATCCGCAGGGGTGGCTCGTGACTGTCGCCCGCAACCGCATCCGTGACCTCGTTGCCTCGGCGGCCGTGCGGAAGTCGACCCCGCTCCCGGCCGAGGTCGGGACGCTCCTGGCCGAGCCGGATCCCGACGCGGTCCCCGACAAGCGGCTCGAGCTTCTCTTCGCCTGTGCCCATCCCGCCATCGACCCCACCGTGCGCACTCCGCTCATGCTCCAGGTCGTGCTCGGCTTCGACGCCGCCCGCATCGCCCGCGTGTTCGGGCTGCCGAAGGCCGCTCTGGCCCAGCGTCTCGTGCGAGCGAAGCATCGCATCCGCGATGCAGGAATCTCCTTCAGCGTGCCGACACGCGCCGAGTTGTCCCGACGACTTCCCGCCGTGCTCGAAGCCATCTACGGTGCCTATGCGATCGACTGGCTCGACCAGCACGACCGCATCCGAGAGTCGATCGCCGATGAAGCGCGGTGGCTCGCGGTGTTGACCGCGCACCTGCTCGACTCCGAGCCCGAGGCGTGGGGCCTCGCCTCCCTGCTCACCCTCGCCCAGGCCCGGGCACCGGCGCGCAGTCAGATCCCGTGGCCACCCCTCGACGAGCAAGACACGACTCTCTGGGATCGATCGCTCATCGCCGAGGGTGAAGCCATGCTCCGGCGGGCACATTCTCTCGGATCGCCTCTCGGGCGTTTTCAGCTCGAGGCGGCGATCCAGTCAGCGCACTGTGACCGGGCCCGGACAGGGATAGTTGACTGTGCCACCATCGTCCGGCTCTACCGCGGCCTCGTTGCGATCGCGCCCACCACCGGTGCCGTCGAGGCGTTATCGGCACTCAGCGAAAGGTGAATGGCCGGCCGGGACCGACGTCGGCCTCCGAGGTCCTAGACTCGACGCGGGGCGAATAGAAGACAGACAAGGAGACGACTGTTCGGTCGAATCGTCGAGTACACCCAGCCGGTCGCCCGCGAGGGGACTCCCCGGCGCCTCATGAGCAGTCCAATCCCTGGGTGACGAGTGTCCCATCCGCATCCCGCGACGATCGATGCTGAGGCCGTTACCGATATTCGGGATTGACGAAGTCGAATCGGCAACCCGCGTCCCATTGGGAACGCTGGTTCCCGTGAACGGGGAATCCCCCAGCATCCTTGAGCATCCGGGCCATGTGTAGGAGATTCCACGTCATGAACGTGGCGTTGCGATTGGTGAAATCGTTCTCCGGGCCGCCGGATCCCGGATCGAGGTAGGAGGGACCCGGGCCAGCTTCACCGATCCACCCAGCATCGGCTTGGGGTGGGATGACGTAACCCAGATGCTGGAGTGAGTAGAGGATGTTCATGGCGCAGTGCTTCACGCCGTCCTCGTTCCCCGTCACCAGGCATCCGCCTACTCTTCCGTAGTAGGCGTACTGCCCTTCTTCGTTGAGCAGATGGGAGTTCCCGTAGAGTCGCTCGATGACCTGAGTACACACCGACGACTTCTCACCGAGCCAGATGGGCGTGCACAGGACCAGGATGTCCGCCGCCATGACCTGTTCGAAGATCGCCGGCCACTCGTCCCGATCCCATCCGTGCTCACTCATGTCGGGCCAGACGCCGGTAGCGATGTCGCGGTCAATGGCCCGGAAGGAGTCGACGTGCACCCCCTGGCGCCGCATGATTTCCGTGGCGATGGAGGCCAGGCCCTCGGTGTTGGAGATTTCGGGTGATTTCTTCAGGGTGCAGTTGATGAAGAGAGCCCGTAGATCGGAGAAGTCCCACCGACTCTGCTGACACAGTTCCTCTTGCATCGCGTTGAGCGACATCGGTTCTCCTACTCTCTTTCGAACCATCCGGACGGCACCACTCTGCCGCGTTCCAGTAGGTCATGCAGAGTCCTGCCACGAGCATCCCGCCCGTCGGCGGTGGCCACCCAGGTCCCGCGACGCTCTGAGCAACGGGAGGAACCTCGCAACACGGGCGAGTGCGTCCCAGCCGGTCCGGGCGCCTGGCGGCCGTGGTGTTCCTCTACAGCTGGCGCTGCCGCCACCGCGGACGGCGTGGTCCCGTTTGTCCTCGGGACCAAGGGGAATGATCGATGGATGGCGCAGCCAGCGCCCAGGCCGACGGTGGCCGAATCGGACTCCCCGGCGGGCCTGCTGCGTTGGAAAGAGGAGAAATATGCCCGTACAGGAGGAGGAGACGGGAATCCCCCTGGTCAACGGCGTGGATTCGACGGACACACTGATTCTGCCTACCGATGCACGCGACGAACTGAGCGGGACGGCTGATGCCCCAGGTGCCGTAGGTCGGCCCTTCGACCGCCGGAACCCGTTTGTCATTGGCCTCACGGGTGCGTTCGGCGTAGCCGTGGCCTACGTCGTCTTCCGGGGTATCGCCGACGTGGCCAGCGTCCTGGTCATCGTGGGTCTGGCGCTCTTCATCGCCATCGGCCTCAATCCGGTCATCGACCTCTTGGTCGGGCGCTCCTTGTCCCGCGCCGCGGCAGTGGCCATCGTGACCTTCGCGTTCGTGCTGGTCGTCGCGGTGTTCGCCGTGGTGGCCGCGCCCCCCATCTCCCACGAGTTCCACGTGCTCGTCACCAGTTACCCGCGGTACAAGTCGGACCTGATCCACGGGAGGGGCTGGGCAGGGCAGTTGGCCGTAAAACTCCACCTGACCGGCTATCTCAACGGCAAAGACAAGATCAAGCTACCGGTGACGAGTGGGATTCTCGGGGCGGGCCGAGTCCTGCTCTCTGTAGGGGTGGCCACCGTCAGCGTGGTGGCTCTGACCATCTACTTTCTCATCGCCCTGCCCGGGGTGAAGAGGCTCTGGCTCTCGCTCATCGTACGAAGTCGTCGCCAACGGGCGTCGCGTCTGACCGACGAGGTGTTCGACCGGGTCGGGGGATTCATGCTCGGCAATCTGGTTACATCGGTGATCTCGGCGGTCGGAACCTACATCTGGCTGATGGCTTTTGGCGTTCCCTACGCTCTCTTATTAGCACTCGTGGTCGCCGTGTTCGACCTCATCCCGATGGTGGGCTCCACGATCGCCGGTGTAGTGGTCTCGTTAGTGGCCCTGACCAAGGGGTTGCCAGTCGGTGTTGCCACTGCAGCCTTCTACATCGCCTACCGCTTCCTCGAGGATTATCTCCTCAACCCCCGAGTGATGAAGCACACCGTGAAGGTCTCGCCCGGACTGACCATCATCGCCACCCTGGTGGGCGGCTCACTCCTCGGGATCATCGGTGCGCTCGTGGCCATCCCCATGGCCGCCACCATCCATCTCCTGCTCGAAGAGATCGTCTTCCCGCGACAGAACCAGCGATGAGCCAGGACCTGCGGGCCGGGGTGCTCTTCGACGTGGACGGTACGCTTATGGATACCAACTACCTCCACACGCTCGCCTGGGCTCGGGCGTTCCGTGATGTCGGGGAATGGGCACCCATGAACGCGATTCACCGGCTGGTCGGGATGGGCGGTGACCAACTGGTCCCAGAGGTCCTCGGTCGTGAAAATGCCGTGGCCGTCCGGGCCAGATCGCCTCGCTACAACGAGCTGATCGGCGAAGCCCGGCCATTTCCGGGAGCGCGGGATCTCGTCGCCACCGCCTACCATCGGGGCCTGGCCGTCATCCTCGCCACATCGTCACCCGTGGACGAACTGGACATCCTTTTGACCGAACTGGACGTCGATGACTTCCTCGACGGAACGACGACCGCCGACGACATCGACGGATCGAAGCCGTCACCCGAGGTCTTTCTCATCGCCATGGTCCGCTACTCACTAGACCCCGGCCGAGTGATCGCCGTCGGAGACAGCATCTGGGACATCCGGGCGGCACGAGACGCCGGGATCGGCTGCATCGCCGTCGAGACAGGTGGGTTCAGCCAACACGAGTTGAGCGAGGCCGGCGCGCTGCACGTCTACCGGGACGTGGAGGAGCTCCGGCGACAGTTCCTCACCTCGCCCCTGGCGGCGCTCCTCGGATGAGCGGTTCTGGGGTTTGCCTCTCATGGCGCCGGGTATCCGATATGGGCTGCACCGTACCTGGCTGCCCTCCACGCAGCGCCCCGCTTCCCGTCCGTCGCGCTCGAAAGGTCGTCGTCGTGGCCCGTCCCCGCAATCGAAGCACGTCTGCCCCTAGTCGCCGCAAGCCCACGATCTCCGCCGGGTCACTGCAAGGAGTCGTTGCCCCCGTGTGGGCACAGGGTGGGGACACCCTGACCACGGCCACCGGTGTTCCCGTGGATGACACGGATAACAGCCTGCGTGTCGGGGAGCGCGGTCCGACGCTCCTCGACGACTTCCACCTGCGCGAGAAGATCATGCATTTCGACCATGAACGCATCCCCGAGCGGGTGGTGCACGCTCGGGGGGCCGCCGCCCACGGAACGTTCCGTCTCACTCAGTCGATAGAGGACCTGACATGCGCCCCGATCCTCGGTGAGACAAATGTGGACACCCCCACCTTCGTTCGCTTCTCGACCGTTGCCGGATCACGAGGATCGGCCGACACGGCCCGGGACGTCCGAGGTTTCGCGGTCCGCTTCTACACAGGTGAGGGCAACTGGGACCTAGTCGGCAACAACATCCCGGTCTTTTTCATCCAGGACGGCATCAAGTTCCCCGACCTGATCCACGCAGCCAAACCGGAGCCCGATCGCGAGATTCCCCAGGCACAAACCGCCCACGACACATTCTGGGACTTCGCCTCCCTCACTCCCGAATCGACGCACATGCTGATGTGGATCATGTCGGATCGGGCCATCCCGCGCTCCTTCCGCACGATGGAGGGCTTCGGTGTCCACACCTTCCGTCTGGTGAATGCCAGGGGAAAGACGACATTGGTCAAGTTCCACTGGAAGCCGGTCGCCGGCCTTGCCTCCCTCGTCTGGGAGGAGGCCCAGAAACTCGGGGGAATCGACCCGGATTTCCATCGCCGGGACCTCTGGGAGTCCATCGAGTCGGGATCATTCCCGGCGTGGGACTTCGGAGTGCAGGTCTTCCCCGACACCGAAGACCAGACGTTCGAGGGGATCGACCTGTTGGATCCGACCAAACTGGTCCCCGAGGAACTCGCACCGGTGAACATCATCGGGCGGCTGAGCCTCAATCGAAATCCGACCAATTACTTCGCAGAGACCGAACAGGTGGCATTCTGCACGGCCCACGTCCCTCGCGGGATCGACTTCACCGACGACCCGCTTCTGCAGGCTCGCAATTTCTCCTACCTCGATACCCAGTTGACCCGGCTCGGCGGTCCCAACTTCGATCAGTTACCGATCAACCGTCCTCACTCGCCGGTCAACACCACCCAACGCGACGGCTCGAGCCAACAGGCCGCGGTCGAGGGGGTCGCCGCCTACACCCCGAATTCGTTGGGCGGAGGATGTCCGTTCCCGGCGGGGAGCGCTGGCGCGGTCTCTGTTCCCCGCGAGGTGTCGGGCCCGAGAGTGCGGATCCGGGCCCGGTCGTTCGCCGACCACTACTCCCAAGCCACGCTGTTCTGGGAGAGCATGACACCTCCCGAGCGCGAGCACATCGTCTCGGCGTTCTCGTTCGAGCTCGGCAAGTGCCTCGACGAGGACATCAGGGATCGGGTGTTGGCCAACCTTGCCAACGTAGATTCCGCCCTCGCCGGAGGCGTGGCCGCCAGTCTGGGCAAACCGGCGCCCAAGGGTAAGCCGACAAGGAACGCCAAGCCATCCCCGTCGCTCTCGCTGGTGCCCGAGGCCCCGGTGACCATCGAGGGTCGCGTCATCGGCATTTTCGTGGGAGACGGCGTAGACGGAGCTGGGGTGGAGTCGGTGCGCAGAGCTGTTGGACCGACCGGTGCCCGCGTGGTCCTCATCGCCCCCCACGGTGGCACCGTGGAGGGCGGAGATGGCCCCCTGGAGGTAACGAAGAGCGCGCTGACCACCCAGTCGGTGGAATACGACGCCCTCGTTGTGGCTGGCGGGTCAAGCGCAGGAGCATTGGCCCAGGATCCTTACCTGGCCGTCAACCTCGGCGAGGCCTACCGCCATTACAAGGCCATTGCCGCCTGGGGGGAGGGGACCGAGGTCCTGCAGGCGGCGGGCGTCCCCCTCGACGCTCCCGGCGTGGTGGTGTCCCCGAAGCCCGGACGGGTCTTCGCTCAGGAGCTCGTCGCGGCCGTCGGGTGGCATCGGCACTGGGAACGGACGCCGACCACTCCGGCGTGAACCACCATGGACCGAATCGGCCGTCCGATTTTCGAAGGCGGGCATCATCAGACGCCTTTGACGACCCGATCAGGGCGAGTTTGATCTGCACGCCCGCACGAGTGACGGCCCGATTTCCAGGATGAGAGAACCGGACCAACGAGAGGCCAGAGTTTCCGGGTGGCTCGCCGCCGGTCCTTGCTGCCTAACGAGCGTTTCATCCCGACTTCTTTGGGCAGAGCCACAGGGCTCATGATCATCGAGAATTCGGAGAGAAGCTCCCATGGATAATGATTCATTCGTTGGCGAACTAAACGAAGATCTCCGCAGCGAGCTCCAGTCGATCGTCCAATATCTTCAGCATACGGCCTTGATCACCGGTCCGGAGTACCTGAGCACGGTCGATGAGCTCAAGGTGCATGTCGGGCAGGAGTTGCATCACGCGCAAGTGTTGGCTGAGCAGATCGCCTTTCTGGGAGGGGTGCCGGCGACGACCGTCCCCCTGGTTCCTGAATGGACAGACTCCACCGGTGCGCTGGAGGAAGACCTGAAACTAGAGGAGGCTCAGCTCGATCGGTACCGACAGCGGTTCGAGCAGGCGGCCGAGTTGGGGCTGGCCGACGTGTCCGAGGCTTTGAGGCCCCTACTGGAACAAACACAGGAACACGTCCGCGATCTCAACGGGGCCCTTGGCCGGTGACGAGGAGACGGGGCCAAGGCGGATGGTCAGCCGACGTGACTCCTTCACTTGGATGCCTGGAACGATAATTTGAGCGGGGCCAGTCGTCGGCCATTTCGAAGAACCAAGGAAAGGCGATGGAGTCATGCCAGATACGTTTGACCGGGCCGCAAGAGCGGTGGGGCATGCCGTCGGGCTTGTCGAGAACACGACGGACAGTGCCGGCACGAAATTGCAGGAGGCAATTGCTGAGGCTGCCAGCACGATTGGCATCGGCGACAGCAGATCGAAGCGATCGGGGGCAAAGAAGTCGGCAAAGAAGCAGGCCACCGTGGCCAAGCGGAAGGCGACGGGGGCAAAGAAGTCGGCGAAGAAGCAGGCCACCGTGGCCAAGCGGAAGGCGACGGGGGCAAAGAAGTCGGCGAAGAAGCAGGCCACCGTAGCCAAGCGGAAGGCGACGGGGGCAAAGAAGTCGGTGAAGAAGCAGGCCACCGGGGCCAAGCGGAAGGCGACGGGGGCAAAGAAGTCGGTGAAGAAGCAGGCCACCGTGGCCAAGCGGAAGGCGACGGGGGCAAAGAAGTCGGTGAAGAATCAGGCCACCGTGACCAAGCGGAAGGCGACGGGGACAAAGAAGTCGGTGAAGAAGGAGGCTCAGAAGTCGGGTTAGCTCAGGGGCTGGAAAGTGGTGGCTAGCGTAGCCTGCGGCTTGCCGGTCTCTGAGTCTGGCCCCCCGCCACAACACCGAGGCATCGGTCCGGGGACTCATGCCGGACCGAGCCGTCGGAGTGCTCGAGGATGGAGTCCGCTCAGGGTTTCCGGAACCTCATACCCCGGATGCCCTCCCAGACGAGGAATCTGTGGAAGTCGGGGCCTGGTGAAGACGACGCGTCAGATTCTCGGCATTTGATGGCCGTCCACGGTTCTCGCTGGCCAATGTGCTTCTGAGACGCCGCTCCCTACAACTTCAATGGTCATCACAGATTCAGACCCGGTGCCCTTCACGCGCAGGTGGTACGAGGCGGCCGGAAGTCGTTCAAAGACGGCAGCAAACAGAGCCCCCTCTCGAAGATCGCGTCGTCGGACGGCGGTGTGTTGGCCTTCCCAGGATTGACCTTCCGGCTTGATTTCGAGCTCACAACCGCAGAGCGAAGAGTCTGTGTAGATCACAGCTGCTCCAGTGTCGACTCCGATGTCTAGGACCACCGATCCCTCTCGGCTTGGTGCCAGAGTCGGCTCAGTTTGTGAATGTTCGTGCATCGTTGAGACTCCCGAGGTGATTGAGTGGCGCGTCGCCGGTGGATTGGTCGGCTCCTCTCGGTGACCAAGTCGGGCTCGAGTTCGGACGATCAGTTGGCCGCAACTGCGAAGCCACTGTGGGGCGTTCCGAGGTAGGGGAAGGCGGACAGGTAATTCTCTGTCCCCATGGCGGTGAGATCAGTGGGTCCAGAGGTAAGCCCCATGGATATAGCCCCCGCGGCTGCGTCGGGCTTGTAGCTCGGGTCAACGAGGGGAAGGGTCGCCCCGGCGATTGCACGGAGCTCAATGGTGACCACGTCATCAAAGACTCGTCTGCCATTGGGGTACCCGGCCGGATCCCCTCCCACCAACCCCAGGTTGGATGGATTGGAGGCGTTGGGGGGGACGGCCACGTTGAGTCGCAGCATGTCCGCCTGCGTCGGGCCGGTGTAGTTCTGGAATCCCGGAACGACTCCGGCAGGAATTCCAGTGAGGAGAATGGCGAGCAAGTCGGCCCGCGGTGCTCCGGTAGCGCCGTAGGCGGCCAGATTCGGGAAGGCGCCCGGGTAGAGAACGGGAAGCAGTCCAGCCAACTCAGGGTTTGCCACGTGCGGAGCGAATTGGCTGTCGCCCGACGGTGGCTGCGAATTCCAATAGTCCTTTGTGGCCAGCGGGATGAGGACCTCGTTGAACAGAGGATTCCCGAGCCGCGAAACCTGAGTGTAGGGACCCGAGTTGAGGTTCTGCCCGGGCCAGTTCTCGTAGATACGGGCCTTTTGACGACTGGCCGTGGTCCAAACTCCGATCACCGAGCTCGGATCGGCCACCGACCGGGGAAACTGCCCGTCAGCGGTCAGTTGACTGATCGGAACTTGGATGGCGATGCTGTGAACGTTTAGACCGGCCGTCGAGTTGACGCCCTTAGCCATCTGACCGAGACCGGTATTGGCGAGACCGAACGTGGTGTGGTCCTGTTCAAAGGGCCTGAGGATGCCCAGGTCGAAAACGGCACCGAGATCCACGTAGAAGCCCTCGGCGCGTTGGCCGGCGAGAACCCTGGTCCCTGGCGCCAGGGTAGTTATGGCTTGATTGGTCAGATCGACATAATCCGGCGTGGAAAGCGGCCCGATATTGCAGGGCGGGCATGGAATGCCCGATCCGAGTACATGACTTCCATACCTGTCCACCCGGGTGACGGAGTAGGTCTGCCGCCGGTTCCAAGACGGGCTCTGCAGCGTGGTGATGGGGCCAGTGTTGTAGAGGAAGGTATTCGGATTCGTCGTCTCACTGGTGAACCGGAACTGGTAGCTGATGTCCGTATCGCCGTCACCGTCGTTGTCGATGTTGATCGAATAGAGGAGGTCATCGCCGAATTCGTAGAAGTTGGGACCACCGTCGGGGTCTTCCAGGGGGACGTAGTTGGCGATGAGGGTCACAGTGTCGGGTTGGTCAGGACTGACGAAGGCATAGAGATCAGTCGAGTCGGCGACGGGGTCCTTGGAGATCTCGGGTGCTTCACGATGGGAGGACATGGCTTACCTCAGTTCTTGGTAGGAGTGGACAGTGGAATGCAGATGGCGATGTGATCGGCGCTCTCAGCGCAAAGCCCTGACAAGCGATGCCGCGAGCTGGGGGTTCAGCACGGTGATCTCCCGGGTACCCGAGAACAGTCCGATCTCCCCGGTGGCGAGATCACGGACGTGGGCCACAAGCGGCTCGGCTGTGAATGCGGACGCCTCGGCGTCCGACACGGTCGTCTCAGCGGCCTCGACATCGGCGGGACCCTGGGTGTCGACCAGTCCGGCCACAACAGGGAGTCCGGGGATCGCCGAGACGGCACCCGCAGCGACAATGGCTGCAGAACTCCCCTTCAAGAACACGCGTCTGCTGACTCCGCTCATCGAGACCTCCCGGCAGGATTGAGGTGCGTGGCGAGGACGTAATGTCCACGGAGATTGATCGGTGCCGATCCCGGGGTTGGATGACGAAATCCGGAAATTGTTTCGAAACGTCCGAATCGGTCTTGAGCAGTCGTACCGAGGTTGGGCGGGCTCGAGCAACCCCGTTGCGCGACGACGCGGGGTCTGAGCCTCCAACCAATGCCCATTGAATGTCGCCTCTCGAGATCGGGTCGCCGTTTCGATCATCCGGGCGGACGTGCGCAACGAATGTATCGAGACAGTCTGGGCAATCGCCTCTAGGCCTCGGGCTCAAGGTTGACGACAAAGGAGAGACCACCGTGCACTTCACCCCACCAGCAGAGATATTCGGCGTCGACGGCGTGATCGTCCTGATCGTTGTGGTTCTGGTGCTGTTCGGATCCACCCAGATACCCAAGCTGGCGCGCTCGCTGGGTTCGGCCCAGAAGGAGTTCAAGAAGGGGATCAACGAGGGTGCCGCCGAGGGCGAGGCCGGTACTAATGCAGCGCTCCAGACGACCCCGCTCACGCCGGCAGAGACGATCCTGACCGTCGACGCCACAACAGCCGGTTCTCCGGGCACTGCGTCCTAGCCGCTTCGTCGAGGAGGCAGCCATGCCATTTCTCAGCCCGGCAAAGCTATTGGTGATTCTGGTGATTGGTCTCGTCGTTCTGGGCCCCGACAGGCTGCCGAAGTTTGCCAAGCAGATCGGTGGTTTCTGGGCGGATTTCCGGAAGTTTCGCGAGAAGCTCGAGTCCGAAGTGCGCGGAGAGTTTCCTGGCCTTCCCTCAACCGAGGCGATCTCCCAGGCAGTGCGGTCGCCGTTGTCCTTTCTCGACAATCTGGCCGAGACCCACGGTACCCAGGACGTGACGACTTCCGAGGCGGTCGGGGGAACCGGAGCCCAGGTCTCGGTCGGTCTCGCGCCCGGGTCATTGGGAAACGACCGACCCGAGGCCACGGAGAAGGCCCATGAAGAATCCTGCCAGATAGCGGCGAGTCGTGTCGTCGATGCCGCCGGCATTGGGAACTGCGCCCGTTCCGATGACGGGGTCGTGTGCGACCCCGGGATGAATTGAGCCGGTCAACTTGCCGAATGCGACCGGACGGTCGTGATACCCGTGGCCGTGTCACTGATGCGCCGAAGGGCGCCCCGACCCAGGCAAGACGCCATGACCCTGGTCGAGCACCTGACCGAACTGCGGTCGCGCGTGCTCATATCGGCTACGGCCTTCATCATCGCCACCACTGCAGCCTTTTTGCTCTACCCCTGGATCTTGTCGTTCCTGCGGCACCCCTACTGCGAGGTGGCGCCAAGCCATTGTGGGTTCTACATCACCGGGCCGCTTGATGGACTGGCGCTTCGGGTCAAAATAGCCGCCTACGGTGGCCTGTTTCTGGCTGCGCCGGTGCTGCTCTGGGAGTTTTGGCGGTTCGTCACCCCGGGCTTGAATCCCAAGGAGAAGCGCTACGCCGTTCCTTTCATCGTCGCCTCGATGGGCCTGTTCTCGCTAGGCTGCTTTGTCGCGCTCGTAACGTTCCCCCATGCCCTGAAGTGGCTCGACAGCATCGGGGGTCCGAGCCTGCACGAGATCTTCGATCCGATCAATTACATCAGCCTGATCGTGCTGTTGATGGTGGTCTTCGGCATCACGTTCCAGTTCCCGGTGCTTCTGGTCTCGTTGGAGCTGGCCGGCGTCGTGTCGGCAAAGAAGCTCTCCTCGTGGAGGCGCTGGGCGATTGTGCTCATCGTCGTGGTGGCCGGGGTGATCACGCCAAGCTCCGATCCCTTTTCGATGTTGGCGTTAGCTGTCCCCCTCTACGTTTTCTACGAAGTGTCCATCGTCGTCGGAAAGATCATCCAACGGTGACTGAGGCTCGACCCACAGGTAGCCCCGGAATGACCGGTCCGGGGCCGTCGGAGGACCCCCAGTCGAGCGCGCTCCGACTGGGTCGTTCGTCAGTAACCAGCTGCCGAGGGGACACTTTGGATCGGCCGGGGGGTGACCGGCCTACCCGGCTGGGATCGTGATCCAGGAGGCCCACCTGATCCGGTGGGCCTGCTGGGCACGGGTTCGAGGAGTACCTTTGGGCCATCGTCGTACGCGATCGGTCGTCGCCGAAGCGCGTGGAAGATCGGCGATCGGGAGGGTTCATGGTCCGGGATAGTCCTGTGGTCGTTCGGATGCGACGGAGCCCACATTCTGTGGTCGCCGTCGTTGTGGTGCTCATGGTCGGACTCCTGACCGCATGCTCTTCGACCAACTCGACGAGTGGCGACGCGAGCGGCCCGTCGATGCCGCCGATCCCCGCCTCCGCCTTCCAGGACCACACGGGGGTGACACCCACGTCGGTGACGATAGGCAATGTGACGACGCTGTTGGCGGGCCTGTTCACCGGCGCCCTGGTCGGTACGAAAGCGTACGCCGCGTATGTGAACTCCCAAGGTGGAGTCAACGGACGGAAGATCGAGGTGTCGAGCGCCGACGACCAGTTCCAGGGGGCGCTCAACAAGCAGGAAGTCAACAGTGTCGTCCAAAGCGACTTCGCGAGCGTGGGTGGGTTGTCGCTCGAGGACAGCTTCAGTGAGCCGGAGATCGAGTCCAACCCCGGGTTCCCTGATGTGACGGCGTCTCTCGACCCGGCAACAGAGAAGCTCCCAAACAACTTCAGCCCGATCCCGGCCTCGAACGGATGGCCGACAGGTCCGCTCCTCTACTTCAAACAGAAGTACCCCACGCGGATTGCACGCACGGCCACCATCGTTGCCAACCTACCGTCGACCGAGTTGACGTGGGACAACGAGAAGCTGGCCATGCAGCACCTGGACTACACGGTTCTCTATGACCCGGCACTCCCGCCCACGACGACGGACTTCACGGCGCAGGTGGTAGCTATGAAGAATCTCGGGGTGCAGATCCTCTTCCTCGAACAGGAACCCCAGAACTACGCATCTGCCATTTTCCGAGACCTAACCCAACAGGATTTCCACCCTGTTGTGGTACTTGGGGCCCCTTCATACAACCCGCAGCTGATCCGTAACGCCGGTGGCCCTGATGCGGTCGATGGGGCCTATTTGGAGCAGGCAGCTTCGCTCTACCTGGGTGAGGACGCGGCCCAGATCCCGACGATCACCACGTTCAACTATTGGGTCCAGAGAGTCTCACCGGGATTCACGCCTGACTTCTTCACACTGACCGGCTGGCTGTGCGGCCAACTGTTCGTCGACGCGCTTCGCAATGCTGGAACAGACCCGAGCCGGGGATCGCTCCTGAAAGCACTGCGGAAGATCAACTCTTTTGACGGAGGGGGCCTCATCCCGGTGAGCAATCCGGCGGGAAAGGTGCCAATCACCTGCTATCTGCTGGGTCAGGTCTCGAGCGGCAAGTTTCAACGGCTCGACGACCCGGCGGTGGCCGGCTCGACCAAGGGGTTCCGCTGCGATGGAACCTACTATCGTGCGGATTAGCGACCGGTCGTGGTGACCAATGTTCAGGTCACCCACAGGCTGAGTACCGAAGACAGTTGCTCACTCACCGTGGAAGCTCCGCCGCCGAACAGTAGCTTCGAGCCGGAGAATCTGTGCCGCTGCAACGCCGTCTTCGGTTGGTCCATGAAGACCGACCGGTGGTCTGAACCGGCCGGATGGATTCTCGGTGCTCTCTGGCACGATCCCCGGGTCAGAGAACCTTGGAGAGGAACGAGCGGGTGCGCTCGTGGCGGGGGTTGGTGAGAACCTGGACCGGCTCGCCGGCCTCCACCACCACCCCGCCGTCCATGAAGACCACGGTGTCGCCGACCTCGCGGGCGAAACCCATTTCGTGGGTGACCACGATCATCGTCATTCCGTCGTCGGCCAGGCCGCGCATGACGTCGAGCACGTCGCCCACCAGCTCGGGGTCGAGCGCGGAGGTCGGCTCGTCGAAGAGCATCAGCTTGGGCTCCATGGCCAGCGCCCGGGCGATTGCCACGCGCTGCTGCTGACCCCCCGAGAGCTGGTTGGGATAGCTCGACACCTTGTCGGCCAGGCCGACCCTTTCCAGGAGGCGGTGGGCCCGTTCGCGGGCGACCGCCGCCGACTCCCGGCGCACCCGGACCGGACCCGACATGACGTTGTCGAGCACGCTCATGTGGGGGAAGAGGTTGAACCGCTGGAAGACCATACCGATCTCGGCCCGCTTTCCGCAGACCTCCCGGTCGCGCAGTTCGTAGAGCTTGTCGCCGCTGAGTCGGTACCCGACTAGCTCGCCGTCGACCGATAGCTCGCCACCGTCCACCTTCTCGAGGTGGTTGATGCATCGCAGGAAGGTGCTCTTCCCCGAGCCCGACGGGCCGATCAGGCACAGCACCTCGCCCCGGTTGACCGTCAGGTCGATGCCCTTGAGAACCTCGGTCCGGCCGAAGGATTTGCAGACCCGACGTGCTTCGACCATCGGCTCACTCATGAGGTGCCGCCCAAGGGACCTCGGCGAGCGCGGGCGCCGGTTCGGGATGCAGGTGGAGCAGCGATTGCCGTAGTCGCTGGAGGGGGGTGGGCGGCAGCGCCCGGAGGGAACCGCGGGCGTAGTGGCGCTCGACGTAGTACTGCCCCACGGTGAGGATCGAGGTGAAGAACAGATACCAGATGCTGGCCACCAGCAACAGCGGCACCGTCTCGTAGTTGGCGTTGGAGACGTTCTGGGTGGCGGTGAAGAGCTCGGTCACGGCGATCACGTAGACCAGCGAGGTGGTTTTGAGCATCGAGATGGTCTCGTTGCCGGTCGGGGGGATGATGATCCGCATGGCCTGGGGCAGCACGATGAGCCGGAGGGTCTGACGCTTGGACATCCCGAGCGATTGGGCGGCCTCGGTCTGGCCTTCGTCGACCGAGATGATCCCGGCCCGCACGATCTCGGCCATGTAGGCGCCCTCGTTCAGGCTGAGGCCCAGTGCCCCGGCCACGAAGGAGGTCACCAGCACGTTGGCATTGACGGTGACGAAGCCAGGCCCGAACGGGATCCCGAAGGAGAGGTGGGGGTAGAGGTAGGTGATGCCCACATACCAGAAGAAGAGCTGGACCAGCACCGGGGTTCCCCGGAAGAACCAGATGTAGATCCAGGCCGCACCGGAGAGCAGCCGATTGGGGGACAGGCGCATCACCGCCAGCAGCACCCCGATGGTGATGCCCGCCGCCATGGCGATGACGGTCAGCTCAAGGGTGACTCCGATGCCGCGGAGGATCGGGTGGTAGAAGAGGTACTTACCCACCACCCCCCACTGGAAGCGCCCTTCACGCACTCCTCCCCGCTCAACGTGGGAGAAGAACAGGGTGTTGACCATCATGGCCACCACTACCAACACCAAAGCGCTGGCCACCCAGCGCCACGGGTGGCGCACGGGGACCACCGTCAGGGCCGACGCGGCAACTGGTTCTGACGGGTCAGGCCCCGGAGGCACCGGCCACGCTGAGGGACCCGGGGCGCCTGGCGACTCGGGCATCGGTCGGGTCGTCCGGGACCGGTCGGGGAGACTAGCTGGTGGCGGTGGCGCCGTTGATGACCGAGCTGGTCACCGCACCCGACTGGACGCCCCACTTGGTCAGGATCTGGTTGTAGACGCCATTGGAGATCAGCAGGTTCACCGCCCCTTGCACCGGGGTGGCCATGCCGTTGCCCCTGGGCAGGGCCAGTCCGTAGGGAGCGACCTCGAAGGCGGTGCCGCTGTTCTGGAACACCCCATTGGAGGCGGCCACGATGTAGCCGGCCACCTGTGAGTCGGCGAAGCCGACGTCGGCCCGGCCGCTGGAGACGGCCAGGTTGGCCTGACTCTGATTGCCGAAGGCCAGGACGGTGACCGTCGGCTTACCGGCCTTGGTGCAGGCCTTGGCCTCGGTCTGGGCGTCGGTCTGCTCGGTGGTGCCCGACTCCACCGACACGGTGTGGCCGCACAAGGAGGCGAGGCCGTTGAAGGCTAGGGGGCTGCCGGTCTTCACATAGAAGCCCTCGCCGGCGGTGAAGTAGTCGACGAAGTCGACGACCTTCTGCCGCGCGATGGTGTCGGTGAAGGACGAGGCGCCCATGTCGTACTTGCCGCTCTGGATGCCGGGGATGATGGTGTCGAAGGTGGCGTTGATCAGCTTGGGTTTGAGGCCGAGCACCTGACTGATGGCGGTAGCCAGGTCGGCGTCCATACCCACGATGGTGGACCCGTTGGGGGCGATGAACTCGTCCGGGGCGTAGGTGGCGTCCAGAGCGATGGTCAGGGTGCCGTTGGACTTCACCGAGGAGGGCACCGAGGCAGCCAGCGCGGCGTCGGTGGGCTGGGTCGGGATCACCGTCGTTGGCAGCGACGGACTGGTGGCCGTCGTCGTGGACGAAGCCGCCGTGGTGGTGGTGGAGCCGCTCGAGTTGCTCGAGCAGGCGGCGCCCAGGACGGCAACCGCCCCGATCATGGTGGCCACCGCCGCCTTCCGGAATCCCCGCTGGGTGGGCATGAGCTGTCCTCCGCTGTCGATCGTCGAGAGGGCAAAGTGTGACACGTGGGTGACGAACGTGCGACTTCTGCGGCGCCAGGCCCCCGAAATCAGTTGCTGGGACTACCCGCACTGCCCGCATGAGCTGTCGACTAGGAGTACGAGTGGGGAAGCGGCGGCCGAGTTCGAGGCGGTCCCACACTTGCCGGGAGCGGTCCCCTTAGGACGCCGACGACGGCCACCATCCCCGCCACGACGATCGTGTACAGATAGGTCGGCCAAGGGCCCGGATAGCAGCCCACCGGGTGACCGAGATGAACAGCACGACCAGGACGGTGATGCAAGACGGTACGAGGACCCACCAGAAAGGACGTTCGCGTGACCTCGCCCGGGCCGTTTCCCATTCCGTCTGCCCGCAGTGGCCACATTGTTGTGTGCGCAATCACCACCGAGGGGCCCGGTGGTCGGATCGATGGTGCAAAAGTGTTCGGATGACCTACCGAGTCGTTCAGTGGGCGACTGGCAACCAGGGCGTCGAAGCGATTCGCGCGATTCTGGAGCGGCCCGACATGGATCTGGTTGGGGCCAAGGTCTACACGGAGGACAAGGTGGGGGTAGACGCCGGGGTCCTGGCAGGTCGCGAGCCTTGTGGTGTCGTGGCCACCATGGATGTGGAGGCGATTCTGGCCCTCGGTGCTCACTGCGTGGCCTACTTCCCACGGATCGCCTCGCTCGACGAGGTTTGCCGCCTTCTGGCCAGTGGCACCAACGTGGTCACTACCGCGTTCCTCTTTCACCCGCGTTCACTCCCTGCCGACGACCTCACTCGGTTGGAGGAAGCCTGCACGAGAGGGGGCTCGTCGGTGCACGGCACCGGCCTGAATCCGGGAAATCTGAGCGGGGTGCTACCGCTAGCGCTCTCGGGAATGTCCCGAGCGATCGAGAAGATCACACTGCAGGAGCGGGCTGACTGGTCGTTCTACGAGTCGACCCATATCACGTTCGACAACATGCGCTTTGGCCGGGCACCACAGGAGGTGACCGAGGCGGCCAGCGAGTTTCTGCGGTTCAACAGCGGGATCTTCAAGGAGATGGTCGCCCTGCTGGGCAGTGCCCTGGGTGCTGGTCTCGACGAGATCACCTCCTCGGTCGAGCTCGTGACGGCGGAGTCGGATCACGACATCTTCGGAGTCACGTTGGGTGCCGGGACGGTCTCCGGTCAGCGATGGCACTGGCGAGGGCTCCGAGCCGGCGACACCCTCGTCGAGATCGAGACGCTTTGGACAGTCGGGGGAGAGTACCCAAGCCATTGGCCGACGCCACTCGATGGATGGACGCTTACGCTGGAGGGCGAGCCTTCCATTCGAGCCCACCTGCTCACGCTCATGTCCTACGAACGGCCGTTGCCGCTCGCTGAGCACGTCCGGGCGGCGAGTGTGGCCACCGCCATGCAGGCCATCAACACGATTCCCGCACTCTGTGCCGCCCCAGCCGGGGTCCAGACCATGGCGGACCTGCCGTTGGTGCGATCCGGGCTCGGATTCGGCAACGCAATTCCCGAGTCCTTCCACCCCGAGTGAATAGGGAGTTCACACCGGGCCGTGCCGACGAAGCGCTCAGGGAAGGAGTTGACTGAGGTGCCCAGATAGGACTGTGAACGGTCCGTCTCTGGGTGCTTGCGGGTGTTCACGGGCGGCGTATGAGACGGGCATGCGGTATCTGTCACACCGCTCGCGGGCCGCTAATGCTTCACCTCCACCCTGACGGCAGGGCTCGTGGTGCGCCGGCCGGCGGTGTTGAAGGCCACGGCCCGTACCTCATACGTGCCGTCGGGCACACTCGTGGTTTTCCAGAGGACGACCCACCCGACCGGCGTAAAGGTCGCCGGACCCAAGACCAGTGAGCGTCCGGTGGTGCCACTCACCTCGAACCGAACTTGGGAGACACCCAGGTTGAAGGACAGCAAGGCGGACAGTCGCGCGATCCGGTCAGCACGGCACCCTCGGGTAGACCGACAACCCGGACCGTCGGCAATGCGGCGACCGGATGGTCCAGGGAGGGGATACCCAGTTTCGGCATGAGCCATCGGGCCACCCACAGCGAGCCGTCCTTGGTGTAGTGCGCCCCGTCGCCGCGCGCCCACACATCGTCGACGACCAGCGGACACGGCGGCCCAGACGGGCAGACATAGTCGGCGAGGTCGACCACCTTTACATGGGGCTGGTTGCGCGCGAATGCGACCAGCAGGTTATTCAGGCGCAGGAAGCTCTCGTCTTGGGCGGTTGGGCCGGTGGGCCGGCCTTGATCGACGAACGGTGGCTGGGTCACCATCACCACCGTGGCTCCGGTGGCGGTGAACTCCCGTACCCGCTGCCCCATGCGGCTAAGCAGTACCGTGGACCATTCGGGCGAACCGGCCGGCAGTGTCTGCTGGTGGGCACCGTTCCCGATCGACAGGGAGCTCCTCTCCCAGCTGCTGGCCCAGAGCACCACGTTGGGATGGCCCGACCGGAGCGCCTTGGATTCTGCGGCGTCGGCCCGGCCCTGGCAAAGCCTCGAGGCCCGATTGACATCCCGACTGCCGATCACATCCGGTGCGATCCGACCGCTGACCACCCCGCAGCCGATGACGGCAGCGTTCTCGATGCGCACTCCGGCTGGGGCGCCAACCGCCTCCAGCCCGGGGATCATGGTGCAGGCCGTGGAGTCACCCACCACCAGGATCCGGGCGGTAACCCGTGGGCTGGCCGCCAGCCCCGCGCCCCGCAGGCCGGCCAGCTCCTGTGTGGTCGGAGAAGGACAGGCGGCACTCGTCTGGAGGCCGGCCAAGCCGGCGACCGACGATGCCGACTGGCTGTGTTCGTGGATTTCGACGGTGGCCACGACCAGGCTCGAGGCGATGAGACATCCGCCCAGAGCCAGGCTCAACCAGCGCCGGGAACGAAGCCGCAGACTGTGGCGGACCGGATTCTCCACCACCAGGTAGGTCAGGGTGGCCAGTCCCACCGAGACCACGATCCAACCGAGGCTCTGGATGACGGGAAGGGTGTCGCCCCCCCGTCGTTCGGCCGCCATCGTGAGGATCGGCCAGTGCCAGAGGTACAACGAGTAGGAGATCAGCCCGAGCCATTGGAAGGGGCGGAGCCGCAGCAGTACCTCGGCCCCGTAGGCCGGCTCGGCGACACCACCGGCGATGACCAGCGCCGCCCCGGCCACCGGGAGGACTACCGCCGACCCCGGATAGGACGTGGCAGGGGTGAATACGAATGCCGCCACAAGGACGAGTCCCAGTCCGAGCCAGGAGGCGGCCGAAGCCAGGGGCTTCGGCACGCGGCGAAGGCCGACCGTTCCGACGGCGACGAGCCCACCCAGTGCCAGCTCCCAGATCCGGGGGACGGTCGAGAAGTATGCCGTGTTCGGATTGCTGGAGGTCATGACAACCGACTCCGCCAGGGACACCGCCGCGGCAATGGCCAACATGATCCCGATGCGGAGCCGAAGCGATCGTTGCCGCCAGAGACCGGCCACGACCAGAAAGACGGCCGGGTACACCAGATAGAACTGCTCCTCGACGGCGAGCGACCAGTAGTTCTGGAGGACGGAGGGCGGAAGCAGCGACGAGAGGTAGTTGGTGCCCTCGTGGGTGAAGTGGACGTTGATGAGGAACACCGATGCCCACCGTGCATCACCGGCGGTCTGGCCGCCGCCCAGGGCACCGAGCACGATGTAGGAGGCGATCACCGCCGTGATGATGACCAGAGTGGCCGCGGGGAGAATGCGTCGGGCCCGTCGTCCGTAGAAGGCCACGATCGAGTTCGATCCGGTCGACGCCCGTTCACGTAGCAGGACGCCGGTGATGACGAACCCGGAGATCACGAAGAAGACATCCACCCCCACGTACCCTCCGGTCAGCGCTGGTACGTGGGCGTGGAAGAGGACGACGAGCACGACGGCGACCGCTCGCAAGCCCTGGACGTCGGGACGGAACCGCCGGTCGCCGGGGGCCGTCCCGGCCTCGTCCGTCGCCGTTCGGAAACGCTCGATCGTCGGCGCCTCACTACTCACCATCAGGTGCCCCCGGTTGGTCTCCGGTCAGTACGTGCGGCGGACCTGGCCCAGCTCAGGAAAGTCCTATTCGAGCCACATTCGGCTGACATTCTCGGCGCCCACAAGTTCAACAGTGCGGCGCGCCCTTTGTTCAGTAGCTATCCCTGAAGCGCAACAAGGTATCAAGGTCTGGGACACGATACGCGTCGTTCTCGAGCTCCAAGAGAAATCCTCCACCGAGGAGATCACCCAGCGCTTGCCCGTACCAGAATGTGCTCGCGACTTCTTCCCCGGCATCTGGCTGCCCCGGAGGATCAGGCAATGCAGCAGACTCAGCGACGAGATCCCAAGAGGAAGCGAGGTCGTCTGGTGACAGAGTGAGTGCCGTCCCGGGATGATTGATCTTCCGTTCGGCGAGCAGTTCGAGCACAGTCGAAAGCAGTGCCTTGGGAAACTCGTCCAGGTCCTCGAAATTGGTCATTGTCGACTCGCAGCCTCTGGAGCATCGGGAGTGGGTCCACGAAGTCTCGCCGATCAAGACTTTGGGTGCCAGCGCGGGTCAGGGGGAGATCCCAGGATAGGCCAGAGTAGGAATACGTGAGTACGCGAGAAAGTGCGCAGGACCGAACCGATCGGTGGTGGTGGTTGGCTACCGACATGACTCACTTGACCAGGGTCGAGTCCTCGGTCACGTTCCTTGCGTGTCTGAGATGATCCGGTCTCGCTGATCGGGCGGAACTAGCGGAATCGTCGCACCAGTTGGAGTAGTTGCCTTCGCAAGGTGTCGTCGTCAAAGTCAGTCACCATTGGGTGCATCACGGCCCCGCTGATTGCAGCCATGAACATGGCGGTCTGAAGATGCCCGTTAGCGCCGATCCCGGGACCTATGAGAAGGTCCGTGAGCCGGTCGACTACTGCTCGATAGCGGGCATGGTTCGTGAAGAATCGAAGCACAACCGGGTCGCTGAGTATCACGCTCACCGTCCGACGGCGATCGACGGACAGATCTACTATGCGCGTGAGAAGTACGTCTCGTCGGTCCGTCGGGGACGGTTCTGCCTCAGCGTCGTCGATGACGGCTTCGAGCTTGGCCAGCTCGTCCTCCGCAGCGGCCAACACGATCTCGTCCTTGGTCCTGAACTGGAAGTAGATGGCCGCCTTGGTCACCCCGAGCGCGTCGGCGATCATCTGGAGGGATGTGCCGCCCACTCCCTGCTGAGCGAATAGTTCGAGGGCCGCGGCGACGGTGCGGGACTGAGCTGCACTAAGAGCCGGTATGTCCGATTCGTCGATCGCGACTTGTTCGGCACCCTGGTCCACGACACCCAGCCTACAAACGCTTGAGCCGAGACTAGTCGAACGGCTAGTCTCGGGTTCAGCAGCCAAGCCCCGATTTCGCGGGCCGGATGGTTCCCAGCCGTTACGCGCGCCGGCCTCGAAGATCCAAACATTGCCAAGGAGGCTCTGTGACGACCGAACCCGACGACACCATCCAGAAGGTCCTAGAGGTCCGGAAGGTCGGCGCGGATTACGAGGAGCATCAGCAAGCAAGTCCGTTGGATATCCCCGTCGACCTACACAACTTCAAGAAATTCCCGGTGGTCGATCCACCCGGCATGCACAAGCCCACAGGCCCCGATACACGAGCGCAGATCAGAGTCGAGTCCAGCGCTGAACTCCCCGACTACAGCGGCCCGTTCAAGGCCGACCTTCGGTTCTCGGACTTCTCGAACCAGGCTCTCGTCAACATGATTGCCATGAGCGATGAGTACTACCGAGTGTGCGTACAAGCATGGGCTGACGAAGTCGCCAAGCTCTACGGCGACGAGTTGATGGCAGAGATCCAAACGGAGGCTTGGCAGACCATCGTCCTGCCTCAGTTACGCCAAATGTTCGAGGAATGGATGGAGATCCCGGCCGATGGAGCCGACGCGTTGGTAGCGGAGGTGGCCGACGAGATCATGGCCCGGAGGGAGCAGGGTGGCATCGTGACCATCAACCCGTTCCGGGCCGAGATGACCGACGTGGCATCACCAAAGGAGAAGCTCGTCAAGTGGGCCTTGGGCAGCCACGAATACCTCCTCACCGCCATCGAGGGGTGGGCCGGGGACATCGTGATCCGCTACGGGCTCGACGCGATGTTCGACATCCAGTGGGACCTCTGGAGTGAAACGGTGCTGCCAGCGGTCCGCGATCTCAAGGCACGATGGATGAAGGTCGGAGACGGCACGGTCGAGGCCTTCATGAAGGACATCCAGGTCGACGCCTCGTCATTCCCCGGCAAGGCCTTCGATCTGACATTCGAGATGCCGGAACCGGACGTCGGCATCATGACGTTCAACAAGTGCATTCAGGTCGACCAATGGGAATCGATGGGCCGCCCCGATATCGCGGAGAAGTCCGCCCACGTGACCTGTCCTGCATCCATCATCGAGACCGCCAAGATGTACAACCCGAACATGAAGGTCGAGATTCTGGCGATCCCACCGCGGGTCAGCAAGGACCACGTCTGCTGCCGATGGCGACTGTCCTTGCGTGACGAATCAGACCCTGAATATGTCCAGGTCGAGATTACGACGAAGCCCTAGAGTGAGATCGGAGCACTCGGACCGGGAGCAAACAATTCCCGCTCTGACGCGCCCTGTCGTCGAAAAATGCCAACGCCACCCTCGACGAAAGGCGGGTTGATCTGGTCAACCGGCTGTGATCAGTGTCGCCGTGACCACCAAAGCGACATAGCCGATGGTGATGCTGCCACCCTCAGCATCGACAACATTCCCGATGCCACTGAGCAACTCAGCCAGTTTGTCAGTCGGTAGCTGACTGTGGCCGCCGAAGGTGGGAACGGTCTCGAGCCATTCACTCCGGGTGTAGGGCCGCTCCCAGTCGAACTGCCACTGCTCCGGTTCGCTGAACGCCCCCGTTCGTCTGATGCCGTCGGTCGCCTTGTCGGCCAGGGGCGCATAGGACGCCATGCCGCTGGTTGAGCCACCTCGAAAGAACGGAAACTCAGGGACAACGCGCTGGTAGACGGCAGAGAAGCCCTGAGCGAAATCAGGCGAGAACGACATGACGTTCCAAAACAGTGCAATACGGCCGCCGGGACGTAGACACTCGGCGGCCTTGATTGCTCCGAGGGCGGGGTCGACCCAGTGCCAGGTCTGTCCTGCGATCAGTAGGTCGAACGTCCGTCCAGCACGATCCCACTCTTCGAACGTCGCGATCTCTACCTCCAGGCCGCTCTGGCGGGCGTACTCGGCCATCCGCTCGTCGGGATCGACGCCGAGCACGTGGCAGCCTGCGTGCTGGAATGGGCGGGCGGAGATGCCGGTGCCGATTCCGACGTCGAGCACGTCCCGTCCGGGGTTGGCGGCGAGGATCGCATCGACCATGGGTTTCGGATACGTCGGGCGCGTGCGCTCGTAGCGTTCCGCCTCGATCCCGAACGACTCCGCGATATGTCGGGCCTGGTGCGATTCGGTTGGGGAGAACCGATCCGGGGGTAGAGTGGGCACTCGCCCACTCTAGTGGGCGAGTGCCCACATAAGCCGAAGGACCGACCCTGCCGACCGGAGTACATCTTCCCCATGCCCGCGAGTTGCTGTTCGCCGCGGCCGAGCGAATCTTGAGCCGCGACGGTGTGAGTGGCCTGACGAGCCGGACCGTGACCGCAGAGGCGGGCGTGGCCAAAGGTGTGATGCACCGCCACTTTGCCGATTTTGACGCATTCCTCGCTGAGTTGATCCTCGATCGAGCGGTCAAGCTCGGCGATACAGCGAACGCATTAGCCGAGTCCGCGGGGACGGGCACCGTCGTCGACAACCTCACTGACGCTCTGACCGTGGTGTTCAGCCCCCTTGCGGTGGCAGTGCCCGCCCTGATCATCACAAGGGACGGTGTGCGTGAGCGTCTGCGCCACTCAGGAGGAGCCCACTTTCCGCTCATCGCAGACGGAACCGCAATGGTGGCGGCATACCTTGTCGAAGAGCAAGCTCAATGTCGCGTCCTTGCCAGCACCGATATTCCAACGCTCTCGTACATGCTCATCGGTTCCGTGCACCTTTTCTTTACTGACCGTGAAGAGGGCCCACCGGACGCCAAGGCGCTGCATGACCTGGTCGCGGCCGTGATTGAAGGCCTAAAACCCGGGTAGTCGGCGCGTAAACCCAAGAGAGCTAGTCGACCATGGCGGTTCGGTCCACTCACCAAACGGTCTCCGCGGATGGTATTGGCATCCACGGGCCGAGGATTCATTCGTGGATCGAGTGCTCACTCGCATCATCAGACTGGAGGCGCCGGGCCACCTCTGGGGGGATCTGAGCCTCCACGGCAGCTGCCAATCGCTTTGATCCCGACCGCAGCGACAGCATCTCCGAGTACCGCTCATCGTCCCCTTTGATCCCCGAGATGAGGGGTGAGCGGGCGATCGATGCGACACCGAGGAACATGATCAGGAGCCCCACGGCTTCTAGCGGTCCATAGGGCTCCGAGGTACGGAGGTTGTCGGCGAAGAGGCCGATACCGAGGGCCAGGCTCACCAAGGGGTCAACCAGGACCAGTGCGGTCTGCGACGCTGCGATAGGACCAGCGTGGTAGGCGTTCTGAGCCAGGAACAGGGAGAGCACCCCGGCCACGGCCAGCCCGTACGTCTGCCAGTGGGAGAACATATGGACCCAATCGGAGGCGACGTAGTTTCCGACGGTCTTGATCAGGGCTGCGGTGAAGGCGAAGCCAATGGCCCCGGCGGTCCCGAACATCGCCGCCCTCCACCACCGAGGTCCACGGAGTGCCAAGAGCACCATGAGCACCATCGCCCCGCCGCAACTCGCCGCCGTCACGATCCATCCATGAGCTGTAGGCACCGCGTCGCCCCCGGTGGGTTGGGCGAAGACCAGAAAACCAGCAAGACCTCCTGCAGCGGCGACACATCCGAGCCATTCCCGGATCCCAACCCGAAACCGGAACCAGGTGGCCAACAGGAGGACGACGAACAACAATTCGGTGGTCAGGATGGGCTGGACCTGACTCAATGCTCCGATGTGGAGCGCCACCGCCTGAAGCAGGAAGGAGGCAATCATGAACGCCAACCCGAGCAGCCACACTCCTCGTTTCAAGGCATGAGTCAACAGGCTGAGTTTGAGGGTTGACGCCTCGGGCGCGTCTTCGACCCCCATGCGTTGGAGGATGCTGGTCAGCGCGTTGGCCAGACCGGAGCAGAGAGCGAGCAGATAGACCACCGAACGGACGCTCAGGCGCTTTCGGCGGAATTGCGATCAGCCATGAGAACAAGCCACGAAGCCCATTGAGGAACCTTTATTCTCTTGAATTCGGTTGCCCTTTCGACAATCAGGTTAGAGGGATAACGACGAGGCGACTAGGCCTCCTTCCGCAACGAGGCTCCCGAGATTCGAGCAGTCCACCCCAGCCGTGAGGCTGAAGTGCGGGTGCCAGTCCTGAAACGATTCGACTGGCCCCTCCAGCTCAGCGATGCTTGGTTCCGTATTCGTCCGCCCATTCCTGGGGAACTCTCTTCGGAATCTTCACGGCCATCGGGACAAGGAATCTCGGGACCAGCCAGAATGCCGCTGTGACAAGCAGGAGGGCGAGGAGAATCATCAAGACGATCACGCGCCAACCTTAACTGGGAATGATGCGCGAATCCCTTCGCCCGGACCTTGTTCGGTGAGGCAAGCAAGGGTCCGCTCCGCGTCGCGGCATGGGCGACTCGCCGGCAGGCGAACTCGTAGGCATCCGAGCAGCAGGTCGACCAAGTCGATCGGTATGTCGGGCGGCTTCCCCCACCTGTCCCAGCCGGCCGGTGCCCGTCGAACCACCCGAAAGGTATGTGGCTTCGAATCAACTTCGGTTCTGAGGGACCAAGGGCCCCTCTCCGGCGTGGCTGGTTTACAACCGGCGGAGACGGAAGGGTCCCAAGCCATCCCGATCGCTTTACTCTCATTCGCCCTGAGGCTTGGGTCTTGTGACCCTTCGGAAGACATGGGGACTCGGGTTCGCCAGACGACGATATCGCGTCCCCGGCCTGTGGGGGCCTAGTGACCCACAGCGGGCGAAAACGCGAAAGATGCAGATGAACAGTCACTTACAAAACAGTGAACTTTGCGCGAAGATGACGTGGGCGTACCGAGGTATCTGTGCCCACCAGCAGGAAGGGATGGGAATTGCCACTGGCGGCTCTGCTCGTCGATCGCTACTCTCGGCGACGGTGTGACTGCACAGTGCAACCCTTCCCCACCGGTCGGAGGTCGGCGAATGAGTGAGCATGCGGTGGTTCAGGAGTGTCCCCACTGTGGTTCGTCGAAGGTGCCCACCCTGATCGTCAGGGGTGAACCGAGTGACGGGGTGAGCCTGCGATGCCACGACTGCCACCATGAATGGTCGATTGAGCCGTCTCCTCGGTTGCGCGCTTCGTAACCAAGGTCTGCCGGTATTCACACTCAGCGCTGCCGGGTCGTAGCTCAGCGTGAAGTGGGTTCACATTGCCCTCGACCAGCGCGACACTGGTCCTTGAGCAGTGTCAGCCACCAGGTCGGAGGTCGGCGAATGAGGGACCGTGATGCCTTTCGTATCTGCCCGAATTGCGGCTCCGAGGACGTGCCGACGCTGGTTGTGAACAGCCCTGTGGCGGCCAATGGTGGGATCGGCTGGCGCTGTCGTACGTGTGGCTGCTCCTGGACTGACCAGCAGTCCCGTTTAGCTTGGGCTTCGTGACGCCTCAGGAAGCTTGACCGGGTGCGATCTGCTACTTGCGAGTTGGTCCGGAATACCAACCCGGTAGCGGCGGCATCACCATCTTCAGGCCACACCAGTGGCACGGCATCGGAGCGCCAGGATCGTAGGTCACCTGCAGCACTCCTTCGCAGGCCATGCAACGGAACGTGGCACGTTGACCTGGGGTCGGCCAGCTCCGATCGGAGCCGCCAGAGCCCATCCGCCTCAACATGGTGTCACCATGGCATGTTCGGTGAGATTGTGCACGGCTGTTGCGAAATATTCACTCGACGGCAATCTTCTTGTTGCTGACTTGGCGAACATCCGGCGGTATAACGAAAGGGGTCCGATGCCCTGTCTTCCGGCAGGGCCCTCGGGCATGAGGAAGCAGCCGACGACGACTGGGATGAGGCGGTGCACCCTCGTCGGCGGCGCTCCCTCAAGGTGTTGCGTTACTGGCGAGAACCTCGCCTGATACTCATGCTACGGCGTCGGCGGTCAATCGCCGCCGGTGGCCTCGAATATCTCGGCGATCCTCTCTCCGGTGATGTCCTCGTCATCGTTGGAACGAACCGAACCATCGCTGGTGTTGGCGAGACTGTCCGGCACCAGTTCAAGGGCTCCGGCGTAGATGGCGCTCGGGGGTTCGTCGCGCGACTCGACACCGGCATCTCGAACGAGGGAGGTCGGAGTACCGACGGAGAACCAGCGGGCCTCGTGGACCTTGAACGGGTCGACGAACCAACCCTCTCGGTCTGCATGAGTCATCGGAATCTCCCTTCGGTGTCGTGGAACTCGGCAGATCGTATGCCGACCACGAGTTCCATGCTTGCTGGTCACCTGGGATGGCTCGGGCGATGTCGAACCCGGGGAGCGGCGAACAAAGGCAGGGACCACGTTCGATTGACACCCGATGGAGGTGGAATATCTAGAGAGGAATGAGAGGGCCACGGATTGCCACCCTCCCCGGGGAGACTCCCGCCGGACTTCCTGATCGCATCATTGAACCTGCTGAACCCACAGGCACCTGCTCGCCAAGCTAGCTGACCACCAGAAGTTCCGGCGTCTGAAACCGGATAGCGTGATCCAGCCCCGGCTGGGGGCAGCGAGCTACGAAGTTTCACTCCTCGTAAGCAGATCGCCCCACCGCGCCTGATCTCGTTCGATGACAGTGGGATGATCTTTTGCGACGAGGAATTGCCTGAACCAGTAACAACACCCGAAGGATCACCAGGGGCCCACTGTCCAGGATGGCCTCTTGCTGGACCCCGTTATTCGGACCACGTGACCTGGGCCGCATCGAACCTCGGATCCCTAGTTGCAACGCTGTAGAAGCTGCCGGATCACGTCTTGACAACGATACGGCGAGATTCGTCCGATCGGTTGGAGGAAGAGTCAGTCGAACGGTCTGGCGACGGAGTACCGGCGAACAGATTGCGCTGCCTCCCTGCCGCCGGGCTGAACAATCAGTATCGCTACCCGGCTGTCCCCTAGCATGATTACTGTGTTAGGCGGCCCTTCGCTCGGCGAAACGTACACTCGCGAATCCGGCGGCGATGGCCGTTGACCTTCGATCTTATTCTGATCGGACTCGCCTGCTCACTTGAACCTATCCCTCTGACCGGATTCATCTTGACGCTGAGTACCGAACGCGGCTCGCTGAAGGGTCTCTTCTTCTTGGGCGGATGGGTACTAAGTCTCGCTGCTGTCATCGGAATCACCTTGGCATTTACGGCAGGAAAGCCCCTGGCTCCGAGCACCGCACCTTCAGACGGAGTACTAGTGGCCAAGATCTTCGTCGGCGCCGCCCTGATCGCTTTCGCCTGGCATTACCGTCGAAGAGCGCCGAGGGAGCAGAGCCAACCGAGCTGGATGAAGCGGGTCGACCATATGTCAGTCTGGACAGCGGCAGTCCTCGCCTTCCTCCTGCAGCCCTGGGGTTTGGTGGCCGCCGGCGCTTTGGAGATCACTCAAGCCGACACGTCCAAAACGGGCGACGCACTTTCCATTGTCATCTTCGCCGTTCTCGCCACCGCGAGTCTGCTCATCATGGAGTCATACTCCTTAATCGCTCCGGAGGCCGCGCAGGCTCGCTTAGCCCGCCTTCGCCAATGGCTGAACGATCACAGGACGCAAGTCATCGTCGTCATTTCGGTCGTCGTTGGCCTTTGGCTGATCGGGAGGAGCACGTACTCGCTCATCCAATGACTTGGCGCGCACTGTTGAACCAGCCGGCGCTACCACCACCCCGGTGTTCATCCCCCCCATCCACCTCGACGAGTTATCACCCCGGACGGTGCGGTCGCTGGCCGATACGAGGAAGCGGACAAGGACCTTTCGGATGTATCCGGGGGGGGAGCCGAGGAAGCAGGCGGACTAGCCTCGTCGCGGCTGTGAGGTTGCTCGATGCAAGCCTAAGAAAGGACCGTCCCATGGACCTGAAGGGCTCGATCACCTACGACGCAACGGTGGACGCCGTGATCGCTATGCTCCGCGAGCCGGAGGTCACCCGCGAGCTGTACGAGAGCTTGGGCCACCGGGACGTAGAGGTCCTCGAGTGCGGGGAAAGAGAAGGCGTCCTCCGTATCCGGTCTTCACAGGTCGTCGACGTGGATCTGCCCGGCTTCGCCAAGCGAGTGCTCAAGCCGACCAACACGATGGTCCAAACCGACGAGTGGCGGAAGGGTGCCAAGGGCGCATGGAACGGCACGTTCGATGTGGACGTCAAGGGCGCGCCCATCCGTATCTCGGGGACGATGCGCCTCGCCCCCGCGGGGACGAAGTGCAAGCACGAGATCGACATCAACGTCAACGTCAAGGTCCCCCTCATCGGAGGCAGGATCGCAGAGTGGGCCGGCAAGAGTGAAGTGCAGCAGACCCTCGACGGGCAGTTCGCCTTCTACAAGGCCTGGCTGGCCGAGCACAGCCAGGCCTGAGCGCCCCGGGCTGCATGGACGGGGCGGAATTCGTGTGTGGGCTATGGCTGAACGAGGCTGTCCGGCTCAGGATCGTCCGCTCGTCCGACCCATCGAGCACGCTGGCTCAGGATTCGCTGAGTTCCGGTTCCCGCCGGCGGTCATCCGGTTTGCGGTGCGTTGGTGGCTACGCCACGGACTTTCTTCTCGAGATCCGGACTGCTGGCCAGTCAGCTCTCGCCGTTCGGTGTCGACAGGGGGGCAGCGGCGTGGCAAGGGACGGAGCGGAGCGAAGTGTGGTTCGATGTGGCCAACGGCCTCCCGGTCAGGATGATGCAGCAGTTACCCGAGCTTCTAGAGCGGGCACGCCCCACTGGCGATCGATCCAAGCCAGGGTTCGGCGTCTGACCGTTGGGTTCCGACAACACTCGGTCACGGCGAGGGTGGTAGTCCGGGCACACCCTCCTCAGCGGCGGGACCGCTGACGGCCTGTATATCGGCAGAAATGTGTTCGGATTGAGACCGTGCCCCGAACGTTCTGCGGATGAGCAGAAAGAGAACCGCGAAAGCGGCGATGCCGCCCAAGGCAATGCCACCAACCAGTAGTGCAACGGATCCTTCTCGAAAGACGAGCACTTCTTCTGTCTGTAGCTCGGCCAGTTCCCGATCGACCTTGTCGAGGACCTCCAGGGTCACGCCGAGACCTCCATTGGTTTGAACTGATGTAGACAATTCACTCACGGTCACTGCCAGCTTCTTCCTCTCGGAGTCTGATCCGGTACGAAGGTGATTGACCTCAATCAGACGGGCATCGCACTCGTACCGAGTCTGCTTCGATCTCGTCTCCAGCCATAGGGGCGAAAGGCACAAGTAGCCGCTGGGTCTGTGTGTGCCGGACAGGTGGACTGCGTCGCTGCCATCGTCCAGGGTGTATTCGCCCCTGCCTAACAATGGGGTCCACCTCCCGGGGTGACGACCCTCTTCCTGGCTCTGCATCGAGATTCCACCGAGAGGACCAAAGGCCCTGTTGATGCACCGGACTTCGCTTTACCCTGGGGGGAGCAGATCGAAATATCGGCACGGGTCCTGCGGGGTGGGAACGGAAAGCGCAATCCAAGGAGCCAGAAATGCCCGAGGAATACGTCGAGGTCGGATACATCGTCGATGGAGTCGTCGCGGGGGGCCAAGGATCGTCTGACCCGGTAGAGCCGGTACGACGCTTCGGGCGTTCGTGGGGCTTGGTGCTCATCTTCGGGATCATCACGCTGGCCGTGGGAATCGTTATTACCTTCCGGCCAGGCAAGTCGGTACATGTGATGGCGGTCGTCTTCGGGATCTGGCTTCTGGTGCTCGGAGTCTTCCGCATCATCTTGGCCATCGCTGAGCGTGGCGGCAGCGGCGGGACACGGTTTGGAATGGCCTTCGGCGGGCTATTGGCGGCATTGGTCGGCTTGTTGGTGCTGCACCACACCTTTGAGACCGTAGCCATCCTTGGCTTCATCATTGGCGTCTTCTGGGTCATCGGTGGTCTGTCGGAACTCTTTGCGGGATTCAGTCGAGAGGCCGAAGGCAGACGGGTGGGTCTCATTGCTCTCGGCCTGGTAGGGACCGTCGTCGGGATTCTCTGCCTGGTCTATCCGGGCCTGTCGCTATCGATTCTGGCTGTCATCCTCGGAGTGGGGCTCATCGTTTACGCCATCGTCGAGATCGCATTGGCTTTCCAGATCCGTCGCTTGCCTTAGGTCTGACCACGAGCAGGATGGCCGTTCCGTATTTGGGTGGGCGGCCGATTTCGGCAAGCAGGCGCGGACGCCAGAGAGCGAGTTGCAGCACCCTCGTTACCAAGGGCTTTGTCGTCTGAGTCCACTCGCCAGCGCTCGAAGCCAGCGGATCGGGTGCTTGTCGAAGATGCAACTGTCCGTCCCGACATCCCGAGGGGTTGGATTGACCGCCGGGCTGACGGAAACCGAGCGGGTGGCTACGCCGCTGCGCCCGGAGTGGGCGGGGTAGGATCATTTCGGCAGAATCCGGGGGAGCGCCGGCGCTGCACCTCGAAAGATAGGCACGCAAGGCGGACGGCACGTGGTGCTCAACCTGATGGTGATCGGCGTGGTGATCGCCCTGGAGCCGATCCCGCTCACGGCGTTCATCCTGGTGCTCGCATCCAAGAGTGGGGTCCGCAAGGGCGCCGCCTTCATCTTCGGCTGGCTGGTGTCCCTGGCTGCGGTGATCGCATTCACCTTGCTGGTGACGGGCAACAACCCACCGAAGCCGAACACGGCGCCTTCGTTGGCGGCACTTGCGGCGAAGATCCTCGTCGGTGCGGTGCTGGTGTACATCGCCGCACGGCAGTGGCGAAGGATGGGCAGGCCGAAGAAGCCGAAGAAGGCGCCCAAGTGGCAGTCGGGGGTCGACAACATGTCGCTTTGGTTCGCCGTCGCCCTCGGACCGCTCACCCAACCCTGGGGGCTGGTGGCAGCGGGGGTGGCCGTTATCATCGAGGCCAAGGTCACGTCGTGGGAGAGCGGCATCGCCCTCCTCCTGTTTTGCATGGTTTCGACGAGCAGCTATCTGGCCATGGAGATCTATGCAAGGCTCCGGCCTTCGCGAGCTCGGGAGTTCATGGCCAAGACGAGGGCATGGATCGACACCCACACTGACCAGGTGATCATCATCGTCTCGCTGGTCCTGGGGTTTTGGCTGATTCTGGAGAGCATTTCGGTGATCGTCCCCTGAGCGTGTGGTCAGCTCGGCGAAGGGGCGGCCAGCGGCGCTGACAATCCGCCGACCCTGCACTGCCCAGGAGGGGCGGATTGGCTGTTGTGAGGGGCTTGGCGGGGTTTCCTCATCAATGGAGAGGAGCCGGGCGACGACCGCTGGGGGCGCAAATCGTCAACTCCGACCCCCGTGCGGTGGCCGGGAAACGGGGCGGCCCGGTGGCGGTGATATCGAGATCGTTCTCGTTGTCAGGGTCGATCGCGGCCGCGGGCGACGACGCCCTCGGCGGTGTACTCGAATCGCTCACTGCGGTGTCCCGACCACTCTGTGCCCACCGCTTGTCGGATCTCGAAGGTCAGCTGGGTGCCCGCCTCCATCGGTCCGGAGAGGTCCAGGACGCCGTAGGAGTTGGCTGTTCCCCGGGTTCGCTTGCTGATCGCCGTGCCGGCCACCATGGCCAGCGCTGATCGGCGAGTTCCTGGTGCACCGAGCGGCACGATGTCTGCTGACGCCGTGTGGGTGTGACCGGAGAGCAGCAGCGCCACGCCGGCCTGTGCGCACGTGTCGACGAGGAGGGTGCGACCGGCGAGCCCGGACAGGCTGGAAGGCAGGACCGGGTGGTGTGTGACCAGGAGTCGCCACGCGTTCACCGGAGTGTTGTCGAACGCGTCCCTGACGATCGCGGCCTGCCGGGGTGACACGTGTCCGGCTTTCCAGCGCCACGCGGGCATTGTGTCGAGGCCCAGGGCGGTCAGGCCGGGTAGCACCACGACGGGGTCCAGCTCCGTGGTGACGAAGCGCTCGTAGCGCCTGGACTGCGTCAGGAACCGCCTCGGAACGTTGAACAGCGGGAGGTCGTGATTGCCGATGACAGTGAGTACGGGACCGGGCATCCGATCCAGGAATGCCCTAGCCTGTTCGAACTGTCCAGGGCGCGCCCGCTGGGTCAGGTCACCGGAGACGACCACCAAGTTGGGCTGCCGGGCCGCGATATCGGCGAGAAGGCACTCGACGAGTTCCTGCCGGTGGGCCCCGAAATGGATATCCGACAGGTGGACGATCACGGGCATCCTCCAACTATCGCAGGTGGGTCATCCCGATGGCCCGGTCTGCGCCGGGCCGGCTCACGGGGAGAGAGCGGTCGACAGTCTCCATTCATAGGTGCCCGGACCCTTCGACCGCCTCCCCGACGGTGACGCGGCCGACGCGAAGGAGCCTCCGTGCGCGGTTACCCACGAGATGGTACGTGGTGGCCGCTCGGGCCACCATCCGATTGATTCGACGGATCATCGGGCGCCAGCCTCCGAGTGCCTGCGTTCACAACGGCTCGGCCCTCGTCCGAAGGCGTCGAGGGTCCTTCGGTCCTGGCGCCCGGGCCACCACCGACCTACGGTCAACAGGGACATCGAGGAGGTGCGAGGTGGAGGCGGCGTCGAATGCGGAGACCAATCGACCGCGCTCGGTTGGATGGCGAGAGCGGACCTTGGCGGTGAGCGCCCTGGCCTGTGGGCTGGTCCTAGCGGTGGGGCTTGTGGTGTTCGTTGTCCATAACCTCGACTTCCTCCTGGTCGCCTTGATCGGTCTTGCCCTCACCGTCGGCGGGCTGTGGTGGGCCCTTACCGAGCGGATGCCCCGCCGGGCGGTTGGTGTGGTCGGGGGTATCGCCGGGGTGATCCTGATCGTGCTGGCCGTGTTCCGGGCAAACCCCGTCGGGGATCGACCGTTTCTCCGGACCGGGATCCTGGTCGTACTTCTGATTGCTTCGGTCGCCTCCGGTCGGGCGGCATTGCGGCGCGACCTGCATGAACACGACGAACGCCGACCGTCCCGGGTCACACGCCCACGGCACCCGGTGTTGCTCTGCAATCCTTGGTCGGGCGCGGGCAAGGTCGAGAAGTTCGGTCTTGTCGACCTTGCCAACGACCTCGGCGTCGAGGTCGTCATGCTCGATCACGGGCTTGACCTCGAACAGTTGGCCCGCGATGCCATCGCTCGTGGGGCCGATTGCCTGGGGATGGCAGGGGGCGACGGATCACAGGCGCTTGTCGCCTCCATCGCTGTCGAGCACGATCTCCCGTTCGTGTGCGTGTCGGCCGGTACTCGCAACCACTTCGCCCTCGACCTCGGAATCGACCGGGAGGATCCCCGACTGAGCCTCAATGCGTTTCACGACGGGATCGAACGCCGGATCGACTACGCCACGGTCGGGGACCGGCTGTTCGTCAATAACGTCTCGCTGGGTATCTATGCCACGATTGTGCAACAAGAGGGATACCGTGACGCCAAGACCGACACCACGAAAGCGATGTTGCCCGAGTTGCTGGGCCGGACGGAGCAACCCTTCGACCTTCAGTTCACGGAGCCCAGCGGTGTCGAGGTGGACGGCTCGTTCCTGATCCAGGTGTCGAACAACCCCTACGTCCTGGGGGCCACCCTGGATGCGTCCCAACGTCGCCGGCTCGATACCGGAAGGCTCGGCGTCGTCGCCATCTCCGCCAGCACAGGGAGAGAGGCGGCCCGTGTCTTCACCCTCTCTGCACTGGGCCAGCGACGCAGAAGTCGAGATTGGCACGAGTTCACGGCTGAGCGATTCGAGGTTCGGTCCCGGTCCGGCAAGGCGTACGCCGGCGTCGATGGTGAAGCGCTGGAGCTCCCCACCCCGTTGGAGTTCCAGATCCATCCGCGGGGTCTGCGGCTGCTGGTCCCCGAAGGGAACCTCACTGCGGCCGAGCGCCGCCAGGCCCGCGATGTCTCTGTCGGCGATTTGGTCGCCATCGCCCGCGGGATCGACCCGATTGTTCAGTCGGCGTCGTAGTGACGTCGGTCTTGCCGCCGCGCTGGGCGATGTCGGTGGCTCAGTACCGAGACGGGACGTAGTGCAGCGGGGCGTTTGACTCCCGATAGTCACCCGGCTCATGTCGATCCGGGAGCTTTACGTCGTGGTGCTCGAGCGGCTCATAAGGGATCCTGTCGAGCAGATGGGAGATGATGTTCAGCCTTGCCCTCTTCTTGTCATTGGAGTTGGCGACCCACCAGGGCGCCCACGCCGTATCGGTGGCTGCGAACATCTCGTCACGGGCGCGTGAGTAGTCGAACCACCGCTGGTAGGACAGGAGGTCCATCTCCGACAGCTTCCATATCTTCCGGGGGTCGTCGATTCGACTTTGGAGGCGTCGCGTCTGCTCCTCGGGACTGACCTCCAGCCAGTACTTGAGGAGCAGGATTCCCGATTCGACCATCGCCTTCTCCACCCCTGGCGCCAACTCCAGAAAGCGCCTGCTCTCTTCGGGTGTACAGAATCCCATGACCTGTTCGACTCCTGCCCGGTTGTACCAACTCCGGTCGAAGATCGTCACCTCGCCTGCCGCTGGGAAGTGCGGAAGGTATCTCTGGATGTACATCTGCGATTTCTCACGCTCGGTGGGTGCCGGTAGAGCGATGACCCGGAACACTCTCGGACTCACCCGCTCGGTGATGGCCTTGATGGTTCCACCCTTGCCGGCTGTGTCGCGACCCTCGAACACGATGCAGATCTTCGCACCCGATGCCTTGACCCACTCCTGGACAACGACCAGTTCTGCGTGCAGACGTCGGAGTTCACGCTCGTACTCCTTGCGCTTCATCTTGTGGTCAGGATCGGAGTGAGGTGCCCCGTCGGGATCCGAGCCCGTGGGCCGATGGTGCGCTCGGTCGCCCCGCTTGGCCTTCTTGCCCTCCTTCTTGGCCACCGTGATGCCTCCGATCCATCCTGTGAGCGCGCCGAATGGCATGTGCTTATCCATCCTCGTCGTTGGTGTTACAGCTAATCAAGGGACCCAGGACCTTTTGGTGGACGGCAAGTGATCCTCAGCCCGGTCATCGGCCCGGTGATCGCCACTGAGTGATGTCGTCGAATGGGCCTTCGTCCATCCAGATGGTGGCGTCGGCCCGTGCGGGAGCGCCGAGATCACACAGGGAACGAGTAGTTTCTCTGGGGCCTAAAGAGCGTTGGCGGCAGCGGAAGGTTCACACCTAGTGTCCAGGCAGGACAAGGGGTTGCTGTGGCGGATAGGACGCATTTCATGATCGGGGCCGAAGTGAGCTGCTCCGATGGGGTGTGTGGGGAGGTGAGCAGGGTCGTCATCGACCCATTTGCTCGCATCGTCACCCATTTGGTGGTCGAACCGAAGCACCGCCGGGGACTCGGCCGCCTCGTCCCGCTCGATCTCGTCGACGCATCGGCCGGGGAGATTCAGGTCCGCTGTACCACCGCGGAGTTCGAGCAGCTGGAACGCGCGGAAGAGACGAAGTTCCTCCCCGGCACCGCCGGTCATGCGGCCTACACCGCGGGGCAGACACTCTCTCAGCCCTACTACGGTCTGGCCGACACCATCGGGCTTCCTAAGGCCGTCACCTACGACACCGTTCCCCTGGATGAGGTGGCCATACGACGAGGCGACCAGGTTCAGGCCACGGACGGCACCATCGGGAAAGTGGAGGGGCTCGTCATCGATCTCCGCAGCCACTACGTGACCCACGTGCTCCTCCAGGAGGGCCACTTCTGGGGGCACAAGGAAGTCGCGATCCCGATCGTTGCGGTCATTGGGGTTGGCGGCGGCATTCGGCTGAACATCTGCAAGCAGGAAGTGAAAGACCTGCCGTCTGTCGGTGTTGTCCGTCCGGATCGCTAGCTGGTCACGACACCAAGGGGGTAGCACCGCGCCCACGCGGCTGGCGGAGCCCCAGCTCACGGTCAGACCGGGCGCCGAGCCGCCTTCGAAATGCGGCGAGAGGATCTAACCGAGGCCGGCACCCTCGATATCTGCTTGAGGAGTGATGTCGGGGAGTCGGAGCATCCGGAACGAGTTGGCCAGGCCGAGAAGTGATGCGAGGGCGGGGATCAGGAGGGCGATCTGGAGGGACAGGTTCCTCGTGTGGGTGTTGATGGCCAGGACCTCTTCCTGGACCGCCTTGGGCTCGTCGGCGATCTGCTGTTGCAGGGCAGTGTTGCTCATGACCTCGGCATCGTGCTCCAGTTTGGCGGAGATCTGCTGCTGCTGGGTCGCGGGGATCACGACGCTGGCCTGGGTCTGATGGGTGAAACTCAGCGCCAGGGCCCACAGCATGACCCCGCCGGCAATGGCGAGCCCGAAGGACAGCCCGAAGTTGCCCGACGCCGAGTTCACCCCTGCCGCCTCGCTAACCCGGTCCTCGGTGATGGGTGCGAGCGTGAAGTTGTTGAGCTGGGAGACCAGCATGCCTAAACCGCATCCGGCGACGATCAGCGGGATCACCAAGTACCACCCCGAGTCGACTCTCGGTACCAGCGGGATGATCGCTCCCATGCCGATGGCGCTGAGAGCGAAGCCGACAAGAACGATCTGGGCGGGACGCCATCTGCCTGCCTTGCGTCCGGCGAGCATGGCCATGCCGAACATGGACAGCGACAGGGGTGCGAGTGAAAAGCCTGCCTGCATGGCGTTGTACTCGAGGGTCATCTGGAGGAAGAGCGGCAGGACGATCATGGCGCCGCCCAGAGTGATCTGCTGGAGCATCTGCTGGGAGATTCCGATGCGGAAATTCAGGTGCTTGAGCAGATCCGGGTCCAATAGCGTGGGCTTTCCCTGCCGCTTGCGGTGCACCAGCCAGTAGGCGAAACCGGCCAGCGTCACCGCTCCGATCCCCATGATCAGACCTACGTACTGACCGCCCTCCTGCCACACGAGGATGCCGAGCACGAGGCCGCCCATGCCGACGATGGAGAGGATGGCACCGACCAGGTCGATCTGGCGGGGACCGGTGTATGGAACGTCCTTGACGAGACGGATCTGGGTCAGGATGACCAGGATGACGAGTGCTTCGAGCCCGAAGCCCACCCGCCATGACAGGTAGGTCGTGAGAAAGCCCCCGAGCAGTGGACCGACAGCCGCGGCGATCGCCGCAGCTGCACCCACCAGTGCATACGCCCGTTTCTGGGCCCCGCCCGTGAAGTTGCCGTGGATGAGCGACTGCATCGCCGGCAGCAGCAGGGATGCGCCGAGTCCGCCGATGATCGCCCAGAAGACGATGATAGTGGTGAGGTTCTTCGCCAGTGTCATCGCCACCGCGCCGACGGCATAGCCGAGCAGGCCGATGACGTAGGCACGCCGCCTTCCCATGAGGTCGCCCAACTTGGAGTTGGTCAGGATGAAGGCCGCCGACACGAGCGCCTCGAGCGCGATCGCCGACTGGACCCCGCTCGCCGTCGTGTGCAGGTCCTTAACGACGGCGGAGATCGACACGTTCATCAGCGACGTGTCGATCACCAGAACGAACATGGCCATGGCGAGGAGAAAAGCCAGTCGGGGATTTCCCTCGCCCTGCTCCTCGGCGACGGGTTCGGAGGCGTTGCTCATCGTGGCTTCATTCCTTCGTCGGGCGGATCGGGGGTTCCCCCGGTCGCATTGCTGATCGAATCGAGTGCCTGGTCCAGGGTGGGGTAGAAATGCTCCTGATCGAGCGTGGTGTGCAGGCCATAACGACGGATCAGGTCCTGGAGGCGGCCGCGCAACTCCACGAAGGCCAGATGGATGCCGTGGCCGTTGAGTTCCTCGTCCAAGTCCTTGAGTACCTCGGCCGCCGTGACATCGATGTCTGTGATCGCCTCGCACTGCAGCACGATCCAGGTGGGGGTCCGTTCGCGGGCCAACCTCCGGACCTGTTCCCGGAACTGGCCGCTGTTGGCGAAGAACAGGGGCGCCTCCCAGCGGAACACGACGATGCCCGGCAGCTCGGTTGCTTCGGGGTACCTGGCGATGCTGTGCCATCCACCGAGTGCCGGCACATGGCCAAGGACAGCGCCGTGGGGTGACCAGCCTCGCCGGAAGTAAAGGAGGATGATCAGGACGATCGCGATGATGATCCCCTGCAGGACCCCGAAGAGCATCACGCCGGCCATTGCAACCAGGCTGACGACGAGTGATGAGGTGCGGACCTCGGCGAACCGCCGGAGGGCACCCAGATCCGTGAGCGAGAGGGCCGCGGTGATGACCACGGCGGCCAGGGCGGTCTGCGGCAGATCGGCAAGTAGGCCGTTGAGGAAGAGGAGCAGGACGAGGACAAGTCCGGCCCCGACCACCCCCGTCATCTGGGTCTTTGCCCCGGACTGGTCGGCCACTGCAGTGCGGGAACCGCTCACAGAGACGGCGAAACCCTGGAGGAAGCCGGCGGCGATGTTCGACGTACCGATGCCGACCATCTCCTGGTCGGGATCGACCTCGTCGCCGCGGCGGGCGGCGAAGCTCGTTGCGGTGGCGATGGTGTCGGTCAGCGACACCATCGTGATGCCGACCGCGCCCACGAGAAGGGGGCCGACATCGGACAGCTTGGTCCACGGCAACGACGGAACGGGAACGCCCTGAGGAAGCGAACCGACCGTCTTCACGCCATGTGCGGCTAGGTCAAGCGCAGCGGAGACGATAGTGACCCCGACGACAGCCACCAGAACGGCCGGTACTCGACGGGTGATCCGTGGCAGGATGAGGAGGACGGCCAGGACGCAGAGCCCGGTGACCAGGGTGTTTCGGCTGGTCTGATCGAGTCCGTTGAAGAAGGCGCGCACCTCGGCGATGAAGTTGTCGGCGCTGGTGGAGAACCCGAAGAGCTTGGGCAGCTGGCCGACGATGATGGTGATGGCCAGTCCGTTGAGGTAGCCGACGCGGACCTCACTGGAGAGCAGGTCGGCGACGAATCCGAGTTTCGCCACCCCCAGTCCGATCTCGATGAGTCCGACAAGGATCGCCAGCATCCCGGCGAGTGCGATCGCAGTGGCGGGGTCGTGGGTGACCATGAGGGGTGTGATGGCAGCCAGGATCAGCGGCGAGACCGACGAGTCCGGCCCCAGCACCAGTACCTTGGACGGTCCGAACAGTGCGTAGGCCACGAGACACGCGATCGTCGTGTAGAGGCCGGTCACCGCCGGTAGTCCCGCCAGCTCCGCGTAGGCCATGCCCTGGGGCACCAGAATCGCCGCCAGGACAAGCCCTGCAACGAGATCCGGTCTGAGCCAACCGCGTTCGTAGTGTCGGAAGGTGACCACTCCAGGTGCCCAACGCTCGAGTACCGCCTTCACGACAGGCACTTGCCCGGCGTGGCCGAAGGTTCCCGGAAGCGAACGGAGCACGGTCCCCTGAGCTCCTCCACCGTCTCCATCGGGTACGGGTGGTTCCGCCGCCCACTGGGCAACAACCCCCGGCGTTGCTCGAACACGGGTCAACTGTCTCACGGTTGCGGAGCACCTTGCAGGGGCGTTAGTCCCACCACGTGTGGTCAGTGCTGGGAGTCGATTCTCGATGCGATTGTCGTCGGCAGGATGCCTTCGACGTCCAGGTCCGCTGGGCCGCGCAATGCACCGACGTCGACGAACTGGCCGATCTCGCCCGGCTGCGGACTGTCAAAGCCCTGCCAATTTCAGGGCTCAGAAGGCGAGGGTGCTGGACTGACGGCGAGGTGAGGTTGCGTTTGTTACTGGGAGTTGCATGGGCTAAAGTCGGATCGGTGGCGGGAAGGACGGATCCTGCGGCGACCGGATTGGCGAGTTCGGTTACCACAGTGGTCGCTTTGGGCTGGCGTCCGCCCCACGGGACTGAGGGGATTGCGATGAGCGCTGATCGGCGACCTCGGCAGAGCCGGGACGAACTTCGATCACTGTTGTTGGCCGCCGGGCAGTCGATCCTGCTGGAAGAAGGCCTCGGTACGGTGGCCGATGCTCTCAACTTCAAGCGCGCCTTCGACTGGGTGGAGGCGGAAACGGGCATCAAGCTGGCCAATGCCTCGGTGATCGGACGCGTGTGGGAGAACCAGGCCGACTACCAGACTGACGTGCTCGTCGAGCTGGCGTCACACACAAATCGTTCCAATGTCCCCGAGGTTGCAGAAGTGGTGACGACCGTCTTGGCGGAATGTGATCTGTCGACTGCCGCCACGCGTGCGGCGACCTTGTCAGAGGTGTGCAGGCTCGTCGGCGAGGCCCTTGGGGATGCACTGCGCCGATCAACGAGTTGGTCGGTCTGGATCAATCTCTGGGCCATGGCCGCCATCAGCGAACTGCCCGAGCGGCACGAACGGGTCTTTGCGGCCCTGAGGCAAAGCTATGACCACATAAGTCAGCAAGGAGAAGAGGCGTTCGGTGGGCTGATGACGGTCCTCGGCTACCGACCCAAGGAGCCCCTGACGGTCCCCCAGTTCTTGAATGCGGCGGGGGCTCTGGCCGAGGGATGTTCGCTCCGGGACCGGGTCGATTCCAAGATGCTGGGGATCATCCGCCCCACCGGAGGACAAGGAGAAGATCAGAGCTGGACGATCTACGGGATCGGGCTCCACGCCCTCGTCCAGGAGTTCTTCGAGCCAGATCCGGACCTGTGAACCGCATGATCGGACGGCACCCTCGAATTCCTAGTGGCAAAATGAAGTGGCCCAGTTCCCCACCCGCTGGCGATTCCGTAACCGTCCTGGTCAAGTGGTCGGATGACATCGGTGGCGACCCCACAGGCACCAGTGGAGACTCTCCGAGTCCGTGTCATGTATGGCTGTGTCGGGGTGCTTTAGCAGGAATGTTCTGGTAACGGCTCCAATCGAAGCTCGCCAACTCCTCGTCAACCTGCAACCTTCCGCTGTGTCGCCCGCGAAGGGCGCTGACGGTGGTCGGATTCGTGAAATCCCTGATCGAGGTATCCGATGGCACTCTTGGTACCCACACCCTGGCGACTTAACAGGAGCTCAGTCCGGGTTCGGTGGACGGCGAGAAGTCAGTCAAGAAGTGAAACAGACATCGAGGAAGGAGTTGAGTCGCTCCCTGTTGCGAGTCAATACAAGATGGCCAGTGTCGTCGTGCTGAATATCAAGGGTGGGGCAGAACACATCAGTTTCCCCAAAGAAGAAATGAGGTGATCCTTGGACACCTCGGTCGCTCCCAGAGTCCCAATCTGAACGAACAGCCGTTACGTCGTTTGTGTCAACTTGCTCAAGGTCCCATGCAGTAGCCACTTGGCGAAGGACCTGGGCGTCGGAGAGGTCTAGCCCGTCCTCGAAGAGTGCCCGTCGGAGTGCCATGCTGACTTCCTCGCCTGTTTGGACATTGCGCCCATATGCCGAAGCAGCGAGCGAGAGGGCTGGCAAAGTGGTTGTGGGGAATGTCCTCGGATCGAATCCGGCAAAGAGCGCTGGAGCAACTTGGCTACGCAGATCGTCGATGTGATGGCCCGTCATCGTGGCGTCGAGAGGTGATCCATTGATGAGTTCCAGCGGCCACGCCCGCATCACTATGCCTACATCGCTCCGACCACGACGCAAGCGTTCTTCAAGCGCAGCGGTGATCCCGACATATGCGAATGGGCACCAAACGTCTGAGTAGACCTCCAAGATGGGCATGGAATCTTCTCCGATCAGTCGCTCCACTAGTAGGCCGACCGCCTCCGCACCATCATCGACCGCTTTGTGCAGAGTTCATCCATTCTGTGCCTCACTGAGACGTTTAGGCAGACGCTTCGGTCTTCCGCAGCCTTTAGTTGCCGAGAACAGAGAAGAGGGCATATCCGGTCCCTTTCATCCGTGTTTGCCCCCCCAGTGCGGATTGGAGCCGTAGGCAGAAGGTGGTGAACACCAGGACGCGGGAGTGGACCGAACAACGGCCAGACGATTGCCGTCCTTCAGGACGGTGGCGTCTCGGCGTGGGGCAATAATGATCGCGGTCAGCTCGGCATCGGGAGTGAGCTCGACTCGGACGTGCCGGTTCGGGTACACGTTCCAGAGAACGTCACCTTCGTCGCTGTGAGCACAGGGGGTTATGCCAGCTATGCCATAGATTCGACGGGACGGCTGTGGGCATGGGGTGATAACAAGAGTGGTCAGCTCGGAACCGGCCTTTCTCACGAACGCTCGACGCGGCCGATCGATGTCGGCATCCGCCTGAGCGAGATGTCGTCTACCGCACAGAACGTCGCAGGCCTCAACGTGTCCGATTGAACGGGTGATCACTCTCGAGTATCCGGGAATTCAGTCATCGATGCACCCAGACGCCGTTGGGGCAGGCGATCGCCGCTTACCGGGTGTGATGAGACGAGATTAGTGGAGGGCGACGTTTCTGATCACGTTCAGAGGTCAATTGCAGTCCGTGCCAAGGGCCTCATCCTGAGACAGGCTGGGCAGCTCCGGTAGGGTCACCGGTCGGTGCCGCACTGCGCAGAAGCCATCTACGCGCAGCCCGCTCAACCAGACGAGCCGATCTGACTGGGTCCTCTGACTCCCATCCACCCCGGCTCACATCCTGGCGATAGGGGGCATCTTGGATTGCGGGCTCTTGGATCTCAAGGCTCGCCTGGTCGTCTCATTGCTGAATGTCTCGGTCCAACTCAATCGCCGCGTAGATAACCCCCCCGAGGACTGCCAGCGCCAGAGCAGCAAGAACAATGATGCCGGCTTTGGCACAGAGCCCAAGGCCATATCGGTAGTTCACATCTGACGCCGCCATATGGCGAGAGTGTGGCAAGCGCGAGATGGACAGTCAAGGGGCCTGGCCACTTCTCAGTCCCTGGATTGATCGCCGCTCCCTATGGCTCAGATAGGAAGGAAATTCACCTCTCCTCTAACGGGGTGGCGGTCGCCCCCGGAGGACCCGAGCCGGGACTCACACCAAGACTGCACATCCCAGCACTCGCAGCTCCGGGGATCGTTGGTTATGACGCGTCGAGTGGCCGAAGGTAGCCCTCAGCGACAAGCTTGGCGGCGTGGTCGGCACCACCGACCTCGGGTTCGCTGAAATGCGTACCCGGCGGACGAGACAGTCCGCGATGGATAACTTCGTAGACGGGCGCGGCTCGTCCCCCGGCGAGCGAGGCGGACAGGTGCCAGCCCAGGCACTGCCTGCACTTATACGCCCGCCAAGATTTGCCGTCACGTTCTTCGTTTCGATCGGCGGCTTCCCGCGCCCCACTCTGCGTCAAGTGCACCACCTTGGGAGTGACGCCGTCACTGTGGAAGTGCGATCCAGCAGCACGCTTCAGGCCCGGCACCGCCTTCCCAGGGCGTCTCGTCGTCCGGCTGCCGCTTCGGGACGGCAACTCGCGTCCGTGTGCCTTGAACCTGCTCATGGGGGCATTCCTCCTTTCGGATTTTGCTGCCTCCCATCATTACAACGGGACACTTTGTCCGACCGTTACGGCGTTGGCCGAGTCGACTCGCTCGAGCCGGAGGTGTGAGATTGAGGGTTGGTTGCTTCGCAACAATTCCGGCGAGGCCATGGACGATGGCGGCGGCTCGAGCTGTCCGCAGGGGGTTCGAGAGCGACGCCCTCCGTAACGATGACCGTCACAGCCTTCTCGATCTTCTGCCGGTCCGCTCATGGTTCCGCCTCGAACGGAGCGACAGAGATCCTGACCGTGCAGGACCCCTTCAGTCCGCAGGGGGGTTATCCACACGCTCACCGGTCGTCGGCAAGTGAACAGGCTTCTTATCCGGTGGTGGGGGACGCCCGGCATGATTACACCGAAATAGGCCGAAACTCCTGGTCACCCCCTAACAATGCCCTGCCTCCTCAAGGGGCGGAGAGGCCCAACCGCGGCGTCGGGGGTAGGTGACGGACGCAGCTGCTCCTCGCGAAGCCCGGCGAGTTGCACCGGAAGTCGTACCGCAATCTGTGGCCGCTGTAACGGATTGTCGGCCTTCCACGTTGGTATGAGCTGGGAGTCGTTTCGTAAACGGGGCGGAACTCCACGGTAGAAGGAGTTTCAGGCAACATGATCAAGAAAATCCTCATGGCGCTCGCAGCGCTGGCCGTGCCGATCGGGACGGTAGCCACCGTCGGGGTCGTTGGGTCCGGAGTCGCTGGTGCGGCCACTCCGCCTCCGACGACCATCAGTTGTCCTGTCACTGGAACGGTCACCTTCGCCCATCCGGGACTCTCGGCCGGTGGGGCTCTCACCTCCGCCGCGTCGGAGACGACCAAGTCGTCGACGACACCGACGGGAACCGGGTGTTCGGGACTTCCCATCGCTACCAACATCGCCTCTGCGACCACACCGTGCCCGCAGACCAGCGGCGTGCCCAACGCCGGTGACCCGTCCGCCTGCCTGGCCTCCAAGACCAGTCACGGTGTCACCACCTACGCCATCGGATCGAAGCCGAACTACTACGACACCGACGGCTCCTACGCCACGTCCGGTCTGTCCGATCTGGAGGCCGCCCTGCAGGCCAAGCCGCCCAAGACCACGGTCGACAACATTTCGGTGACCCTGGCCTACGGCTCCGCCTCCGAAGTCATTCCGGGAGGCGTGTGCGGTGCCTCGGACGTCGGGTTCGATCTCACCGGGAACGCCGAGGTCAAGGGCCTCACGGTCGGCACCTACACCGACATCGCGTGCCTCTCGTCTGACGCCGGGACCGGCACCTCGGGAGACTTCCTCACCGACCTGGGCTCATCGACCGCCGTCATCTCGTCGGCCACCGTCGGTGGTGACAGCTCGCTGACTGTCGTCTTCCCGAGCGAGAGCTGTCCGGTCACCGGAACGGTCACCTTCGCCAATCCGGGGCTCTCGGCCGGTGGGGCCCTCACCGCCGCCGCGACGGCGACGACCAAGTCGTCGACGACGGCAACGGGAACGGGGTGCTCGGGCGTGGCGAGTAATTTGAACATCGCCTCTGCGACCACACCGTGCCCGCAGACCAGCGGCGTGCCCAACGCCGGTGACCCGTCCGCCTGCCTGGCCTCCAAGACCAGTCACGGTGTCACCACCTACGCCATCGGATCGAAGCCCAACTACTACGACACCGACGGCTCCTACGCCACGTCCGGTCTGACCAATCTGGAGGCTGCCCTACAGGCCAAGCCGCCCAAGACCACGGTCGACAACGTTGCGGTCACCCTGGCCTACGGCTCGGCCTCCGAAGTCATCCCGGGAGGGGCGTGCGGTGCGTCGGACGTCGGGTTCGACGTCTCCGGGAACGCCCAGGTGAAGGGCCTCACGGTCGGCACCTACACCGACGTCGTGTGCCTTTCCGGTGACGCCGGAACCGGTACCTCGGGAGACTTCCTCACCGACCTGGGCTCATCGACCGCCATCATCTCGTCGGCCACCATCGGGGGCGACAGCTCACTGACCGTCAGCTTCTGAACACCTGAGTAGTTCGACGAGGACGGGGCGAATGCCCCGTCCTCGTCGCGCCAATGGTTGTGTCGATCGGTCTCTGTCAAGAAGGCGCCGATCACCTCGAGAACTCGGGAGCGCCCAGAGCAAGCTCTGAATCGCGCACTACCAAGACCGGTACCGCGGATGCTTCGGGAACGGTTTGGCTGTGCCGACAGGGCCTCGCCGCCGACCCGTGCACGGCGAATCTCACGGCCACGGTGGTCAAGTCCGACGGGACGAAGACCATTCACATGCGACACCGGCGAAGGACCCACCGATCAATTGCTTCTACGTCTACCCCACGGTGAGTAGCCAACCCACCAGGCCTCGTCAGTCTGATGATGCCGCATCAGGCGACCGATATTTGTGCGGGGGACCCTGCCGTTCGGGTGTGGCAGCAGCCGCCCGGGGTGACCCAGCGGCAGCCGATCGCCTTACGACAAGCCCACCACGAAGGCACTACCAGCAAGAAGAAGGGTACCGATCGTGATCATTCGACACGTCGGCTCAGCCAAGACTTCGGAATCTGCAGATCGGTCGCGGGCTGATCGCCCAATTCGCATGGCGACGACCCACACAACCGCGCCGATCGCGATCAGGAGGAGGACCAGCATCGCGCCGCCGTTTGACAGTGGCCACAGACGCCGGATCATGATGGCAATGGTCACCGCAACGGCCAGGCCCGACCTATTCCACGCTAGTTCGGTTCGCTCTCTTGCGAGGCCAGGATCCGTCCTTTCCTGCTCCATGGGTATCTCCTCATCACTCATGCGTCGGTCCCATCACGAACCGACCAGGGCGAGTACGACCGCGATGATCGCGACCACGCCAATGCCCACAGACAGCACCAGAGGCATGGGCGACTGCGGAAGTGGCTCAGCGCACCGCATGGCTTGCTGATTGGCCCTCCATTGCCGGAAGCTGGTGAATGCAACCAGGGCACCCAGCGCGACCATGGGGAGGCCCAGGATGCGACGTCCCCCGGCGACGTGGAACTCGGGTAGTAGCTGTGTCGCTGCAACTCCAGTCGCGATTAGAGCGAGGGCGGTTCGATTCCAGGCCAGAAAGGTTCGCTCGTTGGCGTATGTGAAGCGAACGTCTGGCTCGTCCCCTTGGTGCAGCCGCCCATCTGTCGTTTCGCCGTCCACGCGGGCAGCGTACTGAAGCAACGCGAGGCCAGTAGTCCCATCTGATTGCTTGAGTTTGAGAGATGCCAGTCCAACTCCCGCGTTGATAGTCAGCTGACAACGAGGGTCCGGGAAACCTAACTGGGTGAGCGGCACCACCGTCTTAGTGCCATCACCAGGGAATCTCCCTTCTCCAGTGGTGCCTCCTGGTCTGAGAACGCTCTTCAACCGAGGTGCCCTCCTTACCGAACCCTCACACATCCCTCATCGAACGCCCGTCTTCGACTGCCACCATCAGGCCGTAGAGAACATCCCCCAGTTGAAGGAGTCATCATGCTGAAGAAGATCATCGCCCCAGTTGTCATCGGAGGAGCGCTGCTTGGAGGGTTGGCAGCCACTGGCACTGCTTACGCCGCAACGCCAGCCGCTTCCACCACTGCTCAGACCCACACCGGCAAGGGTGAGGTCAAGGCTTGGATCCGGTCACACAGGAAGGAACTTCGTGGAGCCGGCCTGCATATCAGCGCCCAGACCATCGGAATTACACCTCAGACCCTTCGAGCCGACCTCAAGGCTGGCAACTCAGTCGCCGGGGTGGCGACTCAGCACAACGTGAATCCGCAGACCGTTGTCAATGCCCTGGTGAACGCCGTTGATGTCCAGATCAACCGGGCGGTCACCGATCAGAAGCTGACCTCGACGCAGGCCACCACGATCGAGGCCCGAGTTCCCGCTCGAGTGACGAAGGTCGTGAACCACACCTTTTGATCCCAGCAAACGTCAGGGAGACCGCCCGGGGCCAGGTGTGTGCCTGACCCGGGCGGTCTCATGATCGCCTGGTCAGATCTTGCCGGAGTGTTCCCGCCCGTGCGAGTTGATATTCCGCATTGACGATTGGCGAAACCAACGGTGGGGAGACCCCAACCCGGTGGCCCCACGCAGTCTTCTCGTCGTGGTGGAGCGGCTGACGAGGCTGCCATTGAGGATGCCCACCAACCGATTCCCCAGGTGGCGCAACGCGGCGTCTTGATCCCGATCACCACCTCCTTAGGTGCTTCGGCGTGGGCACCCGCCATCTCGTGGAACCGGGCGATGCCTTCCACCCCTCCAGCTAGGCGCTTGCTGTCCCCGTCCTCCACGACCACGTCGTGGTGGGCCTTCTGAACTGGGTTGATCGAAACGGCGCCGATCTAGAACGATGGCCCGGAGTCCACCCGCTTCGCCGAGCCGATGAGCGTGCGACAGAGGGGTACGTGAGGGGTACGTTCGACCGGCCGCCATATGAGGTTCGGATAGTAGGGGAGGCCTTCACCGTCCGAGATGTAGAGGCCCTTGCAGTCGCCCAGGATGAAGAGCTGGCCAATCGGCGCGATCCCCTGAAATGTCGGCCCCCGCAAAACATCATCTCGGAGCGGGTTTCCGGTGATCTCGCTGACAGCCTGTTCGGTCTGGACGAAGTGGTCGGCCTGGGTCTGGTTCCAGCTGTCCTGGGGAGTGATGGCGATGCCCATGTTGGCCACGAATCCGAAGATCGTCAGCACCACGATGCCAGCTACGACAGGCAGTCGTGCCCGCCGCCGCATCATGGCCGCATGGCGCCAGATATCGACCAAGCCGATGGAACCGGCCAACACCAGGAGTGGCATGAAATCAGCGAGGAACCGCTCGTAGATCGTTCCATAGATCAAAATGGCACCGGCCGTGGCCATCGTGCAGATCAACAGAATTCGCAGCGATCGGACGATGACCGGCCGGTGCGGCGCGAAGGTCGTGATCAGGCCCCACACGCCCAGACCGAACAGCAGCGGCATCGAAGCAGTTGCGCTGGACGTGTTTCCTTCATTGAAGAGGCGGGTGTGAGCAATGAGGTGGGTGGGGATCTCGGGGAGCCCGAGGAACGGGAACAACCGGGTGACGCGGAGATTGCCCGGAAACAGGTATTCCTCGAGCGTGCTCGGCAGGAAATTCAGGCTGAAGTGCTTTCCGCCGTTGATATGGGCGTATCCGTAGGTCGTGTACAGCACCTGCTCGGAGGCCGGAAATCCGAACAGCTGGTCGAACTTGGCCAGGTTCACGACGCACCCCACCACGAGGGCGACTCCGCCGATTGCGAGGACCGGAAGGGCCCAGCGACGGCGCTCCTGGCCGCCGCGGCCGAGAGCCAACCATGCCGCGATCATCACCGTCGCCAAGATGCAGGCGTATCCGGTGGTGGCCCGGTTGAGATTGGTGAGGAGGACCAGCAGGCCACAGAAAAACACCCGCTTCCACGAGGGCCGCTCGACAACACCCAGCAACGCGAAGAGGCTTCCTACCGCGAGCGCCACGCCCCATGCGACGTCCTCCTGGTAGACCTGCGGGCTTGACGCCAAGGAGACGAGGACGGACCCTGCCAGGATGGAGAAGAGGAGGGCTCCGTAGGAGAGCGCTTCACCCCAGCCAAGGAGCGCATCGCCACGCACGACCACCCGGATACGCCACAGCAGCATCGAGCTGAACAAGGCAGTCACCAGCCAGGCCAGGAGAAGGGACGGCGCACTGAGGCGCCCGTCGAACGAGTGGGTGAAAAGCAGGACAGGAATCCGGATCAGTGACGGGAAGATCCCGAAGTAGGTATAGGTCCTCCCGTCATGGATGAAGGCTTCGATGCCGATGCTGTGCGCTGGCAGAGAAAGGTGGCCGTCCATCAGGGCCCGGGCCTGTACGTCGTACTCGACAGAGCCCGGGGCCGTCGTCAGCTCGTTCGTCCGGAACGGGTTGACGGTGCCGGTCCAGAGGTCCCAGAGCACCCAGAGGTAGGGAATGCTCGCCACGATGACCGCACTGCTGGCGACCATCTGGAATCGACGAACTGCCGGCGTCCTGAGCGGCCGATGCGCTTGTCGACCGGCGGGCCTTTCGGTCACCACCGGTAGTTCGTCAGTGGTGGTCACTTGCCCCTAGCCCCCCTCGCGTGTTACCGCAGTTCCATAAGAAACTTCTCGAACTCGGCGTTGAGGGCACAGAGCCGATCGGCGGTCACCTCGATATGGTCGGGAGGCATTCCCGGGCGGTCCGACCCCATCTCCAGACAGACGAATCGGTAGCGGGCAACGAATACCTCACACCGGTCGCCCAGCCTCGGATCAGGGCATGGATTGTCCTCGACCCACTTCTGAAGGCCCAAGGCCGATGACGCCACTGCGTCAACCGCGGCCGACCCAGCGTCCTGATCAGTAGCCGCTGCACGGAGTGCAGCAAACGTCGCGATTAGGAGCGAGTCGGTTCGTGGCGTTGCCCGCTGAAGCCAGCTAAGGATCTTGGCCCCATCGTTGCCCGTTCCGACCACTGCATCCGTGTCATCAGCCACATCAGCCGTCATATAACCGAGTTCCCCCTCCAGCCACGGCTCCGCTTCAAACCCCATTTTTGCACAACAAGTGTTAGAAAGTTGTTGGAAGGTGGAGTCAGGAGCTCGGACAGCTCAACTGGATCACGAAGGACCACCATCAGTGCGCGATCGACCCCGGTGCGTATGCCGAGGCGGAAGGGCGCTGCCAAGAGAGCTCGAGGCTCCTCGGGAGTGCGACAGGCCCTCGGCTATGCCCGGGGGACTGTCCGCGTTGGGGCCTGGGCACTCTGGCCCAACAACTTGTCGACGTCGGCGAGCACGTGCTCGACGTGCCGGCGACACTGGCCCCGAGGGTCCGGGTGCCCGGGAGGGGCAAGTCGGACAAGAACGATCCCAACGACGCCCGATCGCTGACCGCCGCCGCCCTGCGGTCACCGGGGCTCCGGTCGGTGAGGCAGCCAATCACGCCGACGCGCTGCGCCTCTTGGCTTCCCGGAATCAGAGCATCCACCATCGTGGATGCTCTGGGTCGCTTTTGCCGTCCACGACCACCCAAGGGAAGGCCCAATGGGCCGGTTGGGTATTTGGCAGCCACCGTGGTCCCGAGGCGAAATTCAGATCAGGGGTGGCCCAAGTCTCGGTCGGGAAAGGGAGTCTTCGGGTCTGCCGTCCGATCACACAGTGCAGCGAGGTCTGACGTCGCTTCCTCGATCCGCTTGTTCGTGGCTTGGCCCGTAGCCGGCCTCCTCCAGAAGTGTGGTTCTGGGTGTTGCGGCGTAGTGCGCCGTCGCCCAGAACAGCCGCACGACGATGCCCCCGGCTTCCAGGATGATCCGGGAGTCTTTGCTCGTGCCGACATAAGCGACTGGACTTGATTCGAGGGGCACTCAACCTGGCGGGTAGGGCGGGACATGCTGGGTCTCAACGGCGGCAGGAGCGGTTTAATCCTTCGGGCCAAGCTGCCAAGCTCCGATAAACGGGTTGGGGAAGTCTCCACCCACACGAACGGCTGAGTAGCCCACGGTGTTGAGGAGCTGCTCAATGAAGCCCAGGACCGACTCATGACCGTGGGCCTTGTCAGCTCCGACGTCATCGGTAATCTCATCATGGTCAACGATAAATCGGTGCACCGGTATGGAATCGGCGTGTTCCAGCAGGACACACCAATCGTCGCCATTGCGCCGAACCGCTGCCCTTGTGATCGCCGGGTCGTACTCCAGGTCGTCGTAGCTGATTTCGATGCTCATGTCCTAGGACCTCCAATGTTCCTACCGTCAAAGCGTAGCCAGCGATGGCTGACGATTCATTCTTGGATCGAGTGCTCAGTCTCATTGTCAGATTGGAGGGCGTCCGGGCCACGTCTTGGGGGATCTGGGCCCCCCCGCAGCTGGCATTCGCTTGGGTCTGCTGTCGGTCTGGTTGACATTCTCTAATGGGAGAACCTCCCGCTGGAAGGATGTCACCATCCCGAAGAAGTTCGCTGCGGAGTTCAAGCGTGATGTCGTCGCTGTCGATCGTCGGGGTGATTGAGCGTCGCCGAGGTCGCCGTCGACTTCGGGGTCGCCGAGCGGCCGAATGGGCTCCCCACGTGTTGACCGCGACGGAGAAACGATCGACCCGCTAGGTAGACCACCGGCACGGGACGATCCGCCTGATCCCGTGCCCTCTGAGCTTCAATACCCCCTGCGGCCCGAGTCGATTCTGAGATCTCGGAAGCTCGCCCACCGAAGATTGGCACGACGAGGGCACTTCCCGCTGGTCTCAGCTTACGCAGCTGAGGAGAAGGGACGACTGGGCTGACGACGGTGAGAACGAGAGCTCGAAGGATTAGGGCAAGCGGCTGTCGTCCTGCAGAGTCCCAGCCGTTGTTGCTTCGATATCTATTGAGGTCGTACGAGGGCTCCCACATTGGGGTATGGAGGATTCCGAGACGACTCGGTGTAACCCTGCCACCTGCGACCTGCGACCCGTCTGCTGCGGCTCCGATGGTTCATGTCGGACTGCACCGGTCCACTCATCGTTCCTCTGACTTTGTGAAAGCATCACTTTCACCGATTGAATACGCATCCAAACACGGGAGGACTTCAGTGCTCACTGCGCAGTCATGGCTCGCTCGATCATGAGCTCGTTCAAGAATCCGGCCTGGCTTCCGTTCTCGGTGAGCGAGGCAGCCTCCGCCGGAGATGCAACCGCCCAGGATCTCGAGTCCGGGCAGGCGTGGAACCACTTGCTAGACACGCTCAAGCGGACCGGCGACGTCGTGCTTTCCGATTCCGTCCCCCACGACCCAGTGGACATGGCCTCAGGCTTCCGGCATCTCCTCGTCCTCTTGGGCGTGGGTATTGACGAGCTTCTACGACGGGGATTGGATCAGGTGCCAGCCATCAAGCCCTCGGGCATGGACGCCGCGTACAAATGGGGCATGGAGTGCCCTGACTGCATCTATGTGGGCTCGGCGCTCAAGGGTGGCGTCTCCTATCGGCTATGGGGCAATCGGGGTTCAGCCCGGTATGTGGGGCTGCAGGTCATGGCCGGGATGGGGTCCACATCGAACGCCCTGATCGACGAGTTCGAGCTGGGCCCGGACGGGGAGTTCGAGATCATCCTGGCGGCCGAGCCCCACGAGGGCAACTGGCTCCCCCTCGACGAGGGGGCAACCATGCTGGTCGTGCGCCACTTCTTTTACGATTGGGAACACGAAGTTCCCGTCACCATGTCTATCGAGCCGCTTTCGGATCCCACAGCCATCGAGGAGCGCGTGCCCACGGAACCGAGGGCGGCAATGGCCCGTCAGGTGATCGCTCTGGGCGATTTCTTGGAGGAGAACCTGAATTTCTTCTTGGGATTCTCCAATCCAGAGACACCCAACACCTTCCTCCCTCCCTTGGATGGAACGGCCATGGGGGCAGCGGCCGAGAACCGTCCGGTCATCGGTTCGTGGAAACTGGGCCTCAACGAGGCGTTGATCATCGAGGTCACGCCCCCGGAGGGCCTGTACTGGAGCTACTCGCTGGGAAATATCTGGTGGGAGACGATCGACTACGGCAATCACCAGTCGAGCCTCAACGGCTACCAGGCCGTGGTGGACGATGACGGAAAGGTCCGGGTGGTGGTGGCGCATCGGGATCCGGGCACCGCCAATTGGCTGGACACCGCTGGGCACAGCGAGGGACCGATCATCCTGCGGTGTGTCCGTACGGAGACCGCCCCGGTTCCGACCACCAGACTGGTTTCGTTGGACCAACTCACCGAGGAGTTGCCGTCGGACACCCGATGGGTGTCACCGGGCGAACGGGCCGCGGCCATCGACATCCGCCGGAAGGCTGTGAGTAGGCGGTTCGCCCGATGAGTCTCGCCGTTGACCGGATCGAAGAGGACGCCCGGAGCCAAACAGGCTTGGATGACACTGGTGGCGAGCACTACCGCGAGGGACTTGGTCGCTTGGTCGAGTCGATGAACGACGAGGGCGGACTCACCGAGATGGGCGAGGCCATGCAGCACATGCGGCTGAGCACGCTGCTGGCCGCTCGGCTGGGAGTCGAAGAGACCTACCGTCTCCATCCCGAGATCGACGACCAGGCCATCGGCGGTCCGGTCTTCGTCATCGGCCTACCCCGTACCGGCACCACCGCTCTCAGCCAGCTGGTGGCGGCTGACCCCCAGTTCCGGTCGCTGCGAACGTGGGAGTCGGTCTCGCCGGTCCCTCCACCGGAGAAGACGACTGAGCACACCGACCCCCGGATTGCCGCTACCGAGCGAGGAATCGCGATGATGGATGAGGCATTCCCGCTCATGCAGACCATGCACCACACGGAAGCGACTACGGCAACCGAGTGCCAGGACCTCATGGGGATGAGCTTTCGAACGGCCCACTTCGACGGCTTCGCACGGGTGCCCTCCTATATGAGCTGGGTCATCGACACGGATATGACGGAGACCTATCGCTATCACCGACGGGTGCTCCGTCTGCTCCAGTGGCACTGCCCCCCCACCTTGTGGCATCTGAAGACACCGGTGCATATGTTCGCCCTGGATGACCTGGTTGAGGTCTACCCGAATGCCCGCTTCCTCTGGAGCCACCGGGATCCCACCAAGGTCCTGGGATCGGTCTGCAGCCTCATCCACTACACCCGCAGCTGGAGCAGCAACCGTGACGACTCCATCGAGCTGGGGGCTGAGCAGCTCAACCGGTGGTGGATTGCCGTCCAGCGGGCCATGGCGTTCCGGAAGCGGATGGGCGACGACCGGTTCGGCGACGTCTCCTTCGCGGAGCTCCAGACTGATCCGCTGGCGGCGTTGGAAAAGGGCCTGACCCGGATCGGTCTCCCATTCGACGATCGGTCCCGAGTCTCGGTGGCCGAGTGGGCCGGCACCCACGAGCCCCGTGCCCAGGGTGCGCACTCCTATCAATTGTCCGACTTCGGCTTGGAGCCGGATCAGATCCGCGAGCGCTTTGCGCCGTATTACGCCGCCTTCGATGTCGAACGATGAGCGGTCGGGCTCGACTGAGCGCCAATGCCGTCCGGATGCGGGACGACCCAAGGGAGGCCTGCCGTGATCAGGTCCGCCCCTTAGCCAGCAACGAAGTGGTTGGAGAATGAAGCCGGGGGCAGCAGGCCCGGGTCTTCAGTGCTGATTTCCTGCTGCGTCAGCTTCGGAGGCAGAGAACTTCGCCCCGGTCCTCAACTCAACCGCCACAGCTTAGAGATGGGGCAGGCCTCCGATGTCAGCTTGGGTCTCGCCCAGTGGCGCTAAGAATGTCTGTCGAGTCAACGCGGATCGGGCGCTCCTGCAAAACGCGACAGATCGACGGTGATGTAGATAGCCCGGCACGTCGCCACTATCTCGTCGTCGGTGCGCAGTTCCGCACTGATGAAGAGCTTGCGGCGCTCTCGTCCATCCAGTCGGGCACGAATCTCCAAGGCTCGGTCGACAGGTACGGCGGCGAGATAGCGAACCGTCAACTCGCCGGTGAAGGCAGGCTCCTGCAGTCTGCCGATCACGAATCCCGTGACGTCATCGAAAGCAGCGGCGACGATTCCGCCGTGAGCGCGACCCGGTGCTCCTTCGAATGCCCTGCGCAGCACGAAGTCGGCGACGACTTCTTCATCCTCGAAGCGGACCTCGAGCTCTACGCTCGTCGGATTCGAGCGACCGCCTACGGCTCGGTCCTCGAACCCGCTCCCGCCCAAGACCGATTCGTCGGGCCTGGACCGCATCAGCGCTAGGCGATCTCGTGTGGACGCCCGGCTGACTACGAGTGTCAGTTCATTCACCGTGTCCGCCAAAGCAGCGAGCGTACCGTCTTCGGGATCGTGCGCCACAAACGCGTGGTTGAGAGCTCGCAGGCTTGCGGCTGCTCGTTCCCGTTCCTCTTCGGTGTTCATACGGGCAAGTGTAGGGAGCGCATCCGATCGTGGGGCGTCGAAGGTGATCACAGCCAAGCGGAGCTGAGGGTCAGATCTGGATCTTGCGATGAATATTCGCCGGAACGGGCCCAGATGGCAGGACCGACTCGGGCATTGTTGTCCTAGGCATCGAGGCGGGCCGCCAGACCGAAGGAGGCGAAGACCTCCGATTCTTGAAATACCGAGTTCCGGCTGATGCCCTCGCCGGTGACAGTGAAGATCTGCACGGTGTGCAACTCATATTCGCCACCGACGCGCCGATAGGCGGCGAACCCGGGCTGACCGTTGGCGGCGACCGCCTTCAGCCGCCAATCCGTTCCGGCATTCTCGAAGACCCATTCCATGAACAGGCAGTAGTTGGCGGTCCCGACGAACCAGTTGATCATCGGCGGCATCTCCATGAGGACGTCCTCGGTGAGGAGGCGCTTAAGGCCTTCGACGTCAGCCCGCTCGAACGCTTCCATGTAGCGGTCGACCCAGGCGCGCTGCTCGGAGGTGGATGGCTCACTGAGAAGCTCCTGTTGGACTCCGCTTTCCTTCACGCGGGCACGTGCCCGCTGCAGCGAACTGTTCAACGATGCGACGGTGGTGCCGAGGATCTGGGCTGCCTCGGACGCCGAGAAGCTGAGTACGTCACGAAGGATCAGAGCACCGCGTTGGCGGGCTGACAGGTGCTGGAGGGCGGCCGTGAAGGCCAGGCGCAGGCTGCTTCGGTCGAACCCCATTGCCGAGGGATAGTCCGAGTCCGTGTGTAGGTCGGGCAACGGCTGGAGCCATGCATTGCTCTCTCCTGGGACGAGTGGCCCGCGGGGATCCGACGCGGCCACCACCCCTGACGGCAACGGCCGGCGGCCGCGGGCCTCCAAAGCCGTGAGGCATGCATTTGTTGCGATCCGGTAGAGCCATGTGCGTAAGGAGCTCCGAGTATCGTCGTACTGGTCTCGTGCCCGCCATGCCCTCAGGTAGGTGTCCTGCACCAAGTCCTCGGCGTCGTGGGCCGAGCCGAGCATCCGATAGCAGTAGGCCATCAGCTCCCTCCGGAACGGATCGATCAGACGATCGAAGTCCTCAGTCCTCGCCGTCATGCTCATACGATTTCGCCGCTCCTCTTGGGGTTCACAGCCCAGGTGCCAGCACCGGGCTGTTGTGATAGGCGACGATGAGCCACTGACCGTCTCGCTTCTCGAACACCCAGGTCGCGTTCACTTTACGCGTGTCGGGTACCTCCGTCTCACCGGCGAACAGGATGCCGGATTCGCTGATGACGACCGCGGCGTCCCTGCCCAGGAAACGGAGGCTGATCTGCTTGTTGTACGTCGATGTGCCCTTCAGCGGGCCGTCGAAGGCTAGGGCCATGCTCCGGCGAATCTCGTCCCGACTGCCCCGGAGGGAGCCCGTCATGATGGCGGTAGCGTTGCCGGTGTACTGGGCGACCATGCTGTGGGCGTCACCTAGCTCCCACGCTTTGTAAGAATCATCGAGTACGGCATGGATGGCAACCTCGTCATTCGCACGACTGTCTGACACTGCATTCTCCTTTGTCCGTTCCTTCCGGTGATCCGGTGATCGTCAGTACATACCGGCAACCGGATCGGAACTCATCGCGCTCGTCGAAGATAGGCAATCACTGCTGCAGGCATCAGTCGGGCCAGCTGAGGACAACAGCAAGCCGAGCTCTCCTGAGCTGTAGTCAGAATCACAAGGGGCTTACGCGTCCTTACCAGAAGGCGCCCAGGGCTCAGCGGCCCCTCAGTCAATCCCGGTGGTAACCCAATGGGTCTATAGGACTGTGCAGGGAGAGTCCGCCGTCGCACAGCACGATCTGGCCGGTCATCCAGTGCATGGCGTGGATGGCCTCGACCGCTTCGGCGATGTCGTCGGCCGTCCCAAGCCGTTTGAGGGCGGTGCGTTCGGCCACCCCCTCCAGCCAGGCACCGCTACGGGGTGCCCGGCCAAGCATGGGGGTGTCTGTTACCCCGGGAGCGATCCCGTTCACCCGCAGCTCAGGGGCCCACTCGGCGGCGGCCACGGTGATGAGCATGTCGAGGGACGCCTTCGAGGCGCAGTAGAGGCCCATCGACGGGTCGGCCACGCGAGCGCTCACGCTGCTGGTGGCCACGATCGAGCCGCCATCCCCAGCCCGCATGGGACCGGCCAGGGCCCGCATCACGAGCCAGACCCCCTTGGCGTTGACACCGACCACCCGGTCCCAATCCTCGGCTGGAGTATCGGCCAGCAGACCGGAGTGGCCGACGCCGGCGGTGACTGTGACCAGGCCGGGGACACCGATCCGGGCCACGGTGTCAGCGGCGGCCTCCTCGATCTGCTCGGGGTCGAGGATGTCGCACTCGAGGTCGCCCCCGTTGCGGTCCCAGGTGAGCACCTCGATCCCGGCCCTCCGCTGCCGCTCGGCCACTGCTGCGCCGATACCCGAGCCGCCACCGACGACCACAGCGGGCATGGGGGCCTTCATGTCGGGCTCCCAGCTCTCCTACACCCGGACCGGCGCGGCCGGCCTCGGCTCCCGTGTGGCCTCCGTTTCGCCCTCGGCATGGCCCGCATGGTTGCTTCCGTTCTCCAGCGACAGGGGTGAAGAGGAAATCTATACTCTCGCCCATACTCCCGTCCTTGACCGTGTTCCGACCGAAGACGAAGGAGTGCCGGTGATCCACCACTCGGCCATCTGTGTCCGGGACCTCGAGGCCAGCCTGCGCTTCTGGCGCGATGGCCTCGGATTTACCGTCCTCATGGACGAGCGGTTCCCAGGCGACTGGCCCACCCTCTTCGGGGCGCCGACCACCTCGCTTCGAGCGGTGTTCCTCGGCGACCCGTCCAGACCCGATGCCGGAATCGTCGAGCTGGTCGACCTGGGGACGGTACCTGGGCCCGGGGGCTCGGCGGCCGGACCGGCCGCCACCGGGGTGTTGCTGCTCTCTGTCGTCACCGACCTCGATGCCGCCCTGGCCCGGCTCAGCTCGCTCGGCCTCGGTGGGACTCCGCGCCGGATCGAGGTAGCCCGGGTAGGTCTGGCTGTGGTCACCGACCCGGACGGCGTGCGGGTCGAACTTGTGGACTCGGGGGCCCGGACCAATCTCGCCCACCTGACTGCCACCGATCCGGCGGATCGGTGACCACCACCGAAGTGGAGCAGTTCGAGGTCGCCATCATCGGAGCCGGGTTCGGCGGACTGGCTGCCGCCTACGAGCTGGCGGGATCCGGGATCGACGACGTCGTCATCTTCGAGCGCAGCGACGGGGTCGGCGGCACTTGGCGCCAGAACCGCTACCCGGGAGCGGCGTGCGACGTACCGTCTCACCTCTACAGCCTCTCGTTCGTCCCCAACCCCGACTGGTCCCGAACCTACGCCACCCAGCCCGAGATCCTGCGCTACATCGAGGCGTGCTACGACCGGTTGGACCTCCGCCGACGGGTGCGCTGCGAGACAGAGATCACATCGATCGCCTGGGACGGAGACCGACACCTCTGGCGCCTGTTCGACCGGGACGGAGGGAGGTACGAGGCCCGGATCGTGGTCTCGGCTATCGGCTTGTTCCACACGCCGTCCGTCCCAGATCTTCCCGGTCTCGACAAATTCGCAGGGACCACCTTCCACTCGGCCCACTGGAACCATGACCACGACCTCACGGGCCTGCGGGTGGCCGTCATCGGGACCGGGGCCAGCGCCATCCAGATCGTTCCGGCCATCGCTGGACGGGCCGGGCGCATCGACATCTACCAGCGGACCCCGGCCTGGATCTTGCCCCGCAAGGACGAGCCCTATTCCGACGAGGAGCGGCGCATCTTCGCCGACCGGCCCGAGGTGGCCCGTCGCCTCCGGAACGAGCAGCACGACACGTTCGAGCACGCCACCACCTTCTTCACCGGAGATCCCACCGGGGCGGCGATCGAGGCGTTCGCCCGCGACTACCTGGCTCGCAAGGTGCCCGATCCCGAGCTGCGGGCCCGTCTGACCCCGGACTACCCGATCGGGTGCAAGCGGACGCTGGTGTCGAGCAGCTTCTACTCGGCCCTGCAGCGCAACGACGTGGAGCTTGTCACCGCCGGGATCGAACGGATCGAGTCGGGGGGCATCCGCACTGTGGACGGGGCCGAGCGGCCGTGCGACACCATCGTTCTCTGCACTGGCTTCCACGCCGCCGAGTACCTGCGCGGCGTAACGGTCACTGGACGCGATGGAGTCGATCTCCATCGGCGGTGGTCGGGCGTCCCCCGCGCCTACCACGGCCTTGCCGTCCCCGGGTTCCCGAACCTCTTTCTGCTCTACGGGCCCAACACCAACCAGGGCGGTAACTCGATCATCCTCATTCTCGAGGCCCAGGCTCGGTTCGTCGCCGACGCCCTCCGAACCATGCAGGAGCAGGGGAGCACCGCCGTCGAGGTCCGCACCGAAGCCATGACGCGCTATGTCAAAGACCTCACCAGCGCCCTCGAGGGGACAGTTTGGAACGGCGGCTGCGACAGTTACTTCCGGTCCGCCGGTGGCGAGATCGTGACCCAATTGCCCCATACCTCGGGCCGGTATCGTCGGCAGGTCGAGCGGTTCCCGGCTGGCGACTTCGAGCTCAGCGGCGGACCATCGTTCGGGGTGCAGCCGGTCACACCGAGCGGCGGACGTGATCAACGGGGCGACGGCACCTCGATGCACTAGGCGGCTACTGATGTTGCAGCAGTTCCAAGGCTCGCAGACTCGGCTCGCACGCAGAGGACATCCGATCCGCACTCAGCTTGACTAGCTGAGTACGAGACGTCATGGCGCCTTAGCCCACGGATCTCGGTATTGGGTAGTCTCACGCGATGACCCAGGCGGAGTCAGGGGACGAACGAGATTCACGTCACGGTGCGGTGTCGTCCGTCAACAGCCCCCACAACGTCGCCGTCATCGCCCACCGGAAGAAATCGCTCGGGGAAGGCCTCCCTGAGCTTCGCCGGGCGCTCGCCACCCACGGCGTTCCCGATCCCACCTGGTACGAGATCTCGAAGAGCAAGGAGGCCACGACGCTCGCCGAGAAGGCAGTCGCCGATGGGGTGACCCTGCTGATCATCTGGGGAGGGGATGGCACAATTCAGCGCTGTCTCGACGCGGTCACCGGCCGGGACATCGCCGTCGCCGTCGTACCGGCAGGCACAGCGAACCTCCTTGCTGCCAATCTGGGTATCCCGGATGATGTCGGTACTGCGGTGCGGATCGGAATCTACGGAGACCGGCGCCCGCTTGACGTCGGCGTGCTGAACGGCAAGCGCTTCGCGGTGATGGCTGGCGTCGGTTTCGATGCGCACATGATGCTGATCGCCGATGGCGGACTGAAGGAGCGGTGGGGTCAGCTCGCCTATTTCTGGGCGGCTATTCGCGCGACTCGAATCGCATCCCAGAAGGTGACCATTGCTGTCGACGGCTGTACTTGGTTCGCTGGCCAGGCCGCTGGAATACTGCTCGGGCAGATGGGCACCCTCACCAGTGGACTTGTGGCCTTCCCCAATGCGGTGCCTGATGACGGTCAGCTCGAGGTGGTAGTGATAACGGCTGACACCTGGACTCACTGGCTGAGGGTTCTCTACCGGCTGATCTCAGGGCATCCTGAGCGCTCACCGCTAGCCAGGACTACCCGGGGGAGCACCGTTGACATCGCCCTCGACCAGGCGACCCCCTACGAACTCGACGGTAGCCCGAGGAAGGCAAAGAAGAGGCTGAGAGCATCCATCGAGCCGGCCGCCATCACAGTGTGCGTGGCTAATTCGGCTGTCGCCAGTTGGCGTCCCTGACGATCGGACGGACCAGGACCGCTCACGTGGGTTGAGGCACCTCAGCCTCATAGTCTGAGGCGCTTGCCCTCACGGATCAGCCAGTGGAGCTGAGAGCTGGTGGCTTGCCAAGCACGGTCAGCCGGACAGTGTCAGCGCGCCCAACCGGCTACAGGGGAAAGGCCTAATCGAGGTATCACTGGGACAGGGAGGGGGCGTCGCCGTCGCTGGTTCGTTGCTGATTCGCCATTCGGGGTGCCGGAGATTCCCTGACAAAGGGAGATTTCGGATGCGTCGCCGGTCCACGCTCACCAGGAGGGCAAATGTGAGAGGCTCCAGTCAGAGGGGCCTGAGAAAAGGATTGAGACCATGGCGAAGCCAGACGCAGTATTCCTCTATCTCGGGACCTACCCAAGCGAGGCCGCTGCTCGCGCCGACTATGATGTCGTGAAGGATCTGCATGCAGCTGGCGCTGTCGGAACCTACGACGCGGCGGTGATCACAAAAGACGCGGACGGCAAGGTCCACGTGAACAAGGACGAGATGGCCACCCGGCATGGTGGCTGGGGTGGGGCGGCCGCCGGCGCCGTCATCGGGATCCTCTTCCCACCTTCGATCATTGGTACTGCGATCGTCGGCGGTGCCATCGGAGGCGTGAGTGGACACCTCTGGCGGGGTATGTCGCGCTCAGACGTCAAAGAGCTCGGAGATGTCATCGATGCCGGCCAAGCCGCTCTCCTGATCGTGGGTGAGAGCACCATCCAGGACGCCATCGACAAGGCTGAACTGAAGGCTGAGAAGCATATGGCGAAGGAGATCAACGCCAATGCAAAAGAAGTCGACAAGGAGATCAAAGAGGCTGCGAAGGGAGTGAACTGAGCCACCAGCATCTATGAGCGCAGAAGTGGGCGGTTGGCTGACCGCGAGCAACCACGAAGATGCGCGACCCCTCATCCGGCCGTTGATGGGTAGTTAGCTGGCCGCGAGCAACCACCACGTCTCAACGAAGAGAGCGCGACCCTCTCCCAGCGTCGGGGGGCATCCCATTCCCGCTGTTGAGCATTCACCTTCTGATTGAGCCGATCGTTGCCGTAGCATCCAATGCCATGGGAACGAACCCTTGGGACTCCACTGTGGTGACGCGTGTCGGCGAGGGGCGCTACTCTGCCACGATTTCTCCGTCATGGAATTTGGCGGTTGCCGCACAAGGCGGGGTGGTCGCAGCGATCCTCGCACGGGCTATGGAAGCCGAACTCGGCACTGGACAGTCGCTCCGGTCATTTCACGGCGTGTTCGCCAGTCCGGTCCCGGTTGGACCGGTCGAGGTGGAGGTCGGAGTCATTCGCTCCGGTCGCTCGATCTCCCAGGTGCAAGCGAGCATTTGCGCAGCTGGCGCCCATACTGGATTCACAGCGCTCGCCGCCTTCGGGCAGGAGCGCCCCGGTTTCAACTACACCGAGGTCGAGATGCCTCGCGTGCCCCCACCTGAGGAGTGCGGGTCGTTTCGCGACCCTCCTCCACCCGAGTCCGGCGTGCCGATCGAGCCGGTGTTTGAGTTTTGGAGAGAGGTCATTGAGGGCCGACCTGCCCTAGGGCATGCTCCTTGGGATACCTCTGAGCGTGAAGCAGCGGAAGTTGCAACTTGGATCAAGTTCGAGCATCCACCCGCTGACGAAAACGGTCAGTTCGATCAGCTGGCGCTGCTCGTAGCTGCTGACATGATGCCAGCGGCTGTCTTCGAGAGAGTCGAACCGATCGAACGTGACTGGTTCGCGCCAAGCGTGGATCTCACCGTGCATTTCAATGGCTTACCGACTGGGCCTTGGATTCTCAATCACAATCGGGCGCACTTCGCCAACGATGGATACGCCTCTGCCGAAGTAGCCCTTTGGGATCCGCATGGGCCCAACGGCCCGACACTGTTGGCGTGGGCAACTCAGGTTATGTTCTTCACCCAACTCAAGTAGCCGCTGCCCGGCGCTAAGGGGCACTCAGTCAGATAGAACAGTCCATGACTCACTTGGCTTGAGTGACCCAACCTTGCGTTCACAGCCTTGGGGCCGATGTCCCGTGGGCTAAGGCGTTGTCGAGCGCATGCACTTCAGCGAGCATCCAGGACTGGTGGTCGTAGTCGGGAGTCGGCATGGTCTCGTAGACGCCGATGACCGGGATGTGATTCTGATGGGCCAGGGTCAGCAGGTACTGGGTGAGCGCGTCCGTCACCTGCTCATTGTAGACAAAGACCTTGACCTTGTGGTCCGTGAACAACCCTGTCTGGATGGAGACACCCTGGGGGGACGGGTCTACGCCGTTCATGATGTCGGCCTGGAAGAGAAATGGCGTCAGATTCTGGGTGCCTGCCGCTTCCAACATGTAGTCGGCGACGGGCTCCGTCGTAGCCACCGGGGCACCGGGGTAGTCGGTCTTGACGGCGGCGATGGCCTGATACCAAGGGTCAAGAGAGTCAGTAAACCGGGTGACGTTGCCCTCGAAGTAGGAGGCATCGGAGGGCTCGAGGGACGAGAGGTCCTGACCGATGACCTGAGCCACGGCGCCGCTGATGCAGGAGGTGGGGCGCTGATCACTGCAGCAGTGAGCGCACCAGGCGGTTATCCACGCCCGAATGTGCCGATCATGGGCAGCAAACTAATCGCGAACGTTTCCGCGTCTCAGACCAAAAAGCGCGTCACCTTCCCGGCGCTTGGGGGCACCGTGGGAGAATGTCCAGGTGCGCAAGCAGTACAACTTCAGACCCGGTGCCAATGGTCTCGACGCCTGGGACGTTGACAACCTGATCGCCGCCAGCTCAGACCTGCCGATCAGAGACGTGCCGCTCGAGTCCATCGCCGATGTTGACACTGATTTCTGGTTCAAATTCGGGCCGACGCCAACGGTCCGCCGTATCATCGACCAGATTCGGTTCATTCAGGAGGTGGACGTCTCCTATCCGATCATTCTCGGGGCAGACGGACGGGTGATGGATGGCATGCACCGCATTGCTCGGGCAATCCTGGAGGGTCAGACGACCATCAGGGCGGTTCAGTTCGTCACCGAACCTGAGCCTGACTACCGGGACTGCTCACCCGAGGACCTACCCTATTCTTAACCGCCTCGGTGTCGGCGTCCCGGGGCAAAGTTTAATCTGAGGAGTGGCAGCCGTTTGCATGGTAGCCCGAGGTTAGGTTCGATCTATACCTTCTTGGCGATGACGATCAGCTCTCGTTTACCCGGACCCGAGGGTCGTCTATCCCAGTCACCATAGACATTTTGTACGGAGAATCCCGCTGAGACGAGAGATTGCCTCAGCGATTCTTCGCTGCGGAATCGAAGGGTGAAGGGTGAAACCATGTCCTCGTTACTCAGTACATACGTCGACGGCCGATCGCGTAGACAACATCGCCCTCCACGTTCGTTACCTCGGTCCAGGACTCGATACGACCGTAGATGGAGTCGGGGATCATCCGCTTTCCACCAGTCCATTTTTCCCACTCCTGCGCCCGCGGGTCGCGGCTCTCGAAGGCCAAATATCCTCCCGGCCTGGGCGCCTCCCTCACCTCAGTCAAGGTTTCCAGCCAATCGGCATCCTTCAGGATGAACTGGGCAACATGACCGCTCATGATTGCCAGGTCCGCACCTGTCGTTCCCAGTTGTCCAGCTCCCCCATGGATCCACTGGACGCCTTCGGCTCCGGGCTTCTGTTGGCGACTTCCAGCATCACCGCAGACGGATCGACCCCGACCGTTTGATGGCCGATCGCCACTTGGCGCCGATCGGTGAACTCGGGAATAGGCACGGCTCCAGTTTCGGCTACCCCGAGCGGACGAGGTGTACTACCTGCCGAAGTGGGCTTGGGTCATCGCCATCGTCGTCATGCACCTGGTGGGCCGGTTGGGTACCTCACCCTCGGTAGGAAGCGCCACGGTGATATAGCAGGAATCGGCAGAACCGCGGGTACGACGCTGATCGTCACTCGGCGGCGAGTGCAAAACACGCCCGCTCAATAACCGCCTCTGATCAGGGGTGGTGGGACACGATTCAAGCCGTCCCGCATCCTGCCCGTTGAATTCGACATCCTCAAGGTTTACCTTGCAGATGAGGGGTTACGCGGAGGTTTAGAGGGTGCCGTTCATCCCGATCATCGATGACTACTTCTGATCATGCCAACGATGGCCGGAATCCGAGACTGGGCGTTGTCACTGCCCGGGAGCACAGAGCAGCTTCATCACGACATTGGTTCGTTCAGGGTGCGGGGAAAGATCTTTGCCACAGTCCCTGATGAGGAGTGCGTTCGCATCATGGTGGACGAGAACGAGATCCTGGCCGCTGCGGCCTCGTACCCAGAAGTCTGCCATCCCGTCTATTGGGGCAAGCGCCTCTCCTGCATTGCGGTTGAAATAACGGCAGCCCCTGAAGACCTGATTCGAGAGCTTCTGGCCGAGGCATGGTTACGGAAGGCACCGGCCTCACTTGCCAAGGCGTTGACCAAATTCGAGTAGGACGGAGAGAGGATCATCGACACCCTAGAAGCCACCCACATCCGATACCGCATTGCCTCCTGACCTTCCGCCATATGCACACGCCCGATCGTCAGCGGCTGCTGAGCGCGGCCCCAGAGGTCCAGTGGTAACGCGCATCACCGGTGACCCGGCCACTCCTATGAGCCCCTTGGCAGAAAGTACTCGAGCTGAATGTTGTCCGGGTCCCGAAATGCGAGACCGGCCCCGTATGATCGATCCAAGATCTCACCGTGCTCGATACCCAGGGCATCAAGTCGTGCTGGCCAGGATTCGAGCTCTTCTCGACCGGTGCAACCGAAGGCGATGTGGTCAAGTCCGATCCGGAATTCATCGAACACGTCGCCCTCAAGCTGATGGTGGTTTTCGTGAATAGCGAACATCGGCTCAAACCAAATCGCCGCTCGAGAATTGTCCTCGTCGATGATCGCAACAGGCGGCGAGTTGAAGAGGCGCTCGTACCACTCGATGCTTCGCTGGAGATTGGAAACCGTCAAGGCGTAATGGTTGAAAGCTGGAAAAGAGAACATTTACTGACCCTATATATTCCCGGATCCCCACGCTCGAGTCTGGCTCTGTGGGACATCCCTCCGGCAGTGAGTCTGCTTCCCGGTGATCAACGAGCCTGGGGGTGAATCGTCTCACCTCGGGCCAACATCTCGACAAACTGGCCGATGCGCCTGGAGCGGGTCTCGGGTTTCTTGGCGTTTCCGATCCTGTAGAGGATGGCGTACCGATTCGCACCTGTGAGTGTCTCAAACATCGCCTTCGCGCGAGGGTTGGCACTCAGTGCAGTGGCGAGATCCTCTGGGACCTCAATGCTGGCTTGCCCGGCGTAGGCGGCCTCCCACCGACCGTCCTCCTTCGCTTGCCGCACTTCGTCTTCGCCGGATCGATGCATTCGGCCGGTGGCGATCAACCTTTCAGCGATGGCGGCGTTCCGCTGAGACCACGGGCTGCGAGCTTTGCGAGGCGTGAAACGTCGTCGGAACGTAGCGGCGTCGCGACGCCCTAATTGACCGTCAATCCAGCCGAAACAGATCGCCTCGTCGAGCGCCTCGTCGTACGAGACGGTTGTCGGATCGACCGTTCCGTTTTTGGCTAGTACCAGCCAGACACCCAGTGAATCGGCGTGATGGGCGCTCAACCATCTTCGCCATTCGCCGACGTCCTCGACCAGCAGCTCTGGAAGTTCCACGTCGTGAACTCTATTCCCATGTGCCAATCAGGGATCCCCCAGTGACGCACGCTGTAGCCCAGTCCAACTGAGCCACACAGGCTGAGGGCCCCGCTTGGCGATCTCAGCGAACGCAGATGGAGAACGGCGGCGAGTGGATCAGGCAGGCGGCTGACGGTTAGTAGCGATCTGGCAATGGGATGATCACGGCGTAGGGAAAGGTCTATCGCGTTGCCGGCCACTGGCTACCGACCTACCCCTGTGGGCGGGGACGAGTCGGGCAGGCAGAGCCCCATCTCCGTCTCTCGACGGGCTCACCGGGGTGATGCCACCGGGCACCTTCGCTCCGGAACCCCACTCTCAACTAGGGCTACGCCCGTCAAGGCCGTTCGTCATTGCCTCGGATTTGGCTTCGGTCGTCCTGGGACAACTTGGGAAGCTCCAGACCAGACACGAGGCCAAGCCTTTGAGTTCTCCGAAGTCGACCTAGGCCAGGTAGGGTCACGCTTCTGAGTCCGCGTACTTGAATCCACGGCGGAAGAGCCGTTGCGGGATAGCCATAGGCGAGAAGTTCCTCTGGTTGTGCCGCCTGGCACAATCGGGACGCCAGATTGGTGGGTCGACCGATGTAGTCGTCGCCGTCCATGATCAGGGCCTGACCATGGGCGAATCCACCCCGCAACGCAAGTGTCGACCCGTCATAGCGCCCAATCAGCTCTGCTGCCGTAGCTAGGGTTGGTCCGACCTCAACGCCAACGATCATCGCGCCATCGCCGAGCCATTTGGCAACCATGACCCCCCGCCGCACCGCAATGTCACGCGTCAAGGAGCGGAAACGATTTAAGGTGTCGATTGCTGCATGTTCGCCGTTGGTTGCAATGAACCGAGTGAAGCCGCACAGATCAACGAATGCGAACGCCCTATCAACCAAGGCGATCGTTTCTGCGACCTCCTTTGGTTCCTCGATGCCGCGAACTCGGAGGGGCGGTTCCAACGGCTCCCGAGCGCGCACCCTGGCCGGCATCGTCGACCAGCGGGGGTTCTCGGCGGGGAAGTCTTGTGCCTCGGGGTTGGCTGACTCCCGATTTCGGTGCACTGCGTTCTATCGGTTCGAGGGGGCGTCGACTCGACATGTCCCGATCATCGCAGACAGCAAAGGCAAGCAAAGTCATCCCTGGCGGTTCGATGACGGCGGGTTTTCCATTTCGATAGGGGTTGAGACCATCTGCCCACCGTCCAAGATTCCCGCGTGACACTCGGCCAGCCGCGCCATGTCACAGAAGGTTCATCAGATCGTCAGTGATTCTTCACTCAGTCTTCGGCCGAACGGTGGTACAACGACCGGTGGTCCGCTGCTAATCATCCCGGGGCAGCCGGACCCTGGGGACGATGCGCCGCCGACGACAGTTGTGGAGTGCCCCTCGTCGGCGGCACACCCTCAAAACAGGCGGCGCGATGTGCCCCCTAGCCGTCGTCGCCGACTCACTGCCTCGCATTGCCATGCCTTCGTCGACCTGACCGACTCGACGCGGTGGGCCGAGCAGATCCCCCGCACCAATCACTCGGCCGCACTGTCCAGGTTCGAGGAAGCGGCCTGGTCGTCGGCTTCGGCCCGAGGGGTCCGGCTGGTGAAGCTGATCGGCGACGAGGCCATGCTCGTAGCCACCGAACCCCGTCATGCCGTCGAGGCGGCGGCTGGCATATGTTCAATGGCCGAAGCCGACCCCGATCTGCCTCCGGCCCGTGGGGCCGTCGGCTACGGGCCCGTCTACGCGCGGGGAGGCGACTACTTCGGGATGCTCGTGAACCTGGTCGCCCGAGCCGTCAAGGTTGCCCGTCCAGGCGACCTCGTTGTGACCGCCGAAGTCGCAGCTTCGTTGGGCCATTCCCAGTTCACACTCGGTACCGCTGAGCAGCACACGCTCCGTGGCATCAATCACCCCATTGAACTAGTCCCGATCGAGGTATCAGGACGTGAGGACACAGCTTGATAGCCGACCCACTCCCGGTGTTCGGGGATAGGCCGATCGCCTGAGAATCATGCCTCCGGCCGATCAAGCCACTTCTCAACCAGGAAGGGTTCCCAGGCGATCAGATGATCCACCTGTCGCTCCGGTTCAGATTCCAAGACGATCAGATCACGATGCTCCTGGCGTAGGAATTGCTCCTCCGTTGAGTGGATCCAACAGGGCGATTAGAGGATCGAAGAAGCCGCCGACGTTGAGAATGCCGCAAGGCTTGCTCTGAATGCCTAGTTGGGTCCAGGTGGCCGCCTCAAAGAACTCCTCCAGGGTGCCGATCCCTCCTGGAAGCATGATGAAGCCATCTGACGCCTCTGCCATCGCCGTCTTGCGATCGTGCATCGTCTCGGTGATCTTCAATCGAGTTAACCCTTGATGGGCAACTTCCATTTGCTGGAGCGCTCGGGTAAGCACACCCTGCACTTCACCGCCAGCGGCCATTGTGGCGTCGGCAACCACTCCCATCAGACCGGCGTGTCCGCCACCATAAACGAGGATGATTTGGCGCTCGGCGAGTAGTCGTCCCAGTGAGCCTGCCGCCTCTGCAAACGCCGGATCACGGCCAGGACTCGAACCGCAGTAGACGCAGAGAGATCGGACAGTCGCCATGTAGTGACGATAGGTGAAAGCGGCCCAAGCCTCCTCCCAGCCGTCCATACACCCGATCTGGTTGGCAGCCAATAATCGCCACCGGCCCGGCGATCGGGGGCAGGTGGGGGCGACAGGCGCTAACTGCAAACCGGACGACGCTCAGAATACAAAGGGGATCAGCTTCTTGGTCGAGCGCTTGTATTCCGGATAGGTGTTGGGAAAGAGGCGCTCCATGGTTTGCTCCTCAACGTTTGCGCTGTGGACGAAATAGGCGCCCATCAACACGACGGCGACGAGCCAATACCAACTAATGGCTACCGACGTTCCAACAGCGGCGAGGATGATTCCCGAGTAGATGGGGTTCCGGATGTACTGGTATGGACCGGTCGTGACCAGCTCTGCGTCGACCTTCTCGGACATCGGGGTGCCCCAGTTCCGGCCCAGGTGGACTCGCGCCCACACGGCCAGCCCCAATCCCATCAAGAACAGCGCCATTCCGATGCCCTGGAGAACTGGGCTGCTCACGATGGCGTGGTGACCCTTCAGAACACCGAAGCGAATGACCAGGTACACGATGACGAAGGTGGCGAGCCTCAGGCCGACGAACTGTCCCATTCGTGACTGAGCCGCCCGCTTGGCGCTCAGGGCGGCTGCCAGCCATGCCAACCAGAAAACGAGCCACAGGCTGTAGATGATGTAATCGATGACGTGCATGGACATTGCCATGGTAACGGGGGGCAACGTCGATCCTGTCCAGGGATGGGGGCGAGGGATTCCGGAAGCGTCTCACTCCAACTTCAGTCACCCACACTCCTCGAAGTGCCGTTGCGGGATCCCCGGTGACGCACACTGCTCCCGTCCAGATGGTTGGCCGCAACGGCCTTGGCCAGGTCGGCTGAGAACGCGAGGCCGGGCTCAGCCACACCGAGGACCGGGGTCTCAGATAACGAAGCTAAGCCGAGCCTTGCGTTCTCGACTGCCCCTCCGAGGCCGTTGTGCCAAAACCCGGACGACTAGGAAGCTCACTGGGGTATCCCCCGCCGGCACCACTGGGTCACCCCTTCGGCCAGCTATCCCTCTTCGGTGATCCGGATGATTGTCTTGCCGGGGACGCGCCGGTCGGGGGCGAACGCGGCAGGCGCTTCGGCGAGCGACCTCACGGCCCCGACGATCGGCTTGAGCCGTCCATCCCTGAGTCGCTGGGCGAGGTCCGCCAGCCGGGATCGGTCGGCTTCGACGACGAAGAAGATGGCGCGGCCGTCCTTTGGTTGGACTGTGGGCACGCGGATGGTGGTGACGAGCGTGCCACCGGCCCGCACCAGCGCAGCCGAGCGGTCGAGGATCTCGCCGCCGATCACGTCGAGCACCACGTCAATTTCGCCAGCATCCTCCAGCTTGTCGGCCTCCAGGTCCAAGAAGGTACGCACGCCCAAGCCCAGGGCGGTTTCGCGATCGGTTGCCCGTCCGGTGCCGATCACGACGGCTCCGACTTCGCGGGCGAGTTGCACCGCGATCGAACCGACACCGCCCGCGGCGCCGTGGATCAGGACGGTCTGGCCCGTCGTGAGATGGGCCTGGTCGATGAGCGCCTGCCATGCCGTCAGCCCGGAGATGGGCAGGGCGGCGGCCCCGGTGTGGTCGATGTCAGCCGGAAGGGGAGCGAGATTGCGGGCCTCCACTGCGCAGTATTCGGCCAGGGAGCCGTTGCGGGTCCAGTCGCTCAGGCCGAATACCCGCTGGCCCACGCTGAGGCCTGAGGTTCCGTACCCCAGCTCTACGACGACTCCCGACAGCTCATGGCCGGGCACACTCGGTGTCCGGTCGCGCCCGGCGCGGTCGACCCAGGTTCCCGACCAGTCCAGCTCGCCGGGGGTGAACCCGGCGGCATGCACCCGCACGATGACGTCATTCTGGGCGGCGTGCGGGTAGGGCACTTCGGTAAGGGAAAGCCCACCAACCCCGGCATCGCGGTCTTGAACGGTGATTGCTTGCATGGCAGCTCCCTTCGCCAGGCGCAATGGTCGATTGGTGTTCGGTAGGCCAGGCCGAAATTTAGGCGTTGTGCGATGCCCTTGTTGCCCTGTCCCGAAAGTGACCCCAAACGACGCAAGATGCACTGGACCTACTCGCCAGCTGGGTGCTCACGCCGAGCGGCGCGGTCGAAACTGTCGACCGATCGAAGGGTGACTTCCTGGAGTTCTAGGCCGCCCCATCGCCGGGAGAGGGTCGCGTGGGTGAACCCGGCTTGGCTGTGTAGGCCAAGATCCGCTGTCCGGAGTCTCCGGGTAGTCGAGAGCTTCGTAGGCAAGGAGGAGATCGCCAACGACTGTGATGGAGTCGTTTTGCTCCCGTTCGGTGGAACTTGACGTTGTGCGCGGCCCAGCGGACACGGAACTCTTCGCTGCGCGTGGACAACTCGCCGATGAGGTCGGAAAGTCGCTTGTCGTACGGGTCACGTCCGGCCTCGGCTCGGAGAATCGCCACGCCGTCGCTGGCGACGTTGTCCCAGTCCCCGAAGAACTCGGTGGCCTTGGGGTTTAAGAAGATGAAGCGAGCCGTGTTCGGCGGCCCGGCGGGACCCTCGAGGACCGGCGCATAGAGAGCGGAACCCAGGCGGTTGGCGGCGAGGATGTCGAGGCGGCCATTGCGCACATACGCAGGGCCCCCGACCATGGCATCGAGGATGCGCTGGACCGTGGGCCGAACCGATCCTGGGTTGGCCGGGCCCGGGTGGGTCGAGAGCGATTTGCAGCACGGACAAGGTCGAAGAGGTGGGTTCGCTCAGCCTCGTCGAGCTGGAGCGCCCGAACGATGCCTTCGAGGACTTCTTCTGAGGCGCCGCTCGTCGTGCCTCGCTCGAGCCGGGTGTAGTACTCGACGCTGATGCAGCCAGCAGGGCCACCTCTTCACGGCGCAGGCCCTGCACTCCGCCTCGCGGCTATCAACCTCAGGCGTCTGGTCAGCCTCGGGCTCGCGGGCGACGGGGAGTGGCACATCAGACCGCTCTGATCTGGGCGTCGCAAGCTCAGGCCGTGAAAAAAGGGAACGCCTTTGGGCGTTGCCCACCTGGGTGGCCGACTCCAACCCTCTTTGTGTCGGCGCTTCGGTCGGACATGTCCTGAGCCTGCAAGGCCAACATACGCCTGAGACCGGACTTTGTTCAACAGTCTCCTAGCCGTCACAGAGCCGCCTGGGAGGTCTCCCCGAGGATGAACCGCTCTCCACCCTTTCGCATCACAGATGGGACACTGAGGCTCGCCGACGGCGACGATCACTTTAGAAATTGGAAACTCACCTCCGCATGAATCGCAACCCCATTCTTGTGGGAGGGACGCTCCGAAGTCTGACTCGGTAGCCTCGCGAGCGGCATCGACAAAATCGACCATTTCGTCGGGCGGAAGGTCATCAAAAGGGATAGGTCTGTCCATGGCTGGAGTCTTACGCAGGCTCGCGGGCGAGTGCCGAAACCACACAGGTGGAGTACTCGGCATGGGTAGCCTGGCGAGATTGCCGGCGATGGACCCACCAGCCGCAACCTCAGCTAAGCGAAGCTGAGCCGTGCCGTGCGTTCTCGGCTGCCTCTCCGAGGCCGTTGTTCAAGAGTCCGGACGACTAGGAAGCGTCACAGGGGTATCCTCTACCGGCACATTCGGGCGGGTGGATAACCGCCTACGGATTGACGGTCAACGTGAGTTCCTGCGTCACTACGGTCTTGAACGGATGGGCGGTCGACTCCAGACACTTGACGATGAACGTGTAGGTGCCCGACCTCCTCGGCGTCCCTGAGATGAGGCCGCTCTTCGACAGGTGGAGCCAGATCGGCAGGACCCCTCGACCCCTCGGCCCGTACTTGTTCCAGGTGTAGGGCGGGGTCCCCCCGGTGGCCTGGAGCTGGAACGAGTAGGGCTGGCCGACCGTGGCATCGGGGAGCGACGTGGTCGTGATCTGCAGCGGACCGTTGGCGACGGCGATCTCGGTCACGGTGTCGTCGACAGCGTTCGCCACCCAGACGTGGGTGCCGTCGGAGGAGACACCGATGGGATAGCTGCCCACACCGATGGTCTGGACGACCGCTCCGGTCGAGGCGTCCAGCTCGGTCACCGTGTTGTCGTTGCCGTTCGTCACCCAGACGTGGGTGCCGTCAGAGGAGACACCGAAGGGAAGGTTGCCCACACCGATGGTCCCGACGACCGATCCGGTCGAGGCGTCCAGCTCGGTCACCGTATTGTCGTACTCGCTCGTCACCCAGACGTGGGTGCCGTCGGAGGAGACACCGTTGGGATAGCTGCCCACACCGATGGTCCCGACGACCGCTCCGGTCGAGGCGTCCAGCTCGGTCGCCAAGCTGGAGTCGTAGTTCGCCACCCAGACGTGGGTGCCGTCAGAGGAGACGCCGGTGGGAAAGTTGCCCACGCCGATGGTCTGGACGACCGAGCCGGTCGAAGCGTCCAGCTCGGTCACCGTGAAGTCAGCAGTGTTCGTCACCCAGACGTGGGTGCCGTCGGAGGAGACACCGGTGGGATCGCTGCCCACGCCGATGGTCTGGTCCACCGCCCCGGTCGAGGCGTCGAGCTCGCTCACCGTGCCGTTGCCGGAATTCGCCACCCAGACGTGGGTGCCGTCGGAGGAGACGCCGCTGGGATAGCGGCCCACCCCGATGGTCTGGATAAGCGAGCCGGTCGAGGCGTCGAGTTCGCTCACCGTGTCGGCGGTTTGGTTCGCCACCCAGACGTGGGTGCCGTCAGAGGAGACGCCGAAGGGATCGCTGCCCACAGGGATGGTCTGGACCACCGTGGCCGCCGACGCAGGAGGCGCACTGCTGACCACCGCAGTGGTGAGCGCACCACCGAACAAAAGCGACCCCGCCAACGCCGTCCGCAGCACGCTCCGACAACGAGTACCCACGATTCGACACCTCCCGCTCCGGGGTGCCGATCATGCACCCGCCAGGTGATTTAGTTAACAGATTTGGTCGGTGCTGACAACCGACATCGCTTACGGTGAGCTTCTGAGTCATGAGGGTGGTCGCGTATCAGAGGAGGCGAGGGCCAAAGGTGCCCCACAACAATGAAGTGGGCTGCTTACCCCTGCCCCCGTCACAGTGTTTAGGTTGCGACGCGGTCGCATGGCGACCCCCTTTGCCCCAGTCTGCCCAAACCAAGGATCGGACTGCTCCAGCTCCTCGGACCAAAGCAACTAGCTCAAGTAGACTACATCCGTGGCCTCCTGTTCTTGGCTTCGATTCGAGTGTCTGAGATGCCCCATCACACCAGGTTGGTGGGATGATCCGGTGCTATGGGGTCAGTCCGCAGCCTCTGAGTCTCCGAGCGGACTGAGCATCGAACCGGGGCTACCGTCGAGTCGTGGACGAGCCAACCAGGTGGTACCTAATCGAAGCAGTGGCCAACGCCCGAGCGGATCCTTTCGCTAAGACGGGCTACGACCACAAGCAAAGGATCGCCAGTCACTTCGCAGGAGCGCTGTCGACGCTCCGGTACCAGGAGTCGATCACCCAGGAAGAGGAGAATGCCTGGTACCGCAGGATGCCTCTGGGCCTCGGCTACGAGCTACCGGATCCACCTCCGCCCGGCGTAGCTTCGGCCGTCTACCTGGGCGATCCCGATGAGCGACCGGAACCTCCCGGCGTTTCCGAGCCGACGAAGCTGGTCCGGACGATCCGAGGTTCTGGTCGGTCGATCGATTTCCACGGTGGCAAGCTCCGGATCGAGGCGGTCGAGGTCTTCGACAGCGCTGTCGTGATCCGCTGGGAGGTCACGCCGGATCTCGACATCTGGCAAGCATTCCCCGGTCGAGGCCGCCGAGCTGGAGGCTGACCTCGAAGCAGTGGCCGACGAGTGGGCTGCCGACGAGTTGAGACAAAAGATGACGCCGGTACCCCATACGGGCTGACCAGGTCCAGCCGAAGGGCAACGAGGAACCCGGAGGCCGGATCCCATTCTCACGGCCACGCGGAATTCAGGCCGGCGCCAATGGTCGCGGCTCGCAGACTCAGGTGGACGTGGCTCAACACGCCCCTCGAGATTCCACTCCCGTAAGCAAATCGGCTGAGGGGTGTCCCACACCACCGGATGTGAGCGCTGCCCTTGGCTGCAGAGAAGGAAGATGGGGCCGCCGCCCTTCTGGTCACGGACGAACCTCAGCCGCCGAAGCTGAGGGCAAGTGACCGACTCAGCTAGCGGAACTGAGGGCTACATCTCGACCTCTCTCGGGTTCACCACGTGAGGGCGAAAAGCTCTGAACTGGACTTTCGCCACTAACATCGCAACTTCTACTTATCACTGGCAAGATCCACTACGGCGGGACTGTGGTTGACTCCTTACCGGAGGCGGTTTGTGACCGAATCGGCGATTGACCGAACATACCTCGACGTAGATCTCACGGACTCCGGACTCTACGCCAACGGGTTTCCGCACGAGGTCTTCACTGCACTGCGCCATTTTGCGCCTGTGAAATGGCAGCCCTTTCCGGAAGGCTTCATGGGCAGCGATGACGAGGGCTTCTGGGTGTTGTCGAAGCACGAGGACGTTCAGGAAGCTAGCCATAACCCTGAGCTCTTCAGTGCATTCGACGGACCGCAGTTGAGTCACCAGCCCGAAATGGCCGGGACGATGCTTGTCAGTATGGATGGCCGAAGCCACCTTCGGCAACGCCGACTCATTAGCGCCGGATTCACCCCTCGCATGGTTGGCCACCTTGAGCGCCAGATTCGGCGGTGGGCTGAGTCAATCGTTGACGTTGCCTTGGAGCGCGAGGAGTGTGATTTCGTATCCGAGATTGCGTACAAGCTGCCGATGAATGTGATCGCCGACATTGTCGGAATCCCACCTCAGGATCGGGACGTGCTCTTCTCGCTGGCCAACGACATGCTCCAGGGAGGCGCTCGCGAGCGGGGAATGTCGCGGGATGAGCACATCGGAATCCAAGTCGAGATGTTCGAATATGCCCAGAAGTTGGGTCAGGAGAAGCGGGCGAATCCAGAGGATGACGTATGGACGATCTTGTCGACGGTTCAGGTTGAAGACGACGACGGCGAGCGCACGGCTCTCAGCAAGATCGAGTTGGATATGTTCTTTCTCCTACTCATCATTGCAGGAAGCGAAACCACCCGGAACGCTGTTTCTATCGGGCTTCTTGCGTTGCTCAATCATCCCGCTCAGCTCGACCACCTTCGCCGCGAGCGGGGCGCGATTCCTCTCGCGGTAGAAGAAGTACTTCGGTGGTCATCGCCGGTCTCGTGCTTCGCCCGTCGGGCGACCCGACAGACCCAGATCCGAGGAATGACGATCGCTAAGGGGCAGCGCGTCACGATGTGGTATCCCTCGGCCAACCGTGATTCGGACGCCTTCGTGGACCCATTTCGCTTCGACATCAAGCGCAGCCCAAACCCGCATCTCGCCTTTGGCGGTGGCGGTGTTCACTTCTGCCTCGGCGCCAGTCTGGCCAGGCGGGAACTATCGACGCTCATCGAGGTTCTCCTCGAGCGGACTCACCACATAGAGCTCACCGGAGTTCCTTCGTACGTGTCGCTAGGCATCCTCAATCCCATCCTGATCTCGATGCGGGAGTTGCCGGTTCGCCTATCGTGACCTAGCGCCCGCCGAAGTGCGGCCCAAGTGCCCCAAACTCCGAGGGCACCGCCCCACCTCGCTCAGAGTCGTCCTTGTAAGTGTCCCTCGCGGAAACTGGTCGGCACGATCGACAGGCGTGGTGCTCGTGGCGCTGCGCCGTCCGCCGAAAGGCAAACCGCTGATGACCTTGTTCGACGTCGACAGTGGGGTGCGTGCCTTCAGCGGGCCAGGATGGTGACGGCTGCGATGCCGGGTGCCCCATAGACCTGGGCGTAGCCGACGCGCGGGTCGCCTTGGACTTGGCGGTCGCCGGCCTGACCGCGGAGCTGGAGCACAAGCTCATGGACCTGGCGAAGGCCCGAGGCGCCAATCGGCTCACCGTTGGCAATGAGGCCGCCATCGGTGTTGATCGGCATGGAGCCCGTGATCTCGGTGGCGTCCGCGGCGAGAAGCTTCTCCTGCTCGCCGTCTGCACAGAAGCCGTTCTCAGCCATGTGGATGACTTCCGCGCCAGCATCGGTGTCCTGGAGCTGGATCACGTCAACGTCCTCAGGCCCGATCCCTGCCGCTTCGTAGGCGGCGCGGGACGCGTACACGGTGGGAGCGACATCTTCATCTACGGAGGCCCATGTGGTGTTGACCTCATAGGCGCCGTAGTTGCGGGTGCGGATGGCAGTCGCCTTCACGAACACCGGTGTATCGGTGTATCGGTGGGCGATGTCGGCGCGGCAGAGCACGACTGCCGCGGCACCCTCGTCGGGAGCGCAGAACATGTATGAGGTGAGCGGGTAGTTGAGCATCTGAGCGTTGAGAATTTCCTCTTCGGAAATCGGCTTACGGCGGAAGGCCTTAGGGTTGAGAGCTCCGTTGCGGTAGTTCTTCGCCGCCACCTTGGCCAGTGTCGCAGAGGAGACTCCGAAGTCGTGCATGTACTTGTTGATCTTCATGCCAAAGAACTTGGTGGTGACGTATTGGCCGTTATCGCCGTACCAGGCGGGCACGTTGGTGGTCACGGGGTTACCCTTGAATGAACCCCGAGGGTGTTTGTCCATGCCGACGGCCATGACGATGTCATCCGTGCCGGCGAGGATGGCGTTTGCGGCCTGTTGGATCGTGGCGGCACCGGTCGCACACGCGCTAAACACGTTAATGAATGGGATTCCGGTGAGGCCGACCAAACTGGTGAGGGGGTCGGCAGAGACCGCCCAGCTGCCGCCGAAGGCGCTCTGGACGTCATTCCACGCCACGCCAGCGTCGGTCAAGGCCAGCTCCACGGCATCGGCGCCCATCTCGAACGCGGACTTGTCGCCGTGGCGGCCGAAGGGATGGAGGCCAATCCCGATGATGGCTACGTCGTCCATTTAGCGCTCCTCAGCTATTCGTAACTCTGACCGGCGCGAAGGCGAAGGTTACGATCTCATTGCCTTCGTCATCGACGCAGAATGGGACGATTCGCAGCTCAACCTCCATGCCGAAGTCGAGCTTTTCGGGGTCACTTTCGGTCAGCCGCGACTCGACACGCACGACGTCGTCAAGCTGCACCAGCCCTACCCCATAGGGTTCGAAAGGCGCTCCTGTCGGATTGCCCTTGTAGTCGAAGCTCGGCGGGAATCCCTGGGTCGTCCAGGACACAAGAGTGCCGCGGCGTGGCAGAGGTAGTTCGCTCATACCCGGGCCGCCACAGCGCGGACACCGAGATTGCACCGGAAATGTGACCGCTCCGCAGCCTTCGCACCGGCCACCGATTAGCTGCGGGTCATCCGTCGGCCAAGTGAACACATCCGCGATCGGCTGTCCCATCAACGCTCCTCCACCGTCGGATTCACGGCAATCACGCTAGTCGGCGGAGGTGCAAACATCCAGAGGACGCTATGGGCGCAGAGCTCGACCTGAAGGATCGCGAGTCGAAGGGTGGGACACCGGATTCGGCACTCAGGTGGTCCTGACAAGATGTTCCTAACCGGCCGAATGAGCGTTCACGGAAGTGGTAGTTCAGCTTCATAGGCTGAAGTGCTTGCTCCCACGGATCAGTCAGCGCAGATGAGTGCGCTGGCTTGCCAAGCACGGGCTCAGTCGGACGGTGTCACGGCATAACCGGTGATCAGGGGCGCACCGCTTGGCCAAGTGTGACGAAGGGTCGAGGCGAGCGAGTGGGATACCCTCACCAGGAAAGCAGCTCCGCCAAACGGGTGGATACGCAACGGGTCAGGCTTGGAGGCATCCATGGGACAGAAGACGATTCTTAGTCGACTTGGCTCGATGAGCACGACTGAGAAGCGAGTGCTGTATCTGAAGTTCGCCGAGAGCGAACTCCAGGCGTCAATGCGGCGGTCATGGGCAGGTGGCCAGACGGCGCGCGCTGCGAGGGCAAATGCTGCTGCGACGTTGGCCCTGGCATTCACCCAGGAGGTGCAGGCGCCAGCCCGCTGAGCCGCCGTCGTCGCGGCCGAAAATCGACCCGCTCCCGGTTGGTACGGGGCAGTCGTGGCGGCGACCCGGAGGGGCACGAGAGAGATGGACCGGCGTATCACCGTTCTGAGGAACGTATTCAATCGATAGGAGGTGGGCCCTGTGAATGCAGCATCGAAAGTGGGTACTCTCACCTGTCCGGGTCGAGCAACCGAGATAGTCGACCCTCGGGAGCGTCCGGCACGCATCTTGTGAAAGAGCTACTTCCTTGAAGACATCACCTCTTCCGGCATCGTTTTCTCCTTCCACTAGGACCTTCCGCTGGCCACGGTCCGAGCAGGACCAATCCCAGATCGAGGACACGGAGCAGAACCGCGCTGAACGTAGGCGCGCGTTGGTCCTTCACGGTGGTGGATCCGCGGGGAACGCGTGGGAGATCGGCGTCATCGCCGGCCTGTCCAACGCAGGTGTGGACGTAACCGAAGCTGATCTGATCATCGGGACGTCGGCTGGAGCGACGGCGACCGCCCAGGTCACAAGCGCTTCTCCGACCGAACTGCTTATTGCCATCCTCGATGCCGCAGCCCCACAACAGGGCCTTCCGGGCCGTCCGAGCGGCGGCCAGCCGCCGATTGGACCTGTTATCGACCATATGGAGAGAACGAACCGAATCATCGCAGCCGCTAAAGACGCGGCAGACATGCGTCGAAGGATGGGTGCGGCTGCGCTCGAAATGGATGCAGGTTCAGATGGATCGGGACAAGCGAGGTGGCGCGTCACCGTCGCTGCCCGGCTTTCCGGTGACCGATGGCCTGAACGAGCGATCCTCATTACGGCGGTCGACGCGCACCGGTGAGCCGGTTGTCTTCGATCGCCACAGCGGGGTCGATCTAGTTGATGCCGTCGCCGCCAGTACTGCCAACGGCTTCGGTGTCCCTCCTTTCGGCATTGGCAACGACCGGTTCATCGATGGCGGATACCGACGAAACGAAAATGCCGATTTGGCGGTCGGATATGAGCGGGTACTCGTCCTGTCGCCGTTCGGCGGCAGGACGCGGCATCCGGAAGAGTGGCACATGCAGCTTGCCGCTCAAGTCGATGAGCTTCGCTCCAGCGGCAGCACCGTTGAGACGATCTTTCCCGATAGCAGATCTCGCCGGGCGTTCGGTTCCAACATGATGGACCCCTCGAGGCGCCGACCTTCCGCTCTAGCCGGTTACGAGCAGGGAATGGCTCACGGAGAGCGGCTCACCAAGTTCTGGCACTGACGGAGGCAAGATCAGCCATCGGCTGAGGACGAGCGGCTGAGAACCGGACTCAGGTGCAGCTGAGGACTTCGGTTGTTGACTACTGAGTTCCCTCAGAAGCTATTTGAACCGACGGGCGACTGGACGCGGTTGCGAGTCCAGGTTCCCAGCACCATGAGCGTCTTCGTGCCAGTCACCCGGCCACTACGGCGGAGCAGTTCGATGACTTGACCAAGTCGCTCGAGGTCAGGCACGCGTATCCAGACCAGGGCGTCGGGGTCGCCAGCAGTAGCGAATACGGCCTGCACTTCGGGCAGACCGAGGGCAGTGCTTCGAATCTCGCCCAAGTCCGCCGTCCCGGCGAAGCGCACCTCGGTGAAGGCTTGCACAGGTCGACCAATTTTGGCGTGATCGACGACCACGGTGTAGCCGGTGATCACTCCAGCCTGCTCCATCCGATCGATTCGTCGCTTGACCGCAGAGGTGGATAAAGCCACCCGCTCGGCGATGTCGCCCATCGTTCGACGGGCATTCTCCTCCAACAGTCCCAGAATCTCCTGGTCAGTGCTGTCCATGTCGGCGCCATCCATGTCAGTCCTTTCCGAAGCCCGTCCGTTTCACGACGCCAACCGGGTCCGAGCTCGTCTCGATAGTGCCATTTGTTGCGTGTATATGCGTTTTTGGCTTATTATATTGCGTAATTTCTCATATATCGAAGTAATTTCCCACATTACTCTCGAAACGGACTTGAATGATTGCGTGAGCACTTCCGGTCCGAACCTGGCGGTTGCGGCAAGACTGCTGAGACAGCAGATCGCCCAGTCGAGGCGATGAGGCGATGAGGCTCGTTCCAAAGGACCAGAGGGTCGCAGCGAGGGAGCCCTGCGCCGACGGGGTGCTGCCATCGGTCCGCACCCAGGTGAGCCTCGACGACGTTTACAGCACCGGCGGCCGAGCTCTCATGTCGGGTATTCAGGCGATCGTACGGCTGGTTTTGGACCAGCGCCGACTCGACCGCAGCCGGGGCTTCGACACGGCCGCCTTCGTGAGCGGCTACGAAGGGTCACCTCTTGGCGGGCTGGATCTCGAGCTAGAGCGAGCCCGGCGCCGCCTGGACGAGGCAGGCGTGGCGTTCGCCCCAGCACTCAACGAAGAATTAGCCGCCACTGCAGTAGCCGGCACTCAACTTCTTGCCGATGTACCCGGCCACGACCACGACGGGGTGGTGGGCTTCTGGTACGGCAAGAACCCCGGTCTCGACCGGGCCGCCGATGCCATCCGTCACGGCAACTATTCAGGCACTGCGCCGCTCGGAGGGGCAGTGGCCCTGATCGGCGATGACCCCTCCTGCAAGTCGTCCACCCTTCCCAGCTCCTCGGTGTCAATGGCCCGCAGCCTGATTCTTCCACTCCTGTCGCCCAGCTCGGTTGCCGAGGTGGTGCACCTGGGGCTCCACGCCGTAGCCCTGTCGCGCTATTCAGGACTGTGGACCGGTCTGCAGATCGTGGCCGACGTGGCCGATGGGTCAGCCGTGGTCGACCTGGGGGCGGCGTTGCCGGAGATCCCCCCGCCCGACACAACACGGGTGGTTCGTACTCCGTTGCTGGTGGGCCCTCGCGCCCTCAACGCCGAAGAGGAACTGTTCGATATCCGACTGCCCCGGGCTCTCGAGTACATACAGCGGGCGTCGCTCAACTCCGTCACCGTCGACCCGCCCCGGGCTCGCCTCGGCGTCGTTTCCGCCGGGTACACCTACGCCACCACCCTGCGGGCGCTGAAAGACATGGGTCTGGACGCAGAGGCCTGCCGACACCTCGGACTGCGGCTCATCAAGATCTCCGCGCCGTGGCCCCTCGACGGTGCTGATCTCCGCCGCCTCACCGCAGGGCTCGAAGAGGTGCTCGTGATCGAGGACAAGACGGCATTCATCGAGTCCCAGATCAAGGAGTCCCTCTACGGCTGCCCCGGACAGCCACTCGTATTGGGCAAGGTCGACGCGGAGGGGCTCCCTCTCGTCCCGGCGAACGGCTCGGTCGACAGCGACACCGTCGCTCGGGTTCTGGCGACGCGCATCCCTGCCGACCGGATTCCGGCTGCGGGCCGCGCCCGTATGGAGTCTCTCGCCCGGCGCCAGCGGCTGGTCCTGCACCTAGCTCCGCCGCCAACCCGTACCGCGACGTTCTGCTCGGGCTGTCCCCACAACATCTCGACCCGCTCCGACGACGGCCAGCTGGTGGGTCTGGGCATCGGCTGTCACATAATGGCCGGCTTCGACACGCACGGGCGGGGACACCAAGTGGGCATGACCCAGATGGGCGGTGAGGGCGCCCAGTGGACCGGACTGGCACCCTTCGCCGCCGGCCAGCACTACGAACAGAACATCGGAGACGGAACTTTCTTCCATTCCGGCTCGCTGGCGGTACGGGCCGCCGTGGCCGCCGGCGTGGACATTACCTACAAGCTCCTCTACAACGATGCCGTCGCCATGACGGGCGGGCAGGAGCCACAAGGCCGGTTGGCGGTCCCCGAGTTAACCCGGCTGCTGGCCATCGAAGGGGTCCGACGTGTGATCGTCACCACGCCCGAGCCGAAGCGCTATCGCGGGGTATCCCTCGATCCCATCGCCCAGGTCCGCCATCGGGACGAGTTGCCCGAAGCGCTGCGCGAGCTGCGACGGGTCGAAGGGGTCTCAGTGCTCATCCACGACGACCGCTGCGCGGCCGAGGAACGACGGCTGCGTCGGCGTGGCCAACTGCTGCAACCCAAGAGCCGGGTCTGGATCAACCAAAGGGTTTGTGAGGGATGCGGGGACTGCGGGGAGAAGTCGAATTGTCTGTCAGTGGCCCCGGTCGAGACCGATTTTGGGCGAAAGACGGCCATCCACCAGGGATCGTGCAACGACGACCTTTCGTGTCTGCGTGGAGAATGTCCGGCGTTCGTCATTGTGACCCCCGACCCGAGCCCTGGGCACAGGACCCGCTCACCACGCCAGTTCGCCGAGCCGCCGGTCGAACTGGTTCCCCCGGCGCACCGGCGTACGCCAGATGACTTGCTCATTCGCATGCCCGGCATCGGAGGGACGGGGGTGGTCACCGTCTCGCGCATCTTGCAGATGGCTGCCCACCTCGACGGTCTGTTTGCCGCTGGCCTTGACCAGACCGGATTGGCTCAAAAGGGTGGCCCGGTTATCTCCGATGTCCGGATCGCCATCCGACCGATCGACGCCGCCGTCAAAGCCAGCGCCGGCGCAGTGGACCTGCTGCTCGGGCTCGACCTGCTTGGCGTGGCCAGCGACGAAAACCTGGCGGTCGCCGATCCAGGTCGAACGGTGGCGGTGGTGAACACCGCCGGCGTGGCCACCGCGGCCATGGTGCGAGACCCGTCGATCCCTTTCCCCAAGGACACGGCCCGCATCGACCGGGCTACCAGGTCAGCCGACAACGTCTACCTCGACGCCCAGTGGATCTCCGAGCGACTCTTCGGTGACCACCTACCAACGAATCTGGTCATGCTCGGCGCGGCATACCAGCATGGCTGTCTGCCCATCACGGCTGGCGCTATCGAGGAGGCGATCCGCCTAAACGGGGCAGGGGCACGGGAGAACTGTGCGGCATTTCGCTGGGGGCGGGCAGCGGTGATCGACCCTGGCGCCATCTCGGCCGTCCTTGCCCGGCCGGTTCCACCAGCGCCGGCTCCGCCGGCTTCGCTGCGCCCGCTGCTGACCTCGGTTCCTGCCGCTTTGGTCGACGTCTTGGAGCTGCGCGCCGCCGATCTTGCCGGATACCAGAGCATCGCCTACGCCCGGTGCTACCTCGAGGACGTACTTGAGACCGTCCGGATCGAAAGCGAACGGACAGGGGACCCTGCCTTCCCGGTGACCACCGCCTTCGCACGCGGGCTGCACAAGCTGATGGCCTACAAGGACGAGTACGAAGTGGCACGTCTCCACCTCGACTCGGCCCAACAGGCGGCGGTCGCCAACGAGTTCGGCAAGGGAGCTGACACCAGGGTGCTGCTGCACCCGCCGGTGCTCAAAGCCTTGGGACTCAGGCACAAGATCCATCTGGGTATAGCGGCGGATCCGGTATTCCGGATGCTGCGGGCCACCCGGCACCTGCGGGGTACCCCATTCGACCCATTCGGTCGGGCCGAGATGCGCCGGACCGAGCGGGCGTTGGTCGACGAATACCGCACCTTGATGACCCGATCTCTCGGGCACCTACCCCGGCGTCGGCCGCCGTCATCACGGCCATTGCTGCGTCGGCCGAGGAGATCCGGGGATACGAGGATGTGAAGCGTCGTAGCATCGACGGCTTCCGTTCCCACACGGCCAAATTGGTTTCCGACTTGATCAGACTTGAGGAGCCGGACTGCTCGACGCCGGACGTCGCCGAGAGATATCGGGCTGAAGGCTCGGCATCAGCTACTGGTTGACAGACAGGCCGGGGCCGCGGTAGGCCGATTCATGTGGTCTGGTCGGCTGGCGGTAGACGATTAAGAGCGTCAACTAGCCTGCAGATCCGGATCAGAATCGACCGGTCACACCGGCAAGCATCAACGCTAACGACTCGATTCTGTCCAGAGAGTTGACGAGCCGAGGCCCGGCTCACTCCCAGTTTCCCAGCCCCGAAGGCGCCCAACGGTACCGACCGCCGCCAACGTGTCCGTGCCTTGTGGCTAAGGCCATTCCAATCCCTACGGAAAGGTGCTGCTTGCCGCATTTGGCTTCCACCTCAGCTTCGTACGCTGAGGACATTGCATTGGGTCCTCGATTCCGGGGCTGGGATGCCAATCGAAACCAGATTTGGTATCATAAGTGCATGGATGCCGCAGTGCTGCTTCAGGAAGCCCGTCGCAGGAGTGGGCTTTCTCGCAGGAAGCTCGCCCAACGCGGAGGCACCTCGGCATCCACATTGTCCGCTTATGAGTCCGGGGCTTCCGTCCCTTCAGTAGCCACCTTGGAGCGGCTGCTTCGTGCCGCTGGGTTCGAGGCTGAAGTCAGTCTGAGACGAGCTCCTCCAAACGACGAGCGGGAGCTAACCGAGAAGATCGAGGCTCTGTTCTCCTTTGTCGACGCCCTGCCCCGACGTCAGCGAGGCCCGCTCATATACCCCATCTTCGGAGCACACAGGGCAACAGGTCGATGAGGCCGATACTTGATGCGGTCGTCGAGTTGCACGACAGTCTCGATGCGGCTGCAATACCTCACACGTTCGGCGGAGCCTTCGCGCTGCTGTGGTGCACGGGCGAACCCAGGACCACAGTCGACATCGATCTCAACGTCTTCGTCGCCCCCGACGACACGCGAGCATGTCCTCGATGCGTTGCCTGAGGAGATCATGCCTCCCAGAGGGGTGACGGAGCAGTTGATGACCTCCGGCCAGAGCCGAGTGATGTTCGATGGGATACCGGTCGACCTCTTCCTGGACACGACCCCGTTCCACTCCGACTTGCGCTTGCATCTCAAGGAACATCAACTGGCCGACAGGAAGATCCCCTTCCTCGGATGCAACGACCTTGCCGTCTTCAAAGCCTTCTTCAACCGACGCAAGGACTGGGCGGACATCGAAGAGATGGTCCGAGCGGATCGGCTCGACGTCCCGTACGTGGTCGGGCTTCTGGTCGAGTACCTCGGCGCCGACGACGAACGAATTCGTGAACTGCTGGCCCGTTCGCGACGAACTCGCAGGCCAAGCGGCTCCCTGACGTTCTCAGGTTCGCACGGAGGACGAACCTACCGAGACGGCTCAGCTTTCAAGATGGAGGGCGTCTTCGTCATCGTGGGGCTGAGGACATTGCCGGCGATCAGGAGCACGTCCTGCCTTCGGCAGCAGGCTGATTCATGTTCGTCCGTGGCCGTCCAGATCGATCAGCCGAGGTGGCGGTGAGTGGCCAATTCAATCCAAGTGATTCCTGATGGCGGACCAGCAATGCCTCCCTTGACCAGTGCTTCCCCAAGGCGGCCTTCCATGAATCGGGCCTGGTGCTCAGGGGAATCCCAAACTTCGATGACGACGAGATGTCCGTCTTCCGTTCAGTCCTGCGGAATGGGCCACAAGCCCATCGGGCCAGTCCCCTTCACCGCTTTCGGGGTCGAGCCGGAATTCCTGGTTGACGGCGTGATACTCCGCCAGCGTCACACCTTCGAACTCCGGAATCAAATCAGCGGCCGCCGGTTCAACGCTCCGTTCTCCGGGCCATTCAGCCGGCCCGAGCAGCCTGTCATGTCTCTTTGCGATCGCCACCCGTCCCGGAAGGTTCAAGCTCGAAATTGACAATGTCACTGAGTCCCGGCGATAGGAGGCCCCCAGATAAGGCCATGGCCTCCCGACATTCGAGGACAGGTGTCCGATGGGTATTTTTCGGTCCTCAGGCGCATTCTTCGTCAACCACACGGGGGTATGCCGGCGTCGAGCGACGTGCCACCGAGGCGCTCGGACTACTCGACTAATCGGAATCCAACAGATCAGCCACATCTCCCCGAACGCGCACTGATCACAGACTGGCGCGGGTCCCTGCTCATGCGGTTGGGTGGCAGGTGTTAACCGCCCCCGCTCCCGGCGATCAGGGACGCTTGGCCGCCAGCCTTCTGTGCCGCCGGATTGGGCTGGGGGCCAGTCCAATCATGGCGACAGCTACAAATTCTCCAGGGCCAACCAGATCCGTGGTCGAGTGACAAGATGAGCCAAGCGACGAGAACGGCCCGGACGGAAGACCGCGAAGCCTCCGATCAAGTACCGAGTCAGGGTCGGGCCTCTCGTAGATCTCTCC